>CAWCWA010000005.1:0-163036 GCA_963799085.1 uncultured Alphaproteobacteria bacterium | reverse complement strand
TCCAACAATGTGTCGGTGATCGACACGGCGACCAATGCGGTGACCGGCCCGGCGATCACCGTCGGCAGCTTTCCCGCAGCGTTCGGCGTGTTCATCCGGGCTACTGCAGCCAGCGCCCCAACTTTGCCGGGACGCCGGGGGTATAGCAACTGTCACGGCCAGAGCGTATCGGCACTCGTCCAGCAGTATAACGGGCTCAATGTTGCGGCTGCGGCTCTTGGGTATTCCAGCGAAGTCCCACGGGCCGCCATCAAAACGCATTGCAAGGCATAACCCGTAGGTAATCGACCTGTCAGACCCCGACGACCGGGTAATTTTTATGTGGCCGACTGCCAGCCAATACACGGGCCGCCGGAATTTCACCCAAACGGAAAAGTTAGGGGCACAAGCGGGTTAAACCTCTCTTAAAACTCATTCTTGATTTCGCCCTCGCAAAAAGCAAGAGTGCGGTTGAGTTTCGAGAGGGTTATGACGATTAAACGGACAAAGACGGCCCGCACGGCGCCTCAAACGCAACGACTTCGGCCCGTTGCGAAGGAAGGTCGCCTGACACGATTATCGCCATGCCGTTGCGAGATCACGACCGTCGAAACCGATGCTGATCGGCTATGCTTGGGTTTTGACCGTCGATCAGACCTTGCCTTGCAACGAGACGCGCTGACCGAGGCAGGATGCGAAAAAATTTCACCGAGCAAGTGTCAGGTGCGGTGACAGATCGCCCGGCTTTGCATGACGCGCTCGAATTGCGCGCAGCGGCGACACGCTGATCGTGTGGAAGCTCGACCGCTGGCGCGCTCGATGAAGCAGTTGATCGAAACCATCGAAGACGCTGCGGCTGACGGGAATCGGTTTTCGCAGCCTGACCGAAGCCCTCGACACAACGACCGCGCAAGGCCGGCTGGTTTTCACATGTTTGGTGCGCTGGCGGAATTCGAGCGCAGCCTGATCCGGGAGCGCACCCAAGCGGGTCTTGCCGCCGCGCGGCGGCTTGGCGCACCGGAGGCCGTCCGCCGAAACTCACCGAAGATGACATTGAGGCCGCCAAGCCCAACTTCCGCGGTTTCGATTTGCACGGTGTTTATGGTCAATGGCTTGGGGGCCATTTTTGGTTTTAGGCACCACAGTTTTAGGGTGGTTTATGGGGCGGGCGGCATCTCCTGGAAGACCGACGGCAGGGTGATGCCGATAGCGCGGCAAATCGGGTCGATGGTCGGGCCGGGGGCGGTGCGCAGCCGCGCCCGGCGGCCGTCCTGTTGACCTCGATCTCGCTGAGATCGGCGAGATCGTCGACGATGCGCTGCCATTCGAGCCGGCTGCGGCCAGCTGCGAGACGGTCGAAGAGCTCCTTGCGCAGGACGAGCGCGAGAAAGGTGCAGAAGACGTGGCCGCGAATGCCGGCGTCGGTCTTGTGAAAGATGGGGCGGGTGGCGAGTAGGTAAGCATACGGCGTAGGCCGCAGGGTCTTCACTTTGGGGCGGTTGAGCGGCTGAGGAGGTCGGGATCGGCCTTGTAGATCTCGATGAGGCCGGTGAGGGTTTCGATACCGAAGTCGGTAAACGCCATGACACCCTCGTCATCCGGACCGTAGACCCAGATCAGGCCGTCTTCCTGGTCCATTTCGATGGCGACGTCGCACAGCCAATCCTGGTCCTCGCCGAGCATCGCGGCGACGCGAGCGATGGTGTGGACATGGTGGACCTTGTTGACCGGGTCACGCTCAGGCCGCCGCGGCGGTAATCGTCCCGGCGTCCAGTTCCACGGCAGCAATTCGTCGAGCCGGTGCGCCGGATGCATGGCGATCCTGGCCAGCGTCTCGGCGAGCCAGGCCTGCGGATCGACGCCGTTCATCCGGGCGGTGACGATCAGGCTGTACATCGCGGCAGCACGCTGGCCGCCGCGATCGGAACCGGCGAATAGCCAAGATTTTCTGCCGAGGGCTATACCGCGAAGCGCTCGCTCCGCCGCATTGTTCGATAGGCAGGCGCGGCCGTCATCGAGGAACCGAGTGAAGGCGGCCCAACGCTTTAGGATGTAATCGATGGCCTTGGCGAGATCGTGGCTGCGGGAGAGTTTAGCGCGCTGCTCGCGCATATAAACCTGCAGCTCCTCGACCAGCGGCTTGCTCCGCTCCTGGCGGGCCGTCCGGCGCTCTCCGGCGCTCTTGCCGTCGATCGACCGCTCGACCTCAAACAGGGCGTCGATGCGGCGTACAACTTCGATTGCGATCGGCGAGAGCACGCTCCCGGTTTTGCCCGCGGCACGCCGGCGGGCGTTCTCCGCAATGTCGGCCATGGCGAAGAACGGGCGCCTGGCGTGCGCCCAGCACCCCACTTCCAGGATCTGACCAGCACCTCGCTCGGGCAGGTAGAGCGCGCGATAGCCATCAAAGGCATCGGCCTGGAACAGTCCGGCATATTCGGCCAGATGGCGCTGCGGGTGCTCGCCCTTGCGATCACGGGAGTAATAGAACATCGCCGCCGGCGGGCCGTGGCCGCCGAACGGCCGATCGTCGCGCACATAAACCCAACACCGGCCCGTGTCGGTCTTGCCTTTGGCCAGCACCGGGACGGTCGTGTCGTCGCCGTGCAGCCGCTCGGCCGCCAGGACATGGGCCTCGACCCGCCGGAGCACCGGATCGAGCGCAGCGCAGCCCGATCCGACGGCGTCGGCCATCGTCGACAGGCTGATCGGCACGCCTTCGCGTGCATAGCGCTCGGCCTGCCGGTTCAACGGCTGATGCTGACCGAACTTCTCGAACAGGATCATTGCCAACAGGCTCGGGCCGGTCCAGCCCCGGGCGATCACATGAAACGGGGCCGGCGGCTGACTGATCTTCTCGCAATCCCGGCAGGTGAACTTTTCCCGTACCGTTTCAATCACCTTCCATTGCCGCGGGATCACCTCCAGCGTCCGGGTCACATCCTCGCCCAGCTTGCGCAGCCGCGTGCCGCCGCAGCACTCGCACACTGTCGGCGGAGCGATCACCACGCGCTCGCGCGGCAGGTGGTCGGGGAAGGTGTTGCGTTCAGCGCGTTTACGGGTGAAGCCCGCGACATTGGTGGTCTTCGCCACGGCGATTTCGGCGGCGAGTTCATCCTCGCTGGCGCCCGCGGCAAATTCCTCGAACTGCAGCGCCAGCTGATCGATCAGCCGCTCCGAGCGCTCCGCGCGAGGGCCGTAGAGCTGACGCTCGAGCCGGGCGATCCGCAACTTCTGATGGGCAATCAGCGCCAGGTCTTCGGAGGCCTTGGCCCGCGCCACCGCCAGCTCGGCGGCCCGAGCGTCGCGTTCGGCGAGCACTTCGCGCAGCCGCGCCCGCTCGATCGCCAGCGCCGCTTTCAGCGCCTTGATGTCGTCCGGCAGCGCGGCAGGATCGGCGTCCATCGCCAGCAGTGAATCACGAACCCGACCCGCTGCCTGCTACAAAAATCGGACCTTACCCGGCACTGGCCGGACGCCAGGTATGCCGCGGATTTCGCCAGTCGATGCCGTCCAGCATATAGGCCAGCTGCGCCGCCGAGATGGCGAGCGTCCCGTCGGCCGGTGACGGCCAGACGAATCGGCCATGTTCCAGCCGCTTCGCGTAGAGCGACATGCCGATCCCGTCATGCCAGATAATCTTGATCAGCCCGCCCCTGGCCCCTCTAAAAACATAGAGATCGCCGGCATGTGGGTCCCGGCCGAGAACCTCTTGCACCTGCAAGGCCAAGCCGGTCATGCCCTTGCGCATATCCGTGCGGCCGACCGCCAGCCACACCCGAACGCCCGAAGGCACCGGGATCATCGCCGCTCCAGTACGTCCAAGACCAACCGCAGCGCCGAGGCCTTGACCCCATTGCCGACCCGAACCCGGCGGCCGCCGGCCAACTCAATTTCGATCAACCCGCTCGTCGACGCCGATGAGGGCTCACACTGCCGATCCGGCGTCACGGTCACCGGCACCAGTTGCAGAGAAGCCGCTTCTGCCTACCGGTTCGCGATAGCGCTTGCGCCACGCAAAAACCTGATTCGCATTCACGTCGTAGCGCCGCGCCACCACCGATACTGATGAACCCGGCTCCAGCGAGGCCGCTACAATCTCCCGCTTCAGCTCCTCCGGCCATAACCGATGCCGGCGCCGCTCCCGCAAATTTGTGCCCATAATCGAACTTGTGGACACTTCCTATCACCACCCGAAATCAAAGCCCCGACCCTCCATCATTCCGCCATTCCCGAAAAGGCGGCCGCCTGCGGAGGGATACGCGAGTAGGCCTTAGCGGTTTTGAAAGCGTCCTCGACGGCCAGCAGATTGCGGGAGCGCAGACGACCTGCAGAGAAGCGATCCTGTGTTGGTGCGCAACACGAAGAGGCCATCAAAGCGGGCATCGGCGGCGATCTTGGCGCGATCGATGACAAAGCCGCCGCCCTCGGGCATCTTCAGGAAGCGGCGAAAGCCCTTGTTGGCGACGAGCGCCTTGTCGCCCTGGGCGAGCTTGCGCTCGAGGCCGGCCACGAGCTCGGCACGCGCCGCGGCATCCTTCTTGGCTTCCTCCTCGTTGCGGCAGATGACATAGCGCCGCTCGGCTATCGTCGTCTCGCGGATCGCCAGTTCGGTTTCGCCCTTCTGGCGGGGGATGACGAGTGGCACGGCGAGGCCGTCATCCGCGACGATTTCGTTGCGGACCTCGCGGCTGGTGCGCTCGCGCACGCCGAGGATGTACTCGACCTTCTCGGCTTCGAGGGCGGCGATGGTGTCGGCGCTGATCATGCCGCGATCGGCGACGATGCAGGCCTCAGCAATCCCGAAGCGCTCGCGCAGCCGCCTGACCACTGGCAATAGCACCGTCACGTCGGCAGTATTGCCAGGCATCAGGAAGGAGGCGATCGGGCGGTCGGTATCATCAAGCACGATACCGAGCACGACCTGCTTCAGATGGCCGCGGTAGTCCTTGGAGTGGCCGTACTGGCCCAGGCTCTCACCGCCGGCGCCTTCGAACCACAATGAGGTCGTGTCGAGAAAAGCAATCGAGACGGCGCCGAACAGCGGTTGGCGATGACGGTAGAGCGCTTCCTCGACCGCCTCGGCGGTGCTGCGGCCCGCCTCGTCAACCGCGCCGAGCCAGGCCATCGCCTTGTAGGCATGGTCGAGATCGAGCCCCTCGGCACCGGGCACCCGCACCCGGCTGCACCAGTCGCTGGCATGACGGTCGGAGCCCGAGATCATCAGCCGGTGCAGCACGGTGAGATAGACCGCGCGCTCGACGTCGAAGGAAAAGCGCCGGTCGGCGACCAGGCTCCTGAGCACGTCACGGCAGCCCGTTTCCGCCCATAGCCGGCCGAACACCAGATCGGGTCCGATGCTGAGACGATGCAGCTCCGGCAATTCCCCGCGATAGAAGCTCGACAACACGATCGAGCGGCGTGAATGGCGCGCCGCCGAGGCAATCAGTCCATCGATCAACCCCGAGGCCTCGACCTCCTCGCGCCGGCCGAGGGCCTTGATGACGCGCTGCACGTGGCGGCCGCCCTCGCGCGCGTTCTCGACCAGGTACAGATACTCGTAGGCTCCAATCTTCTTGACGCGGACAAACATGGCGCGGCACCCTGCTTCGGCACCAGCACCACGATTTTCTGCATCCTTGCAAGCATAATCCTTGCTTCCTATTGCAATATTCTGGTCGATTTAGCACCACAATTTGGCGTCACCCGGCGCACCTCCAGCAATTCTGCCGATCTCAGCAACCGCTTTACTCAAAACTGCGGAAGTTGGGCCAAGGCGTTGCTGGCGAATCCCGACATCGGCGTCACCCAAATCGCGCGCCGCCTCGGCGTCTCGCCGGCGACGCTCTATCGCTACATCCCCGCTGCAAGAACCGCGAATACCCCGGGCGTTTGAGAACGGAGCTCAAACGAAACCGTGGTGCTTCGGCTTCACGACGAGCGGCCGCATCATATCGTGCTCTTCGTGCTCGAGGATGTGGCAGTGCCAGACATATTCGTGCCCGCCGGTGCGCGGGCTCAGCGGGTTTCCCATGGACGCCGGCAACTCCGGTAAGCTGAATTGCATGATTACCGTCGTTACCTCACCCGGGTTCATCCTGACGGTTTCTTTCCAGCCCAGCTCGTTATCATCGGGTGGCGTCGGGCTGCCGATCAACGTTATGCCGCTGACGGGATCGCCGATGAACAGCTGGCGTTGGATGAGTTGGACGTTGACTAGGTGAAAATGGATCGGGTGAGTGTCTCCGGTCAGGTTGAAGATTTGCCAGACTTCGACCGCATCGGCTTTCGGGTCCTCGGTGACCGCCGCCATATACGGCAGCCCCCAGGTTCTGAACCCCTCATTATTGGTGCTGAGGCTGGTGAAGGTTCCTATCGTTTGTATTAGCCGGCCGTAATCGTCGAAGTCCTCGTTCAATGTCAGCTGGCGGTGCACCGGCCCCGAATAGGGGACCAGACCCGATGCCGACGGGTCATGATGGCTGTGATACAGCAGCCTCGGCTGATTTCCGGTCAGAAAGTTGACTCTCAGCAACGGGTTCAGTGATCGGAGCCAAGTTGAGGTCTTGATCTTGTCCCCGGGTCCCGCTGCGACGACGATTTTCATCAACGTCCGGGTGTTCGGCCCATAGCCTGGAGAGGCTGGCGCGCCAGTGAAAAAATCATTCAGCGAATCACCCGCGGGAAACGGTGCCGGCGCGTCGTTGTAAAGGATGAAACTCTGGCCAGGCGAAGCACCATTAAAGTCGATGATGACATCGGCGCGTTCCGCCGGCGCGAGTAGCAAATTGAACGGCCCGCCTTGAACAGCAGTGTCTGGATCGGTCTTCGGGAGCGGGGTGGTGTTATCGTGGACAGCAACTGCTGGTAGGAAGCCGCCCTCGGTACCGACTTGATAGATGACCGGCCCGGGTTTCGCGATGTCCGCTTCGCCGGGCGTCGAACTTTCCCGATACAGGTTCAGGTGAAAAAAGCGGGCCTGAGAGGCATTCAGAATTCGAAACCGAACCCGCCGGGGAGGCACGGCAACAACCGGGTAAACCCCGCCATTGACGAGGATCGTGTCAAAGAAAGCCTCGGGCACCACGGACGGGTCGGGGAGCGGCGGGCTCGTATTGGTTGGATTGTAATCCCAGCGATCCGGTTCATAGAGGTGCGGGTACCAGAGGTCGCCGGGCTTACCCCACTGCCATGTCGGATCTTGCGCAAGGATGTCGTCCGGAACGAAGGTCTTTTCCTGTATGATCAGCGGAATCCCGATGAGATCGGGGAGGAGACCGTAATCCACCAGCTTCGTCTCAAAATGATCGGTAATCAGCAATGCAGAGGCGATGCCAGCGTAGGCGTTGGTTCGTGTTAGCCCCATCGCGTGATCGTGGTACCACAATAGTCGGGCGCTTTGGTCCATCGGGTACCAGTAGCTTGCCGTGCCCTTCTGCGGATGTGTCCTCGGCACGTTCATGAAGCTCGCGCCGGTCAGTCCGTTGGGATCGAACCACTGAAAGGGCGTGCCATCACTGAACCATGGGGTAAAGCCGCCGTGGAGGTGCGTCGTAATCCGGTTTAGCGGCAAATCCCCCACCGTTTCGGTTGGCGAGGCGTCGACCGTGGAATTGGCTGGAATAAGAGTGTTGTTGGGCAGCTGATTGGTGACATTGAGCAAGACCGGTGTGCCTCTCTCGGCTACGATCACGCCGCCTAGGTATTTCTGGTCACCGGTCGCCAGATCGTAATACCCCCAGAACTGCGTCGGCCCCGGAAGATCGGGATGCATCGTTTCGCCGAACTGTGCAACTCCGAGGCTGTAGGTATCAGTCTTGTGACCTGCAAAAAAGGTGGTAGACTTTGTGGCCAGCGGTAAATATTGGCCGATCTCGTTGGCTCCTGCGGGGCCTATACCAGGTAAATTAGTGACGAACTTTCGAATATTTGTCGCGCTCTGAGCATAGGCACATGCCTTGCGAGCACCCAAAGGAAACGTCAGGGCAGCAACGGCGGCCGCCCCCGATTTCAGGAGCTGTCGCCGGGTCGTCAACATGTGCGCCTCCCTCGACAAGGTGCAAATTAGCCACTTTTTTGACATATATAGGACTGCTTTTGGACGAATTGCAAGTAGGTTTCCTGCGCGGATGGCCCAAGCATATGAAGATTCCGTCGCTTGCGTCTGCTCGGGCGCTGCTGCGTAAGACCGTCGACGGTCTTCCGGTGCCGAGAGTGATGGGGTTCCAGCGGCAAATTATGCCGCTCCGCCCGGCGCGGCCTCTATTCAGTCTGTATTGGGACGCAAAGGTGTGGCGCAGCAAACGACACTGTTCGGTGGCGACAATATTCTCAAGCAAGATACATTTAAACGTGGACTTTTTGAGACTTCCGGGAAATCCGCGTGCCCCCTTCCGATCAATGGGTTACGGTTGCCGCAAGATATATCCGGAACTCGCCCCGAAAATTGCCGTCTCGGCTATGCCCGCGTCAGCACCTACGCCCAGCTTGAGCAGCTACGACGTCAGCAAGGGTACAGAATTTTGAGCAGCGTTGCGGCTAGACCGTATGCCGCGGCGACGCCGGGCCAAGCCCATACCGGCGATCGCCGCGGCGAGCAGCGCCAGCGATGCCGGCTCCGCAACACTGGCTGCCGCGGTGGCGATGACCTGATTGCCGGCCCGCGCCTCGTTCTGGGCCGAAGGGTCAAGGATGGATTCCGGCACCACGGTGGCGCCCTGGAAGCAGGTTCCGCCTGAGGTGGCGTTGCACCAGTAATGCATGCCGGAGAACAGCCCCTGCTGGAACAGCAGGTAACCGTCGTCGGCGCCGCTGTAGTCGAAAAAGAGGTCGATGGCGGTAGCTGTCGTGTCGCTGCCCACGACCTGCACGACGCTGTCGGCTTGGGTGATATGGTAGGAGGCGGCGACGCCGTTGAGGGTCAGATCCCAGGCGAGGAAGTTGCCGTTGCCGAGCGTGCCGATCGTACCGTCGGTCTGGATCGTGCCGACGACGCCGCCGGCCCCGATCGTCTGGTTGACGTTATTAGGTGATCGGCGCGGCCTCGGCAGCGCCAGCCATCGCGATCGTGCCGAGCGTAAGGGCAACCAGGATGCCAGCCACTTTCGCCGGCAGCAGGCCTTTCACATTCGGCATCATGCCACTCCTCTTATTTCCGCGGCGACGCGGCCTTTGCCAACCCGGAAGTCTACGAGTTCCTCGAAGCCGAAGGAATGGGCTATGCGATCCGTCTGCCGGCCAACCGGGTGTTGCAGGACAAGATCGGCTACCCTGGCGAGCGTTGCCTTCTACAACCACCGCGGCACCTGCGAGCATTACATCAGCTGGTCAGCCACGGCTCCGCCGTCTTCGGCATCGCCAGCGTGCGCATGAAATTGCCAAGGTTGTAGGCCAGGGCATGAAGCTGGAGGCGAACCGCGTTGGCGGCGAAGGAGCGGCACGACAGGCGCGTCGACTCGATCGCGCCCTTGCCCTCTTTACTTGCGCGAGAACCTGATCAAGATCGGCGCGAAGGTCGTCAGCCACGGCCGGTACGTCATCTTTCAGATGGCCGAGGTAGCGGTGCCGCGGCAGACGTTCGCCGAAATCCTGTCGCTGATCGCCCGGCTGCGGGCACCGCCCGCGCCAGCATGACCGGGAGATCGAGAAGGCTGCGGCGGCCGACGACGGCAACTGGCTGGTTTGACCGCCTGCTGCGCACGCGGCGCGCGTAACGACCCGGAATCCGGGGAATCTCGGTTTAAGGGGTGCCGGAGACCATGGCCCAGAGGATCATCGCCCACAGGAGCGAAGACAACAGCAGCGCACCCGCCCACGACAGGAGCTTGATCCGCGCGGACGCAAGTCTTGCTGCCGATACCTCGGATTCAGGTGGGCATATCCGCGGGGCTGCACGATCGGCTCGCCGGCTGTGCTCGGCGGTATCGTGGACGACCGCCACGCCGGTAAATACCTGCTGCCGATCGAGCCGCTCCAGAACCGCGGGCATAGCCAAGTCAGCCTCATCGCACCAACTCTCTTAATCTATTTCAAAGGAAACTCTGCGCGCGCGTCAAAAATGCGTATGGTCACGCCGGAACATCGCCCTTAAGGACGAACATTGACGGCAATCATTTGAGTACGCCATCACGGGCGGCGCGGCCCGAGTCTGCGGAATGGCGCGTTCCTTCTACCGAAACTGCCCTTGTCTCAAAAATCCATTTCGAGCGTGTAGAGCCCGCCGACATGGCGGTCGACGGTGTCGATGATCCCGTCAGAAGGCGCGGTCGCCGCCGATGCGGATATCCGCACCAGTCGCGCGGATCAGCGAGGGTGTCATGCGGTATTTCGCCGGGCTCGATGCCTCGCTTCAGGAGACGGCCATTTGCATCGTCGACATTCAGGTGCCGCCGCCCTCGGCCTATTTCGAGGTGCGGCGCACCGGCTCGGCCGCGATCTCTCCGGCGGCTTCGGCTCGCCCGCCTACGCACGCGAGGAATATCTCGCCGAGATGTGCGGCGCCTTCCTTTGCGCCGCACTCTCGATCGTGCCGACGGTGCGCCATGCCGACTATCTCGGCGCCTGGCTCGAAGTGCTGCGCGAGGACAACCGAGCGATCATCCGCACCGCGAGCGCCGCCTCCAAGGCGGCCAATTACCTGCTGGCGTTCCGCGATCCGGCGCCCGAAACGGCCGCACCGGCATTTGCGGCCTAGCGGCGGGTCCCGCCTCTCCCCTTCCCTCTCCGGTTCCCGCGGCCGCTTCTCAGAGGGAGAGGGCCGAAAGGGGCTTGTGACGGGTTTTCCAGGGCGAGAGACGGCTCGCGCCCGCCGGTCAGGGAGGCCCCGCATGACCGTCCGCAGCCAAATCCGCAACATTCCGCTCAGCCAGCTTGTCCTGTCCCCGGCCAATGTCCGCAAGACCCCGGCAACCGCCGCCGAGGATGCCGAGCTCGAAGCCAGCATCCGCGCCAAGGGCATCCTGCAGAACCTGATTGTCCATCCGGCCGGCGACGGCCGGAGCGTGTACGAGGTCGATGCCGGCGGCCGCCGCCTCGCGATCCTGCAGAAACTCGCCGCCGAGGGCGCCATCGACGCCGATGCCAGGATCCCGTGCAAGATCGAGGAGCCCGAAGACGCGGTCGAGACCTCGCTTGCCGAGAACGCGATCCGTGCGGCGATGCACCCGGCCGACGAATTCGCCGCCATGGCGGCGCTGATCGATGCGGGCATCACGATCGAGGTGGCCGCCACTCGCTTCGGCGTCTCCGAGCGGCACGTGCGCTCGGCCTGAGCCCGTGTTCCTTCGATCTGCGCTCGAACCACGGCGGCATCGCCGTCTCCGGCGAGGTCACCTTGCACGCCGACCGGCTTTACGTGCAGGCGAGCCAGCCGGCGACCGGCAATGACACCGGCATCCTGTTCCGCTCGTGTGCGGGCCGGCGCGATTACGTCGGCGGCGTCAACAATTTCGCCTCGCTCGATCTCTTGCACGACCCCGACGCACTCGCGCGCCGCATTCGCCTCGCCGGTCTCGCCTAACGCCGATCCACCTTGGAATTTTCTGAACCGGGCTCGCCCTCGCGGCGGGCCCTTTTCGTTGAGCGCCGTCGCCGCGCGGCGGGCAAGAGGCAGAGAGGAGCCGGGAGCGGGTGAACCCGGACGGGGAAAGAGAGCCTCCGGCCCGGCCTTGTCGTAACCTGCGTGCCAAAAGTGTCGCTAAGGAAAGTATGTATTATCAATATGTTATCAGGTGGCCTCGGTTGTAACTTGTTGAAGTCCCGCCAAACTCAGCTTTTGTCGATTGTGGTACTTGGCGGCGGGTTATTGGCGCAGATTCTCGACCTTCAGCTCCCGCCATAGCCAAGCGAAGTCGTAGGTGGCGACCGGGTTGGCCGGATCGGGCTGTTGCCGGGAGCGGTTCTCCAGATGCTTCAGCCAGACGGCCAGCTTCTCGCGTCCGGCGGCGGTCCGTGCCGCGCTGCGCGGCGTCACATCGCCGAGCACCGGGACGGGCTGGTCGAGCAAGGCGCGGTATTGCCGGTCGAGAAACTCATGGACGAGTTTGGTTTGTATTTCGAGCGGGATGTCAGAGGCGGGGCGAGGACGGTCCTGTTGCTGCGCCAGCATCTGATCGATCGTCTGAATCTGTGTCAGTGGTGCCGCCACCAGCGCGCCGAGGACGGGGCGCAGCATCGCGATGACGCGCTCGGCTCGCGCCGCCGAATTGACGCTGACGATGAGCGAGCGCTCCTTGATCTCGACGTTGCCGAGCACCGTCGAACCGTCCTCCATCGTCACATTCCAGCCCAAGACCTTTTCCGCATCGTCGCTGCGTTTCGGCGGCCGGGTTGAGGGTTCATCGAGCCAATTCCAGAATGTCTCGTTTTCGCGATGCAAGCTGGAGATCGCTGCGAGCCCGTCGGCGACCTCTTTCGGTGTCGCCTCGAACGCCAAGGGGAACCGCACCTCATGGAAGACGACCTCGTCCCCGTCGCTGTTCTGAATGGTTGGGCGTGACAGCCCGAGCGCCTTTGGCAGCACATCGAGCAGCCAGGTCGAGGTGAATAGCGGCGCCATCTCGCGGAGCGCATCGTCCGAGATCGCTTTCTTACTGGCCGACGGAGAGCGGCCCGAGCGCGACGATTGGCCGGCAGCCCGCCGCAGGTCTGCCATCAGCCGCTCCGCGGCCTCGAATGGAAAGGCGAGCAGACCGCCACTCAGTATTCGCTTCTGGCCGTGTGCGACGACGCGCGCAGCGATCCGATCCCATTCTGCGAGCGTTCGCGTCGCGGTCCGCTCGCTGACCACAACGGGTTCGCCGCCGCGGAGCAGATCGCGTGCGCGGAAGGACTCGCCGGGCACGATGGCGCTGGTCTCGTAGAGGCTCATGATCGAGTTGCGCAAGCCGCGCATATAGGTCTTGGCTGGAGCCGATTCGTTCCAGCCGCGGCGGCGCAGATACGCATCGACAAAGTTGCGGCCGTCGGGCTCGAACTCCCGGCCGAGGAAGTCCTCGAACGCCACGCCCCACAGCGTCATGTCCCAGCCGCCGCCGAGCGCGGCGCCAATCTCGTCGTATTCGAGATCGAAGGCCTGCATCGCCGGGCCGAAGTGCTCGCCGATCACCTCTTCGAGCCGGAATTTCCAGTCGTCGCGCGTGAGGAACTTGATCAGCCCAGTGAGATCACGCGGCGCACGCATGCAGATCTCCGATTCGCGGCGAGGCGCCCGCCCCTCTGGTCATCCTCCCCGTGGAGAAGGTCGCAAAACTTGTAGATTCTGCGAGAGCAGCGGCAGCATGGCGAACGCTCAGGTTTTGCTGTTGCAGAAGTCTGTCGCGAAAAGCAATCGTTGTGCAACGATTTTTGCGACAGGTGGCGGCGATGCTGATCGGATATGCGCGGGTCTCGACCGACGATCAGAACCTCCACCTGCAGCGTGCCGCACTGACCGATGCCGGCTGCGCGCGAATTTACGAAGAGAAGCTCTCGGGGGCGAACCGCAACCGTTCGGAATTGGCGCGGCTGCTCGACCATCTGCGGAGCGGCGATGTCGTGGTCGTTTGCCGCCTCGACCGGCTGGCGCGCTCAACGCGCGACCTGCTCGATATCGCCGAGCTGATCAAAGACGCAGAGGCGGGCTTGCGCTCGCTGTCGGAACCCTGGGCCGATACGACCTCGCCGGCCGGCCGCATGGTGCTGACGGTATTCGCCGGCATCGCCGAATTCGAACGCGCGCTCATTCATCAGCGCACCGGAGCCGGGCGCGTCGCAGCGCGCGCCCGCGGCGTGCGCTTCGGCCGCCCGCCAAAGCTGACCGCCGAGCAGCTCGTTGTCGCGCGGCGCTTGATCGACGAGGGCACCGCGGTGCGCGAGACGGCGCGGATATTGAAGGTACATGCTGCAACGCTCTACCGCGCGCTCGGCGCCGCCGCGCCGGACGACGCAGCCGACCGCTTGCGGCGGGTTCGCGGGTGAGCCGATGGGAGCATCGCCATCTCGGCCGGGGATGCTTCCCTGACGCCTTGTCGGCGATGGAAACCGAGCATTTCTTCACGCTCGGCGAGGAGGAGTTTGCCGCCGTCCGGCGCCGGCGGAGGGTGCTGAACCGGCTGGCGCTCGCCCTGCAGATCGGCTTCCTCAAGATGACCGGCGGCACGCTCAATTCGGTCGAGATCATCCCGCCGGGAGTGCTCGAACATCTCGGCCGCCAGCTCGGCTGCGCCCCGCCGCGGATTGCCTCGATCCGGGCGCTCTACCGGCGCCGCCGCACATTGTTCGAGCATCAGGCGGCCGCCCTCGCCGCGCTCGGCCGCACGGAGCCGAGCGAGCATGCCGAACGCGGCCTCGTCGCCCATCTGCGGCGCGAAGCCGCCGCGATGTTCGACAATGCCGAGTTGATGGCGCGTTCGCGGTCGTGGCTGGTCGATCACGATTACCTGCTGCTGCGCGAGCGCGACATCCGCCGGCTCGTCGCCGCCGCGCGGCGGCACCAGGAGCAGGCCCTGTTCCGAACCATTGTCGCGGTTGCCGGGCCCGACCGGGAGACCTGGCTACCGCGCCTCCTGGCGCCGATCGCGGATGACGGGATGAGCCGTCTCGAATGGCTCGGCGCGGTACCGCCGGGCAAGGGGCCGACGAACCTTGACGCCCAGATCGCCAAGGTCGGCTTCCTGAAGGAATTGGCGGCCGACCGGCTGGTGCTCGCCGATCTGCCGCTGGCGGGTCTCAAGCATTTTGCGCGGCGGATGATGTCGCGCAAAGCGACCGCCCTGGCGCGCATCAAGGATCCGCATCGCACGATCGAGATCGCCTGCTTCCTGCGCCTACGACTGCTGCAGCTCACCGATGCGGGCCTCACCCTTCTCGATCACCGGATCGCAGCCCAGTGGCGCGCCGCCCGCGAGCGCGTGGCGGCGGTCGAGGCAAGCCGGCTGCGCCGTCTCCATCGGCTTCTCGGCGATCTCGCGGCCTTGGCCGACGAGGAAGGGCTCGACGCCGCCGATTTGCGCTCGCGGTTGCGGGAGCTGATCACGCCATTCGAAGCGGAACGCCGGTCAACCCGCGTCTCCGACATTCGCCGGGAACTCGGGCACAAGTCCCAGGAGCTGGCCCGATTGCTGAAGACGGCGCGCGCCGCGGAATTGGTGGTGCCGGCCGGGCATGCCGTCGATACCGCCTTCGCAACGCTCGATGCGCTCGCCGCCTCCATTCTGCCGGCGGCGACACGACAACCTTTCGGTCCTTCCTGGCAAAGCCTCATCGACCAGCCGGATCGTGTCGCGGCGCTCGGCTGCTTTCGCGCCGCGACCGTGATGGCGCTCAAGCGCGGGCTGCGCAACGGCTCGATTACCGTCGATCACAGCTTTTCGCACCGGGCCGCCGAGGACAAGCTGATCCCCGCCCCCTTGTGGCAGCGCTCCCGCGCCCGCTTCATCCGGGCGCTCAATCTGCCTGCCCGGCCGGAACCATATCTCCACAAGTTGGAGGCCGGCTTGACGGCCGGGCTCGCGGCCCTCGCCGAGGCGGTTGCGGCCGGCGCTCTCGCCGTCGAGGACGGCGAACTACGCCTGCCGCGACGCAAACCGGCGCCGCGGGATCCGCGGATCGACCCCGCCCGGCAGGCACTGGCGCTCGTCGTCGGCAATGCCCAGCTCCCCGAAGTCATCATCGAAATCGACCATCTGACCCGCTTCTCCTGGACCCTGCTTGGCCGCCCGGCACGCTCGGAGCGCGAATTGGTGACGCTCTATGCGGGTCTCATCGGCCTCGGCTCCGATCTCTCCGCCGCCGAACTGGGGCGGATGGTGCCGACGTTGGCGGCCGACAGCTTGGGGCAGATGGTTCTCAGGGTCGAGGCAGACGGTCGATTGCGTGCCGCCAACGACATGGTGCTCCGCTTCATGCGCGGGCACCGGGTCGCCGGCCTCTGGGGGCGCGGCCTGTTTGCCTCCGCCGACATGATGAGCCTCGAAGCGACGCGCTATCTGTGGGCGGCGCGGCTCGATCCCCGGCGGCGCACCTACGCGGTCGGCACTTACGCCCATGTCCTCGACCAGTGGGGCATTCTTTATGATCAGCCGATCGTCCTGAACCGGCGGCAGGCGGGGCCGGCCATCGAAGGCGCCTTGCGGCAGCAGCAGGTCGATCGGATCGAACGCGTGGCGGTCGATACCCACGGCTTCACGCATTTTGCGATGGCGCTCGCCAAGCTCGTCGGGTTCGACTTGTGTCCGCGCCTGGCCAAGCTCAAGAAACGAAAGCTCTACTTGCCGCGCGGGCTCGACGTCCCAGAGATCCTGCGGCCATGCGTCGCCGAGACTGTGTCGCGCCGTGCCATCGCGGGCGGCTGGGAAGGATTGCTGCGGCTCGCCGCCTCGGTAAAGCACGGCTGGTATCCGGCGACCGAGGCGCTCGACCGCTTCGGCTCTGCCGCTGCCGGGGATCCCGTCTACGAAGCCGGCGACGCCCTCGGGAAGCTGCTCCGCACCCTCTATCTCTGCGACTACTTCGGCAATCCGGTGTTCCGGATCGATATCCTCGACCTGCTCAACCAGGGCGAGGCGGTCCACAGCCTGCAGCGCGTCATCCACAACGGAATGATCACCGCCAAGCGCGGCCGCACGATGGAGGAACTCGGCGCGATCTCCGGAGCCTTGGCCCTCCTCGCCAATATCGTCATGGCCTGGAACACGCACCGCCTACAGCTCGCCGTCGACGAGGCGCCGGGCGCGTATCCGGACGAGGTTCTGGAGAGCATCGCGCCGATCGGCCACAAGCACATCAATCTCCGCGGCATCCTCACCTTCGATCTCTCGCGGCTCGGGTCGAGCCTGCTCGGTCATCCGCCCGCTGCCGTCGGCAAACGCGCTTCCGGCTAAAAGCAGGGTTTTCTTTTTTCTCAACTGGTTACTGGAACGAGTGATCGGCAACACTTTGAAATCACAGCCTTCCCTTAGCGTCACTTTTGGCACGCAGGTTCCGACAAGGCCAATCTGGGTCCCAACGGGGCCTTTGCCGTGATTGTCGACCGGATCGGCCGAGCCGACACGGTCGCGCACGCGATCACACTGGGTCACACCGAAGACCTCGCCCATTACCGCGCCAGGCGCCTCGCTGCTCGGCTTCTCGCAGATGCTGACCGCGCACGAGTTGCGGCAACTGGCCCGCCTCGCTGAGAGCGAGGATTGGCGCTGGCTGGTGATCCGCACCCTGATCCGGTCGGTCGCCGACATCCCCGAACACCCGAACGATCTCGACACCTAGCCGCTCTCCACCCCGCCCCCGTACGCCACCGCATGCGGGGGCGAGGGCGTGCCGGCATCCGGCCGGCAGAAGGAGAAATCCCCGATGTTCAAACTGAACATAGCCACTGGAGATGAACCGAAGCACGAGATTTGCCGCATCCTCCGGGATGTCACCGACCATATCGAGCGCGACGGTTACCTCCATGGCTCCTGCTACGACGCCGCCGGCAACACCGTAAGCAACTACGACTTCCTGGTCGAGCCCGGCAACGCGCTGGCGCCCTGACCCCCGCCTGTGTCGGCCCCCGCAACCACCGTTGCGGGGGCGTGCGGCATCGAACAATCCTCAGACCAAGTCGACCCCCATACGCAATCAACCCCGCGCGGGCAATCCCGTGCGGAGTTTTGCCGTCTTCGGGGTATAGCGGTGATGCGGGGCGAACCTGCCGCAAAAAGGCATTGCCTTTCAAGACCGCCGAGACCGGCTTTCGCCGACCCTTTTATGCCCAGGCGCAATGCGGCCGATTTAGCGTCGGTGAGGACGCTCCGAAATGCCGGGTCTCCGATCGTCGGGCCTCACCCCCCACACTCGAAGAACCCCCGGCGCCGATGCCGGTGACCATCGCAGGGCCAGGCGGTTGCCTCTAGGGACTGCTTCGTTGCGTGGGAGGGAAGGACCGCCGAGACCCCGTGTAACCGGCAGAAACCCCCGGGGTTTTCAGGCTTCTCCTGGGATTCCGAGGCTGCGTTGGACGCAGGGTATCGAGGATCCCCATCAGCCCTGATAAATCCGGGGGAAAAGCGAGTTCTCGGAGATTGTCGCTTCCTGCTGTTTTAGGCAGGGCGGCTCACATGGACACGAGCGGGCTATTGTTCCGAATCAAACGCTTGCAGGTGGCTATCGCGTGGCAGTGCCGGCCAAGCTTCCTTCCTCTTTTGTTTTCCTGATTATGCATGATCCTCAGCCAATTTGAGGAGGCGGTATGACATCGGTGGGGTTCGGACGGCGACATAGCCGAGGTGTCGCATCATGGCGGCGAGATCGTAGCGGCGGTTGCAGCGGTACTCGAATTCGGCGAGGCAGCGGGGTACGTGCTTGTCGCGGATGGCGCGGTAAGTGCCAGTGATGGCGCTCTTGATGTTGCCGAGTGTGGTGTTGACCCGCTTGAAGGCAGGGTTGAGGGCGGCCTTGCGACCGGACCCCGTGATGATCGGCTGGTGAACGCAGCCGGCGTTGCCGACCCCCCCCGTAAAGCAGTGCAGGCCGTCACCGACAACGGTGCTGGCGGGCTGGAAATTGCGCGGCGCCAAGCTCGCGATTTCGGCCCGGCGGAACCCCTTCACGCGGCGCAACTGCAAGCGGATTGGCTGGCCCTCTGGTGTGGTTTGGGCCGCCGCCACGATTTGGCGTCTTGCCAGGCGAACCGCGGCCCCGCTTGCCGCCGTTGCGCTCCCCGCCGAGATAGGCGTCGTCGATCTCGATCCGTCCCGTCAGGCGCTTTGTGGCGTCCCGCTCCATCATCGCCTGCATCAGCTTGTGCTTGATCTTCCAGGCGGTGGTCTGGGTGACGCCAAGCCGGCGGCCCAATTCAATGCTGGAGATGCCGCCCTTGCTCTGCGTGAGGTGGTGCATGGCGCGAAACCAGGTGCACAGCGGCACCTTGGCAGCGGCGAAAATCGTTCCGGCGATCACCGATGTCTGCCGTCGACAGGTGGTACACTGGTAAAGCCCCCGGGTCTTGACGACGCTGTGATGCTCGCCGGCGCAAACCGGGCAGACAAAGGGCCCGGATGGCCAGCGCCAGCGCCTCACCGCCTCCCGGCGCCGATCCTCGGTTCCGTACCGGCGTTGAGCGTCCACGCAGGTAGCACGCTACACCGGTTTTTCGACGAGGACATCCGAATTTTGTTGGCGGATTCGAAATGAGCAACGATGCGCTACAGAAATCTCTACGAGAGCTGATAGACACCTATGACGTCGAGCAGCTTCACAGTGAGCTAAGGCGGCTGGCATCGTCAGAGCAAGATCAAAATGTACTGATCATCGTCTCGAATTCGGGGACCCATCCGCTTCCCGAGGAACACCTCCACGGCATTGTATATTTTGCATCGGAGGGCTCTCTGGATTTCTCGTCTGGCGCGGCGGTCAAGAGGCAATTTGAACATATTCTGATAAAACTTTCAAGTATAGTGAAGGGTAAACAGTGGAATAAGGTATATATCTTGCCGTTTGGCCCCTGGGCCCTTACTATGCTTATAAAACTTCTGGTGTTTCGAATTACATGCAGCGACATATACGACATCATTTATTTGGGAAACGATAAATACGCCGAGATCCAGATAGAAACACGCGATCTTATCGTGAACTTATAAGCGCCGCGGCAGCTCTTACTTATTGGCATCGCCAACCAAGTGATGCCCGGAGGAGCCGGCTGAGCTCCTCCCGAGCCCGTCAAAGTCCGTGCGGCGCCGGGGCGTAGACGAGGCGGCGGCGCGGCGCGCGGGCGGCGATCGGCTTGGCGTAGATCTGCTTGGTCGCCTCCACCAACACGACGCCGGCAAAGGTCGGAAACCAGCGGTTGCCGATCCGCTCCCAGGCCGGTGCGGCGCGCAGGATCATCCCCTTGCGCGAGGGCGGGATGAAGAGTGCGGCGTCGGATGCGACCGGGGTGAACAGCTCGTCGCGCAGCAATTGCGAGAGTTGCGACATCGTATAGGGCCGGCCCGACCCGAACGGGGTGCGATCGAGCCGGGCCCAGATGCCGCGGCGGTTCGGCGCCACGACCAGCAAACGGCCGCCGCCCGCCAGCACCCGCCAGACCTCCTTCAGCATGGGTCCGACTTCGTCGCTGGTTTCAAGCGCGTGCACCAGCAGCACCCGGTCGATCGAGTAGTCGGCGAAGGGGAGTTCGCCCTCATCCACAAGGGAGACGAGGTTGCGCTCCCCGGCAGGCCACCCGAGCACGCCGAGCGAGGCTGGCATCGCCGCCACTGTCCGCTCGGTCTCCTGGGCAATCGCCGACAGGAACGGCGTCGAATAGCCGATGCCGAGGAGCCGCATGCCGCGCAGATCGGGCCAGACCCGGCGCACCGCCCGGCGAATCATCCGCCGCGCCACCTGGCCGAGGCTCGTCAGGTAAAAATCGCGAAGGTCGACGACATCCAACGCCATCGCGCGATTTTAGCACGCCTCGCCCCTCGCTGGCGCGGCGCCGCTCAGCGTGCCTCGGCGAGCGCCGGGACGCGGCAGGTCGGACAGTCCGGGTCCTTGCCGATGCGGATGCGGTGAAAGCGGGCGCCAAGCGCGTCGTAGATCAAAAGTGCGCCGTCGAGGCTATCACCGAGCCCGAGCAATTCCTTAAGAACCTCGACCGCCTGCAAGGTGCCCATGACGCCCGCGACGGCGCCGAGAATCCCGGCGGTTTCGCAGCGCGGCACAAGTTCGGGGGGCGGCGGCTCGCGGAACAGGCAGCGATAGCAAGGGTGGCCGTCGCCAAGATAGGGCCGGAAGGTTGAAATCTGCCCCTCGAACGGCGACAAGGCGGCGTTGACGAGCGGCTTCTTCAGACGAAAGCAGAGATCGTTCAACAAGTAGCGCGTCGCGAAGTTGTCGCTGCCGTCGGCGACGAGGTCATAGTCCACGATCAGTGCCTCGGCATTTTCAAGCCCGAGCCGCGCGGCATGGGGTTCGACCCGAACATCGGGATTGATCGCCGCTAGGGTCTGCCGCGCGCTCTCGACCTTCGCGACTCCGACATTGGGGGTCGTGTGAACGATCTGGCGCTGCAGATTGGTCAAATCGACCCGGTCGTTGTCGATGATCCCGAGCGTGCCGACCCCGGCGGCGGCGAGATAGAGCAGCAGCGGCGAACCGAGCCCGCCGGCGCCGACGACGAGCACCCGCGAGCCGAGCAGCCGCGCCTGACCCTCCTCGCCGACCTCGTCGAGGATCAGGTGCCGGGCATAGCGCTGAAACTGCTGATCGGTGAGTTCGGTCTCAGGCGCCATCCCGGCTCTCCTCAAATGCCGTCGAACAGCGCCGTCGACAGATAGCGCTCGGCAAAGTCAGGCAGAACGACAACGATCGTCTTGCCGGCCATGTCGGCGCGCGCGCCGATTTCGAGCGCCGCGGCGAGCGCCGCCCCGGACGAAATGCCGATCGCCAGACCGTCGAGCTTGGCCGCGTTGCGCGCGGTGTTGATCGCGGTGTCGTTGCTGACGCGGATGATCTCGTCGATCAGCCCGACATCGAGGATGTCGGGGACGAAGCCGGCGCCGATTCCCTGGATGCGGTGGGGACCCGGCGGCCCGCCCGACAGCACCGCGCTGTCCTCGGGTTCGACCGCGACCATCTTCAGCCCCGGCTTGCGCGGCTTCAGCACCGAGCCGACCCCGGTCAAGGTGCCGCCAGTGCCGACCCCGCTGACAATGACGTCAACCCTGCCGTCGGTGTCCTTCCAGATCTCTTCGGCGGTCGTCCGGCGGTGAATCTCGGGGTTGGCCGGGTTCTGGAACTGCTGCGGGATGAAGGCGTCGGGCAGGCTCTTGACGATCTCCTCGGCCTTGGCGATGGCGCCGCGCATGCCTTGCGCGGCCGGCGTCAACTCCAGTTCCGCGCCCAGGAGCTTCAGCATCTTGCGGCGTTCGAGCGACATGCTCTCCGGCATCGTCAGCACCAGCCGGTAGCCCTTGGCGGCGCAGACGAAGGCGAGCGCGATGCCGGTGTTGCCCGAGGTCGGCTCGACCAGCACGGTGCCGGGCTTGATCCTGCCCTGCGCCTCGGCGGCGGCGATCATCGACACGCCGATGCGGTCCTTGACCGAGTCGAACGGATTGAAGAACTCGCACTTGGCGAGCAGTTCCGCCTTGACGCCGGCCTCCTGCGCCAGGCGATGGACGCGCACCAGCGGCGTGGCGCCGATCGTGTCGATGATGCTGTCATAGACATGGCCGCGAAACTCGGCGCTCTGCGGCATGGTCGTGCTGGCGGTGTCCATCGAGCTTTCTCCCGTAGCGCTCTCGCGGTTGATTTAAGCCCCCTGTCGGCGCGACGCAACGCGGCGCCGTCGCCTCAGATTTCGAAATCGCTGCCTTGCGCCGTCCGGCCCTCGATGCCGGCGTGATGGGCGCGGCTGCACAATTCCTCGATCGTCAGCGCGTCGAGCCGCTGCATCATCTCCTCCTGGAGGTCGAGCCACAGCGGCCTTACCACCTGATGGCCGAGCGCGCTGCCGGCTGGGTCGCTGATCGGGTCCTCGGCTGTTTCGAGGCCGCGCACCGTGCGCACGATGTCGCCGAGGCTGATCCGCCGTCGCTCGCGGGCCAGGCGGTAGCCGCCGCTCGGGCCGCGGATGCCGACCAAAATCCTGTGCCGCACCAGCTCCTGCAAGACCGGTTCCAGATAGCGGCGCGGGATGCCTTGCCGCTCGGTGATCTCGGCCGAGCGCACCGGCACTACCCCGCCATTGTAGGCAATGTCCAGCACTGCCTCGATCGCAAACAGCAATTTTTTGGTCAGTCGTACCATCTCACAAGTTTGGCCCGACCGGCTCGGCGGGACAAGCGGCCTCGATTCCGAAGGCGGATATAGCGGTTGAGCTCATTTCGGTTCTTTATCTTCCGGCTAGCGCAGCGACAGCGACAACAAGGGCCACAAGCGTAATTGCGGTCTGAATGAAAGTAACCGTCGCGACGTTGGCTTCGATCCAATCCCGAAGCCGACGCCAGAAACCGGTTCCAGCTGGGGCGCCAGAGATCCGCTTATCTAATTTTTCGTACGGCCGAATGGGTCCGGCCACGTCAAAGACGTGCAACGAGCAAAATCTTTCTCCCCTGCGCAGTCCAATCGATTGTTTTCCGTGATTGAACGCCGTTATTAGCAACCGTCCCTTATATCCCGGATCGACCTTCGACGGTGTATTGGCGATGCCCTTTTGCAGCAACGAAACTTTGGGAGAATCTGGCCGAACCAAGTCTCTGGGAATTCAACCCATTCCTCAGTTTCGATAATAACTGCGTTCCCGGGCAGAAGCCGGATCTCCCCATTCGGCGGCAACTCCTGCCCATCTGGGTTTCGATGATCACGAAATTTCTCCCCGACTCGGAGGTCGTAAGTTGCGTTGCTGTCCTCCGTGTCGACCCTCAACTGAAAATCGTCGCCGTTTCGAATAAGGATGGCCGTACCGTCACGATTGCCGAGCCGATTAAAGTCATCGTTGGAGGTTACAACCGAAGGATGGTCTCCGAGGACAGTGAGGGCGATCACCGCCATTGGATCCTCTCAAACGGAAATAACGTTGGTATAGTGGGGCTACACACTATGAGACCTTTATTCCCGGCATGCCTGAAGAACTCGGCGACACGGTCGGCGAGGCGGTCGGCGACTTCGACCTTGGTCATGACCGGCCAATCCTCGACCCCGTCGGCGTCGACCAGATGGATCGTGTTGCGGTCGCCGCCGAAGGTGCCGGTGCCGGGCGAGACGTCGTTGGCGAGGATCCAGTCGCAGCCCTTGCGCGCGCGCTTGCGCCGGGCGTTCTCGACGATGTCGTCGGTCTCGGCGGCAAAGCCGATGACCAAACCCGGCCGGTCGTTGCCGCGGCGCGCGATCGTGGCGAGGATGTCGGGGTTCTCGGCAAGCCGCAGCAAGGGCGGCCCGCCGCCATCCTTTTTGAGCTTGCTCTTGGCCACGCTCTCAACCCGCCAATCGGCAACCGCCGCCGCCATCACCGCGACATCGACCGGCAGTGCGGCCTCGCAGGCGGCCAGCATCTCGGCCGCGGTCTCGACCGGCACCAGTTTGACGCCCGGCAGGCGTCGGCTCCTGCGTCGGCCCCGAGACCAGCACCGTCTCGGCGCCCGCCGCCGCCAGCGCCGCTGCGATCGCATGGCCCTGCTTGCCCGACGAATGGTTCGAGATGTAGCGCACCGGATCGATCGGCTCGCGGGTCGGCCCGCTGGTGACGAGCGCGCGCCGCCCGGCGAGGCGCTGCATCCCGGCTCAGCAGACGCTCGATCGCGGCGACGATTTCGAGCGGCTCGGCCATGCGCCCGGAACCCGCTTCGCCGCAGGCGAGGTCGCCCGAGCCCGGGCCGACCCGCACTACCCCGCGCGACGCCAGAATCGCAAGGTTCGCCTGGGTCGCCGGATGCGCCCACATCATCAGGTTCATCGTCGGCGCGATCAGCACTGGCTTGTCCGAGGCGAGCAGCGCTGTCGTCGCCAGATCGTCGGCGATGCCGGCCGCCATGCGCGCGATCAGATCGGCGCTCGCCGGCGCCACCACGACGAGATCGGCCTCGCGCGACAGGCGGATATGCCCCATCTCGCTCTCGTCGGTCAGCGACCAGAGGTCGGCATAGACCTTGTCCTCGCAGAGCGCGGCGACCGAAAGCGGCGTGACGAAATGCTGTGCCGCCGCGGTCATGACCGCGCGCACCGCGGCGCCGCGCTCGCGCAGCCGGCGGATCAGGTCGAGGCTCTTATAGGCGGCGATCCCGCCCGAGATGATCAACAGGAGACGGCGACCGTGCAGCAAGCGAACCTCCACCGCGATCGGGCGGTCGCAGTATGCCGCCCGGCGCCCATGAGCGCGAGTATCGATCGTTGGAAGCGGCCGCCATGAACCTAACCGGCGAGCTTGAGCCCGGCGACGCCGAAGACGATCAGCCCGATGCACCCGAGGCGAAGCGGCGTTGGGGTTTCGCCGAGGAGCACGATGCCGAGGAGCGCCGTGCCAATCGTGCCGATCCCGGTCCAGACGGCATAGGCGGTGCCGACGGGCAAGCTCTTCAACGCCAAGCCCAGAAGGCCGAGGCTGACGATCATCGCCGCCACGGTCAGAAGGGTCGGCAGCAGCCGGCTGAACCCTTCCGTGTATTTGAGGCCGATCGCCCAGCCGGTCTCGGCAATCCCGGCTAAGATCAAATAGACCCATGCCATTCCCGCCCCCTCCATTACCTGCCGCCTCGCCCTGCCCCTATTGCGACCACTCGAACGTCCTGGAAGGGCGAATAAAGGCCGCGTCGACCTAGCCGCCGAACAGTAAGGCGAGGGCGATGGCGGCGAGTGCGGCGGCAATGATCCAGATCGGAATGACGATGATGCCGGCATGACGGGCCCGCGCGGCGGCCTGGCGCGCCAGCGTTTCAGCATGCAATACAATACCCTCGTGCGCCCAGTCGCCGACCATCCGGTCGAGGCTGCGCACCAGCCGCGGCAACCGCTCAACCAGATCGAAAACCGCTTCAGCCCCCTCGCGCAGGCGAGCTTCGGGGCCGCGATTGTCGCGCATCCAGCTCTCGATCAGGGGCTGCGCCAGGGTCCAGATGTTGACCGCGGGATCGAGCCGGCGGCCCACGCCCTCGACCTGCACCATCGTCTTCTGCAACAGGAGAAGCTGCGGCTGGGTCTCCATATCGAACTGTTCGGTGACCTCGAAGAGCTGCGCCAGAAGGCGAGCGAACGAAATCTCCTGTAACGGCTTGCCGAAAATTGGTTCACCGATCGAGCGGCACGCCTGAGCGAAGGCGTCGACTGAACGGCCCGGCGACACGTAGCCAGCGGCGAAATGCACCTCCGCGACGCGGCGGTAATCGCCCGACAGAAAGCCCAGCAGCATGTCGGCAAGATAAAATCGGGTAGCACGGTCGAGACGGCCCATGATGCCGAAATCGACGACCGCGATCTCTCCCGAGGGCGCCACGAACATGTTCCCGGGATGCAGATCGCCGTGAAAAAAACCGTCGCGGAACACCTGTTTGAAAAAGGCGACGGCGGCCTTGCCGAGCAAGGCGTGGATCTCGTGCCCCGCGGCTTCGATCGCGGCCCGGTCGTCGATGCGCACGCCGACGATGCGTTCCAGGGTCAACACCGAGCGGCCGGTGCGCCGCCAATCGACCTGCGGCACGTGAAAATCGGGATCGCCGGCGAAATTCTCGGCGAGTTCGGATGCGGCGGCCGCCTCAAACCGCAGATCCATTTCGACGGTGACAATTTCCGCGAGCGTGCGGGCGACATCGACGGGTTTCAGCCGGCGCAGCGAGGGTTGCAGCCGCTCGCCCAGCACCGCCAGCCACAAAAAGAGGTCGAGGTCGCGAGCGAGCGCCGCGGCGATGCCGGGGCGCAGCACCTTGACCGCGACATCGACCCTCTCCGTCGTCTGCGCGAAATGCACCTGCGCGATCGACGCGGCGGCGGTTGCGGACTCGTCAAAGCGGATGAACAAGGTGTCGAGCGGCTGACCGAATTCGGCTTCGATCCGCGCCCGCGCCTCGGCTCCCGGAAAGGGCGGTAGCCGGTCCTGCAGGCTCGCCAGATCGGCGGTGATCGACTTGCCGAAGAGGTCGGCGCGCGTCGACAGCAATTGCCCGAGCTTGACAAAGCTCGGGCCCATCTCGTCGAAGGCGGCGGCAAGCCGCTGGCCAGGGCGCAATCCGGCGGCGCCGCGCCGCCGCGCAACGCACTGCACCAGCCGCACCAGGGGCCGCGCCGGCGCCACCGCTTCGAGCGGGAAAAGCGCGTCGTGGCGCGCCAGGATCACGCCGATCCGACCGAGGCGCGCGAGGTTGCGCAGGCTGCGGAAGAGGCCGAGCCGGGGCCGCGGCGGATCAGAGGCGCCAAGCCGAATGGAGCGCAGCGACGCCCCCTGTCAGATTGCGGAACTTGACCTGGTCGAACCCCGCCGCCGAAAGCATTTGCGCGAGTTCGCCTTGCCGCGGGAAACGCCGGATGCTTTCGACAAGATAGAGGTAAGCCTCGCGGTCGCCGGCGACGATGTGCCCGAGCCAGGGCAGCACGCCGAAACTGTAGAGATCGTAGAGGGGCTGCAGCAGCGGCGATGTTTCGGGCGTGAACTCCAGGCACAGAAAATGCCCGCCGGGCTTGAGGACGCGCCGCGCCTCGGCCAGGGCCCGATTGAGATCGGTGACGTTGCGCAACCCGAAAGCGATCGTATAGAGATCGATGCTGCGAGAGGCCACGGGCAGCCGTTCGGCGTCGCCGCACACCCATTCGATGCCGGTGAGAATGCCCTGGTCGATCGCGCGGTCGCGGCCGATCGTCAGCATCCGCTCGTTAACGTCGCAGACGATGACGCCGCCCGTCCCGCTCTGCCGCCTCGCCTCTGGCCGCACCCGCGGCAGCGCGCCGAGTGCGATGTCGCCGGTGCCGCCGGCTACGTCGAGCAGCAACTGACCCGGCTGCGGCTTCAACCGGACGATCGTCTCGGCCTTCCACCAGCGGTGGATGCCGCCGCTCATCAGATCGTTCATCAGGTCATAGCGCGGCGCCACGCTGTCAAACACGGCGCGCACCAGCGAAGACTTTTCCCCCCATGCGACGCGGCGCGAGCCGAAATCGGCGCCGCCGCTTGTTTCTTGAACGCCCATCGGGCAGGAAGATAGCCCGATCGGGCCGCGTGCGCCACGCCGGCCGATGCGAGGACGAGTGCCGCGAAATGCCTGAATTGCCCGAGGTCGAAACGGTACGGCGCGGCCTTGCCGCCAAGATGAGCGGCCGCCGCATCCTGCACGCCGAACTGCGCCGTCCGGACCTGCGCCGGCCCTTTCCCCCGACGCTGGCAATGCTGCTCGACGGCGCGCTGATCGGCAAGCTCGCCCGTCGCGGCAAATACATCCTGATCGAACTTGACGACGATGGCGTGCTGCTGCTGCATCTGGGCATGTCGGGTCGGATCATCGCCGGAGGCGCCGGGTCTAACGCGCCTCACGACCATTTCGTGCTGACCCTCGACGACGGCACGGTGATCCGCTTCAACGACGCCCGCCGCTTTGGCACCGTCGACTATATCAAGCGCGGCGAAGAGCATCGGCATCCGCTGCTGGCTGGGCTCGGGCCCGAGCCGCTCGAACCGGGCTTCGACGGCGATTACCTGGCGGCGCGACTCGCCGTCAAGATGACGCCGATCAAGGCCGCTCTTCTCGACCAGCGCGTCGTCGCCGGGCTCGGCAACATCTATGTCTGCGAGGCGCTCTATCGCGCCGGCCTGTCGCCGCGCCGGCTCGCGGCTACAGTCGTCGGCGGTCGAGCAAGGCGGCTGGCGGCGGCGATCCGAGCGGTGCTGACCGAGGCGATCGAGGCCGGCGGTTCGTCGCTGCGCGACTATGTCCAGGCCGATGGCGAACTTGGTTATTTTCAGCACCGCTGGGCGGTTTACGGTCACGAGAGCGATCCGTGTCCGGGCTGCGATTGCGGCAGTGCGGTGCGTCGCATCGTGCAGGCCGGGCGTTCTACGTTCTATTGTCCCAAGCGGCAGCGGTAGGAGAGCCCGGCATGAGCGACAAACAGGCGTTTCAAAACATCCGTGTCGAGCAGCAGGGCGCGGTCGGCATAATTACCCTCGACCGGCCACAGGCGCTAAACGCCCTCAATGCGGCGCTCGTCGCCGAACTCGCCCGGGCGCTCGATGCGTTCGAGAGTGACCCGGCGATTGGTGCCATCGTGCTGACGGGCAACGACAAGGCCTTCGCCGCCGGTGCCGACGTCAAGGAGATGGCGGGCAAAACCTATCCCGAGACGTATCTCGAAGACTTCATCACCGTCGGCTGGGAGCGGGTGGCGCAGTGCCGCAAGCCGGTGGTGGCGGCGGTCGCCGGGTTTGCGCTCGGCGGCGGCTGCGAGATCGCGATGATGTGCGATATCGTGATCGCGGCCGACACCGCGCGCTTCGGCCAGCCGGAGATCCGGCTCGGCACGATGCCGGGGGCGGGCGGCACGCAGCGGCTGACGCGGATCGTCGGCAAGGCCAAGGCGACGGATTTGTGCTTGACCGGCCGGACGATGGACGCCGCCGAAGCCGAGCGCGTGGGCCTCGTTAGCCGCATCGTGCCGGCGGCGGAGTTGCTGGCGCAAGCGGTCGCGGTTGCCGCGGAGATCGCCGCGATGTCCCGGCCGGTGGTGATGATGGTCAAGGAATTGATCAACCGCGCTTACGAGACGACGCTTGCCGAAGGTGTCCGGTTCGAGCGCCGGCTGTTCCACTCGACTTTCGCCGTCGAGGACCGCCGGGAGGGCATGGCCGCCTTTATCGAGAAGCGCAAGCCCGCCTTTCGCAACCGCTGAGGCGCATCGGACCGGCGTCGGTGGCGGTCTTGCCTTGCCGCGGCGTTGACGCGCTTTCGGCGTGCCGATATAAGCTCGCGTTGTCTCTGACCTCTACGGCGATTTCGATGGCGACGCACAAATCGGCGGAGAAACGCATCCGCCAGACCGAAAAGCGCACGGCGATCAACCGCGCCCGAAAAAGCCGCGTGCGCACCTTTGTCAAGAAAGTGGAGACGGCGATCGTCGGCGGCAGCAAGGAGGCGGCCGAGGCGGCCCTCAAGGAGGCTCAGCCGGAGCTGCACCGGGCGGTGACCAAAGGGGTCATGCACAAGAACACGGTCTCGCGCAAGCTTTCCCGCCTCGCGCTGCGCATCAACGCCCTCTGAGAAGGCGCAAGCCTTTGAGCCGGGGAGCGATGTGATGCCCGCGGTCGGAACTGCGCCTGCCCTGCTTGATCCCCCTATCGCCATAAGAGAGAAATCTTCTTGCGTTCTCTTTTCGGACCGGTTGCATCCTTCGCGCCGCGTAAGTTACGATCGCCGCAGGCGTTGGGGGAAACCCGATAAGACGCTGTAAATCTTGGCTGTAGTGAAGGCAGTGTTCTTTACGGCGGCTTCGGGGACAGTATCAGAGCTCATAAGACAAAGTTAATACGTAAAGGGAGTTACGCCCTAGATACGAATATTTCCAGCTATTGGGAGAGGAATGTCTCCGGCGAATGCCGGAACGGTGCTGCCGACCTGATTAAAAAGGGGGGGACGCGGTGGTGGCGGAAGCAGTTCGACAAGTTGATGCCGATAATCAGACGACGCGTCGCGAAGGCGAGTGGATGAGGGTTGCCTCCCGGTTCAGAGAAGAAATCGGCGAGGCGGCGTGGCGAACTTGGCTTTTCCCGTTGAGCGTGGAGCCGAAGGATGACGGACCGGTCGTCGTTATCGCGCCCGACCGTTGCCGACGCGACTGGGTGGCCACGCATTACGCCGACCGGCTGTTCGCGCTGTGGCGAGCGGAAGACCCACGAATAGAGCAGCTGACGTTTATTGTAGGTCGCACTGGCGAGGCGCCGGGGGTTTCCGCCGCACCGCGCGAGGAGCCGAAAACGCTGCTTCATCCGCAGGCCTCAGACGGCGAATCTGGTCCGGTATTCGCGGTCGGCGACGGCCGGGGACCGCCCACGCCGCTCGACCAGCGCTTCACCTTCGATAGCTTTGTCGTCGGCAAGCCGAACGAACTGGCGCATGCCGCGGCCCGGCGCGTCGCCGAAGCCTGTGCCGCCGCCGACCGGACAGTGCCGTTCAACCCGCTTTACCTTTACGGCGGCGTTGGGCTCGGGAAGACCCATCTGATGCATGCGGTGGCTTGGCACGTCCGCAAGCACGCGCCCGAGCGCAAGGTGATCTACCTCTCGGCCGAAATGTTCATGTACCAGTTCATTCGGGCGCTACGGTTCAAGTCCACGATGGACTTCAAGGAACAGTTCCGTTCGGTCGATTTGCTGATGATCGACGACTTCCAGTTCATCGCCGGCAAGGAATTGACGCAAGAGGAGTTTTTCCACACCTTCAACGCCCTGGTCGATCAGAACCGCCAGATCGTCATTTCGGCGGACAAGTCGCCGTCCGATCTTGAAAAACTCGAAGAGCGCATGCGCTCGCGCTTGGGTTGGGGGCTCGTCGCCGATCTGCTGCCGACCACCTATGAGCTGCGCCTCGGCATCCTTGTGTCGAAGGTCGAACGGTCGGGGCTGAGTATCCCGCAAAAGGTGCTGGAGCTGCTTGCCCACAAGATCACCTCGAATATCCGCGAGCTCGAAGGGGCGCTCAACCGTATCACCGCCAACATGCAACTCGTCGGCCGCGAAATCACGTTCGAAAGCGCCCAGGACGAATTGCGCGACCTCTTGCGCTCATGCGACCGGCGCGTGACGATCGATGAAATCCAGCGGCGAGTTGCCGAGCATTTCAATATGCGGCAGGCGGAAATGTTCTCCGACCGTCGGGCGCGATCGGTGGCCCGGCCGCGCCAGGTCGCGATGTATCTGGCCAAGGAGTTGACCACCCGGTCCCTGCCCGAGATCGGAAAAAAATTCGGCGGTCGCGATCATACGACGGTCATCCACGCAGTGCGCAAGATCAAGGAACTGCAGGAGAAAGACCCGGCGCTCGCGGAGGACGTGGAATTGCTGCGTCGAATTCTGCAGGGCTGACGGCGACGCCCGGTTCGGGCGAACGCGGATGCTGAGCCGGTTGCGGTTTCGTGCTAGACTGCCGTCCCGTCCGGTGTCTCGGGCGGGTGATGCGGCGGGGGCATCGGACGGCGGTCGCCGCTGCGGCCGAGCGACCGCCAAGCTGGTGTAGACGACATGAAACTGACCATCGAACGGGCTGCCCTTTTGAAGGCGCTGGGACACGTGCAAAGCGTCGTCGAACGGCGCAACACCATTCCGGTTTTATCGAATGTGCTGTTGCGCGCCGCGCCGGCAAAGGGAGAGGGTTCCGGCGCGTTGTCGCTAAGCGCCACCGACATGGATCTCGAGATTGTCGAAAGCGTGCCGGCGCGGATCGAGCGCGAGGGCAGGACGACAACCCCGGCGCATACCCTCTATGACATCGTGCGCAAGCTGCGCGAGGGTGCCCAGATCGAAATCGAGGCCAGCGGCGAACGCAGCACGATGGTGCTCCGCTCCGGACGCTCGACATTCACGCTGTCCTGTCTGCCGGCCGAGGATTATCCGGTTATGGCGGGCGGCGAGCTGCCGCACAATTTCGCCCTGACCGCAACCGAGCTGAAAAGCCTTATTGACCGCACCCGATTCGCGATCTCAACCGAGGAGACCCGATATTACCTGAACGGCATCTATCTGCACGCGACCAAGACCGACGAGGTACCGGTGCTGCGCGCTGTGGCAACCGATGGTCATCGCCTCGCCCGGGTCGAGATGGTGATGCCCGAAGGGGCGGCCGAGATGCCGGGGGTGATCGTGCCGCGCAAGACGGTGATCGAGCTGCGCAAGCTCGTCGAGGAAAACGAGAGCGAGGTCGAACTCGCCCTCGGCGAGACCAAGATCCGCTTCGCCGTCGGCGGGGCGACGCTTACCTCGAAACTGATTGACGGCACGTTTCCCGATTACGACCGCGTCATCCCATCGAATAATGACAAGCTGCTCGAAGTCAACTGCAAGGAATTTGCCGAGGCTATCGACCGAGTTTCGACGATTTCGACCGAAAAGAGCCGGGCGGTCAAACTTGCCGTCGAAACCGGCAGTCTGGTTGTCTCCGCCACCAGCCCCGAAACCGGCACCGCGGTCGAGGAACTCGAGGTCCGCTACCTGTCTTCACCGCTCGAAATCGGCTTCAATTCGCGCTATCTGATGGACATTACCGCGCAAATCACCGGCGAAGGCGTGCAATTCCTGATGTCGGACGCCGCCTCGCCGACCATCGTGCGCGACAGTGCCGATTCGAGCGCGCTCTATGTGCTGATGCCGATGCGGGTTTGAGGTGCCCGACGGATTGCCGCGCCGCCCGGTTGGGGTAGCGGCGAGGGTTCTGCAACCCCATATAGAAACCATGTTCTCCGAGGCACAGGAAGCCCCACGCAGCGTCCGTGCCGAGGTCGAACGCGTCGCCGTGACGCGGCTCGTACTAACCGATTTCCGCAACTATCGCGATGCCCGTCTGACGCTCGGCGCCGAACCGGCGGTGCTGACCGGATCGAACGGCGCCGGGAAGACGAATCTGCTCGAAGCGGTCTCGCTGCTGGCGCCGGGTCGCGGCTTGCGGCGCGCCCGCCTAGCCGACCTCGACCGGCGCCCGCTGGCGGGTGAGAGCCGCGACGAGGCAAGGTGCTGGGCGGTCGCCGCCAGCGTCGAAACCCGCGGCGCTGTGGTGCGAATCGGCACCGGCCGCGACGGCGAACCCGGCGACAAGCGGATCATACGGATCGATGGCGAAACGACGCGCAGCCAGGCGGCCCTGGCCGAACGGCTCGGCGTGGTCTGGCTGACCCCGGCAATGGACCGGTTGTTTGTCGAGGGGCCGGGCGGCCGGCGGCGGTTTCTCGACCGGCTCGTTCTGGCGCTCGACCCGACGCATGCCGCGCGGGTGAACGCGTACGAGCAGGCGCTGCGCGAGCGCGCACAACTCTTGCGCGACGGCGTTGGCGATCCCGCCTGGCTGACGGCGCTCGAACAGGTGATGGCCGAACTGGGCGTCGCGGTCGCCGCCGGCCGGCGCGAAACTGTGGAGCGGCTCGATTCGGTCTGCTCCGCGGCGCCAGGTCCGTTCCCGCACGCCCGGCTGACGCTCGCCGGCGTCGTTGAGGACTGGCTCGCGACGATGCCGGCGCTTGCGGCGGAAGCCGAGTTCGCCACAATGCTTGCCGCCGGCCGTAGGGTCGACGCCGCTGCTGGCGGCGCGTCGGTTGGACCGCATCGCTCGGACCTGACGGTTAGCCTCGCGGAAAAGGCGATCCCCGCCGAATTCGCCTCGACTGGGGAACAGAAGGCGCTGTTGATCGCGATCGTGCTTGCGCATGCCGAAATTCATCGCGCGCTGCGCGGCGAGCCGCCGATCCTGTTGCTTGACGAGGTTGCCGCCCACCTCGATGGCGGCCGTCGCGGCGCGCTGTTCGAGAAGCTGCTGCTGCTGCGAAGCCAGACTTGGCTCACCGGCACCGATGCGTCGCTGTTCGCGCCATTGCGCGGCGAGGCCCGCTTCCTGTTGGTGCGCGACGGAACCGTCTGCGACGCCTCTCTCTGAAGCAACACGTGTAACCCCCAAGACTCATGGCGAACATCCCGACATCCGATTCCGCTTTGCCGAACGCAGCCGGGCCCCCGGCCGCTGGCAGTCCATCCGCCGGCGACGCTCGCAACGGCAACGGCGCTGTCCATTCGAACGGCGAAGACGCCATCTATGACGAGCAGTCGATCGAGGTGCTGCGCGGTCTCGACGCGGTGCGACGGCGCCCGGGCATGTATATCGGCGACACGGACGACGGCTCCGGCCTGCACCACATGGTCTACGAAGTCGTCGACAATTCGATCGACGAGACGCTCGCAGGATATTGCGACACGATCACGGTGACCCTGAACCCCGATGGCTCGTGCACGGTCGCCGACAACGGCCGCGGCATTCCGGTCGGCATCCATGAGGAGGAGGGGGTTTCGGCCGCCGAGGTGATCATGACCCACCTCCACGCCGGCAGCAAATTCAACCAGAACGCCTACAAGGTCTCAGGCGGCCTGCACGGGGTTGGCGTCTCGGTAACCAACGCTCTTTCGTCGAGGCTCGAGTTGCGCGTCTTCCGCGGCGGTTCGGAATGGTTCATGCGGTTCCGCGACGGCGTGCCGGAAGCCCCGCTCGCCAAAATCGGACCGGCGCCGCCATGGCCGGCGGGTTCGGGCCGCGAGGGGCCGGCGACCGGCACCGAGATCAATTTCCTGCCCAGCCGCGAGACGTTCAGCAACACCGAGTTCGACTTCGCAACCCTCGAACGCCGGCTACGCGAACTCGCCTTCCTCAACAGCGGCGTTACCCTGGTCCTGACCGATGCGCGGGGCGTCGAGCCGAAGACGGCGACGCTGCATTTCGAGGGCGGGCTCGAGGCTTTCGCCAGATACCTCGATCGCTCGAAGCAAGCCCTGCATGCGCCGCCGATCGTGATCCGCGGCGAGCGCGACGACATCGTCGTCGAGGTCGCGATGGAGTGGACCGACAGCTATCACGAGACGATGCTGTGCTTCACCAACAACATCCCGCAGCGCGACGGCGGCACGCACCTCGCCGGCTTCCGCGCCGCACTGACGCGCACCGTCAACGCCTATGCCAATGACAGCGGCATCGCGAAGAAGGAAAAAGTCAGCCTATCCGGCGAGGATATGCGCGAGGGTCTGACCTGCGTCCTGTCGGTCAAGGTGCCCGATCCGAAATTTTCCTCGCAGACCAAGGACAAGCTCGTTTCCTCCGAAGTGCGCCCGGCGGTGGAAAACGTCGTCGCCGACAAGCTGACGCAATGGTTTGAGGAGCATCCGGCCGACGCCCGCAAGATTGTCGCCAAGATCGTCGAGGCGGCGGCGGCGCGCGAGGCGGCGCGCAAAGCGCGCGATTTGACCCGGCGCAAGGGCGCCCTCGACGTCGCCAACCTGCCAGGCAAACTCGCCGACTGCCAGGAGCGCGACCCAGCGAAAAGCGAGCTTTTCATCGTCGAGGGCGACAGCGCCGGGGGCTCCGCCAAACAGGGCCGCGACCGGCGCTTTCAGGCGATCCTGCCGTTGAAGGGCAAGATCCTGAATGTCGAACGCGCGCGCTTCGACAAGATGCTGGGCTCGGCCGAGATCGGCACCCTGATCGCCGCCCTAGGCACCGGCGTCGGCCCCGACGATTTCGATCCCGACAAGGCACGCTATCACCGCATCATCATCATGACTGACGCCGATGTCGACGGCAGTCACATCCGCACTCTGCTGCTGACCTTCTTCTTCCGGCAGATGGCCGATCTGATCGGCAAGGGGTTTCTCTATATCGCCCAGCCGCCGCTCTACCGCCTGCAACGCGGCAACGCCAAGGCCGTGTATCTGAAGGACGATGCCGCACTCGAAGCCTATTGCGTCGATGCCGCGCTCAAGGATTTGGTCTTTACGCAATATGACGGCGTCGAACGCGCCGGCAACGACCTGCGCGACCTGCTGGAGCAGGCGCGGACCGCGCGGCGCTGGCTGCAGCCGCTCGCCACCAGGCTCGGCAGCGTCGAGGTGGCGGAGCAGGCGGCGATCGCCGGCGCCTTGTCGGCGATCTTGCTCGACGACCCGGCCCGCGCTGTCGAGGCCGCGCACGCCTTGGCCGAGCGGCTGAACCGCCTCGCGCCCGAACATGAGCGCACCTGGCGCGGCGAGGTCGTCGCCGGGCCAACGGGGATCGAGGGCATCGCGCTCAGCCGAACCCGCCAGGGTGTCGAAGAGCGCCGGCTGATCGACGCCGCGTTGCTGCGTAGCGCCGAGGCGCGCCGGCTCGACGCTGAAACGTCGCGGTTGCGCGAGATCTACGATCGTCCCGGCGCGCTCGCTGCGCGCGACAAGAGCTGGCCGATCGGCGGGCCCAACGCGCTGGTCGAGGCGGTGCTGGAGTTGGGCCGGCGCGGCATCGACGTGACCCGCTACAAAGGGCTCGGCGAGATGAACCCGGATCAGTTGTGGGAAACGACCCTTGATCCCGATGCTCGCTCGCTGCTGCAGGTCAGGATCAGCCATGCCGATTCGGCCGAGGAAACCTTCTCGACGCTGATGGGCGACCTTGTCGAACCCCGCCGCGACTTCATCCAGATGAATGCGCTCTCCGTAGCCAATCTCGATGTTTAGCTAGCTGCGGGCTGGGGCTTTCCTCGCGCGGCGACCGGGAAATGGTGCCTTGCGCCGGAGCTGACGATTTCCTTATCTCGCGCTTTGCGTTAGATTGAGGCAAGGTGGGTGCTACCCGCCGCGCGAAGGGGGGAGGGCCTATGTCGGTCTACACGTCGCAGATGCGGCAATCCGTCGGTGAGCGATACAATTTGCCCTTCATCATCGGGGCGTCGTCCGTCGGCACCTTGATCGAATGGTACGATTTTTATCTTTACGGCGTTCTCGCCGTCTTCTTCAGCAAGCATTTCTTTTCGCCGACCCTGAACGAGACGGTAGCGCTGATCGCGAGCCTATTTGTGTTCTGGACGGGCTTTCTGGTGCGGCCGTTCGGGGCGATCTTGTTCGGCCATCTCGGCGATCTGATCGGGCGCAAATTCACTTTCATGCTGACCCTGCTTCTGATGGGAGCCGCGACTTTCGTAGTCGGCTTGCTGCCGGGCTACAACGTGATCGGGGCCGCGGCGCCGATTCTGCTGGTCGCGATGCGGGTGCTGCAGGGGCTGGCGCTCGGCGGCGAATATGGCGGTGCGGCGACCTATATCGCCGAGCACTCACCCGACGGCAAACGCGGCTTCTACACCTCCTGGATCCAGACCACGGCGACAATGGGCATCGTCCTTGCCCTGCTGGTGATCCTGATCTGCCGGCTCGGCTTTGGCGGCGAGGTCTTTGCCGATTGGGGATGGCGAGTGCCGTTCCTGATCTCGGCGGTGCTGGTGGGCCTGTCGATCTACATCCGCATGAAATTGGAAAAGTCGCCGCTCTATGCGCGCCTCAAGGAAGAGGGCAAGGCATCGAAAAATCCCGCCCTCGAAAGCTTCAGCAGCGGCCGCAACTGGGGACTGATCCTGATCGCGCTATTCGGCGCCACCGCGCCCGAGGGTGTCGTCTGGTACACGGGTCAATTCTACGCGCTCTTCTACATGACGACGGTGCTCAAGATCGATTTCGTCACGGTCTACATCATCATGATGATCTCGCTGACCCTGGCGGCGCCGTTCTTTGTCGTGTTTGGCGCGCTGTCCGATCGAATCGGACGCCGCAACATCATGACACTGGGCTTTGCCTTGGCCGTGGTCAGTTATTGGCCGGTCTTCACCTGGCTCGGAACCTTCAAGGACAACCCGCTCATTCTGGGGATCCTGGTCTTCTACATGGTCATTCTGGTGACTATGGTGTATGGCCCGATCGCCGCCTTCCTCGTCGAACTTTTCCCGGCCCGCATCCGCTATACCTCGATGTCGCTGCCATATCATGTTGGCAACGGCGTCTTCGGCGGTCTGGTCCCGGCGGCCGGCGCCTCGATTGCGGCGCTGACCGGCATTGCTCTGGGCGGCTTGCTCTACCCGATGGCGATTGCCGCCTTGGGCGTCGTCGTCAGTCTCACCTTCATTCGGGAGCCGACGCACCGGATCCGGATCTGGGACGAAGTCGGCGGCCCCCCTCCGCTGGTTCCCGACCAGCCCTGACCCGCCGCGCTGGCAACGCCGACCGCGGGCGGCGCCGGCGGCTGATCAGCGGCGCATCAGCATCGCGCCGAGATCGCGCCCGCCGAAAAGGTGCACGTGGAAGTGCGGCACTTCCTGGTGCGCCGCCGGCCCGTTATTGGCGAGGATGCGGTAACCCGATTGCTCGACGCCTTGCTCCTTTGCGATCCGCCCGACCGCACGGACGAGCGCTGCGATCTCAGCGTCCGAGGCCTGCTCTGAAAAATCGTCAAGCGACACGTATTCGCCCTTTGGGATCACCAGAATGTGTGTCGGCGCCTGCGGGCTGATGTCGCGAAAAGCGAGCACATGCTCGTCCTCGTAGACCTTGTTGCAGGGAATTTCGCCGCGGAGGATACGGGCGAAGACGTTGTTGCGGTCGTAGGGCATGCCTGCCGTCTCCGATCGGGTCTTTGCAGCCTATAGCTTCCCCCGCCCGCGCTTTTCCTCGATCCCGGACTTGCCCTCACGGCGGGTCAGTTCGGCGCCGATCTCTGCCGGTGAAACGCCGGTGTCGGCCCACAGCACAAGCAGATGGTAAAGGAGGTCGGCGCTCTCGCCGACGAGTTTATCGCGGTCGCCGCGCACCCCCTCGATGACCGTCTCGACCGCCTCCTCACCGAGCTTTTGCGCGATCTTGGTGCGGCCGCGGGCGAACAGCCGCGCGGTATAGGAAATCTGAGGGTCGCCGCCCCGTCGGGATTCGATCACCTGCCACAACCTGTCGAGCGCCGGGCCGAGATCTTGTTTCATTCTTTTAGCCCCGCACCGGGATGCCGGCGGCGGCGAGCCGGGCCTTGGCCTCACCGATCCGGTATGTCCCGAAATGAAAGATCGATGCGGCGAGCACCGCGGTCGCATGGCCGTCGCGAATCCCCTCAACGAGATGGTCGAGCGTGCCCACGCCGCCCGAGGCGATGACCGGCACCCTGACGGCGTCGGCCACGCGGCGGGTAAGCCCGACGTCGAAGCCCGATTTCGTCCCGTCGCGGTCCATCGAGGTGAGCAGGATTTCGCCCGCCCCGTAATCGGTCAACCGGCAGGCCCATTCGATGGCGTCGATGCCGGTCGGCCGGCGCCCGCCATGGGTGAACACCTCCCAGCGCTCCGGCTCCACCTGTTTTGCGTCGATTGCGACGACGGTGCATTGGCTGCCGAATTTCTGCGCCGCCTCGCGCACAAATTCGGGTCGCGCGACCGCGGCGGTGTTGATCGACACCTTGTCGGCGCCGGCCAGCAGCAGCCGCCGCACATCCTCGACCGTGCGCACGCCGCCGCCGACGGTCAGCGGCATGAAGCATTCTTCGGCCGTACGGCGGACAACATCGTAAAGCGTGTCGCGTTCTTCCGCGCTTGCGGTGATATCGAGAAAGCAGAGTTCGTCAGCGCCCTCGCGATCGTAGAAGCGGGCCTGCGCCACCGGGTCGCCGGCATCGATCAGATCGACGAAGTTGACGCCCTTGACTACCCGCCCGTCCTTGACATCGAGGCAGGGGATAACCCGCATCTTCAGCACCGCGTCTCTCCCCGCAGCAGCCGCAACGCTGCTTCTGGATCGATCCGCCCGTCATAAAGCGCTCGTCCGCTGATGACGCCAACGATGCCGTCGTCCTCATGCGCCTTCAACGCGGCAAGATCAGCGAGTGAAGCGACGCCGCCCGAGGCGATGACCGGCAGCGCCGCCTTGCGCGCGAAGCCCCGCATTGCCGCGGCGTCGACGCCGCCGAGCGCCCCGTCGCGCGCGATGTCCGTATAGATCAGCGCCGCGACCCCGCAATCGGCGAACCGCCGGGCGAGATCGACGGTGCCGGTTTCCGTCGTCCGCGCCCAACCCTCGACCGCGACCCGGCCGTCGCGGGCGTCGATCGCGACCGCGATTCGACCCGGGTATGCCCCCGCCGTCCGCCGGACGAGTTCCGGATCGCGCAGCGCTGCTGTGCCGAGCACAACCCGATCGATCCCGAGCCCCAGCCAATCTTCGATCGAAGTCTCATCGCGCACGCCGCCGCCGAACTGGATCTTCAGATCGACCGCGGCGCGGATCGCCGCCACCGCTTCGCCGTTCACCGATCGGCCGGCAAAGGCGCCGTTGAGGTCGACGACGTGCAGCCATTCGAAGCCCGCCTGCGCAAACGCGCGGGCCTGCGCCGCCGGGTTTTCGTTGAAGAGGGTCGCGCTCGCCATCTCGCCTCGGACGAGGCGGACGCAGGCGCCGTCCTTGAGGTCGATCGCCGGGAACAGGATCACGGCGCCGCCGGTTCGTCGAGGCGCTTATAGTAATAGTGCCCAGGCACGATCCGGCCCTCGACCTGGGCATAAGCGGGATGCGTGCCCCAGCGGATATAACCCAGGCTCTCGTAGAGCCGGATCGCCGGCCCCTGGGTGTCGCGCAGATCGAGATTGAGGACAGCGAGGCCTAGTTCGCCGGCGAGCCGCTCGATTTCGAGCACGACGCCGCGGCCGAGGCCGTGGCCGCGGGCCCAAGGCGCTACAAAGGCGCTGGTCAAGGTGCCGGCGAAGGCCTGCGCCTCGTTGTTGCGCGGGGCCCGGCTCAACTGAGCAGAGCCGGCGACGACCCCGTCGAGGCGACCGACCACGAGCCGACGCTCCGGCACCAGCAGGACGCCCTTCCAGTAATTCTCCAGCACCTGCCTTGGCGGCGGTTTGAGCCAGCCGAAGCCGCCGCCCTCGGTGATCGCCGCCTCGGTCGCTTCGCACAGATCGTCGAGATCAGTGCCGGAATATTGCGTCAGCCGCTCGATCGACACTACAGCGGCTGCGAACCCGGTCTCGCTCATGGCCGCCACCGCAGGAAATTGCCGATCAGCCGCAACCCCGCTTCCTGGCTCTTTTCCGGGTGGAACTGCGTGCCGGCTAGATTGCCGCGCCCGACGATGGCGGCGAGCGGGCTGCCGTAATCGACGGCCGCGACGAGGTCCGCCGGGTCAGCGAGCGCGAAATGATAGCTGTGCACGAAATAGGCGTGGACGCCGGCACCGAGGCCCGCGAGCAGCGGATGCGTGGCCATCGGCGTGATCTCGTTCCAGCCCATGTGCGGGATCTTGAGCGTCGGATCGCTGGGTGTGATTGGCACGACCTCGCCGCCGATCCAGCCCAGCCCCTCCACCGTCTCGAACTCGCGGCCGCGCTCGGCCATCAGCTGCATTCCGACGCATATGCCCAGAAACGGCCGCCCGCACCCGATGACCGCTTCGGCGAGAGCGGTTTCGAGCCCCGGAACGGCGGCGAGCCCACGGCGGCAATCGGCAAAGGCTCCCACCCCCGGCAATACCACGCGGTCGGCGGCGGCGACCCGCTCGGGCGCGCTCGTCACCTCGATCCTGGCATCTATCTCGCCTTCCGCAGCGGCCCGTTCGAACGCCTTTGCCGCGGAGCGCAGATTGCCCGAGCCGTAATCGACAATGGCGACGAGCATCACAGGCTGCCGCCGAGCACGCCCTTGGTCGACGGCACCTTGCCCTGCTGCCGCGGATCAACGGCGACCGCCTGGCGCAGCGCGCGCGCCAGCCCCTTGAAGCAGAGATTCGACGATGTGATGGTTGTTCTCGCCGTACAGATTCTCGACGTGCAGCGTCACTCCTGCCGATTGCGCGAAGGCCTGGAACCATTCCTTGAAGAGTTCGGTGTCCATCTCGCCGAGCTTCGGCCGGGTGAAGGCGACTTTCCAGACCAGATACGGGCGGTTTGAGGCGTCGAGAGTGACCCGCGTCAGGGTCTCGTCCATCGGAATAACTGCGTGGCCGTAGCGGGCGATGCCGGCGCGGCTGCCGAGCGCCGTTGACACCGCCTCACCGACGACATAGCCGGTATCCTCCGTGGTGTGGTGGAAGTCGATGTGCAAATCGCCGTGCGCCCGCAACGACAGGTCGATCAGGCTGTGCCGTGCCAGTTGTTCGAGCATATGGTCGAGAAAACCGATCCCGGTCGAGACTTCCGCCATCCCGGCGCCGTCGAGATCAACCGTGCCGGTGATCTGCGTCTCCCTGGTGTTGCGCTCGACCGTTGCCGTCCGCACGACGTTCTCCCCGAAAAGCAGCGTCCGTCTTTTAGCAATTTTGCCGTGAGTTCGCCACTGTCACCGCGGCTCCGACCGTCCGTCTCGCCGGCTTGATCCCGTACCTCCCCACCTTACATGTCAGCTTTCGACCGTTTCCGCAGCGAGCGATGGATCATTCCGACAAGGCCTGGCACGGCACCACGATTCTCTGCCTGCGCAAGGGCGCCCAGGTCGTTGTGGCCGGCGATGGTCAAGTGTCGATGGGCCAGACGATCGTCAAGGCTAATGCGCGCAAATTGCGGCGGCTCGGCGGCGGTTCGGTGATCGCCGGATTTGCTGGCGCTACTGCAGACGCGATTACCCTGTTCGAGCGGCTCGAGGGCAAACTCGAACAATATTCGGGCCAGCTGCAGCGCGCCTGTGTCGAACTCGCCAAGGACTGGCGGACCGACCGCTATTTGCGCCGGCTTGAAGCAATGATGGCGGTCGCCGACAAGAACATATCGCTGATCCTGTCGGGCAACGGCGATGTGCTCGAACCCGAGGACGGCGTCATCGGCATCGGTTCGGGCGGCGGCTATGCGCTGGCCGCAGCGCGCGCCCTCGTCACCATGGACGGCCTCGACGCCGAGGAGATCGTGCGCCGCGCGATGGCGATCGCTGCCGGCATTTGCGTCTACACCAACGACAAGATCACCCTGGAAAAGCTCGAGTATTGACCGCCACGATGAACTCCTTCAGCCCGCGCGAGATCGTTTCCGAACTCGATCGCTTTATCGTCGGCCAGCACGACGCCAAGCGCGCGGTCGCGATCGCGCTCAGAAACCGCTGGCGCCGGCAGCAACTCGCGCCCGAACTGCGCGAGGAGGTATTGCCGAAGAACATCCTAATGATCGGGCCCACGGGCTGCGGCAAGACCGAAATCTCGCGCCGGCTGGCTCGGTTGGCGCAGGCCCCTTTCGTCAAGGTCGAGGCGACCAAGTTTACCGAGGTCGGCTATGTCGGCCGCGACGTCGAGCAGATCGTGCGCGACCTTGTCGAGATCGCCATCGGGATGACCCGCGAGCGGCTGCGCAAGGAGGTGGAGACCCGCGCCGAGTTGGCCGCTGAGGAGCGCGTGCTCGACGCGCTGGTCGGCAACAACGCCGCCGCCGACACCCGACAGAAATTCCGCAAGATGCTGCGCGAGGGTGCGCTCGACGACCGCGAGATCGAGATCGCGGTGCAGGAGAGCGCCGCCGCCAGTATGCCCACCTTCGAGATCCCCGGCATGCCGGGCGCGCAGATGGGCATGCTCAACCTCGGCGACATTTTCGGCAAGGCCTTTGGCACGCGCAGCAAGCCCAAGCGGATGAGCGTCGCCGAAAGCCATCGCGTACTGGTCGCCGAGGAGAGCGACAAACTCCTCGACCAGGAAACCGTGGTGCGAGAGGCGATCGGCGCGGTCGAGCAGAACGGCATCGTTTTCCTCGACGAGATCGACAAGATTCTGCGGCCGCGGTGAGCGGCTGGGCGGTGGCGGTCCCGACGTCAGCCGCGAAGGCGTGCAGCGCGACCTCTTGCCCCTGATCGAAGGGACCACGGTTGCGACCAAGCACGGTTCGGTCAAGACCGATCACATCCTGTTCATCGCCTCTGGCGCCTTCCACCAGTCGAAGCCCGCGGACCTCCTGCCGGAATTGCAGGGCCGGCTGCCGATCCGCGTCGAGTTGAGGGCGCTCGACCGCGACGATTTTCGGCGAATCCTGACCGAGCCTGAGGCGAGCCTGATCAAGCAGTACAAGGCGCTGCTCGCGACCGAGGGCGTCACGCTCGATTTCGAGGAGGCGGCGATCGACGAGCTGGCCTTGCTCGCCGAGGAGATCAATACCGCGGTCGAGAACATCGGCGCCCGGCGCCTGCACACAATTCTCGAGCGTCTCCTCGAAGAGATCAGCTTCACCGCCTCCGACCGCCCCGAAGGCACCTGCATTACAATCGATCGCGCCTATGTCCGCGAACAAGTGGGAACCCTGGCGCAGAACGCCGACCTCTCCAAGTTCATTCTCTAACCGTAGGTCGGCCCGCTGCACGCGGCTGAAGTTTGTTGTCTCTGCTGATATTGAGCGGCGCCGGAGTGTTTATGATGCCGTCAACCGCCCCTAATTCCTGGGCTACCGCAGCGTGTCGGGTTACGCGCATTCATCGTCCCTTAGCCGTATTTTGGCTGCTGCGTCTCGCCGAACCTCGCGCGCCGGGCACCCGACGATCTCCGCGGTGCCGATCACGCCAAAGATTTCGATCAGCCGAGCGACCTGGTCCAGCAGATCGCGCGTGCTGTAGTCCTCGCCGGTCTCCATCAGTATCGCGGTGGACAGAAAGTCGGGGTCGACCTCCTCAAGCCACCGCGCATATCGCAGAATGCATCGAGTTGTAGTCACTGAAGACTAACCCGTCAAAATTGCGTCAGCGACGCCCCTCAGACTGTGGCCGATGGATTAACAATCAGTTAAGACATCGGAGGTACCGGCGCGCTTCGGACGCTTGCCAATCCGATGCCGACCGGCAGCGCCGCTTTGCCTATTCTTTCCCGTAAACCATTAGTACAATTTGTGGTGGGCGCGACTGGGATTGAACCAGTGACCCCTACGATGTCAACGTAGTGCTCTCCCGCTGAGCTACGCGCCCGTCGCCATGGCTTTACGGCGGCGAGCGTGATAGCGAAAATGCCGGCCGTAGGCAAGCGCGGCGCAGCGGCGGGAGGGGGCGGCATGGATAAGGCCGAAACGGGCGACCTCATCGTCGAGCGCGACATCATCGTGTCGTTGCGGGACGGCGTCGGGCTGGCGACGGACGTCTATAGGCCGGCCGGCTCCGGACCCTTTCCGGTGCTCCTCGAACGCACACCCTATAACAAATCGGCTTCGAGCCGGTCGGAACGCACCGCTGCCGTTTCGGCGCCGCGCTCGCGGGCCGAAGTGGCGGCCTATTTCGTGCGGCACGGCTACGCCGCCGTCTATCAAGATTGCCGCGGCCGCTACAATTCGGGCGGTCGCTTTACGAAATATTTGAGCGAGGCCGCCGACGGCGCCGACACGCTCGCCTGGCTGTTGCGCCGGCCCTGGTGCAACGGCCGCATCGGCACCTTCGGCCTCTCCTACGCCGCCCACGCCCAGGCCGCCCTGGGCTGTCTCGATCCGCCGGGCTTGGCCGCGCAGTTTCTCGATTGCGGCGGGTTTTCGAACGCCTATCACGGCGGCATCCGGCATGACGGCGCCTTTGACCTGAAGCAGACGACCCGGGCCTACAACAACGCGCTCGCCGACGCCAAGGACCCGGTCGTCAGGGCCGCCTTGCGCGCGCAGGACATCAAGCAATGGTTTGCCCGAATGCCCTGGCGTAAGGGTGATTCCCCGGTCAGCGCCGCGCCCGAGGACTACCTGTTCGAGCAATGGTCGCACGGCGTCTTCGACGATTTTTGGAAGCAGGCCGGCATCTACGCCCAGGGTTACTGGGACCGTTACGCCGATGCGGCAATCGTGCAGCGGCTGATCTTTGGGCCGTGGACGGGCGGCGACCGCTCGCTCGGCTATGCGGGCGATGTCGATTTTGGCCTGGCTGCGGCGGTCGATGGCAATCTTGCGTCGGATTTCTTCGAGCTGCGCCGGCGCTGGTTCGACCGCTGGCTAAGGGACGCGGCGAACGGCGTCGAGCGTGAGCCGCCGGTGCAGTTCTTCGTCATGGGCGGGGGCTCCGGCCGGCGCAACGAGGCGGGCAGGCTCGACCATGGCGGGCGCTGGCGGCAGGCTGCGGATTGGCCGCTGCCGCAGACGCGATGGACGCCTTACTTTACTATCTGCACGTCGACGGATCGCTGCGCCCGGAACCCCCACCCGCTGACGTGCGTCCGCTCGAATATTGTTTCGACCCGCGCCATCCGACGCCGGCGATCGGCGGTGCGCTGAACTCGGGCGAACCGGTCATGCGGGCCGGCGCCTACGATCAGCGCGAGCGCCCGGATTGTTTCGGCTGCCGCGCCCGCTATCGGCCGCTTTGCGAGCGTCCCGACGTGCCGACCTTCGCCACCCCGCAGCTCGCGCGCGACATCGAAGTCAGCGGCCCCGTGACCGCCCAGCTATGGCTCGCCTCCGATTGTCCCGACACTGATGTCACCGCCAAGCTGATCGACCTCTTCCCGCCGAATGAGGATTATCCGGAGGGTTTTGCGATGAATTTGTGCGAGGGTATCCTGCGCCTGCGCTATCGCGACAGCTGGGAGCGGCCGGCGATGATGACCCCCGGCACTGTCTATCGGGTGACGATCGAACTCTTCCGACGGCAAACCTGTTCTGCCACGGCCATCAACTGCGCCTCGACATTTCCAGCGGCAATTTTCCGCATTTTGACGTGAACCCGAATTCCGGCGAGCCAGAAGGGTCGATGTCGCGGCTGCGGATCGCGCGCAACCGCGTGTTTCTCGACGCGGCACATCCTTCGCACATCGTGCTGCCGCTGATCGATCCGCCGCTTGGCGGGCCGGACTGAGCGATGACGGTGCGACTTCTGGCCCTGGCTGTGGTCCTGACAGGTTGGTTGGCCGCGCCCGTCGAGGCGGCGGGCTCGGGCAACCCGACCAACGACAAGCTGCTGGCGCTTTCGCCCGAGCAGCAGGCGCTGACGCTGGCCCGCCACATCGGTCACGGCTGTGTCGGTATTTCCGCTTTCCCGATGGGGGTCACGGCCAGCGGCAAGGCCAAGGGCCTCGCCTATTGGAGCGTCGGCTGCAAGGACGGCCGCAGCTTTGCCGTGCAGATCGCGCCCAACAAAAAGGGCTCATCGATCGCCGCCGATTGTCGCGCGCTGCAAGGCAGCGGGCGGGAGTGCTTCAAGAAATTCTGAAGCCCGCGTCACCAGCGCATTGGCTGACGGCAGACCGAATACCACAGGCCGAGATTTTCCTCCTTCCATTTCGGGTCGTTGCAGTCGCGCTTCAGGATCGCCGCCGATTCCGCCGAGTCGCTAGGAGGTTGCGGGGTCTTGTCGCCGCAGCCGGCGAGCATTCCAAGTGCCAAGGCCAATATCACCAACCTCACCCACCGACCTCCTTTCCCCTACTCGTTCACGCTAAGGTAATGCTCGACGGTTGCTGCGGCCGTTTCAAGGCAATCTCGCGCGCCGCGAAGTGGGGCTTGTGCGGCGACGCGAAAGACGATGTAAAGTTCGCCCCGTGATGTTCGCGAATTGGTGGAGCGGATGAAAAACGACGACAGGCCCCGCCATTACCGCAAGGATACGCTCCTGACCCATCTCGGGCGCCACCCCGATGCGCATCACGGCGCTGTCAATCCGCCGGTCTACCACGCCTCGACGATTCTCTCGTCGAATATGGCGGAATGGGAGGCCAAGCGCGACCCGACGAAGCGCTTCGATGTCGTCCGCTACGGTCTTCTCGGTACGCCGACGACCTTTGCCCTCGAAGAGGCGCTGGCGGCGATCGAGGGCGGCTATCGGGCGATGCTGATGTCGTCGGGGCTGGCGGCGATCACCGCCCCGCTCGAAGCCTGCCTCAAATGCGGCGACCACATTCTGATGGTCGATTCGGTCTACGGACCCGCGCGCACCTTCTGCGAAAAGGTGCTGACCCGCTACGGCATCGCGACGACCTATTACGATCCGCTGATCGGCGAGGCCATCGCCCAGCTGATGCGGCCCAACACCAGGGTTGTCTATGTCGAATTGCCGGGTTCACAAACTTTCGAGGTGCAGGATGTGCCGGCGATCGCCGCCGCGGCCCATGCCGGCGGCGCCAAGGTGCTGATGGACAACACCTGGGCCTCGCCCTACCTGTTCCCGTCCTTCGCCCATGGCGTGGACGTGTCGATCCACGCCGCGACCAAATACATCGTCGGCCATTCCGACGTGATGCTGGGCGCGGTCATCACCAACGAGGAGATGTACGTCCCGGTGCGCACGATGGCCGCCAATCTTGGCCATTGCGCCGCGCCGGACGACGCCTATTTCGCCTTGCGCGGACTGCGCACGCTGAGTGTGCGGCTCGAACGCCACCAGAAGAACGCGCTTGCCGTCGCCCGATTTCTGCTGACCCGGCCCGAGGTTTCGCGCGTGCTCTACCCGGCGCTCCCCGAAGACCCGGGCCACGGCCTGTGGAAGCGAGATTTCCTCGGCGCCAGCGGGCTCTTCGGCGTCGTGCTGAAGCCCGCCTCGAAGACCGCGGTCTACGCCCTGATCGACGCCCTTGACCTCTTCGGCATCGGGTCGAGCTGGGGCGGGTTCGAGAGCTTGATCCTACCGACGAATCCCGGTCGCACCGCGACGCGCTGGGCGCCCGAAGGCCCGAGCCTGCGCCTCCATATCGGCCTCGAAGACCCCGAGGATCTGATCGAAGACCTCGACCGCGGCTTCCACGCCCTCGGCGCCGCCACCTGACCCTTCGGCGCTGGCCTCGGAGGCGGGGCGGCGGCAGAATAGCGGGGCTGAGCCCAAACGGGAGAACCGCGATGCCCGATGCCGCCCTGACCGAGCCGGCGACCGTGCCGATAGTCAACATCGGGGAGGGCCGCGCGGTGATCCGGCTCAACCGGCCGCGCGTCCACAACCGGCTCGAACCGGAAGACCTAGCCGTGCTGGAGAACGCGTTCGCCCGGATCGACGACGATCCCTCGGTCCGGGTCCTTACCTTGACCGCTGCTGGCCGCAGCTTCAGTTCCGGCTTTCACATCGGCGCGCTCGTCGATCGGCTGGAAGGAGAGGGGGCGGACGCCTACGACAGCGACGCCTTCGAACGCACGGTCAACCGTCTCGAAGCGCTGCGGGTGCCGACGATCGCGGCCCTTAACGGCAGCGTCTACGGCGGCGCCACCGATCTGGCGTTAGCCTGCGATTTCCGCCTAGGTGTAGAGGGCATGCGGATGCTGATGCCGGCGGCACGGCTCGGCATCGTCTACTATGCGAGCGGCATCGGCCGTTACGTCAGCCGGCTCGGCGTGGCGGCCGCGAAAAAGCTGTTTCTGACGGCGCAGCCGATTGATGCCGCGGAGATGCTGCGCATCGGCTATCTCGACGAGGTGCTGCCGTCCGACCGGCTGATGCCGCGGGCCGAGGAGCTGGCCGCCGTGCTCGCCGCCAATGCGCCGATGGCGCTCGCAGGACTGAAGCGGGCGATCGACGCTCACGCCGCCGGCCGGCTTGACATGGCCGAGCTGGAAGTGGCGCGCGCGGTCTGCGCTGCCTCGCATGATCATCGCGAAGGAGTTCGGGCCTGGGCCGAAAAGCGGCCTCCAGTATTCGCCGGCCGATGAGCCGAGGCGCGGGCATGGCCAGGGAAAGGCGGCTGGTCGCTCGGCAGATCGAGGAGATCTTCCGGACGTTTGCCGAAGTGCTGCGCGAATTGCCGCCCGACATCGAGGCCGGTTGGCTCAACGCCGAGGGTGATCTGCGGCTGGCGCCCGACATCGGCAAGAAGCTGCAGACCGCGCGCAGCGTTCGCCTCCTGTTGCAGGAATTGCGCGCTGCGGGCTCCGACAAGGGCGAGGCCGCCCCCGAATAATGCGGACGGCCGGGTCCGATCCATCGGTCGGCGTCACGCCATAGAGAGTGTTTCGCCGCAGATTTGCTGCAGGTGCAGCGGCGGCCGTCGGAATGACAATCCTAGTTAGTATCCGCCACATGCCGGGGACACCGCTTTTCCCAGCCACTTTCGGCCTCTCCGGGAAGTCCGTATTTTTGCCCGTGGAACCGGGCGATATGCGGAAGGACCCAGAAGATGACGGAGATCGGCTTTATCGGGCTCGGCAACATGGGCGCGCCGATGGCGGCTAATCTGCTCAAGGCAGGTCACCGCGTGACCGGGTTCGATGTCGTCCCGGCGGTTGTCGCGGCGCTCGGGCCGAGGGCGGCTGGGTGGCGACGAGTGCCGCCGAGGCTGCCGCGGCGGGCGAGATCGTCATCACGATGCTGCCGGCTGGGCCGCAGGTTCGTGAGGTCTATCTCGGCAATGGCGGGATTTTGGGAGGGACGCGGAAGGGAGCGCTGCTGATCGACTGTTCGACGATCGATGTCGAGACCGCGCGGGCCGTCGCTGGCGCCGCGGCCGAGGGCGGGTTTGCCATGCTCGACGCTCCTGTCTCTGGCGGGACGGTCGGCGCTGCGGCGGGGAGCTTGACAATCATGGTCGGCGGCGATGCCCAGGCTTTTGCCCGCGCCCGGCAGGTGCTGGAAGCGATGGGGCGGACGATCGTTCATGCCGGGCCCGCCGGCAACGGCCAAGCTGCCGAGATCTGTAACAACATGATCCTCGGCGTGTCGATGATCGCGGTGTGCGAGGCCTTTGCGCTCGCCGAAAAGCTCGGGCTCGAAGCGCAGACACTGTTCGACATTAGCGCCAAGTCTTCAGGCCAATGCTGGTCGCTGACCAGCTACTGCCCGGTGCCGGGACCGGTTCCGGCGGCGCCCTGCAACCGCGATTACGCGCCGGGTTTTACCGCGGCGATGATGCTGAAGGATTTGCGGTTGGCGCAACAGGCTGCTGCGGTAACGGCGGCGGTGACGAATTTGGGGGCGGCGGCGGCAAATCTATATCGGTTGTTCGTCGACCATGAAACCGGGGCGATCGACTTTTCCGGCATCTATCGTTTTATTCGAGCGCGCCACGGTAAAATTTGAAACGAAAAATTTACAAACGCTGGGCTAACCTCGTGTAAATCCTGTTGGAACGAGGTTCGCATGGAAGGCCCATATCTCGATGTGATTTCGCTCGTCGAGCGCCTGCACCGTCATTTTCTAGAGGTGGTGAAGCTCGAGCTAGAAGGGCTCGGGGTTCACGACATCAATAATGTCCAGGGGATGATGCTGTTCAATATTGGCGACGCGGAGATGACGGTCGGCGAGTTGACGCTGCGGGGTTGCTATCTCGGCTCGAACGTCTCCTACAATGTCAAGAAGATGGTCGAAAACGGCTACCTCGCGCAGCAGCGCTCGGAGCACGACCGGCGCTCGATCCATGTGCGTCTGACCGACAAGGGCGCCAAGCTGCGCGACCGCCTGACGCAGATGCACCGGCGCCATGCCGAAATGCTGACCCAGGCGGCGATCGAGCGCGGCGAACTCGAAGCGGCCTGCCTGACGCTGCGCCGTCTCGAGCGTTTCTGGATCCGCGCAGGGGACATGGTACAACGGCCGCCGCGCGCCGCCGCTTGATTTTCCGGTGGCGCCTCTGCCCGCCTGCTGCAATTCTGTACCGGGGCATCGCGGAGGAGTTTGATGGTAGCCGAGCTTATTCCCTTGGAGACGGGGCTGAGCATCGCCGGCCGGCTCGATCGGGCTGATATCGAGGCGCTAGCTCAGCAGGGTGTGTGCACCATCGTCAACAATCGACCGGACGGCGAGGACCCCGGGCAACTCCCGGCGTCGGAGGCGCGGCGCATCGCCGAGGGCCTTGGGCTCATTTATCATCACATCCCGATCACCGCGGCGAGCTTGACGCGGGCCGATGTCGATGCCTTCGCCGCGGCCGTGCGGGACGCTCCGCGGCCGCTTGTCGCCCATTGCCGCAGCGGCACGCGGTCGAGCCTCTTATGGGCGCTGGCCCGCCTGCGCGACGGCGCAGACCCGCTTGCTTTGGTCGCCGACGCCGCCGGCCACGGGATCGACATCGCGACGCTGCCGGCGGTCGCCGCGAGGCTGCGCTGATTGCGCCGCCAATCCTGGACAGAACCTTCGACAGACTGCAATAACTCCGACCGCCGCCTCTTGCATGAATGCGGCGGAGGGCCAGAATCTGTCCATGCAGACGACCAACGATATCCGCGCCGCTTTTCTTGATTATTTTGCCGGCAATGGTCACGAGATCGTGCCCTCGAGCCCGCTGGTGCCGCGCAACGACCCGACCTTGCTGTTCACCAACGCCGGCATGGTGCAATTCAAGAACCTGTTCACCGGCCTCGAAAAGCGCCCCTATTCGCGCGCCACCACCGCGCAGAAATGCGTGCGCGCCGGCGGCAAGCACAACGATCTTGAAAACGTCGGCTATACCGCGCGCCATCATACCTTCTTCGAGATGCTCGGGAATTTCTCGTTCGGCGATTATTTCAAGGAACGGGCGATCGAATTGGCCTGGAACCTGGTCACCCGCGAATTCGGCCTCTCGCGCGACCGGCTACTGGTGACAGTCTATGCCGAGGATGACGATGCCGCGGTGTTGTGGGCGAAGATCGCTGGGCTCCCGCAGGACCGGATCATCCGCATCGCAACTTCGGACAATTTCTGGGCGATGGGCGATCTCGGACCTTGCGGACCGTGCTCGGAGATCTTCTACGATCATGGTGCGGCGATCCCGGGTGGGCCGCCGGGCAGCGTCCAGGCCGATGGCGATCGCTTCGTCGAGATCTGGAACCTCGTATTCATGCAGTACGAGCAACAGCCTTCGGGCGAACGCGTGCCGTTGCCACGCCCGTCGATCGACACCGGCATGGGGCTCGAACGTATCGCCGCGGTGCTGCAGGGCAAGCACGACAATTACGACATCGATCTGTTCCGGGCCTTGATCCTCGCGTCGGCGGAGGCCTCCGGCGTGGCGGCGGACGGACCGCATGCGGTCTCTCATCGGGTCATCGCCGACCATTTGCGCGCGTCGGCGTTTTTGATCGCCGATGGGGTGCTGCCGAGCAAGGATGGGCGCGGCTATGTGCTGCGCCGCATCATGCGGCGGGCGATGCGCCACTCCCATATCCTTGGATGTCGCGAGCCGCTGGTGTGGCGGCTGGTGCCGACGCTGGTGCAGCAGATGGGCTCGGCCTATCCGGAATTGCTGCGCGCTCAGCCGCTGATCGCTGAAACACTGCGACTTGAGGAAACCAATTTCAAGCAGACCCTCGAGCGCGGGCTTCGGCTTCTAGAGGAGGAGACCGACCGGCTTGGGCCGGACGACCCCCTGCCGGGCGAGATCGCCTTTCGCTTGTACGACACCTACGGCTTCCCGCTCGACCTGACCGAGGACGTGCTGCGGGGGCAGGAGCGGCGCGTCGCCGTCGAAGGGTTTGAGGCCGCTATGGCGCGGCAGCGGGAAGGGGCGCGCAAGAGCTGGATCGGTTCGGGCGAGGCGGCGACCGAGGCGGTATGGTACGGTCTGCGCGAGGCGCTCGGCGCCACCGAGTTTCTAGGCTACGAAACCGAGAATGCCGAAGGCGTCGTCCTGGCATTGCTGCGCAATGGCGAGCGCGTCGCCGAGGCCGCCGCCGGCGAGGAATTTGCCGTCATCGTCAATCAGACCCCCTTTTATGCCGAGTCGGGTGGACAGATGGGCGATACCGGCGTTATTTTCTCCGCCCAGGGCGCCGAAATGGCGGTGACCGATACGGTCAAGAAGGCCGGGGATCTGCATGTGCATCTCGGCAGGGTTGGCCGCGGTACGCTACGCGAGGGCGACGCGGTTGAGTTGCGGGTCGACGGCGCTAGGCGGCGGCGATTGCGCGCCAACCATTCGGTCACCCACCTGCTGCACGAGGCGTTGCGGCGGCGGCTCGGCGACCATGTCACGCAGAAAGGCTCGCTGGTGGCGCCTGACCGGCTGCGGTTCGATTTCAGCCACCCGCAGGCGCTGACCGCGGCGGACATCCGGGCGATCGAGGCCGAGGTCAACGAGCGCATTCGTGACAATGCCGCGGTGGAACGCGCTTGTTGACCCCCGAGCGCGCCGTCGCCGAGGGCGCGCTCGCGCTCTTCGGCGAGAAATATGGCGACGAAGTGCGCGTGGTGGCGATGGGCGGCGCCAACGACGACGACAAGCCGTTTTCGGTCGAATTGTGCGGCGGCACCCATGTCCGCCGCACCGGCGACATCGGATTGTTCAAGATCGCCGGCGAGGCCGCGGTCGCCTCGGGAGTGCGCCGGATCGAAGCGCTGACCGGAGCCGCCGCCGAGGCATACTTGGCCGAGGAGGAGGACATCCTGCGTCAGGCGGCGGCGGCGCTTGCGCACGAGCCCCGCCGAATTGCCGAGCGCGGGTCGCGAGCCTCGTGGAGGAGCGTCGGCGCCTCGACCGCGAATTGGCCGAGGCGCGGCGCGCCCTGGCCAGCGCCGGAGCCCGGCCGCCAGACCCGCGGCAGAAAGGTATCGGCGAGATCGCCTTCGACGGCCGGGTCGTCGATGATGTGCCCGGCCGGGAGCTCAAATCTCTCGCCGATGAGCTGAAGGGCCGTCTGGGTTCGGGGATCGTCGCCGTGGTTTCGCGCGCCGACGGCAAGGCGGCGATCGTCGTCGCCGTCACCCCCGACCTGGTGGGACGGTTCGATGCGGTCGAACTCGTCCGTCTTGGGCCGAGGTGCTCGGCGGCAAGGGCGGAGGCGGCCGCCCGGACATGGCCCAAGCGGGCGGCCCCGAGGCCGCGCAGTGCCGAAGCCGCACTCGCGGCCGTCGAGCAGCGCCATTGCCAGCAAGGCTGCGGGCGGCCGCGTAGAAAGTAGGCCGGCGCCCGTAATTCCAGCAATTCGCGGTCGCGAGACCGCCCGTTCAGCTTAAGACAATCGCCATAAATCTTTGTCTTTAAACACTCTCGGAAAAGTCGGACGAGATTTTGACGATTGCCCCTTAATCGATCCGCCAGAGTCCCGAACTCGGCGAGATCCTTTGATGGGGAAGAAAAACGCTTCGATCGGTGCCGGCAATGCGCGCTACCTGTGAGGTTGGTGCTGCCATTGCTGATGGCTGCGGTCGGGCTTGCCGGATGCGAACCGTTTCCGATGCACCTTGATCCGCTGAGCGTCAACGGTCGCGACGGCGGAGGCTCGCCCCCCAGTTATGACGCCTTGATGCGGATTGGCGCGGCAGCCCGATCCGGGGGCGACTTCGCCAATGCGGTCAGCGTGTTCCGCCGAGCCGCAGAGATTGCGCCGAGCCAACCGGCGCCGTTTATCGAGATAGGTGATACCCTGTTGCAGGCCGGCAACGTCAACGAGGCGATCCTGGCGTACAATTCGGCATTAGCCCGCGACGGCTCAAATCCAGCCGCGCTGCTAGGTCTGGCCAAGGCGTATATTGCCACGGGGCGGCCGCAATTGGCGCTCGGACCCATTTCTCAGGCGCTAGCCGAACACCCGGATGCGCCGAAGCTCTGGCTGGTGCTTGGCGTCCTCAAGGATTTGGAGGGACGGCATCAGGAGGCGCAGGACTGCTACCGCAACGGCCTCAAATTCGCCCCGGGCGACAAGGCATTGACTGTCGATCTCGCCTTGTCGCTGGCGTTGGGCGGAAACTACCCGGCAGCAATCGCGGTGCTGCAACCTTTGGCGATGGCGCCGACGGCAACCGCCGGCGAGCGGCAGAATTTAGCCCTGATTTACGGCCTCCAAGGCGATATCGCCGAGGCCGCTCGGCTCGGCCGGATCGATCTCGACGCGGTCTCAGTCGAGCATAACCTCGCCTATTACCAGACTTTGCGCCAACTATCCCCTGAGGCTCGCAGTCGCGCCATCTTCTCGCTCGGCCAGGTCAGCGTCTCCTGACGCGCCTCGACATCCGCTGTCTTCTGCGCGTCTCAAAATCTCGGTGGTCGTGGCAGGAAAGATCAGTGCTTGGCGAACGTGTCCATGACATTGATGATCGCCGGGCCGAGCAGCACAATAAACAATGTCGGCAGAATAAATATGATCATCGGCACCGTAAGCATCGCCGGCAACCGTGCAGCTTTCTCCTCCGCCCGGGTCATGCGCATCTGACGCATCTCGGCAGCGAGAACCCGTAATGATTGCGCTAACGGGGTGCCGAACTTGGCCGTTTGCAAAAAGGTGCCAACTACGGCACGAATTGACTCGCTGATGGTTCTATTGTTGAGGTTGTCGAACGCCATTCTCCGATCCGGCAGAAAGGTCAATTCGGCGGCGGTGAGAGCTAACTCTTCGGCCAACTCCGGCCAAGTGTTCGCGAGTTCGCGCGAAACGCGGACGAGACTGGCGTCGAGGCTGAGCCCGGCTTCGGCGCAGATGACGAGCAGATCGAGCCCGTCCGGCAGCGCCAGCTGCAATCGCTTTGCCCGCTTGTCGGCGGCGTTCTTGAGATAAATGTTGGGCGCATAAAAGCCGAACAGCACCGCCGCAACTGGCGGCAGAAATCTAAACTCGGCGCGAATTGGCACCAGATGGAACATATAGGTGTTGAGCATCATCGCCAATCCGAATAGCGAGGGCAGGCTCACGCGGGCAAAAAGATACCCGATCATGGCTTCTTGCGAGCGGAACCCGGCCCGAGCCAACATGCCCCGCGCCTCCGCGGCGTGCCGGGAGCGCAACAGGTTGAGCCGGACCACCGCTTCGCGCATCCATCCTGCGGAACGTGAACGCTGCGGATGTGCGCGGCGCGCGATTGCCTTCTGACGCAACGTCTCTTTGCGTTCGACGATCTCCCGGAACCGGCGTTCGACTGGGCTCTGACCACGAAGCGCCTGCCACATCGCAAAGAACATAACCAGTGCCGCAAGTGCGGCGAGCGCCGCGATGGCGTCATCGGGCGTGATGCCGGCCGGCAGCCAGTCGGCGAGCTGAAAATCCTGCGCTCGCATGCTCTTCATATTTCGAACTTCGCCATCTTGTTCATGATCAGGATGCCGCTGCCCAGCATCGTCAACGCCACTCCGTCGAAGAAAAAACCGCGGATATCGGTGAATAGCGGGGTCAAATATGCCGGCGAGGTCAGCATCAGCACCAGCATGACGACTACGGGCAACCCGCCAAGGATCGCTGTCGTGGCCCGAGTTTCGCTGGCCATTGCGCGCACCTTGGCCCGCATTTGTCGTCGTCGGCGCAGCACGTCGGCGAGGTTGCCGAGGGTTTCAGCGAGATTGCCACCGGTCTCCCGCTGTACGCTGAGCGCGATGATAAAAAAACGAAATTCGGGCGTGTCGATGCGATCGGCGGTCTCCCAAAGCAGAGTCTCGAGGTCGCGGCCGAGGCGCATACCGCTCTCGACAAGGCGCAATTCCGCTCCGACCGGGTCGGCGATTTCATGGCCTGCGTTGATCACTGCCTCGCTGATCGGCAAGCCTGAACGCAGGGCGCGCACCATCAGATCGATCGCTTCGGGAAAGTGCCCGATGAAGGCCGCGATCCGACGTTTTGCCATCCGCCCGACGACGACGTTTGGCAAACCTGCGCCAATAATCAGGCCCAGCAGCATGCTCGGCAGAGCACCAAGGTGGGCAAAGATCGCGAACGCCAGGGCGCCGATCACCGATACTACAACAACCACGACCGAATATTGCCCGATGCTGATCGTCCGGCCGGTTTTGGCGAGCCGAACCGCCAACGCCTCGCGCCGGGGCAGCCAGCGGCGGGCGACGCGGTCTAGGTTAGGCGTGGCGCTGCCACGTCGCGCCAGCGATCGTTCCAATCCGCGTTCGCCTGTCGGAAGCGCCGCCGCGCGACCACTGACAGCGTCGAGTCTACGACGATAGCGGCGCCGCTCCCCGAACGCCAAGGCGATGGCGGCAATCATCGCCGCAACCGCGACGGCGGACAGGGCGGCGATCCCGTTTGCCGTGTCGAGTGTGAACGCCATCTTTCAGAGGAGTTCGAGCAGCGGTCGCTCGAGCCCGTAATACTGGGCGCGCGGCAAGAAATGCGGCCGTACCCCGCTCGATTTATACACCCCGCGCAACTTTCCGTCGGCGGTCTCGCCCTCGAATTGATAGCTGAACAGCTCTTGGGTTGTGATAATTTCGCCTTCCATGCCGACGATCTCGACCACTTCGGTGACCCGCCGCATGCCGTCCCGCATGCGGCTGACTTGGGCGATCAGGTTGACGGCAGCGGCGATCTGCGTGCGCACCGCCCGCGAGGGCAGGTTGATGCCGGTCATGCCCACCATGTTCTCCAGCCGCGTCAGGGCCTCGCGAGGCCGGTTCGCGTGAATTGTACTCATCGAACCGTCATGCCCGGTATTCATCGCCTGCAATACATCCAGCGCTTCGGCGCCGCGGATTTCGCCGAGAATGATGCGGTCCGGACGCATTCGGAGGGCGTTGCGCAACAGGTCGCGCATCGTGATCTCCCCGCTGCCTTCGAGGTTCGGCGGCCGTGTTTCGAGCCGGACTACATGCGGCTGCTGCAGTTGTAATTCGGCGGCGTCCTCGATCGTGACGGTTCGCTCGGCCGGATCGATCAACCGCGACAGGGCGTTGAGCAGCGTCGTCTTGCCCGAACCGGTGCCACCGGAGATCAAAATGTTGAGCCGGCAGCGTGCGGCGATCTTCAAGAGCGTCGCCATCTCGGGCGAGATGTTGCCCTGCTGCGCCATGACATCGAGCGTGATCGTCTTCTTCGAAAACTTGCGGATCGACATAGTCGGGCCGTCGATCGCCAGCGGCGGGATGATGATATTGACCCGGCTGCCGTCGGCCAATCGGGCATCGACCAGAGGCTGCAACTCGTCGATGCGACGACCGATCCGTGTCACGATCTTGGCGGCCACGTTCATAACGTGCTGGTCGTCGCGGAATTGCACGTCGGTCAGCTCGAGCTTGCCGCGCCGCTCGACATAGACCTGCTTCGCCCCGTTGACCATAATGTCGTTCACTGTCTCGTCCTCGATCAACGGCTCGATCGGGCCGAGGCCGAGCATGTCGGCGATAAGGGATTGCACCAACTCCTGCTGCTCGGACAAGTTCAGCTGGATCTTGTTTTCGGTCAGCAGTTCCTTGACCCAACCGGCCAGTTGCCCCTCGAACATTGCCCGCGGCATTTCGGCGGCGGCGGCGACATCCAAGTGCTCGAGGACGAGCGGTTGGATTTGCGCCTTTGCCGTCTCCACGACCGGGCGCGCGGAGGAGCGCCGAACCACCACGGTCTCGGGTTCGCTCTGCGGGGCAAGAAGGCTCTCGATCAGCGCCGTCACCAAATCGCGCCGGACAAGCGCTCCGGAATCCATCCCATGTCGCGACAGGTAGGCCTGGACCGCAGTGTCGACAATTTTGGCCAGTTCGCCGCGGCTCAGAATGGCGCGGCGCTCGGGTCGAATTTCCGAGCTCAACCGGGCAAGAAGCTGCTCGTGCGCCACCAGCAGCCCGTCTTCTCCGTTCAGATTGACGCTGGGGACGATCTCGGGCGACGGCTCCGGAGTGACCGGGGACGGCAACGTGCGCCGCGCCGCGACGCCGGCGATGCGGGCGTCGAGGCTGTTGTCGGCGTCGATGCGTTTGAAGAGCGTTACCATAGCGATTTCAAGGAAAACAACCGTCGCTTGGCCGTCGACTGCGCCGGACCGGCGAAGCTCTCGGTCAACTGGCGCAATTCGCGCGCCGCCGGGCTGCGCGGCGCCGCCACCGGCAGAGGCTGTCCCGCATTTGCCGCCGCTCCGGCCCCTTTCGGGTCGTAGGGGATATTCGCGTCAAGCGGCTTGCCCACACCCTTTTCGAATTCACGCTTGCCGATCAGCGCCCGTTCGCCGCCGGTCCCCGCCTCGACCAGCCACAAGCGCGCCTGCGGCGCCTGCTCGCGCACGACATTCTGCAACCTGATCGTGTCCCGCAATCCGGCGAGGCTGCGCTCGCAGAAAACAACGATGTGACTGGCGGCGCCGAGCACGACCTGCTGCATCGGCGTCGCGCCGCGCGGCAGATCGACGAGTACCCGCGCTGCCTTGCGCCGCAGTTCATAGAGCAGCATGTCGACAGCGCCGGCATCAAGAGCCAGATGCTGGGTGGCAGACGCCTCGGCTGCGAGAATGCGAAGGTTTTCGCTCAGCTTGACCATGGCCCGATCGACAAACAGGCTGTCGATTCGCGAGGGCTGTTCGAGCGCCTCGCACAAGCCGCTTCCGGGGTCGGCATCGAACTTGAGGGCGACGGTGCCAAAATGAAGATCGAGATCGAGCAGCGCCGTGCTTAGGCCGCGCTCTTCGGCCAGGATCCAGGCGCAGGCGACGGTAGCCGTTGTGGCGCCTACACCGCCGCGGCTGCCGATGAAGACGATGACTTGCCCGAGCCCGGCATTGGCGGCCGCTGCGGCCGCCGGCCGCGGGTCGAGGATCGCGGCCAAGGCTTCGCGCGTCGGCGGCGTGATCAGATAGTCGCTGGCTCCGGCGGTTAGAAGGTCGCGAAACACACCGACGTCGTTGACGGCGCCGAGCGCGACCAGCTTCAGCTCGCCGCCGCCGACGGCGCGGGCCGCGCCGATCTCGGCGGCTGGCGCTATCGACTCCGCGAGATCGACGATCAGCACGCGCGGGGTCGAGCCGAACCGGAGCCGCCGCAGCGCGGCATCGAGCGTATCGGTGACGACGAGTTCGTCATCGAGCTGCAATTCGCGAGCGACGCTCTGCACCCGTTCGAGAGTCGTCGGATCCTGCGAGACAGCCAATATCCCAGAACGCGGGGTCTCGCGGGCAGCTTTCGCGGTTGCGCTTCTCACTATGGCGTTCCCGCGGGGCCGGCCCCACCGCCGCCGGTGTCGCCGCCGGAACTCGCGCCGATTGGCGCGATCTGCGCGAGCGGCGGCGTCTTGACCTTGTCGGTGAGGTAGCGATCGACGGCGCGCGCCGAGGTCGTCCCGTCGGCCGGACCCAAGGTCCTCGCGTTGACCAGGTCAGACGGGTTCGCCACCATCAGCCCGAGATTTGTCGCCGTGGCGCAGCCGAAATTGCTCGCCGGCATGTTGGTGAAATCGGTCGAAGGCGTACTGCTCCAGTTCGGGCAGGGGGGCAACGTCACCGCGTAACGGCCGATCATGACGATCGCCCGGTTGGCGGGCACCGAAACGGAACCGACCTGATCGGCTACGACGCCGTAGCGTAGCAGTTCGGCGGCGATGGCGGCGGCGCGGCGCTTTGCCAGCGATGAGCCGCCCGCGGCGGCAATTTGGACGCGGTCGGCTGGACGGATGGCACCATTCAGTACCAGACGATCGAGCCGCGCCGCTTCGCCGGCCGCCAGCCGGTCCGAGCCGCCGTAGAAGGCGAGTTGGACTTCGCTCTCTGCGCCGTCGACACGCAACTGGTTGGGCGCCTCGGCCTGCGTGTATTCGGCCACACCCGGCACGCAGGCGGTGAGCGCCAGCAGCGAGGCGACGATCATCGGAAAGGGATGCATGAGCATGTCTTGGCCTCCCGTTCAATCGAGCCGGAAGCCGGCGGGGCCGATAAGGCCCTTGCCGCCGGCGTTGAGCGGCCCGCGCGCCGGTCCCGGCAATTGTTGGCGATAGGTGTCGCTGAAGAAGACCTGCTGCACGTCGTTGGCCGGGGACATGCCGTCGACCGGCGTCGACGGCATCCTCCCTGTAGGCCGAACCAAATAGGGCGTCACAATGATGATGAGTTCGCTCTCGTTGTGCTTGAACCTGTTCGAGCGGAACAAGGCGCCGAGGATCGGAATGTCGCCCAGCCACGGCACTTTCGAGATGTCCTGCTGCGAGGCGTTTTGCAGCAGTCCGGCCAGCGCGAAACTTTGCCCGCTCGCGAGTTCGACCGTTGTCTCGGCGCGGCGGACGGTCAGCGCGGGGACGGGGTTGCCGTCCACTGATACTGAGTTGGCGAAGTCCAACTGGCTTACCTCTGGCCGAACCCTCAGATTCAAATGCTCGGCGTCGATAATTGTTGGCGTAAAGGCCAACTGGACGCCGAATTGTTTGAACTCGATTGTAAATACCGTATTGTTCCCAACTGACCCAGGTTGCGCTACCGGGTACGGAAATTCGCCCCCGGCGAGAAAGCTCGCGGTCTGTCCCGAAGTCGCAGTCAAATTAGGCTCGGCCAAGATCGTAATAAAACCCTCGGTTGCGAGGGCCGAGACCGTGGCGTTGACCGCTTGTCCGATCGTCTTGCCGATGGTGAGGATACTGGGCGTCGGCACGCTGGTGATCGGTGCGCCGTTGGCCGTGGCAAAAGTCACCTCGCCGGCGGCGCGGTTCCAATCGACACCGATTTGCTTCAGCACTTGACGGTCGACTTCGGCGATTCGGACGCGCAGATTGATTTGGTTGGGCGTCATCACGGCCATACGGTTGATCACTTGTGCGCCCTTGGCCTCGCCGGCGATCGCACCGGCCAGTTTCTGTACTTTCTCCGCGCGGCCAGCGTCCGAGATGGCGCCGGTTAACACCAGATTGCCGTCCACGGAATCGACCGACACCCGTTCGCCCGGGATCAGCTGCCGGATCGCAGAGCGTAATCGCGACACCGACAGCTCGACCCGGATCGGCGAGTTCAGCAGCACCGTGTCGTTGGCGTCGACAGCGTAGATCACGGTCTGCCCCGGCGCCTTGGCGCTGACATAAATCAATTCGGGCGATTTGATCTGCACATCGGCGATGTCGGGATTGGCGACAAAGACCGTGCCGGCCGCGCGCGGCAGCCGCAGCAATGTACCGCTGTTGACTTCAAGCGTAATCGGGTTGCCGTTCGGCGGGATCTGAACGGCGCCGCCGGTGCGCACCGGCCGGGCGGTCATCGTCACCGCGCCGGCGTTGGCGGGAGGGGTGCGCGGCGTTTCGGCCGCCCACGGTGCGACGGAGAATGCCCACGTAATCATCAGGCTGGCGAGACCCAGGCTCGGCAATCGGTGCATCACGGACCTCGAGAGGCGGATTGCGACACGTTAACCGTGTCAGAAGTGCCTTTTCCGCGCAATATGGTGATCTTATCATCGGATAAGTTTTGCCCTTTTTTTGACGGTTGCGGTAATAATCGACTGACTTCGCTGTCGAGGGTGAAGGTCCCCGCGCCGCCGTTGTCATCGGGTTCACCCTCGGCTCCTTCGACGCGGGCGGTGGCCAGCGGCCGCAAGCTCAGCGACAATTTCCCCATTTCGGTGGCGACGGCGATGATCTCGCTCTGCTTTGGCGTGACTTCGAGCGTCGCCGTCTTGGCCAGCACCGGTTCGCCGCCCTTGCCGTTGAGGCTCTGGTCGATGGCGATCACCCGCACATCGCGCAATACGGTCTCGGCCGCCTTGTGCTGCACGCCGCCTGCGTTGCCCTCGGCTGCTGGTAACGGGTGGGTGATCAGGATGTCGACCTGGTCGCCGGGAAAGACGAAACCGGAGATGCCCGAGGTCGCGGTCACGGGCACCGAGACCGCGCGCATGCCGGGACGCAGCACAGCAGCGAGAAAGCCCTGGTCGCCCGGCGAGACGATCTTAGCTTCGATGATCGGCTCGCCCGCGACGAAGGTCTCGCGCGCCACCCAGCCGGCGAAATTCTCGATCGTCTTGCTGCCCGACAGGATATAGGCCTTGTTGATCTCCGACGCCGGCCACTTTTGCCAGCCGAGATCGGCGGGCTTGAGGATCTGGCCGCGGGCGATCGGCAGCCGCGCGACCATCACCGATTGCTGCGGCGCTGCTGGGGGAGGTGCGGCCTCGACGACCGCCGGGCGCTGCGCCAGCCAGGATCGGACCATCATCGCGGTGCCGCCGGCAAGCGCTAGGGCGATGACAAATAGGACTAGGGTTCGGCCGCGCATCGCGGACCTCAGCCGAAGCTCGGGGCGATGACGACGACAAGTGCCGCCGCGGCGATCGCGACGCCGTAAGGCACCGCCATTCCCGCGACGGGAGACGAGGCGGGTCCGCTGCGCACCGCGGCGACTTGGGCGCCGAGGGGACCCATCACGAGGAGCGCCAGCATTCCGCCGAATAGAGCAGTCAGCAGCAGAAGGAGCGGTGTTGCCGCAGCGCCGGCCCACAGGGTCGTGGCGGCGAGCAGCTTCACGTCACCGCCGCCGATCCAGCCGCGGGAGAAGAACAGGGCGCCGCCGGCGAATACCACGGCCGCGGTGGCGACCGCCGCCGGAGCCGCCGGCCAGAACGGCTCCGCCATGGTCGCGAGATGCGCCGGCCATAAGAGACAGACCGCCGCCGTCAATCGGTTGGGGATGACCAAACGGCGAAGATCGTCGAACGCCGCCGCCATCATCAATCCGGCGAAGAGCGCTGAGGTCAGGAATTGCAGTCCCTGGGTCATCGCGCGAAAAGAACTGCGAGGCGGCGGACTGCCATAAGCTCGCGCGGAAAGGGTGGTTGGATCCCGATCGCGCAGCCGATCCGCCGGTGAGGCTCCGTTCGACCCGTCATTATGGCGCTCCGGGATGATGCTCAACGCCACGCCATCCTGCGGCCGATTGGTTAAGGAAGGTCTAAGTACGGCGGGTGGGTTGAGCCTTGCTTAGCGCGGTCGTCCGCGCGATCAAATGCCTGGGCTGGCGCTGCGAAGCGCTTCCGCCGACGCTCAATATGGCTCCAGAGGGCATGCCGCAAATCTCCGAACCGACGATCTTTTCGCGGCTGCGCCGGCGGTCGCGGCCCCGCCGGCAATCGGGCGGGCGGCAGAACTGGCTGCTGCTCGGCGGCGCGTTCGCCGCGTTCACGGTCAGCGCCGCAATGATGCATTCCTACGCCGTCTTTCTCGTAGCGTTCATCCAGTACTTCGCCTGGAGCCGGGCCGAGACCTCGATCGCCTATTCGGTCTCGCAACTCGTCGCCGGCGGCAGTTCGCCGCTGGTGGGGGCGCTGGTCGACCGGCTCGGGCCCTTGCGCCTCCTGTTGCTAGGCGGCGCGTTGCTGGTTCTGGGCCTGCTCGGCTGCGCCGCGATAACCGGTCTGTGGCAGATCATCGTCCTCTACGGGATCGTGATGACGATCGGCGCCAATTGCTTGGGCCTTGTCGTCTTCGTCCCGCTGCTCTCGCGCCGGTTCGTGCGTCGCCGCGGCATGGCGATCTCGATCGTGCAGTCGGCCAACGGTTTTGCCCGCGCGATTTCGGCGCCGGTCGTGCAGTTGCTGATCAGCGGCATCGGCTGGCGCGAGACCTTTCTCGTGCAGGCCGGCTTCATGGCCATCGTGATCCTGCCGCTGGCTGCGTTGTTTCGCCGCGGTGAGGCGCCGCCGCTTCCGACCGCGCCGCAGACCGCTCCGGCGATCGCCTCGCCCCAGCCGGCGCTGCCGTCCCCCGGCTGGACCCTCGCCGAAGCGGTGCGCACGCCGCATTTCTGGCTGCTCTTCGCCGTCTATCTGTTCACCGGGCTCGGCAGCTTCCTGGTTTCGCTGCACCAACTCGCCTTTGCCGTCGACCGCGGCTTCGACAAGATCTATGCGGCAAGCGTGCTCGGCATCGGCAGTTTTCTAGCGATCGTCGGCACGATCTTTACCGGCACGCTATCGGACTACATCGGGCGGGAGTGGTCGGCGATCCTCGCCTACGGCATTTCGATCATCGGCGTCGTCTGCGCGCTTGTTCATCACCGGTCCCGACCAGGGCTGGCTGTTGTGGCTTTTCGCCTGCTTTTTCGGCTTGACCTGGGGCGCTCGCGGGCCGGCGATCACCGCCAAGACGGCCGATCTATTCCCCGGCCGCCAGCTCGGCACGATCCTTGGCGTGATCACGATAGGCAGCGGCCTCGGCTCGGCCGCGGGCTCCTGGGCGGCCGGCTGGATCTTCGATCTGTCGGGGAGTTACGAGCTCGCCTTCATTCTGTCGATCATCGCCTATGTCTGCGGCTGCGTCGCGTTCTGGGCATTGCGCCGCCCGCCGGCGCGCCGCCAGACGCCGGCTCAGACGGCAAAATCGATCAGCTGACGCACCGGCGCCCCCGATTTCAGCGCGGCAAACCCGTCGTTGATCTCGGCGAGCTTGATCTTGCCCGAAATCAGATGGTCGAGCTTCAAGCGGCCCTGCTTCCACAGAGACAACAGCCGCGGCATGTCGACGCGGAAGCGGTTGCCGCCCATCGAGGTGCCCTGCAGTTTGCGGTCGCGCAGGAAATCGTAGCCGTGCAACTCGATCTTCACGCCGAACGGCACCATGCCGATGATCGTCGCCGTGCCGCCGGGGCGCAGCATGCCGAAGGCCTGTTCGGCGGTCGCCTTGGTGCCGAGCGCCTCGAACGAATAATGCACGCCGCCCCCGGTCATGTCGCGGATCGCCTTGACGGGATCGGCGTTGCTGGCGTTGAGCGTGTCGGTGGCGCCGAGTTCCTTGGCGATTTCGAGCTTGGCGGCGACGGTGTCGATCGCGATGATGCGCTCGGCTCCGGCCAGCGCGGCGCCATTGACCGCCGACAACCCGACCCCGCCGCAGCCGATCACCGCAACGGTGGAGCCGGGCTCGACCTTGGCGGCGTTGAAGACCGCACCCACCCCGGTCATCACGCCACAGCCGACGAGTGCGGCGCGGTCGAGCGGAATGTCGGGGTCGATCTTCACCATCGAATTCTCGTGCACCAGCATCTCTTCGGCAAAGGACGAGAGGTTCAGGAACTGGTTCATCAGCTGCCCGCCCTGCCACGACAGCCGGCGCGAGACGCCGGGCGGCAATTTGACCTCGGTGTTTTCGCAGAGGTTCGGATGGCCGGTGATGCATTGCGAACAAGTGCCGCAGAAGACCGAGAGGCAGGTGATGACGTGGTCGCCTGGCTTGACATAGGTCACGCCGTCGCCGACCGCCTCGACGACGCCGGCCGATTCATGACCCAGCACGCAAGGGGTCGGGTGCGGGTAAAGCCCCTCGATGAAGTGCAGGTCGCTGTGGCAGAGCCCGGCAAAGGCGGTGCGCAGCAACACCTCGCGCGGCCCGGGCCTGGTCAGCGACACCTCCTCGATCGTCAGCGGCTGATTGGGAGCGTGCAGGACGGCTGCTTTCATCGGAAGTCTCCTCGGATATGTCCGGCGGATTAAACTCTGTCGCGCGGAGTTTGCCAAACCGTCCGGATGCGGGCAGAACCCTCGATGCGAGGCCGCAGACGCCTAAACTCCTGCCGCGGCTCGCCTGGCGGGTACCGCGATCGGTGGGCCCGCACGCCCGCCGGGCGAGACCCCCCATCGACCTTGGCCGAAGCGGCCATCCCCGCTTCTGTGGGCGTTTGCTGTTTTTGCTGTTATTTGCAGCGAATTATCAGCAAATCCTCCGACCATAGTATCGCCCGCTCGGCGAACGACCCGATCGCCGGGGACGCCAAACGAGAACCGATACCATGCAATTATGGCTATTTTGCAATTTCTCTTTCGAGAATGAACAAAGAGCGCCCGGCGTCGCGTAGCGCCAAGCTAAGGAAACACTGAAAGATTCGGCTGTTGGGGCTGGCATCGGGTAGGATCTTTCAGTCCGGGGGCACTGAGGACGGGGCGATGCAGCGACAGGGTAGTTTTTCGCGGAATACGCCGGGAAGAAGAAACAGACACGGCGCGGCAGGTTTTTGGCCGAGATGGAGCGGGTGGTGCCGTGGGAGCGGCTGGTCGGTCGTCTGCGGCCGTTCTATCCGAAGGGCGAACGCGGTCGGCCGCCGATTGGGCTGGAACGGATGCTGCGGCTGTACTTTCTGCAGCAATGGTACGGGTTGGCCGACGAGGCCCTTGAGGATGCGCTCTACGACAGCCAGGCGCTGCGCGGCTTTGCCGGGATCGACCTGGTGGTGACGGCGGTTCCGGACGCGACGACGGTGCTGAACTTCCGCCATTGGCTGGAGGAGCATGACCTGACCCGGGCGCTGTTCGACGAGGTGGGTGCGATGCTGGAGGAGCGCGGCCTGTTGATGCGCCAGAGCCTGCCCCGGCGAAAGCCGGGGGCACCATTGTCGATGCCACGATCATCGCCGCGCCGCCTTCGACGAAGAACAAAAGCAAGGCGCGCGACCCGGAGATGCACCAGACCAAGAAGGGCAACCAGTGGCATTTCGGCATGAAGGCGCATATCGGGGTGGATGTCGCCTCGGGGCTGGTGCACACGATGGTCGGCACCGCTGCCAACAAAGCCGACATCAATCAGACAGCGTCCCTATTGCACGGCCAGGAGGAGGCGGTCTTCGCCGATGCCGGCTACACCGGAGCGGACAAGCGGCCCGAACTTGAGAACCGCGATGTCGACTGGAACATCGCGGTCAAGCGCAGCATCATCAAGGCGTTGCCCAAGGCTCTGCGAGATTGGGCCGAGGTGGTGGAACGCGCGCTGTCGCAGGTGCGGGCCTGGGTCGAGCACCCGTTCCACATCGTCAAGAACCCCGGCCTGCGCCGGGGCAGGCTCTGTTCCGCCATAAGAAGCGGCGCTATCGCGGCCTCTTCAAGAACACCGCGCAACTGCGCACACTGTTCGCGTTGGCCAACTTGGTGATCGTCAAGAAAACCCTGCTCGCGCAGGGCCGTGTCCGATCGCGCCCGGACTCTGTCTTGACCCCGAAAACAGCACAGGAAAACTCCAATACAAACCTGATTTCTACCAAACGCAGACTGTTACCAGGAATGCCGCCGTCACAAACTATGCCATGGCCGCCATCACGCCAGCTATGCCAGCATTGTTCGGCGTTTCCCTAGCGGAATCGCCCATTGCCTGTCCAGCTTGTCGCGAGCCATCTCGAACAACATCGGAAGCACCTCATCGCGCCCTCTTCGTGCACACTTATCGATCATGCTCCGCACTAAGGGACCGTCATAGGACGTCAAGAATGCCGCGCAAAAATACTCCTGAAACGACCTATGAACGAATGTCGTATGAATGCCATCTTTCTGGAACATACATACGCACTCGTGCAAATCTTTAATTATGTTGTTTGACGATTTTGAAGAAAGTCTATTAAATTTCAGGGACGATTTGATATAATTGTTCAATATCCCTATCCAGCTGCAGCGGGCTGTGCAACTTTTACGGGAAGGCGGCGGACGCGACCGGCGCCGCCCGGCATGGCGCCGGCGGTGAGTTGGTCGTAGGTGATGGTGGCACATTCGACCGCGCGTCGGATCAGATAGCCGTCCAGGCCGTCGGCGAGGTTGCGGCGATTGAAGCGGTAGGACGATTCCCGCAGGTAGCGCGGCAAATGCTTGGCGCTGCCGCCGTGATGGGTGCCGACGAGCCAGGCTTTGATGTTGCTGAACAAGGTATGGATGATCGGGAAGAATTCGCCGGCGTTGGCGCCCTCGCCCTGGACCACCGGGGTGTGCTTCAAATGCCCGGCGAGATCGGCGCCGCGGCCGCGATAGCCGGAAAACGCATCGGTCAGCAGATGCGAATGGGCCGCGATATTGGCCTTGAGAAAGGCGCCGAGTTCGGCACCCGTTGCCGCCGGCGACACGGCGATGCGGGCACCGCCGGCGAAGAAGCCGTGCTGACGCTTGACGGCATGCCCGTGCTTTCCCTTCGCGTTCTTCGGTGCCGGCACCTTTTCGACGGCGGCGACGACCAGGCTCTTGTCGGGGTTCTTCGTGCTGCGGCCGCGACTGCTCGCATCGCCGCGGCCGCCGATCAAGGTCTCGTCCGCCTCGAGAAAGCCGTGGAGCGTGCGCGTCGGATCCTCATTCAGTCCGTGGCGCAGTTTGTGCGCCATGGTCCACGCGGTCTGGTACGCCACCCCCAGCTCCCGCTGCAGAAACTTGGTCGAGACGCCACGCTTGCCGCGGGCCATCAGGTAGGCGGCCAGAAACCACTTCGTCAGATTGGTCCGCGTGCGATGAAACACCGTTCCCGCCGTCACCGATTCCTGGCGGTGGCAGGCCGTGCATTCGTAGACCCGCGGACGCGCCTTCAGCCGCCATGCCTGCCGGCCGCCGCATCCCGCGCAGACGAACCCGCCGGGCCAACGCAGCCCCGACAGGTGCTCGATGCACCGCGCCTCCGTCCCGAACCGCGCCGCAAACTCGGCAAGCCCAGCCATCCGATCCCCCTCGACCGACTGCGGCTACGCTACCTTCAGGCGAGGCCTCTCACAAGAACGTTTAGAGAACCTGTCCTGCCTAGATAGGGATAATGGGGAGAATGGGAAGCACCGGCAGAAGGATTGCTCCCGCAATGGCTCCATGAGCCAGTCTGGGAGCGCCCAACTACTTCGGGAGTACGGCAGAACACAGACCCTTGGGTGTTCGGTGATTACTTTCGGTATAGCAACCGCAAACAACTTAACCCATCCGCGTTACAGAGCCTCACACGGGGCTCGATTATCCTGTTCGGTTCAACTGTCGGCCTGAAGTCGTGCCCGAGGTTCGTCATCGACACTCTTTTTGTTGTGCAGGATTCCGCTCCATTTGTAATCGGAAAAGCCGTCCCGGAAACCGATGAGGCTTTCCATGTTTGCACGGTCGAATCGCTTCAAACAGTCAAACAACACGCAGGCAAGCGCTTCACACTATATCGGGGGGCGACGTATGAGGCTCCGATCAATGGAATGTATTCGTTCGTCCCTTGTCGTCGCGCGGCTGCGGAGAACGCTCGCTTTGCGCGACCGGCCATTTCGTTACCTGCCTGTCACGCGCTCCGCGAGTACGTGAACCCGAGGAGCACACAAACCCCCAAGGTGCGCCCCTTAATGGGGGTTTCCAAACAGTGGGAGTACCTGTGTCAGCAGGTGATCGCTGCGAACTGCCTACTAGTGGTGCGACGCAATCATAGGATGCCATTTTGGGACGGCGCATACGATAATGCGCGATGCGCGAGGGGATCGATATCGAGGTGAGTGCCGCCGACCGCGAGCTATGAGGCGACAACCGGCAAGCCGGTGGCGGTCATCCCCCGGGTCAAGCCCGAGGGCAGGCTCTGCGCCCCGGCAAGACGCCGGACGGGGCCGAGGTGGCGCTGGTGCTGCGTCATGTCATCGGCCGCGTCCGCGCTCGCTGGCCGGCAGTCGAGATCATCGTGCGCGGCGACAGCCATTACGGCCGGCCCGAGGCGATGACGTGGTGCGAGCGCAAGGGTATCGGCTACATCTTCGGGCTCGCCGGCAATCCGGTGCTGCTGCGCCAGGTCGGCCCGCTCGCCGAAAACGCCGCTCTGGGTCGCCTCGCAGGCGAGGGAGAAAAGGTTCGGCGCTACGGCGATTTCCGCTACGCCGCCAAAAGCTGGAATGTCGAGCGCCGCGTCGTCGCCCGCGTCGAGGCCGGTCCCCAGGGCGCCGACAGCCGCTTCATCGTCACCAATCTGCCGGGCCTGCCCAAGGCGCTCTACGAGAAAGTTTATTGTGCCAGGGGACAGGCGGAGAACCCCGGCCTGCGCCGGGGCAGGCTCTGATCAAGGCGCACAAGCTGCACCTCGCCTCCGACCGAACCTCCTGCCACAGAGCGACCGCCAACCAGTTCCGCCTGCTGATCCACACGGCGGCTTACTGGCTGCTGCTGAGCCTGCGCGACTTGGCGCCCCCGCACCTCGTTCTGGCGCGACGCCCAGTTCGACACGATCCGGCTCTGCCTGATCAAGGTCGCCGCCCGCGTCACCGAGATGGTCACCCGCATCAAGCTCGCCCTGCCGACCGCCTATCCCTACCAGGCCGGCTTCGCCGCACTTGCCCGCGCCATCGCCAAACTGCCGCCGTGAACAACGGGGCCATTCGCCCCCGAACGAACCCCTCGGCGCAACCTCCAACCCCGCTCACCTGCGTCATCGGCGCCACGCAAAACTACGTCCATAGGCCGCCGTCTCGCCGCAAGCCCGCACCCCCAATGAATGAGCCGGGCTAGCGACCTCGCCGACGAGCATGTAGTCGGGGCCGCGCAGATCGGCAGGGTAGAGCTTGCCGTCATCTTCCGTCGAAAAACGTGCAATGTGCGAGGGCACCGTCAAGTTGGCAGCTGCAGATCGACAGAAAGCGCGATGAGCTGAACGCGGCCCGGCGATACGCGTGATTATGCCGCCATGGCGACGCCGGTGACCTCGGCCCAGGTGGCGAAGGCCTGAGTGCGACCGGACCGGAGGTTGGCTGCGGTGTCGTGGTCTCGGCGGCGGAGGAAAACGTTGGCGAGCTGGTCATGAGCGGAAAGGAAGCGTTGAACCTGCCGCGGCGACTTAAACCGCTTCATGATCCGCTCGCGTCGTCGGGTCGGTTGATGTGAGTTTTCGGCCCGGTTATTGAGGCCCTTGTGCTGACGATGCTCCGAACCCGGGCATGATTTCCCGCTTGGCCGCGGCGTAGCTCTTCAGCTTGTCGGTGATGAGCACACGAGGGGCCCGACCTTGCTTCTTGAGGGGCTTGCGGAACAGGCGTTTGGCGGCCTTTTTGTCGCGCCGGCTCTGGACCAGAACATCAAGCACAAAGCCGTCCTGGTCGACGGCACGCCAGAGCCAATGCTTCTTCCCGGCGATGGTAATGACAACCTCATCGAGGTGCCATTTGTCGCCACGGCGAGGCGCTCGCCGCCGGATGCGGTCGGCAAATTCCCGGCCGAATTTGAGGCTCCATTGTCGGATCGTCTCATGCGTCACCGAGATGCCGCGGGCGGACAGCATCTCCTCGACCATGCGCAGGCTCAACGGGAACCGAAAATACAGCCATACCGCGTAGCTGATGATCTCAGCGGGGTAGCGATGGCCGGCGTAAATCGGGTCTCGAGGCCTCGTCATCCCGCCCCTTTACCCGACTAACCCCGCTCCTACCAAGCCTGCTCTCGGCTAACTTGACGGTACCGCCGGGGCTGATAAGCGAGGTGCGGGTCGATCGCGGCGACTTCGTCAAAAAAGGCGAGGTCGTCGCGCGGCTCGAATCCGGCGTTGAAGTGGCGACGGTGGCTCTGGCCAAAGCCAAGGCGGCCAACGATGCGGCCGTGCAGTCGCCGCAGGCCAAGCTCAAGTTTCAGTTGCGCAAGGTCGATCGCGCGTTGGAGCTGCGCAAGAACGACAACATCGCGGTCTCTGCCGCGGACGAAGCGACGACCGGCGCCAAGGTGGCTGAAGCCGAATTGCGCGAAGCCCAGATCGAGCTCCAGCTCGCGCAGTTCGACTTGGAGCGTACCAGCGAAGTCCTCGACCAGCGCACAATCCGCAGCCCGATCGACGGCGTGGTTTTGGAGCGCAAGCTGGACCGGGCGAATATGCCTACGACCAGTCGTACCTGATGACGATCGCGCAGATCGATCCCCTGAATGTCGAGGCTTTCCTGCCGTTGAGCGAGTTCGGCCGGGTCCGTCCCGGCATGCCCGCCGAGGTCTATCCGGAAGATCCAATCGGCGGCAAATACGACGCTGTGGTCATGATCGCCGACCGGGTGTTCGACGCCGCCAGCGCGACGATCGGCGTCCGCCTCGATCTGCCCAACCCCAAACTCATCGTGCCCGCTGGCCTCAAATGCCAGGTCCACTTCGTGGGCGTCGGTTGAACGTGATGTCCCAATAGGTTGTCCGCTAGGCTTTGACCGAGGAAGCTGAACCTTGTGTTTGCGTCATTCACGACCGCGGCGAGAGTTCGGTAATGAGGTCTGGCCCACACAGGTGAGCACTTAATCAGGTTGGTGTCAGGTTGGCTGAGGGAGCGGGATTCGAACCATCAGTCTCCGACGGGGAAGCCTCGTCGCGCCGTATGGTGTCGTCGAGCGAAAACCGGTCCGCCACCGAAGTGGCTGATAGTTATCATGATCCGCGCACTCGGCCGCAAGGACGCGCTGCTGGCGAGCGGTGAATTGGATCGCCTGGCCGCCTCGTCGGTGCGGCATTGCGATCGCGCCGTCATCCTGTCCGACATGGAGGCCGGCGGCATCGCCTGCACGCGCATCGGCGGACCGCTGCTGTTCGGTCGGCTCTGGGAGCAACTCGGCATTGCCGCGGTACTCGGCGAGCTGCTCGCCGCCCGCGGCTTTGAATTTGCTGTTGAGCGCGCCGTTTTCGCCAGCGTCCTGCATCGCCTGTTCGTGTCGGGCTCCGATCGCAGCTGCGATAGATGGATGCCGCGCCTCGCCGCCTCTCTCAAACCAGCGGAAGCAGTGCGACAGATTGGCTGAGAAAGCAGGATTCGAACCCGGAATGGCGGAGATGGCGGCAGCTTCGTCTACCAGGCAGAGGATCCTGAGTTCGTCGCGTCTCGAGATCCACTTGATGCGTTTCCTGGTCTGGCTATCGTGGTTGAGCAGTCTGGGACGTCGGAGGCCGCGCGGCCGGCCCTATTCGCTCTGCTGATAGCTGCACTTTTCCGGACGCCGGAGGCGGAATTCTTTGCACCCAACCTGCCGGCGGTGCGAACCGGCGGCGGTTCCGCCCCGCGACGCCTGGCCCCGGGCTTCCGCTTCCAACTACATCAACTCGATCATGCTGATCGCGGTTCCGGCTGTGGCCGTGTCGATCGCCATCATCACGATGCGCAAGACGACGTACAGCCTCCAGACCTTGCTCGTCCCATTCTAGCTGGGAGCAAAATTGCAACCCGGATTTCAAACCTGCCGAGGTAAGGTTGGCGATCCGCCTGACAACGCCAGCTGGCCACCCCTGCGTCGGCGATTTCGCCGCCGCCAACCGGCGAGGAACGCTACGTGCCGCATTCGACCTACCTGCCCCAACGCATGGGCGCCGCCGAGATCTCGCCGACCGGCAAGTTTGAAGCCGGCAGTTTTGAGTTGTTCACGCTGGTCTATACCGCCGGCTACTTCGGTATCGACGACACCGGATCGATAAAGATCGTCCATCGCTTCGCCAGCGACATGGGCCGGCCGCAATGGAGCGATCCGAAGGCGGTGAATTACACGACAGCCGAGGCGTCAAACGGCGCGGTGCTCGACGTGCTATACGATCCGAAGCTCAACGTCCGGCCGTGGGACAAGACCCTGATGATCCGGGTCATGCGCGGGTTTTTGTGCGAAGGCGACACGATCACCGTGCGGTTCGGCGATCGCCGGCAGGGCTCCCCCGGAATGCGCGTGCAGACTTTCGTCGAGCCAACGTTCGAGTTCCGCGTTCTGGTCGACGCCTTCGCTACCTATAGCTATGTCGAACTGCCGATCCAGCCGACGATCTCAATCGTTGCCGGTCTACCGACGGCTTGGAAGGCGTTGTTGCCCACCCTACGGCGCGTCGGCGAGAGCTTCCGCCTCGGCTTCAAGGGCGAGGACAAATGGGGCAACCCCAGCGACCAGGTCGAGGGCGTCTTTACGCTGCGGCCGAACCGACCCATCGCCGGTTTGCCCGAAACATTTTCGATGAAGCACGGCGAGCATTCGAAATCGATCGAGGGCCTGTCCGCCGGGGAGCCGGGAGACCTGATGGTCGAGGTATTCGGCGCGCTGGGTAAACCGCTCTGCACCAGCAATCCGCTGCGCATCGCCGTTGGCGCGCCGCTGCGGTCCTACTGGTGCGACCTGCATGGACAGTCGGAGGAAACGATCGGGACCAACTCGGCTCGGGAACTGATCGAGTTCGCCCGCGACCGCGCCTTTCTCGACGGCATGAGCCATCAGGGCAACGACTTCCAGATCACCACCGCATTCTGGAACGAATTGAACGAACTAACGCGCGCCTATAACGAGGATGGCTCGTTCATCATTTTCCCAGGCTACGAATGGTCGGGCAACACGGGTCTGGGCCGCGACCGCAACGTACTGTTCATGCATGAGGGGCCGCAGATCCGCCGCTCCTCGCACGCCCTGGTGGACGACCAGAGCGATCTGCCCAGCGACGCCAACAGCGCCGAGCAGCTGTTCGAGGCCCTGAAGAACACGAATTGCATCGTCTTTGCCCATATCGGCGGCCGCTATGCCCACATTAAAATGGCGCGCGACGCGCGGATCGAGCGTTCGGTCGAGGTGCATTCCGACTGGGGGGTCTTCGAGTGGCTGCTCCACGACGCGCTGAAACAGGGTTATCGGGTCGGCATCCTGGCCAATTCCGACGGCCATAAAGGTCGGCATGGTGCCAGCCATCCAGGCGCCCCTATGGCGGGCTGTCCTGTCTTCTCGCTCCTGAGCTGACCCGCACCCGCACCGGCGGCTGCGATTGTCCCGCCGCGTACCGCTCAAGTCGCTTGGCGACAACGCTCTCTATGTGTGCCTGACGCTGGAGGACGGTCACCTGGCCTGGTCGAGCCCGATCTACTTTTTCCGCTAAAGGATCGATAAATTCGTGAAGCCCTGAATGCGCTTGCCCGTCGCCTGGATCTGCGAGCCGGATGCCGCGAGACTAGGTTGCTGACGCAAATCGCGATGTGCGCCCGCGTGATGGTTTCCGCCACCATCGTTGCTGCAACCCATGGATGCATCAGGTTGTTCATGTCGAAGCCGTAGCGATCGGCAGCCTATGCCATCCGGCGCATGAGCCCCGGATTGTACGGCCAGAAGCAGCGACCGACATCCATCGCGTACCCACGTGCGCTCGGGCAGTATAGTATTTTACGAAATAGCCGGCGAGCGTTTCTCATGCTGACCGATCGATACGGCCTTTCCATATCCACCGCGTCCATCACAGCGCGGGACGCCTACGTCGAGGGTTGCGACCTGGCGTTGACGTTCTACCCTGGAGCGACGCGGGCCTATGACCGCGCCATCGCCGCCGACCCCGGTTTTGCCCTGTCCTACGCCGGCAAGGCCCAAGTTCTGATGAGGGAAGGCAATGTCGCGGCGGCCCGGGCGACTTTGGCGGCAGCCAAGGATGCGACCACCGGCCTGTCTGAGCGCGAGGCCAGTCACATCGCATTCTTCGACCTTCTGTTCGCGGGTCGGACCGATGCCGCAATCGCCGCCATGTACACACATCTGACGGCATGGCCGCGCGACGCTCTGGTCGTCGCCAATGCGGCGAACCCCAACGGCCTGATCGGCGGCTCCGGCCGCGTCGGGCAGAAGCATCAGATCGCGGTGCTGATGGACAGCCTCGCCCCGCATTACGGCGACGATTTCTGGTTCCTTTCCTATCACGCCATGGGGCTGTCCGAGGATGGACAGCTCGCGCTTGCTCGGGCGAAGATCGAGCAATCCCTGGCTGCGAACCCGAACAACGCGCACGGCGCGCATGGCTTCGCCCATGTCTGTTACGAAAGTGGCGAACTGGACGCGGCCCGCACCTTCCTATCGACGTGGCTCGCCACTTATCCTCGCGATGGCTTTTTCCATGGGCATCTGAGCTGGCACCTGTCGCTCTGCGAAATCCAAGCCGGCAACTGGGCAATAGCGTCTCAGTTATATCGGGACGCCCTCGCGCTCGACCGGCACAGCGGTGGACCGCAACAGAAAATTTCGGATGGGGCGGCGTTTTTGTGGCGGTCCGAACTCGCCGGCCATCCGCGCGACACTGCGGCATGGCGCGCCTTGTACGAATACGCGGACAGCGCCCTGCCGCGGCCGGGAAACGGGCTCGCCGACCTGCACGTCATCCTGCCACAGGCCGTCATCGGCGATGACGCAGCACTCGACGCACGTGCTCGGCGAATGGAGGAACTGGCGCGGGAAGGCCGTTATCCGTCCGGCTCTTACCTTCCCGCTCTGGCGCACGGCTTCGCGGCGTTCGAACGCGGGGATTTTTCCGCGGCGATCGAGGCGCTGGCCCCCCTTGCAGGGCAAAACGAACGCATTGGCGGTAGTCGCGCGCAGCACGACCTGATCGAGTTCACGTTGTTGCGGGCCTATCTCAGCGCCAATCGGCTCGACGAGGTGCGGCGTCTGATAAGTGCGCGCAGGCCCGGCGCTTCCGGCATTCCAGTCGCGGGGGTTGCGGCGTTGCATTGACCGGGGGTTCGTCCATGGTCGCGTATTGTCGAATGGCAGATAGGGTTGGAGCGGCTATTGATCGACCCGAACGGTTCGGCAGAGTTGACCAAACGATGTCGGTATGGGGGAGCGGCCAGTTAAGGTGATACCGCTGGCGACACGCATTCTTTCGGGCAACGCTGACATCGTCCCATCTGGCGAAAGGGGAGGGAGGGGTCGAATCCCGTTTCCTCACCCGGCAAGTCCTTCTCTGCGGGCCAATTTTGCGATGGCCGACGCACAGTGCCGCTTTTCTTGGACCCTACCGGGCTGCGATAGAACCGCCATGACCTGGATCAAGCGCTGGGAGGGGACCACATGGCGGACGACGTGGGCCCACGGCAATTTCTGTTATTCCGCAAGCGTCTTGCCCGACCTGACCGCCGGGGCATAGGTTTCCGATGCTGCCTCCGCCGTTCATCGAGGACGGGCGGCCGGCATACCAGCAAGGACCGGCCGATGAAACGGCAGCTGCACCTCAACCTATTCATCCACAGCCGCGGCCATCACGAGGCGGCGTGGCGGCATCCGGCGTCCTCGCCGCTGCCGTTGACCGACATCCGCTATTACCAGGATCTGGCGCAGCGCGCCGAAGCCGCGCTGTTCGATTCGATCTTCCTCGCCGATCAGCTGGCGCTGGGCGGCGATGTGGCGCAGGCGCCGCGTACCTGGCTCGAGCCGATCACCGTGCTGGCGGCGTTGGCGATGGCGACCAGCCGGGTCGGGCTGATCGCGACGGCGTCGACCACCTACACCGAGCCCTTCAATCTCGCGCGGCAGTTCGCCTCGATCGACCACATCAGCAACGGCCGCGCGGCCTGGAACATCGTGACCTCCTGGCTGGCGACCGCGGCGGAAAATTACGGCGGCGCCGGGCAGGTGAGCCACGCCGACCGCTACGCCCGCGGCGAGGAGTTCATGGCGGTCGTGAAGGCCCTGTGGGACAGCTGGGCGGCCGACGCGGTGATCGACGACCGGACCGGCGGGATCTATGCGCGCGCGGACCGCATTCGGGCGATCAACCACCGCGGCGATTTCTACCAGGTGGCAGGGCCGCTCAACATGCCGCGCTGCCCGCAGGGACGGCCGGTGCTGGTGCAGGCGGGCTCGTCCGACACTGGTCGCGCGTTCGCCGCGCGCCATGCCGATGCCGTGTTCACCGCCCACATGGCGAAGGCGACGGCGCAGGAATTCTACGCCGATCTGAAGGCGTTGGCGGCAGCCGAGGGCCGGCCGTCGGAACACGTCCTGATCCTGCCGGGCCTCAGCCCGATGATCGCCGGCACCGAAGCCGAGGCAACGCGGCTGGCGCGCGAGGTCAACGATCTCACCGATCCCGAGGTCGGGCGCAAGCGGCTGTCGGGCCGCTTCGGCGGGCACGATTTCTCGCACCTGCCGCTCGATCGCCCGCTTTCTCCAGAAGATTTCCCCGACCCGGTTCGGTACGAGGCGGCGCGCAGCCGCACCGAGGTGATCATCAATCTGGTGCGGCGCGACAAGCTGACATTGCGGCAATTGCTCGGCTATCTGGCCGGCGCGCGCGGGCATTACGTCACCGCCGGCACGCCCGAACAGATCGCCGATTTTATCGTGGACTGGTTCGAGGACGGCGCGGCCGACGGGTTCAATATCATGCCGCCGCTGCTGCGCGGCGCAGCTCGACGTGTTCAGCGCCGAGGTGATCCCGATCCTGCAGCGTCGTGGGCTGTTCCGTACCGAATACGAGGGGACGATGCTGCGCGAGCATTACGGCCTGCCCTGGCCAAAAAAGCGTCTTCGATGATCCCGCCTGGAGGGCCGAGCCGTTGCAGGCCGTCGCCGGCGTATGACCTCGGCGCGACAAGCGGCGCGTCACCGCCATCGCGGTGAAACGCTTGATCTGGCGACCGATGTGCTGGTGATCGGTGGAGGTCCTGCGGCCGCGTGGGCGGCGGTTGCCGCCGCCGAGGCCGGCGCCCGCGTCGTCCTCGTCGACAAGGGGTACCTCGGCATCAGCGGCGCCACCGCACCCTCCAACACCGGAACCTGGTTTGTGCCGCCAGGCGACCAGCGCCGTGCCGCGATCGATCGACGTCTTGCCCTCACCCATGGCCTTGCCGACCCGCGCCGGGCTCACCGCACGCTCGATACCGCGTGGGAGAAGCTCCATGTGCTGGCGGCCTAGGGCTATTCGTTTCCCAATGACGAGAACGGCAAGCCCTACCTCGCCAATCTGCGCGGCCCGGATTACATGCACTTCATGCGCCGCCGCGTGCGTCGGGCCGGCGTCAAAATCCTCGATCATCATCCCGCCCTCGAATTGCTCAGCGACGGCGATTTGGTCGCCGGCGCCGCCGGGGTCGATCGTCAGCGCAACCGACCGTGGCGAATTCGCGCCGGCGGCGTCGTGCTGGCGACCGGCGGCTGCGCCTTCGGTGAGCGGATTCTCGGGGCGACCGGTCTCACCGGCGACGGCTATCTGATGGCGGCGGAGGCCGGGGCGGTGATGTCCGGGATGGAACTCTCCGGGCAGTATGCGCTCACTTCGAAGCCGAGCGCGCTCAACAAGGGGTTGCCATTCCGCTGGGCAAGCTTCACCCGTGAGGATGGCAGCCCGATCGATACGGCGGGCAAAGACCGCCATGTCGAGGTCGCGAAGGCACTGCATGAAGGCCCGGTGTTCGCCCAATACGACAAGGCCTCGTCCGAATTGCGAACCTGGCTGCGGCAGGGCCAGCCGAATTGCTTTCTGCCGCTCGATCGCAGCGGCATCGACCAGCGCGGAAGCGCGACCCGGAATCAGCGGCCAATCGCGACCCATACCGGCGGTTGAATAGCGGTCGTCCCCGGAGTCCACGGAGGGGACCCGCGCGCGTCGCGCAGTGCCCTCACGAGCGACGGAGCGGCGCGCGTGGGGAGGCGCTGTGGGCCCCCGGGGGCGATCCGCGGGCCCTCGGAACCTCGAACCGTCAGGTGCGATTTTTAAACCGCCAGCTCTCGTTGCCGGTTTCGAGGATGTCGCAGTGGTGCGTCAGCCGGTCGAGCAGCGCCGTGGTCATTTTGGCGTCGGCGAAGACGCTCGGCCATTCGGCAAAGGCGAGATTGGTCGACAAGACGATCGAGGTGCGCTCGTAGAGCCGGCTGATCAGGTGGAACAACATCTGCCCGCCGCTGACCGGGAACGGCAGATAGCCGAGCTCGTCGAGGATGACGAGATCGACGCGCACGAGTTGGTCGGCCAGTTTCCCGGCCTTGCCGGCGCGCGCCTCGGCCTCGAGCTGGTTGACCAGGTCGACGGCGGTGAAGAAGCGCACGCGGGCGCCGTTGCGTACGCAATTGGCGCCGATCGCTATGGCGATATGCGATTTTGCCGGTGCCGGTTCCGCCGATCAGCACGGCGTTGCGCTGGGTAGCGAGAAAGCCGCCCTCGTGCAGCTCGCGCACCAGGCCCTGGTTGACCGGCGAGGCCGCGAAGTCGAACTCGGCGAGGTTCTTCATCACCGGGAAGCGCGCCACTCCCATGCGGTAGGCGGTCGAGCGGGCGCGATGATCGGCGAGTTGAGCGAGCAGCAGCTCGCCGAAGATGCGCTGAAAGGGATGCTGGGCGCGCACCCCAGCCGCAACCACCTCGTCGTAGGCGGCGCGCATGCCGGCCAGCTTAAGCTGGCCCAGCAGCTCCATGATCTCATGCCGCTCCACAGTACGCTTCCTCAGCCGGCGCCGAATGGCGCAGCCGGTCGTAGCGGGCACAATCGGCGGCCGGTTCGATCGCGAGCGCCAACGCGGTCGGGGTTGCCACCGGCTTGGCCGGCTCGGTGTCGTGCTGCCGGGCCAGGATGTTGAGCACGACGTCGCGACCGCACAGCTTGGCCGACAGCGCCTCGGCGCAGGCCGCCTCGATGGCATCGAGCCCGGCCTCGGCAACCGCCGTCAGGATATCGACGAACTGGCGATCGCCGTCATCATGACCGGCGAGCCGCCGACGGACCTGCGCCAATGCCGGCGGCAGGTCCCAGTTGCGGAACGGGTCGCCGTTCCTGAGCGCGCCGGGCTTCCTCGCCAGCACTGGCAGGTAGTGCCAGGGATCGTAGGCGGTCTGTCCGCGGCCGAAACGGCGGGCATGCTCGCCGACGATCTCGCCGTTGGACCAGACGACGACGCGATCGGCGTAAACCCGCAGCTGCGCGGTGCGCCGCGCCGCCTTGACCGCGACGCTGTAGCGATTGTGGTCGAAGCGGACCAGGCTGCTCTTCGAGACCGCGACCTCCACCTCGCGGAAGCCGTCGAACGGGCCGCAATAGGCGATCAGGCTGGCTCGCTCGGCCTCGAAGACCTCCCACACCGTCTTGTCGCTCTGCTCGGGATGTGCGCTCGCGCGGGCTTGGGCGAGGCAGCGCGCCTCCAGCCAAGCGTTGAGCTCGGCGTAATCGGCAAAGTGCAGCCGCGGCGTGAACAGGTGCTCGCGTGCATTGCCGACCTGGTTCTCAACCTGACCCTTTTCCCAGCCCGCCGCCGGCGTGCAGGCCGTGGGCTCGACCAGGTAATGCGAGCACATCGCCAAAAAGCGGCGGTTGAAGCGGCGCTCCTTGCCGACGAACACCGTCTCAACCGCTGTGGTCATGTTGTCGTAGATGCCGCGCCGGCACATCCCACCGAACAGTCGGAAGGCGCGGTCGTGCGCGTCGAACACCATCTCCTGGCTCTCGCGCGGATAGGCCCGGACCAGAAACATCCGGCTGTGGCAGAGCCGGAGATGGGCGACCTTGATCGTGGTGGTCACGCCGCCGAGGACCACGACCTCGTGCGACCAGTCGAACTGGTAGGCCTCGCCCGGTGCGAACCATAGCGGGATGAAGACGGGCCCTTGCTGTGATTGCTGCCGGCGCCACTCGCGGACGTGACGCTGCACACTGTCGTAGGCGCCCTCGTAACCTTCAGCACGCAACAGCTCGAACAGGCGCCGCGCCGTCAGCCGCTCGCGCGCCGGCCGCTTGCTGTTCGCCTCCAGCATCGCGTCGAGCCGTCCGACAAAGGCCCCCAGCCGCGGCTGCGGCTGGACCTGGCGCTCGTAATGAAACTCCGTTGCCGAGCCGCGGACCGCCTTGCGCACCGTCTGTCGCGAGATCCGCAACTCGCGAACGATCTGGCGGATCGGCTTCTTGTCCACCAGAAACGCCCGCCTGATCCGGCCAATCGTTTCCACCGTCACCATCCCCGGCCACGCTCCCCCAAGCATAACCAGAGGGAGCATTCGACGATTCCGGGGGCGGGTCGCTATTCGACGCTGTTCACCCCCAAAGCCGGGTCACTCTTCCACGCCGTTCACCGAGCGCTGGCCGGTGACGTTGCGCTGCGAGGGCACGGTGCGCGGCGTCGGCGGGATCAGGCTCGCGGGCGACGATTGCTCGACCGGCGTGCCTGGCCTCTACGCCGCCGGGGACGCTGCCAGCCGCGAACTGCTGACCGGGGCTATAACCGGCGGACGCGGCCCCAATTCGTCCTGGGCGATCGCCTCCGGTACCTGGGCGGGGCGGGCCGCCGCTGCTTTTGCCGCGCAAATCGCCGACTGCGTCGATGATCGGCCGGTGACGCGGTTCGGCGCGGCCGGGCTGCGGCCGGGGATGGGGGACAAAGAGGCGCCGAGCGCGGCGGAGATCGTCGAAACCGTGCGCGCGGAGATGCTGCCTCTGGAGCGCAATTTCTTCCGCCGGGCCGATGCGCTGCAAATTTCGCTGGCGCGGCTCGACTGTAAGCGAAGCCTGACTCCCACCTTGCGCCGGATGACGGTGATGGGGTGAACCTGCCTGTTCTGATCGAGGCAGGGGGATCGTGAGCCAAGTAATTTGCCAATTGATGGGCACAGTTTCCGTCGCGTGGAGGTGTTGACGGGAACACCGCGCCGGCGCCGCTGGACCGATGAAGAGAAGGTGGCGATCGTCGCGGAGAGCCAGGCGCCGGGCGCGCAAGCGAGCGAGATCGCGTTGCGCTACGGGCTGCATCGCAATCAGCTTTATGGCTGGCGGCGGGCGTTCGGATCGGCGGCGGATGCCAATGCGATGGTCGGGGCCGGCGCGCGAGAACTCGATTTCGTTCCGGTGGTGGCGGATGGCGGTTCTGGTGCGGCGGCGATCGAGATCCAGATCGGCGGCGCGGTCGTGCGTGTCAGGGCGGGTGTCGAGCTGGCCTTGCTCGGCAAAGTGCTGCGCCTGTTGAAGGCGATGAAGTGATCCCCGCTCTCTCCGGCGCGCCGCCATCGGGAGTGCGGGTGCTGATCGCAACCCGTCCGATCGACTTCCGCCGCGGCGCCGATGGCTTGGCGGCGACGGTGCAATCGGTGCTGCGGCAGGACCCGTTCAATGGGACGGTGTTCGTGTTTCGCTCGAAACGGGCGGACCGCGTGAAGATGCTGGTCTACGACGGGACCGGCCTGGTGCTGATCTGGAAACGGCTGGAGGGGGCCAAGTTCAAATGGCCGGCGATCAGCGACGGGGTGATGCGGCTGTCGGCGGCGCAACTGGCGGCATTGTTCGAGGGGCTGGATTGGAGGCGGATGTACGCCCCCAGGATCAAACGGCCGCAGGTGGCTGGCTGAGCGCCGCCTCCGTCGGAGGCCTGCGTCATGTTGACTCACCTTGAGGTTGAGCATCGAACGGTGCCGGCGACATGCGATAATCCCGGTTGTGACGACGCCCGACACCCTTCCCGACGACGTTGCCGTGCTGCGCGCCCTGGTGCTGACGGCATGGGCGGAGCGTGACGCCGAGCGGGCCGAGAAGGGGCGGCTCGTCGAAGAGCGCGATCAGCTCGCCGGCCAGAACGACCGATTGCGCCACCTGCTTCGCCAGTTGCAGCGAATGCAGTTCGGCAGGCGCTCGGAAAAGCTCGATCCCAACCAGTTCAACCTGGCCTTGGAAGATCTGGAACAGGCAATCGCCGAGGCTGAGGCCGGACAGGAGAAGGCCGATCCGGCGCTGCGCAAAACCCGTTCGGAGAAGCGGCGCGCCGGCCGCGGCCCGCTGCCCGAGCACCTGCCACGGGTCGAGATCGTCATCGAACCGGAAGATACCGCCTGCCCGTGCTGCGGCGGCGCGATGCACGTGATCGGCGAAGATCGCTCGCAGCGGCTCGACGTCGTTCCGGCGCAATACCAGGTGATCGTGACGCGGCGGCCGAAATACGCCTGCCGCGCATGCCAGGAAGCGGTGGTGCAGGCGCCGGCCCCGGCGCGGTTGATCGAAGGCGGCCTGCCGACCGAGCGGTTGGTCGCTCATGTCATCGTCGCGAAATATGCCGACCACTGCCCGCTGTACCGCCAAGCCCAGATCCTGGCGCGGCAGGGCATTGTAATCGATCGCGCCACCTTGGCGTTCTGGACCGGCTACGGCGCCGCCGAGATCAAACCGGTGTGGCGGCTGATGCTCGAGGAGCTGCTGGGCTCGACCAAGCTGTTCGTCGACGAGACGACGGCGCCGGTCCTTGACCCTGGCCGGGGGCGCACAAAGAAGGGTTACTTCTGGGCGCTGGCTCGCGACGATCGGCCGTGGCAGGGCGGATCACCGCCGGCGGTGGTGTACAGCTACGCACCAGGGCGCCGCGGCGATTATGCCTTGGCGCTGTTGACGGGCTACAGCGGTGTGCTGCAGACCGACGGCTACGCGGGCTATCGCGGCCTGGCCGACCCGAAGCGCCCGGGCGGGCCGGTGACCCTCGCCCTGTGTTGGTCGCATTGGCGCAGGCAGTTCTTTGAACTCGCTAAATCCCCGCCGGCGCCGATCGCCACCGAAGCCCTGAAGCGGATCGCCGAGCTCTACCAGATCGAAGCCGAGATCCGCGGCAAGAGCGCCGAGGAACGCCGGGCGGTGCGGCAGGAGAAGACAACGCCGTTGGTCGCGGCACTGAAGAGCTGGGTCGAGACGACCCTGGCACGGCTCGCCGGCGGCGCGACGATCGCCCAGGCCCTTCGCTACGGCCTCAACCACTGGGACGGGTTGGTGCGCTTTCTCGATGACGGCCGCATCGAGATCGACTCCAACACTGTCGAGCGCAGCATGCGCCCGATCGCGACGACTGGGTCATTCTGCGCCCTTTCATCAAGCATCTGTAAACATTGGAATTTGATTTTGTACATCGAGGTGACACGGGCGCCCTTTACGCCCCATCGACCGTACGACGCGCTCGCTTTGGAGGTCGGCGGCGCGGATCTGGTAGGGGGCGCCTGGAACAACCTGCTCGGCGGGAAGCACGCCGGCCTGGATCAGCCGTCGAATACGATGGCTTGTAACCCCACAGTGCTGGGCGGCTTCTCGCATTGTCAGCCAGGTGCCGTCCTTCTCAGCGGAGCGATAGGCGTGGATGCCGCGAACCCGCCGGATCGATCCGACCCGATGAACCGTCCAGGTCTTACCCTGACCAGTCGGCAATCTCATGCGGTTCAGCGTGGCGGCGATGTCCTCGTCCGACCAGCGGGTCGCCATGCTGCGGATGACGGCCAAAGCGTCATCCGGAGTGCTGCAGTCATGCTCGCCAGCACGAGGCTTGCGGAGCCGAAGCTGCGAATGCTGTCCGCCCTTCCAATGGATGGTGAGAATGATCTCGCGGGCCTCTTCATCGAGGTCAGCGGTGATCTCGTGGACCAGCGTTCGCAAGAGCTGCTGACGCGTGCGCATGGTCACGCTGGGGGTCTTCCACGCCGCCTCGAGATCTTCCGCGATCCCCGCGAAATCGGGCGTGGGCGCCGCGGCATGGGAAGCCGTCGCCGCGTCCACCCTCAACTCGCAATCTTGAACGCGGCGTAGAGCGGCTTCCCAGCTCTTCTCCAGCGTCGCGGCGATCAAGCGATTATCCGGGTCGCAAGCGGCATAACGCCGTTCAGCAAGCGATGCCTCGTAGCGGGCCTGTTGGAGCTCCAGTTCGAGAATGCGCCGCTGTTCGGCTTGGCGTTCCATCTGCCTCCGTTCCGCCAACACCGCCGCCTCGATCGCCATCGGCTCAACCGCACGGATCAGCTCGCGGACGACCGCCGCGTCGATGCGCAGCCCGCCGAACATCATACATCGCCGCTGCCCGAGCATCACGTTCGCACGGTCGCATCGATACACGGGTTGGCTGATCCCCCCGGTCGAGCGCGACGTGTAGTTCACCGTCAGACGGCGTCCGCAACGACCACAAACCAGCAGCCCGACGAGAAGAGCTCGCCCGCCGCGGCCGGACTTGGCGCCATCGCGGCGACGGTAGGCGTTGGCGGATAGCTGCTTCTGGTTGCGCTCGAACTCCGCCCAATCGATGTATCCCTCGTGATGGCCCTTCAAGAGGATCTCGCACTCTTCGAGGGGGCGGTGATGACCGTAGGTCTTCCGGGCACGGCCATCGACAATCGCGGTGCGGTTCTCGCTCTTACCGTAGGCGTAGGCGCCCGCGTAGAAGGGGTTCTTGAGCACCGCAATGACGTTGCGGTAGCGGATCGGCGCCCACTCGAACGAGGCCATCTTCTTGCCGTCCGAGGGGCGGGGAAAGTGGATGCCCTCGGACCTGAGCGACAGATGGGCCTGCCGAGCGCTGCCAAGTTGCCGGAAGCGACTGAAGATCAGTCTGGTTGCTTCCTGAACCCTCCCGTCGGGGTCGAAGCCCAATCCGATCTCGCGATGCCACAGGTAGCCTATGGGGACGGAAATCCTCAGTTCTCCCCGCCGCGCCTTCGAACGGGCGGCGTCGAGCATCCTCGCACGCAGGATGCCCAGCTCGAACTCGCTGATGCTGCCCTTCATCCCGAGCAACAAGCGATCGTTGGGGCGACACGGGTTATAGACACCGTCGAGATCGATGACGCGCGCCTCGACGAGCCCACAGAGCTCGAGAAGGTGATGCCAATCGCGGCCGTTCCTGGCGAGCCGCGAGGCATCGAAGCAAAGAACGGCGCCAACCTCGCCGGCGCACAGCCAAGCGACGAGCTTCTCAAATCCGGGCCTGGCGACGGCGCCGCTCGCCGAGCGACCGAGGTCATCGTCGATCACTTCGACGTCGCGAAATCCGCGTCGGCGAGCCTCGTCAACGAGCTCATACTGACGCCTCTGGCTCTCCAGGTGGATCTGAACCTGGGCCTGCGTCGACTGGCGAACGTAGACGACGGCCTTCCTCTTGAGGACCGCGGGAGGCAGTAGTTCACCGTCCGTCATCGCCGGCGTCCTCGGTCTCGATGCCGGCGGCCTCCATCAGCATGAGCGCCAGACGCGATATCACCGCGTTCCGCTCGGCCATACTGATGCCGTTCATCGGCAGAGAATCCAGCGCCATGGCGAGCTGGCGCGGTGACTTGAACTCCAGGATCGGCAGTAACGCGTTCCTCATTGCTTGCCCCCTCCACGACGCGACCGTCGTCTGAGAAGCTTCGCCTGAGTCCACGTTCCATGAGGAGCTGGTGGAGTTCCGACAGGGCGGGCAAGGAGACTCGAGGAGCGCCGATCGTCATCGATGCGCACACCGACGGGTCGAGCATCCACGCCGCCACGACAATCGCCGCACCGGGCTCGCCCTCAACCAGGACGACATCGATCCCGGTCCGCTTCTCCGCGTAGAATTGCCGAACTGTACGGCTGTAGAGAGCGTGCCAGCGGTAGTGGATCGTCACTTCCTGCCCGACACGGGTAGAATAACCTCGTGATTGCCTTGGGGCGCCGGTCATGGCTGTTCGCCGGGTCCGATCGCGGCGGACAGCGCGCCGCGGCAATGTACAGCCTGATCGTTACCGCCAAGATGAACGACGTCGACCCCCAAGCCTGGCTCGCCGACGTCCTGGCCCGGATCGCCGAGCATCCGGCGCAGAGAAGCGACGAACTCTTGCCATGGGCATGTAGTCGATCGCCTTGGCGAGATCGTTGCCGCGCGACAGCTTGGGCCGCGGCTCGCGCAGCCAGCGCTCCAGATCGCCGACCAAAGGGGCGCTCAATCCCTGCCGGACATCGCGGCGCGGCTCGGCGCTCTGGCCGTTGATCGCGCGCTCGATGTCGAACAGCGCGTCGATGCGCCGAACCGCCTCCAGCGCCAGCGGCGAGATCACGCTGGTGGTCTTGCCCTCTGCCTTACGGCGGACGGCCGCGGCAACATCGGCCAGCACGAAGAACGGCCGGCGCGCATGCACCCAACATGCCGCCTCGATAAGCGGGCCCGGCTTGCGGTTGGCCTCATAGAGCTTGGTGTATCCGGCAAAAGCGCTGGGACCGGCCCAGCCGCGGGCCAGGACATGGAACGGCGTCGGCGCCTGGCTGATCTTCTCGCAATCGCGGCAGGTGAATTTCTCGCGGACGTGCTGGATCACCTTGCGTTGCTGGTCCTGGCTACCGCCTGATCGGCGGCGATCTCGTCCTCGCTCGCCGAACTCTCGAGCTCCTCGAACGCTGGCGCCATCTGATCGAGCAGCTGCACGCGGCGTTCCGAGCGCTGGCCGTAGAGCGCGCGCGTCAGCTTGGCGATCTGCAATTGCTGATGCGCAATCAGGGCCTGATCATCGGAAGCCTTGGCCTTGGCAACCGCCAGCTCGGCCTCGACCCGTGCCGCCCTGGCGAGCTCGGCGATCAGCGCCGCCTGCAGCGCGGCGATGTCGTTGGGGAGGTCATCGGTCGTCCTCACGAGCGGGATTATCCCACATCGCCGCGCCCAACCGCTCCTCAACCACAGGGTAAGTCAATCGGCCGCAGCTTCAGCCGGCGACCTCCGGACGCCAGGTGCGAACCGGATTTCTCCCATCGATCCCGTCGAGCATGTAGGCCAGCTGCGAGGCGCTGATCGCGACAATGCCGTCAGCCGGCGAAGGCCACAGGAACCGCCCGCGCTCCAACCGCTTGGCGTACAGCGACATGCCGATGCCGGCATGCCAAACAATCTTGATCGGATCACCTCTGGCGCCTCTGAAAACGTAAAGATCGCCAGCATGCGGGATCGCGGCCCGGCACCTGCTGCACCTGCAACGCCAGCCCGTTTATGCCTTTGCGCATGTCGGTCCGGCCGACCGCCAGCCAAACCCGCACGCCGCTGGGAACCGGGATCATCGCCGCGCCAGCACGTCGAGCACTCGTTCCAATGCCGCCGCGTCGACGTCGCGGTCGACGCGAACCCGGCGACCGCTCTCCAGCTCGATCTCGATCAGCCCCGCTTTCCGGCGCCGCCGGCGACGGGGGCGTCGTTGACCGACGCGGCCTTGTCCTCGGGAAGCGGGGTCGGCAGCGCCGGCACATCCCTGGTGATTTCCACCGCCACAAACAACGGCAATTCCGAGACGCCCGGCACGCCGATCACCCCAAGCTCGGCCAGCCGGCGCCACTTGTAGACCTGCGCCGGCAATAGCCCGTGACGGCGCGCGACCTCCGACAGGTCGGCTCCGGGCGCCGTCGCCTCGGTCAGAATGGCAAGCTTCTGTTCGACACTGAACCGGCGCCGCCGCTCCACACGCCCCAGCAACTCGGCAGTCGGGTAGGACATCGATCTTGCGCTATTGCTAGCGCCACTTCCAAGCCAGCATCCGGCAGCCGCATCTCGCCGACCGCAAGGCGGCCCTCACCGTAGGGAAACGCCTGCAGCTCAGCGGCGACAGCTTACGCAAGCGGAATGCGCCGACAACCGCCGCCACTTGACCCCGTCTAACCACCTATGGAGAGATCACGTTCGTCCAGCGGGCGCTCCGCCACCCCAGCCGACATCAATCGGAACGGCCGGCCGACTTCGATCGGAACAGGTGGCCGGCATCAATCGGAATGCCCGGCCGACATCATCGGAATCCGTATTCCTGCGCTTCAACCTATTCGGCGCCTGGATGGTGATGCTAGTTCGCGCCGACGCTGCTTGAACCAGCGCAACCCATCCACCGCCCCTCCAAGTCCCCCATGATGCATTTTTCCTCCGGCCCGCCGATGCATTTTCTCTCCGCCGTTGATATACCCTCCTGGCACTGCTGTCCGCGAGCGCCCGCTAGCCCTCGCCCCGATGGTGTCGGAAGGCACGGCGGAACGGCACTAACACCTGCCGCTCCTCGTCCCACAGGGAAAGTCGCGCGCATTTCAGGCTGTCGAGGAGAGTGAGGCGCCTGGCCTCGCGAAACTCCGGGTTCTCGGCGAAGCATTCGCGCAAGCGATAGTTCGGTATCTTGCTGCAGACGTGATGGATGTGGTGGAAGCCGATGCAGCCGGTCAGCCAATGCAGCACCGCAGGCAGATCGTAGAATGAGCTGCCGTTCAACGCCGCCGCATGGAAATTCCAATCCAGGCCGGATGCCCAATAGGCGTGCTCGAACTGGTGCTGGATATAGAACAGCCATGTACCGATCGAGGCGGCCAGCAGGAACATCGGCAGATATCCGAGCATAAAGGCGCGCCCGCCCACCGTCAGCAGCAGCAGCGTGACGATCGCCGCGAGGGCCGCGTTCGTCCCGAGAATGCTGCCCCAGATTTTCCGATGCCGAAACGGGCTGACGGTCGGAATGCGATGATGGATGGCGAACAGAAAGATCGGGCCCAAGCCGAACAGCACCATTGGATGCCGATACGCCCGATACCGAAGCCGCCACGGCAGCGAAAGCGACCGATATTCACGTACCGTGAGCGTCCTGACATCGCCGGTGCCGCGCCGGTCGAGATTGCCGGAGTTCGCGTGATGGACGGCGTGGCTCTTGCGCCAGCAGGCGTAGGGCGTCAAGGTCAGCACCCCGAGCATTCGTCCCAGAAGATCATTGGCTCGCCGCGACGCGAAGAAGGAACCGTGGCCGCAGTCATGCTGAATTGCAAACAGGCGGACCAGCAGCAAGGCAGCCGGCGCGGCAAGCGGGAGCGCCAGCCCGGGATGGCTCCGCGCGCCGCAAAGCAGAGCCGCCATGAGGAGTAGAAACGGCAGCCCCGTATTGAGAAGCTGAGCCATGGCACGCCGCTGGTCGGCGCGGGCATAAGGCGCCACGATCTCAGGCCACGAGCGCGAGGGAAGAAAGGCATCCATCGTCCCCGCTTTCGTCGTTGCCTTGTTGCAGCTGAGCACTTCAGAACTCATTTCTCGAGCTGCTTTCGGATCGTCAGCAATTCCTGGTGGCGCTCAGCGCTCGTTTTTGGGTAAGTCATGTTGAGTCCCCTCGAGCGTATCGAGGATAATTTGGGATACAATCAGCCGAGCGTTCTCTTTGTCGTCGGCCGGAACGACATACCAGGGCACATCGTCCGTGCTTGTCGCGCTGACGCATTCCTCATAGGCCGTCATATAGTGCTTCCAGAATTTCCGCTCCTCGATGTCGGCAAGGCTGAATTTCCAGTTCTTTTCCGGCTCGTCGATGCGCGCCAGAAACCGCTTTCGCTGCTCCTCCTTCGACAGGTGGAGATAGAACTTGACGATGCGGGTGCCGTTGACGTGGAGGTGTCTCTCCAAATCGACGATAGAGCGATACCGGTCGTGCCACACCTTCTTGTCGTGATGCGGCGCGTCCGGGAGCCCTTCGCTGCGGAGAATTTCGCGATGCACGCGGACGATCAGCACTTCCTCGTAATAGGATCGGTTGAAAATGCCGATCCGCCCGCGCTCCGGTAGATCACGGGTCGTGCGCCAGAGAAAATCGTGTTGCAATTCGGTCGGCGCTGGGATGCTTGAAGCTGAACACTTGGCAGCCCTGCGGGTTGACCCCGGACATCACATGCCTGATGGCGCCGTCTTTTCCCGCCGCATCCATCGCCTGAAAGATCAGCAGGACCGCATAGCGGTTGGATGCATAGTGAAGGTGCTGCAGCGCGCTCAGTTGCGCAACGTGCTCTCCCAGCAGTTTTTGATATTGCTCCTTCGACTTGTACACGGGCTCTACAGTCGTCGGCCACTTCCGGAGATCGACCTCGTCTCCTTCCCGCACGCGGAAATCCTTTGAACTGATTTTCATTTCGATCCTTTCGGCGATGCCGGCCGCATGGGTCGCGTCGTTTCATTTGGGATCGCATCTCCCCGAATCTCCCGCTCCGCCCGGAGCCAGTCCTGAACCGCACGGCCTTCGCGACGGCCTTCCTCAGATAGCTCATAGGCACGCTTGGCGATCTGCGGTGTCAGATCGGACGGTGTCTCGCCTTTGGGTTTAGGCTGAAGCACGGCTCTGATGGGATCAAGCATCCGATACGCCAGGAGTTTCACGGGGTCGGTCACGAGGAACCACGCCAAGGCATAGCCCCAGACGAAGGCTGCCCAGCCCCAGCCGAGGGGCGCCATAAACAGCCCATAGACCGCGATCAGAGTCGCTACGAGTTGCGTGCCAAACACGGCCATCCACAAAATTCGTGCGGGGCGGATCGACCAGAACGGGCCGCGCGTGCGCGTCTGGAAGATTGTCAGATGGCCGGCCACCGACAGCATCAGGTACATCATCGTCTGGAGGTGCGGGCGGTCCAGGTGAAAGACTCGATCACCCAGGAAAAACAGGCCGAACGCGGCGATTGGGCCGACGAGGCCCAGTACCGTGGCGATCCCCAGCACCAGGCGCATGTTCCACGCCTCGGGCGCGTCCTTGTAATGGACGTTGTCATAGGCAATCGACAGGATGGCGCCGTCGTTGAGCAACGCCAGCATCACGATCATCACCGCGGTCAGCGGATAAAAGTTGAAGATCAGGATCGCTGAGGTCATGAACAACAGCACGCGCAATGTTTCGGCGATGCGGTACATCGCGTAGCTGTTCATCCGCTGGAAGATTTTCCGGCTCTCCTTGATCGCGTCGATGATTACCGACAGGCCGGGTGTCATCAGCACGATCGCCGCCGCCGCGCGCGCCGCGTCGGTTGCGCCCGAAACTGCAATGCCGCAATCGGCCTTCTTCAGCGCCGGGGCGTCGTTCACCCCGTCGCCGGTCATGCCGACGATGTGGCCGCGCGTTTGCAGGTCTTCGACAATGTGGAACTTGTGTTCGGGGAAGACCTGGGCGAAACCGTCGGCGGCCTCGATGGCCTTGCCCACCGCCGGCGTTTTTTGCTGCTTTTCGTCACCCAGGGTGGCGGCATCGAGGATATTTGTGCCCATCCCCAGCTTCTTGGCGGTTTCCTGGGCGATGGCGAGCGCATCGCCGGTCACCATCTTGACCTTGACCCCCATCTGTTGCGCGGTCGCGATGGTGGACTTGGCATCGTCCCGCGGCGGGTCGAATAATGGCAGCACCCCCAGAAACTGCCATTTGCCGTCGCCCTCGGCGCGCGCCACGCCCAGGGAGCGGAAGCCGCGCGCGGCGAACTCGTTAACCGCCTTGTCGACGGCTTGCTTCACCTCTGCGGCATTGGCCGATAACGCCAGGATCACCTGCGGCGCGCCCTTCGTCACCTTGAACGCCTTGCCATCCGGGCCCGTGACGGCGGCTTCCGTGCGCTTGTGCACCGCGTCGAACGGCTGGAAATGCCCCACCTTGTAGGGTTTCAGGGCCTGATCGTTTTTCAGGCCGCCCAGTACGGCCAGATCGATCGTGTCGTTATTGTCGGCACGCGAGGCCAGCGCAGCAGCGAGGATCACCTGCTCGGCGGGAGTATCGTTCACGCCGAACGGATCGCCCAAGGTCAGCTTGTTCTGGGTCAGGGTGCCGGTCTTGTCGGCGCACAGGATGTCGACGCCGGCCAATTCCTCGATTGCCACCAGCCGGGTCACGATCGCCTTCTTCTTGGCGAGCAGGCGTGCGCCGACCGCCATCGTCACCGACAATACCGTCGGCATTGCCACCGGAATCGCGGCCACGGTCAGCACCAGGGCGAACTGCAAGGTGGTCAGGATCGGGTCGCCGCGAAAGATCGCGACGGCAACGATCGACGCCACCATGACCACCGCCAGAATGATCAGGTAATTGCCGATCTTCAGCACGGCGCGCTGGAAGTGGCTGACGGTCTTCGCCCCTTGCACCAGCTCCGCGGTCTTGCCGAAATAGGTGTTCGCACCGGTGGCATAGACCAGGGCGCCGATCTCGCCCTGACGAACGATCGAGCCGGAAAAGATTGCTTCGCCGGATTTGCGGGTGGCGGGCAGCGACTCTCCCGTCAGCGCGGATTGATCCACCTCCACCGGGTCGCCGTCCAGCAGGCGCGCGTCCGCCGGCACAATGTCGCCCAGGCGCACACGGATGACGTCGCCCGGCACCAATTCGCGCGCCGGCGGGGTGATCCACTTTCCATCCCGTACCACCCGGGCCTTGATCGCCAGCGTGGCCTTCAGCGCGGCAATGGCGTTGCCCGCCTGATGTTCTTCCCAGAACCCCACCACAGCGTTGGCCAGAAGCAGAACCAGGATGATGCCAAAGTCCGGCCAATGCCGGGCTACCGCCGATAGGACCACCGCGGCTTCGATCATCCACGGGATCGGGCCCCAGAAATAGCCGAGGAATTTCAGCAGCTCATTGGTCTTCTTTTCTTCAATCTCGTTGGGCCCATATTGGGTCAGCCGCTTTGTTGCCTCCGCTTGGGTGAGACCCTCCGGAGACGACCCCAATTTCTTCTCCACCTCCGCCAGCGGCAGGGTTTTCAGATCGTCCTTCGCATCGGGCTTCGATCCCGGCTTCGATACGGGGCCCTGGGCCTGGTCGGTATCGGGTTTCATCGGGAACTCTTTCCGTATGCGCTATGCCGCCGCAGGTTTCGCGAACTGCGGGATACCGGTTGTCATGCTCATCTCAGTGTCCATCCCAGCATTGAATTGGCTACGGCGCGCCGCCCGGTTGCACCGGACCCGATACGCCGAAGCTCGCGGAGCCGCTGGCACGCGAGCGCCCACGCCATGCCAGATCTCCAAAGCCGGTTGCCCAACGACGCGAGCCAACCAAAACGCCGACGTTGGGCAGTCATTTGGGGTTGCCCCACTTCCAGTTGCGGATTTCCGGCAAGTCTTCGCCATGCTTATCGATGTAGTGCTTGTGCTCGATCAGCTTGTCCTGGACGATCTGCTTCAGGTAAGCGCCCTTGGTGCCCAGATGCGGCAACCGATCGACGACGTCTTGCACCAGGTGGAAGCGGTCGAGGTCGTTCTGCACCCGCATGTCGAAGGCCGTGGTGATCGTGCCTTCTTCCTTGTAGCCGCGGACGTGCAGGTTGCGGTTGGTGCGGCGGTAGGTCAGCCGGTGGACCACCGATGGGTAGCCGTGGAAGCCGAAGATGATGTGCTTGTCCTTGGTGAAGAGCGAATCGTAGTCGGTTTCGCTCAGTCCGTGCGGGTGCTCGCTGGCGGACTGCAGTTTCATCAGATCGACGACATTGATCACCCGGATCTTCAGATCGGGCAGATGCTGGCGAAGGATCGAAACCGCGGCCAGGATCTCCAGGGTCGGCGTGTCACCGCAGCAGGCCATCACCACGTCCGGCTCGGCGTTTTGGTCGTTGCTGGCCCATTGCCAGATGCCGATGCCTTCGGTGCAGTGCACGGCCGCGGCGTCCATGGTCAGCCATTGCGGCAGCGCGTGCTTGCCGGCGACCACGACGTTGACGTAATGCCGGCTGCGCAGGCAGTGATCAAAGACCGACAGCAGGCAATTGGCATCGGGCGGCAGGTAGACCCGCACAATGTCGGCCTTCTTGTTGATGACGTGGTCGATGAAGCCGGGGTCCTGGTGGGTGAAGCCGTTGTGATCCTGCTGCCAGACATGGGAGGCGAGCAGGTAGTTCAGCGAGGCGATCTTCCGGCGCCAGGGCAGTTCCGCAGTCACCTTCAACCATTTGGCGTGCTGGCTGAACATCGAGTTGACGATGCGGATGAAAGCCTCGTAGCTGTTGAACAGTCCGTGTCGTCCGGTCAGCAGATAACCTTCCAACCAGCCCTCGCACTGGTGCTCGCTGAGCATCGAATCCAGCACGCGTCCGGTGGGCGCGAGGAATTCGTCATTTTCGACTGTTCGGGCGTCCCACTGACGGTTGGTGACTTCAAAAACCGCGCCCAGCAGATTCGAGAGCGTCTCATCGGGACCGAAGATACGGAAATTACGCTGATCCTGATTTAGCTTGACCATGTCTCGCAGGAACTTGCCGAGCACGAGCGTATCTTCGGCGTTAACGGCGCCAGGTGAAGGCACATTCACCGCGTGATCGTGGAAGTCCGGCATACGCAGGTCGCGCAGCAGAATGCCGCCATTGGCGTGGGGATTGGCGCCCATCCGCCGATCGCCCTTCGGCGCCAGTTCGGCCAATTCCGGCATCAGCCGGCCCTGTTCATCGAACAGCTCCTCGGCCTTGTAGCTTTTCATCCAGCTTTCGAGCTGCTTGACGTGATCGGGATGCTCGGCATCGACGATGAGGGGCACCTGATGCGCTCGGAACGTGCCCTCGACCGGCAGGCCATCGACGACTTTCGGCCCGGTCCAGCCTTTGGGCGACCTAAGGACGATCATCGGCCAGCGCGGACGGATGGCGGCATCCTTGCTCAGCGCATTCTGTTGGGTTTGCCTTATGTCCTCGATGGCCTCATCCAGGGTGGCGGCCATCAGTTGATGCATCTTTTCCGGCTCGTCCCCTTCGACAAAGTGCGGCGTCCACCCGCAGCCTCGCAGAAATTGCTCTAATTCTTCGTGCTCGATACGGGCGAGGACGGTCGGGTTGCTGATCTTATAGCCATTGAGGTGGAGGATCGGCAGCACGGCTCCGTCGGTAATTGGGTTGAGTAATTTGTTGGACTGCCAAGCGGTCGCCAGGGGCCCGGTTTCCGCTTCACCATCGCCGATGACGCAGGCGACGACCAGATTGGGATTGTCGAATGCGGCCCCGAAGGCATGGCTGAGCGAGTACCCCAATTCGCCGCCCTCGTGGATCGACCCGGGCGTGGTGGGCGCGACATGGCTGGAAATCCCGCCGGGAAACGAGAACTGCGTGAACAGTTTCTTGAGCCCGGCTTCGTCCTGGCTGATATTCGGATAAACCTCACTCCAGGTGCCTTCGAGGTAGACGTTGCCCACGATCGCCGGGCCGGCGTGACCGGGGCCGGCGATGTAGAACATGTCCAAATCATATTTCTTGATGACCCGGTTCAAGTGCACATAAATAAAGTTTTGACCCGGCGTCGTGCCCCAGTGGCCCACCACGAGCGGCTTGACGTGCGACAGTTTCAGCGGCTCGCGCAACAGCGGATTGTCGTAGAGGTAAATCTGGCCAACCGACAGATAGTTGGCGGCGCGCCAATAGGCGTTCATCCGGCGCAACTCGTCGGAACCGAGTGTCTCCCGCTTGGCGGGAGACTGATTGTGACCGTTTCGGTTCTCAGACTCTCGGGTTGGAGTGAGTGCGTCCATTCTCATGACTCCGTGTGTGACGATTTAGCTTTAGTTACGCTAACAGTGTGCTGCACCTCGGCTGTATCGTCGGCTCTCCGAGCCTCGACAAGGCGGACACCAAACCCCATGCGACGGCATGGGCGTGGCGACAGATAAGGCAGCGCAAATCGGTCCAACATCCCGATCGAGGCATCTCCTGGGACAAATTTACGGTCGCAAGGCCGCCAGGGGGAGCCTCGGAAACTACTCATTCCCGGCGAGCCCTCGGGGCGATGCAAAGCAAGATCCATGGAAGTTGGGCAAGAGCAGGTGGGTGAGGAAGCAGGATAGCCAACCGCGCGGTGGCGCAGCCGGGTCGACGCACGGCAGCCGCGGCAGAGGCCACTCATCCGCGATTGAAGGACACCGCGCCGGAGCTAAACCTGCTGATCGGGCAAGACTGATTTGCCGCGTTCAGATCTAATTAGTTTCCGAGCCTCTCGCCCGTGCGTTGCAGACTGGTACCGTTCAGCCATCCCTTCTGCGCCCTGGCATGGTTACTGAGGCATGGGCCGGGCCGCCTGACGCGGAGAGTTTTTACGTGAAGTTATCATTGGGAGGTGCGACCGGGGCCAACGTGCCTTCTGAGAGGCCCGTCCGCGCACCGGCGACTCCGGTGGCGGATTCCGCGGTTATCCGGCCCGAGCGTTACGCTATGGCTGGTCGTCGTGCTCGTGGTCGTCCTGTTCTCCGGCGGACTGTTCGGTTACGACCAGGGGTGATCTCCGGCGCGCTGCACGGCCTCATGGCGAGGTCCTCGCTCAGCCCGCTGGTGATCGAAGTGGTGTCGAGCTGGGTCACGCTCGGCGCGCTGTTCGGCGCGCTCGCTGCCGGCGAGTTGGCCGACCGGATCGGCCGCAAGCGCACAGTGCTGATCGCGGGCGCGATGTTTACCCTGGGCTCCCTCGTGCTGGCGCCGACCGCCTTGCGCGGCCGTTTCGTCTCCGCCTACCAGCTCGCCATCACAATCGGCATCTTCCTCGCCTACATGGTCGATGGCTGGCTGTCGCAGCGCGATGCCGGGCGGTTCATGCTGGGGGCGTCCGCCGTCCCGGGGCTGCTGCTGTTCGGAGTGGCGCTGGTGGCGCCGAAATCGCCGCGTTGGCTGATGAAGATGAACCGCCGTGCCGTTTCTCCGCGGGATCGCCCTCGGCGAGCTTCTGCCTGAAAGCATTCTGCCCGATCCGCATAAGCGACAGATCACGGTACTGTTTTTGGGCGTTGCGCTGTCGATCTCATCAGTCAAGATCGTGGCGATGGTCGTTCGCGAGGTCGGTTACCCTCGCCGTACGATCGGCCAGGTAATCGTTGCTGCCGCTATTATCGACGACACGATCGGCTGGATCATCATGTCGGTCGTCCTAGGGATCGCGCTGCATGGCAGCATCGATCTTGGATCTTTGAACCAAAGCCTCCTCGGCACGGCGCTCTTCCTGGCGGTCGGCTTTACAATCGGCCGCAAATTGGTCTTCGATGCCATCCATTGGGCGAACGGCCAATTTGTCAGCGAGTTGCCCGTCATCACCATTATTCTGGTGATCACCGGAGTGATGGCGCTGGTAACCAACGCGATCGGCGTGCACATCGTACTCGGCGCTTTTGTCGCCGGCATACTGATCGGCCAGTCTCCGATCCTGACGAGCCACATCGCCGAGCAGGTGTGTGGGCTGATCGTCGGCCTGTTTCATGCCGGTTTTCTTCGGCCTGGCCGGGCTGGCGACGAATTTAGCCGTGCTCGCCAACACCGATCCGCTGGTTCTAACAATCGGCCTGATCGTAATCGCCAGCGCGGGCAAATTCGGCGGCGCTCTTATCGGCGGCCGCCTAGGCGGGATGACCTGGGCGGAGTCAATGGCGCTGGGCTGCGGTATGAATGCGCGTGGGTCGACGGAGGTGATTGTCGCGACAATCGGCTTCTCGATGGGCGTGCTCAACCAGGAGCTCTTCACGACCATCCTCGCCATGGTGGCGGTGACGACGATGTCGATGCCCCCGATGCTTCGCTGGGCACTCGGCCGGCTGCCCATAACCCCCGAAGGGGAAGGACGGATCAAGCGGCAGGAGTTCGAGGCGACAGGCTTTGTTTCGCAGATCGAGCGGATGCTGGTCGCCGTGGATGCGAGCCCCAGCGGAAAATTCGCCTTGCGCCTCGCAGGCCCCCTCGCCGATGCGAGGCGCATGCCGCCACGGTATTTCATTTCGATCATGGCTCGGCAGGAAGCGAGGCGGCAGAGACAAAGGCGATGATGACGGAAAATGTCCGGCAAGGCGATGAAGCGGGAGAAGAGCCTGGGAGTGTTCCGGCCGCGATCGCGACCGAAGCCGAAAAGGGCTACGGCTTTCTCGTGATCGGTCGGGAACCCGCTTCGGAGGAATCCGTCTTTCACGACCAGATTACCGCAAGCACCAGGGAATTTTCCGGACCGTTTGCGATCACGATCGTCCGCGGGATTGACCGGGCCGATAGCGCAGGTCCGCCCCTTAACATTCTGGTGCCGGTCGCCGGAACCGCGACATCGCGTCGTGGCGCTGAACTCGCCGTCACCCTGGCGCAGGCGGCCCGTGGCACGCTGACGGCGCCGCATTTCACTCCGCGAACTCGCGGCGTCAGCACAGCTCGTTCATGGCGGCGCAACGTGGGGGCCGCGATCGCCCCGACCAGCGGCGCGGATGCGGTCATTCGGGAAATTGTGAGGCTGGGTGACCTATACGGCGTCGCCGTGAAAGGGGCTGTGCAAAGCGCCGGCGCTCCGCATGACGCCATCCTGCAGCCGATCGAGCGCGGCGGTCACAACCTGCTCGTCATGGGAGTAAGCATGCGACCGGGAGATCGGCTCAATTTCGGTCAAACGGCGGCGGCCTTGCTCAAGAGCGCCCAATGTTCGATGTTCGTGGTCAGCGAGCAACGTTCGGCGTTGTCCGAAAAACCTATAGAGTTTGAGAGATTCCAGAAGCCCATTGTAGTGTGAAATCACCCTCAGGCGTCAGTGGTCGAACCCGAACAGCGCGCGTGCGTTGCGGTGGGGCGCAGGGCATGGGGTTGCCGCGGCAAGCGCGCCCGGCGGCGAGGCGCGAACCGAGCCCTTCGGCCTGGTCATTGACAGTCAATCGGCCAAGACCGAGGGTCGGGTGCGGCAGTTGGTGGAAATTGCCGATGGCGGCGATCTGCGGCAGAGATGTTATCGGTTCATGCGAGCAGATCAAGGATTTGCTCGGCCGGGGCGACATTCAGGGTCCTCCAGCCGTTGACTTTGCGCAGCGTGATCTGGCCGCTGGCGAGCAACGCCCAGAACAGCATGCAGGCGGTATCCGCGCAGGGCAGCATGCATGGGGTTTTGATGCGGCGCTTGAACTCCTCGTGCAGCCGCTCGATGGCGTTGCTGGTCCGGATCGACTTCCATGGTCGGTTGGGAAGCGCAGGAAGGTGAGGAGTTTTTCGCCCGCTTCTTCCAGGCTGTCGGCGACCGGACGGCAGCGCAGCCGCCATTTGCGCAGAAGGGTGTCAGGTCGGTTTGAAGCCGCGAATACCGAGGCGTGCGAGCGTCGCCTTGATCCGGTTGCCGATGCGCGTGCGCTCGTCGACCAGGTTCTCACGCTCGCGGCTCGGCCGTTTGGCGTCCTCCTCTTCAAGGGTCGGGATCGCGGCCATGCCGCAATGGTCGCCTTCCCCGCGAAGCCAGCCGAGAAACGCCCGCTTCAATAGCTCGGTGTCGAGCCGGTCCGTCTTCGCCCGACGATGTTCGCGCGACACGGCAACGCTGTTCGGATGCATCACAAAGGCTTCAATGCCGCGCCCGCGGAGCCAACGAGCCAGCCAGAAACCGTCGCGCCCAGCCTCGAAGGCCTGCCCCTGGCTCGAACAGGGGGCGACCACAATCCGAGCGATCGTGCCGCCGGCTTTCGTCGCTTCATCCCGCCAGCGCTCCAGCAGACGCAGCAGCGCCTCCTCATCGGGCGCCAGCTTCTTCAGTGGATGACGTTCGGCTCCAGGAACGATACCGGCGACGAGCCAACTCGATTGGCTCATCTCGATCACTGCTATCCTCGTCCAGAGCGGTGAGCGACCTGCTCAAGTCGTTTGGCTGCGGCATGGGGCACCGCGTCGGTTTCGTTGCAGCGACGATGATGCCGTTTCACTCGCCGCTCGCCCCATAGCATCTCTGGGCCGCGCCCTGCACGCGTTCAACATCGACATCATCTGCGCCAATTCGAGCCCGGCCAAGTAGCCCCTGCCCCTCGGGTCGAGCGTGCCAACAAGACGTTGCAAGACCGCCTGGTCAAGGAATTGCGGCTGGCGGGTGCGGCAACCCTGGCGCAAGGCAACGCCCCTGCTCCCGGCGTTCATCGCCGACTACAACACGCGCTTTGCCAAAGCGCCGGCCAACCACAAGGATCTCCACCGGCCGCTGCGCACCCGCGTCTCTTCAAGGTCGGCTGAGCTTGTCTACGAGCCGAGCGGGCTCGGGCCCGCTCGATAACAGAAGTGGGAAGCGGTTTCACTCATCCACGTTGCGGGCGCCGGTCGGGCGCTGCGCGACCCCGATCGCAGTGCCGGTGACATTTGTAAATGGCAGAGATGGTGACATCTGTATTTGGTTGACACACACCTTGTTTTCGACCCATTTCCCCTACCCCGCCATGCCCGGCGCGCCAGGGGGATAGCGCGGACGCCTAAAGATGTCGCGCGTTATCATCCATTCATGAGCGACGACATCCAGCGACAGGAGGGGCGACAAGCTCCGACCTGTCACGACATGCCGCGACAGGCGATGACAGCGACTACTCCCTTTCGATCGAGGAGGCACTCGCCCACTACGGAGCGGCGGGTCTTCCCCGCACGACCCGCAGCATTCAACGATATTGCGCCAAAGGCGACCTCGATGCGCACCGTGTCGAAACTCCGTTTGGAGAAAAGTTTTTGATCACGCCAGCATCGGTTGATCGTCATATTGCGTATATCAATGAGGTGCGACAGATGTCCTGCCGGAAAACATGGACGATGCGCGACATGCGGAACCTGCGACAAGCGACGACGTGCTGCGACAGGCGACAACAAGCGACGATCTGTCGCAGCCTGCCGCGCTCGACACAGGCATCACCGAGCTGCTCAAGAGCGAGAACCAATTCCTCCGCGAGCAGGTCACGGTCAAGGATGTACAGATCAAGGACCTAGCAGCCTGTTGACGAAGTCGGCTTTGGTTGATTTGGTGTGAAGCGGGGGGACTGATCGGGGCTTTCGGGATGTCGATGGGGCGCGAGGGCGATCGGCAGGGGGATCTGATCGTGACCTGGGCGGAGATGCCACGCTCACCGGGGCATGTGTTTTACGACCGGCTTCAGGAAGTGCTGATCGCGGGCGGATTTGACGGGTTTATCGAGACGGCCTGCCAGCCATATTACGCGCCAAAGTTGGGGGCCCCGTCGTTGCCGCCGGGGCGCTATTTCCGGATGCACATGGTCGGCTATTTCGAGGGGATCGCCAGCGAGCGAGGCATCGCTTGGCGCTGTTCGGATTCGATGTCGCTGCGGGATTTTCTGCGGCTGGAGAACCGGGAAGAGGTTCCCGATCATTCGTGGTTGTCGAAGACCCGCGGGCGGCTTCCGCATGAAGTCCACGAGACGGTGTTCAGCTGGGTGTTGAAGCTCGTGGCCGAGAAAGGCTTGATCCGAGGCAAGCGGATCGGCGTCGACGCCTCGACGATGGAGGCCAACGCCGCGCTGCGCACGATCGTGCGCCGGGACGATGGCCGAACCTATCGCGAAATGCTGACGCAGATGGCCAAGGAGAGCGGCATCGACACGCCAAGTGCGGATGATCTCGTTCGCATCGACCGCAACCGCAAGGGCAAGAAGCTGTCGAACGAGGAGTGGACGAGCAAGATCGACCCAGAGGCCAAGATCGCCAAGCTGAAGGACGGACGTACGCATCTTGCCTACAAGCCCGAGCACGCGGTCGATCTCGACACCGGCGTCATCGTCGCGGCGGCACTCCATCCCGCCGACCAAGGCGACACCACGACAATCGAGGGCACGCTGGCGGCGGCAGAGAAGAACCTAGCTCAGGTTGGCACCGCGCCGACGAAGGACCAGCCGAGCGAACTGGTCGCCGACAAAGGGTATCACTCGCGCGCCGTCTTGAAGAACCTCAACGGCGGGGTGTGGAAGACGCGCATTGCTGAGCCCAAGCAGCCGGGGTTTTCACGCTGGCACGGCGATGACCAAGCGCGTGCGGCGGTCTATGCCAACCGCACCCGCCTGGGTTCGGGGGTCGGTAAGCATGCAATGCGGCTGAGGGCGGAAATCGTCGAGCGATCTTTCGCTCACAATCTCGACCGCGGCGGCATGCGGCGGACCTGGCTGCGCGGACGCGAGAATGTCCACAAGCGCTACCTGGTGCACGTCGCCGGGCACAATCTCGGTATCCTGATGCGGCTGCTGATCGGGGCCGGAACCCCGAGAGAGGCGGCTGCCCGTGGGTTGGCCTATCTCCTGTTCGTCTACACCGGGGAGGCCGTGGCGATCATCCTTGTCGCCGCCGCTCCCGACGGGTTCGCCGTCCTGGTCATGGCCGTTACCGCCGACCCTGGCTGATCAAAGAGCGACTTCAGCAACGGGCTGCTAAGGAAACGCCGAACAATGCTGGCATAGCTGGCGTGATGGCGGCCATGGCATAATTTGTGATTCGGCGGGACTGGAAAGTCCGCGTCGGCAGAAATCAGGCTTGTATTGGGGTTTTCCTGTGCTGTTTTCGGGGTCAAGACAGAGTCCGGGCGCGATCGGACACGGCCCTGCGCGAGCAGCGTTTTCTTGACGATCACCAGGTTGGCCAGCGCGAACAGGGTGAGCAGTTGCGCGGTGTTCTTGAAGAGGCCGCGATAGCGCAGCTTGCGATGCCGGAACAGAGCCTGTCCCGGCGCAGGCCGGGGTTCTTGACGATGTGGAACGGGTGCTCGACCCAGGCCCGCACCGGCGACAGCGCCCGCTCCACCGCCTCGGCCTGATCCCGCAGGGCTTTGGGCAACGCCTTGATGATGCTGCGCTTGACTGCGATGTTCCAGTGACACTCGCGATCGGCATGTTCGGGCCGCTTGTCCGCCCCGGTATAGCCGGCATCGGCGAAGACCGCCTCCTCCTGGCCGTGCAATAGGGACGCCGTCTGATTGATGTCGGCTTCGTTGGCGGCGGTGCCGACCATCGTGTGCACCAGCCCCGCGGCGACATCCACCCCGATATGCGCCTTCATCCCGAAGTACCACTGATTGCCCTTCTTGGTCTGGTGCATTTCCGGGTCGCGCGCCTTGCTCTTGTTCTTCGTCGAAGCCGGCGCGGCGATGATCGTGGCATCGACAATGGGCCCCGTTTCGCCGCGCCTGGCGCATCAACAGGCCGCGCTCCTCCAGCATCGCACCCACCTCGTCGAACAGCGCCCGGGTCAGGTCGTGCTGCTCCAGCCAATGGCGGAAGTTCAGTACCGTCGTCGCGTCCGGAACCGCCGCCACCGACCAGATCGATGCCGGCAAAGCCGCGCAGCGCCTGGCTGTCGTAAAGCGCGTCCTCCAGGGCTTCGTCGGCCAGCCCGTACCACTGCTGCAAAAAGTAGAGCCGCAGCATCCGCTCCAGCCCGATCGGCGGCCGGCCGCGTTCGCCCTTCGGATAGAACGGCCGCAGACGACCGACCAGCCGCTCCCACGGCACCACCTGCTCCATCTCAGCCAAAAATTTGTCGCGACGCGTCTGTTTTTTCTTCCCGGCGTATTCCGCCCGCGAAAAACTACCCTGTCGCTGCATCGCCCCGTCCTCAGTGCCCCCGGACTGAAAGATCCTACCCGATGCCAGCCCCAACAGCCGGATTTTTCAGTGTTTCCTTAAGGGAGCGCGCTTGTGAGACAAACCACCTGATCGCCGGTTTGCAAAAAATGCTGACGCCGCTCCTCGGCGCGCCCGACCGCTCCCGCGACGACGCCCGACATTAAGCGGAGCCGCTTATCCCCACGGCCGCGGGCCGGAGCCAAGCCGGATGCTAAAATCCGACCATGGAGCGCCGAGAAGAGAAGCTCGTTTCGATCGCGGAGGTCATCGAGCGCAACATCGTCCTCAAGGGAGCCGACATCCTCACGACGAGGGGATTTACCCAGGTCCCCAACCACATCCTCGACAACGGCAAGCTGTCGCCCGGCGCCAAGCTGACCTACACCATGCTACTCAAATATGCTTGGCAGAATGATTACTGCTTTCCTGGCCAAGAGCGCCTGGTCAAGGACATGGGCGGCGGACAGCGAAGCGTCGTCCGCTATGTCCAGGAGCTTGAGCGCAAGAAGTTCATCCGGATCATGCGCCGCGGGCAAGGGAAGCCAAACATCTACGAACTCAATCTCACCAACAAGAGAAAGGCGGCATGACCAGAAGTTCCAAATTGGCACGCTAATAATACTAAGAGGTATTAATACCCAAATAAAAATACTCAGAGGTTTAGCCCGAAAAATTCACTAAGCCTCATGAAGGGGCTGGCGGACGCGACGCAAGCCGTTGGATTCGTGTATGATTCTGTTGCTGAAGCAGTTTCAACACGGATGCAGGGAGTTCGCGCCCGCCATGATCGATCGTACGGGGATTCTGCCGGGTTTGCCAGCCGTCGCGGGCAAGCCGGTGCATGTCGGTTTCGATGGTGGCCGGATGACCTCGGATGCCGGCATCTTGCTGCTGGCGGCGCTCGAGCGGCGGCTCAGGATCGTCGACCGGCTGGCCGCCTGCCTCGAAGATCCGCGCGACCCAGACCGGGTGCGGCACGGGCTTGCCGAGATGATCCGGTATCGGGCCCTGCTGATCGCGGCAGGCTATCCCGACGGCAACGACCGCGACGCGCCGCGGGCGGATCGCCGCCTTCAAGATGGCGGTCGGGCGGCCGCCGGAGAGCGGCGAGGACCTGTGCTCGCCGCCGACCATCAGCCGGCTGGAGAACCTCCCCGGCGTGACCGCGCTCAAACGCATGATGGCGGCGATGGTCGAGTTGTTCTGCGACAGCTTCGATCAGGTACCCCGCCGCATCCTGCTCGACATCGACGACACCGAGGACCGGGTGCACGGCGGCCAGCAACTGGCACTGTGGAACGCCCATTACGACAGCCGGTGTTTCCTGCCGATCCACATCTACGAGGCGACAACCGGCAAGCCGGTGGCGGTCATCCCCGGGTCAAGCCCGAGGGCAGGCTCTGCGCCCCGGCAAGACGCCGGACGGGGCCGAGGTGGCGCTGGTGCTGCGTCATGTCATCGGCCGCGTCCGCGCTCGCTGGCCGGCAGTCGAGATCATCGTGCGCGGCGACAGCCATTACGGCCGGCCCGAGGCGATGACGTGGTGCGAGCGCAAGGGTATCGGCTACATCTTCGGGCTCGCCGGCAATCCGGTGCTGCTGCGCCAGGTCGGCCCGCTCGCCGAAAACGCCGCTCTGGGTCGCCTCGCAGGCGAGGGAGAAAAGGTTCGGCGCTACGGCGATTTCCGCTACGCCGCCAAAAGCTGGACAAGTCGAGCGCCGCGTCGTCGCCCGCGTCGAGGCCGGTCCCCAGGGCGCCGACAGCCGCTTCATCGTCACCAATCTGCCGGGCCTGCCCAAGGCGCTCTACGAGAAAGTTTATTGTGCCAGGGGACAGGCGGAAAACCGTCTGATCAAGGCGCACAAGCTGCACCTCGCCTCCGACCGAACCTCCTGCCACAGAGCGACCGCCAACCAGTTCCGCCTGCTGATCCACACGGCGGCTTACTGGCTGCTGCTGAGCCTGCGCGACTTGGCGCCCCGCACCTCGTTCTGGCGCGACGCCCAGTTCGACACGATCCGGCTCTGCCTGATCAAGGTCGCCGCCCGCGTCACCGAGATGGTCACCCGCATCAAGCTCGCCCTGCCGACCGCCTATCCCTACCAGGCCGGCTTCGCCGCACTTGCCCGCGCCATCGCCAAACTGCCGCCGTGAACAACGGGGCCATTCGCCCCCGAACGAACCCCTCGGCGCAACCTCCAACCCCGCTCACCTGCGTCATCGGCCCCAACTACGCCCCGGTCAGCGCCGTCACGCGGTCGAACAGCACCCCGGTGAATGATCCGGGCTAAGTTAGGACAAACAAGGCCCACACCGGCGCGCCCTCACCAAAATCGTGGTAATGCACAATGAAGCGGGAGCTGCGATAGACTGGACCGTGCTCTCTTCGGTCAGACCATTCGATGCGATAACCGGGATCTTCCTCCCTTTTGCGGTCTGTCAACCGCGCCAAATGGTAGCCGGGCGCTGCTCAGAAGGCCTTGCAGGAGCCGTCGCATTCGTCGGGGAAGAGGCTCAGGCCGCAGGCGCAAGGGCCGCGGTGACCCGGGACGCGGGTGTCGGCTGAAGGGATGGACCGATCGGGCAGCCTCTCGCGCCGCAACTCCTCGAGGCGGGCGCGGATCGTCTTGAAATCGTCAGCTGCGCGGGGTTGCGACATCGGACGCCGTCGGAATCAGAGCAGCAGGGCGGGGCGGGTGTTGGCGGACCCAGCCGGTGGCGGTTTCGTAGGCCTGGGCGATCCGGTAAACCATCGCCTCCTCGAACGGGTGCCCGACGATCTGCAATGACAGCGGCAGGTGTCCCTCGCTGGTGAAGCCCGCCGGGATCACCAATGCCGGCGAGCCCGTCAGGTTGAACGGCATGCGCGCCTGGCGCTCGTAGGTGCGGGCAAGCTCGGCATCGTCGTCGAGGCGGGCGGCCGGGTCGCAGCTCGACACCGTGACGATCGCGTCGAGCCCGCGCATCGCCTCCTCCAGCACGCGGATGAGCCGGCTGCGTTCGCGCTGCGCCTGGATATAGTCGGCGGCGCGCAGCAATGCCCCCTGCAGCAGCCTTTCGCGCCCGCGATCGCCGTAATCGCCTGGCCGCTCGCGCAGCCAATGCTCGTGCACCGCGAAGCCCTCGGCGGCGATGATGACGCGGGTTGGCGCGTTCCACACGCTAAGAGGAGGCAGCCGTACTTCCTCGATCGCCGCACCCGCCTCGCGCCATACTTTGAGCGCGTCCTCGATCGCGGCGATCTGCTCGGGATGGGCCGGGCAATCCTCGGTGTGGAAATGCCGCACGACACCGATCCTGAGGCCGCGCACGCCGGCGTCGATCTCCGCGAGATAATCGTCGACCGGCTCGTCGGCGCTCCCCGGATCGGCCGGATCGTGGCCGGCGATCACCTGCAGCAGCATCGCGTTGTCGCGCACCGTGCGGGTCATCGGGCCGATATGGTCGAGCGATTGCGCCAACGGCACGACGCCGCGCCGGCTGACCCTTCCGTAGGTCGCCTTCATGCCCGACGATGCCGCACATCGAGGCTGGGTTGCGCACCGAGCCGCCGGTATCGGTGCCGAGCGCCGCGGCAAAGAACCCGGCGGCAAGCCCGGCACCCGACCCGCTCGACGAGCCGCCGGGGAAATGCTCGCGGTTCCACGGGTTGCGCGCCGGCGGCCAGGGCAGGTCGAAGGAGGGGCCGCCGATCGCGAATTCGTGGGTCGAGAGTTTGCCCAGATGGACGCCGCCCGCCCGCCGCAGCCGGTGGGCGACAAAGGCGTCCTCGGCGGCGATGTTGTCGGCCAGGATCTTCGAATGCGCCGTCGTCGGCAGCCCGGCGTAGTCGATGATGTCCTTGAGCGCATAGGGGACACCGTGCAACGGGCCCGCGATAATCGCCGGCGGCGATCTCGCCTTCGGCCGCCTTGGCGGCGTCGAGCGCGGCCTCGGGGGTGAAGCGCAGAAAGGCGTTGATGCGCGGGTCGAGCCGCTCGATCCGGTCGATCGCGGCGCGCGCCAGTTCGACCGGGGAGAGCTCGCGCCGGCGCAGGCGGTTGGCCGCCTCGGCGAGCGTCAGATATGCGAGGTCCTCGTTGCGGCCGCTCATGCCCGCCCCCGCCGCCGCAGCCGCAAGGTCAGGGCCGGCTCCTCCGAAGGCGGCAGATCGCGCGGCACCAGATCGGCGAGCCGGCGCGCCAGCCCGGTCGCGCGCTCGAACTGCGCCAATTGCTCCTGGGTCAAATCAAGCCCGATCTCGACCGCCCGCCGTCTCGATTCTTCCGTGTCCATGCCCGTCCCCCACGCCGATGCGGAACATTAGAGAGAGTCGCGGCACGGCCATCAAGCGCTGCGAAGAGCGAATTGCGCCGATAGGGGCGGTTCGGTAACGATGCTGAGCGGCGCCCGGCGATGGAGGATGGTGGCGATGACCGATTACGTTCTGCGCGGCGGCGAGATCATCGACGGCAGCGGCGGCAAGCGCCGGCGGGCCGATCTGGCGATCGAGGGCGACCGCATCGCCGCGATCGGCGCCGTCGCCAAAGCAGCGGGCGCGCGCGAGATCGACGTGTCGGGCAAGATCGTCTCACCCGGGCTTCATCGACGTGCATACCCATGACGATCGGGCGCTTTTCGCGACACCCGAGATGGCGGCGAAGGCGAGCCAGGGGGTCACCACCGTAATCACCGGCAATTGCGGCATCAGCCTGGCGCCGCTGACCTTGCGCGACATGCCGCCGCCGCCGCTCGACCTGATCGGCGCCATCGAGGATTACCGCTACGAGCGGTTCGCCGATTATCTCGCCGCCCTCGACGCGGAACCCGCCGCCCTCAACGCCGCCTGCCTTGTCGGCCATTCGACGTTGCGCGTCGGCGCGATGCGGGACCTCGACCGGCCGGCCGATCGGGCCGAGCTGGCGGCGATGGGCGAGCGGCTGCAGGAGGCGCTCGACGCTGGTGCGATTGGCCTGTCGAGCGGGCTCGCCTATGCCCCGGCGGCCGCAGCGCCGGCCGCGGAAATCGAAGCACTGGCGCGCCGATTAAGGCCGGCGGGCGCGATCTATACGACGCATATGCGCAACGAGGGCGCCGAAGTGCTCGACAGCCTCGACGAAAGCTTCGCGGTCGGCCGGGCGGCGGGCGTGCCGGTCGTGATCTCGCATCACAAGACGATCGGCCGCGCCAATTTCGGCCGCACGGCCGAGACATTGCCGGTCATCGCCGCGGCGATCGGGCGGCAGGAAGTCGGGCTCGACGCCTATCCCTACATCGCTTCCTCGACCGTGCTCAGCGCTACCCAGGCGGAGCGGGCGACGAAAGTGCTTGTCACCTGGTCGAAGAGTGCGCCCGAAGAGGCCGGCCGCGAGCTTGCCGCGATCGCCGCCGATTGGGGCGTCGATGCGAAGACGGCGGTCGAGCGGCTGCAGCCGGCGGGTGCCATCTACTGGATGATGGACGAGGCCGACGTGCGGCGCGTGCTGCGCTTCGAGCACACGATGGTCGGTTCCGACGGGCTGCCGCACGACACCCATCCGCATCCGCGGCTGTGGGGCACGTTTCCGCGGGTGCTCGGCCATTACTGCCGCGAATTGGGGCTCTTCGCGCTCGAGGAGGCGGTGCGGCGGATGACCGGACTGCCGGCCGATCGATTCGGTCTTACGGGCCGCGGCCGACTTGCAGAAGGCGCCTATGCCGACATCACGCGTCTTCGATCCGGACACGGTGATCGACCGCGCCACCTTCGAGACGCCGACGACCGCCCAGCGCCGGCATCGAGCACGTCTTTGTCAACGGCCGGCCGGTCTGGAGCGAAGGGAAGCCCAGCGGCGAACGCCCCGGGCGCGCGCTGCGCCGCCAACGGATGCAGGCGTAGTCGCCGGCTCGGCTTCGGGACCGGGCTCGGCCGGCACCAGATGCCGCAGGAATTGATCGGTCGCGGCTCTCCAGCTGAACCGCATGGCATGCGCGCGACAGGGCTCACGGGGGATCGAGAGCGCCGCGATGACCGCCCTGCGCAGCTCCCAATCGAGCGCTCCGGCGCCGCTATTTCCGATCACGTCGATCGGACCGGGCACCGGGAAGGCGGCCACCGGCAGCCCGCACGCCGCCGCTTCGAGGAGGACGAGGCCGAAGGTTTCGGTCCGGCTCGGCAAGACGAAGACATCGGCCGCCGCGTAGTAGCTGACCAACTCCTCGCCTTCGCGGCAGCCGGCAAAGCAGATTGCGGGATAGCGACCACTATTACTGTCGGAAACTTCCGGCGCAGAATGGCGGCGAGGCTGGTTTCGCGCTCGACGGCGATGATGCGCTCGGCGGCGCTCCCCCTCCGCAGGCGCCCGATGCCGGCACTCTATTTACGGTATGTGACAATTTTCAGATAACCAGATGTAGGAATTGCAAAACCGTCATCCGCGTCTGCTATTCGGGTCTCGGAAAGCAGACGGGAGGGCGCGATGATTGCGCAGAATGAGGTCCGGCCGCGATGGAACGCCTTTGCGGCGGCGATCGCCCGGTTCGTTCGCACGCGAACCGAGGCGCGCGACCGGCGCGGCGCGCTCGGTCATTCGGCATTGCTGCGAATCGCGCGCGTGGATCCAGGGGTGGAGCTCGATCCCGTTTCGGTTGCGGTCTTTGCGATCGACCGGGTCGGACCGGCGGCGGTGCGCGCCTGTGCCTCCGGGGTCGAGGTCCGGGTCAATGTCGCCGATGCGGCGACGGCGGCGGTCCTGCGCGCCGCTCTAGTCGAAACCGCGCGGCGGCGGCCGACCGACCGGCTGATTCAAGTGATCAGCGAGGACGACTATCCGGTCTGATCGAGGGCGTAGCCGGCGGAGCGCACGGTGCGGACGATGTCGCTGCGGTCATCGGCGTTGAGCGCCTTGCGCAGCCGGCGAATGTGGACATCGACGGTGCGCGCCTCGACATAGACATCGTGTCCCCAGACCGCGTCGAGCAGCTGCTCGCGTGAGAACACCCGCCCGGGATGCCGCATCAGGTAGTGCAGCAGGCGAAACTCGGTCGGGCCGAGATGCACCGGCTTGCCGGCCCGCGACACCCGGTGCGCGGCGACATCGAGCGAGACTTCGCCGAAGTTCAACACCTCTTCCGAGGCGCTCGGCGCGGTGCGGCGAATCACCGCCCGCATACCGCGCGACCAGTTCGCGCAGGCTGAAGGGCTTGGTGACATAATCGTCGGCGCCGGCGTCGAGCCCGCGCACCCGGTCGCCCTCTTCGCCGCGCGCGGTCAGCATGACCACCGGCAAGGCGCGGGTCTGCGGCGAGCGACGGATCTGGCGGCAGACCTCGATGCCGGAGACGAGCGGCAGCATCCAGTCCAGCAGCACGATGTCGGGCTTGCGCTCGGCGATCCGAACGAGCGCCTCTTCTCCATCGCCGGCCTCGCACACCTCGAAGCCTTCCTTTTCGAGGTTGTAGCGCAAGAGCGTGACGAGCGGGGTCTCGTCCTCGACGATCAGGACGACGGGCTTCATGGTTTCACTGCCGCGGTGGCGCGAAGACTTCGAGGTTCGAACTGTCGCCCTTGGGACGGGTCTGCGTCAGTGGCGTCCCGTGGACGAGATAGTACAGATCCTCGGCGATGTTGGTCGCGTGGTCGCCGATCCGTTCGATGTTCTTGGCCATGAACAAAAGATGGGCCGACGGGCCGATGTTGCGTGGGTCTTCCATCATATAGGTCAACAGTTCGCGGAACAGGCTAGAATACATCTCGTCGAGCTCCTCGTCGCGCATCCAGACCGCATAGGCCTTGTCGGCGTCGCGGGCGACGTAGGCGTCGATCACCTCCTTGACCATGACCTGCGCCAGGCGAGCCATGCGCGGCAGCACATGGATCGGCTGCACCGGCGGGGCCTGGTTGAGGGCGATCGAGCGCTTGGCGACATTGGCGGCGTAATCACAGATGCGTTCGAGATCGCTGGCGATCTTGATCGCAGCGAAGATCTCGCGGAGGTCGCGCGCCACCGGCTGACGCAGGGCGAAAAGCCGCAACGCCAGATTGTCGACTTCGTGCTGCAGCTGGTCGACCTTGGCGTCCTCCTGGACCACGCTGGCGGCAAGCTCGCTGTCGCGCTCGACGACCGCCTCGATCGCGGCGGTGAGCTGGCTTTCGGCGAGCCCGCCCATCTCGGTGATCGTGTTGTTGAGCTTGCGCAGCTCCTCGTCGTAGCCCTTTACGATATGCTCGGACGCCATCGCCAATTCCTCCCCACCTCAGCCAAATCGGCCGGTGATGTAATCTTCGGTTTGCCGCTGTTGCGGATGGGTAAAGATCCGCTCGGTCTCGTCGAACTCGATCAGTTCGCCCAGATACATGAAGGCGGTGTAGTCCGAGCTGCGCGCCGCCTGCTGCATGTTGTGAGTGACGATCGCGATGCAGTAGTCGGATTTCAGTTCGGCGATCAGCTCCTCGATGCGCTGGGTCGAGATCGGGTCGAGCGCCGAGGCGGGCTCGTCGAGCAGCAGAATTTCCGGCCGCACGGCGATCGCGCGGGCGATGCACAGCCGCTGCTGCTGGCCGCCCGAAAGCCCGAGCCCGCTCTGTTTCAGCTTGTCCTTGACCTCGTCCCAGAGTGCGGCGCGCCGCAGCGCCGATTCGATGCGATCGGCGAGTTCGGATTGCCGCAGCTTTTCGTAAAGGCGGATGCCGAAGGCGATGTTGTCGTAGATCGACATCGGAAACGGCGTCGGCTTCTGAAAGACCATGCCGATCCGGGCGCGCAGCAGATTGAGGTCGCGGCCCGGGGTGAGAATGTTTTCGCCATCGACCAGCACCTCGCCGGTCGCGCGCTGCCCGGGGTAAAGCTCGTAGATGCGGTTCAACACCCGAAGGAGCGTCGACTTGCCGCAACCGGAGGGACCGATAAACGCGGTCACGCGTTTGTCGTGGAGCGGCAGATTGATGTCCTTCAACGCCTTGTAGCCGTCGTAGAAGAACTCGACATTGCGGATCAGGACTTTCTGGCGCGGGGCCGGGGCGATGGAACGCCCGTTCGCAGAGGCCGGGGCCGTTTGCACCGAACTGATAGAAACGGGGCTCATTATCTCAGAGTGCTCCATGAGGCGAGCATGCGCGCGCCGATGTTGAGGCATAAGACCGTGATCGTGATCAGCAGCGCTCCCCCCCAGGCGAGCACCTGCCAGTCGGCATAGGGGCTCATCGCGAACTGAAAGATGACGACCGGCAGATTGGCCATCGGCGCGTTGAGGTTGGTGCTCCAGAACTGATTGTTGAGCGCGGTGAACAGCAAGGGTGCCGTCTCGCCGGCAATCCGCGCGACGGCGAGCATTACCCCAGTCACCATGCCCTGGACCGCCGCGCGGTAGGAGATCATCACGATCACCTTCCACTTCGGCGCGCCGAGCGCCGAGGCGGCCTCGCGCAACGCATTGGGCACCAGGGTCAACATGTCCTCGGTCGTGCGGACAACGACCGGGATCACGATGATCGCCAGCGCCACCGACCCGGCCCAGGCCGAGAAGTGCCCCATCTGCACGACCATCAGCTCGTAAACGAAGAGCCCGACGATGATCGATGGCGCGCTCAAGAGGATGTCGTTGATGAAGCGGACGACCTCGCCAAATTTGCCGCCGCGGCTGTACTCGGCGAGAAAGGTGCCGGCGAGGATGCCGGTCGGGGTCCCGATCAAAGTCGCGATCAGCGTCATCACCAGGCTGCCGAAGATCGCGTTCAACAGCCCGCCGGCGCTGCCGGGCGGGGGCGTCATCTGGGTGAACAACGCCGGCGTCAAGAGCGCGCTGATCCCCTCCCTGAGCAGGGTCCACAGCACCAGCACCAGCCATAAGAGGCCGAAGGCGGTCGCCGCGACCGCCAAGCCCAGAACGACCCCGTTGACGACGCGCCGTCTGGCGTAGATGCCCATCGCTCAGCCTCCGGCCCGCTGCTGCAGCCGGAGCAGCATGACCTTGGCGATCGCCAGCACGATGAAGGTGATCACGAAGAGGATCAGGCCGAGCGCCACCAGGGACGACAGGTAAAGATCGCCGACTGCCTCGGTAAATTCGTTCGCCAGCGAGGCCGAGATCGTCGTGCCCGGCTGCAGGATCGAGGCGCTGATGCGGTGGGCGTTGCCGATGACGAAGGTGACGGCCATCGTCTCGCCAAGCGCGCGGCCGAGGCCCAGCATGACGCCGCCGACGACGCCGATCCGGGTATAGGGCAGCACGATGCGCCACACGACTTCGGACTTTGTCGCGCCGAGGCCGTAGGCGCTCTCCTTGAGCATCGCCGGCACGGTTTCGAACACGTCGCGCATGATCGACGAAATGAACGGCAGCACCATGATCGCCAGAATGAAGCCGGCGGTCAGTATGCCGATGCCGAGCGGCGGCCCGGCGAACAACGCGCCGATCCCCGGGATCCGGCCCAACGATTCAATGATTGGCGGCTGGATATATTGCTGCACGAAGGGGGCGAATACAAAAAGGCCCCAGATGCCGTAAATGATGCTCGGAATCGCCGCCAAGAGCTCGATCATCGTCGCCAACGGCCGCTTGAGCCAGAGCGGGCAAATCTCGGTGATGAACATCGCCACGCCGAAGGCGACCGGCACGCCGACCACCATCGCGATCGCCGAGGTGACGAGGGTCCCGTAGATCGGCGCCAGCGCCCCGAACTGCTGGGTAACCGGGTTCCATACCTCGGTGAAGAGAAAGCCGATGCCGAAGGCCCGCAAGGCCGGCAAGGCGCCTTGGATCAGCGCGACAATGACGCCGCTGAGGATCAGCAGGACGAGCAGCGCGAAGAAGAAGGTCAGATGGCGAAAGGCGAAGTCGCCGATTACGCCGCGCCTGGATCTTGCCGCATCCACACGCGGGAGCGCCATGTCAGCAGCCAATAATCATCCCCCTGCTTCAACCGTCTCGTCCCCGAGGCGCAAATCCTCGGGGACAATTCCGGCCAATATTAAATGTCCTTCGTGCGACAATCCCGGTGGCCCCTCGGTACCATCAGGACGACTTGCCGGTCCACGCCGGCTTGCCGTCGGGACCCTTGATCTGCTGCCAGCTCTGCTCGACCAGTTTTACGACCGCATCCGGCATCGGCACATAGTCGAGTTGTTCGGCCAGCTGGTCGCCGTTGTGATAGGCCCAATCGAAGAAGGTGAGGACTTCGCGACCGATGTCGGGCTTGGTCTGCTGCTTGTGCATCAGAATGAACGTCGCCCCGGTTATCGGCCAGCTCTCCTTGCCGGGCTGATTGGTCAGCAGCAGGTAGAAGTCCTGCACCTTCGACCAATCGGCGTTGGCCGCGGCCGACTGGAAGGCCTTGATGTCGGGGCTGACGAACTGGCCATCCTTGTTTTGCATCAGCGCGTAGGTCAGCTTGTTTTGTTTTGCATAGGCGTATTCGACATAGCCGATGGCGCCCGCGGTGCGGCTCGCCATCGCCGAGACGCCTTCATTGCCTTTGCCGCCGATACCCGACGGGAATTGAACCGACGTGTTCTCGCCGATCTTTTCCTTCCACTCCGGGCTTACTTGCGAAAGGTAATGGGTGAAGATGAAGTTGGTGCCCGAGCCGTCCGACCGATAAACCGGGGCTATCGCCTGGTCGGGCAGTTTCAGCCCCGGGTTGAGGCTGGCGATCTCGGGGTCGTTCCATTTGGTGATTTTGCCGAGATAGATATCGGCGAGGATTTTGCCGGTGAGCTTGAGCTGTCCTGGCTGAATTCCGGACAGATTGACGACTGGAACCACACCGCCCATGACCATCGGGAATTGGGTAAGACCGTCCTTTTCAAGGACGTCCGGCTTCAACGGCATGTCGGAGGCGCCAAAATCGACGGTCTTGGCGGTGATCTGCTTGATGCCGCCGCCTGATCCGATCGACTGATAATTCATCTTCAGGCCGGTCTTGGCGGCGTAGGCCTCGGCCCATTTGGCGTAGATAGGATAAGGGAAGGTGGCGCCGGCGCCGGAGATTTCCGCGGCCTGCGCGCGACAAACGAGCGTCGTCGCGGCGATCGCGAACAAAGCGTATACGGAGAGTATGCAAAGGGTCGCTCCATCGGCAGGGAGGAGGGAGCCCGGTCGGGCAACATATTCCTTAAAGACGTCCGAACACGTTTTTATGATGGTTTTGTTGCCGTTTTATGACGACCGTCGATGCTTTCCGGCTCCAGAGCGGCGGCATTGCCGGCAGCGCGCAGAAACGACGGTGAAGACCGAGCCCTTGCCGATCTCGCTGTCGATCTCGAGGAGGCCGCGATGGCGGTTGAGGATGTGCTTGACGATCGCCAGGCCGAGGCCGGTGCCGCCCATTTCGCGCGAGCGCGCCGTATCGACCCGGTAGAAGCGCTCGGTCAGCCGCGGCAGATGCTCGCGGGCGATGCCCTCGCCCTGGTCGCGCACCGCCACCGCGACGAGCCGATCCTGGCCGCCGGTCCTGGCTGTTTTCGACGAGCCGCCGCCTCGACCGCGATCTCGCCACCGGCGCGGCCGTATTTGATCGCGTTGTCGAGCAGGTTCTGAAAAACCTGGACGAGCTCGTCGCGGTCGCCAGCTACGTCGGGCAGATCCGGCGGGATGCGCAGCACGATGCGCATGCCGCGCTCGCCGGCGCGCAACTCCATCGCCTCGGCGAGATGGCGCAGCAGCGCCGGCAGGGCGACGCGGCCTGCGGCATCAGATGCTCGTGCAGCTCGATGCGCGACAGCGACAACAAATCCTCGACAAGCCGCGTCATGCGTCCGGCCTGCTCCTGCATGATCGCGAGAAACCGCTCGCGGGCGTCCTCGTCCTCGCGCGCCGGCCCGCCGAGCGTCTCGATGAACCCGGTCAGGGTCGCGAGCGGGGTGCGCAATTCATGGCTGGCGTTGGCGATGAAATCGGCGCGCATCTGCTCGGCGCGCTTCAATTCGGTGACGTCGTGCAGGCTCAGCACCGCGACGGCGCCATCGGGCGAGGCGCCCTCGATGCGCGCGAAGCGGGCCCGCAATTGGCGTTCGAGCGGCAGAACTTCGCCGAATTCGACGATCCGCGCCGGCTCGCCGCGCAATACCGCGTCGGCGGCGGCGAGCACCGCCGGATGGCGCAGCACCGCGGCCAGATCGCGCGGTCCGTCGCCCGCCCCGTCGAGGGCAGCGGCCGGCGCGTTGGTGCGGACGATGCGGCGAGCGCGGTCGAGCAGCATCAGTGGATCGGGCACCGCGGCGATCACCGCGTCGGCGGCGGCGACGCGCGCCTCGGCGACCCGCACCCGCTCGCCCGATTGCTGGGCAAGCCTGCCGAAAGCGAGCCAGAGATCGGCCGCCGGCGGCGCAAGCCGGCCGGAACTGGGGTGCAGGCCGGCATCGGGGTTGTCGGCCGAGCGCTCGACCGCGGCGCGAAACCGGGCGAGGTCGGCGATCGGCCGCGTGACGAGCCCGGCGGTCGCCAGCAGGATCGCGGCGCACAGCGCGACCGCCGGCGCGCCGGGGAGCACGCCGAGACCGAAGAGGAGGCCAATCGCGAGGAGCCCCGGGGCGGATAACAAAAGCGCGTACCGGCCGATCCGGTAGAGAAGCGGAGCCCGGCCAAGGCTCACGGCGGGGCCGCGTCAGCCGAGGGCGACTGGCCGCCCGTCAGCGGATCGCGTCATGCGCCGAGAGCGCGGCGAGGTTCACCAGGTCCGACACGGTGGCGCCGATATTGACGATCTGGACCGGTCGGTCGAGGCCCATCAGCAGCGGCCCAACGACCGTCCCGCCGCCGAGATGCGGCAACAGCTTTGCCGTGATGTTGGCGCTGTTGAGGCCCGGCATGACCAGGATGTTGGCGGCGTCGCCGAGCCGGCAGAACGGGTAGAGCTCCCGCATCAGCCGCGCGTCTAGCGCCACGTCGGGGCTCATCTCGCCGTCATATTCGAAATCTGGCCCGCGCTCGTCGAGCAATGCCACCGCCTGGCGCACGCGCTCGCAATCGGGTCCCGTCGGGTTGCCGAAATTCGCGTAGGAGAGCATCGCGACGCGAGGCACGAGGCCAATCTCACGCGCCTTCGCCGCCGCCTGCGTCGCGATCTCGGCGAGCTGCAGCGGGCTCGGCGTCTCGTGCACCAGCGTATCGGCGAGCAAGAGCGGGCGCTCGCGTTGCAGCAATATCGTCAGCCCGAACATCACGCTGTCGGGTTTGACCTCGATCACTCGCGAGACCTGATCGAGCACATCGAACGAATTCCGGGTGACGCCGCTGACCATCGCATCGGCATCGCCGCAAGCGACCATGCAGGCGGCGAACACATTGCGGTCGAGGTTCACCTGCCGCTGGCAATCGCGGTGAAGCATGCCGTAACGCTGCTGCCGCGCGTAGAGGAAGTCGGTGTAGCGCTGGTTGTTCTGCGACAGGCGAGCGTTGTGGATCTCAAGGAGGTCGGGTGCGCCGAGCCCCATCGCCGCCATCGTCGACTTGATGCGCTCCACGCGTCCCACCAGGACGGGTGTCCCGTAGCCATTTTCCCGGAACAGCAGCGCGGCGCGAATGGTCTTTTCTTCCTCACCCTCGGCAAAGACGACGCGTTTGGGATTGGCCCGTACCTTGGCAAAGATCATCTCGAGCCCGGCGGCGGTCGGGTCGAGGCGGCCGCGCAGGCTGCGCTGGTAGACGGCCATGTCCAGGATCGGCTTGCGCGCGACACCGGAATCCATCGCCGCCTTGGCGACCGCGGAGGGGACTGCCCAGATCAGCCGCGGGTCAAAGGGTGCGGGAATGATGTAGTCGGGCCCATAGGTCAGGCGCTGGCCGGAATAGGCGGCGGCGACCTCGTCCGGCACATCCTCGCGGGCGAGCCGGGCCAAGGCCTCGGCGGCGGCGATCTTCATCGCTTCGTTGATCGTCGAAGCGCGCACGTCGAGGGCGCCGCGAAAGATGTAGGGGAAGCCCAGCACGTTGTTGACCTGGTTGGGATAGTCGGAGCGCCCGGTGGCGATGATCGCATCGGAGCGCACGGCCCGCGCGTCCTCGGGGGTGATCTCGGGATCGGGGTTGGCCATCGCGAAAATGATCGGCTTCTCCGCCATAGACCGGACCATCGGCTGGTCGACCGCCCCCTTGGCCGACAGGCCGAAAAAGACGTCGGCGCCCTCGATCGCCTCGGCCAGGGTGCGCGCCTTGGTTTCGACCGCATGGGCCGATTTCCACTGGTTCATGCCGTCGGTGCGGCCGCGGTAGATGACGCCGCGGGTGTCGCACAGCACGACGTTTTCCGGCCCGAGGCCCATCGATTTCAACAGGTCTACACAGGCGATCGAGGCGGCGCCCGCGCCGTTGACGACCATCTTGATCTCGCCGAGCGCGCGGCCGGTCAGATGCAGCGCGTTGATCAGCCCGGCGGCGGCGATGATCGCGGTGCCGTGCTGGTCGTCGTGAAACACCGGGATGTCGAGAAGCTCGCGCAGCCGCTCCTCGATGATGAAGCACTCCGGCGCCTTGATGTCCTCGAGGTTGATGCCGCCGAAGGCCGGATGCAGAAAGCGCACGCAATTGACGAATTCGTCGACGTCGCGCGTGTCGATTTCGAGATCGATCGAGTCGATGTCGGCAAAGCGCTTGAAGAGCGCCGATTTGCCCTCCATGACCGGCTTCGCCGCCAGCGCGCCGAGATCGCCGAGGCCAAGGACCGCGGTGCCGTTCGAGATCACCGCGACGAAATTCCCCTTGTTGGTGTAGTCGAAGGCCGCACTTGGCTGGCGCTGGATATGAAGGCAGGGGAAGGCGACGCCCGGCGAGTAGGCGAGCGAAAGGTCGCGCTGGGTGGTCAGCGGCTTGTGCGGCGCGATCGACAATTTTCCCGGCCGGCCGCTCGAATGGAACAGCAGGGCCTCGTCTTCGGTGGCGCGGATGGTGCCGGTGTCCATACTGCTGGGCGCTCCTCTCGATGTCGGGCGAAAATCCGGCCCGGCGATTGCGCTCTTTTACCGTATCGCGGCGGCCGACGTGCTTGAATTCATCGGCGAGATCATGACTATTGCGGCGCGTGAGCGATCCCGACGACCCGCCCTCCGCCGCCGCTTTTTCTGCCGTGCCGAGGCGGCCCGCCGAGGCGGCACTCTATATGCCGGTCAAGGGTTTTTTCGAACGGCTGGGCTACGAGGTCAAGGGCGAGGTCAGGGGTTGTGACCTGATCGCCCGGCGCGGCGACGAGCCTCTCGTCATCGTGGAACTGAAGCGGCGGTTCAATCTGGAGCTGGTATTGCAGGGGATCGACCGGCTGGCGCTCAGCAAGCGGGTCTATCTCGCCGTGCCGTCGCGCTCGAACGCGCGGCGCGGCTTTGGCCCCGAGCGCGGCGACGTCCGCCAATTGTGCCGCCGCGTCGGCGTGGGTCTGCTGTTGGTCCATGAGCGAAACGGCCGCGTCGAAATCCTCGAAGAACCCGTCCCTTACCGCCCGCGGCAGTCGAAGATCCGGGCGCTGCGCCTTGCCGACGAATTCGACCGCCGGATCGGCGACGCCAATATCGGCGGCGTGTCGCGCCGGCCGATTGTCACCGCCTATCGCCAGGAGGCGCTGCGCTGCGCCCACGCGCTCGCCCTTTCCGGAGAGCTGCGGGTCGGCGCGCTGCGCGAGGCGGGCATTCCGGGGGCTGCCCGGATATTGCAGCGCAACGTCTATGGCTGGTTCCTGCGCCGGCGGCGCGGCATTTACGGCTTGACCGAAAGCGGACACGCAGCACTCGACCAATTCGCCGCCGCCCTCGCGGCACTCCCCGTCGCGGCATGATCACCGATCCCGGCGAAGAGCGCCTGCGGCGATACGTTCAGGACTATTTCGGCAGGGATTCCCGCATCCGCCATTTGCGCCATGCGGAGACGTTCGGCGCGCCGGTGTTCGTCGTCGATTTCGACCGCGGCGTGCGGCATTTCCGCACATTTGGCTCGTTCGGCAACAATCTGCAGGTCACCGAGCAGTCGAGCATGGATTTGCTCTACCCGGCGCGGCTTGTGTTCCACTACGAGCGGCTGATGTCGCTGGCCTTCGGCATGGTCCGGCAGCCGATCACCGCCCTGCTGCTCGGCCTCGGCGGGGCGGCGATGCTGCGCTTCATGCGCGGCTATCTGCCCGATTGCGCGCCGACGATCGTCGAAGCCGACGAGACCGTGATCGCTCTTGCCCGACGCTGGTTCTACCTGACCCAGCCCGTCGTGCATGACACCGCACAGCGCTTTCTGGCCGGGGCGACCGCCCGCTACGACGCGATCCTTGTCGACCTCTACGATTTCGAAAGGGCCTGCTGACAGCAACGAGACCTTCTGGACGCGCTGTCTCGACGCGCTCAACCCCGGCGGCTGCCTCGCCAACAACTGGGCCGATTTCGCGGTAAACCCGGATGTGCGGCCGATGGCCGACGCACTTTCCCGCGTGGCGCGGTCCCGCGGCCTCGAACCGGTCTTCGTGACCCGGCGCGGCTTCCGCGACAACCTCGTGCAGTACGTGGCGACAGAATCCGGCGATCGGCCCCGAATCCGTCACCGACATCCTCGACCGGCTGGCCCGCGAACGCCGCTTCCCCGATCGCGGCCGCGGCATTCTCGACAACTGCATCGTCGCGACCCGTTTCCCGATCGGCTGAGCCCGCTATCTGGCCTCGGCGACGGCTTCCTCGAAGGCGTCGAGGGTCTTTTCGATCGCCTCTTTCGGCATGTCGCGGGTGATGAAGACCATGCGCGTGCGCCGATCCTCGCTCGGCCATTGCGGCAGCAATACCGGGGGGTGGAAGAGGTGCTGCACGCCGTGGATCACGACTGGCTGGTCGGGGCGGTCGGAGAGCGCGACGATCGCCTTCATGCGCAGCAGATCGTCGCCGCGCATCGTCGCCAGCGCGTCGAGCCAGGTCGACAGCGCCGCCCAGGAAATCGGCTTGTCGCGGGTGATGCAGAAGGCGCTGATGCGGTCGTCGTGCCGGTTCGGGTCGTGGTGTTCGTGCGCCTCTGCATGGTGATGGTCATCGGCGAAGGCCTCGTCACGCAGCCAGCGCTGTACGTCGACGCTCTTCGTCTGCGGATCGAAGAAGCCGAGGTTGAAGAGCAGCACCGGATCGACGGCGCCGCCCGACACCCGCAGAAGCGGCGCTGACGGGTTGAGTGCAGCAAGCCGCGCCTCGGTGTTTGCTGTGACTTCGGCGGCGGCAAGGTCGGTCTTGGTCAGGAGCAGCCGGTCGGCGACCGCCGCTTGCTTGACCGCCTCGGGCTGGCGGTCGAGCGTGCCGCCGCCGTTGACCGCGTCGACCGTCGTCACGACACCATCGAGCGTGTAGCGGGCGGCGACGAGCGGGTCCGAGATCAGCGTGTGCAGGATCGGCGCAGGGTCGGCGAGCCCGGTCGTCTCGATCACGACCCGGGAGAAATCCGGGATGCGCCCGGCGGCACGGCTGGTGAAGAGGTTGAGCAGCGTGTCGACGATGTCGCTGCGCACCGTGCAGCAGAGGCAGCCGCTGTTCAGCAATACCACGTCGTCGGTCGATTTTTCGACGAGCAGATGGTCGAGCCCGATCTCGCCGAACTCGTTGACGATCACGGCCGTCCCCGCCATGCCCGGCTGTTTGAGCACATGGTTCAGCACGGTCGTCTTGCCGCTGCCGAGAAATCCGGTCAGCAACGTCACCGGAATGAGCGGTGATGGTTCGGCGGACGGCATCGGCGGGCAGACTCCTCTGGAAATGGGCGGCGGATTGTTAGCCTAATCAGGGCCGTCGTCGAGACTGCCGGAAAAAGGCCATGACCGCACGCTGCTTTCGTCGCTGCATTGCCGCACTCCTGCTGGCGGTCGGGCTGACCGCTTCGATCGGAGCGGCGGAGGCGGCGCCATTGCGGGTCGTCGTCTCATTCAGCATTCTCGGCGATCTGGTGCGGGAGGTCGGCGGCGGCGATGTCGCGGTGACGAGCCTGATCGGTCCCGATGCCGACGCGCATGTTTTCGAGCCCAGTCCCGAGCAGGCGCGGCTTGTCGCCCGGGCGCAACTTTTCATCGTCAACGGCCTCGGGCTCGAAGGCTGGATGACGCGGCTCGTCCAGTCGGCGCATTACCGGGGGCCGGTTGTCGTCGCCAGCGCCGGCGTCACGCCGATCGACGCGACCGAACCCGGCGAAAGCAAGCCAGCGCCCGATCCGCACGCCTGGCAGGATGTCGGAAACGCCGTGATCTATGCCGACAACATCGCCCGCGAGCTCGGCCGCGTCGATCCGGCGCACTTCGAGGCATACCGGGACCGGCTGCAGCGCTACAAGGCCGAACTCGAGGCGCTCGACCGGCGGGTGCGCGCCGCGATCGCCGGTGTCCCCGAGGCGAAGCGGCAGGTCATCACCACGCACGACGCCTTCGGCTACTATGGCCGGGCCTATGGCGTGCGCTTTCTGGCGCCCGAGGGGCTGACGACGGACAGCGAGCCCTCGGCGCAGGCGATCGCCGGGCTGATCCGGCAGATCCGCCGAGAGCGGATCAGGGCGCTCTTTCTCGAAAACATCTCCGACCCGCGGATCATGCAGGAACTCGCCCGCGAGACCGGGGCCACGCTCGGTCCGCCGCTCTATTCCGACGCGCTCTCCCGCCCCGACGGCCCCGCCTCGACCTACATCGAGATGGTCGACTACAACACCGCGGCGCTGACCGGCGGCATGCTGAAGAACTGAGCGCGGGGAGGCACGGCGATCATCGGCGCCGCCCCACCTCGCCCTCCTGTCTCAGTCGCGCAGTTCGGGGACGACCCAGAACGGCTTCTGACCGCGGGCGACGCGCTCGAAATTGTCGAAGGCGTTGCGCCAGCGCTTCCAATGATTGTCCCAGGTCGGGCCGGCGCCGTGCGGGCTGAAGATCGCGTTCTTGCACGAGAACAATTCATGGTCGGGCTTCGGCGGTTCCTCGACCATCACGTCGAGCCCGGCGCCGAGGATCTTCTCGTCGCGCAGTGCGTTGTAGAGGGCCTTCTCGTCGACCACGGGGCCGCGGCAGGTGTTGATCAGGATCGCCGTCGGCTTCATCATCGCCAGCTCGCGCTCACCGATCAAATTGTGCGTCGACATGTCGAGCGGCACGTGCAAGCTCACGATGTCGGAAATCTTCAACAGTTCCGGGAAGAGGGCGAAGCGGATGCCGAGCGCGTCTTCCTGGTCGGTAGTCAACCGGTTGATGTCGTAATACTTGATCTGCATGTCGAAGGCCTTTGCCCGGCGGGCAACCTTCTTGCCGATGTTGCCAAGCCCAATGATGCCGAGCGTCTTGTCTTCGAGTTCGTAGAGCTTCGCCGAATTGAAATCGTTGCCGCGCCAGCGCCCTGACACCACGCCCTCATGCTGCCAGATCAGCCTGCGGCAGACCGCCAGCATCAGCATCATCGCGTGCTCGGCGACCGCGGTCGAATTGGCGCCGCCGTTGTTGCAGATCGGCACGCTCGCGGCCCGCGCCGCGTTGAGATCGTAGGTGTTGTAGCCGGCACTCAAGGTCTGCACGATGCGCAGCTTCGGCGCCTTCTGGTAGAAATCAGTGCTGTGCGGGAACTGACCGGCGCCGATGTAGTATTCGGTGTCCTTCAACAGATCGAAGAATTCCGGCCTTCCATGCGGGGCGGTGGCGAGTTCCCAGCCCGAGGGCAGCAGGTCGTAGGCGATCTGCAGGGTCTCCTCGGAATGGGTGGCGGGGGTCAGAATGCGGGGCATTGTGCGTCTCCTCTTGCGCGGGATTGTCAGGCGGATGATCGAACCCGTGCCGCCATCGTAGCGACACCGCAGCGCCGCGCCAAAGCGCAAAAACCGTGGCGGCGAACAGATTGCCCATGCCCGACGCGTCGGCTAGGTTGCCCGCCCGACCACGCCCTCCGCAGCAAGGCAGAAGAAACATGCTCGAATTGCTCCAGGACCGCTTTCAGAACCTGCACGAATTCGTCACCCAGGCGCGCATCAACCTCGACCGCAACAACTGGGACTATCTGATCGGCGGTTCCGAGACCGAGACGACGCTGGCGCGCAACCGGCTGGCGCTCGATGCGATCGGCTTTCGGCCGCGCGTGCTGCGCGACGTGTCGAACGTCGATTGCAGCCGCGAGCTTTTCGGCAAAAGCTTGCGCATTCCGGTGCTGTGCGCGCCGGTGGGCTCGCTCGAGGTGTTCGAGCCGGGTGGCGGCGCCACGGTGGCAGCGGCGACGCGCGAATTCGGCAATGGCATCATCCTCTCCTCGGTCTCGCATCCAGGGCTCGACAAGACCGCCGAGGCTTCGGGCGACGGGTTCAAGATCTTCCAGCTTTATGTGCGCGGCGACGCGGCCTGGGTCGACGACCATGTCCGCCGCGCGATCGACAAGGGCTACAACGCCTTCTGCCTGACGGTCGACACCGATAGCTACAGCCGGCGCGAGCGCGACATCGCCAAGCGGCACCAGCGCCGCCGGGTGCGGGTCGACGACGCCCGCATCTACCAGGCCCAGTTCAACTGGCGTGACATCGACCGGATCAAGAAGGGCTTCGACATCCCGCTGATCCTGAAGGGGATCGCCACCGCCGAGGATGCGAGGCTGGCGCTCGAACACGGCGTCGACTGCGTCTATGTCTCGAACCATGGCGGGCGGCAGCTCGACCAGGGGGTGGGCTCGATCGACGTGTTGCCCGAGGTCGCCGAAGCGGTCGCGGGGCGCGCGCGGATCATCGTCGACGGCGGCATCAGCCGCGGCGCCGATGTCGTCAAGGCGTTGATCCTTGGCGCCGACGCCGTCGCCTGCGGCCGGCTCTACGTCTACGGGCTTGCCGCCGCCGGCGCCGACGGCGTGGTGCGGCTCTTCGAGATTCTCGAAGACGAGATCCGCATCTGCCTGTCGCTGCTTGGCGTCACCGGCTATCACGAACTCGACAAGGGCTATATCCGCCCGGCCCGCCAGGTCGTGGCGCCGCATGTCCACAGCGCCTTCCCGCACCTGAACCTGCCGCGGGAGACGTATTAGTTTCGGGCGTCGGGTCTCCTGTTTCCGCAAGGAATTAACAGGGCGGCCGGGGCAATATAAGGCAGCCTCGAGCGCCGTGCGAAACGCACGATACCTTGCAAATATGGCGATTTTAGCGATGCACCTATTATGCGGGGGCATGCCGTCGCCTGCCGCTTGTCACGATAAGGGCGGCACGTCGAAACCGGGTTCGGGGGTGAAGAGTTCCTGCGGTTGTGCGACACCGCGCAGGGCGTAGCGGCCGACCGAAACGAGGCGCCGGCGCGGCTCTTCCGCGAGCGCGGCCGCGAATGCCGCCGAGAGCAGCAGGTTCTGGTCGACCGAGCGGCTCATCGCCAGGATGCGGCTGACTTCGTTGACCGCCGGGCCGATCACCGTGAAGTCGAGGCGGTCCTTGCTGCCGACATTGCCGTAGAAGACTTCGCCGACATGGAGAGCGAGATAGATCTCGGCGGTCGGCAGACCGGCGGCGGTTCGGTTGCGGTTGAGTTCGGCGCCGTCCCGGCGCGCCCGGATCGCGGCTTGCAGGGCCGACAGGCAGGCCCGCTCGCGATCCTCGCCGGTGAAGATCGCCAGCGTGCCGTCACCGATCAGCTTGAGCACGTCGCCGCCATTGCCGTGCACCGCCGAGACGACGACGTCGGCATAGTCGTTGAGCATCGGGATGATTTCTTCCGGCGGCGCGTTGTCGGCGATGTGGGTGTAGCCGTGGAGATCGCTGTACCACAGCACCGCGTCGATCCTTTCCGCCACGCCGCGGGCGATGCGGCCGCTCATGACCCGGCGACCGGGGTCGCGGCCGAGATAGGCTTCGGCCAGGTCTCCCGCCATCCTGCCCAGCGCCCCAGATTTGATCGCGAGATTCAGAAACGGGACGAGGCGGCGCAACGCTGCGACGCCCTCGTCGCTGAAGCCGCCCGGCGCATCGGTCGCCCAGGAGGAATAGACGCAATCCATCTCGCCGATGACGCCTTCCTCGGCAAAGCGGTGAATCATCGCCAGGTAGTCGGTAATGCCTTCCTCGCGCGCTTCTATGAGAGCTGGGAAGTCGGCGGGATCGCCAGCTGCGAGGCGGCGGCGCATCGCCTCCTCGCCCGATTGCAGCAGATGGAAAAACGGGCTGCGCTGCCAGTTCTCGGCAGCCTCGCCCTCGTCGGTCCGTCCGTAATCCACCGCCTCGACGGATTCCGGCCCAGTCGCGCGCCAGCGAAAGACACGGCCCTCATAGATCGGATGAAGCGTGTCGAGGATGACCATGGCCCGAGCCAAAGGCAGGCCGGCATCGGCGATCCGGCGGCAGAAGCCGGCGAGCAGTTCGCGTTCTTCGCGACCGGCGAGGCCGGCTCGCGTCACCCAGTCGGCAATGCCGTCGAACTCAGGCTTACCCATTGCGGCGACGACGCGCAGCCGTCACGGAAATCGGATCACGCCGGGCGATGGCGCGAGGGTCGGGGGTACTGCCGCGGCCATGGGTCATGACTTCCTCGTCGGAGGTCCCCCCGCCAGGAATAGCACGGCGTAAGCCCGCGATTGATATTTCTTCGCCGGCTGTCCCCGCCGGGCAGGTCCATGCCGCAATCGCGCATTTGCCGCACCCCGCGATCGCTGGTCGAGGGAGGAAGGATATCGGTTATAAGCACGCCGATGAAGCGGTTCCTCCTCGCCCTCGTTCTCGCGTCGCTTCCCTTGGTGGCCGAGGCCCAGACCGGGCCGGGCGGGCCGCCAGCGGTCGGGGTGGTGCGCGTGGCGCCCCAAGAGATCACCCAGAGCAACGAGTTCGTCGGCCGCATCCAGGCGGTCGGGCGGGTCGCGCTGGTCGCCCGGGTTACCGCCTTTCTCGAAAAGCGGCACTTTGTCGAAGGGGCCGAGGTCAAGAAAGGCGACCTGCTTTACCAGCTCGAGCAGCCGCCGTTTCAAGCCCAGGTCGACGCCGACAAGGCGAATGTGGAGCAGCTTGAAGCGCAGTACACCTTTGCCGAGAAGCAGCTCGCGCGCGCTCAGTACCTGTTGAAAACGCCGGCGGGCCAGCAGCAGAACGTCGACCAGACCATCGCGAATGAACGCTCGCTGGCCGCGCAGGTGGCCGGCGCAAAGGCGCAATTGGAAACCGCCCAGATCAATCTCGGCTATACCGAAATCCGCGCGCCGATCGACGGCAAGATCAGCGCCACGGCGGTGACGGAAGGCAACGTCGTCTCGCCGACCAGCGGCACGCTGGCGACATTGGTCAGCCAGGACCCGATGTATGTGAATTTTCCGATCGCGCAGCGCACCGCGCTGCAATTGCGCGACCGCTATGTGCCGAAGGGCGGGTTCAGCGCCGTCGTGATCCGGCTGCGGCTGCCGAACGGAAAGATCTACGACCAGACGGGGCATCTCGATTACGTGTCGCCGACCGTTTCCGAAAACACCGACACGATCACCTTCCGCGGCGTGATCCCGAACCCGCTGCTTTTCGCCGGAAAGGGCGGGACGCCGCCGATCCGCTGGCTTACCGACGGCGAGTTTGTCACCGTCATGCTCGAAGGGGTGCAGCCGGTCTCGGTGCTGGCGATCCCACGCGCCGCGGTACTGTCCGACCAGCAGGGCGATTACGTCTATGTCGTCGATGGGCAAAATCGCGCGCGAAATCCGGCGCATCGCGCTCGGACAATCGACGCCGTCGACAGCGGTCGTGACGAGCGGCCTCAAGGAAGGCGAGCTGGTCATTTCCGAGGGGGTGCAGCGCGTTCGCCCGGGCGAGGTCGTCTCGCCCGGGCCGGCGAGCCCGCAGCCTTCGACCGCCGGGGGGAGCCCGTGATCTCGGCGATCTTTGTCGATCGCCCGCGGCTCGCGGTCGTCATTGCGCTCGTCATCACGATTGCCGGACTGATCGCGCTGACCCGCATCCCGGTATCGCAATTCCCCGACATCGTGCCGCCGCAGGTCCAGGTCGACGGCGATCTACCCGGGAGCCTCGGCTGCCGATGTCGAAGCCAGCGTCGCCCAGCCGATCGAGGCGCAGGTCGTCGGCGTCGACAAGATGATCTACATGAAGTCGACGAGCGGCAACGACGGCAGCTACAACCTGACCGTCAGTTTCCAACTCGGCAGCGACGCCGACATCGATACCGTCAACGTCAACAACCGGGTGCAGACCGCGCTTCTCCCAACTGCCGCAGCAAGTGCAGCTCGAAGGGCTGACGATCCAGAAAAAATCGTCGGCGGTGCTGCAATTCATCGTGCTCTACAGCGAGACCGGGAAACAGGACCCGCTGTTCATCACCAATTACGCGATCATCAACATCCTCGACGTGTTGTCGCGCACGCCGGGGGTCGGGCAGGCGCACATCTTTGGCGCGCTCAATTACTCGATGCGGATCTGGTTCGACATGCAGCGGCTCGACAATCTGCAATTGACGCCATCCGATGTGATCGCGGCGATCCAGGCGCAGAATGTCATCGCGCCGGTCGGCCGCATCGGCGCGCGGCCGATCTCGAACGACCAGCAATTCCAGCTGAACATTCAGACCCAAGGCCGGCTCGTCACGCCCGAGCAGTTCGGCAACATCGTGTTGCGCGCCAATCCCGACGGCTCGCTGTTGCGGATCAAGGATGTGGCTCGGGTCGAACTCGGCGCCCAGAACCAGGATATCGAGGGCCGCTTCAACGGCAAGCCGGCAGTCGCGATCGGCATATATCTGTCCCCCGGGGCCAACGCCGTGCAGACCGCGAAACTGGTCCGCGCCAATATGGAGCGCTTGAGCCAGCGGTTTCCGCCCGGTCTTAAATATCTGGTCAATTACGACACGACGACGTTTGTCTTCGACACGATCCACGACGTGCTGATCACCTTGTTGATCGCGTTTATTCTCGTCGTGATCGTCGTCTTCCTGTTTCTCGGCTCGTTGCGCGCGACCCTGATCCCGGCGATAGCGGTGCCGGTCAGCGTCATCGGCAGCTTCGCGATATTGCTGGCGATGGGCTATTCGGCCAATACGATCTCGCTGTTGGCGATGGTGCTGGCGATCGGCATTCTGGTCGACGACGCGATCGTCGTTGTCGAAAATGTCGAGCGCGTCATGGAAGAAGAGCCGGAATTGTCGCCGGCCGACGCGACCAAAAAAGCCATGGCCGAGATTACCGGCCCGATCATCGCGATCACGCTGGTGCTATTTTCGGTGTTTGTGCCGATCGCCTTTATCCCCGGCGTCTCGGGAACCTTGTTCCGCCAGTTCGCGGTGACGATCAGCGTCGCGATGGCGATTTCGGCGTTGAACGCGCTGACCCTGTCGCCAGCGTTGTGCGCGGTGTTTTTGCGGCATGGCGGGCCGAAGCGCGGGCTCGATGGGCTGGGTGCTTGCGGCGCATCGACAATGTCCGCGACGGCTATGCCGCGATCGTCGCCCGTCTGGTCCGCGTCTCGTTTCTGGGGATCATCGCGATCCTGGCAGCCGCGGGCGCGATCTATGTAATTCAGGGACGGGTGCCCACCGGATTTCTGCCCGAGGAAGACCAGGGCGCGTTCTTTGTTGCGGTGCAGCTGCCGGACGGCGCCTCGGTCGCACGCAGCGGCGAGGTGGAGAAGCGCATCGAGGATTTGTTGCACTCGATGCCGCAGATCCAGAATGTCGTTGCGATCATCGGCTTTTCGATTATCGACGGCGTCAACGAGCCGAATGCGGCGTTTCATCGTGCCGACCTTGAAGCCCTTTGCCGACCGCGTCGGAGCGGCCAATTCGGCGCAGGCGCTGATCGGCCGCGTGTTCCGCGAAGGGCAGGAAATCCGCTCGGCAACCGTGATCCCGTTCAACCTGCCGCCGATCATCGGGCTCTCGACGACCGGCGGGTTCGAATACGAACTCGAAGGCCTCGAAGGCCAGGAGCCGGCGGCGATGAACAGCGTCATGCAAGGGCTGCTCGCCGCCGCCAACCGCGACTCCCCGGCTCACCCGCGTGTTCTCGACCTACACCGCCAGCAACCCTTCGATCTTTCTGAATATCGACCGCGAAAAGGCGCAGGCGCTGGGACTATCGATGAGCGACGTGTTCACCACGCTGCAGGCCACGTTGGGCAGTTACTACGTCAACAACTTCAACCTCTACGGACGGATCTGGCAGGTCAATATCGAAGGCGAGCCGGCCGACCGCCAGGACATTTCCTCGCTGTGGCAGATCTACATCCGCAACAAATACGGCAACGACGTACCCTTGGCCTCAATCGCCCACGCCGGCGTCGTCGTCGGGCCGCAGGTCATCACCCGCTACAACAATTATCGCGCGATCCCGATCCAGGGCAGCCCCGCGCCGGGCGTCTCGTCGGGCGCGGCACTCGCGGCGATGGCAGAGGTTTCGGCGAAAACGCTGCCCGCCGGCTACGCCTATGAATGGTCGGGCACGGCCTATCAGGAACAGGCGGCGGCCGGACAGACCGGGGCAATCCTCGGTCTGGCGATCCTGTTCGCGTTTCTGTTCCTGGTCGGGCTATATGAAAGCTGGATGATCCCGGTGCCGGTGCTGCTGTCGGTGCCGGTCGGGGTGCTCGGCGCCTTTATCGGCATCCTGCTGTTTCGCGTCTCGCTCGACCTTTACGCCGAGATCGGGCTTGTCGTGCTAATCGCGATGGCCGCCAAGAACGGCATCCTGATCATCGCCTTTGCCAAGGAACAGCGCGAGGCCGGCAAGGACATTCTCGAGTCCGCCGTGCTCGGCGCGCGGATGCGGTTTCGCGCGGTGATGATGACCTCGTTCGCGTTCATCCTCGGGGTTTATCCGCTGGTGGTGGCGGAGGGCGCCGCCGAATTGAGCCGGCACGCGGTCGGCACGCCAGTCTTCGCCGGCATGATCGCGGCGAGCGCCATCGGGCTCTTTGTGATCCCGTTGCTCTACGTCACCTTCCAGAGCATCCGCGAGCGTTCGGGAACGTGGTTCCGGCGCCCAAGACCCCGCGCTGGTTGAATTAGGCCGGGCGCTGGCGAGCGGGCTGGGGTGCAGCGGCGGCCATCGCGGCGGCGATCTTGTCGGGACGGGTAAAGGCGAGATATTCGGCCGCGTAATCGGGCGGCAGCAATTCGACCATCGACTCGTTTTCGAGCCACACCTCGATCACATGGAACGGGCCGCGGTTGCAGCGATAGCATTGCCAGTTTTCCCGCTTGGCGATCGCCTCGACCTTGTCCGCGTCGGCGGCGATGCTGAGCGCGAAATGGGTCGGACCGAAGCCGCGGGCTTCCGGCTTCTTGACAAAGCCGCCGCCATCGCTGCCGCCCGGCTGCAATTCGGTGCCGGCCGGATAGACCTCGACGCCCGAACCGTGGTCGTCGAGTTGGAGCGCGAAATAGCTGCCGGGATTGGGCGGGAACGGAACGGCGACCCCACCCATGAACTCGGCCAGGACGCCGGCGACGTGTTTCGGGTCACGTGCGGCGATCGAGAGATGATGAATCATGGCTTCCTCGTCAGGCTTCCCATCCTGGAAAGTAACACGGCGCGAGCCGGCGATTGATATCTTCTTCGCCGTCGGTACGATCGGAGGATGAACGACATCGCAGAGATTGCGGCTGTGGCGGCGCTGGGCGCCATCGGACAGCCGGTGCGCCGCAAGGAGGATCAGCGGCTTCTGACCGGGAAGGGCCGGTTCAGCGACGACGCGACGCTGCCGGAGCAGGCCTATGCCGCGATCGTGCGCTCGCCATATCCGCATGCGCGCATATTGCGGATCGACAAATCGCCGGCGACGGCGATGCCGGGAGTGCTCGGCGTCTTCACCGGCGAGGACTGCGTCGCCGACGGGCTCTCGCCGGTCCCGCACAGCCCGGTGCCGCAGACCCGTTACGACATGAAGCTGACCGGCCCCGGTGGCGGCCCGATCTTCATCGGCCCGCAATTGCCGCTGCCGGCCGACCGGGTGCGGCATGTCGGAGAGGCGGTGGCGATCGTCGTCGCCGTGACCGCGGCGCAGGCATTCGACGCCGCCGAGGCCGTGGCGGTCGAATATCAGGAATTGCCTTGGGTCGTCTCGCCGCAAGCCGCCCTCGAAGAGGGCGCGCCGACGGTCTGGGACGAGATGCCGGACAACGTCCTCGTCGATACGACGTTCGGCGACAAGGAAGCGACCGACCGCGCCTTTGCCGCGGCCGACCATGTCGTCGCGATGGAATTCCATATCGCGCGGGTTACGGGCGTCCCGCTTGAGCCGCGCGCGGCACTCGGCCATTACGATCAGGAGACCGGCCGCTATACGTTGTGGGCCGGGAGCGGCGGCGCGGTGCGGCAGAAGGCGGAACTGGCGACGGTGCTCGGGGTGGCGCCCGATCGGGTGCGGGTCGTCTCGCAGGATGTCGGCGGCAATTTCGGCACCCGCAACCGCCTCTATGTCGAATCGGCGCTGGTGGTGTGGGCCTCGCGGAGGGTCGGGCGGCCGGTCAAATACACCTCGACCCGCAGCGAGGTGTTCCTGACCGATTTCCAGGGCCGCGACCTGATGACCCGGGTCGAACTGGCGCTCGCCGCGGACGGCCGGTTTCTGGGCCTGCGCGCCGACAATGTCAGCAATGTCGGGGCGCGCTGCGCCTCGCTCTCGCCGCTCGGCAAAGGCTCGGGCCTCGTTACCGGCAATTACGACATCCCGGCGGCCACCTTGCGCTCGCGCGCGGTCTTCACCAACACGATGCCGACCAACGCCTATCGCAGCTCGGGACGGCCCGAGGTGACCTACGCGATCGAGCGGCTGGTCGATCGCGCGGCCGAGGAGATGGGGTTCGACCGGGTCGAATTGCGCCGCAGGAACCTCGTCCGGCCCGACGCGATGCCGTACCGCAACGGTGTGGGCATGCTCTACGACAGCGGGACCTACGAGGCCAACATGGATCTGGCGATGCGGATCGCCGATTGGCCGGGTTTCGGCGAGCGCCGGCGAGAGGCCGAGGCGCGCGGGCGTTTGCTCGGGCTCGGGCTCGCCAATTACGTCGAATCCTCGATCGGCGCGCCGCGCGAGCGCACCGAGATCACGGTCACGCCGCAGGGCCGGGTCAGGGTCGTGATCGGCACCGGACCGAGCGGCCAGGGCCACGAGACGAGCTTTGCGCAGGTCGTCTCGGCGCTGCTCGGGGTGCCGGCCGAGAGCATCGACCTCGTCACCGGCGACACCGATGTCGTCAGTCTCGGCGGCGGATCCCATTCCGGCCGCTCGATGCGGCATTCGGCAACGCTCTTCGCCAAGGCGGCACCCGGACTGATCGCCAAAGGCAAGGCCGTCGCCGCCCGCCTTCTCGACGCCGACCCGGCGGAGGTCCTGTTCGAGGAAGGCCGGTTCGCTGCACCCCGCCGCAACCGGAGCTTCGACTTTCTCGAACTGGCGCAGGAGGCAGCGCGGCTCGGGCTATCGGCCGATCTTGCGGTCGCCGCCGACAACGAGATGCACGAACCCGTCTTCCCGAACGGCTGTGCCGTCTGCGAGGTCGAGGTCGACCCGGAAACCGGCATGGTCGAGATCGCGCGCTATTCGGTCGTCGACGATGTCGGCCGCTGCATCAACCCGATGATCGTGCACGGCCAGACGCATGGCGGGATCGCGCAGGGTGTCGGCGAGGCGATGTGGGAGGAGTGCGTCGTCGATCCGGAGTTCGGGCCAGCCCTTGTCGGGCTCGTTCATGGATTACGGCATGCCGCGCTCGGACAATCTGCCGTCGTTCACGACCCGGATCGTCGAGGTGTTGTCGCCGACCAACCCGTTCGGCATCAAGGCCGGCGGCGAGGGCGGCTGCACGCCCGCACTCGCGGTCGTCGTCAGCGCCGTCCTCGACGCGCTCGCCCCGCTCGGCGTGCGCGACATAACGATGCCGTGCACGCCCCTCAATGTTTGGCGCGCGATCAAGCGCGGCCCGCAACCGAACCCTATAGCCCCGGCGCGCCCCGCCACAGCGGCGCGAATTGGGTGGCGACCACTTGCTCATAGGCAACATCGTGCTGGAGGATGCCGATGTCGCGGGCGAACTGGTTCATGCCGGCGACGAATTCGGGCGAGATCGACGCGTCGTAATAGGGCAGGTCACGGCGGATGAGGTCGGCGATCAGCGCCGCCGCTTCGGGCGGAAAGAGCTTGCGGCCGGCCACGGTCGCACGGTCCGGATCGGCCTTCAACGCGGCCTGGGTATTGACGATCGCGCGGACCGCCGCCGCGGCGATGTCGGGCGATTGCTCGATCAGCCGGTCGGTCGCCGCCAGTGCCGACATCGTGTAGTTGAAGCACGCTTTCGGCCCGTCGCCGCGGCGGACATCGAGGACGACCGTGCCGACGCCGCGGCGCACCGCGATTTCGGTCCCCATGCCGTTTGCCCAGAAGCCGTCGATCAGGCCCGCTTCGAGCGCCCTGGCCGCGGTGAGGCCGAAATTGACCGTGTCGCCGGTAGCACCCGGCACCGGGGCGATCGTGACCTGGTCGCGCGCCGGGTCGATCCCGGCTTCCAGCAGGAGCCGGCGCAGCCCCATCTCGACCCAGGGAGCGGCGCCGATCGTGCGGCCCTTGACCGCCTCGATATCGCCCCGCCTGGCGCCGAGATCGGCGCGCATGACGAGAAACCAGTACATCCCCTGCGCCTGGGCGCAGAGCAGTTTGACGCCCTGCCATTCGGGAAAGGCGGCGAGCGCCGAATGCGCCGAACCGCCAACGAAATCGATGTTGCCGAGGTACATCTCGCGATAGGCGCGGTCGACCGGATACACCAGTTCGAGCGAGACCTCGAGCCCTTCGGCCGCGAAAAACCCCAACGCGACCGCGGCGGCGGCCGGGAAATAGGAATTCGAAATCAGATCGGGTACGGCAAGCTTCATCGGCGGAGCCCTTATACGGAATTATGATGTTGTTTAATTCAAAAATCCTGAGTTGACTGTTGAATTAGGCGTGCGCAACAGCATATCAACGAGCGGTCACGGGCGCATAGAGGCGATGACGATGGCGAGCGCGCACCAACACGGTCCGGTCGATTGGAAAACCCACGGGGTCAAGGTCATTCCGGGTGACCAACTCGACTCGAACACGGCGCAGACGCCCGGGATGGACCGCGCGGCGGCGATCAACTTCGCCCGGGTCGGAGCGCAGAAGATCTGGGCCGGCACGGTCAAGATCCACGCCAACGCCAAGACCGGAGCGCATCATCACGGCGCCCTCGAAAGTGTCATCTATGTGCTGAAGGGCCGGGCGCGGATGCGCTGGGGCGAGCATCTCGAATATGTCGCCGAAGCGGGGCCGGGCGATTTCATCTTTGTGCCGCCTTATGTGCCGCACCAGGAAATCAATGCTTCGACCGACGAGACGCTCGAATGCGTGCTGGTGCGCAGCGACAACGAGGCGGTCGTCGTCAATCTCGACATCGAACCCGTGGAGCGCCCCGAAGAAGTCCGCTGGGTCGATCCGATCCATCGCCATGCTTGACAAGCGCCCGCCTGTCTTCTGACAACCTGATCGAATAGTCGGCACGGCGGCGCTGTTGAAGCGTGCGAACATCGGGATATGAAACGTGCAACTTTATATTTTCTGATACTGCTGGCGCTTTCGACCTGTACCAACTTGAAGGACGTCCTTTGCCGCCCCGCGGGGCATTGCCCCGATGCTCCCGACGGCATCAACAAAAACCACTGATCCTCGTGATCGGACTGAGTTGATAGTCGTCTTCGGGGGACCGCCGCCCGAGCCCGCCGGGGTGGTGTCGTGGCGGCCGGTGCATTAAATGTAGAGAGCCGAGCCGGCGGCATCGCCGGGTTCGCCGCGCTGCCCGCCCTCTCCCGACGGGAGAGGGATTTTGTTGCGATCGGATCGTGTTCATGGACGCTCTTACAACCGCCGGATTGCCTGCCTCGGTCGATGACACGCTGGCCCTTCTCGGCAGCGGCGATTACGTCGCCGACCGCAGCCTGGCGACGGCGGTGCATCTGGCGCTGCATTTGAAGCGCCCGCTGTTCCTCGAAGGCGAGGCCGGGGTCGGCAAGACCGAGATCGCCAAGGTGTTGGCGGGGGCATTGCACCGCCGCCTGATCCGGCTGCAATGCTATGAGGGTCTCGATGTCGCCTCGGCGGTGTACGAATGGGATTACGCGCGCCAGATGATCGAGATCCGGCTCGCCGAGGCCGCCGAGGAGGACCGGGGCGAAATCGAGAGTGCTATCTTTTCCGAGCGTTTCCTGATCAAGCGGCCGCTGTTGCAGGCGCTGGAGCCGGACCTCGGCGGCCCGCCGGTTCTGCTGATTGACGAACTCGACCGCACCGACGAGCCGTTCGAGGCCTATCTGTTGGAATTGCTGTCGGACTTCCAGGTGACGATCCCCGAGATCGGCACCATCCACGCCGAGCACCCGCCGATCGTCATCATCACCTCGAACCGCACCCGCGAGATCCACGACGCGCTGAAGCGGCGCTGTTTCTATTACTGGGTGGATTACCCTTCGGCCGAACGCGAGCTTGAGATCCTGAAGAGGAAGGCGCCGCGCGCCGGCGAGCATTTGTCACGGCAGGTCGTCGGTTTCGTCCAGAAATTGCGCACGATGGATCTGTTCAAATTGCCCGGCATCGCCGAGACCATCGACTGGACCGAGGCGCTGATGCAGCTCGACGTGCTGGAACTGGCGCCGAGTGCCATCAACGACACGCTGGGCGTGCTCCTCAAATACCAGGACGACATCGCCCGCATCCAGGGCAGCGAAGCCGCGCGCCTGTTGGAGCAGATCAAGGCCGAAGCGGCGGGCGCGGGCGCGTGAAGGGCGAGCCCGAGCTCCCCATCGCCGGCAGCGATGGGTCCCTTCCCTCTCCCCCCGCAGGCGGGCGGAGAGCGCGCGATGCTGGGCAGGGGCGGCTGCTCGCCAACCTGATGCATTTCGCGCGCACCCTGCGCGCGGCGGGGCTGCCGGTCGGGCCGGGCAAGGTCATCGATGCGGTGCAGGCGGTGACGACGATCGGCATCACCGACCGTCGCGACTTCTACTGGACATTACATGCAGTGTTCGTCAACCGGCCGGACCAGCGGCTGATCTTCGACCAGGCATTTCACGTCTTCTGGCGCAACCCCGAACTCCTGAAGAAGATGATGGCGCTGGTGCTGCCGGAAATGCGGGTCGAGGGCGAGCCGGATCAGGGCGCGGAGATGGCGCGGCGGCTGGCCGAGGCGCTTCATCCGAACCAGCCGGAGACAGGCCCCGAGCCGGAAGAAGTCGAGACCGAAATCGACGCGGTCATGACCTTCTCCGACCGCGAGCAATTGCGCAGCATGGATTTCGAGAAGATGTCCCTGGAGGAACTCGCCCGCGCCAAGGCGGCGATCGCCCGGCTGCGCCTGCCGGTGCAGGATGTCGCGACGAGACGCTTCGCGCCCGACCGGCACGGCGCCCGCGCCGACATGCGCGCGACCATGCGCGCCGCCTTGCGCGCCGGCGGGCTGATCGAGTTGAAGCGCAAGAGCCGCCGCCGCCGCCCGCCGCCGCTTGTCGTGCTGTGCGACATTTCGGGCTCGATGAGCCGCTACAGCCGCATCTTTCTGCATTTCATGCACACCGTCACCAACGACCGCGACCGCGTTTACAGCTTTGTCTTCGGCACGAGGCTGACCAACATCACCCGCTATTTGCGCCATCGCGATGTCGATCTGGCGCTGGAGCGGGTCGGCGAGGTCGTCGCCGACTGGTCGGGCGGCACCCGCATCGGCCACGCGATCGCCGAATTCAACCGGCTGTGGTCGCGCCGTCTGCTCGGCCAGGGTGCGATCGTGCTGCTGATCACCGACGGGCTCGACCGCGACGCCGGGGTCGGACTGGCCCGCGAGATGGACCGGCTCCGCCGCTCCTGCCGCCGCCTCGTCTGGCTCAATCCGCTGTTGCGCTATGAAGGGTTCGAACCGAAATCTCTCGGCATGAAGGCGATGATGCCCTATGCCGACGAGTTCCGGCCGGTGCACAATCTCGAAAGCCTCGAAGCCTTGATCGAGGCGTTGAGCGCACCGGCGCCGCGTCGCGGGGCGGCGGCATCGTCCTGGCGGGAGAGCATGGAGAGGGCGGCATGAGCGATACGGCGGAAATCCTCGAACAGGCGGCGCGCTGGCGCGAGGCCGGAGCGGGCGTGGCGTTGGCGACGGTGGTCACGACCTGGGGTTCCTCGCCGCGGCCGGTCGGCGCCAAACTCGCGGTCGACGACAAGGGCGCCATGGCGGGCTCGGTCTCGGGCGGCTGCGTCGAGGGCGCCGTCGTCGAGCAGGCGCTTGAGGTGATCCGCGACGGCAAGCCGCGGCTCCTCGATTTCGGCGTCACCAACGACCAGGCCTGGGAAGTCGGGCTTGCCTGCGGCGGCAAGATCCAGATCTTTGTCGAGCGCGTCGAATGAAGGGCCGGGTTCTCGACGCGGTCGTGGCGGCGGGGCGCGATCACCGTTCGGTAGCCCTCGCGACCGATCTCGCTACTGGCCGGCAGCTGCTCCTCGACGGCGACAGCGTCGAGGGCGATCTGACACTCGACGAGGCGGAACTGGATGCGGTGCGCGAGGCCTGGCGCAGCAACCGCAACCGGACCGTCGAGACTTCCGCCGGCCGTGTCTTTGTCGAGGTCATGAGCCCGCCGCGCCGCTGCTTTATCGTCGGCGCGGTGCATATCGCGCAGCCCCTGGCGCGGATGCTGGTCATGACCGACTACACGGTGACGGTGATCGACCCGCGCGAATCCTTCGCCACCGAAGCGCGGTTTCCCGGCATCGAGATGACTTCGGAATGGCCGGACGAGGCGCTTGAACGGCTGAAGCCCGATCGCGGCTCGGCGGTCGTGACCCTGACCCATGATCCCAAACTCGATGACCCGGCATTGGCCGCCGCATTGCGCACCGATTGCCTTTATATCGGCGCGCTCGGCTCGCGCCGCACCCATGCCGCGCGCTGCGCACGGTTGAAGGAAATGGGCTTCACAGACGCCGATCTGTCGCGCATCCACGCACCGGTCGGCCTGCCGATCGGCGCGATCTCGCCGGCGGAGGTTGCGATCTCGATCCTCGCCGAGATGACGCAGGTCGCGCGCAAGGGCGGGGCCGCGGAAGCGAAATGAAATTCGGCGAGGTGCGGGTCGCCGAGGCGGAAGGGGCGATCCTCGCGCACAGCCTGAGACTTGGTACGGCGGCGCTCAAGAAGGCGCGCGTGCTGTCGCGGGCCGATCTCGATCTGATTTTGTCCGCCGGCCTGTCGCACATCGTCGTCGCCCGGCTGGAAGCGGGCGATGTCGGCGAGGACGAGGCCGCCGGGCGCGTGGCGGCGGCGGTCGCCGGGCCCGACATTGAAACGGCCACCCCGTTCACCGGCCGCGCCAACCTCTTTGCCAAAGCGAAGGGGCTCCTCGTTCTCGACCGCGAGCGCGTCGACCGGCTCAACCTCGTCGACGAGGCGGTGACACTCGGCACGCTGCCGCCCTTTGCGGTCGTCGAGCCGGGCCAGATGGTGGCGACGGTCAAGATCATCCCGTTCGCCGCCGCCGAAGCCGCTGTCGCGCGTTGCGTCGAGCTCGCCGTCGCGGACGGCCCGCTGCTACAGGTGGGGCGGTTCCGGCCGCTCGCTGCCGGATTGGTGCAGACCCGACTGCCCGGCCTCAAGGAAAGCATTCTCGACAAGACCCGCGAGGTGACCGAGGCGCGGCTGCGGGCACTCGGCTGCCGGCTGATCGCCGAGGAGCGCTCGGCACATGCGAGCGACGAACTCGCCCCGCTGATCCGCGCGATGATCGACCGCGGTGCCGAACTCGTGCTGATCCACGGCGCCTCGGCGATCCTCGACCGGCGCGACGTGATCCCGGCCGCGATCGTCGCCGCGGGCGGGCGGATTGACCATTTCGGCATGCCGGTCGATCCGGGCAACCTGCTGCTCCTGGGCCATGTCGAAGACCGGCCGGTGCTGGGGCTTCCGGGTTGCGCCCGCTCGCCCAAGGTCAACGGCTTCGACTGGGTGCTTGAGCGGCTGGTCGTGGGCCTGCCCGTCGGCGCCGCCGAGATCATGCGGATGGGGGCGGGCGGGCTCCTCGCCGAGATCCCGTCTCGGCCGCTGCCGCGCGCCGCGGCGACACCGGACCCGAAAGCCGCGCCCCACAAGACGCCACCTGGCCCGCGCGTCGGTGCGGTGCTGCTCGCCGCCGGCCGTTCGCGCCGCATGGGCGGCCCGAACAAGATGCTGGTCGAGATCGACGGCGTTCCGATGGTGGCGCGTACGGCGCAGCGGCTCCTCGCCTCACATGCCAGGCCGCTCGTCGCGGTATTGGGCAATCAGGCCGACGAGGTCGACGCGGCTCTCGGGAAATTGCCGGTCGAGCGGGTGCGCAACCCCGACTTCGCCGACGGCCTCTCAACCTCGTTGAAGCGCGGTTTGGCGGCGCTGCCGCCCGATCTCGATGGTGCGGTCGTCTGCCTCGGCGATATGCCGCTGATTTCCGGGCGTCACGTCGACCGGTTGATCGCCGCCTTCAACCCGCTCGAAGGGCGCGCGATCGTCGTCCCGACCCGCCGCGGCAAGCGCGGCAACCCGGTCTTGTGGGCAAGACGCTTCTTTCCCGAGATGTCGCAGATCGCCGGCGATGTCGGCGCCCGCCATCTGATCGGCGAATACGCCGAACTCGTCGCCGAGGTCGAGATGGACGACGACGCGATTTTCGTCGACATCGACACGCCCGAAGCGCTCGACGCACTCCGGCAAAACCGGCGGCAGTCAGCGTAAGGCGTTGTGGATCAGATAGTCGGCGTAGTCGGCGGGCTTCAGCTTCAGTTCGCGACGGTCGCTGTCACCGGCGAGCGCGCGGGTCACGATGATGTGGTTCTCGACCTGCGCCGGGGTCAGGCGGAAGACGCCGACCGTACCCTTGAGCTTGGGGTAGAGGTTCGGGTCGATCATCTTCTCCTTGCGCGCCAGCCGGTCGAGCGCGTCTTCCTCGCCGAGCCCTTCGACCTCGCGCTTGCGTACGATCGTCCAATCGGTTTCGCCGGCCCAGCCGGTTTGGGCGAGCGCTTTCGGGTCGGTCTCGGCGACGCCGACCTTGAAGACGTTCTTGCCGAGCCCGACATCGGACGCCCACCGTCCGAGCTTGGGACTGCGCGCGACATAAAGGACAGCCATCGGCGTCTCTCCCGCTGCACTGTTCAGGAATAACGGCGACCGGCCGGCCGTTCTAGCACGGTATTTACCCAACCGGACCCGGATGCTCGCCATGCCCTTTCTGATCGGAGCCGCGACCGCCTCGACCACCTTGCTCAGCATGGCGTTTGGCCAGATCAACGCCGGCTTCGAGGCGTTCGGCGTGCTGATCGCTGCCGCACTGCTGATGACGCTGCGACCGGAATAGCGGTGCGGCGGGCGGCCTGCGCCCGTTCGTCGCACCCATCAGGCGCGCCGCCCCGCAGCGGCCAAATCGATGTCTTGCGCCTCTGTTGCGCGTCGTTACCAAGTGACACAAGGCGAAGCCACCCGCTAAACTCTCCCCCAAAGCCTTGGGCAAGGCGGGGTTGGGGGATCGGCGGAAATGCGGAAGGTCGCTCTGGCGTGCGTGTCGGCCTTTGCTTGCGCGCTGGTGGTATTTCTCGGGCCCGTAAGCAAGGCGGCCGGGTTAGCTCCGGCGTTTGACGGAAGTCTACTCGGCGCACAGCAGGCCGCCGGCGCCGTCGTCTGGAACCACGGCCGCTCGATCATGGTCGAAGATTCGAAATCGCCGTCCCCGCCGTTCCTGCGGACGCTACGCGATTCGGGGTGGGACATATTGCGCTTCAACCGGCCACGCGACGGCGACACGCTCTCGGCGAGCAGCGAGCGCCTGGTCGAACGCGTCGCCGAACTGAAGCGGCAGGGCTATCGGCGGATCGTGCTCGCCGGCCAGTCCTTCGGCGCCTTCCTGGCGTTGATGGCGGCGGATGCGACCAGCGACGTCGACGCGGTTGTCGCTACCGCCCCGGCCGCGTTCGGCAGTTTCGACGAGTTCTACGATTCCTGGCGGCTGAATGCGTCGCGGCTCTACCCCTTGCTCGAAAAGGTCCGGCAGGCGCGGGTCATGCTGTTCTTCTTCCACGGCGACGATTTCGACCCCGGCGGTCGCGGCGAGCGGTCGCGAGCAATTCTGGCGAAGCGGGGGCTGGGCTTTTCCGTCGTCGACCAGCCGGCCTTTCTGACCGGACATTGGGCGTTCTCGACTGGGCTCTTTCTGCGGCGCTTCGGTGGCTGCATCCGCGATTTTGCCGATGCCGACGGTCTGAAGGGCGAGTTGGCCTGCTCGCCGACCTGGGGTGAAGCGCCCAGCGCCGATCTCGATCTGCCCAACGATCTGCTGCATCGTCGTCCGGAGAAGCCGTCAGTCCTGCCGGCGATCGGAGCCTCGGCGCCAGCGGCGTCCCTGGCATCGACGCCTGTTGGAAATGCGACCGGCGGCGCCTGCTGGTACGGCTTCTATCCGAACGGCCGCGAGGTGCTGTTCGCGCTCGAAGCGGCGCAAGGGCGCGAGGTCACCGCGGTCTACGCCCTTGGTCCGGGTATCGACAAAGGCGAACCCGCCGAATGGAGCCGGCGCATCGGCCGCATCGCCGGCGACGAATTCGTCTTTGCCGAGAAGGGCAAGAGCGGCCTGCGCCTGCGGCCGCGCGCCGACGGTGGGTTGGGCCTGACCTGGACCTCGCCCGACGGCAAGGTTGCGATGGAAGCCGGTTTGCGGCGCATCAACCTGGCGCATCTGCCGCGCCGCACGGCGTGGTAGGCGTTCACCCCCAATAGCGTCCGCTGCTGCCGATCGCCACGGTGACGGCGCCGAGCGCGAGATTGACCGTCACGATCGCGCGGATCTGTCCGAGCTGCCGCGCCCCCTCGGCCCAGTCCCGGCGTGCGACCGCGGTGCGAAAGCGCCGCCACGGTGCGAAGTACAGGTGGAAAAAAAGCAGCATCATCAGGATGCCAATCGCCATCATCAGGTGAATGTAGAGCCCGGCTCCGGCAAAACCGCCAAACATCGCAAAGATCATCGTATAGCCGGTGACCAGCAGCAGCACGATCGCGGCGATCACCCAGGTAAAGAACCGGGCGAGCACGCGCTCCCATAATTCGAGGCGCGGCCCGGGTTCGAGCGCGCCGGTCGCCGGCCGCAGCGCCAATAGCGCAAAGAACATGCCGCCGACCCAAACGACCGCCGAGAATATGTGCGAGAATCACCGCGACGACGGCGACAGCGTGGGCGCCTTCCATGGTTCAGCCGCCATAGGCGGGGGATTTCCGGGCGTAGCCGCCAAAGGCGTCGAGCAGCCGGCCGCGCCAGGCGTAGACCGGGTCGTCAGCCGCCAACAGCTCGAAATCGCTGATCGCCCGCGCCCACTGGAATGCGCCGAAGACGACGTAGTCGGCATAGGCGGGCTTCTCGCCGCCGAGAAACGCCTGCCGTTCGACGGTGCGGCGCAACGGCGCCAGGCTCTCGCGAAAAGCCGGAAGACGCGCCTGCCGGTCGGCGACCACGTTTTCCATGCTGGTTCCGAACCGCTCCTCGCGCGACTGACGGAAATAGTCGCGATCCTGCGGCGCCACATGGCGATAGATGTCGAGGACGACGAACCCGATGAGGGCGGGCTGCACCACCGTTTCGGTCCAGTTCTGCACGAACCGGGTCAAGGCTCTGCCGATCTCGCCGCCGAACAGCGACGGCCGGTCGGCATAGCGGGTTTCGAGATAGTCGGCGATCGCCGTCGAGTTGTGCACGACCTGGCCGCCATCGACGATGACCGGCACGCGGCCGGCGTTGGGCTGCGGCAGCTTGTCCTTCTCGGTAAAGCGCCACGGCACGGTCTCGACCTCGAGGCCCTTGTGGGCGAGCGCCATTTTGGCGCGCCAGCAGAAGGGGCTGAAGCGGCGGTCGGCTTCGGCGCCGGCAAGATCGTGGAGGATGATGGTCATGGAAGCGGTGTCCCGACAGTGCGATCGAAAGCGCGCACTATGACGGCCTTCGCCGGAAGCGCAAACCGGGTTGTCCACCGCGAATCCCCCGAGCGCCGAACTTGTGATTTGGTTTGTGCGCCACCATCTGACGCCGGCCGACGGCAGTTCCATTGGCCGACGCAGCCGGACTTGCCATAACGGCCGTCCGCACATTTCTGCCTGATTTTCGTCCGAATTTGCCGCAGGCTGATATTCAAGATTGCTCGCCTAGGGAGCGCCGCATGACAGGACCCCAGGTAGTGCGTCGATTGGCGGCGATCCTTGCCGCCGATGTCGTCGGCTATTCGCGCCTCATCGGGGCCGACGAGGAAGGCACCCTGTCACGCTTGAAGGGGATCCGCGCGGATCTCGTTGACCACAAGATCGCCGAGCATCGCGGCCGCATCTTCAAGACCACCGGCGACGGGCTTCTCGTCGAGTATGCGAGCGTGATCGACGCAATGCGTTGCGCGCTCAGCCTGCAATCCGGCATGGCAGAGCGCAACGCAGGTCTCGCGGCCGAGGAGCGCATCGAGTGGCGCATCGGCATCAATGTCGGCGACATCGTCGTCGAGAGCGGCGATATTTTCGGCGACGGGGTCAACATCGCCGCCCGGCTGGAAGCGATCGCCGAACCCGGCGGCATCTGTGTGTCCGCCCGTGTGCAGGAAGACGCCGCGGGCAAGATCGATGTCGCCTTCGAGGATATCGGCGAGCTTCAGCTGAAGAACATTGCCCGGCCAATCCGCGTCTATCGCGTAGCATCGCCGCGGGCGCCCCGGCCGGCGCTGGCGTTACCCGAGAAGCCGTCGGTCGCGATCCTCGCCTTCGCCAATATGAGCCTTGACCCTGAACAGGAATTCTTTGCCGACGGCATCGCCGAGGACATCATCACGTCCCTGTCGAAGTCGCGATCGTTGTTTGTCATCGCCCGTAACTCGAGCTTCACCTATAAGGGGCAGAACAAATCGGTCAAGGAGATCGGCCGCGAACTGGGCGTGCGCTATGTCCTCGAGGGCAGCGTGCGCAAGGCCGGGAACCGCGTTCGTGTAACCGCACAGCTGGTCGAGGCCGAGGCCGAGCGACATCTCTGGGCCGAGCGCTACGACCGCGACCTCGCCGACATATTCGCGGTGCAGGACGAGATCACCGGCAGTGTCTCGGCGGCCATCCAGCCGGCTTTGGAGCGCAGCGAACGAGAACGGGCCGTGCGCAAGCCGCCCGACAGCCTCGACGCCTGGGAATGCTACCACCGCGGCATGTGGCATTTCGGCAAGGCGGAAGCGGCCGAAAACGAAAAGGCGCGAGGCTTTTTCGCGCGCGCGATTGAACTCGATCCGCAATTCGCACCCGCGGACGCCGCGCTGGCTCTGACCTACCTGAACGAGATCACGCTGTTCCGCCCGGAACTGCGTAAGACGAACCTGCCGCTGGCGCTCGATTACGCATCACGCGCGGTCAAGACCGACGCGAGGGACGCCGCCGCCCATGCCGCACTGGCGCGCGCCTTCTGGATGTGCGGGCGGCATGCCGAGAGCCTCGCCGAGACCGACGCCGCGGTCGAACACGACCCCAATTCCGCGGCGGCCCACGGTGCGCGCGGCGGGGCTAGGCTGTGGGGCGGCCTGCCTCGCGAGGCCATCGAACCGCTACAAAATGCGATGCGGCTGAGCCCGTTCGACCCTTTGACCCCGCTCTGGCTGCATTACATGGCTCGCGCGCGCTATTCGTGCCAAGCTTATGACGAGGCAATCGCTATCGCCGGCCGTCTGCGCCACTCCTTTCCGGCTTTTCGCCCGCCCTACAACACCTTGATCGCGGCATACGGCCAGGTCGGCCGGGCGCCGGAGGCGCGCGCGGTCATGGAGGACGGGATGGCCCGTTTTGGTGATCGCTTTCGCCGCCTGATGGCGTTGCCGCTGAATGAATTGCGCGAATTGCGCGCCGAGGATCGCGAGCACCTGATCGACGGCTTCCGCAAGGCCGGGGTTGCCGAGTGAAGTCGCTCTGCCTCTGCAGCGGGCGCATGTTATAAGCCGGCAATCGGCTGGGAGGGCGTTGCGTGCCGACGGTCTTTATTCTGAACGGGCCCAATCTGAACCTGCTCGGAGTGCGCGATCCGGCGCAATACGGGCACGACACCTTGGGCGATATCGAGGAGCGCTGTTTGGCGCGGGCCGCGGCACTTGGTCTGACGATCGATTTTCGCCAGACCAACCACGAAGGGGTCCTGGTCGACTGGATCCAGGAAGCGCGCCAAGCCGCCGACGGGATCATCCTCAACGCCGGCGCCTTGACCCATACCTCGGTCGCGGTGTTCGACGCGCTCTCCGCCGCTGACCTGCCGATCATCGAGGTGCACCTTTCGAACATCTTCCGCCGCGAGCGTTTTCGCCACCATTCCTATGTCAGCCTGGCGGCGAACGGCGTGATCTGCGGGCTCGGCGCGCAAGGCTATGAACTGGCGCTCGACGCCACCGCGCGCTTGATCGAGGACGCTTCCGACGAGGATGGTCGGTGAAGTTTGGCGGCCGCAATCCGCCGCTGGCACCCGATCCTGATCTGATCCGCAGCCTTGCGGCGTTGCTTTCCGAAACCGGCCTGACCGAAATCGAATATGCGGTCGGCGATTGCCGCATTCGAGTGTCGCGCGGCGCGGTCGCGACGAATTCGCCCGCCTCCTCGGCGCCGGCTGCATTGGCCCCGGAGCCGGAATATCCGATGGAGCTCGCTGGAGCTGTGACGGCGCCGATGGTCGGAACCGCCTACCTCGCGGCGGAGCCGGGGGCGTCGCCCTTTGTCCGCCTCGGCGACGTAGTCGTCGAGGGCCAACCGCTCCTGATCATCGAGGCGATGAAGGTCATGAACGAGATCCGCGCGCCGCGCGCCGGGCGCATCGCGCAGATCTTTGTCGCCGACGCTCAGCCGGTCGAATTCGGCATGCCCCTTGATGCTGATCGAGTAGCGCTAAGCAGGTTGTTAACAGCCCGAAAGAGGCGCATGTGGCTCGGCTTTCGGACAACTGAACAGTCATCCCGCACAAAGCTTTGGAATATTGGGAGGGCGACTATGGCAGAGATTACGCCCGATCCGATCATGCGGATCGCTTCCGGCTTCATGGCGGCCAAGCACCTGTTTGTCGCCTGTGAAATCGGCATCTTTGAAAAGCTGGCAAACGGTGCGGCGACACTCGACGAGCTTGGCGGCGAGCTGCGGTATCCCGTGCCGCACGCTCGGGATCAGCGCCGATGCGGTGGCGAGCCTCGGATTGCTCGAGCGGGACGGCGAGCGCTATCGCAACAGCACCGCCGCGGCGGCGTTTTTGAGCGGCGCGCCCGGCCTCGATCTCCGGCCGATGCTGCGGTTTTGGGATCGCATCAGCTATGGGCTGTGGACCGGCCTCGAGAGCGCGGTGCGGGCTGGCGAGGGGCAACGGCAGTTCGGCCGCTTCGGCGAGGAGGAGCAGCGGATCTTCTCCGCCGGCGTCGAGGCGTTCTCGGCGGGCGCGGCGATCGGCACTTGCGACGAACTACGATTTTGCCCGCATCGCCGCGTGCTCGATGTGGCGGCGGCACTGGCTCTTTCCTGCTGCCGATCCTGCGCCGGCATCCGACGCTTGGCGCGACATTGTTCGAATTGCCGGGAGCTTGCGCGGTGGCCCGTCATCGCCTTGCCGGCGAGCCGGAAGGCGCGCGGATCGATGTCGTCGAGGGCGACTTCTTGCGGGACCCGCTGCCCGACGGACATGACGCAATGATCGTCGCCAACACCGTGCATGTGCTGTCGGCGGCGCATAATCTCGATTTACTGAAAAACATGCGCGCGCATGCCGCCGCGGGGGCGAGATTGCTGCTCGTCGATCTGTGGATGAATCCGAGCCATACCGAGCCGCCGCTGGCGCCGCTGATTTCGGGCGAGTTTCTCGTCATTTCCGGCGAAGGCCAAGCCTATGGCGAGGACACGGCCGAAGAATGGTTGCGGCAGACGGGCTGGCGCAAGCTCGAACGGCGGCCCTTGCCGGGCCCGCCAGCGTGATCGTCGCCGAGGCGATCTGAAGCGATCAGGCGCGTCCCGGCCGGTGTCGAAATGGACTATCCTGCGGGCTCTCTCCAGGGAGGGTGGCAGAGATGACCTATGACGCGCCACTTGCCGAGATGCGCTTCGTCGTCGCCGAGACGGCAGCACTCGCCGGATTGCCGGAAGACGAGGCGGTGGCGCCCGATCTTGTCGCAGGCGGTGCTCGAAGAGGCGGGCAAATTTGCCGGCGAGGTGCTGGCGCCGCTGAACCAGCCGGGCGACCGGATCGGCAGCGTCCTCGAAAACGGTGTCGTGCGCACGCCGCCCGGGTTTCGCGAAGCCTATGCCCGCTACGTCGAGGGCGGCTGGAATGCGATCGCCTGCGACGCGGAATACGGCGGGCAGGGGTTGCCGCTGGCGCTGGCGATCCCGGTCATCGGAGATGTGGAACGCGGCCTCGATGAGCTTCGCGCTTTGCCCGCTGCTCAGCGTCGGCGCGATCGAGCTGCTGCAGCGGCACGGCTCCGACGAACAGAAGCAGCTCTATCTCGGCAGGCTCGTCACCGGGGAATGGACCGGGACGATGAACCTGACCGAGCCGCAGGCCGGGTCCGACCTGGGCGCGTTGCGCACCCGGGCCGTCGCGGAGGGCGACCATTACCGGATCACCGGGCAGAAAATCTTCATCACCTATGGCGACCACGATCTCGCCTCGAACATCGTCCATATGGTGCTGGCGCGAACCCCGGGAGCGCCCGCCGGCAGCCGCGGCATCTCGCTGTTCCTGGTGCCGAAATTCCTGCCGGGCGAAGATGGCGGGCCGGGCCCGAGGAACGGTGTGCGCACGCTGAGCCTCGAACACAAGCTCGGCATCCACGCCTCGCCGACCTGCGTGCTCGCCTATGAGGATGCGATCGGCTGGCGCATCGGCGAGGAAAACCGCGGCCTCGAACAGATGTTCACGATGATGAACAATGCCCGGCTCAATGTCGGCGTGCAGGGCGTCGCGATCGCCGAACGCGCCTATCAGCAGGCCCGCGACTTCGCCCGACAGCGGGTCCAGGGCCGGCCGCTGGGCGCGCCGCGCGAGGCCGGCGAACTGCCGATCATCCATCACCCCGATGTGCGGCGGATGCTGCTGTGGATGCGCGCGGCGACCGAGGCGATGCGGGCGCTGGCTTATTACGCCGCGGCGATGATCGACCGCAGCCGCGCGCGATCCGGACCCTGTCGAACGCGCATCGGCGCTGCGCCGGGCGGAATTCCTGATCCCGGTCGTCAAGGCGTGGTGCACCGATCTCGGCGTCGCCGTCGCCTCGACCGGGATCCAGGTGCATGGCGGGATGGGCTACGTCGAGGAGACGGGCGCTGCGCAGCACCTGCGCGACGCGCGGATCGCGCCGATCTATGAGGGCACGAACGGCATCCAGGCGAACGATCTGGTCGGCCGCAAGCTCGGTCGCGACCGCGGCGAGACGGCGATCGCGCTGGCGACGGAAATGCGGCGGAACGTCGCGGCGCTGACGGCGGCGGGCCTCGCCGAATTCGGCCAATCCCTGATGGCCGGGATCACCGCCTTCGAAACCGCGAGCGCCTATCTCGTCGATAGCGAACCGGCGGCGGCAGCGGCGGGCTCGGCTCCCTATCTCGAACTCGCCGGCATCGTCTGCGCCGGCTGGCTGATGGCGGCGCAGGCGCTGGCGGCGAAGCGCCGACTAGCCTCGGGCGAGGGCGACGTGGCCTTTCTCGCCGCCAAACTCGCCGTCGCGCGGTTCTATGCGGCGCATTTTCTCGCCCGGGCGCCGGGTTGCCTTCCCGGCATCCGCGGTGGCGACACGGTGCTCGGTTTTGATCCGGACGGATTCTGACGCTTTAGCGAGGAGGAAACGCATGCCGACGGCGGTTGAAGACAAGGACGCGATCCGCGAAGTCTTCGCGGAGTACTGCTTTCGCCTGGACGAGGGCCGGTTCGAGGAAATGGCGGCGCTGTTCGCCGAAGACGGCACCTGGGAGACGGCGTTCGGCAAGGCGACGGGGCGCGCGGCGATCGCCCAATTGGCCCGCGACATCCGGGCGCGGTCCTCGGGCCCGCGGCCGCGCGCGGGGCATCTGGTCACCAACATTGCGATCAAGCTCGCCGGCGATCGCGCCGAGGTTCGCTCGAATTGGATGGTCATGCAGAACGATACGCAGGGCCCGAAGATCGGCTCCGGCGGCGCCTATGCCGACATCATGATCAGGGCGGGCGCAAGCTGGTTGTTCCACCACCGCAAGATCGACCGCTTCATCGTCCCCTGAGCCGCAGTCGGTGACGGCATAGCAGGGCAGCGTCCAACCCTCGGTTTCGGTCTCGACCAATTGGCGTTTTTTGTAGCAACATCCGCCGATGTCATCCGCATCCGCATTCGCCTTGGGCCGCGAGGCCCGCGTCAACCTGTTGCTCGGCGGCGGGCATTTTCTGTCGCATTTCTACCAGCTCTGCCTGCCGCCCCTGTTCATTGCCTGGCAGAAGAGCTTCGATGTGTCGTTCGCTGAATTGGGGCTGGCGATGGCGGTCATGTCGGGTGCCGCGGCCCTGTTGCAGACGCCGATGGGGTTCTTCGTCGACCGATGGGGAGCGCGGCCGTTCCTGATCGGCGGCGCCTTGGCGATGACCTTGTCGATCGCGGCAATGGGGTTCGCCGCCGCCTACTGGCAGATCGTCGCACTGGCACTTGTCTCCGGCATCGGCAATTCGGTCTTTCATCCGGCGGATTACGCGATCCTGAGCGGCTCGGTCGAGCGGGCAAAGCTTGGCCGCTCCTTCGCCTTTCACACCTTTGTCGGGCACCTCGGCTTTGCCGCCGCCCCGCCGGTGACGGCCGCCTTGGCGCTCCTCCTCGGCTGGCGCCAGACCCTGATGCTGATCGGGCTTCTGGGCGTACCGGTAGTGCTGGCGATCATCTGGCAAAGCGGCATCCTGCTCGACCAGCGCCGCCCTGCCCTTTCCCCCCGTCCCACCGCCGGCGCGCGCCTGCTGTTGAGCCGGTCGGTGTTGATGTTTTTTGCCTTTTTCATGCTCTCCTCGATGGCCGGCGCGGGGATCCAATCCTGGCTGATCACGATCCTGCACCAGGCGCATGGGCTGGCGGTCGCGGCGGCCTCTTCGGCCTTGACCGGCTACATGGTCGGAATGGTGACGGGGCTGCTGCTCGGCGGCTGGGTCGCCGACCGAACGACCCGGCATCTGCCCTTTGTCGTGGCCCTGACAATCGGCGCCGCCGCGATCATGCTGCTCGTCGCCGCGCGGCCGATGGCCGAGTTGGCGACAATTGCGGTGTTGTTCGCGGGCGGGCTGATGACCGGGGCAAGCCGCACGCCACGCGACGTGATGGTCAAGGACGCCGCCCCGCCGGGCGAGATCGGCAAGGTCTTCGGCTTTGTCAGCTCAGGTCTGTCGCTGGGCGGTGCCATCATGCCGGTGCCCTATGGCCTGATCATCGACGCCGGCCGGCCCGACCTCGTGCTTGTCGTCGTCGCGCTATTGCTGCTGGCGAGTCTGCTTTGCGCCGGGGGCGCCCGCCTGGGTTTCCGCGGCACCCTCCACCCGGTCCCGGCCGAGTAGCCCTCCCGGCCTTGCGCGGTCCGGGCGGATCGCGGACAATTCCGGCGTTTGCGGCACAGGGAGGCGAGGATGCGCAGGGTCGGGCCCAGCAGCCATACCGAAATCTATTTCGCCGGCTGCAATCCGAGCTTTGTCGAGACCAGCGACGGCTATGTCATGATCGACTCGCCGCAGCAGCCGATCGATGCGGTGCGCTGGCGCGAGCGCATGGAGGACAAGGCGCCGATCCGCTATCTGATCAACACCGAGCCGCATGGCGACCACATCTCGGGCAACGCCTATTTCACTAACAACACCAAGATCGTTGGGCAGGAACAGCTGAAGGAATGTTTCGAGCGCTATCTCTACGCCTTCGGCTCGCTCGAGGAAAAGCGCGAGCGGTTCAAAGAGACCGACCCCGACAGCGTGTGGCTCGTCGGCCATCCCGACTACCCGGCCGTCAACCCGCCGACCCTGACCTTTACCGACACGCTGACCCTCAATGTCGGCAACCATACCTTCAACATCATCCATATGCCGGGACACACCGCACCCCAGACATCGGTGCATGTGCCGGAGGAAGGCGTTGTCTTCACCGGCGACAACGTCTTCTACAAATGCCGCTCCTGGCTGCAGGAATGCGATCCATGGGAGTGGCTGGGCGCGCTCAAAAGCATCGAAGCGCTCGATGTCGAAACCATCGTGCCCGGACACGGCGACCCCTGTACCAAGGCATATCTGAAAGAGCAGGGCCAGATCGTCGAGAACTGGGTCGGCTATATCGAGCGCTTTGTCGATCGCGGCATGGCCCCGGACGAGATTTTGCGGCAACCGCTCGAGGTCGAAAAGCAGGACCCCTACCCGATCGGGCAGCGGCTGTTCATGCATAACGAGCGGCTGACCGACATGATCGTGCGCAATCTGCACCGCCGCATCCTCGACAGGAAAACCCAGGCCGGTGCTTGACCGGTGCGCCGCCTGCGGATTTGCGCCGACGTCGAGCGTCCCGATTTCCACGGCCTTTGGTAGATCGGCGGTGAGGGATCACATCGCGAAACCTCACGCTTGCGGCGGCGCGCATAGCGACCGCTCCGAGCCGTGCGGCGTTCGATCCTCGATACAATAAAATTTTAAATGAATTGTTCGGTATTTCTTAGATTTTACAAAGTACCATAAATGCCGATAGATTTATATTGCCTGATCGTCGGATCAATCCTATGAACCAGCCGAACTCATGGTCGGTTGGACGGCTGGAACATGGCGATCGAAGCTTATGTCTTTTGCCCAGACAAATCGATGCGGCGGCCGACATCGCCGAACGGCGGGCGCTCTTCCTCTCGCATGGCCCTCTTCGCCATTCTCGGCCTGTCGCTGCTCGGCTGGGCGCCGGTCGTGATCCCGCTTGTCGCGTTTCTTGAGCGATGACGCGGGTCCGGGCTAATTTGTCGCGGTTCGATAACCCCACGCGCGGATCTTGGCGACGCCGGCTTGGTATCCCTTCGGGGTAAGGCTGAAGTGGAACGTCGCGCGGGGTGCGACGATGTCGATCAGAACCAGCGACCCGGTCTCCAGTTGTTTGACCACGGCCAGGGCCTGGGCGGTCGGAAAGATGCAATAGCCGCTCTGCCGGCACTCCACCGGCGGGTTGCGGTCGACGCGCAACACGGCCTTGACCGGAGCGGGCTGCCCGACAATGCCGAGATTGCCGGTCTGCAACATGACCACCAGCGCGTAGGAACCCTTTTGTCCATTCTGGGTTTGCCAGAACGGCACGGTAATCGAGCAATCCGCAAGCGGCGAGCGCGGCCTGCCGTCGCATTCGGCGATCCATTCGTCGAAGCGGTATTGCTGGCCGCCCGCCACCGCAGTCGCTGGGCACAAAGCGAGCAAGAGCAACGCCGCCCGCCGATATCGCCGCGGCCGTTCCGGTCGAAGCGGGAACTTCCACCCACCGCGCGCCGATCGATCGTCGGCGAGTGGTGCCTCGCGCCTCGTGCGCCCGGTGCCCATCGCGTCTCCAAGGTTTTGTGACTGCGTTGATCAGTGAGAGACCGTGGCCGGGTCAAGAGGCAAAGAGGGGAATATCTTTATACCGTGCGTCGCCTGACTGGGCGCGGCTTCTGTTCGGTCGTTGCAGGAACAGCAAATTTCCCGCTGTCAATGATTTTTGAGACTTGCGCGGCAGCGGTGGCAGAATTCACGAAATTAACCTTGTTTTTGCTTCCAATTTCGCAGAAACCACGGTATTCATGTTTGAGTAGGCGGTGGGACGGGAAGTCATTGTTGCCTTTCTTTGCAGCATAATCTTTGATTGGTGTCGGTCGCCTGCGAGCAATTTTAGGGCGACGTTGCGCCGGCCATCGGCGGCACGATGACCGGATGCAGGGAGAGGACCTGCCGCCGATCGCGTAAGACAACGCGCGTCGGCGGCGGCAACGACGGGTTTCGAGGATCGCGGATGGCGAATTATCTGGTGACTGGCGGCGCCGGCTTCATCGGTTCACACCTAGTGGAGACGCTGCTGCGGGATGGGCATCGGGTACGGGTGCTCGACGACCTGTCGAGCGGCAGGCGGCGGAACCTGCCCGCCGATCTCGACTTTCTAGAGGGAGACGTGGCCGATCCGCGCGCGGTGGAGCGGGCCTTTGTCGAGATCGACGGCTGCTTCCACCTGGCCGCGATCGCCTCTGTCGACGCATGCAACAATGACTGGTTGCGCAGTCATCAGGTCAATCTCACCGGCACGATCAATGTCTTCAATCAAGCCCGCCGATCTTCGCGCCCGGTTCCGGTCGTGTACGCTTCGTCGGCGGCGGTTTACGGCGATTGCGGCGACACCCCGGTCGCGGAGGATTGCTGCGCGGCGCCGCTGAGCGCCTATGGCGTCGATAAGCGTGCGTGCGAGATGCACGCCCGCGTCGCCGGCATGATCCATGGCGTGCCGACGATCGGTTTGCGCTTCTTCAATGTCTACGGGCCGCGCCAGGATCCCAATTCTCCCTATTCCGGCGTGATCAGCATTTTCATCGATCGGCTGCGTCGCGGCGAGCCTGTCGACATCTTCGGCGACGGCGATCAGGTGCGTGACTTCACCTATGTCGGCGACGCGGTTCGCGCCTTGCGCCATTCGATCGCGGCGGCGGAGGAGGCGGCGCCGATCTTCAACATCTGCACTGGCAAGGGCACGACCGTCCGGGCTCTCGCCGAGACGATCGCCGCGCGATGCCGCACCCGTCTCGTCACGCGGCCGCAGCCGCCGCGCCCAGGAGAAATCCGCGTTTCGATTGGCGATCCGCGCCGCGCCGCGGAGAGGCTCGGCCTTACGACTTGCACCGAACTCGGCGAGGGCATCGAACTCACCCTGGCAGCGCTTTACCGCGAGAGCCGGGCAGAGGACTGCGTCCTCGCCTGACATCGGCTTGCTGCTCCGCTGAGAGGGCGAGCCGCCGCCTGTCGGAAAATCTTACGGCGAACCATTACCCGTCTCAGTTGTGCCGTCGTTGGTCCGCCGGGTGAGTTCGCCTGGCCGCAAATGGTCGCTGCCGCATTCAAGCGATTGATTTAAATAAATTCCTTCTCACGCAGACTGCGCAGCCGCACCCATAGGTGGTATCACTCGGCGGCGGCGTGGCGCTTCTTAATGGAGACGGGGGACGCGTCATCCTGTCGGAGAGCTTTACACTTGCCTTTTCGGATCGGTATGCTGTTGGGGCAAAAGCTCTGATTCCGCTTGAATAAATCAACGGACTTCCAATTGGTACGAAATCTGCTATAGGGTTCCGTACCTGTGGTTAAGATTTCCGAGTGTCGCGGAGAAGAGAATGACAACAAGCCGATTGTTCGCAGGCACGTTCGCGGCAGCCACGCTCTTGGGCGCTGCTGCAGCCTCCGCAGCCCCGATAGCGTTGCCTAGCTCGCCCGTCTTTGGAACATTCGTCGGTGTTGAGCAAGTCGCTCCGGCGAACAACACAGTGGGGGTGGGTTCGCCCTATCTCGCGACAAGCGGGAGCGTCGGAGCCAATTGCCCGGGCTGCATCCAAGAACCGACGCCGGCCAATCATACCGAAGGGACCTTTGGGGTCTTTATCGTGGGCCAGCTTTATCCCGGCGTTGTTGGGATACCTGGCCAACAAATTGACCAAACCGGCGTCCCGTTTTTCAACAATGCCGGTGGTGGGGCTACATTTGGTCCACAAATTACGGGGCTTTTTTACGGTACCACTATCACGTCTTTCACGTCGGGGCCCGGGTCTCTTGGTCAAGCGACAGGTAACGGCGGAATTGTAGATTTATATTGGTGGGATAAGAACAATCAAACTCAAGCCGCTACGGATTTGGGAGATCCCGCGATCCTGCGCACCGCCCAGGACCAGTTTACGGGCTACACTTGCGCTAACCCGCCACCGGGGACGGCCGGTTGCACTTTTCTCGCTCGATTGGATCTGGTTCCCGGGGCCGCCGACAATGATGGCGCCGGTCCAGTAGATCCCACCCTTACCGCCCTGGCGAGCGGGAATCTTGCGGGTACATCAGTCGGATCTTCGAGGTTCTATATAAAGGTAGATCCGTCAGTTGTGGGAGCGTGGACCAACCAGGTCGGGACAGAGTTCTTTAATCTGAACTTTGATGCTTTCCTGCTGCCGCAAAGAGCTGATTTTTACGCGCAGTACACATTCCTGCATTGCACCACCGGCTGCTCGAACTGGAACGATGCTCCCACCGGAAGATTGGGCGAGAATCTCGTCGGCGCATTCGCCTTTGCCGTTCCCGAGCCGGCCTCGCTGGCAATTTTTGGTACGGCGCTGCTAGGCATGGGCTTTGGGCGGCGGCGTCGCCCGCGTCGATAAGCGGCGGCTTCCTGATCGAAGAGCCGCAATGAAAGCGGCGCGGCTTGTCCCGCGCCGCTTTTGCTTTTTGGGTCCAAAGCGGAATTCCTGATGCGCATTACGGCGGCCGTAATGCCGGAAAGGGTCGGCGGACTTCGGGCTCGGGAAACTCGATAACGATTTGCCACTGGCGGACGAAGTGGGGGCGAGTTCGGCGGGGCTCGCCGGATTGATGACGGCGAAGGTCGCGGGCTGCGATCCGTCGTCGCCGTCGACGTCCGGGCCAACCGCCTGGCGCTCGACGTAAAACCGCCAAGCCGCCGATGCGGTAGACGGCACGACGATCAAGCCGGTATTGCGCATGCCGGCCTGAACCGACGGCGGGTGACAGGTGGGCGGCGGGCGGCTAGAAATCCGGGCGCAAACTCACGGAGGAGCCCGATGCCGGCAAAGCCTTATATCGTCGCACTTGAGGAGCATTATTTCGATGCCGAGGTCAAACGGCACTTCGAGGGGCTCGACTCGCGGCACGCGCCGCGCGTTCTCGAACGGCTCGACGATGTCGGCGTGTTGCGCCTGCGCGAGATGGACGAGGCCGGCATCGACCTGCAGGTGCTCTCACACGCCAATCCGGGCTTGCAAAAGCTCGAGGCGGAAACCGCGGTCCGGCTCGCGGTCGGCGCCAATGACCGGCTCCACGAGACGGTGCGCGCCCATCCCGACCGTTTCGCCGCCTTTGCCGCGATCCCGACCCCGGACCCCAAGGCCGCGGCCGACGAACTCGAACGCACGGTCACCAAGCTCGGCTTCAAGGGCGCTCTCGTCAACGGCCTGACCAACGGCGTGTTCTTCGACGACAAGCGCTTCTGGCCGATTTTCGAGCGGGCCGCCGCCCTCGACGTGCCGATTTACCTGCATCCCTCGCTTCCGCATCCGGCCGTGGTCGAGGCCTATTACAAGGATTACGTCGAGCAATACCCCTCGCTGTTGCGCGCCGCCTGGGGCTTCACGGTCGAGACCGCGACGCAGGGCGTGCGCATGGTGCTGAGCGGCGTCTTCGACAAATACCCCGGCCTCAAAATGATCATGGGGCATATGGGCGAGGGGTTGCCGTTCTATTTATGGCGGATCAGCATGGGGCTCGGCCGCGACGGTCACACGGGCAAGACCTTTCGCGACACGTTCTGCGAGCATTTCTACATTACGACGGCGGGCTTCTTCTCCGATCCGGCGCTGTTGTGCTGCATGATGGAGATGGGGATCGACCGCATCCTGTTCTCGGTCGATTACCCGTTCGTCGACAATATGCCGGGTGCCGAATGGATCAAGACCTTGCCGCTCTCGGCCGAGGATCAGGCGAAACTGTTGCACGGCAACGCCAAGCGGCTGCTGAAATTGTAGCGCCGGCCCGCCCCGGTCAGCGCGGCAGGGTCGCCGCTAGCTCCCGGGCGCGCCTTGCGCCCTCACGGGCCATCTGCGCGCAGAGCCCGGTATAGGCGGTCGGGTCGAGCAGTGTGGTGATCGCCCGGCGATCGAGATGATCGGCGACGCGCGGATCGGCCGCCAACAGTTCGGCGAACGGGCGGTTCTCGACAAAGGCGGCCTGTGCGGCGTCGTAGACGACATCGTGCGCGTGCTGCCGGCCGAGCGCGGTCCCGAGGTTCAGCATCACCGCCTCGGCCATGATCAGACCGCCGCCGAGATCAAGGTTGCGCCGCATCCGATCAGGGTCGAGCCGCAGCCCGCGCATGATTTCGACGAGCCGACTCAGCATGTCGCCGGCGGCGATCGCGGCGCGCGCCTCTGCGGCGTCCATGATCAGGCTCGTCGTGCGGTCGGCCTCGTGCTCGGTCTGCATCGCCTCCAACGCCAATGGCACGGCGGAGCGCACCTCGGCCGAGGCCGCGATGATGTCCTGGCAGAGCTTCGGGTTGCGCTTCTGCGGCATCGTCGAGCTGCCGACCGTGCCCGGCGGCACCGGCTCCTCGACCTCGCCGAATTCGGTCTTCATCAGGGTGTAGATCTCGCGGCCGATCTTGCCGCAGGTCGCCGCCAGCAGGCCCAAGAGGCAGATGTTTTCGGCGAGATGGTCGCCGATCGTGCGCGCCGGCACCGTCATCGACTGCATGCCGAGCTGGCGCGCGATGCCGGCCTGGACCAGGGGCCCCTGTTCGCCGAGCGAAGCGAACGTTCCGGCGCCCCCGCCCAGCATCGCGACAAAGATGCGGGGTGCGGCCTGCCGGAAACGCTCGACATGCCGGATCAGCTCGTCGATCCACACCGCGGGCTTGTAGCCGAAGGTCGCGGGCAGCGCGTGCTGGCCGTGGGTGCGCCCGGCGATCGGCATGTCGGCGCCGCGTTCGGCGAGATCGGCCATCGCCGACAATGCCTCGCCGATCAGCCGCAGAAAAACCTGATGCGCCTGGCGCAATACCAGAAGATCGCCGGTCTGCGTGATGTTCTGCGTCGTCGCCCCCCAATGCACCCAGCCGCCATGCGGTTCGCCGACGACCCGCGACAATTCCCAGACAAGAGGCACGATCGTGTGGCCGGTGCGCGCAAAGCCCTCATCGATGCGGGCGCGGTCGAGAAGTTCGAGCCGGGCGGCGCGAGCAATCGCCTCCGCGGCTGGCGCCGGAATGATGCCGAGTTCGGCCTGCGCACGGGCCAGCGCCACCTCGACATCAAGCCAGGCCTGCCAGCGGTTCTCCTGGCGGTAGAGGGCGCGGATGCCGGGATCGGCGATGCGCGCGGCAGTCGGCAGTTCGTCACTCATAGCGTTTCCCCATGTCGCTCATCGACGATTGTGCGGCGCACCTTGCGGATCGGCGCGGCCTTCGCCAGGATCGCGCAAAATGTACAAGGCAACGGAGAGCATAATGTCAGCGGCCCCGCGATTGACCAACACTGGGATGACCGACGCCGAATGGCAGGCGCGCTGCGAGTTGGCGGCGCTCTATCACGTCGCCGATCATCTCGGCTGGACCGATCTGATCAATACGCACATGTCGGCGCGGGTCCCGGGCGAGCCGAGCGCGTTTCTGATCAATCGCTACGGCGAGATGTTCGACGAGATTACGGCATCGAGCCTGGTCAAGCTGGATATGGACGGCAACGAACTCGGCGGCAGCGGCGGCAAGGTCAACAGCGCGGGCTTTACGATCCACAGCGGCGTCTACAAGGCTCGGTCTGACGCCAATTGCGTGACCCATACGCACACCCGCGCCGGGGCCGGAGTGTCGCTCCTGAAGCAGGGATTGCGGCCGATCAGCCAGGACGCGATCTCAATCCTCGACGATGTCGCCTATCATCCCTACGGCGTGCCTTCGACCGTCGAGGAATGCGAGGCGTTGGGGCGTACCTGCCAGAATGGCAGCTGTGTCGTGCTGCTGAACCACGGGCTCTTGACCTGCGGGCCGACCGTGCACGGAGCCTTCATGCGGCTCTACACATTGGAGCGCGCCTGCGAACTCGAACTGATCGCGCGGATGATGGACGAGCCGCCGGTCGAGGTCGAACCCGATGTCATCGCTAAGGCCGCCGAGCGTATGAGGGTGGTGCGTGATGGCGAGGCGTACGGTTTGATGGAGTGGGAGGGGCTAGTGCGCGCGGTCGACCGCAAGGGCGCCGACTATCGCCGCTGAATGCCAGAGGAGGCCGCGATGACCGATTTGTCGCCGCTCGACAGCGCCGTGTTGCCGCCGGGCGTGCGCTCGCGGTTTGTACCCGAGGTCAACGGTTTGCGCATGCATGTACTGGAGGCGGGTTTCGAGGGGCCCGATCGGCCCGCCGTATTGCTGCTGCACGGCTTTCCCGAGCTTGCCTATTCCTGGCGCAAGGTGATGCCGACGCTTGCCGCGGCCGGGTATCACGTCATGGCGCCCGATCAGCGCGGTTATGGCCGCACCACCGGCTGGAATGCCGATTACGACGCCGAGCTCTATCCGTTCCGCCTGCTGAACGCGGTTCGCGACGCGCTGGCGATGGTGTCGGCCTTCGGCCACCGCGAGGTCGGGGCGGTGATCGGCCATGATTTCGGCGCGTCGGTCGCGGCCTGGTGCGCGCTGGTGCGGCCCGACGTCTTCCGCTCGCTGGTATTGATGAGCGCGCCCTTCGCCGGCCCGCCGCAACTGCCGTTCGCCACCGCCGACAATCCCAAGGCAGGGCGAGATGCCGG
>CAWCWA010000004.1:0-245312 GCA_963799085.1 uncultured Alphaproteobacteria bacterium | reverse complement strand
AGGGGTTCGACGGCGAAGGCGGCGAGAATCATGTCCTCCACGCCGAGACCGGGATCGACCGCGTCAAGCCGCTCCTTGAACAGGCGGGCGAGATGGTGCGGGTCGCGGCTCGGCCGCGCCGTGCCGAGGCGGATATGCTCGACCCGGCCATCGATGCGGTGAAACGCGAGGTCGAGGCGGCGCGCGCCCATTCCTTCGAGCGCCAGGCGGCGGCCAAGATCGGCGGCGAGCCGTTCGGCGGCGAGCGCCAGATCGGCGGGATCGGCGATCGGTTCAGCAAAGCTGAGCCGCACCCGCCGCGTCGGGGTTTCGCCCAGAGGCGAGAGCGGCTCGGCGCGGTCGCCGAGCGCCTGGTCGAGACGGCGCGCCACCTCCTCGCCGAAGCGCCGTGCCAGGGCGTCGCGCGGCATCGCATAGAGATCGCCCATCCGCTGCAGCCCGACCCGCCGCAGCCGCTGCGCGGTATCGGGATCAAGGCGCAGGGCCGCAATCGGCAGCAGCGCAAGACCGGCGCGGGCCTCTCCCGGCGGCACCATCACGATGGCCTTGCCGGCCGCGGCAAAACGAGCGAGAGCCCAGGCGGCGCCGAACGTGTCGGCGACGGCGATGCGGCCGGCGATGCCGCGGCGGCCGAGGCGGGCGGCAAGATCGGCGGCAAGCGCCCCCTCCCCGCCCCAGAGATGAGCGCAGCCGGTGATCTCGATCTTGACGCCGTCGGCGCCGTCGGGTGCGGTCCACGGGCTGTAGCGGCCGCACCATTCCGCCAGATGGCGCAAGGCCGCAGCGTCCTCGGCGGGTACAGCGACGGCAGTGGCGAGCCCCGGCAGGTAGGAGCGCGCATCCGCGAGCGGCATCCCCGGCGCGAGCCCGGCAGCGGCCGCTTGCGGGTTGACTGCGGCGAGAAGGCGGCGGCCGGCGGTTTCGACGACCGTGGCGAACGGCCGGTCCTCAGCCGGCGCGGCGGAATTCCTGCGCCGGGACGGCAGCCGCAGCCGGTCGATCGGCCACTGCGTCAACCAGAGATAGAGCACCCGCCGCATCAGCCGCCTCCACCATCCAGCACGCCGTACCGCCGCCGCGGCAGCGCAACAGTTCGAGCCGCCACCGCGCATGCCCGACCCCCGGCTCCTCTCTTGCTTCCCGCTCCCGGCTTATTGGCACGGGCAGAGTGGGAAGAATTGAGACGGGCCGCGACGGCAGGCTTGCGATGCGCCAGCGTGTGGCCGCGGCGTTCGGCTGAGCCCGTTCGCGCGCCGCCCTGTCGCCGTCATGCCAGCGCCGCAGCAGCAGGGTGGTCACCCCGGAGCGCTCGGCGGCCAGCTGCAGCCGCCGGCTCGCCACCGCCGGCAGGGTTCCCACCTCGCCGACCACCGCGGCGACGCCGGCGCCATGCAGCCCTTCCTCCATTGCCCAGAGGATCTCGGCCTCGCGCGGGGTCCGCGCCAGCACGATGCGCGCGGGGTCGAGGCCGCAGGCGGCGAGACCTGGCCCGTAGATATCCGGCCGGGCGAGGCACCACAGCACGATGCCGTCTTTTGCGCCATTGTCGGCCGCGACAAGCCGGCCGAGAATATGGGCGGCAAAGGCGGCGGCGAGTGCGCCATCCTCCTCGTCGCCGCCGACGCCGAGGATCTCGTGCACCGCACCCAGCGCGAGCCCGCCGCCGGGTAGGGCGCGGTCGATCGCGGCGAGGCCGAACGGCAGCACCCCATGCCTTGTCGCCGACGGCCGCTCGATCCGCCGGACCTCTTCGCGAAGCGCGGAAAGAGCCGTCATGTTCCTTTTTTGTTCTTTGAAAGACCTCTTGTCAAGGCTCCGATCGAGGATCATTGCTCGCCGATGACTCTGGCGCCGCTGCTCGCCGCCTCGCCCGCCATCCAGCTGTACGCCTTCGCGGCGATCGCCGCCTTCGGGCTGGGCGCCATCCAGCTCGCCGCCCCCAAGGGCACCATCCTGCACCGCCTTGTCGGCTGGCTCTGGGCCGCGCTGATGCTGGTCGTGGCGCTCAGCTCATTTTTTATTCACGAGATCCGGCTCTGGGGAAGCTGGAGCCCGATCCACCTGTTGTCGATCCTGGTATTGGCGACCCTGCCGCTCGCGGTCCTCTACGCCCGCCGTCACGAGGTGCGGCGGCACCGCCGGGCGATGACGATGCTGTTCACGGGCGCCCTCGTGATCGCCGGCGGCTTCACCTTTCTGCCCGGCCGCATCATGCACGCCGTCGCCTTCGGTTCGTGAAGGCTCAGCTGGCTCGCTCCAACCATTCCTGCAGGCGGCGGGCGGCTTCGGCGATATCCTCGCTCGAACCGGCGAAGGACAAGCGGACCCAGCCGCCGCCCCCGATCGGGTCGAAATCGAGACCGGGGGTGATCGCCACGCTGGTTTCGGCGAGAAGTCGGCGGCAGAGTTCGCCGCTGTCGGCGGTCAGGCGCGATACGTCGACATAGAGATAGAAGGCACCCTCGGCCGGGGCAAAGCGAGTGAGACCGGCATGGCGCAGGGCATCGATCAGTAGATCGCGGTTGGCGCGATAGCGGGCGACGTGGCCGTCGAGCTCGGCGCGGCAGTCGAAGGCCGCGAGCGCCGCCAGCTGCGACAAGGCCGGCGGCGAGATGTAGAAATTCTGCGCCAGACATTCGATCGAGCGGGCGAGATCGGGCGGCGCTAGCATCCAACCGAGCCGCCAGCCGGTCATGCTGTAATATTTCGAGAACGAATTGACGACGACCGCGTCGCGGCTGTAGGCGCGGACCGTCAACGCCGGGGTCTCGTAGGTAATACCGTGGTAGATCTCGTCCGAGATCAGGCGGATGCCATGATCGCGACAATATCCGACGAGCCGTGCGAGATCGCCGGCATGGATCATCGTGCCGGTCGGATTGGCCGGGCTGGCGACGATGAGCCCGTCGAGCGGTCCCGCCTCGGCGAGGAGTTCGGGGGTCGGCTGGTAATGCGCGTTCTCTCCGACCGGGATCAGAACCGGTGTCGATGCCGAGCGCCTGGAGAATGTTGCGGTAGGCCGGATAGCCGGGGGCGGCGAGACCGACCCGCGCGCCGGCATCGAAGGCGGCGAGAAACACCAACTGGAACGCCGCCGAGGAACCTGTCGTCACGACGATTTCGCCGGGATCGACCGGGACTTTGTACTGCGCCCGGTAATGCGCGGCGATTGCCTGCCGCAATGGGGCGATGCCGAGCGCGTCGGTATAGCCGATGCGGTCTTCGGCGAGCGCGCGCCGGGCCGCCTCGCGGACCGCCGCCGGCGCCTGCGTCCCCGGCTGGCCGACTTCGAGATGGATTACCCGCGCGCCCGCTGCCTCGCGCTCATTGGCGGCGCGCAACACGTCCATCGCGATGAAGGGCGGCACGAGGCCGCGCCGTGCGGCGACCAGGCTCATGCGGGCGCGCACCCTGCGGGCTTCAAGACGCGGCCGGTCGAAGCCGGGTAGCGCGCGAGCCGGTCGGCAGGACGGACCGGGCGGCGCACCAACTCGCCGCCGCAATTGGGGCAACGCCCGCCGAGCACGCCTTCGGCGCAGTCGCGGCAGAAGGTGCATTCGAAGGAGCAGATGCGCGCCTCCGGCGACTCGGGCGGCAGGTCACGGTCGCAGCATTCGCAGTTCGGCCTCAATTCGAGCATCGCACCCCATCCGTCGCCAGCCCCGCATCCTGCGCGAGACGGTTGCCATTGGCGAGCGGCTTTCGCTATGACGGGCGCCCGAGCGCCGCAGGTGGGGAATAAGCCGCGATGTCCGACAAACCCGTTCGCCTGATCGGCATGTCCGGCAGTCTGCGCGCCGGCTCGTATTCGAACGCGGTGCTCGAAACATTGCGGGAAAAGTTCGCCGGCCGCGCCGAGTTGGAGATTTGGGATCTGGCGCCGATCCCGCTCTACAACCAGGATTTCGAGGGCGAGTCGCGACCGGCCCCAGTCAAGGCGCTGCTCGCGGCGATCGGCGACAGCGACGGCCTCGTGCTGTGCGCGCCCGAATTCAACCACTCGATCCCGGGCGTGTTGAAGAACGCGCTCGATTGGGCCTCGCGGCCCGGCCTTTACCTCGGTCATGGCGTATAAGCCGGTGGCGATCATGGCGACCTCGCGCGGACCGCTCGGCGGCGCGCGCTGCCTCGAACACATGCGCGTAGCGCTCGATTCGATGCTGGCGCGCGTCGCTCTGGCGCGCGAGGTGACGATCACCTCGAGCGCCGACAAGATGCGCGACGGAAGGCTCGTCGACGAGGCGTCGCTGGGCTTCGCCTGCGGCGCCGTCGAGGCGCTGTTACGCGAAATCCGCCTGTGGCGGGCGGACGCCGCCGTCCGCTAGCCCGGATCGGAAGCCGGCTTTTCGTTGACGCAGCGCAATAATTTCCAATAGCCGAAGAGGTTGCTCGGCCGCACTTCGCGGATCGACAGCCCGCTGACGCGCTGGAACTCATCGAACGGAAAATCGGCGTCGAAGCCGACATAGCGGGCCAGCCGCTCCAGCCGCTTTTCCGCCAGTCTCAACAGCAGGCCTTCGCTGGTGAAATGGTTGACGACCACGATCGTGCCGCCGGGAATGCAGACCCGGCGCATCTCGGCGGCGAACCGGGCCGGGTTCGGCACCACCGAGGCGACGTAAAGCGCCAGCACGGCGTCGAAGGAATTGTCGTCGAAGCTCAGATGCTCGGCGTCCATGACGTGCAGGCCCTGGACATGGGCAAGGCCGCGCCTGGCGGTCCGGCGCTTGGCCCTTTCCAGCATCTCGGCGGAAACGTCGATCCCGGTGACTTGCGAATCGGGGCGGAAATGCGGCAGCGACAGACCGGTGCCAACGCCGACTTCGAGGATACGCTGGCCCGGCCGATCATTGGCGATGCGCACCGCGGCCTTGCGGCCGGGATGGAAAACCGGGCCGAAGACGATGTCGTAAGAACCGGAAAACAAACGATAAGTGCGGATCGTGTCCTGCAGGTCCATCGCACGGCTTTCGTAATGATCGATGGGAAGGATGCGGCGGCCGCGGCACCGGGCGTGGACGCGCTCGTCAATTTACGCCGAGTTCAACACGCGCGCTAGATCAACCTCACGCGCCATCGCGAGAGGCGGAGATCGGCCTTAAATGAGCGTGATGCGGTCGGCTTCAAGGCCCTTGCGACCGTCGACCACCTCGGCCCGGACCCGCTGGCCGGGTTCGAGCGCATTGACGCCGCTGCGACGCAAGGCGGTGATGTGAATGAACACGTCCTTGCCGCCGCCATCGGGGGCGATGAAGCCATAGCCTTTCTCGGGTTCGAACCACTTCACCGCGCCCTCGATCGTCGTCGCCGGCCGGGGAGCGCCGCGGCGGTCGAACCCGCCCGGCCCGCCTTGCGGCGCGACCGCGGTGCTCTCATCGACGTTCAAGACGGCGGTCACCAATGGTCCCTTGGCGCCGGCACTGACCTCGCAGGTGACCGAAGCGCCCTCGCGCACATCTTCGTAACCGGCCCGGCGCAGGATCGCCATCGGCAGAAACGCGTCCTGCGAGCCATCGGCCAAGGTTACGAACCCAAACCCCTTGCTAGCGTTGAACCACTTGACTTTGGCTTCGACGCGCTGACCAGGGGGCATGTCATCGCGGAAGAAGCCGGGGCGGCGGTCGTACATGTGTCCTCTAAACGTGGAATTGAATGCGGCTACCGCGGGGAACGCCAAATCATAGCGTAAAAGCGTCGCACCACACCAGCGTCAGATGATGCCCCCCGCGCTATTCGGAATAGGCGACCGCACGTTGATTCTGCTCGCCTAATCCCTCGACCGACAAGCGCATCCGGTCGCCGGGCTTGAGGAATTGCGGCGGCTTCATGCCCATGCCCACGCCGGAGGGCGTTCCGGTCGGGATCACGTCGCCCGGCAGCAGCGTCATGAACTGGCTGACATAGCTGATGATCGTGTCGACGCCGAAGATCAGGTCGCCGGTGTTGCTGTTCTGTACCCGATTGCCGTTGACCTCGGTCCAAAGTGCGAGCTTGCCAGGGTCGGGCACCTCGTCGGCGGTCACGACCCAAGGCCCGATCGGCGCGAAAGTGTCCGCACTCTTGCCCTTGGTCCATTGCCCGCCGCGCTCGATCTGGAATTCGCGCTCGGAAACGTCGTTGACGACACAGTAGCCGGCGACGTGCTTGCGAGCATCGGCCTCGGACACGTAGCGCGCCCGGCTGCCGATGACGATGCCAAGCTCGACCTCCCAATCGGTCTTTTGCGAATTCTTCGGGATGATGACGTCGTCGTCGGGCCCGCAGATGCTGGACACGGCCTTCATGAAAAAGATCGGCTCCTTCGGGATCGGCATGCCCGCTTCGGCCGCGTGCAGGCGGTAGTTGAGGCCGATCGCCACGATCTTCGACACATTGCGCGACGCAGGGGCCGAGCCGAGGCATGCCGGCGACGGGCGGCAGGCTCGCCGGGTCGAGGCGACGCAGCCGGTCGAGCGAGGCCGGGGACAGGGCCTCGCCGTCGATATCGCTAACCGCGCTGGAAAGATCACGGATCTTGCCGTCGCGGTCGAGAAGGCCCGGCTTTTCCCGGCCCGGCGGGCCATAGCGCAAGAGCTTCATCTGTTGCCTCCTCTTCTGCTCAAAGGGTGAAGCCGCCGTCGATCACATGGATCGCGCCGGTCGTGAAAGCCGATTCGTCGGAGGCGAGATAGACCGCCAGCAACGCAACCTCTTCGGCGGTCCCCAGCCGGCCGAGCGGCTGGCGCTCGACAAACACCCCGCGCGCCGCTTCAGCACCGCCCACGACGCGCACGCCTTGCGCCGCGATGCGGTCTTCGAGCGAGGGCGTCTCGATCGTGCCGGGGCAGATCGCGTTGCAGCGGATGCCGCGGGTAATAAAGTCGACCGCGACCGACTTGGTCAGCCCGATCACCGCCGCCTTGGTGGCGCCATAAACGCAGCGGTTGGGAGCGCCTTTGACCGAGGAGACGGTGGAGGCCATGTTGATGATCGAAACCCCGCCGTGATCGAGCATCTTCGGCAGGAAGGCGCGAATCATCACGAACATCGAGCGCACGTTGAGAGCAAAGGAGGCGTCCCACTCGATCGGATCGGCGTCGAGGATCGTGCCGTGATGGACAAAGCCGGCGCAGTTGAAGAGCACGTCGAGCGGCCCGAGTTCCTCGGCCAACTCCGCGATGGCGCCGTCATCGGTGACGTCGAGCCGGCGGGTGGCGATCAGTGCGTCGGCGAGGGGCGCCAGCTTTTCCTCGGCGATATCGGTCGCAAGCACGCTCGCCCCTTCGGTGGCAAAGGCCAGGGCCGTCGCATGGCCGATGCCCTGCCCGGCCGCGGTCACCAGCGCGCGCTTGCCAGAGAGCCGTCCCGCCATCCCGTCCGCCCTCGTCGTTATCGAGGGCAGCAAAGTGCCATGCCGCCCGCGCCTCTGCAAATCCGCCGTCACCCGTCTTTGAGTTGGACGAGCGCATCGAGCAAATTCCAGCGAGGACGGCGCCGTGCCCTGGGCTCGCCGTCGATCCAGTAATCGATCTGGGCGGCGCGGAACCCATCGGCCGCCTTCAGCTCGAGCCATTGGTCGAGGTATTGGCGGAAGTCGCCGGCTCCGGGCGGCAGCAGATAGGCCAGCAATATCGGGCTGCCGGTCCCGGCCGGCTCAACCGCGGTGAAGCCGGGGTGTGCTGCGGCCCAGGCCTTGGCCTGCTCCAGTGTCCAGATGGCGCCGTCGATGCGACTGGCGATGCGGGGCAACACGCTGTAATCGGGAACGATCTCGATGGCCGCGTTGGGGAGCAGCGTCGGTTCCCGACTGCCGCCGGCCGCCGCCGATGGCTTTGGTTTGACGGTGACGGTGACGGCACGCGCCAGGGCCGGATCGAGGGTCAGCGGCAGCAGCGCGTCGGTCGGTTGCGGCAACAGAACCGGCCGCAGCAGCGTCCCGCCGACCGCAACGCCGGCGAACAAGCCGGCGCTCGCCCCCAGCACGCAGGCCAGGCGTCGCCATCGCAGCCGAAGCCTGCGGAAATAAACGAGCGGCACCAGGATCGTGGCAAAGCCGAAGCCGATCACCGACAAAGCCACCTGGCCATAGCGAGTGACGGTCCAGGTTTCGAGAAACAGCTCCAGCACGTTGGCCGGCAGGCGCAGCCAGGCGGCGAGGAAAGCCACCCCGTCGACCGTCGCCGTCGGCGAACCGAATCCCGACAGCAACGTCCACAGCGGCAGCAGCAACTGCTCCGGCACGGTCAAGCGCAGGTGATGCAGATAGGCCGCGAACAGCATCAACAGATAGAGGAAGTAGTTGCCGAGTTGCGCCAGCACGTAACTCAGCGACAGAGATGCCTGGATGATGTCCGCCCGCTCCTCGCCCGGCGGGCAGCCGGCGCGGTCGGCGACGTCCTCGGCCGCCTTTTGCACGAAGGGCAGCGCGACAACCGATAGGGTGGTGACGAGCGCCAATACCAGGGCGGGGCGCAGTTCGCGCAGGATCTCTCGGTGGGAGGCCGGAGCGATCGCCGATATCACCGCCGGCAGCACGGCGAAGGCCAGCAGCAACGTGCCGAGGAGAAACAGCGCGACATAAAGCAGCAGGCCGCCCATCCGGTCGGGCTCGATCGTCCCGGCGGCGGCGGCGAACAGCGCGAAGACGCCGATCGGCGCAAACCGAACGATCCAGCGCCAGATCGTGACGCTCGCCACCTTGATCGCCTCGAGAACCTCGAACAGCGCCGCCTTTTTCGCAATGTTCTGCACCGCGACCCCATAGACGATGGCGAAGATCACCACCGCGGGCACGTAGTTGCGGCCGAGCGCCTCGAAGACGTTGGCCGGGATCAACAGGTCGAGAACGCCCGCCGACCGCTGCGCCGATTGCGGCGTCAGCACCACCGGCGGCGGGGGCGGCGGGATGGCGCGAGAGATCAGCCAGATGGCGCCGAAGGTCAGCGACCACATCAGGAGATAGACGGCCCAGCTCGAGGCCAGAAGCCGGCGCGCCATCGCCGGCTGCAGCCGACCGAGGCCCCAGAGCAGCGAGCACAGCAGATAGGGATAGACCGCGATCTGCAGCATCATCGCATAGGCCGAACCCAGCGGCTTGAGGATCGCGGCGCGCTCGCCGAAGACAACGCCCGCGGCGACGCCGGCGGCCGCCCCGATCAGGATCCAGACGGGCAGCCCGACCGGGCGGCTGCGCCGTAACGCCGCCGCCGGCGCGCGGTCGGGATCGGTCGCGGGTTCGGCCACCTCGCGCCTAACCGAGTGCGTGCCGCAACTGTCGGCCGGCGACGACGAGCATCGCAAGATCGGGGGAGCCGCTCGCATTTCCGGCGACAGCGCCTCGGCGGCGGCGAGGCCGGCGGCATGCTGTGCCGCCCACCCCGCCACCGGATCAGCTTCGCCGGCACCCTCAGCGGTCAAGATGCGCAATGCCAGATCGGCCTGCAGCGCCAAGAGGTCGTCGGTCATCGCCTCGACCGCGAGCTTTTGCCACGAACTCTCGGCCGGCAGCCGGCGGGCGACGGCGCGCAAATCGTCGAGGGCGAAGCGGGCTCCGACCGCGAAATAGACGCGGGCGGCGAGATCGAGCGGCCGGCCGGAGTGCGCGGCAAGCTCGGCGATTTCCGGGGCGAAGGCGAGAAAGGGCGCGCCGGCGATCTCAGCCGCCAGCGCATCGGGCACGCCACCGGCTACGAGCCGCAGCCGGCGCTCATCCAGAAGCGAGCGGTCGGTTTCCGGCAACGCTTCCCCGAGCGAGACCCGGAGTTGCGCGACCTGCGGCGTCAATGCCGGGATGTCGCGGGCGAGATCGATATGGCGGGCGCGCAACAACCAGGCGGCCGCTTGCTCGATCAGACGGACGATCTCGACCAGCATCTCGAGTTGGACGCGCGCGGCGAGCTTGTCGTCGAGCGCCTCGATCCGCGCCCACCACCCTCGCAGGTCGAAACTGTCGCGGACGATCAGATAGGCGCGCGCGGCTTCGGACGCCGGACGGCCGGTGCGCGCCTGCATATCGGTGACGAAAGTGATGCCGGCCCGGTTGACGAGATCGTTGGTGACGACCGTCGCGGTGATCTCGCGACGCAGCGGATGGGCCGCGATCTGCGAGGCGAGCCGGTCGCGCAGCGCCTGCGGGAAATAGCCCACGAGCTCCGCGGCGAGTTCGGGCGCGTCGGGCAAATCCGAGCGCAGCAGTTCTGCGTCGAGCGCCAGCTTGGCATAGGCGAGCAGGACCGACAGCTCCGGCCGGACGAGGCCGCGGCCAGCGGCGGCGCGCACGGCGATCGTCTCGTCGTCGGGCAGAAATTCGAGCGCCCGGTCGAGCCGGCCCGAGCGTTCGAGATCACGGATCAGCCGGAATTGACGATCGAGTTCGCTGATGCCGCGCGCCTCGGCGAGCGACAGCGCCTCCCCCTGCAGATAGTTGTCGCGCAATACGGCGGCCGCGACTTCTTGGGTCATGCCGGCGAGCAGCATGTCGCGTTCCTCGGCGGGAAGCGCGCCGGCGGCGATGGCGCGGTCGATCAGGATTTTGAGGTTGACCTCGTGGTCGGAGAGATCGACCCCGGCCGAATTGTCGATCGCGTCGGTGTTGATGCGGCCGCCGGCCAGCGCATAGGCGACGCGCCCGCGCTGGGTCGCGCCGAGATTAGCGCCTTCGCCGACGATCTTGGCGCGCAATTCCTCGCCGTCCACGCGCAATGCGTCGTTGGCCTTGTCGCCGACCGCGGCGTGGCTCTCGTCGCGCGCCTTGACATAGGTGCCGATGCCGCCGAACCACAGCAGATCGACCGACGCCGTCAGCATCTTGCGGATCAGCTCTGCCGGGGTCAGGTGATCGGCCGCGATGTCGAAGACGGCCTTCATCTCCGGGCTGATCGCGATCGATTTGGCGGCGCGCTCGAAGACGCCGCCGCCCGGCCGAGATCAGGCTCGCGTCGTAGTCGGCCCAGCTCGACCGCGGCAGACGGAAGAGCCGCTGCCGTTCGGCAAAGCCGTGCGCCGGGTCCGGGTTCGGATCGACGAAGATATGCAGATGGTTGAAGGCGCCGAGCAGCCGCAGCCGCGGCGATTGCAGCATCCCGTTGCCGAAGACGTCGCCCGACATGTCGCCGACGCCGATAACGCTCGGCGCGTCGCTGTCGGGGTTGCGGCCGAGTTCGCGGAAATGGCGCTTGACCAGTTCCCAGGCGCCGCGCGCGGTGATGCCGATCGCCTTGTGGTCGTAGCCCGCCGAGCCCCCGGAAGCAAACGCGTCGCCGAGCCAGAACCCGTACTCGGCGGAGATCTCGTTGGCGTAGTCGGAAAACGTCGCCGTTCCCTTGTCGGCGGCGACGACCAGATAGGGGTCGTCGTCGTCATGGCGCACCACCTGCGGCGGCGGGACGATGCGGTGCGAGGCGGCATTGCCGGCGGCGATGTTGTCGGTCAAATCGAGCAGGCCGCGCATCAGTATCCGGTAGCATTCGATCGCCTCGGCCTGCAGCCGTTCGCGCGCCGCGGGCGGCTGCTTGACGACAAAGCCGCCCTTCGAGCCGACCGGGACGATGACCGCGTTCTTGACCGTCTGCGCCTTCATCAGCCCGAGGATTTCGGTGCGGAAATCCTCCCTGCGGTCAGACCAGCGGATGCCGCCGCGGGCGATCTTGCCGGCGCGCATGTGCAGCCCCTCGACCCGCGGGCTGTAGACGAAGATTTCGTAAAGCGGCCGCGGCGGAGGCAGCAGGTCGATCTCGCTGCTGGCGAGCTTGACCGACAGATAGGGTTTGGGCGCGCCGGAGGGCAGCCTTTGCCAATAGTTCGTGCGCACCGATTTGAGGATCAGCGTCAGAAAGTTGCGCAGGATGCGATCCTCGTCGAGGCTGGCGACGGCGTCGAGGCTATGGTCGATCGCCTGGATCTCGGCGATGACGGCGAGCGGGCGGTTCTCCTCGCCGCCGGGATCAAAGCGCAGCTCGAACAGGCGGACGAGGCGGCGGGCGATCTCCGGGTGGGCCGAGAGCGCATCGGCCATATATTCCTGGCTGAAAGTGGTTCCGACCTGACGCAGAAACTTGGCGTAGAGGCGCAGTACGACGACCTGCCGCGCCGACAGCCCCGCGCCCAGCACGAGACGGTTGAAGCTGTCGTTTTCGACTCGGCCGGTCCAGACCGCGACGAGCGCCTCCTCGAACCGGCTGCGATCGGCGGCGCCGACAGCGAGGCCGGCCAGTTCGAACTCGTGAACCCAAACGGCTTCGCCGCCGCTCGCGTCGATTCGGAACGGCTCTTCGGCGACGACGCGCAACCCGAGATTTTCGAGAACCGGCAATACGTCCGACAAGACGACGGGCTCGAAGGCGCGGTAGAGGCGCAGGCCAAGGAGCCCGCCCTCGCGCGGGTGCAGCGAGGCTTCGAGCGGGGAGCCAGCCAGCACGGCTTCGATCCGCGGCAGATCGGCCACCACCTGCTCGGGCGCGGTGCGCGCCTGATAAGCGATCGGAAAGATTTCGATGCGGCGCAGACGCTCGCGCGCCTCGGCTTCGCCAAAGGCGGCCTCGGCCGCCTCCTCCACCCGATCGGACCAGCTGCGCCCAGCTTCGGCTAGCCGCGCCTCGAGTGCGGCGACATCGACCGCCGGCACCGCGCCGCGCGTCGTGCGGATGAAGAACTCGACCCGCGCCAGCACCGATTCATCGAGATGCGTGTAATAGGCCGAGACCGCTGCCGGCGAAGGCCTCTTCGAGGATCGCCGCAAAGCGCTGGCGCAAGGCGGTGTCGTAGCGTTCGCGCGGCACGTAGACCAGACAGGAGACGAAGCGCTCCAGCGGATCGCGGCGCACAAACAGCGCGATGCGCTGCCGCTCCTGCAGGTTGAGGACGCCGATCGCGGTCTCGAAGAGCTGGTCCTCGTCGCCCTGGAACAGCGTGTCGCGCGGCAGAGTGTCGAGGATGTGCAGCAGCGCCTTGCCGTCATGGCTTGCCGGCGGAAATCCGGCGCGCTCGAGGACGCGGCGGACCTTGAGGCGCAGCAACGGGATCGAGCGCGGGCTGCGGCTGTAGGCGAGCGAGGTGAAGAGCCCGAGAAAGAGGTGCAGGCCGACCACCTCGCCCTTCGCGTCGAAGCAACGCAGCGCGATCGCGTCCATATGCGCTCCGCGATGGACGGTGGCGCGCCGGTTCGATTTGCTTACGATCAACAGTTCGCGGCGGCGAATGAATGCCTGCACGTCGGGCGGCAGCGAGGCGAGGTCGCGCAGCCCCCCGAAGACCGCGTAATCGGGGTTGCGCAGGATGCCGAAAGGCGGGCGCTCCGGTTCCGCGGCGCCCTTGAAAACGTATTCGCGATAGCCGAGAAAGGTGAAATTGTCATCGTCGAGCCAGCGCAGAAACGACTCGACTTCGGCTCGCTCGGGCGGGGGTACCGGTATGCGGGCCGCCGGCAGCCGGGTCAGGATCTCGCGCAGGGTATCGCGCATCGGTTGCCAATCCTCGACCGCGGTGCGCACATCGGCCAGCACCTCGGTGAGTGTGTGCGCCAGGGCGGTGAGATTGGCGGGGTCCATCTCCCGGCTGATCTCGATCTGCATCCAGCTTTCGCGCAGCGCCGGCGGCGCGGGGGCGCCGATGTCGAGAAGCAGCCCCTCGGGGTTGCGGGCCACCCTCAGGATCGGATGGATCCCCAGACGCACGACGCGCTCGCCGGCATTGATCGCCCCGGTCACCGAATCGACGAGGAAGGGCATGTCGTCGTTGACAATCTCGACGATCGTATGCGGCGAGGACCAACGGTCGGTCTCCGGGTCGGGATTGTAGACGCGGATCTTGGCCCGGCCGGGCAGGCGGCGAGCCGCCAGGCGCCACATCGAGAGCGCCGCACCGCTCAAATCGCGCGCATCGCGCCCGATCATGTCGGAGGGCGGCACGTGCTCGTAAAAATCCACGATGAAGCGCTTGGCCGTCTCCCGCTCGCGCGGCTCTACGATCTTCGCCGCGAACGCTGCCGTTTTTTCGACAAGTCTTGCCTTTTTGCTTTCGACCGTGCTCGTCATCCGGTCCCTCGCTCGTCGTCAACAGCCCGCACCGGGCGCAGCGCTCGTCGCCGCGTCGCAACCGGGCAAGCGGTTTCAGGCCGCGCCCGATCTGGAAAGTCGCCGCGTCGTCGACGATGATAACGACGCGCCCAACCGGGCCGGACGTCTCGTACTTAGATACTGCATGTTGCCGCCATGTCGATCCATGCCGCCCTGCGACGCCATTCGATCTATCTGATCCCGTTGGCGGTGCTGGCGGCGGCGATTGCCGCGCGGCTGGCCGCGCCCGATCTGCTCGACCGGCTGTCGCTGATCTGGTTCGACCTCTACCAGCGCGCCGCACCCCGCCCGCCCGGGGATGCGCCGGTCCGCATCGTCGACATCGACGACCGCAGCCTGGCCAAGATCGGGCAATGGCCGTGGCCGCGCACGATCATCGCGCAACTCGTCGACAAGCTGGCCGAGGCGGGCACCAAGGTCGTCGCCTTCGACATCGATTTTGCCGAGCCCGATCGGACCTCGCCGCAGATGCTCCGCCCGTTGCTCGCCGGCAACGGCGGCGGCGAGGCGGCGGAAAAGCTGCTCGCCGCGCTGCCCGATCCCGACCTCCGCCTGGCCGAGGCGATGCGATCAATTCCGACCGTCACCGGCTTCATCCTTACCGACCGCGGCGAGGCGCCGCCGCCGGCGGCGAAGGGCGGGTTCAGCTTTGTCGGCAACGACCCGCTGCGCCATGTCATTGGCTTCAACCGCGCCGTCAGCAACCTGCCGATGATCGAGGCGGTCGCCGCCGGCAACGGATTCCTGAACCAGTACCCCGATTGGGACAATGTCGTCCGACGGGTGCCGCTGATCCTCAAATTCGGCGGCAAAGCCTACCCCTCGCTCGTCGCCGAAGCGCTGCGCGTCGCCGCTGGCGCAAAAGGCTATGTCGCCCGCGCCGCCGGCGCCAATACCGAGAAAAGCCTGGGCGAGAGCACCGGGCTGACCGCGATCCGCATCGGGCCCCTGATCGTCCCGACAGACGCGGCGGGCCGGGTCTGGCTACATTACGCCGCGCGCCAACCCGACCGCACCATCTCGGCCGTCGATGTCCTCGACGGCAAGATCAACCCCGATCGGTTTGCCGACCATATCGTGTTGGTCGGCACCTCGGCAGCGGGAGTGATCAACGATCAGCGGGCGACGCCGATCGGGCCCGACATTCCGGGCGTCGAGATCCAGGCGCAATTGCTCGATCAAATCCTGCAAGGGTCGTTCCTGTCGCGGCCCGATTGGGCTGTTGGCGCCGAGGTCGTGTTCGCCTTCGTCCTCGGCGTTGTGCTGATCGCCTGCTTCCCCTCAATCGGCGCATTTTGGAGCGCGGTTCTGGGCGCCGCCGCAGTCGGCGTCGCCTTCGCGACCTCGTGGGTCGCTTTCACCCATGCCCAGTGGCTGATCGATCCGATCTATCCCTGGGCCGTGCTGACCGTGGTCTATCTGGTCGCCAGCTTGATCGGCCATCTGCGCACCGAAGCGCGACAGCGCGAGATCCGCGGCGCCTTCTCCCGCTACATGTCGCCCCATTATGTCGACGAGCTTGCCGCCCACCCGGAAAGGCTCGTTCTCGGCGGCGAGACCAAGATGATGACGATCATGTTCTGCGACATCCGCGGCTTCACGACGCGGGCCGAGGGCATGGACGCCCGCACCCTGACTCATTTCATGAACACGTTTCTGTCGCCGATGACCGAGATCATCACCGAGCACAAAGGAACGATCGACAAATATATCGGCGATTGCATCATGGCGTTCTGGAACGCGCCGCTCGACGATTCCGATCACGCCAAAAACGCGGTGCGCGCGGTGCAGGCGATGCGAGCCAAGCTGGTCGAGCTCAACCGCGGTTGGGAAGCCGAGGCCCGGGCCGCAGGCGACACATTTGATCCGGTACGCATGGGCATCGGACTCAACAGCGGCGAATGCTGCGTCGGAAACTTTGGGTCGCAGCAGCATTTCGACTATTCGTTGCTCGGCGACCCGGTCAACCTCGCCTCGCGGCTCGAAGGGCTGGGCAAGCTCTACGGCGTCGACCTGGTCATCGGCGAGCAGACCGCCGAGTTGCTGGCCGACCCGGCGCTGATCGAAATCGACCTTGTCGCGGTCAAGGGCAAGCTGCGCGCCGGCCGGGTCTACACCTTGCCGTCCGAAGGCAGCGCCGACACGCGGATCTGCGAGCCGCACTCGGCTTTGCTGAAGGCGTATCGCCAGCGCGATTGGTCGGCGGCATTGCGCCTGCTCGACGACGCGCGGCTCGTCGCTGCTCGCTATCTGGCGCCGATCTACGAACTCTACCGGCGGCGAATCGCCGAGTTTCAGCGCAAGGCGCCGCCCCCCGATTGGAACGGCGTGTTCCTCGCCGACGAGAAGTGATCGCGGCCCCAACTGCCTACGTTTCAGGCAAAACGTGCACCTCTCTGCCCGGTTATGTATCATTAAGTAACAAAAATGACTTTATTCTGGGCGCCTCTTCGACGATAATGGTCACGGAGGGCAAAGGACATCGGGGATTAGCCCCGCCACGGCGGCCGTTGTCGCCGAAGGAGCAGTGGTTATGAGTGTGATGGAGTTTCGGGTCTGCCGTCGAAGCCGCGAGCCGCAGTGGGTTGTTACGCTCGGGAACGCCGTCTACGGCGCCTATCTCGACAAGGAACAGGCCCTGCTCGACGCTGTCGACGCCGCGCGCGATGCGCTGTTGGCGGGCCGCGAGGCGCAGGTCTGGGTCAGGGACAAGTCGACCGCGGCGCGGGTCTTTTGAGGCCTCTCTAGCTAGCCGAGCGCTGCCAGCATGTCGGCGGTGACCAGCGTGACGCCGCCCTCGCTGCGATAGAAGCGCTTGGCGTCGAGTTCCGGGTCCTCGCCGATCACCAGGCCCTCCGCGATCCGGCAGCCGCGGTCGATGACGACCTTTTCAAGCCGCGCATGGCGGCCGACCTCGACCTCGGGCAGCAGCACCGCCTCGCGCAGCCGGGCATAGGAATTGACCCGGCAACTCGAAAACAATAGCGAGCGCCTTACCGTGGCGCCCGACACGATGCAGCCGCCCGACACCATCGAATCGACCGCCATGCCACGCCGGGAGTTGTCATCGAAGACGAATTTGGCCGGCGGCAATTGCTGTTGATAGGTCCAGACCGGCCAGTTCGGGTCATAGATGTCGAGCGAGGGGACCGGCATCACGAGATCGATGTTGGCCGCCCAATAGGCGTCGATGGTGCCGACGTCGCGCCAATAGGCCTCGGCCTCCACGGTCGTCTTGACGCAGCTGTCTTCGAAGGAATGGGCGACCGCAAGGCCACGGCTCACGAGGTTCGGGATGACGTCCTTGCCGAAATCGTGGCTCGAGGTCGGGTCGCGATGGTCGCGTTCGAGTTCGGCGTAGAGAAACGCCGCATTGAAGATGTAGACGCCCATACTGGCGAGCGCCTTGTCGGGTTTGCCGGCGATGGCGGACGGATTCTTCGGCTTTTCCTGGAAATCGGCGATGTGCATCCCGGCGTCGACCGCCATGACGCCGAAATCCGACGCCTCAGCAAGCGGCACCTCGATGCATGCAACGGTGCACTCGGCGCCCTTGGCCGCGTGATCGGCCAATAGGAGCGAATAATCCATTTTGTATATGTGATCACCGGCCAGGACGACAAAGTATTCTGGACCCGCGGCGCGAAAGATATCGAAGTTCTGGTACACCGCATCAGCGGTGCCGAGATACCAGGTCACTTCGTCCAGGCGCTGTTGCGCCGGCAGCAGATCAAGAAATTCGTTCATTTCCGGGCGCAGAAACGACCACCCCATCTGCAGATGCCGAAGCAGGCTGTGCGCCTTGTATTGCGTCAGAACGGTGATCCGCCGCACTCCCGAATTGAGGCAATTCGACAGCACGAAATCGATGATGCGAAACTTGCCGCCGAAAAAGACCGCCGGCTTGGCCCGCCGGTCGGTCAACTGCCTGAGCCGGCTGCCGCGACCGCCGGCGAGCACCACGGCCAGCGCCCGCCGGGCCAGCCTTTCCTGAACACGCGCGCCCGACAGCATGTTCTCTCTCCCTTTTCGCCGCGACTGCCAGCTGGCTCCGAAGGCGAGGCTCGGATCCGCCCCGGCGCGGCGGCGCTTGGCTCGGGACGATTGCGGCAACCAACCCCGGCTTCGCGATCGCGATCGCGGCGGCCCCGGTGCCGGTCCTTGGCGGCCGCTACCCCGGCGCCATCGCATCCCATTGCGGAGCTTCCGTCAACCGCGGCGGGCGGAGGACTGGCGGCCCGATCGGTGTCATCGCCGCCGAGGTTTCGTCGTAAAAGGCCACCGCCTATAACTGAGCCTGCAGGCGCCCAATCGCTTGCTCCACGCCGGTTGGCCGATGCCGCTTTTCGCCATTCCTTTTCCTGCCATCGATCCCGTCGCAGTCTCGATCGGCCCGATCGCGATTTGCTGGTATGCGCTTGCCTATATCGTCGGGCTCCTGATCGGCTGGCGGTACTGCCTGGCGCTCAGCGGCCGCGCGCCCCACCTCGTCAGCCGGCAGCACGTCGACGACTTCCTGGTATGGGCGACCTTGGGCGTCGTACTCGGCGGCCGCATCGGGTACGTACTCTTCTATCAGCTGGGCTACTATGTCCTTCATCCGCTCGAAGCGCTGTTCGTCTGGCACGGCGGGATGTCGTTTCACGGCGGCGCCATCGGCGTGACGGTCGCCATCATCCTGTACTGCCGCGGCCGCCGACTGCCGATCTTCGCCTTTTCCGACATCATCGTCGAGGCGATCCCGATCGGCTTGTTCTTCGGCCGCATCGCCAATTTCATCAACGGCGAGCTTTACGGCCGGGAAACCGATGTTCCGTGGGCGATGATCTTTCCCAATGGCGGTCCGGTGCCGCGCCACCCGAGCCAGCTCTACGAGGCAACCTGCGAGGGCATCCTGTTGTTCCTGCTGCTGTTCGCCGCCGAGCGGCTCGGCGCCCGGCGACGGCCGGGCCTCGTTACCGGCATCTTCCTCGCCGGCTACGCCGTGGCGCGGATGTCTGGCGAGTTGTTCCGCCAGCCCGACCCGCAGCTCGGCTTCTTGATCTTCGGTACGACGATGGGTCAGCTGCTGTCGATCCCCCTCCTGATCGCCGGCGTCGTCATCATCGTCTGGGCGCGGCGCCGGTGGACCCCGGTCGGGATATGAGCGCCGAGGATCTGCGCCGCAAAATCTCCGGACGCATTCGCGCCGAGGGGCCGCTCACGATCGCGGCCTATATGGCGCTGGCGCTGCACGACCCGGAGGACGGCTATTACGCCGAGCATCATCCGATCGGCGCCGCCGGCGACTTTGTCACGGCGCCCGAAATCAGCCAGATTTTTGGCGAGCTGATCGGCTTGTGGTGCGCCTCGGTTTGGCGGGAGGCGGGTTCGCCGGACCCGATTGCGGTAGCCGAACTCGGTCCCGGCCGCGGCACGCTGATGTGCGATTTCCTGCGCGCCGCCGCGGTCATGCTCCCTTTCCGCCGCGCCTTGCGCCTTTACCTCCTTGAAGCGAGCCCCGTGCTGCGCCGCGAGCAGGAGCGGCGTCTCGGCCATGCGCGGCCGACCTGGGTTGCCTCGATCGATCAACTGCCGGCAGGACCGCTGCTGCTCGTCGCCAACGAATTTCTCGACGCGCTGCCGATCCGGCAATTCGTGCGCGGCGAGAAACACTGGGCTGAGCGGCTGGTCGGGCTTGATCACCATGACAATCTCGTCTTCGTCGCCGGCCCCGAGAACGCGTTCGCAGACCGGATGGCGGCGACACGGTGCCCGGATGGCGCACGGAAGGGCGAGGTCGTCGAAGTCTGCCCGGCGGCATTGGCGCTCGCCACGGCGCTCGGCCGCCGTTTCGCGCACACATCCGGCGCTGCGCTTTTTGTCGATTACGGTTATTTCCCGGCGAGGCGCGGGGCGAGCCTGCGGGGCGTGCAGGGCCACCACCCGGTTCCGGCGTTGGCCTCGCCCGGCGCGGTTGATCTGAGCGCGCATGTCGATTTCGCCGCCTTCATCGACGCGGCTCGCGTCGCCGGGGCGGCGGTATATGGCCCGGCAACGCAGAGCCGGTTCCTGCGAGACCTGGGGGTTGCGGCGCGGCTCGGCGCCTTGCAGCGGCGCGCCGGCCAGGCCCAGGGCGAGGCGCTGGCAGCGGCGGTCGAGCGCTTGCTCGACCCCGAGCAGATGGGCACTTTGTTCAAGGCGGCGGCCCTGGTCTCGCCGGGACTGCCCTCGCCCACTGGCTTTGAATCGGCGGCGCGATGGGGATGATCACCCTCCAAATCTTCGATCCCGCCGCAGGCGTCCGGCACGGTTTCTTCACGCGTCGCGGCGGGGTCAGCGAGGGGCTCTTCGCTTCGCTGAATTGCGGCCCCGGTTCCGGCGATCTTCCCGAACGCGTCCGGCAAAATCGCGCGAGCGCGGCCGGCCGGCTGGATTTGCCAGAAAGTCGGCTGTTGACGTGCCGCCAGGTGCATGGCGTGCGCGCGGTTGCGGTCGACGGGCCGTGGCCACACGATGACCCGCCGCAGGCCGACGCGATCGTCACGAGCACGCCGGGCTTGGCGATTGGCGTGCTGAGCGCCGATTGCGCACCCATCCTGCTCCACGACTCGACGGCCCGCGTGGTTGGCGCCGCGCATGGCGGCTGGCGCGGCGCGCTCGATGGCGTCGCCGAGGCGGTGGTCGCCGCGATGGAAGGACTGGGCGCCCGCCGTCAGGAAATCCGCGCCGCGATCGGCCCCTGCATCGGCCCGCTTTCCTACGAGGTCGGGCCGGAGTTTCCGCAGCCATTTCTGGCCGAGGAGCCGGCGAGCGCAGATTGCTTCGCCCCGGCGCCGCGAGAGGGCCATTGGCTGTTCGACCTCGCCCGCTATCTCGAAGGCCGACTGATGCGGGCCGGGATCGCAGCGGTCGAGATCGCAGGACGCGACACGGCCGCCGAGGCCGATCTGTTTTTCAGCTACCGCCGGGCCTGCCGTCAGGGCGAGCGCGATTATGGCCGGGGCCTGTCGGCGATCGCGATCGTAGCGTGAAGAGGATCGCCGGCCGCACCGATCGGCGCTTGTCGTGCCCTATGTGACCCTCTTCGCGGTGTGCTGTCTGTTGGGGCTGCTCGCGACTTGCGCGCTGCTGCTGCAATGAATTGGGTTCGCGCGGTCGCCCACTTGATGCTGCTGGCGGCCTGTCAGCCGCTGCCGCACCCCTTCGCCGGCGACGTGCCGCCGCCCGATTCGCCGATCTGGAAGTTGCGCGACAGCGCCAGCGTGTCGATAGCGCCCGTCACCGGCATGCCGCGAGCGACAGCCGAGAAGCTCGGACCGGCGCTGGCCAATGCGCTGCAGGAGCACGAAATCGCCGCCAGCGACAAGACTGCCGGACTTTCCAGCTATGAGGTTGCTGGGCGCATTCAAGAAATGCCGCCGATTGCGGGCAAGGCGGCGCTCGTCGCCCTATGGGAATTGCGCGATCCCTCGGGCAGGCTCGTCGGCGAGCGGGTCGAACGGATCGAGGCGGCGGCTGGCGACTGGCAGAGCGGCAAGGATGACGTGGTGGCGCGGCTGGCCGCGGCGAGCGCTTCGCAGCTTGCCGGCCTGCTGCAGGACGAACCCCCGACTGAGGTCGGCGGCGGCGGACGGACCCGGCTGCGGATCGCGGAAGTGACGGGCGCACCCGGCGATGGCGACCACGCCCTAGCGAGTGCCATCACAACCCTGCTGCAGCGGCAAGATGTCGCCGTCGTCCTCAATTCACAGGCCAAGGCCGATCTCGTCCTCGACGCCGCCGTAACCGTCGCCGTAGCGAAGGCCGGCAAGCAGCACGTCAAGATTGTCTGGCGCGTGCGTCAGAAGGACGGTGGCGAGATCGGTACCGTCGAGCAGGAAAACGACGTTCCAGCAGGGCTGCTCGACGGCTCGTGGGGCGATGTCGCCTATATGGTCGCGGTGTCGGCACAGGACGGCATCATGGCGCTGGTGGCGCGCGCCGCGCCCACCCCGTCGGGCGACCGCTCCTGAGGTTGCAAGAGCGCAACAAGATCGTTACATTCCGGGCACCGGAAGCCGCGGGGTTCGGCCCGACGGCGGCGGTGTTTCGGCCGGACCATGAAGATACTCGCCTGCAACAGCAATCGCCCGCTGGCCGAGGCCATATCGCGCTATCTCGATTCGCCGCTGACCAAGGCGAGCGTGCGGCGCTTTTCGGACATGGAAGTATTTGTCGAGATCCACGAAAACGTGCGCGGCGAGGACGTCTTCGTTGTGCAGTCGACGTCCTATCCGGCAAACGACCATCTGATGGAGCTTTTGGTCGCGGTGGACGCATTGCGCCGCGGTTCGGCGCGTCGGATGACCGCGGTCATCCCCTACTATGGCTATGCCCGGCAGGATCGCAAATCGGGGCCGCGCACGCCGATCTCAGCCAAGCTCGTCGCCAACATGATCACCGCGGCCGGCGCCGATCGGGTGCTGACCCTTGACTTGCATGCGGGGCAGATCCAGGGGTTTTTCGATATTCCCACCGACAATCTGATCGCCGCGCCGCTTTTGGTAAAGGACATCCAGGAGCACCACGCGCTCGAGGATCTGGTCATCGTGTCGCCCGATGTCGGCGGCGTGGTACGCGCCCGAGAGGTGGCGCGCCGGCTCGACGCCGATCTCGCGATCATCGACAAGCGCCGCGAGCACGCCGGCGTTTCGGAAGTGATGAACATCATCGGCGAGGTCGCCGGGCGCCGATGCATCTTGGTCGATGACATGGTCGACAGCGCTGGCACCTTGTGCAATGCGGCCGAAGCATTGATCGACGCCGGCGCCGCGGCGGCGTTCTCCTACGTCACCCACGGCGTTCTCTCCGGGGGTGCGGTCGAACGCGTCGCCGCCTCGCCGATCGAAATGCTGGTCATGACCGACAGCATCGTCGCCACCGAAGCCGTGCGCGCGGCACATAACATCCGCCAGATATCGATCGCGCCGCTGATGGCCGAGGCGATCCGGCGGATCAGCGAGGAACGATCGGTCTCCAGCCTGTTCAACTGAACCGGCAGACGGCGCGGAGGCCGGGCGTGCGCGAGCCGCCCGCATCGAACCTTTCCGGGCCGGCGCCGACAATAGGAGTATGCAGCGATGCCCGAAATCACCACGCTGAGCGCCGAGCCACGGGCGCGCGCCGGGAAGGGAGCCGCCCGCGCGACGCGACGCCTCGGCCGCATTCCAGGCATCGTTTACGGCGACGGCATGGAGCCGATGCTCATCAGCCTGGAGCCGCGCGAATTGTCGCGCGTGCTCGCCAATCGCGGCTTTTTCGCCACACTGATCGACGTCCACCTGGGCGGAGCCAAGCACCGCACGCTGCCGCGCGACGTACAGTATCATCCGGTCACCGATGTGCCGCTGCATGTCGATTTCATGCGCGTCGGCGCCGGCGCCCGGGTGACGGTGACGGTGCCGGTCGCGTTTGTCGGTCAAGAGCTGTCGATCGGATTGCGCCGCGGCGGCATCCTCAACATCGTGCGGCACGGGATCGAGCTGAACTGCCCGGTCGACGCTATTCCCGACCACCTGACCGTCAGCCTGGAGGGGCTCGACATCGGCGACAGCGTCCACATCAGCGCCGTCGCAATCCCGGAAGGCTGCCGTCCCACGATCACCGAGCGCGATTTCACGATCGCCAGCATCGCCGCGTCCTCGGCGGTGCGCGAGGAGGCCGCCACCACCGCACCTATTGCGGCCGAGCCGCCGGCGGCGGCCTGACCGCCCGGCGCCGCAAGCGAAGACGTGTCGGTTCGCCTGATCGTAGGTCTCGGCAATCCCGGCGCCCGTTATGCCCGCAACCGGCACAATGTCGGCTTCATGGCGGCCGATGCGATCGCCCGGCGCTACGCGTTCGCGGGTTTCCGCAATCGTTTCAAGGGTGAGGCGGCGGAAGGCGTGATTGCCGGCGAGCGGCGTTTATTGCTGAAGCCGCAAACCTTCATGAATGCGTCGGGGGAATCGGTCGCTGCGGCGGCCCGTTTCTACAAGATCATGCCCGACGAGATCGTCATCATCCATGACGAGATCGATCTGCGGCCGGGAAAGCTGCGGGTCAAATGCGGCGGCGGCACCGCCGGCCATAACGGCCTGCGCTCGATCGACGCGCTGATCGGCGCCGAGTTCTGGCGGGTGCGGATCGGCGTCGGCCATCCGGGCGTCAAGGAATTGGTGCAGCCATATGTGCTGCAGAATTTCACCGCCGACGAATTTTCGGAATGGGTCGAGCCGCTGTTGGCGGCGGTGGCCGAAACGATCCCGCTCCTCGTCACGGGCGCCCCGGACGCCTTTATGAGCGAGGTCGCGCGGCGGTTTGCCCCGCCGGATACGATCTCCGCCGATCGCATGCCGCAGGCCTGAGGGATGGGGTTCAGCTGCGGCATCGTCGGCCTGCCGAATGTCGGCAAGTCGACGCTGTTCAACGCCTTGACCGCGACCGCGGCGGCCGAGGCGGCGAATTACCCGTTCTGCACGATCGAGCCCAATTTCGGCCGGGTCGCGGTGCCGGACGAGCGGCTCGCGATCGGCGCAAAACTCGCCAAATCGGCCAAGATTGTCCCGACCCAGCTCGAATTCGTCGATATCGCCGGTCTGGTGCGCGGCGCCGCCCGCGGAGAAGGGCTCGGCAACCAGTTCCTCGCCCATATTCGCGAGGTGGACGCGATCGCCCATGTCGTGCGCTGCTTTGCGGACGGCAACGTCACCCATGTCGAAGGCTCGATCGATCCGGTGCGCGACGCCGAGACGGTCGAGACCGAGTTGATGCTCGCCGATCTCGACAGCCTCGAACGGCGCGCCGTGGCGGTGCAAAAGCGGGCCCGCGGCGGCGACCGCGAGGCCCGGCAGCAGCTCGAGGTGATCGAGCCGGTGCTGGGCGCGCTGCGCGATGGGCGGCCGGCGCGCGTCGTCCCGTTCGGACTGGGGCAGCGCAAACTTCTTGCTGGATTGCAGCTCCTGACCGCCAAACCCGTGCTCTACATCGCCAACGTCGACGAGGAATCGGCCGCGAACGGCAACCTCGAAAGCTGGCGTGTGGCCGCCTACGCCGACGAGCGCGACGCCGGATCGGTGGTCATCTCCGCAGCGATCGAGGCGGAACTGGCGCAACTTGGCGACGCCGCCGAACGGGCCGAATTCCTGGCGGCGCTCGGTCTTGCCGAGGCCGGGCTCGCCCGCGTCATCCGCGCCGGCTATGCGCTGCTCGACCTGGTCACGTTCTTCACGCTCGGCCCGAAGGAGGCGCATGCCTGGACGGTCGAGCGGGGTGCGCGGGCACCGCAGGCCGCGGGCCGGATCCATTCCGATTTCGAAAAAGGCTTTATCCGCGCCGAAACCATCGGCTTCGAGGATTTCGTCGTCTGTGGCGGCGAGCAGGGCGCCAAGGACGCCGGCCGGATGCGGCTCGAAGGTGCCGATTACGTCGTCCGCGACGGCGACGTCATGCACTTTCGGTTCAACGTGTAGTATTGGGCGCCGGGCTACTCCTCGGCGAAGAACAGGATTGCGCCGTCGGTTGCTTCGGCGGCGACGGCCAAGCTGCCGTCGGGCATTGCCACAAACGGGACCTGCCGGCGTGTCAGGCACTCGGCCGCGCGCTCGCGCCGGTCGATCCGAAATTCGAGCGAGACGATCCCCGGCAACGGAAAACTCGGATCGAAATCGAGTCCGGGATGCATTGTCGCAAAATCGTCGGGGGTGCTGAACACGATGCGGTGGCGGCCGATATGGACGGAGGCGACGGCGTCGGTCGTGGTTACCTGGACCATGCCGAAGAGCCGGTCGTAAGCGGCGAGCAACGGCGCGGTGCTGTCGACCAGCACATGGATGCCCCTCAACCCGATCGCGCCGTTGGGATGCAGCAGCCATTCCGGCCGGCGCATCAATTCCGGGGTCAAATGCGCGCAGATGAAGCAGTCAAGGCCGGGGGTCTCGTCCGGCGGCAGCGAGATCAGGCTGAAGCGGGGCGCGACCTCGCCCTCGGGCAGCTCCAACCGACGGCCGAGCGCACGCGGCTCGCTCGGATGGAGATTAAGACCGAGAAGACTCTGGCGCACTTCCTCGACGGGGGCCGCCGGGGCGAAGGCCGCCGCCATCAGCCCCTCGCGCCGCGACAGGAAATCATCGAGACGCTGGACAAAGTCGTTCGCATCGACGATGCCGAGCAACTCGACATAGTCGGCCTGAAGCATGATGCAGTAGTTCGCCGTTCCCTGACCGATGTGCCGGCCGCGTGGCGACAGGGTAAAGCCGAGCCGGGTCCAGTCGGCCCGCGCCTTTTCGAGATCGCGCACCCCGACGATGACATGGTCGATCCCGGCTATGCCGTTGCGCATCGGTCTGCCTCCGTAGCCAGCCGCCGAGCTTAGCCGCCTTCCCCGCCACAGACCAGGAGACCCGGAGCAAGCCCCGATGGCCCTTCCATTTGTACGGCGACTGTTGCGCGGTGAGGCGGCAGGCGGCGTCGCACTGATCCTGGCCGCGGCATTGGCGATCATCCTCGCCAATTCGCCCGCCGCCCGGCTGTACAATATGCTGCTCGACGCTCACCTGGCCGTGCGCATCGCCGATTTCGGCATCGACAAGCCGGTGTTGCTGTGGATCAACGACGGCCTGATGGCGATCTTCTTCCTGCTGGTCGGCCTCGAGATCAAGCGTGAGGTGATCGCCGGCGATCTCTCGGAGCCCAGGCGCGCGCTATTGCCGGCCGCCGCCGCTGTGGGCGGAATAGCGGTCCCGGCGCTGATCTATCTAGCTTCGGCGTGGCGCGAACCGGGAGCGTTGGCTGGCTGGGCAATTCCCGGCGCCACCGACATCGCTTTCTCGCTCGGCGTCATGGCGTTGCTCGGACGCCGGGTTCCGCTGTCGCTGAAGCTGTTTTTGACCGCCCTCGCAATCATCGACGACCTCGGCGCGATCGTCATCATTGCGATTTTCTACACCGGCGGGCTGTCGTGGATATCGCTTGCCGCCGCCGGCGCGGCGCTGGCGGTCCTGCTGGCGCTCAACCTCGCCGGCGTACGGCGGATATTGTGGTACGTGCTTACCGGTATCGCACTATGGCTGTTCGTTCTAAAATCGGGCGTACATGCGACCTTGGCCGGAGTCGCGCTGGCGCTGGCGATCCCGTTCGCGCCGGGACCCGACGGCCGGTCGCCACTGACGCAGATCGAGCACACGCTGTCGCCCTGGGTGGCGTTCGGCATTCTGCCGTTGTTCGGCTTTGCCAATGCCGGGTTGTCCTTCGCCGGAGTATCGCTCGCCTATCTGCTCGGGCCGGTCCCGCTCGGGGTGGCGGCGGGGTTGTTTCTCGGCAAGCAGATCGGCGTCTTTGGAGCAGCGGCGCTGGTCGTTCGTGCGGGCTGGGCCGAGTTGCCGTCGGGCGTTGGATGGGTGGGTGTCTACGGCACCAGCGTGCTGACCGGGATCGGCTTTACGATGAGCCTGTTTATCGGCACGCTCGCCTTTGGAGAAACCGATCTTTATGCGCCGATGCGGCTCGGCGTGCTCGCCGGCTCCATTCTGTCGGCGTTGACCGGTGCGGCGCTGCTCTATTTCGGAGCTGCTCGGGCGCAGGGGGGCCACGCGGCAACGCCCGGCGTAAGCTTACCAGGCAGCTAGACGGGACTGTATGGGGATCATGTTGAAATCGATGGCCGCTGCCGGGGTGCTCCTCTTATGGCCGCGGCTTGCCTTCGCCGCCTCGACCGGACTGCCGGATTTGACCGGGCATTGGGTCGGGTTCGCCGTACTAGCGGTATTCGCCGTCGCCTACGCGCTCGTCATGAGCGAGGAGATCACCCATCTGCGCAAATCGAAACCCATGGTCGTCGCGGCCGGCGCAATCTGGGTCCTGGTCGGGGCGATCTACGCCGGTCTCGACATGTCGCACGCGGCGGTCGAATCGCTTCGCCATGTCTTTCTCGAATATACCGAGCTCTTGCTGTTCCTCGTCGTCGCAATGACCTATGTGAGCGCCCTCGAGGAACGGCGCGTATTTGATGCGCTGCGGGCTTGGCTGACGCGTTCGCGACTGAGCTACCGCAGCTTGTTCTGGCTGACCGGCGCGCTCGCGTTCTTGCTCTCGCCGGTAGCCGACAATCTGACGACGGCGCTGGTCATGTGCGCTGTTGCAACTGCAGTCGGCGCCGCCGCACCCCGCTTCGTTGCCCTGTCCTGCATCAACATTGTCGTCGCCGCCAATGCCGGCGGCGCCTTCAGCCCGTTCGGCGACATCACGACCCTGATGGTCTGGCAGAAGGGGGTTGTGCCGTTCACCCAATTTTTCCATCTTCTGATCCCGTCGCTGGCTAATTTTGCCGTGCCGGCGGCGCTGATGCACGCAGCCGTGCCGTCGGGCGCGCCCGCGCCGCAGGACGAGCGGGTCGAGCTCAAGGTCGGCGCACGCCGGGTCGCCGCCCTCTTCGTCGCGACGATCGCCACCACCGTCGGGGTTCATAACTTTCTCCACCTGCCGCCGGTGCTGGGCATGCTGACCGGCCTCGGCTATCTCCAGCTCTTCAGCTACCACCTGCAGCAGCGCCACCGCCGGCGCAGCGCCGGACCGGATTACGCCTTTGATGTCTTCAAGCGCATCGAACAGGTGGAATGGGACACTCTCCTGTTCTTTTACGGAGTGATGCTGTGTATTGGCGCCCTCGACCTGCTCGGCTATCTGACGCTGATGTCACACTTCCTTTACGGCGGGTTCGGCGCGACCGCGGCGAATGTGTCGATCGGAGCGCTGTCGGCCGTATTCGACAACATTCCGCTGATGTACGCCGTGTTGACGATGCATCCCGACATGTCGCTTGGGCAATGGCTCCTGATCACCTTGACGACCGGGGTCGGCGGCAGCCTCTTGTCAATCGGCTCTGCTGCCGGTGTGGCGCTGATGGGCCAAGCGCGCGGCGTCTATACTTTTTCGGCGCATCTGCGCTGGACCCCGGCGGTGGCCGCCGGCTACGCTGCCAGCATCGCCGCGCACCTCCTGCTCAACGGACAACTGTTCAGCGGGCCGGCATTGCAGCCCTGAGCGCAAATTCGGGAAAAAGCTCGGCAAGACCGGCTGGCGAGGCGGCGCAGACGCCCCGCTCGGTGACGAGCGCGGTAACAAGCCGCGCCGGGGTCACGTCGAAGGCATAATTGGCGGCCGGGCTCCCCTCTGGCGTCAGCCGCACCGCGACGCGCCGCCCGTCTTCGGTCCAACCCGAGATATGGGTGACTTCGCGGCTGTCGCGTTCCTCGATCGGGATCGCCATCCCGTCCGCGATCGTCCAGTCGATGCTCGGCGACGGCAGCGCCACGTAGAACGGGATGTCGTTGTCCTGCGCCGCCAAGGCCTTCGTATACGTGCCGATCTTGTTGGCGACCTCGCCCGAGGCGGTGGTGCGGTCCGTGCCGACGATACAGAGATCGACAAGCCCGCGACGCATCAGATGGCCCGCGGCGTTGTCGGCGATAACGGTGTGCGGCACGCCGTGCCTCCCCAACTCCCAGGCAGTAAGCGCCGCACCCTGGTTGCGCGGGCGGGTTTCGTCGACCCAGACGTGAACCGGAACGCCATCGTCATGGGCGCGATAGACCGGCGCCAAGGCCGTTCCCCAATCGACCGTGGCGAGCCAGCCGGCGTTGCAATGGGTCAGGACGTTGACGCGATCGCCCTTGCGCCGCCGGGCGGCGGCCAGGAGCGGAGCACCGCGTTCGCCGATCGCGCGGTTGATCTCAACATCGGCATCGGCGATCCGAGCGGCCTCCTCAAGGGCCTTTTCACGCCGCGCCTCGACCGGCACCGGCAGCAAGGCACCGCGCATGGCCGTTAAGGCCCAGCGCAAATTGACCGCGGTCGGCCGGGACGCCGCCAGCGCTGCCGTCGCCGCATCGAGCCCGGCGTCGGAGGGATCCCCGGCCATCGCCAGCGCCACGCCATAGGCGGCCGCGGCGCCGATCAACGGGGCGCCGCGCACCTGCATCGTGGCGATCGCCCGCACCGCATCGGCGATCCCTTCGAGTGTGGCGATCGACAACTCGTGCGGCAGCCGCGTCTGATCGATAATCTCCACCCGGCGGCCTTCCGCGGCCAGCCAGATCGTGCGCATCGGCCGGCCGTCGACCTTCACGGTCCACCTCGCAACACTCGCCCGGCGACCGCGTCGAGACGCGCCAGCACGCGCCGGGTCGCGCCGCTCGGGCGCGGTGATCAGCGCCTCGTCGAGCGCGCGGTCGCATCCCTGCCGGCATGGCCCGGAATGGCGCGCCAGCAAGCGGCACGACCTCTCGCACCAGCGCGCGAGCGCGTCTCGGCATTGGCGTCGAGCACCGACAGGATCATCTCGACCGTGACCGCCTCGTGGCCGGGGTGCCAGCAATCGTAATCGGTGACCATCGCCACGGTCGCGTAGCAGATCTCGGCCTCGCGGGCGAGCTTGGCCTCGGGCATGTTGGTCATCCCGATCACGTCGCAGCGCCAGGAGCGGTAGAGTTCGCTCTCGGCCAGCGTCGAGAATTGCGGACCTTCGATGACGAGATAGGTGCCGCCGCGCTTGACCGGCGAGACCGACCGCTGGCGCGGCGGCGGCGAGCGCGTCGCCGATGCGGCCGCAAACCGGATGCGCCATCGAAACATGCGCGACGCAGCCTGGCCCGAAAAAGCTCTTGTCGCGGGCGAAGGTGCGGTCGACGAACTGATCGACAACGACGAAATCGCCGGGCGCGAAATCCTCGCGCAAGCTGCCGACCGCCGATAAGCGAGACGATGTCGGTCGACGCCGCAGCGCTTCAGCGCGTCGATATTGGCGCGAAAATTGATCGCCGAGGGCGGCAAGACGTGGCCGCGCCCGTGCCGCGGCAGAAAGACGACCGGCTGTCCGTCGAGCGTGCCGAAGCAGAATTCGTCCGAGGTCGGGCCGAACGGGCTTTCAACCCGGCGCCACGCGACATCGGACAGCCCGTCGATCCGGTAAAGCCCGCTGCCGCCGATTATGCCAATGACGCGGTCGGTCATGGCTCAAGCTCCGCGGGGGCATCGCGGTGCCGACCCGTATCAATGGCGAATGCGCGACCAGATCTTACGCTTCGCGGCGTAAAAGACGCCGGTCGTGACCAGCAGGAACAGCATGACCTTGAAGCCGATGCGGTGGCGCTGCTCGAGGTTCGGCTCCGCCGCCCACATCAGGAACGACGACGACGTCGTGCGCCATTTGCGGGACCGTAGCCGGCGTCTTGTCGGCGAACGTGACCTGGTCCGGGCTGAGCGGCGGCGGCATCTTGATCTGATGACCGGGGAAATACGCGTTGTAATACATCCCCTGCATCAATTGGAAATCGGGCGGCGGCTCCACATACCCGGTCAGGATCGCGTAGACGTAGTCGGGGCCGCCCTCGCGCGCTTTCGCGATCAGCGACAGGTCGGGCGGCAAGGCGCCATTGTTGGCGGCCCGCGCGGCCTGGTCGTTCGGGAACGGGCCGGGGATGCGATCTGACGGCCGCGCCGGGCGTTGGAACATCTGGCCGGTGTCGTCCGGCCCGTCGGTCACCTGCTGCGGCCAGGACGCGGCGATGCCTTTGATCTGGTCCTCGGTGTAGCCGAGCGCGGCCAGATCGCGGAAATACACATACTTGAGGTGGTGGCAGGCGGAGCAGACCTCTTTGTAGACCTGGAAGCCGCGCTGCAGCGCGGCCCGGTCGATAGGTGCCGAACACGCCGTCGAACGACCAGTGCTGTTCCGGCGGCTCCGGCCTCTCCTCCTGAGCCCGCGCCGAGCGGCACGGCGGCGCTCAGGACGAAGCAAGGCGACCAGGGTCGCCGAGCGCAAATGTTCGCATGTCAGGCTCTCTCCGCGCGCGCGGCATGGGCCGGTTGCGCCGCACCGGGCCCGAGCACGGCGGCGCCGATGCTCAGCGGCAGCGGGCGCGGCGTTTCGAGCTTCCCGATCAGCGGCATCAGTATCAGGAAGTGGATGAAATAATAGGCGGTGGCGATCTGGCCGATCGTGACGATCGCGCCCTGCGGCAGATTGGCTGCCGACATAGCCCAGCACGATCGCGTCGATCACCAGAAACCACGAGAAGACACGATAGATCGGCCGGAACCGGGCGCTGCGCACCGGCGAGGTGTCGAGCCACGGCACGACGAACAGAATCAGGACCGCGCCGAACATCAGGATCAACCGCCGAGCGAGCTTGTCGGGCACCGAGCGCAGGATCGCGTAGAACGGCAGGAAGTACCACTCCGGCACGATATGCGGCGGCGTCACCATCGGGTTCGCGGGGATGTAATTGTCCGGGTGCCCCAGGACGTTCGGCGCGTAGAACACGAAGATCGCGAAGAACAGCAGGAACACGCACAACCCGAACATGTCCTTGACCGTGTAATATGGATGGAACGGGATCGAGTCCTGCGGGCCGCGCCGGTCGATGCCGAGCGGATTGTTCGAGCCGTGCTGATGCAGCGCCATCAGATGCAGAAACACCACCGCGACGATCACGAACGGCAGCAGATAATGCAGCGAATAGAAGCGGTTCAGCGTCGGGTTGGCGACCGTGAACCCGCCCCACAGCAGCGTCACGATCGAATCTGCCGATCAGCGGGATCGCCGAGAACAGGTTGGTGATGACGGTCGCGGCCCAGTAGCTCATCTGGCCCCAGGGCAGCACATAACCCATGAACGCGGTCGCCATCATCAGCAGCAGAATGACGACGCCGAGGATCCACAGCAATTCGCGCGGATATTTGTACGATCCGTAATACAAGCCGCGGAACAGGTGGATGTAGACGATCAGAAAGAACATCGACGCGCCGTTCGACATGGATGTAGCGCAGCAGCCATCCATAATTGACGTCGCGCATGATGCGCTCGACCGAGCCGAAGGCGAGGTCGGCGTTGGCGGTGTAGTGCATCGCGAGCACAACGCCGGTCGCGATCATGATGACCAGGATGATCCCGGCCAGCGAGCCGAAATTCCACCAGTAATTGAGATTGACCGGTGTCGGATATATGCCGAGATCGGCCCGCAGCGCGGACAAGATCGGCAGACGATAATCGATCCACTGGATCGTTCGCCCGGTCCTGGTGTCCGGCCATCCCGCGGGTGGACGACAGTTCCCTCGGCCTCGGGCGTGCCGCCTGAAGTTCTTGCCATAGCGTTCCTAGCCGATCTTGATCGCCGTGTCGGAGGTAAATTCGTAGGGCGGTATGACCAGATTTAGCGGCGCCGGCCCCTGCCGGATTCGTCCGGAGGTATCGTAGACCGAGCCGTGGCAGGGGCAGAACCAGCCGCCGTACGAACCCCGGTCGTCGCCGGGTTCTGCCCGAGCGGGATGCAGCCGAGATGGGTGCAAACCCCGATCATGACGAGCCACTCCGGCTTCTTGACGCGGGCCGAATCCGGTTGCGGGTCGCGCAGATCCGAGACGTTGACCTGCTCCGCCTGCTCGATTTCCTGCCGGCGTGCGGTGGTCGATGAAGATCGGCTTGCCGCGCCATGGCACGGTCAGTCGCTGACCGACCTGGACCGGCGACAGATCGACTTCGGTGGTCGCCAGCGCCAGCGTGTCGCGCGCCGGGTTGAGCGTATCGATGAACGGCCAGACCGCCGATCGCGGCGCCGACGGCGCCGAGCGCGCCGGCGGTCAGAGATGAGGAAATCGCGACGCGTGCCGCCGTGCATGTGCATCGCCATGCGTCTCTGAGTGCGCCGTGTCGGCCATCCAATACCCCTCTGTCCGCCGCTTACCCCCCGGCAGCCCCCCGCCGGGGGAAGCTATACGCTTGAATCAGCCGAACTATGTGACAGACTGCCGCATAAATTGGCGGCAAAGCCGGCTGATCGGCGCGCGTTGCTACGATGCGCGCGCCCCGCTCCTGCAACCCCCGGCATTGGAGGTTGTTTGCGCCTTGCGCTGTTCGAGCCGGACATCCCGCAGAATGCCGGCGCGCTGTTGCGCGTCTCGGCGCCTGTTTCGCGGTGCCGATCGACCTGATCGAGCCATTCGGGTTCGTGCCGGACGACCGCCGACTCCGGCGGGCGGCGCTCGATTATGCCGGAGGTCGACGATATGCCGCCACGCTTCTTGGGAGGCGTTTCTCGCCCGACGGGACGCCGGTCTCGCGCCTGGTGCTGTTGACGACGTCGCGGCGGAGATGAGCTGCACCGGTTCGCGTTCGCCGCCGGCGACACGCTGCTGCTCGGCCGCGAAAGTGCCGGCGTTCCGGAGTTCGTGCATCGGACCGCCGACGCGCGGGTGCGCATTCCCCTGCGACCGCCGCGCGCTCGCTGAATGTCGCGGTCGCCGGCGCGATCGCGCTCGCCGAGGCGCTGCGCCAGACCGGCGGCTTCCCCGAGCCGTGAACGCGACCCGGTTTCCTACCGACCCGGATCGCTGCGAGCGGGCGGCAGCCTGGTTCGCCGAGCTGCGCGATCGGCTTTGCGCGGCCTTCGAGGCGATCGAGGACGAGTATGCCGACGGCTGTCCCGGGGCTGAGCCGCCCGGCCGGTTCGTGCGCGAAACATGGCAGCGTGACGGCGGGGGCGGCGGCACAATCGCGATCATGCGCGGCCCGGTTTTCGAGAAGATCGGCGTCAACATCTCGACCGTGTCGGGCGAGTTTTCGCCCGAGTTCCGCAACGACATTCCCGGCGCCAAGGAGGACCCTCGGTTCTGGGCGAGCGGGGTGTCGCTCGTCGCCCATCCGCGCTCGCCGTTGGTCCCGGCGGTGCATCTGAACACGCGGCACATCGTCACCGCCAGGGCCTGGTTCGGCGGTGGCGCCGATCTGACGCCCATCTATCCCGATGCGGAAGCTGCCGACCGGTTTCACCGGCGCTCGCTGCCGCTTGCATCGGCTACGATCCGAATTGTCACCAGCGCTTCAAGGATTGGTGCGACGAGTATTTCTTTCTGAAGCACCGCAACGAGCCGCGCGGCGCCGGCGGCATCTTTTTCGACTATCTCGACAGCGGCAACTGGGAGCGGGACTTCGCCTTTGTCATCGCGGTGGGCGAAGCCTTTCTCGACGGCCTACCCAGCAATTGTACGCGCCCGGATACGGCAGGCCTGGACCGAGGAGCAGCGGCAGCACCAACTCTTCCGGCGAGGCCGCTATGTCGAATTCAACCTGCTCTACGACCGCGGCACACAATTCGGCCTCAAGACCGGCGGCAATGTCGAGGCAATCCTGATGTCGCTGCCGCCGCTCGCCGCCTGGCCCTGACCGGCCTCCTTACAGCTCTCAGACCTGCTGGATCGCGGAGAGCAGCCAGTCGCCGCCGCGACGGCGCACAAAGGTCCACATCTCCTCGGCCTCGGTCGGGCGACTAGGATCGCCGCCGGCAATGTAGTCGGCGTCTCCCGGCGAACGGGCGAGACGGGCGAAGAAGTCGACCGCACTCCAGCGCATCAGCGCGGTAGCGTATTGCAGGTCGCCCTCCTCCCAGCTCTCGGTCAGCTCGCCCTTGACCAGCCGCACGTCGGAAACCTGGTTCTGCACGCCGCGGCTGGCGTTGCGCGTCAGCTCCTCGGAGAAATAGCCCAGCATTTCGGGTGCCATCAGCCGCCGCAGCCGGCCCAGATCGCCGTCGCTCCACGCCTCCTGCACCTGTCGATGGATCGACTGGAAGCCGTCGAGATCGGCGTCGGCGAGGCTGATGTCGCGACCACGGTCATGCCGCAGCACCGGAGCCGCGGCCGCGCCGGCCGAACGCGGCAGCAGCGCCGAACCGCCGCTCCAACCGCCATTCGCCGCCCGCCATCGCCGAAAGAGGCGGACGCCGATGAAAATGAGGACGCCGATCAGCGCCAGTTCGAACAGGATGCCGATGCCCGATGCGCCGCTGCCGTCGGCGGCAAGACCGCTGTGCCCAAAGAGCCACGAGCCGATCAGCCCGCCCGCCAGCCCCGTCAGAAACGGATGGCGCTGAAAGAAGCTGCCGCCATAGGCCGATCCCGGCGGGGCCATGCCCGGCGCCTGCGGCGTCGGCTGCGGCGTCACGCTGCGGCTGAAGGGTTGGGCGTTGTTGTTGTCCCAGGTGCGCGACCCACGGCTGCCCATGCTCGATGGTCGGCCGCCGAAGGAATGGCCGCCACGCGCCTCGGCGATCGCGGGCGCCAGCCAGAGGCTCACGCAGCAGCAAAGCGCCAGTAGAATGCGCCAATCGAACAGCCGCCTCTTCATCGCCAAAGTTTCCCGGACATGCGCTTTTCACGCGATGATATGGGAACGGTCATCCCCACCCGGAAGCGCCCTTATGCGCCGCTTGCTTGATTGCGTTCCAGCCGATCCCAAATAACCGGAACCAAAACATGCTGCGCGCTCGGGTGCTGCAAAGCGGGCCCGGCCGCCGGTTCTCGCTCAACGATGAGGGGAAATCGCATGTCGCGATTGTCGCTGTTCAATTCGCCCCTCCTGCTGGGGTTCGACCATTTCGAGCGGGCGCTCGATCGGGTCAGCAAAATCTCGACAGACGGCTATCCGCCCTACAACATCGAGCAGCTCGGCGAAAATGCGTTGCGGATCACGCTCGCCGTCGCCGGCTTCACGATGCAGGACCTCAGCATCACCGTCGAGGACAGCCAGCTTGTCGTGCGCGGCAAGCAGGCCGACGACGGGCAACGGGTTTATCTGCATCGCGGCATCGCCGCCCGCCAGTTTCAGCGCTCCTTTGTGCTGGCCGAAGGGATCGAGGTTAACGGAGCATGGCTCGACAACGGGCTGCTGCACATCGATCTGATCCGTCCGGAAATCGAGAGCCGCGTGCGGACGGTCGAAATCAGGAGCGGAACGGGCGACGTCAGGAGTGGGGCGGGCGCCGGCGAGGCGTCGAAAGGAAGCATGAAATGAACGAGATCGAACGGATACGGCACATGTCGCCAAAGGATATGGCGCTGCTCGGCATGCAGAACCTTGCCTACATCAAGGCAGTCGTCATCGACGGCGCGACCGGTTATGCCGTGCATGCCGCAGACGGGACTGAGATCGCCGTCCTTACCGACCGAGACGTCGCCTTCGCCACGGTGAGGCAGCACGATCTCGAGCCGCTGAGCGTGCACTGAAGGGCGAGCCGCCTCAGCCCACGTCACTCTCCGTGCGATCGGTCAGAAGCGCGTAGAGCGCGTCGGCATTGTCGGTACCGCGCAGCTTTTCGCAAAATTCGCGGTCGCGCAGCAGGCGGGAGACCAGGGCGAGCGCCTTCAAATGTTCGGCGCCGGCAGTCTCCGGGGCGAGCAGCAGGAACAAAAGATCGACCGGCTGATCGTCGATCGCCTCGAACGGGATCGGGCGATCGAGCCTTGCGAACACACCCGACAGCCTGGTGAGCCCCGGCAATTTGCCATGCGGGATGCCGATCCCCATACCGATACCGGTCGTGCCGAGCTGCTCGCGTTCGGTCAGCACGTCGAAGATCGTGCGCTCGTGAATCCCGGTGATCGCCGCGGCACGTTTGGCGAGATCCTGAAGCGCCTGCTTCTTGTTGGTCACCCGCAATTGCGAGAGCACGCTCTTCGGGTCGATCAGATCGGCGATCTCCATCAAGCGATCCGGTCAGCCCCGGCGCGCCGCATATAGCGGCGAAGGAATGAGGGTTCTGACATCTGCGCTTGCCGGCGTCAGGCATCGCGCCGCGGCTGTCGCCGCGCCGGGTCGAGTTCGGGATCGATCCAGCCGATATGCCCGTCCTCCCGACGATAGACAAGGTTGAGTTCGCCGTGCGAGCGGTTGCGGAACAGCAGCACTGGCGCGCCCGCCAAGTCGAGACGCATCGCCGCTTCGCCGACGGTCAGGTGCGGCAGATCGGTGCGAATTTCGGCGATCACCGCCGGGCTGCCGCCGTCGCTCTGCGAGGGCACCGCGTCATCCTCCGCCTCTTCCGCGACCGGCGCCAGCACATAATTTGTCGCCTGCTCGACGGCTTCTTTCGCCTTGGCGTGATGGTCGCGCAGCCAGCGCTTGTAGCGCCGCAACTGCTTGGCGATACGCTCGGCTGCGGCGTCGAAAGCGGCATAGGGTTCGGTGGCGGCGGCGCCGGCGTTGACCTCGATGCCGCGGCCGACATGGACCGAAAGGTCGCAGCGCGTCAGGTGCGCCTCGCGCGCGACCACGACGTGCGCCTCGATCGCACTTCCGAAATAGCGTTCGAGAATGGCGTGTAAACCGCTCTCGACATGGCGGCGTAACGCCTCGCCGGTGTCGATCTGTTTGCCTGTGATGGTCAGCTGCATCGATCCGATCGCATGCATCCCGGCGCAAGCCCCGATGCCGAAGGTGGGGCCGCTCGCGACCACGGTCAAGCGCCGCAGGCCCCCGCCGCCGATTTCTGCCGCCGGCTCACAACGCCAGAAGCTTGTCGCGCCGCCGCTTCGACGAAGACGGAATCCGCATTGCCTCGCGGTACTTGGCGACAGTGCGGCGGGCGATGTCCACACCCTCGCGCTGCAGCAACTCGACGATCCGCTCATCAGAAAGCGTATGCTCGGCCGCCTCGCGGTCGATCAGCCCACGGATGCGGTGGCGCACCGCCTCGGCCGAATGTGCGTCGCCGCCGCCCGCCGCCGGGATTGACGAAGTGAAGAAATATTTCAGCTCATAGAGCCCGCGCGGCGTTGCCATGTGCTTATTGCTGGTCACTCGGCTGACCGTGCTCTCATGCATACCTATTGCATCGGCGATGTCGCGCAGGATCAGCGGCCGCAGCGATTGCACGCCGCGGCGAAAGAAGGCGTCCTGCTGCCGCACGATTTCGGCGGCCACCTTGAGGATCGTGGTGGCGCGCTGATGCAGCGATTTGACCAGCCAATTGGCGGCCTGCAAACGATCGCTTAGATAGTCCTTTTCGGCCTTGCTCCGCGTCGCCCGGCTGACCCGCGCGTAATAGGTGTTGTTAACCAGGACTCGCGGCAGGGTCTCGCTGTTGAGTTCCACGATCCACGAGCCGTCGGGTTGCGCCCGCATCAGGATGTCGGGGACGACGGGCTGCGCTAGCGGCGGGTCGAAGGCCAGTCCGGGCCGAGGGTCGAGCGATTTGATCTCGGCGATCATCTCGACGATGTCTTCGCTGTCGACGTGGCAGACCCGCACCAGCGCCGGGATGTTGCGCGCCGCCAGCAATGGCAGATTATCGAGCAGCGCCTGCATTGCTGGATCGAGACGGTTCCGGTCGTGCAGCTGCAAGGCCAGGCACTCGGTCAGATCACGGGCGAAGATGCCGGATGGCTCGAACTGCTGCAGCCGCGACAGGACCGCCTCGACCCGCGCCAGGTTGCAGCCGAGCAGGCTGGCGATGCTGTCGAGCGACCCGCTGATGTAGCCCGCCTCGTCCAGAAGATCGAGCAGGTGGAGCGCGATCACCCGGTCACCCTGATCGAGATCGGCACCGATCTGTTCGATCACGTGCTCCCGCAGGGTGCGCGGCCGGGTGGCGGTCTGCTCGAAGCCAACGCGGTCGTGCGCGCCCAGTGTGCCGTTGCGGTTCGGCCAGGACTGCGCCTCCCCGCCGAAATCGAGCGAGCCGTCCCCCTCGGCGCCGGCGGCAGCCTGCCAGTGCTCCGAAGCATCTGGGGTGAAGTCGCCGCTCAATGTTTCGGGCAGCGCGACGGGAAGCCCATCCTCCGCGGGCGCCGCTTCGCGAGCGGGCTCGGCCTCTTGCGGCAACGGCTCGCGGCGCTCGAGCAGCGGGTTCTGCTGCACCTCGGCTTCGATGAAATCGCTCAGTTCGAGATTGGACAGCTGCAGCATCTTGATCGCCTGCTGCAGCTGCGGGGTCATCACCAAAGCTTGCGACTGGCGAAGCTCAAGCCGCTGGGAAAAACCTATCTTACTCACATCACGCTCCGTTCGGAGCGCCTTATAGGCTAAACCGCTCGCCGAGGAAAACGCGTCTTACATCGACATCGGCAACAATTTCGGCGGGAATCCCCTCCATCAGGACCTGACCATCATGTAAAATATACGCGCGATCGACGATATCGAGCGTCTCGCGTACGTTATGATCGGTGATCAGGACACCGATGCCGCGGTCCTTCAGATGGGCGACAAGGTCTCGGATGTCCGCGACCGCGATCGGGTCAATGCCTGCGAGCGGCTCGTCGAGAAGGATGAAGTGCGGCTGGGTCGCAAGAGCGCGCGCGATCTCGCATCTTCGCCGTTCGCCGCCCGACAGCGCCATCGCCGGAGCGCGGCGCAAATGGTCGATCGCAAACTCGGCCAGCAGTTCCTCGAGCATGGCCTCGCGCATCTCCGGCGACGGCTCCGCCAGTTCGAGGATGGCGCGGATGTTCTGTTCGACGGTCAGCCCGCGAAAGATCGAGGCCTCCTGCGGCAGATAGCCGATGCCGAGGCGTGCGCGGCGGTACATCGGCAGGTCGGTGATGTCGCGGCCATCGAGCGTGACCGTCCCGGTATCGGCCGCAATCAAACCCGTGATGATGTAGAAGCAGGTGGTCTTGCCTGCCCCGTTGGCGCCGAGCAGCCCGACCACCTCGCCTCGGGCGACCGAGATGTTGACTCCGCGCAACACCGGCCGGCGCTTGAAGCTCTTGCCGAGTCCACGGCCGGTCAGCCCGGGCGCCGGCAGATCGGGATTGGCGGCGACGAGCCTCGGCCAGCCAGCGGCGGCGACCGGCCGCGTCCTGACCGCCCGCCTCACGGCTTGCGGTCCCCGGCAGCAGGCTTTTCCCCGGACTTCGAGCCGTCCGGTGGCGAACCGCCCGAATTGTCCTGGCGCACGAACAGACCTTCGACGCGCGGCGCCGGCTGGCCGGGCTTGGCGGCGACGGTCATCATGCGGCTGATGTTGTTGTTGAGGTCGATGACGGCATACTGTCCTCTGATCGCGTTCTGTCCGCGGGTGATCGTGACATTGCCGAGGAGCGTGGCGATGCCGGTGTCGGCATTGTACACGCCATAATCACCGCGGGCGACGTCGGTGGCGGTCGACACGACGACGTTCCCCTGCGCGTCAACCCGACTGATCTTCGAACTGCCCCCCTGGCCGAGCGCATTGGCCGCGGCGGGTTTGGGCGGCGACGATTGTTTTATCGCCTTGACCGGAGGTTTGCCGTCGGCGGAAGCCGTTTTTTCCTTCGTCAGATAGGCGGTCAGGACATCGGCGCGGATGCGCTTGTCCTCCTTCGCCGCCACGGCGTCGCCGCGGGCGACCGCCATCTGCTGCTGATCGTACCATTCGAGACTGTCGCGCGCCGTCACCGTGTCGGTCGACGTCGTCAGCTTCAGCGCCTTGCCGGTGACGACCGCGATCTGCTGGTCGACGTCGTAGACGGCCTGGTCGCCGATGACACTCTGGGTCTCGCCCTTGATGACGACATGCCCATCGGCGTCGAGCCGGTAGATTTCAGTACCGCCATCCGGATTCTTGGTCTTGCTCGGACGATAATGGGCGGTCAGCACGTCGGCGTGCACCTCGTTGGCACCACGCTTGGCCACGGCGTTGCCGCGAGCGATGTAGACCTGAGCGTCCTGCCGCCACTCAATGCCGAAGTCGGCCGAAATCTCGACCGGTTTGTCGTCGGGGATATTGCCAAGATTGAGCCCTTGGGCGCCTGCTGGCAGGCTCGCCGCAAGACAGAGCGCCAGCAGCGCCGCCAGCCGGACCAAAAGGGGCCGCAGCGGCGCGATCGGACGTCGCCGCTCGATCCCATCCGCCGCTTCAATCGGCATGGCGCTTCACCCTGGCTGCAAGGGGTTTGCCCGTCCGGTGCGCCGCTTCCGTAGGCTGCTCCTTGGCCGGATGCGGCTTCGTCGCCGGCTGCTGCGGCTTGGCAGCCGGTGGCGGCGCGTCGACCGGAGCCGGCAATGCCAGCGCCGCCGCCTCGACCGCAGCCGCGGCATGCGCCACCTCGGCTGGCACAGTCGGCGGCGGGGGCGCAGCATGGTGGGGTTGCGCCCCCTTCAACACCAGCTGGGCCGGACCGATGAAAGCAATGCTTTCCCCTTTGTCCGCAATCCGAAAGCCCTGCGCTGCAATGTCGCCAGACGGGCCGTGCCCCTCGACCCGATCATGGCCGTCGGCGATATTCGCGGCTAAATCCGCATGCGCGCGGCGCGTCACGAACCGCGTCCCATTCGAATGAACCATCACGACATCGTCGAACAGATCGAGCAGCTGCGCCTGAGTTTGATAGAGCGCCGTCGCCGAACTCAGCGCGACAACCGTGCCCGGACGCAAGGTCAAATCGGCCTCGGGCCTCTCGAGCGACATCAAATCGTTGCGGTCCGGCACCTGGCGGCCGACCTCCGCAGTCAGCACGAAAGGGCGGCCTTCGCGATCGAGGCCGGCATAGCGGGGGTTGAGCATCTTGAGTTCGCGCGCTTCGCGCAGATCGATCGTCGGCAGGCTGAACCGCACGCTCTCCCAAAGCGGCACCAGCCGCGGCCACGCCGCAACCAGCAGCAGCAGGGTCAATCCGATCGCCGGCAGCACCCGTTTGAGGAGCGCAACCCGGCGGCTGTAGCGGTCGACCGTCCTGCCGCGCCGCCACCTCCGCAGGCCATGCAGCTGCGGCGCCGGCCTGCGGCCCACTTCCGGGCCCACCTGCTGATCCAGCGCGCCCAATCCGCCTCGCCCCATCATGCCACACCGGCGCGCAGGCAGTCGTGCATGTGCAAAAACCCAATCGGACGCTGCGACCGATCGACAACGAACAACGCCGTGATGGCGTTCCGGTTCATCACCCCCAACGCTTCGGCGGCGAGCGCAGCGGCGCCGATCGTTTTCGGTGAAGGATGCATGACTTCACTCACCTTGCGCGCCAGAAGCGCGCCGTCCATATGCCGCCGCAGATCGCCGTCGGTGATGACGCCGGTGAGCCGGCCCCGATCATCGCGCACGCCGACACAGCCGAAACCGCTGGCGGTCATGACCAGAAGCGCCTCTGACATGGCTGCTTCATGTGCGACGAGCGGCACGGTGGCGGCTGCATGCATGATGTCGGCGACCCGCAGCAGCCGGCGCCCCAGCCGTCCGCCCGGATGGATGCGGCGAAAATCCGCCGACGAAAACCCCTTCCGCTCGATCAGCGCGAGCGCCAGCGCGTCGCCAAGCGCCATCATCATCGTCGTCGAGGTAGTCGGCGCCAGCCCCATCGGACAGGCCTCGGCCGCGCCGGGCAGCCGCAGGACGACATCGGCCGCCTGCGCCAATGTCGAGCGCGCGCCGCTGGTTATGGCGATCAGCGGGATGTCGAAGCGCCGCGTATAGGCGATGATGTCGGCGAGTTCCGCCGTCTCCCCCGAATTCGACAGGGCCAGCACCGCATCGGCGGCTCCGACCATGCCGAGGTCGCCGTGGCTGGCCTCGACCGGATGAACGAACTGCGCTGTTGTCCCGGTCGAAGCCAGAGTGGCGGCGATCTTTCGCGCGACGTGGCCGCTCTTGCCGACACCAGTGACGATGACCCGTCCTCTGACCGCCGCGCTCATCTGGACCGCGGCGGCGAACGCCTCGTCGAGCGACGCCGCGAGACTTTCGAGACCGCTGATTTCTGCTTGGATGACGCGACGAGCGACCGCGAGATCGGCGTCTCGCCGCATCGCCGCCGCCCCACCTTTAGGTGCCGACGACAGGCTCGTCGCGCTCGATCGTTGCACCAGGAAATGCACCCCCCGTGAGTGCGCCCGTCAGTGCGCGAAGATGTCTTGCTCCGCCCAGCCGCCGAGATCAAGCAGCACGCGATGCGGCAGGAATTCGAAGCACGAGCGAGCCAACGCCTCGCGTCCCTCCCGCGCCAGCATCAAATCGAGTCGCGCGCGCAACGCATGCAGATGCAGCACGTCCGAGGCGGCGTAGCGCAACTGCTCCTCGCTCAAGGAGTTGGCGCCCCAATCGGAGCTTTGCTGCTGTTTCGACAAATCGATGTTGAGGAGGTCCTTGCATAGGTCGCGCAGCCCGTGCCGGTCGGTGAAGGTCCGCACCAGCCGCGACGCGATCTTGGTGCAGTAGACCGGAGTCGCCATGACCCCAAGATACCGGTACAGCATGGCGAGATCGAATCGGGCGAAATGAAAGAGCTTCGTCACGTCGAGATCTGCGAGCAGACGACGCAATCGCGGCGCGTCGTAGGCGCCCTGTTCGAACTGGACGAGATGAGCGTCGCCATCGCCGGCGGAAAGCTGCACCAGGCAAAGGCGGTCGCGGTGAGGGTTGAGGCCCATCGCCTCGGTGTCGATCGCGACGGATGCGCCGAAATCCACGCCCTCGGGCAGATCGCCCCGGTGCAGAAAATGGGTCATCTGCCGCCCCGGCGATGAGGTGCGAACTTACAATATGGTGCCCAGGAGAAGACTCGAACTTCCACGAGCTTTCGCCCACTAGAACCTGAATCTAGCGCGTCTACCAATTCCGCCACCTGGGCTTGGAACCGCGGGACATAGGTCCGCCTCAAGCCGATGTCAATGGCGATCGGGCGCCGTCTTGACCACTACCTTGATCGCATCCTCGATCCGCTCGCGCGCGTATTTGAGCGCCATCGGCAACTCCGCGAGCGCAAAGGTGTGCGTGTGGATCAGTCGGGCGTCGAAGCGCTTCTGCTTCATCATCGCCATCGCCCGGTGCGTCGCGCTCTGCCCCTCGCCCCGGATTCCATAGACATAAATATTGTTGCGCACGATGTGAGCGATATCGACGGGCGCCGGCTCGTGCGGAAAGGCGGCGAGGCAGATCCGACCGCCGCGGTCCACCATCCGCGCCGCCTCGTCGAGCGCGGTCGGGGCGCCCGAGCACTCGATGACGAACTGCACGCCCTTGCCGCCGGTGATCCGCCGGACCGCATCAACCGCGTCTTCGCGTCGGACATTGATGATATGGTCGGCGCCGAGCTTTTTTCCGAGTTCGAGCCGGGGGTCGCGCGTCCCGGTCAAGATCACGGGGTCGGCGCCGAGCGCCTTGGCCACACCCACGCCGAGCAGCCCGATCGGTCCCGGCCCGGTCACTGCGACGCCCTCGCCGGCGACCAGCCCGCCCAGCACATCCAGCCCGTACATCGCGGTGCCGGCGGTGACGACAAGCGTCGCCTCGGCGTCGGTCATGTCGTCCGGAACGTGGACGAGCGTGTTGATGTTGTTGACCGCGTATTCGGCGAAGCCGCCGTCGGTGGTGAAGCCGTTGGCGCGGTGCCCCTTTGCCCGATCCCCGTAATTCAGGCAGGAGGTGTACATCCCCTGGCGACAGCGCGGGCAGCGGCCGCAGCCGGCGTGGACTTCGACCGTGACCCGGTCGCCGATCGCATATTCGTCAACCGCCGGGCCGAGCCCAACCACGGTTCCCATATATTCGTGACCGATCGTGAAATTCTTATTGAACGGGAGGCCGCCCTCGACCGTCGCTGGCACGCCGTGGCGCAGGATTTCGAGGTCGGTGGCGCATATCGCCACAGCATCGACCCGTACCAGCACTTCGGCCGCCTGCGGCTGCGGCACCGGCTTGTCGACGAAGAAGAGTTCCTCGGGTCCCCCCAGCACCCAGGCCTTCATCCGCTGCGGTACCGGAAACGCGTTGCTGATCCGCGATTGGTCGCTCATCCCTCGATTTCCTTTGCTGCGAGGGCGGCCATGTTCTTTCGGCACCGCCCGCGCTGCGTTATAGAAGAGGGCTGCGCGGCCTCATAGCGGTCGATGCTGGCGGGGGAGAGCATGGCATATCGCCGAACCGTCGTGCTCGGCGGATCGGGTTTTATCGGCCGATACGTTGTCAGGCGGCTGGCCGCCCGCGGCGATGTCGTGGCCGTCGGCTGCCGCAACGCCGAGGAGGCCAAGTTTTTGAAGCCGATGGGCAATGTCGGCCAGATCGCGACCCTGAACGTGTCGATCGGCGACGAAGACGTGCTGCCGGCCTTCCTTGCCGGCAACGACGCGCTCGTCAACTGTGTCGGCATCCTGCGCGAAAGCGGTAGGCAGACGCTCGACCTGATACACCACACCGGGCCCGCGCGGCTGGCGCGATTGGCGCGCGACGCCGGCATCGAGCGCTTTGTGCACATCTCGGCGATCGGCGCCGATCCGCGCTCGACCTCGGCCTACGCGCGCAGCAAGGCGGCGGGCGAACAGGCGGTGCGCGACGCCTTTCCGACCGTAACGATCCTACGCCCGTCGGTCGTATTCGGCCCGGAAGACCAGTTCTTCAACCGATTCGCCGCCATCGCGATGGTCTCCCCGGTGATGCCGCTGATCGGCGGCGGCGAGACGCGGATGCAGCCGGTCTATGTCGATGATGTCGCAGCCGCGGTCATGTCCTGCCTCGAAGAACCGGCGGCAATGGGGCGCACCTACGAACTGGGCGGCCCCAAGGTCTACACCCTGCGTGAGCTTCTGGAATTGATGCTGGTCGAGATCCGGCGCAAGCGGCTCTTCGTCAACCTGCCCTTCGGGCTTGCTACGCTGCAGGCGCGATTGATGTCGCTTCTCCCCGACCCGCCGTTGACCCCTGATCAAGTGGAGCTACTGAAACACGACAATGTCGTCTCCTCGAGCGCGATGACGCTCAAGAGCCTCGCCATCGCCGCCACCCCGGTCGAAGCGATCCTGCCCACCTATCTCGAACGCTTCCGGCGCGGCGGGTGGTACGAGCGTCGCGCGTGAACGAGTATCGCGGTGCCGCCGCTTCGCGTAAGGTCGGCCCCGTTTTGCTCGACAGGAAATCGGTAGTGGCAGCGTTGGGTCGGCTTTTCCTGCTCATCACGGCGCTCTTTTTCGGAGGCAGGGCGATGGCGGCAGATCTCGAAAACACGCTTTATCTGGACGTGCCGACGGGCCGCGTCGTCATCGAGATGCGGCCCGATCTGGCGCCGCAGACAGTGGCGCAGATCAAAGCCTTGGTGCGGCGCGGCTTCTACGACGGCATCGCGTTTCACCGGGTGATCGGCGGCTTCATGGCCCAGACCGGCGATCCGCGCGGCGACGGGACCGGCGGTTCCGGCCACAAGCTCAAGGCGGAATTCTCGAACGAAAAGCATGTCCGCGGCACGGTCTCGATGGCGCGCGCCTCCGATCCCGACAGCGCCGACAGCCAATTCTTCATCATGTTCGCGCCCGAGCGCTCGCTCGACGGCAAGTACACAATCTGGGGCAAGGTCGTTTCCGGCATGGAATACATCGACCAGATCAAGAAGGGCGATCCGGCCCGGAACGGCACGGTCAGCAACCCCGACCGCATCGTCAAAATGCAGGTCGCCGCCGACGCCGAGTAGGCCAAGAAGCCGTAGCAACCCCGGGGCCGGTGGGGAAACCTCGTCCTTCGCCTTCGCGGGCGCCGAACCTCCCCCACCGGCTGGGACAGGACCGGGGCCAGAGGGCGCTCGGCGTTCGATCTCGATCACGCAGCAAGAGCTGGCTTTCCGCCCTCGCGGTCTATCGTGAGCCGCGGCTGATCGCGATCCTGCTGATGGGCTTCGCCAGTGGGCTACCGCTGGCGTTGACCTTTGGGACGTTGTCGTACTGGCTTGCCGAGGCCGGCGTCTCGCTGACCGCGATCGGGCTCTTCGGCCTCGTGCGCTTCTCCTACAGCCTCAAATGGTGCTGGTCGCCACTGATCGACCGGTTGCCGATCCCGTTTCTGACCGCTTGGCTCGGGCGGCGTCGGAGCTGGGCGCTGACGATCCAGTTCCTGCTGGTCTTGGCAATCCTCGCCCTCGGCATGACAGATCCGAGGAACGATCCTGTCGCGACCGCGCTGGCGGCGGTTGTCGTAGCCTTTCTGTCGGCGAGCCAGGACATTGTCATCGACGCCTTCCGGATCGAGTTGTTGTCACCCGAGGAACAGGGTGCGGGTGCGGCGGCGACGCAATGGGGCTACCGCTTCGGCATGCTCGCCTCGGGTGCGGGCGCGCTCTACGCGGCGAGCTTCGGCGGCTGGCGGTTCGCCTATGCGGTGATGGCCGCCCTGATGTTCGTCGGGATGGCGACGGTGTGGCTTACCCCGGAGCCCGGCGGGGTGCAGCCGCCAGAATGGCTGCCCGGCGACAGCGCGGTGGCGCGGGCGAAGGTGTGGCTCCTGCGCGCGGTGGCGGCGCCCTTCCTCGATTTGTTCCGGCGAAACGGCGCTGCCCGGCTCGCCGCGATCGTCGCCTTCATTGTTCTCTACAAGTTCGGCGACGCGCTCGCCGGCTCGATGTCAAACCCGCTTTACGTCGGTCTCGGCTTTACCAAGGTCGAGGTGGCGACGATCGCCAAGGTCTATGGCGTGATCGCGACCCTCGCCGGGGTGGCGCTCGGCGGAGTCTTGGTCCTGCGGCTCGGGGTGTTCGCCGCGCTCCTGCTCGGCGGCGGGCTGCAGGCGCTGTCCAACCTGATGTACGTGCTGCAGGTCTGGGCCGGACACGATGTCGGCATGCTCGCCTTCACGATCGGCGGCGAGAATCTGACCGGCGGCATGGCGTCGGCCGCCTTCGTCGCCTACCTCTCGGCGCTGTGCAGCCGCGCTTTCACCGCGACGCAATACGCGCTCCTGTCCTCGTTGGCGACGGTCGGAATGAATGTGCTCGCCGCCTCGGGCGGCTATTTGGCCGAGCGGCTCGGCTGGGCGCCGTTCTTTGTCGTCAGCACGATCGCCTGCCTGCCGAGTCTCGGCGTCCTCGTCTGGATCATGCGCTCTAACGAAACCACTCCGGGCGGGAGGGTCGCTCAACCGTAAGAGAACAGCCGGCCGCGGTGCTGTTTGAGCCAGGCCTGCGGGGCATCGATGTCGGACACCATGCTCGCCAGCAGGCGCCAGAAGCGGGGACCGTGGTTCATCTCGACGAGATGGGACACCTCATGCGCGACGACGTAATCGATGACCGGCTCCGGGGTCAGGATCAGCCGCCAGCTGAACGACAGATTGCCGCGACCCGAACAGCTTCCCCAGCGGCTCTTGGTGTCGCGCACCCCGACCCGCGCCACCTTGCGCCCGATGCGGGCGGCAAGCGGGCGGGCGCGCCCTGCCAGTTCGTCGCGCGCCAAGTCCACCAGATGGTCGCGCACCCGCCGCGGCAAATGCCGGGGATCGCCACGCACGCGGATCTCGCCCGCGACAATCGCCGCGATCGGCGCCGTCGGATCGAGTTCGCGGCAGATGCGGTGCGGCAAGCCCAGCACCGGCACAACCGCACCCTCGACGAACGGCACCTGCCGCGGCAGCGTCTCGAGCCGCGCCGCGACCCAGCCGCGCTTGGCCGCTAGAAAGCGCAGTCCCACATCGGGCGCGACACCCTTCGGCAACACAAGTTCGACGGTGCGCTCGGCAGCGTCGATCCTGAGCCCAACCCGCCGCGCCCGCGGGCTCACGCGCACCGAGAGCGGCGCCCCCAGATCGAGCGCCATCGCCTGCCGGCAAATCTCCTCTATGGCCGACGCGCCGCGCATCGGCTTCGGATCGGCGGCAGTGGCGCGAAAGCTCACGCTTGGGCTCCTGTTCGGCAAGCACAACGGATGCTGTCATAAAAGCTTTCGGCACTTGTCTTGATTTCGCAACCCCGTTGCCGTTAGGTCAGCGCAACGCCGCAGGGGGAAGGGGATGAGAGGTCTGATTCTGGCCGTTGCAGCAAGCATGGCCGCGACCTTCGCAGCCGCGCACGCCGATCCGATCCCGCTGCAATGGTGGCACGCGATGACCTCGGTCAATGGCGAGCGGGTCAACAAGATCGCCGCCGGCTTCAACGCCTCGCAGACCGACTACAAGATCGTACCGGTGTTCAAAGGCTCTTACGCCGAGACGATGAACGCCGGAATCGCCGCCTATCGCGCCGGTAATGCGCCGCACATCATCCAGATTTTCGAGGTCGGCACAGCGACGATGATGGCGGCGAAAGGGGCGGTCATGCCGGTCTACCAGTTGATGAAGGATGCCGGCGAACCGTTCGACCCCGGCGCCTATCTGCCGGCGGTGACGGCCTATTACAGCACCAATGACGGCCGGACGCTGTCTTTGCCGTTCAACAGCTCGACCGCGATCGCCTATTGGAACAAGGACGCCTTCAGGAAGGCTGGGCTCGATCCCGACAAGCCGCCAGAGACCTGGCCCGAGACCTTCGCCGTCGCGGAAAAACTGCGCGCCGCTGGTATCCCATGCGGCCTGACCGCAGGGTGGATCAGCTGGACCCAGCTCGAACAGTTCAGCGCCTGGCACAACCTCCCCTTCGCCTCCAAGGCCGACGGCTTTGCCGGCGCCGACGCCGAACTCGAAATCAACAACCCGACCGTCGTGCGGCACATCGCCAACCTGGCCAAGGCGCAGCAGGACAAGAGCTTCGACTATGGCGGGCGCACAACCCAGCCCGAGGGCAAGTTCGTTAACGGCGAGTGCGGCATGATCCAGACTTCGTCCGGCGCCTACGGGATCTTCAAGGCCGGCGCAAAGTTTCCGTTCGGCATGGCCGAACTGCCTTATTACCCCGATGTCGCCGGGGCGCCGCAGAATTCGATCATCGGCGGCGCCAGCCTCTGGGTCATGGGGGGCAAGACGGCGGCCGAATACAAGGGGGTTGCCAAGTTCTTCACCTTCTTGTCGCAAACAGGCTTGCAGCAGACCCTGCTCGAGGAGACGGGCTACCTGCCGATCACCAAGGCCGCCTACGAGGCGACCAAGGCCTCGGGCTTTTATGAAAAGAACCCCGGCCGCGAGATCCCGGTCATAGAGATGACGCGGAAACCACCGACCGAAAATTCGCGCGGCCTGCGCCTCGGCAATCTGGTGCAGATCCGCGACCTCATCGCCGAGGATCTGGAGGCGGTCTTCGCCGGAAAAGAGGGTGCGCAGGCCGCCCTCGACAACGCGGTCAAACGCGGCAACGCGCTCTTGCGCCAGTTCGAACAGAACACGCGGCAATAGCGTCATTAAGCCGCCGATGGAGCGCCGCGCGCTCTTTCCCGGCCGGCTGTTTCCGGCGATGCTGTTGCTGCCGCAGCTCGCGGTCACGTTAGTCTTCTTTCTGTGGCCGGCGGCGCAGGCGATCCTGCAATCGCTGCGGCGCGAGGACGCTTTCGGCCTCGCGACGCGATTTGTCGGGCTTGAAAATTTCCGCGCCGTCCTCGGCGATTCCGCCTACCTCGGGTCGGTCGAGGTGACGGTTGTGTTCAGCCTCGCCGTAGGGATTCTCGCGCTGGCCGCGGGACTGTTGTTCGCGACGGCGGCTGCTGCGGTCGTGCGGTTCGCCGGCTTCTACAAGACCGTTCTGATGCTGCCCTACGCGATAGCTCCGGCGATTGCCGGCGTGTTGTGGCTGTTCCTGTTCAACCCCAGCCTCGGCGTCGTCGCAGCGCTGCTGCGCCGGGCCGGGGTCGACTGGAATTATCTGTTGAACAGCCGGCAGGCGTTGCTTCTCGTGATCCTCGCCGCAGCCTGGAAGCAGATCAGCTACAATTTCCTGTTCTTCCTTGCAGGGTTGCAGGCGGTCCCGACGACGCTCCTCGAAGCCGCGGCACTCGACGGCGCGGGACCGCAGCGCCGCTTCTGGGGGATCACCTTCCCGCTCTTGGCGCCGACCAGCTTTTTTCTCCTGGTCGTCAACATCGTCTACGCCTTCTTCGACACCTTTGGCATCATTCAGAACGTGACCCAAGGTGGACCGGCGAAGGCGACCGAAATCCTTGTCTACCGGGTCTGGTACGACGGCGTCGTCGGGCTCGACATCGGCGGCTCGGCAGCGCAGTCGGTGATTCTGATGGCGATCGTCATCGCTCTGACCACGCTTCAGTTCCGCTTCGTCGAGCGGCACGTCCATTACGGGTAAGCGGGCGGCGTGGCGGGCTCCGGAAAAGGCGCCTGGATACCGCACGCGATCCTGTGGGCGGGGATCGCGCTGGTGCTGTTCCCGGTCTACGTCGCCTTTGTCGCTTCGAGCCTAAGCCTCGCCGACATCCTCGACGCGCCGATGACGCTCCTCCCCGGGCCGCATCTGCTGGCCAATTGGCGAGAGGCAATGACTGAGGGCACCGCTCGCACCAGTGGACAGCCGGTCGCGCAGATGATGGCGAACAGCCTCGTCATGGCTCTGACGATCGCCATCGGCAAGATCGCGATCTCGCTGCCCTCCGCCTACGCCGTCGTATTTTTCCGCTTTCCGCTGCGCCGGCTCTGTTTCTGGGCGATCTTCGTGACCCTGATGCTGCCGGTCGAGGTGCGGATCATCCCGACATATCAGGTCGCCGCCGATCTCGCCTTGGTTGATACCCGCGCCGGGCTGGCGCTGCCGCTGATCGCCTCGGCGACGGCGACCTTGCTGTTCCGCCAGTTCTTTCTGACGATCCCCGACGAATTGGTCGAGGCGGCGAAGCTTGACGGCGCCGGCCCGTGGCGCTTTCTCACCGACATCGTTGTTCCGCTGTCGCGCACCAATATCGCGGCGCTCTTCGTGATCCTCTTCATCTATGGCTGGAACCAGTATCTCTGGCCGCTGCTCATCACCAACACCCCCGGCATGACGACGATTGTGATCGGCATCCGCCAAATGATCGGCAATGGCGATGCACAAACCGCGTGGCACCTCGTGATGGCGACCGCACTCCTGGCGATGCTGCCGCCGGTGGCGATCGTGCTATTGATGCAGCGCTGGTTCGTGCAGGGCCTGATCGAGCCCGAGAAGTGACTCAACCCAACGCCGCGTAGACCGCCTTTTCGAACCGGTCGAAGAGGGCGAGGGCCTTCGGGTCGGCGAACGGGATCAACTGCATCAGGATGCCGCCCGCCACGCCCTTTGCCGGGTCGATCCAGAAATAGGTGTTGGCTAGCCCCGCCCAGGCAAGGCTGCCAGCAGCACGCCCGCCCGGCACCGGACGGGTCGAGATCATGAAGCCCAAGCCCCATTTCTTGACCATGCCGGGAAAGAACTCGGCGTCGTTCGAATAGGCCGGCATCGCTGTGCGCAGCAATTGCACGTCAAGACCGCCAATCGCATTCTGCGTCATCAGCCGCACCGTCTCGGGCCGCAATACCTGTTCCCCGCCGGCCGCACGACCCTCGTCGATAAACAGCCGGGCGAAGGCCAGATAATCGGCCGCGGTGCCGTAGAAGTCCGCCACCGCCCATCTCGAATTCGGGTTCCTGCGGCATCTCGAACGGGATCACCGAGAGCGCGCCGCTTGCGTCTCGGGCGTGTACCGCGGTCAGCCGGGCGCGGCGTTCCGGCATCAAGGCAAAGCCGGTGTCCTTCATCCCGATCGGCGCGAACAGGCGCTCGGCGAGATAATTGCCGAGCCGCACGCCGCTTACCCGTTCGACCGCCTTGCCCACCCAGTCGATGTTGATGCCGTAATCCCACTTTTCGCCGGGGTCGAACATGAGCGGCAACGCCAGCGCCGCGTCCTGGCAGGTCATCAAATCCGGAACCGCGGCCTTTTCGATGTAGCGGCCGATATCCGGGTTCCAGATCGCGTAGCAAAAGCCCGCCGTATGAGTCAGCAGGTGGCGCAAGGTGATCGGCCGCCGCGCCGTCCGCAGCCGCGGCTCGCCGGCGGGGTCGAAACCTTCAAGCACCTGCGGCGAGGCGAGTTCGGGCAGCACGTCGGCCACCGACCCGTCGAGCGAAAGTTTCCCCTGTTCTACAAGCTGCATCGCCGCCGTCGAAGTCACGGCCTTGGTCATCGAGGCGATCCAGAAAACGGTGTCGCCGGTCATGCTGGCCCCGTCGGGAAGCGCCCGCCTGCCAAAGGCGCCCTCGTAGACGACACCCTTGCGGGTCGCTGCCGTCGCCACCACCCCCGGCACGTTGCCGTGGCCAACGGCGTCCTCGAAAACCCGGTCGATCTGCGAAAGCTGCGGCATTAGTTGTTTCCTACCTGCTGCTCAGGCGGCGATGCCCTTGCCGTCATAGAGCGCGTCGAGCGCGCCATTATAGGCCTCGCGGATCACATGGCGCCGGATCTTGAGCGTCGGCGTCATCTGCCCATTGGCGATCGTGAAGGGCTCGGTCGCGATGACGAAACGGCGCACCCGCTCAACCGGCGACAGCTGGCCGTTGACCCGCGCCACCGAGGCCGCCAGCGCCTTGGCGATCCTCGGGTCGTCGGGTGCGGCCGGCCCTTCCTGTCCGGCGAAACCGGCGACGAATTCCGCATCCGGCACGAGGATGGCGACCAGGTAGGGCCGCCGGTCGCCGAACGCCATCGCCTGGGCGATTTCGGGTTCGAGCGTCAGATAGCCCTCGACCCGCGCCGGCGAGATCATCTCGCCGCCCGAACTCTTGATGAAGTCGCGCTTGCGGTCGGTGATCCGGATATAGCCGTCGGCGTCGATCCGCCCGACATCGCCGGTGTGCAGCCAGTCGTCCTGGATCGCGCGCGCGCTCGCCGCCAGATCGTTCCAGTAGCCCTTCATGACGTTGTCGCCGGCGACCAGGATCTCGCCGTCTTCAGCAATCCGCACGTCGACCCCGTCGAGCGGCGGCCCGACGGTCTCGATCTTGATCCGCGCCGGCGAGTTGCAGCTGATTACCGGACCCGCCTCAGTCTGGCCGTAGCCCTGCAGCAGGTTGACGCCAAGCGCCAGAAAGAAGCTGCCGATGTCGGGGTTGAGCGGCGCGCCGCCCGAGACCATCGCCTTCAGCCGGCCGCCGAAGCGTCGGCGCAGCCCGGCCCGCACCAGCCAGTCGAGCAGCGGGTCGGCGAGGCGCTCGCCGAGCGAAAGCCGGCCGCCTGATATCCGCTTGCGCCCGATCGCGCCCGCCTTGTCGAAGAGCCACCGCGCCGAGCCGCCCTTGCGCTCGACGCCGAGCAGGATGCGCCGGTGCAGCGTCTCGTAGAGCCGCGGCACAGCGGTCATGATTGTCGGCCGCGCCTCCATGAGGTTGGCGGCGAGCGTTTCCGCCCCTTCGGCGAAATAGACCTGCGCGCCAAGGGAGATTGGAAACATCATCCCGGCGGTGTGTTCGTAGGAATGCGACAGCGGCAGAAAGCTCAGGAAAACCTCGTCGCCCAACCCCAACATCTGCAGCAGGCGATAGGCGCCCCGGCAATTCGACAGGATGTTGCGATGCGTCGTCATCACCCCTTTCGGAGTGCCGCCGGTGCCGGAGGTGTAGATAAGGCAGGCGATGTCGTCGGGCGCCAATGCCGCGACGATCTCGTCGGTGTCGTCGACCTGTTCGGCGCCGCGCGCCATCAGCTCATCCCAAGGGAGGACGTCGACGCTGCTCGCCTGCCCCGCCGCCGGCTCAATCGCGACCACTGTCCTTACCGAATCGACCTGGTTCGCCGCCGCTAGCACCCGCGCCGACAGCGCAGGCTTGGACACGATGACCGCGACAAGGCTGCTGTTGTCGAACACATGACGGTGGTCTTCGACGCCATTCGTCACATAGGCCGGCACCGTGACAGCACCCGCGCTCATGATTGCGAGGTCCGCGATCACCCATTCCGGGCGGTTTTCCGCGACGAGCCCGACGCGCTCGCCGGGTCCGATCCCCAGGGACCGCAGCCCCAGCGCCGCCCGGCGCACCGCCCGCGCCGCCTCCTCCCAAGAGACGGGTTCGTACCTTCCGGCGCGTTTGGCCCACAGAAAGGGCTTGTTGCCGCGTTGCTCGGCCTCCGCGAAGAACATCGCCGGCAGACTGCGGCAAGTATCGTAATCCATTCGCGGCTCCCTCCCACGTCATGTTTAAGCCTTTTCGGGCAGGCGCGGAATGCGGCGGCCGCGGCGGGCTGCCGATCGCGGCTGCAAACCTCCGGGCCGCTTCCCATATTTTCGCGGGACTGGAAGCGAGATCGATCATCGAGGCGGGCAATGAAAAAGATGCAGGCGGCGGTAGAGGCGAGCGGCACCGAGCGCAGAGCCGGGTTGGGCCCGCTGCCGGAATGGGATCTCTCGGACCTCTACCCCGGCCGCGACAGCGAGGCGCTGGCCCGCGATCTGCGGCAACTCGCCGGCGACGCCGAAGCGTTTGCCGCACGTTACGAGGGCCGTCTCGCCGATCTGTCGGGCGCTGCCTTGGGCGGGGCCGTCGCCGCCTACGAAAGGCTGCAGGAGGTGGCCGGGCGGGTCATGAGCTATGCCTCACTGGTCCATGCCGGCAATGTCGCCGACCCCGAAATCGGTAAATTCTTTCAGACGATGGAGGAGCGGATCAACGCTATTTCGACGCGCCTCCTGTTCTTCACCCTCGAACTGAACCGCCTCGACGACGACACCATCGCGGCCAAGGCGGCCGATCCGGCGCTGGTGCATTACCGACCGTGGCTGCGCGATTTACGCGCCTTCCGACCGCATCAGCTCTCCGATGACATCGAAAAATTGCTGCACGAAAAATACGTCGCCGGCCGCGCCGCCTGGACCCGGCTCTTCGACGAAACCATCGCCGATCTGCGCTTTCCGTTCCGCGGCCGGGAATTGACTGAGCCCGAGGCGCTCGACCTCCTCTCCGAGCGCGATCCCGAGATCCGGCGCGAGGCGGCAATCAGCATCGGCGAGGTTCTGGGAAAGCACACCCGCACCTTCGCCCTGATCACCAACACGCTCGCCAAGGACAAGGAAATCGAGGATCGCTGGCGCAAGTTCCCCCGTCCGATCTCGTCGCGCAACCTTTCGAATTTTGTCGAGGACGAGGTCGTCGACGCACTCATCGCGGCGGTACGAGCGAGCTACGCCGACCTGTCGCGCCGCTACTACCGGCTGAAGTCGCGCTGGTTCGGGCTCGAAGCGCTCGATTTCTGGGACCGCAACGCACCCCTGCCCGAGGACGAAGACCGCAAGATCCCTTGGTCAGAGGCCAGGGAGACCGTGCTCCAGGCCTATGGAGCATTTTCGCCAGAACTCGCCGCGGTCGGCGGCCGCTTCTTTTCCGGCCGCTGGATCGACGCGCCGGTGCGGCCGGGCAAGGCGACGGGCGCTTTCGCCCATCCGACCGTGCCGAGCGCGCATCCCTATCTCTTGCTCAATTACCAGGGGCGGGTGCGCGATGTTATGACCCTGGCGCACGAGCTCGGCCATGGCGTGCATCAGGTCTTGGCTGGCGCCCAGGGCTATCTGATGTCGGATACGCCGTTGACCTTGGCCGAAACCGCCTCCGTCTTTGGCGAGATGCTGACGTTCCGCGCCCTGCTAGCGCGTGAGACCGATCCGCTGCGGCGCAAGATCATGCTCGCCGGCAAGGTCGAGGACATGCTGAACACGGTCGTCCGCCAGATCGCCTTCGTGACCTTCGAGGAACGCGTGCATGACGAGCGGCGCGAGGCGGAACTGACGCCGGACCGGATCGCCGAGATCTGGCTCGACGTTCAGCGCGAAAGTCTTGGCCAGGCGATACGGCTCGATGGCGTCTATCGCCACTACTGGACCTACATTCCGCATTTCATCCACACGCCGTTCTACGTCTACGCGTATGCCTTCGGCGACTGCCTCGTCAATTCGCTCTACGCGGTCTACGAGGACGCACATCAGGGCTTTGCCGAGCGCTACCTCGATTTGCTGCGCGCCGGGGGCACGCTGCGGCATCGCGAACTTCTGGCGCCCTTCGGTCTCGATGCCACCGACTCGGCCTTCTGGTCGAAGGGCCTCGGCGTGATCAGCCGCTTGATCGACGAGTTGGAAGCCCTCGGCTAATCGGCTCAGCGTGGCCGACGACAATTCCTTCACCGGGCGCGTAAGGCGCTACGCCCAGGTGTCGACGGCTATGGGCGGGCTCGCCGCCCGGCTCGCCGGCGAACGCTATCTGGGCCTTCCTTTGGACCGAAGCCGTCACGCGGCCGAACTGAAGACCGTGCTCGGCGGCATCAAGGGCCCGCTGATGAAAGTGGCGCAGCTCCTCGCCACGATCCCCGAGGCCCTGCCCAAGGAGTATGTCGAGGAACTCGTCCAGCTGCAGGCCAACGCCCCGGCGATGGGCTGGCCCTTCGTGCGGCGCCGCATGGCGAGTGAGTTGGGTCCCGACTGGCAGAGCCGGTTCCGCGATTTTGAAAAGACCGCTTTGCGCGCAGCCTCGCTCGGCCAGGTCCACCGGGCGACCGCACTCGACGGCACGACACTCGCCTGCAAATTGCAGTACCCGGACATGGCCTCGGCGGTCGAAGCCGATCTGCGCCAGCTGCGTCTGGCGATGGCGGTCTACGAACGCTATGACCGGGCGGTCACGACCGCCGAAATCCATGCCGAGATTGCCGAGAGGCTGCGCGAAGAACTCGACTACGAGCGCGAGGCCGCACATATGCGGCTCTACGGCAAGATCCTGGGCGATGAGCATGGCGTCGCGGTGCCAGCGCCCTGGGCCGAGCTCTCGACCCGACGCTTATTGACGATGACCTGGCTCGACGGCGATTCTATCCTCGATACCGGCGCGGAGCCGCTCGCCCGGCGCAACCGCGTCGCCCGGCACATGTTCCGCACCTGGTATCTGCCGTTCTACCGTTTTGGCGTGATCCACGGTGACCCGCATCTCGGCAATTACACGGTGCGGCCGGACGGTACGGTGAACCTCCTCGATTACGGCTGCATCCGCATCTTCCCGTCGGCTTTTGTCCGGGGGGTTATCGACCTCTACCATGCGCTCGAACGCGACGACCGCGACCTCGCCGTCCGCGCCTATCAAAGTTGGGGCTTCGGCAACGTGTCAAACGAGATGATCGAGGTCCTGAACCTATGGGCTCGTTATGTCTACGGACCGCTGCTCGACGACCGCGAGCGGTCGATCCAGGACAAGGCGAGCGGCGCCTATGGTCGCGAGGTCGCCGAAACCGTGCATCGTGACATCCGCCGACTCGGCGGGATCCGCCCGCCGCGCGAATTCGTCTTCATGGACCGCGCTGCGATCGGGATGGGCTCGGTCTTCATGCATCTGAAAGCCCGGCTCAACTGGCACCGGCTGTTTCACGAATTGATCGACGATTTCGACGAGGCCGCACTTGCCGCCCGTCAGGTCGCCGCACTCGCGGAAGCCGGGGTGCCGGGATAGGCATGACCCCGGACCTCGTCATCTTCGATTGCGATTGGGTCCTGGTCGACAGCGAGCCGATCATCAATCGCGCCCATGCCGAGGTTCTCGCGGCTTACGGCTACCAAGTAACGCCGGAGGAGCTTGCGGCGCGCTTTCTCGGTATGTCGGACCCGGACATGCTGGCGGTCATTGAACGCGAATGGCGACGCTCGCGGCCGCCCTCCTACGCCGATCGCGTCGGCGCGGCAATCGAACGGATCCCTTTGCCGGCGGTCGAGGGCATCGAAAAGGTGCTCGATGCGCTGCCGATGCCGTACTGCGTCGCCTCGAGCAATTCCCTCGACCAGGTTCTCCGCAAACTCGAGCCGCGGTTCGGAGAAAACCTGTTCAGCGCGACGATGGTGGCATGTGGCAAGCCAGCGCCCGACCTGTTCCAGCACGCCGCGCTGCAAATGGGTGCCGCGCCCGCGCGCTGCCTCGTCGTTGAGGACAGCCCCGCCGGAATCGAAGCTGCGGTCGCGGCCGGGATGACTGCGATCGGCTTTTGCGGCGGTGGACACTGCCGGCCGGGACACGGTGCGCGTCTCCTAAGCCTGGGCGCAGCGGCAGTCATCGCCGATGTGCGCACTTTGACCGACGCCGTTGCACGCCTCTGACGGCAGTTGCGCTCGCTCGGCGGTCTAGGCACACTCCGCGCCACAAACTAGGGTTCCGGTATTTCCGATGCGCGCGCTCTACTCCCTGGCGATCCTTGAATTGCTCCTTTGTTCATGCACCCCCGAGATCCCGGTGAAGCCCGGCTTCGGCGTCAGCGCACTCAACCCAGTGGGCAACATTCCTCCCGAATTCATCGAATTCAACAATTTCGACCCGCAGGTGAACGACTTGCTGGCCAACCAGCTCTGCGCCACCCCCGATGTTCGCACCGTGGATAATTCGGTGTCGGCCGTGCCGGGCGAAATCATCGCCGCCAACGGCCATTGCGAAGTCCACAGGCCCTTTGTCGGCGATTGAGTGAGCCCGTCCTTGCCGGCGATTCGGGACTATCTGATCCAGTCGCGCGACGCGCTCCAGGCGGCAATCGACGATCCGTTCTTTTGCCGCACCCTGGCCGACATCGCCGACATGATCGCGGTTTCGCTCGCCAAGGGGGGAAAGGTGCTGCTCGCCGGCAATGGCGGAAGTGCGGCCGACGCACAGCATATCGCCGGCGAGCTGCTCTCGCGGCTCAATTATGACCGGGCGCCAGCCGCTGCCCTCGCGCTGACCACGGACAGCTCGGTCCTTACCGCGATCGGCAACGACTACGGCTATGAACGGCTGTTTGAACGCCAGATCCTAGGCCTCGGCGCCTCGGGCGATGTCCTTGTCGCGATTTCGACTTCGGGCCGGTCCCCGAATATTTTGCGGGCGATTGCGGCGGCGCGCGCCAAGGGACTCGCCGTCATAGGCTTTACCGGCGGGACCGGCGGCGAGATGGTCGGACGTTGTGATCTCTGCCTCTACGCCCCCTCGGAAGTGACGCCGCTCATCCAGCAGGTTCACATCACGGCCGGTCACATCGTGTGCGGACTCGTCGAGGAGCGCCTGTTTCCGCCGAACGCTTGAGCGGGGAGGAAGCGCCGGGCTGCCCGCAGGTTTGTCTCCCAGGAGATTGCCGCCAGGTCGGGCGTAGAAAGCCGGACGATTCGCGGCTAGCGTTGGCGCGTGCGTGCACATACAATCGCCGCGCGTTCAACGGCGGATTGCGGCATGATCGCGCGGGTTCGGACAGTCGCATTTCATGGCGTCGATGTGATCGAGGTCGAAACCCAGGTAACGATCGCGTCCGGGCTGCCGACCTTCACCGTCGTCGGCCTCCCGGATAAAGCCGTCGCCGAGTCCCGCGAACGGGTCCGCTCTGCGCTCAATTCGCTGGGTCTCGCGCTGCCGCCCAAACGCATCACGGTCAACCTCGCCCCGGCCGACGTGCTCAAGGAAGGCAGCCACTTCGATCTGCCGATCGCGCTGGGGCTGCTGACCGCGATGGAGGTGCTGCCGGCCGACGAGTTGGGCGGCTACCTCGTACTCGGCGAATTGTCGCTCGACGGAGCGATTACGGGGGTTGCGGGCGTGTTGCTTGCCGCGCTCGCCGCGGCGGAGCGGGGGCTTGGCGTCATCTGTCCCACGGCGTGCGGCGGCGAGGCGGCCTGGGCCGACATCGAGATTGTCGCAGCGCCGAGCCTGCTGGCGATCGTCAATCATTTCAAGGGCTCGCAAATATTGCCGCCGCCCGTGCCAAAACTCGCCCCGTCGCGCTCGGCGGGTCTTGACCTGAAGGACGTCAAGGGTCAGGAGAGCGCCAAGCGCGCCCTCGAAATCGCCGCGGCGGGTGGCCACAATTTGTTGATGATCGGACCGCCAGGGGCCGGGAAGTCGATGCTCGCCGCGCGGCTGCCGGCGCTGCTGCCGCCGCTCGAACCGGCCGAGGCGCTGGAACTGGGGATGATCCAATCGGTAGCCGGCGGTCTGCGAAGCGCTGGGCTTTCGCGCGAGCGGCCGTTTCGCGAACCGCACCATTCCGCTTCGTTGCCGGCACTGGTCGGTGGCGGCACGCGAGCGCGTCCCGGGGAGATCTCGTTAGCGCATCAAGGTGTGCTCTTTCTTGATGAACTGCCGGAATTCAACCGCGCCGCACTTGAAGCGCTGCGCCAGCCGCTCGAGACCGGTCGCGTCACCGTCGCCCGCGCCGCAGGACACGTCACTTATCCCGCACGATTTCAGCTGATCGCGGCGATGAACCCGTGCCGCTGCGGCCGTCTCGCCGATGCCGCATGTAGCCGGGCACCGCGCTGCGCCGAGGAATACCAGGGGAGGCTGTCGGGCCCATTGCTCGACCGCATCGATCTGCACATCGACGTGCCGGCGGTTTCGGCCGCCGATCTCGCCCTGCCCCCGCCGGCCGAGGACAGCGCCGCCGTGGCCGTGCGCGTGGCGACAGCGCGCGCCCGGCAGGCGGCGCGCTATGCTGGCTTGTCGGGCGAACGGCCGATCCGGACCAATGCCGAGGCCGACGGAGCGCTACTAGATGATGTCGCCACGCCGGAGGCGGGCGGACGCGCGCTTCTCACCCGCGCCGCCGAGCGGTTGCGGTTGTCGGCGCGGGGCTATCATCGGGTGCTGCGCGTGGCGCGCACGCTCGCCGACCTCGAGGGCGTCACCGCCGTCGGTCGGCCTCACGTGGCCGAGGCGCTCAGCTATCGCCGCCTCGTCGCGCCCACCGACAGAATCCCCCTCGGGGTGACCGATCAGCGCGTCATGCGAATCCTGCATAGCGATACAGCCGCAGTCTGTTGGATCGTTTGGTGTTACACGCCGTTTGCCCTTTGTAACATAGTCGACCAGGATGGAACGAATTTAACTTTCGAGTTGGTCATGCGCAGGACTGGCGGACACCGAACGCGGGCGAGGACGCCGCGGCTGTCGGACGAACGTCTATGTTGCCTGGCACAGCGCGGCCGCCCCGCGTTGGAGAGCAGCATTCGAGCCTTTCTCGACGGTCTGACGCATGGCGAAGACTTGCTGCGCGCACTTTACGGTCACGTTCTCGACGAGCCCGTGCCGGCACGTTTGTGCAATCTGCTCGACGAGCCTGAGGAGTGCAGTTCGCCGGAATCGACAGCGCCCTGAGCGCCGTCCTTGCGCGGCCCCTGCCGCGATTTCGATCGAGGCAAATTCTAGGCCTTCGGGGAGGAGGTTCTCGAGGTCGGATCGCGTAAAATCGGAACGAGCATGACTTTTCCGACCGTCGCTTTGAACTAGACGGCCCGTGAGCCGGGTTGCGACGGTAGAAAGCCGAACGAGAGCGTCGTCAGATCCCGCTCCGTGGCACCGATATGGACGCACTGACCTGAGCCCCTTCTTCATCCAGGGACGAATAGAGTCGGTTGGCCATTTGAGCCTGCCCGGCTCGGTGCTGCAACGGGGCGGGGCGCGAAGCCGCCGATTGCGCGCAACGTCCCGGCTCGTTGCGATGCCGGGGCTGAGCTTAGAGCGGTTTCCGATCGGGTAGATTCGAAAAGATAAAAACCATGGCCGGTTATGCAACCTGATCGGAACCCGCGCTAGCCCGGATTTCACATGCGGGATAGGTGCACCGGGGCTCGGTTTCCGAGAAACTCGTGTTGGTTCAACGGTTTGTCTCAGGTAAAGGGGAGTCCGATGCCAACAGAATGTAGCGCGGAGCTATTCGAATCTGCACGCGTCGAAGGGCGCTCAGTGGTGGCTGGATTTGATGGCGGCAAGATCACCTCGGATGCCGGCGCCGTTCTGTTGGGAGCGAGCGATCGGGCCTTGGGCTGATCGATTGCTTTGCCCGGTGCTTCACCGACAGCCGGTCGCCGGAGCTAGTCGAGCATAAGGTGGCAACGCTGGTCGGCCAGCGCATCTTCGGCATCGCGCTGGGCTACGAGGACGTGCTCGACCATGACGATCTGCGCCATGACCCGATAATGGCGGTGCTGGCCGGCAAGCTTGTGGCACGGCGCAAGAACTGTGCGCCGGTGGCCGGCAAATCGACGCTCAACCGGCTCGAATTGGGCAAGCCGGCGTCGAAGCCCTGTCACAAGATCGGGCACGATCCGCAGCCGATCGAAGCTCTGCTGGTTGATCTGTTTGTCAATGCCCACGTCCGTCCCCCGCGGCAGATCATCCTCGATCTCGATGCCACCGATGACCCGCTGCACGGGGACCAGGAGAGGCGCTTCTTCCACGGCTATTACGACTGCTGCCGCTTTTACATTTTTTGCGGCCGGCATCTGTTGGCGGCCAAATTGCGTCGTTCCATTATCGATGCCAGCGCTGGGGCGGTCGAGGAGGTCGCACGCATCATCGGCGACATCCGCGCCCGCTGGCCGCGGGTGCGCATCTTGTTGCGCGCTGACGCGGGGTTTGCCCACGAACAGCTGATATATGAGGCCATCATCGGGTCGCCGGCGGCGGTAACCCACCGAACTGCGGTCCGCGCCGATCGCCTGGCATGCCCGCCGCTGGCTCACCCGCGTGGACCTGGCCGAGGTCAGCGGCGGCCTCGCGTCTGGCGGCGGGCGCATCATTTTCTTGCCGCCGCGTCCCGCGGCATGGCGTTGTCCAGTATCGCCTCGGCGAGCACTCTCCTCAGTCTGGCGTTCTCGGCCTCGAGCGCCTTTCAGCCGGCGGGCGTCCGACACCTCCATCCCGCCACACCTGGCCTTCCGCTTGTAGAAGGTTGCTTCGCCGACGCCGTGCTTGCGACACACATCAGTCGTCTTCGCTCCCGCTTCCTGTTCCCGCAGCACGGCAATGATCTGCTCCTCGGTGAACCTCGATCGCTTCATCGTCCGTCCCCCTTCCGGTGGTCGGACTCTACCCAAATCTGGAGCAGTTTCAGGGGCTCAGGTCAGCACCACGATGAGTCGTTGGGAGAGGCTTGCCAATGCATCCCCCTGTTGTCTCGTCGCCGCACAAGCGGAACCCTTGAGCAAACGCGGCAGCGTTGCCGCTCGTTTTTTGCTTGCGAAACCTTCCTGAGGCCCAGGGATATGCCCTCAGGCCGGATCGCGCTCCGATCGAGGATCGTCAATCATTCGTCCCAAAAGAGGCGCCGCGCGGCAATATATCATCCGATTATGCGTCCACTTGGCGTCATTTATATTTGAAAGATGCTCGTAATAAAAGGTTTGCGCTATCTCAGATTAAGAGATATGGTTAAATGAACGGATTATAATTGACATTCTACTAAAAAGTGTTAGGATTTGCTCAACCATACAGCAGATGTAAACGTGGAACGACTACACGGGCGCCTATGGGGCACCGCCCGCCGCCGCGCCAGAAGTGGACCCGGCCATCTGCGGAAGGAGAACGCCCAGTCCGACCGTTTCCGAGAGGAGCAAGCCCGATGTCCCTGATCTATCCGAACATTGTCCCCGAAAACAATCTGCGCCTGCCGGATGCGCTGACGATCAAACACGGTCCGGCGCCGCTGCTGTCGCGGTTCGTACTCGAAGGCGACAAAGCCGCCCGCCGCATGGGCATCCGCCTCCGCCTCCGCCACGACTTTGAAGAACTTCTCTATCTTAACAAGCAAAGGGTTCTGGACGGAACCTGGTATCCGCTAATGAAAATGTTCAATCCCGAGTTTAGCGATTTGGCCCCAGAAAACTCCTATTGGATTGCTGGCGAAGACGAGTATGGTGAGATCGTTTCAACGCATGCCGGTCGTGTCCACTATTGGCCGAATAGCAGACTAAGTGAGGAAGTGGATTTGTTGCTTTATGGTCGTCGGAGTCCGGAGCAACCCTGCATAGTCACCGCGCCCGATGCAAAGTTTATATCCGGGGTTGTCGTTTACGGCGGTTCTGCTTGGGTGCGACCCGATTTTCGCGGCAACCGCCTGTCTCAACTCCTCCCTAGAATTGGGCGGGCTTACGCATTGGCCCGTTGGCCGATCGACTGGGGGGTCTCCATTGTCGCACCGATCCTGGTGGAAAAAGGCATCGCCGCCGGTTACGGGTATAAGCACGCAAGCTACAGCATCTTCTTTCCCGGCGCTCCGACCGGATCGGTCGAAAATGTGTTGCTCAGTGTCTCGCCGAACGAAGCCTACGTCGATTTCAACGAAATTCTCCTGAGAGATTTCTCCGACCCCGGCGCTGCCGGTTCGAGCGCGTCCTTGTCGGCCAATTTTCTCGACAGCATCGAGACGAACACCTCCTCGGAAGGCGTCCGCCATGGCAGCAGCAGTCGTTCGTAGCGGGCGACTTGCACCTTGTTCGGTTCCGCAGACGAGCGAATCCCAGCAGTGACGTCATCGTATCGCGGCTGACCCGATGCGGCTACGTTTCTATAAAACTCCGAGACCCACTCGCCATACTCTTTGTCGGGTTGGTTCTGAACTTTTTCGCCGATGCCATGGAACTGATAGTCTCTCTCCAGCCAATCAAACCCGTCGCCGATGAAACGGAATACGGGCTCGCCCTTATTCGGCACTACCCCGAAGATCATCAAGCGCGACAGCAACCGATGTTCGATGGCGAAGGATATCACACTGGGGCTGAACTGGCCGAACGACACGCGCCATTTCTGCGCCATCAGTCGCAATGGACTGTCCGTGCTGTTGAGCAACGCTGTGTAGTCGCGCGGCTCCACAACGTATTTCTGGCTCGGGACCGGGCTGAAGGCGGGCGCGCATAATTCCGATAACCGCGCTACAGTCGCTTCCGCCGATGACGAGATCTCGGAGTTCCAACTCTGCTCGAAAAATCTGATGCGGAATAGGCGAACTCGTGAAGCGAGCAATTGTTGCTGCACGGCGAGCAACGCCGGCAGCGCGACGTTGCGCGGATGCAGCTCAACTTCGATCAGCGAATTGTCGAGCATTTGAAACTTGATGAAGCCGAAATTCTTTACCGCGAACGCCGCGGCGTCGTAATCCGGCGTCGGATCGCCCAGCTTGCGCAAGAGCTCGCTGTCATTCTCAAGCACCCATTGTCCGTCGGACGTGACCAGCATGTTTAGACGGTTCACCGGCGCCCCCGTTTGAAAACGGTCCTATTTGGCTGCGACCTGTTCCACGGGAACATCCTAAGCACAATTGGTTAATCGCCGGTAAAGTTCGCGGCGGGCCTGATTTCTCGGCTCCGCAGCCAAACACCGACACGTGCTCCCCGGCCCGTGCAAATACCGTGCAGAAAACGCCGCGAAAATAATTCCTTAACGCTGTACATCGTCAATTGCCGGGATGCACATCTGGCGCAAGCCTCTCTTCAGCGACCTGCTTCCGAACCTATCGGACGGACCCTTAAATGACGGGGGGCGTGCGATGCTCTGCGTCGAGTCATGAGTGCGTCGATGTCCTCATCCCCAAACCCCATGCATGCCTTGGCAGGCAATGCCGCGCGGGCCAAACGGCGGACGACACCGGCACGGCTTGCCGGGCGCGGTCCACGGCTGAGTTTGACGGCGATCGGGCTATCGCTGCGGTTTGCGATGCGACGCCTCCTGGTTCTCATCGGTTCCCGTGCGGGACGGTTCCACACTAAGCAGGTCCGGAGTTGATCCGGATGGCCGTAGAGGGAGTCATCATCTCCCGGTCGGGGCGCCGCCAAGCAACGATCTCGTTGATGATCGCCACCGCGCTCCAGGCCTTCGACGCCACGATAGCAAATGTGGCGTTGCCGCAACTGGAGCACAGCTTCGGCGGCGGGATCGGTCTTGGCGCCTGGGTCATGACGAGCTATCTCTGCGCCTCCGCCATCACCGCGACACTAGCTGGCTGGCTGCGCCGCCGTCACGGCCCGCGCCACGCGATCGCCGGCGCGATCGCCTTGTTCATCGCCGGTTCTATGCTGTGCGCGCTGGCCCCGTCGGCGGCGGCCCTCCTCTTGTTTCGGCTGATCCAGGGTGCTGCGGCCGGGGTGATTCAACCTTTGTCCCAAGCGATCCTGCTCGACATCCACCGCAAGGAGGATCACGGGCGCATGTTGGCGATCTGGGGCGCCACAATCATGACCGGACCGATCATGGGCCCGCTCCTTGGCGGCCTGATCACCGATTTCGCCTCGTGGCGGTGGATCTTCGCTCTCAATGCACCGCTCGGTGCCGTCGCTCTGGCCGGATTGTGGCAGATGCCAGACAGTTTTGAGGCGCCGTCCAAAACTCCGATCGACTGTGTCGGGATCGCCTTTCTTTCGCTCGGTGTCGGCGCCTTGCAGCTCTGCCTTGAGCGCAGTGCCGCTAGCCCGTGGCCACCCTCGCTCGAAGCTCTTGCGGAAGCCGCGCTTGCCATTTTCGCCTTTGCCGCGATCGCCATCCGACGCCGACGATTGCCTTTCACCCATCTGCGGCTCGAAGTGTTCTCGAATCTCAACTTTACATTATCGGCACTGTATAATTTTATGATCGGGGCTTTGCTGTTCACCACGATCGTGTTCCTGCCCGGCCTCATCGAAGGACCGCTCGGCGGCGACGCGATCTCCGCCGGGTTGATGATCTCGCCCCGCGGCATCGGCACGATGGCAATGATGTTGGCGGTCCGGTTTCTGATCGACCGCGTCGATCTTCGCCTGTTGCTGGCGGCAGGCTTGGCGATCAGCGCAGGCGGGCTCGAGCGGATGTCGCATATCCCGGCTTCCGGGGACGGTTTATGGCTAGCGATGGCAAGCGCGATCCAGGGCATCGGGATCGGGCTGCTGTTCACGCCGCTCAGCACGTTGGCCTTTTCAACCCTCGCCGGCGATTTGCGGACCGACGCGGCGGGCGTCTACAGCCTGTTGCGCCAGTTCGGTTGCGCCGCGGGTGTGGCGACGATGACGGCGGTGCTGCAGACCCGCGTCCACGCCAATTTGGTCCGCTTCCCCACAAACGGCGCGCCTGGGACCACCGCCCCGTTCTTGACGGCGCATGACGCCGCCGCCTTCGCGGCGTATGCCAGCTCGTTCCGCACGATGGCGATCATCAGCCTTGTTCTGCTGCCGGGCGTTCTGTTGTTCCGCATCCTTCCACGCACCGAACCAGCGACGAGTGAGGCCGAGATCGACTGAAGCGCGGGCCGCAGCCTCAGTCATCGGCGGCGGCCGCCTGCATCGCCACCTTCGGCGCGCCGGCCGAAAGCTGCTCTATAGGCAGCGTGATGCGAACGGTGGTGCCACTGCTGGGACGGCTGTCGATCGTCAACATCCCGCCATGGGCTTCGACCAACCCCTTGGTGATCGGCAGGCCGAGCCCGGTGCCGCCGTAATTGCGGGTCGTCACCGGCTTGGCCTGGCCAAAGGGCTGCAAGGCTCGTTCCTGTTCCTCCTCGTTCATGCCGATACCGTGGTCCTCGATCTCGAAGACTGCGACCTTTTCCTGGGTCAAGGCCAGACGCACGACGACGTTGCCGCCAGGCTCCGAGAATTTGACGGCATTGGACAAGACATTCAGGAAGATCTGCCGCATCGCGCGTTCATCGACCCACAGCACGACATCCTCGGAAGTCAGCTCGGTGCGCAACTCGACGCCGCGGCTCTGCGCCGTTTCGGCCATCATTCGGATTACGTCGGCAACAACGGTCTGGATTGTCACCGGCCCCTTGGCTAGTTCGAGCTTGCCGGCCTCGATCTTCGACATGTCGAGCACGTCGTTGATGATTAGCAATAAATGGAGACTGCTCGAGTGAATGTCCTTGATGTATTCGAGATACTTGTCGTTCCCCATCGAGCCGAACAGCTCGTTCGAGATGATTTCGGAAAAGCCGATGATCGCATTGAGCGGCGTGCGTAATTCATGGCTCATATTGGCGAGGAACTCGCTCTTCGAACGGTTCGCCGCCTCGGCCAGGGCGCGGGCCTGCAGGATTCGGCGCTCGCCTGCCTTGATATCGGTGATATCGGAGTAGACGGTCAGCACCGCGCCGTCCGGCATCGCCCGACGCCTGATCTGCAGGGTCCGGCCGGTCAGGCTCACCCGCTCCTTGACCACCGGCACCTCGCGGTAAAATAGGTCGAGACGCCGCGCGACCTCGGGCCGCGGGTCGCCGTCGCCGAAGTCGCCGCGCGCCGCCTGCCGCAGCAGAATGTCGCGAAGCGGGGTCCGGACACTCAAATCGTCGGGCAGATCGAGCAGTTCTCGAAACCGGCTGTTCCAGGCGATCAGCCGACCGCGGGCATCGAATACACTCAACCCCTCGCCGATATTTTCCAGCGTGCTCTGCAGCAATGCGCGCTGTCGCCGCAAATGAGATTCACTACGGCGCAGATGGGCGGCGGCAAGCCCACCGCGCCCCAATGCCCGAGCCACAAGCCATGCGAGGATCAGCGCCGTCGTTGTGAAGAGTGCGAAGGCGCAGATGGCGGCGACGCGTTCCTGGTACCAGCCGCGGAGGATTTGGTCGCGGTCGCGCGCCGCTGAAACGACAAGCGGCCGGGCGGCGACACTGTGGAACGCTATCAGACTTGGCGATCCGCCGTCACCGAGTTCGACCAACCCCTGCTGGCCTTCGGCGAGCGCCGCCGCGAGCGCCGGGGCAAAGCGCGCCACGCGGCCGATCTGGAAGGCGTATTCGGGTTCGCCGGCGACGACCACACCGGTATTGAGCAAGAGCGCGACGCGGGTTCCGCCGACCGTCGCGATACCCTTGAAAAATTCGGCGAACGTCGTGGTCGGCACCTCGGCCGCCACGACGCCGATGACGGCGCCGTCGCGCATCAGCCGTCGGCTGACCATGATCGACCAGTCGTGGCCGTCGGGGTTAGGCTGCGGCGCGCCGATGAACAGGGGCGGGCGTATCGAGGCCCGGTGGGCGGAAAAAACGGCCGCTCGCTGTCATCGCGCGGCCGGGAACCGGGCACGGCCCAATTGACTTCCTGCCCGTTGGCATCCACGATCAAGATGTCGGAAACGGCTAGGCTTTGCGTATTGAGCAGCCGCAGCATGGTCGTCACCGACGGGTCGTCCAAAGGCTTGTCCGCCAGCACCGTCGTCAGTGTGCGCTCGACCCCCAGCAGCAGCGCGTCGATTTCGAACAGCGAACGATTGACGCCCATCTCGGCCGATCGGGTGATGTTCTCAAGCGCACCGGCAGCGTCGTCCAACGCCTGGTCATGCGATCGCTTCAGGAATATCGCCGTGCTGAAACCATAGGTAACGACCAGCAGAGCGGTCAGCAGGATGACGCCGTGCAGCGCGCGAATGCGCCGCCGGGCGCGGACGATGCCCGGCGGAAGCCCTATTACGGCCATATCAGCCGCCGCAGCCGTGGCCTCGCAAATCTGCAACGACGGAAGAACTCGACCCGATCTGCCGACCGTCTGGCGCAGCCGCGCCGCGTTCGTCTCTCGCCAAGAATCAGGCCCGAGGCTTCCAGGCAAATCTCGGTGGCCGTGAAGACCCGAGAGGCGCCGGCCAACTCCGCCGATGCAATTCTTCTTCATGCCGTTCGACTGACGGAACGACGGTGCACTTTGGCAGGCAAGGTGTTCTCTTCTGACGGTGGATACCAGGAAAATGACGACACTTAGATAAAGATTACGTTTATGTCATCGTGGCTGGGTCTGTATTTGCCAAGCGACCATCTCTAGAAAACATGCGGTACCGACGCTCAGTAGAGATGGCAGGCGACGGTATGCTGCGGCCGGATTTCCTTTGGTATGGGCGTCTCGACGGCGCAGACCGGCATTGCCCGCGGGCAGCGCGGGTGAAAATGGCAGCCGGAGGGCGGTCGAACCGGGCTCGGCACGTCGCCTTCGAGCACGATGCGGCGTCGCTTGACCGAGGGGTCTGGGATCGGCGCCGCCGACAGTAGCGCCTCGGTGTAGGGATGCAGGGGCGAAGCGTAGAGATCGGTCGCGGGGGCGATCTCGACGATGCGGCCGAGATACATCACCGCGACGCGCGCGCTGATGTGCTCGACCACCGAAAGATCGTGGGCGATGAACAGATAGGTCAGCCCAAGCTGCTCCTGCAGATCCTCGAAAAGGTTGATCACCTGGGCCTGGATCGAGACGTCGAGGGCGGAGACCGGCTCGTCGCACACGATCAGCCGAGGCGAAGCCGCCAGCGCCCGCGCGATGCCGATGCGTTGCCGCTGGCCGCCGGAAAACTCGTGCGGGTAGCGCCGCATGTGGCTGGCGTTGAGCCCGACCGTTTCGAGCAGTTCGACCACGCGTTCTTCGAATTGCCGGCGGTTTTTGGCCAGCGCATGAATGACCAGCGCCTCGCCGACGATCGCGCCTACGCTCATGCGCGGATCGAGCGAGGCAAAGGGGTCCTGAAAGACGATCTGCATGTCGCGACTGAGCCGGCGGAGCCCCGCCCCTGACAGCGCGGTCACGTCCCGGCCGTCGAACCACACCTCGCCCGCGGTCGGATCGATCAGCCGCAGGATACAGCGGCCGGTCGTCGATTTGCCGCAGCCGGATTCGCCGACAAGGCCCAAGGTCTCGCCGGGGGCGATCTCGAAGCTGACGCCGTCGACCGCATGCACCGCTTCGCGAGCGCGCGAGAGGAGCCCGCGCCTGACCGGGAACCGCTTGACCAGATCCCGCACCCGCAGCAGCGGCTCTGCCATCGCCACAGCATTCACAGGATGCATGCCGCGCGATGGCCCGGCCCCACCTCGCGAAGCGGCGGGGGTGCGGTGGTGCAGGCAGCCATCGCGAACCGGCAGCGCGGCGCGAAGCGGCAACCGGGCGGCGGGTCGAGCAGGTTCGGCACGACCCCGGGGATCGCTTCGAGCCGGGTCTTGCGGCCGCCACGGTCGAGCCGCGGGATCGAGCGGATCAGCCCTTGGGTATAGGGGTGTCGGGGCCGGCTGAAGAGTTCGCCGACCGGTGCTTCCTCGACCACCCTGCCGGCATACATGACCGCGACCCGCTGCGCCGTCTCCGCCACCACCCCCATCGCATGGGTGATCAGCATCACCGCCATGCCGAACCGCGCTTTCATCTCGGCCAGCAATTCGAGAATCTGCGCCTGGATCGTGACGTCAAGCGCCGTCGTCGGCTCGTCGGCGATCAGCAGTTTGGGCCGGCACGACAGCGCCATCGCGATCATCACCCGCTGGCGCATGCCGCCTGAAAACTGGTGCGGATAATCATACGCCCGGCGTTCGGGGTTAGGGATCTTGACGAGCCGCAGCATCTCGACCGTCTCGGCCAGAGCCGCGCGGCGCCCGATCCCCTTGTGCAGCCGGACCACTTCGGCGATCTGCGCGCCCACGGTATAGACCGGGTTCAGCGAGGTCATCGGCTCCTGAAAAACGATGCCGATCTCCTTGCTGCGGATATGCCGCATCTCCGCAGGCGGCAGCGGCGCCAGATCGCGGCCCTGCCACAGGATGGCGCCGCCAGCAATACGGGCGGGCGGCATCGGCAGCAGTTTCAAGACCGACATCGCGGTGACCGTCTTGCCGCAGCCCGACTCACCGACCACCCCCAGTGTCTCCCCTGGGTCGATCGTCAGATCGATGCCGTCGACCGCGTGCACTATGCCGTCATCTGTGGCGAAATGCGTTCTCAGCCCCCGGATCTCGAGCAGGTGCTCCAAACTACATCACCCGGCGGGGATCGAGCGCGTCGCGCAAACCGTCGCCGATGAAATTGATCGCCAGCACGGCGAGGAAGATCGCCCCGCCAGCGAACAACGCCCAGTGCGGCGCGATGTCGAGATAGTCCTTGGCGTCGTAGAGGAGCCGCCCCCAAGTCGGGATGTCGGGCGGGAAGCCGAGCCCGAGAAAGGACAAGGTCGATTCCATGATGATCGCCGCGGCCACGTCGATCGTGCCCGCGACAATGACCGGTCCCAGCGAATTGGGCAGAATGTGGCGGATTACGAGGCGCAATTTGGCGGCTCCCAACGCGCGGGCTGCCTCGACGAACTCCTTTTCGCGCAACGACAGGAACTGCGCGCGCACCAGCCGCGCCACCGGCATCCAGCGCAAACCGCCGATCACCGCGACGATCAGGATGAAGACGCCGAGTTCGGGGCCGACCAGCGCCTTCAACGGCTCGCGGAACAGATAGATGATCAGCAGCAGCAGCGGCAGGGCGGGGAGCGACAGGAACAAATCGGCCAGCCACATCAGCCCCAGATCGACTGCACCGCGCGACATGCCGGCGACCGCGCCTATGATCGTGCCGAAGATCACTGCCATCGCCATCGCCATCAGCCCGACCGACAGCGAAATTCGGCCACCATAAAGCATGCGAGCGAGCAGATCCTGACCGAGATCGTCAGTGCCGAACGGATGCTGCCAGGACGGGCCCGACAGGTGTTCGGCGAAATCGATGTCGTTGATCGGCACCCGCCACAGCATGGGTCCGAAGGCTACGGCGAGCAGCATCGCGCCAAGGATGATCGTACTCGCCACGGCCAGCCGATGGCGGCGAAAGCGCCGCCAGGTCTCCCGCATCGGCGAGACGTAGCGGGCGCTGCCGGCTGTCTGGGCCGGCAGATCAGCGATAGGCGATGCGAGGGTCGAGCCAGCCATAAAGGATGTCGGCGATCAGGTTGAAAAGGATGACGAGGCAGGCGAAGACAAACGTCACGGCCATGATCACCGGCGTGTCATTGGCCAAAATCGAGCTGATCAACAGCGAGCCGATGCCGGGGATGCGGAAGATCTGTTCGGTGACGATGGCGCCGCCAAAGACCGCGGGCATCGTCAGCGCCACCAGCGTCACCACCGGGATCAACGCGTTTCTGACGACGTGCTTGACAATGACGACGCGTTCGGCGAGTCCCTTGGACCGCGCCGTCGTGACATAGTCGAGGCGGATCACGTCGAGCACCGAAGCGCGCACGTAGCGCGTCCACGACGCTGCTTGGAAGAGTGCCAGCACTGCAACCGGCATTGCCGCCTGGCGGAACTCCTCCCAAAACCAGCGCCAGCCGGTGGCGGCGAGATCTGCGCGATAGACAAAAGGCAGCCAGTCGAACGCGATGCTGAACACCAGAATGAACAAAAGGCCGGTAAAGAAGGGCGGCAGGGAAAAGCCGATGAAGGCGAGCGTATTGGCGATCTGGTCGAAGAGCGAATAGGGCCGCCGCGCCGACAGCACGCCGACCGGGAGCGAGATCAACAGCGCCAGGATTTGCGAGGAGCCGATGATCAGCAAGGTGGTCGGCAGGCGCTGCAAGATCAGCGTGTCGACATTCATCCGGCTGACGAAGGAGAAGCCCCAATCGCCTTGCAGCATCGCCGTCAACCAGTGCAGATAGCGGAGCGCGATCGGGTCATCGAGCCCGAATTTGGCGCGCAGCGCCGCGCCGACCTCAGGCGGCACGTTGGGGTTGGTCACCAGCTCCTCGAACGGGTCGCCCGGCGCCAGCGCCAACACGCAGAACAAGACGACACTGATACCCAACAGGCTCGGGACCGCGATCGCCAGGCGCCGCACCAGATGCCGGCCCATCGCCCGTCGCCACCCGCCTCGGCGTAGGCCCGGCGCCCTCTCTCAGGCCTCGCGGTGCCAGTCGCGCAGGCCCGAGAACACGTTGTCCCAGCCGGTGAGCGGCGCCCTCAGTTTTTGCGAGAGGGCATGTACCATCGGGCGGTACACGACGGGGATCACGATCGGGTCGTCGACCACCATGTCGTTCATATTGATGAACAGTTCCGCCCGTTTGGCCGGATCGAGCTCTCCCTCCGAGGCCTTGTAAGTTGCGTCATACGCCTCGCTGCTCCAGCGCGTAACATTGCGGCCCTGCCATTTGTTCGCCTTCGAGGCGATCTCCGAGGACAGGAACTGCCGCATGAAGGCGGCGGGGTCGGGCGCTCCCATCGTTGTCGTGTACATCTGCATATCGCAGTAGAAATGGCGGGTCGTGTCGGGATTGGCCACATCGGATGAGAAATAGACCGAGGCTGTCACCGATTTCAGCTCCATTTCGATGCCAGCCTTCTGGCAGGCCTGTTTGACAACCGCCTGGGTCTTCTGCCGTGGCGCATTGATCGAGGTCTGGAAGACGAACTTCAATCTCTTGCCGTCCTTGGCGCGAATGCCGTCCGAACCGGGTTTCCATCCGGCCTCGTCGAGCAATTGCTTCGCCTTGTCGATGTTGAATTCCCATTTCGTGTTGTGCGACACGAAACGCTGCGGATTGTTGAGAAAATTCCCGGTCGCGATCCCGGTGCGCCCGTAGATGTGCGTCTCTACCGAGGCCCGGTCGACAAGCAGCGCCATCGCGCGCCGCACCGCCGAGTCGCGGAACAGCGGATGTAAGGTCTTCGGGTCCGAGCGCTCGCCGTCCACTTCGGTCCACGGGTCGGAATGGTTGAGCTGGATATGCTCGATATTACCGCTAGGGATAATCACGACATGGCCGCGGGCATCGCTGCCCTTTTCCAGTCGCGTCAGGATTTCATCCTCGACCTGCATGTTCCAGGCGAAATCGTATTCGCCGGTCTGGATCACGGCGCGCGCCGCCGACACCGCATCGCCGCCGCCCTTCATCTCGATCGTGTCGAAATAGGGTCGGTTCGGGAGGTGGTAGTTGGGATTGCGTTCGCCCCTGACCATGTCGCCCGGCTTAAAGTCAACAAAGCGATAGGCGCCCGTGCCGATCGGCTTCAGGTTGGTCGGCGCATCGCGCGAATTACCTCCCTTGAAGCCCTCGAACAGATGCTTCGGCACGATCATGCCGTTTTGCCCGACAAAAGCTTGGGCCCAGAACGGGGTCGGCTCGTCGAAAAGGACGCGGACGGTCAACGGATCGATCTTTTCGACCTTGATGTTCTGATAGTTGCCGATCGTCGTCGCCGCGGTCGCTGGGTCGGCGGCGTATTCCCAGTTGAACACCACGTCGTCGGCGGTGAACGGTTGGCCGTCGTGCCAATGCACATCCTTCTTCAGCTTCCAGGTGACCGACTTGCCGTCGCGCGCGAGCCCGCCGTTCTCGATGTCGGGGATTTCGCCGGCGAGAACCGGAACGAGATTGCCATCGGCGTCCCACGCGGCCAGCGGCTCATAGAAGATGCGCGAGCCCTCCTGGTCCTTGGTGCCGACCGCGAAATGCGGGTTCAAGAGTGTGGCGCCTTGCCAGAACAAGGTCCTGAGCGCCCCGCCGCCGCCAGCCTTGGTAGGCTTGTAGCTTGGCTGCTCGGAGGCCTGAGCGAGCCCAATGCCGGCCAGCAGCTGCGTCGCCAGCGGCGCCGCCAGGCCGAGCCCGACCAGCCCGCGGAAAAGCGCTCGTCGCGATAGCCTCCCCACTGCCGCTGCCGCAAACAAATCGCGCAATTCTCCCTCGTTCATCGCAACCCCCGTGGCCGACTTACGCCAATGTCCTAGCGATTATCTTACCGCAGCGGCGACGCCGGGGATACCGAGGCGTCGGTTTGTTGTGCGAGGGAGCCGTCAATAAAGATGGCAGGCGACCATATGTCCGGGCGCCACCTCCTTGCGCCGCGGCGGCTCGACGGCGCATTGCGGCATCGCTTGCGGACAGCGCGGGTGGAAGCGGCAGCCGCACGGCGGATTGAGCGCGCTCGGCACCTCGCCGGTGATCTGCAGCTTTTCATGTCGCTCGTCGGGGTGCGAGGGCAAGGCCGCGGTGAACAGCGCCTGAGTATAGGGATGGAGCGGCTTGGCGCAGAGTTCGAGGCTGTCGGCAAGCTCGACGATCTGCCCCAGATACATCACCGCGATGCGATCACTGATATGCGCCACCGTCGCCAGATCGTGCCCGATGAAGAGATAGCTGACGCCAAGGCGCCGCTGCAGTTCCTCCAGCTGGTTCATGATCTGCGCGCGGATCGACACGTCGAGCGCCGAGACTGCCTCGTCGAGCACAATCAGGCGCGTATGAGTGGCAAGCGCGCGGGCGATGGCGATCCGCTGGCGCTGGCCGCCGCTGAACTCGTGCGGAAAGAGCCGCGCCAGGTCCGGCTGGAGGCCGACAAGCTCGAGCACCTCTGCGACACGCTCGGCCAAAGCCTCGCGCGACAGGTCGGTGTGGATTTCGAGCGGTTCGGCGATGATGTCGCCGACCCGCATGCGCGGGCTGAGCGAGCTGTACGGGTCCTGGAAAACGACCTGCACTTCGCGCCGATAGCGCATCAGATCCGTGCCTTGCAAGGTCGCAACATCCTCGCCGTCGAAGCGGATGCTGCCGCCGGTCGGAGCCTCCTGCAGCAGGATCAGCTTCGAGGTCGTCGTCTTGCCGCAGCCCGACTTCGCCGATCAGACCCAAGGTTTCGCCCGGATAGATCGCAAAATCGATCCCGTCCACCGCCTTGACCCAGCCGGTCTTGGGTCGCAGCAGTCAGCCGATTTTGACCGGGAAGTGTTTCTGCACATCCTGGAGTTCAAGCAGTGGCGCTGACATAGCTTTCCTTCGCCGGCTGATCGACGAGCCAGCATCGCGCCGTCCAGTCGGCGCCGATCGTCCGGTCTGCCGGCTCCCGCTCGGCGCATAGCGCCATGGCATGGGCGCAACGCGGATGGAACGCGCAGCCCGGAGGCGGCTGCGCCAGATTGGGAGGCTGCCCCGGGATCGCGTAGAGCGGATCCTTGTTGCCGAGTTTCGGCATCGAGCCGAGAAGCGCTTGCGTATAGGGGTGCTTTGCCGCGCGGAAGAGATCGCGCACCGAACCCTGCTCGACGATCTTGCCGGCGTACATGACCGCCATCCGGTCGCACATCTTGGCGACGATGCCGAGATTGTGGGTGACGAAGATCAATCCGACCCCGGTCTCCTGCTGGATGTCCTTCAGCACCTCCAGATATTGCGCCTGGATCGTGACGTCGAGGTTCGTCGTCGGCTCGTCGGCGATGATCAGTTTCGGCCCGCCGGCCATCGCGATCGCGCCGACGACGCGCTGGCGCATGCCGCCCCACATCTGGTGCGGATATTCGCGCATTCGCGCCTCGGGCGAGGCAATACGCACGGCCCGCAACAGATCGTGCACCCGCCGCCGCAGATTCCGCCCGCGTACCGCCTGGTGATGATAGGCCGGCTCGGCGACCTGCCAGTAGATGCTGAAGAGCGGGTTCAGCGACGCCATCGGGTCCTGCAGGATCATCGCGATCTGCCGGCCGCGGACACGGCGCATCTCGCGCGGACGCTTGCGTCAGTTCCTCGCCGTCAAACTCGATGCTGCCGCCGACGATCCGCGCCGCCGACGGCAGCAGGCCGACGACCGACAGGCAGGTCGTGGTCTTGCCGCATCCCGACTCGCCGACGAGGCCGATGGTCTCGCCCTCCTCCAAGCTGAAGCTGATCCCGTCAACGGCCTTGACGACGCGTGAGCCGCCAAACGAGATGTAGTGGGTCTGCAGGTCGGATACCCGCAGCAGGGATGCCATCGAGCCGGCCTTCGGGCTTACAGGTTGCGCAGTTGCGGGTCGAGGCGGACGCGCAGCCAGTCGCCCAAGAGCTGCGTCGCCAGCACCACGAGCATGATACCAAGGCCCGGGAAGACAGTCAGCCACCAGTCGCCGACCATCAGCATCGAGCGGCCGTCCGCCAGCATCGAGCCCCAGGCCGGCTGCGGCGGCGGCACGCCCGACCCCGAGAAAGCTCAGCGAGGCCTCGGCGATGATGACGACGCCGATCGTCAGGCTGGCCAGCACCATCGCCGAGTTCATCACATTGGGCAGGATGTGGCGCAAGATGACCCGGAGTTTGCGAGCGCGCCGGCGATCTCGGCCAGCTTGACGAACTCGCGCTCGCGCAGGCTCAGCACCTCGCCGCGGATCACCCGGGCATAGCGCGTCCAATAGACGAGCGCCGAGGATGATCACGATGTTCCACATGCTGGGGCCCACCATCGTCGCGAGAAAAATCGCGAAGACCAGAGCCGGCAAGGCGAGCCAGGCATCGGTGATGCGCATGATCACCTGGTCGACCCAGCCGCCGAGATAGCCCGCGAGGATGCCAAGCGTCGTGCCGATGCCGCCGGCGACGATCGTTCCGGTCACCCCGACGATCAGCGAGACGCGGGCGCCAAAGATCAGGCGGCTCAGCACGTCGCGGCTCTGGAAATCGGTGCCCAGCAGCGCATGCGGACTGGCCGCCCGCCATCCAGAACGGCGGCTCGAAGATCTTCGCGCCCGGTATCGGCTCGGTCGGGTCGTAGGGAGCGATCGAAGTTGGCAAACACCGCAATCAGCACGAACGGCACCAGGATGGCCAGCGGCAGCACCGGCAAGTCGCGCGCCATGCGCAAGGCGCGCTGCAGGCCACTCGGTCCGCTCGGCGGAGACGACGCCGACGAGAACCGCTCGATTCTCGCTCGGTGAGAAAGGCCATGGCGCACCTATTTGGTCAGCCGGATGCGGGGGTCGATATAGGCGTAGAGGATGTCGATCGACCAAATTGATCACGACGATCATGATCGCCGGCCACCATGACGATGCCCTGCACAAGCGGGAAGTCGCGCTGGAAGATGCCCTCGTAGAGCAGCCGGCCGATGCCCGGCCAGGCAAAGATCACCTCGATGATCACCGCCGCGTTGATCATCACGACGAGGTTGACGCCGGCCAGCGTCAACACCGGGATCAGCGCGTTCTTGAAGGCGTGCAAGGCGATCACGACGTAGCCCGGCAGGCCCTTCAGACGCGCCAGCTTGATGTATTCGCTGCGCAACACCTCCAGCATGCTCGAGCGGGTCAGGCGCAGCAGCGAGGCGGCAAAATACCAGCCGAGCGCGACCGCCGGCATGATCAGGTGGCGCCAGCCGCCCTGCCCGCTCGTCGGCAGCCATTCGAGCCAGACCGAGAACACCAGGATCATCACCAGGCCCAGCCAGAAGCCGGGGACGGCCAAGCCGAACAACGCGATCACCTTGCCGACGCTGTCCCAGCCGCTGTTGACCCTCACCGCCGAGATCAGCCCGGCCGGGATGCCGATGAGGAACGAAATCAGCGTTGCCGCGAACGCCAGTTCCAGCGAGTTGGGCAGCCGCTGAAAGTACAGCGTGCTTACCGGCATCTCGTAATTGAATGATTTGCCCAGCTCACCGGTAAGGATGTTCTTGACAAAGCTGAGATACTGCACCGGCCACGGGCGGTCGAGTCCCCATTCGTCCCGAATGCGCTGCCAAATCCTCGGCGCGCGCACCGGGTTCCGCAGCAGCGTCACCGGATCGCCGGTCAGCCTGACCACGGTAAAGATCGTCAGGCTCAGGATGAACAGGGTGACAACCGCGTAGAGTGTCCGCCGAATGATGAACTGTGCCATCAGCCAATCCTCGCTCGCGTCGCGATGCTAGTCTGCAACGCCTTCTTGAGCTGAATGTCCTCCCATGGATAGGCGTAGCCGCTGGTGATGGTCGGGAACACGTCCTGCCATTTCGCCGCCTTGATCCGGGGCCCGATCGCATTGACAAAGGCGTGGCGAAATACCGGCACGAAATAATAGTTTTCGAGGATGGCCCGCTGAATCTCCTCGGCCAGTTTTTCGCTTTCGTTGGGGTCGTGCGAGGACAGGTACTTGCGCGAATTTGTCGTCGAGCTCCTTCACGCAGATGAAGTCCTTGGACTTGAAGCCGCCGCATTTGAACATGCCGTCATACCAGTTGGACCAAGTGCCGCCGATCCGCGTCGCGTTCAGGATGATCTGGATGCCGGGCCACTCCTTCAGCCCGCTCTCGCATCTTCTTCAGGAAGACGCCGCGCTCCATGACCTGAGTTTCTCGCGCGGATGCCGATGGCCTGGAGCTGCGAAACGATCCGCTCGCCGCGCGAATAGTAGTTCGGCACCGGTGTGACCCAGTCGACCGGTGAAGCCGTTGGGATACCCGGCTTCGGCCATCAGCTTCTTGGCCTTGGCGATGTCGTGCGGCCATTTCGGCCACGGCATGCCGTACTCGACATCGTCGTTGATCCAGTTGCCGTCGACACTGCCCATCCCGTCGCATTCGGCCTGGTTCATCGCGTCGCGGTCGATCGCGAGGCTGATGGCCTCGCGCACCCGCTTGTCGTGGAACGGGCTTTTCGGGTCCTGGAAGCCGGGGAACTCGAGCCACCAATTCGCCGAGACAACCGGCGCCAGCATCAGCTTCGGGTTGTTCTTGACCCGCGTCGATCAGTTCGCCCGGGACGAAATACATGATGTCGGCTTCGCCGCGCTCGAGCATCGCCACGCGGGTGGCCGCCTCCGGCACGCTATCATCGTGAACCGCTTGATATGCATCGGGCGGTAATAATCCTCGAAGGCCTCGAAATTGAGCTCGATGCCCGGCTGCTGCGAGACGAGCTTGTAGGGGCCGGCGCCGATCGGCTTCTGCATGAACCCGTCGCTGTCCCACCTTCTCATAGTATTGAGCCGGCACGACCCAGGCGGCACCGCAGACATTCGATGTGCCCATCAGGATCGGGAAATCGAGAAACGGTTCGTTGAAGTGAAACGTTAGCGTGCTCCCGGCAATCTCGATATCCTGGGTCCGCTTGTCCAGGACGTCCTTCCAGGCGCCGCGATAATGCTCGTAGCTCCACTTCACGTCCTGGGGCGTGACCGGCGTCCCATCGTGAAACTTGATGCCGGGCCGCAATGTAAAGGTAGCGCTCTTGGCGTCCTCGGCAAACTCGATAGCTCTCGGCGAGAGCCAGATGGTCGTAACTTCTGCTTGCCCGAATTCTTGATCAACGCGTCATGCAGGGCGATGAGGAAATTGTCGGGGGTGCGCCGTGCCGTCATGCTGCTGCGGGTCGAGCCAGCGAGCGGCGATGTTGGTGTGCCAGGCGAGCACCATGTTTCCGCTCGGCGCCACCTCCCCGGCGGCCCGCGCGCCGCGCACGAAGGCCCCCGCCAGCGTCGTCAAAGCCGCCGTCCGCAACAATGTACGCCGCGTTACCGTCATTTTTTCCACTTTTTTGTCTCCACTGACGAAACAGTGCGGTCCGGCCGCCAACTCGGCCAAACCGCAACACTACGTAATCGATCGCCGCGCTAGCTTTTGAGCTCGATATCCTCCCAAGGGTAGGCGTAGGCCGTCGTAATCGTCGGAAACACGTCCTGCCATTTCGCCGCCGCGACGCGCGGGCCGATCGCCTGCATCGCGGCATGGCGGAAGACCGGGACGAAATAATAGTTTTCGAGGATCTCGCGCTGGATCTCCTCGGCCAGCGTCTTGCGCTCGCCGGCGTCGACCGAGGCGAGATACTTGGCGAACTTCGCATCGAGCGCCGGCACGCAGTTGCGGTCTTTTCCGTTGAAACCGCCACAGCGCATGAACGAGTCGTACCAGTTCGACCAGGTGCCGCCGACCCGCGCCGCGTTCAAGATGATCTGGGTGCCGGGCCATTCCTTGAGCCCGCCTTGCAGCCGCTTCAGAAACACGCCGCGCTCGATCGTCTGCAGCTTGGCGCGGATGCCGATCGCCTGCAGCTGCGAGACGATGCGCTCACCGCGCGAATAGTAGTTCGGCACCGGGGTCAGCCAGTCGACGGCAAAGCCGTTGGGGAAGCCGGCCTCGGCCATCAACTGCTTGGCCTTGGCGACGTCGTGCTCCCATTTCGGCCAGGCGAGGCCGTATTCGACGTCGTCGTTGATCCAGTTGCCGTCAACCCGGCCGAGCCCGTCGCATTCGGCCAGATTGATCGCGTCGCGATCGATGGCGAGGCTGACCGCCTGGCGCACTCGCTTGTCGTGGAACGGGTTCTTAGCGTCCTGGAAACCCGGGAACTCGAGCCAGAAATTCGCCGAGACGACCGGCGCCAGCATGAGCTTGGGGTTTCTCTTGACCCGCTCAATCAATTCGCCCGGCACGTTGTAGATGATGTCGGCCTCGCCGCGCTCCAGCATCGCGATGCGGGTCGCGGCCTCCGGCACGCTGACCATCGTCAGCTGCTTTATGTGCACCGGGCGGTAGTAGTCGGCGAAGGCCTCGAATTCGAGCCGCACCCCCGGCTCCTGCGACACGAGCCTGTAGGGCCCGGCGCCGATCGGCTTTTGCGAGAACCCGGACTGCCCGACCTGCTCGTAGTATTTGGCCGGCACCACCCAGGCCGCACCGCTGACATTGCTAGTGCCCATCAGGATCGGGAAATCGAGAAACGGCTCCTTGAAGTGAAAGCGCAGCGTGCGGTCGTCGACGAGTCTCCACCTCTTGCGTGCGGTCGTGCAATACCTCGCCCCAGGCGCCGCGATAGTGTTCGAAGCTCCATTTCACATCGGCGGGGGTGACCGGCGAGCCGTCATGAAACTTGGTGCCGGGCCTCAGCTTGAAGGTGGCGCTCTTGGCGTCCTCGGCCATCGCGTAGCTTTCGGAAAGCGCCGGGTCGTCGAAACGCCTGTCCCGCAGGTTTTTGATCAGCGCGTCATGCAGCGCCATGATGAAATTGTCGGGGCTCGCGGTGCCATCATGCTGCTGCGGATCGAGCCAGCGCGCGGCGATATTGGTGTGCCACGCGAGCACGAGCTTCCCGCTAGCGATGACACCGCCAGCGGCGCGAGCACCACGGACCAACGGCGATGTGGCCGCCACTGCCGCCAGCGCCGCCGTCAATGCCGTGCGCCGGCTAACCGCGGTTCTTGTCACTCGGTTCCCTGCTGGGGTTCCCAGCCGCATTTTCTCATTCTTATCCTCCCAATTGCCCCGGAGGATATGGCAAGGGTCAGCCGCTGTCCAGGGAACGATCTGCGCTCATGAGGCTTTGAGCCGGATCTCCTCCCACGGATAGGCGTAGCCGGTGGTGACGGTCGGGAACACGTCGTGCCAGGTCTTGGCCTCGATCCTCGGGCCGATCGCATTCATGAAGGCGTGCCGGAACACCGGGATGAAATAGTAGTTCTCGAGGATCGAACGCTGGATCTCGTGCGCCAGCTGCTCGCGCTCCTTGGCGCTTTCCGACTTGGTGTAAATGACGAATTTATCGTCGAGGTCCTTGACGCAGATCGCGTCGGCGCCGAGCCGCCCACCGCATTTGAACAGCGATTCGTACCAATTGGCCCAGCTTGCGCCGATGCGCGCACCGGCAAGGATGATGTTGGTCCCGGGCCATTGCTTCATCCCGGCTGCCCGCCGCGCGTTATAGACCCCCCGCTCCATCGTCTGCATCCTACCGCGGATGCCGATCTGCTGGAGATCGGCGATGATGCGCTCGCCGCGCGAGTAGTAGGGCGGCGCCGGGGTCAGCCAATCGTACTGGAAGCCGTTGGGATAGCCCGCGTCGGCAAGCAGCTTTTTGGCCTTGGCGACGTCGTGCGGCCATTTCCCCCATGGAAGGTAGTACTCGACGTCGTCGTTGATCCAGTTGCCGTCGACGACGCCAAGCCCGGCGCACTCGGCCTGGTTCATCGCGTCGCGATTGATCGCCAGACTGATCGCCTCACGCACCCGCTTGTCGTGGAACGGGCTCTTGGGGTCCTCGAAGCCAGGGAACTCTAGCCACCAATTCCCGGAAACCACGGGCGCCAGCATCAATTTGGGATCCTTCATCGCCTTTGGCACCAGATCGCCGGTAATGAAGTAGATGATGTCGGCTTCTTCGCGATCGAGCATCGCCAGCCGGGTCGCCGGCTCGGGGACGCTGCGGATCGTGAAATTCTTTACGTGAACCGGCTTGTAATAGCCGTCGAAGGCCTCGAAATCGAGGCGGTTGCCGGGTTCCTGCGAAACCAGCTTGTACGGACCGGCGCCGATAGGATTGGCGACGAACCCGTCCTTGCCGACTTTTTCATAATATTTCGCCGGGACGACCCAGGCGGCGCCGCAAACATTAGAGGTGCCCATCAGGCGGGGGAAGTCGAGAAACGGCGCCTTGAAATCGAAGCGGAGCGTCCGTTTGTCGACCGTATTGATCCGGTCCGTGCGATCATGCAGCACCTGGGCCCAGGCGCCATGATAGTGCTCGTAACTCCATTTGACGTCTTCGGGCGTCACCGGCGTGCCGTCGTGAAAATGGGTGTTCGCGCGCAACCGGAACGTGGCGCTCTTGGCGTCTTCGGCGAATTCAAACTCTTCGGCGAGCGCCAGATGGTTGTAGAGTTCCTTCTTGTAGTTTTTGATCAGCGCGTCGTGCAGCGCGTTGAGAAAGTTGTCGGGTGTGGCGCTGCCGTCATGCTGCCCGGGATCAAGCCAGCGCGCCGCGATGTTGGTGTGCCAGGCCAGAGTCATCTTGCCGCTCGGCGCCTCGGCGGCCGCCGCAACCCCGCTTTTGCCAAATGGCAGCGCTAAGGCTGTCGCCGCCACTGCCGCATCGCGCATCACCCTGCGCCGTGTCAGCGTCTTCTTCTCCATGTCTTCCTCCTCACTGCGCGGAACGGACCCGTCCGCGTCTTAGTGTTGCGAATGCGACGCCTGGCGCCGAGGCGCGGTCCACCCAGACTGCTTCCCTGCGCTCGCATTGACGTCGTAAGCGCTGTCATTGCGAGGAGCGGAACGACGAAGCAGTCTTTCGATCGACGGGCCACCACAGGTCAGGCCAAAGCCCTCGGCGAGCGCCAGATGGTCGTAGCGCTTCAGGCGGAAATTCTCGGAAAGCGCCACGCGCAAAACCTGGATGAAATTATCCGGCGTCGCCGTGCCATCATGCCGTTGCGGATCGAGCCAGCGCGAGGCGATGTTGGCGTGCCAGCCGAACACCAACCGCCCCTTGGGGACGACGCTCTCCTCTGCCGCCGCTACACGGATCAAGGGCGCCGCCGCCACTCTACGCCGTTTTAGTCTTGCCATGCTCATGCCGATCCTCCCCGTTCGACGGTCGATGTCGTCAGGGAGGCGTCAACGACGCCGGCCGGCCTTGAACTCGCAGTTGGCGCCGACTAGCGTCGCGATTTGCTCGCGACAGCCGCGCCGGCGCCATGGCCCTCCGTACTCCCAGACGCCCTCGCTTTTTTGAGAGCATTGCAATAAGTCTAGCCCAGCCATGCGCGGATGTCTTCACAAAATTGACGATTGGGCGGTCGGGCGATGGTTGGCGGTCCTCTGCCTCACCGGCGTCGTCGGGTGCCGCGGTTTTGACACGGTCGTGCCTGACCAAGCGGTCTGGCGCGAGGTGCAGCCGCAGATCGTCGGCATGTCCGAGCGCGAGGTTTGGCGCTGCGCCGGGCCGCCGCTGCGCGAAGAAACCGCTCCTTCGGGGACGACGACACTCGTCTATCGCTATGCCGACATCGACAATTATTGCGAGGTTTCCCTCATCCTCCGCCGCGGCAAGATTGGCTCGTTTTCGGCCCGCCACTCGGCTCCGGACTTCTTCTGGCTGATGGACGGCTCAAGCTATTGCGGCCGTATATTCCAGGGCTGTCTGCGTCCGAGCGCCGCAAAGCGATGAGCCCGCCCTATGCGCGGGTTCCCGGCCGCCGCCGATCGCGGCTATAAGGCGGATGGGAACGCTGCGAGGAAGGACGGAATGACCAATGCAAACGCCGGGGCCGGACGGCTTTCGGTCCTGGGGATCGAACTCGAAGCGCTGCGCCGCGGCGCCGGCCGGCCGCTCTTGTTGCTGCACGGCTTCGACACGATCGATCCGCAGGCGCCTTTTCTCGACCTGCTCGCCCGCCACGGCGAGGTCATCGCCCCCTCCTCGCCTGGCTTCGGCCATTCGCCGCGGCCGCAGGATTTCGACACCGTCTACGATCTCGTCCACCTCTATCTCGAAACGCTCGAGGCGCTCCCCGGCGGCAAGGCGGTCGCTGATCGGCTTTTCCTTTGGCGGCTGGCTCGCCGCCGAAATCGCCGCCAAATGCTGCCACCGGATCGACAAGCTGATCCTGGTCGACCCGCTCGGGATCAAGATCAGCGACCGCGAAACGCCCGACATCCTCGACGTCTTCAACCGCTCGCCCGACGAGGTCCGCCGCCGCAGCTGGCATGATCCCGACCGTTTGGCGCCCGACTACAACGCGATGTCGGACGAGGCCCTGGTCGTGCTGCGAGGAACCGCGAGGCGCTCTGCCTCTATGCCTGGCATCCCTACATGTACAATCCGCAGCTGAAGCGCTGGCTCGGCCGGATCAAGGCGCCGACCCTGGTGCTGTGGGGCGACAGCGACGGCGTCGTCTCGCCCGATTATGGCCGCGCCTACAGCCGCCTGATCCCCGATGCGCGCTTCGAGGTGATCGAGCGCGCCGGGCCACCACCCCGAGATCGAGCAGCCCGACGCCTTCGCCGAGCGGGTCGCGCTCTTCCTCGACCAGTAGAGGGAGCGACGCCGTGGAAGCCTGGTATCATTGCGAGAACGTCTATCCCTTTGTGCCGCAGGAAATCCTCGACCGCGCGGATTCGGTGCGCGCGAGCCTGCCCAACAAATATTGCGACCCGAAGATCTCGGCCGATCTGTTCGAGGAATGCCTCGACGAGCACCTGTTGTGCGACGATCTCGGCGTCAACGTCGTCTCGATCGAGCACCATTCCGGCATCAACAGCCTCTATGGCGCGAGCCCGATGATCCTCGGCGTCCTGGCGCGCCAGACAAGGAAGGTGCGCATCCTCAGCCTCGGCACGCTGATCACGGTGCGCCCCGACCCGGTGCGCGTCGCCGAGGAGTATGCCACGGCCGACGTGATCTCGCGCGGCCGGCTGGAAATCGGCTTTGTCAAATCGGGCGACAGCGAGATGGTCTCGGGCAACGCCAACCCGGTCGGCTATGTCGAGCGCTTCTGGGAGGCGATCGACCTGATCCAGAAGACGCTGACCTCGCATGACGGCCCGTTCAGCTGGGAGGGCAAGCACTACACGCACCGCCACGTCAACATCTGGCCGCCGGTCTACCAGCGCCCGCACCCGCCGATGTGGGCGGCGACCGGCGACCCGGAGACCTCGGCCGAATTGGGCCGGCGCGGCATGGTGAACGCGCTCGTCCTGCGCGGCCCCGAGGCCTCGAAGCGCGCCTTCGACGCCTACCGCGACGCCCGCCGCGAGGCCGGGTTACCCGCCCCCGGCACCGACCGGTTTGCCTATGCCGCCCTCTGCTATGTCGGCGACACCGACGAGGAGGGTGTGGCCGTCGGCAGCAAGCTATTGTGGTTCCTCAACACGAGCCTCAAGCAGTCGCCGCAGATGTCGAAGTTTCTGCCGGGCCGCATGCCGCCCGAGGTGCAGGCGCAGAACTACCGCTCGCAGCCGAAACCGGGCGCGGCCCGCCGCCCGGCCGACGGGCTCATCGGCATCAACGCCGAGCAGGCGATCGCCCGCGGCATCCTCTGCGCCGGCAACCCCGACACGGTCTACCGGCAGATCATGGACATCTACGACAAGGTCGGCGGCTTCGCGCATCTGATCTTCATCGGCCGCTCCGGCTTTCTCGACCACCAGGAGGCCGAAAAGGGCATCCGCCTGCTGGCGAAGGAAGTATTGCCCCGCCTCCCCGCCGCCACCACGACGCCCGCGCCGGCGCGGCAGGCCGCGGAGTAGTCGGACTTTCCCTCTCCGCCCTTTGGGGGGAGAGGGCCGGGGTGAGGTGGGGCGCTGCGTTTTGCTGTTTTTGCTGTTATTTGCAACGAATCAACAGCAAAAGTTCCGGCCGTAGTTCCGCTCTTCCGGTCCCGGGCCGGCTTGGCCGAGGCGCCGATGGGTCGAGGCGTATCATGTAATTATGGCAATTTTGCCGATGTGGTTTTCGGAATCGGTAAGGCGCGGTCCGCTGCAAGCGCCTGACCGGATCGACGATCGGAAATCGCGGCGGGAAACGGCGTCCCGCTGGAGCGCTAGTTCGCGCCGCGTCGTCGAGCGATCTCGGCCTGTGTTGCGTCACGCTGCGAGCGCACAGCCTGCACCCATTCGGCCGGCCAGGCGGTCTCGATAACCGTCAGGCTCGCATCGAATGCGGCGACCGCCTCCTCCAGCCGCGCCGTCCCGCTCTCCCGCTCCCCCAGCGTCCCGAAGCGCGTTGCCGAGGTTGTTCTGCGTCGCCGCCCAGTCGAGCGGCACCCGATCGCGCGTCCGCTCCTGCAGTGCTGCGCGGTAGGCCTCGACCGCCTCCTCCAGGCGCGCCGTCCCGCTCTCCCGCTCCCCCAGCGTCCCGGAGCGCGTTGCCGAGGTTGTTCTGCGTCATCGCCCAGTCGAGCGGCACCCGCTCGCGCGTCCATTCCTCCAGCGCCGCGCGGTAAGCGGCGACCGCCTCCTCCAGCCGCGCCGTCCCGCTCTCCCGCTCCCCCAGCGTCCGAAGCGCGTTGCCGAGGTTGTTCTGCGTCGCCGCCCAGTCGAGCGGCACCCGCTCGCGCGTCCATTCCTCCAGCGCCGCGCGGTAAGCCGCGACCGCCTCCTCCAGCCGCGCCGTCCCGCTCTCCCGCTCGCCCAGCGTCCAAAGCGCGTTGCCGAGGTTGTTCTGCGTCGCCGCCCAGTCGAGCGGCACCCGCTCGCGCGTCCGTTCCTCCAGCGCCGCGCGGTAGGCGGCGACCGCCTCCTCCAGGCGCGCCGTCCCGCTCTCCCGCTCGCCCAGCGTCCAGAGCGCGTTGCCGAGGTTGTTCTGGGTCGCCGCCCATTCGAGCGGCACCCGCTCGCGCGTCCGTTCCTCCAGCGCCGCGCGGTAGGCGGCGACCGCCTCCTCCAGGCGCGCCGTCCCGCTCTCCCGCTCGCCCAGCGTCTGAAGCGCGTTGCCGAGGTTGTTCTGCGTCATCGCCCAGTCGAGCGGCACCCGCTCGCGCGTCCGTTCCTCCAGCGCCGCGCGGTAGGCGGCGACCGCCTCCTCCAGGCGCGCCGTCCCGCTCTCCCGCTCCCCCAGCGTCTGAAGCGCGATGCCGAGGTTGTTCTGCGTCATCGCCCAGTCGAGCGGCACCCGCTCGCGCGTCCGTTCCTCCAGCGCCGCGCGGTAGGCGGCGACCGCCTCCTCCAGGCGCGCCGTCCCGCTCTCCCGCTCGCCCAGCGTCGAGAGCGCGGTGCCGAGGTTGTTCTGCGTCGTCGCCCAGTCGAGCGGCACCCGCTCGCGCGGAACAAGCTGCAACGCGTCGCGATAGACGGCGATTGCTTCGGCGAGCGCCGGGTTGTCGCCGAATTCCGAGCCTTGATCGTAAAGTGCGTCCGCTTGGCTCAGCCGATAATTCCATGCCGCGGTGTCGTCATTTGCGACAATCGCCGCCGCCTCGGCGAAATGGGCGGCGGCCGTGCGGTAGTCGAGGCGCAGGCGGGCGGCGGCGGCGCGCTCGGCGCGGCTCGCAGCGGCGCTCGCGCGACGGCGCAGGGCGATCAATTCCAGCTCCTCGACGGCCGCGAGGTCGATCGTCTCGGCCCGCGAAAGGCTGGCGTCGGCCTCGTCGAACCGGGCCTGGTCGATCAAGGCCCGCGGCTTCGCGGCGCAACGCCTGAACGCGGGGATCGTCGTTGCTCAGTCGGCCCAGGCGGTCGCGCAGTTCCCGATATTCGTCCGCCTTGGCCCGCAAACGCTGCTCGATCTGCGCCGCGTCGAGCGGCGTCTCGGCTTCGCCGAGACGTTCGAGAATTTCCCGCAGCACCGGCAGAGGCACCCCCTTATCGGCGCTGACCTGTGCGGCAAGCGCGGCGAGGCCCGCCTGCTTCATCGGTGTCGCGTCTGACCTGTCGAGCAACCCCTTGGTTCCTCTTCGAGCAGACTTCCTGTAGCGGAACGCCGATCAGGGCGGCGAATTCGGGTGATCGCGCTGGTTCCTCATATGCCTGGCGCGACGAGCAACGGAGAATCTCGCGCGCGGCCGGATTGTCATCGTCCGGCGCATTTCGTCGCGGTCGGCGGCCGCGGCCTTTGTCACGACCAAGCCGGCGATCCGTTCGGCATCGAGATTGGCCTGCGCGATGCTCAAGCCGTCGGGAAGGCACTTTGGCAGAATGTCGTCGAGCGCAGCTATCGCCGCCGCCGCATCTTCTCCGCCCGAGGGATCGGCGCCGAATTCGGCGCGCAGCCACGCGTCACCGTTTTGCGTGCGATTTCGCCCTGGAGCCGGATGGCGGCGGCGCGCACAATGTCGCGCTGGCGCTCGCGCAACGTGTTGCCGGCCTCGATCGAGGTCGCGCCGATCTCGAGAAAGTTGGCGACCGCCTCGTGATCCAAAGCCTTCGACGCGCCCGCCAACAGCTTGAAGGCGAGAGCGAGCCGAGCTTCCACGCGCAGGCGGCGTCCAGCACCGCTGCCCTCCCTGTCGGGATTTGCTGCAGCCACTATGTTCGCGACGGTTATCGGAATTCAACCGAAGGGTTGCCGGAGGCTCGGCGGGCGGGGTTAAATCAGGGCGGAAGAATTGGGAGGAGAGCGATGAACGACGCCATGCCGATGCCGGTGATCGATCCCGAGCTGGTCGCCGCCGGAAAGCTGTTGCAGGAGCGCGGGCTGGTCGCGCCCGACCGCACGGTCGCGCCGCTTTCCGAGGTGCGCGCGGCGGTCGGACCGGATCGGCGCGTTTCTTGGCGAGGGCTCGGTCCCGTTACGGCATGAGCGCGACCTGATGCTCCCCGGGCCGCACGGGCAGGTTCCGTGCCGGCTCTACCTGCCGGACAATGCCGAAAAGCCGCCCGTCATCGTCTACGCGCATGGCGGCGGCTTCATGCAGGGGAGCCTCAATTCCTGGGACGCGATGCTGCGCGAGCTGGTGCGCCAGTCGGGTGTCGCGGCGTTGTCGGTCGATTACAAATTGTCGCCCGAGCACCGCTTTCCGAAGGCCTTCGACGAGACCGTCGCGATGATCCGGCTGGTGGCGCGCGAGGGTGCGGGGCTCGGCGTCGATCCGGCGCGCATCGCGGTCGGCGGCGATTCGGCGGGCGGCAATCTCGCCTTGGCCGCGGCCCTGGCGCTGCGCGACGCCGGCGAGACGCGCGCTCAGCCACATGCTGCTGATCTACGGCGTCTATTCGGCCGACAGCGAGAGCCCGTCATGGCAGCGCTTCGGCCAGGGTGCGGGGCTGTCGCAGACGCAGATGCGCTGGATCTGGGAGACCTATCTCGAACGGCCGGAGCAGCAGAAGGACTGGCGCGCCGCACCGCTCTTGGGCGACCTCAAGGGCCTGCCGCCCGCCCACATGATCGTCGGCAGCCTCGACCCGCTCCTCGACGACAGCCACAACCTCGAAGCGGCGTTAAAGAAGGCGGGGGTCCCGTGCACGCTCAGCGTCTATGACGGGCTCAACCACGGCTTCATCCGTTACGGCAGGCTGGTCGCCAGCGCCAAGCGGGCGCTTGCCGATTGCGCGGTGGCGTTGCGCGCGGGGCTCGCCGCGAAGGGCTGAGGCCCGGCTCAGCCCACCCGGGAGTGCGACCCTATAACGGCGGCTCGCGACGGCGGCGCTGGCGGTTCGAGCGCTGTTCGGCCGGGCCCTGGCCGCGGGTCAGATTGTAGGCGGTGTTGACCAGCGCCACATGCGAGAAGGCCTGCGGGAAATTGCCGAGCTGGCGGCGCTCGCGCGGGTCGTATTCCTCGGCCAGGAGGCCGACATCGTTGCAGAGGCCGAGGAGGTGCTGGAAGAGTTCGCCGGCCTCGGCGGTCCGCCCCTGCAGCACGTAATTGTCGGCGAGCCAGAAGCTGCACGCCAGAAAGGCGCCCTCACCGGGCGGCAGCCCGTCGACGCCTTCGCCGCTGTCGTAGCGCATGACAAGGCCGTCGACGAGGAGCCGCTCTTCGATCGCCTTCAGAGTGCCTTGGATGCGCGGGTCTTCGGGCGGCAGAAAGCCGACCAGCGGCAGCAGCAGCAGGCTTGCGTCGAGCGACTTCGAGCCGAAGGCCTGGACAAAGCTGCCCAGATCGCGGTCGAAGGCGTTGCGGCAGATTTCGGCGTGGATGCGGTCGCGCTGATGGCGGAATTGCTGCGCCGTCCTCCCCGTGCCGAACTCCTCGGAAATCTTGACCGCGCGGTCGAAAGCGACCCAGGCCATGACCTTCGAATAGGTGAAATGCTGCGGCTCCCCGCGGATTTCCCAGATGCCTTCGTCGGGCTGAGGCCACAGGTCGGCGAGGCATTTCAGCAATGCCCGGCCGATCGCCTCGCCGCGCGGCACTTCCGGCAGGCCGTGGCGATAGGCGTGGTAGAGGGCGTCCACGATCTCGCCATAGACGTCGAGCTGGGTCTGGTCGACGGCGGCGTTGCCGACGCGCACCGGCGCCGAGCCTTCGTAGCCCGGCAGCCACGGTACCTCCCATTCCGCCAGCCGCCGCTCGCCGCCGATGCCGTACATGATCTGCAGCTGCTCGGGGCTGCCGGCGACCGCCCGCAGGAGCCAGTCCCGCCAGGAGCGCGCCTCGTTGTAATAGCCGGCGTGCATCAGCGCGAGCAGGGTCAAGGTCGCGTCGCGCAGCCAGCAGTAGCGATAATCCCAGTTGCGCACCCCACCGATGCTCTCGGGCAGCGAGGTCGTCGGCGCGGCAACAATGCCGCCCGTCGGCGCATAGGTCAGCCCCTTCAGCACGACGAGCGAGCGCTTGACGATGTCGGTCCAGGGCCCGGCAGAGGCGCAGCGGTCGGACCAGCGATGCCAGAAGGTTTCGGTCTCATGCAACGCGCGCTCGGGGTCGATCGGGCGCGGCGGCGGCAGGTGCGAGGGGCCGTAGCTCAACACGAAGGGCACCGTCTCGCCCTCGGCGAGGGTGAATTCGCCGACGGTCTTCAAATCCTCGCCATGCAGCGGCGCCGGCGTGCGCAATACCACCATCTCGGGCCCGGCGACGGCGGACAAGCCCCCCTCGGGCAGCCGCTCGACCCACGGCACGATCGAGCCGTATTCGAAGCGCAACACGAATTCGGTGTGCATCGCGACTTTGCCGCGCACCCCGCGGGCAAGCCGCACGAGGTGCGAGGGTGAGTGGTGCGGGCGCATGAAGTCGATGAGCTCCACCTCCCCCTGCGTGGTCTCGAAACGGGTCGCCAGGATCAGCGAGCCGTCGAGATAGCGGCGCTCGACCCGCACGATCGGTTCGTCCGGCGCGATCAGCCAGCGCCCGTGCTCGGAGGTTCCAAGGAGGGCGGCAAAGCAGGCCGCCGAGTCGAAGCGCGGCAGGCAGAGCCAATCGATCGAACCGTTCGAGCCGACGAGCGCCGCCGTCGTGCAGTCGCCGATCAGCGCATAATCCTCGATACGCAAGCCTGACCGCATCCGCTCTCCCGATCGTGGCCGCGGCCGCGACGGGATGCGGCCCAGGGCCTATACGTCGTCCCAAGGGCGGGCGAAGTTCAAGCCCCGACCATACGATTTGCCGCGGCGCCGCCAGATCGGCGGCCGCACCTCAGTAGCCGGTGTGTCCGCTGGCCTTCGGGCCGGCGCCGTCCGAATAGGGCCGCCAGTAGACATAGGGATCGCCGTAGGGCGTCGCCCTCCGATAACGCGGCCCGTAATACCAGGAATACCCCGGGCCGTAGTAGTAGTATGGCGTATATTGTGAGTAGCCGCCATATGGATATTGATATTGATAAGTTCCGCCATAGTAAGCCTGGGCGTTTGCCGCGCCGGCAAGTCCGATCAGCAGGCCGAACGCCAGGGCCGCCGTGCCGAATTTGGATTTCATGACATCGCTTCCGTTGTTGAAGAACTCGTCAATCCAAACATTCCCGCCGCGAAATCGTTCAACACCGACCCGGCCGAGCCTACCGACGGGCGGACCCGGCCGCGCCCGGGCTTGTCCGGCCTTTCTTCGCGCCTATTTGTTCCATACTTTCCCAGTCCAAGCGCAGGATCGGGCGGAGCGGGGATATCGGCATGGGCGTACGGATCATTCTGGCGGCGCCGCGACGCCGTCTGGCGGGGTGGTGCCTTGCCTTGCTGATGGCGCTCAACGCGGCGATCAGCGCCGCTCTCGCCGCACCCGGCGGACCGCAGGACACAATCCGCAGCTTCTACGCCTCGCTGGAGCGGACGATGAAGGAAGGGCGGGCGCTCGGGCAGAGCGGCCGCTACGCCAAATTGGCGCCGGTCGTCGACCGCGCCTTCGACATCCCGGCGATGGCCCGGCTCTCGGTCGGGCCGAGCTGGTCGGCGATGTCGCCCGCGCAGCAGCGGAGCGTCGTCGAGGCCTTCGCGCATTACGTCTCGGCCACCTATGCCGACCGCTTCGACACCTATTCGGGCGAGCAGTTCCAGGTGCTAGGCCAGCAGCCCTATGGCGAGCAGACGATCGTGCAGACCCGCATCATCAAACCCAGCGGCGAACCGGTGGTTCTCAACTATCTGATGCGCGACAACCGCGGCGAATGGCAGATCGGCGATGTCTATCTGAGCGGCATGATCAGCCAGCTGGCGACGCAGCGTTCCGAGTTCCAGTCGATCCTGCGGCGTCAGGGCGTGGACGGGCTGATCGTCGCGCTCAACCGCAAGGTCGATCTGCTGACGCAAAGCGCCGACAAATCGCTCTAGCCGGCTCGGGGGCCGTGAAAGCTCGTCACTCAACGATTGAATGAGCTGTCTGGCCGGGACGCCTTACCCGAACCGGTTCGGTCCCGTCGTTCCGCGCGTGCAGGCAAAAACCAGCAAGACGATCGTGCCGATCACCGGCAGGAAACCGATCAATATCCACCAGCCGGTTCGGTCGATGTCGTGCAGCCTGCGAACGAGTACGGCAAGCCCAGGCAGAAGCAGAGCCAATGAGATCAATGTTGAGACCACTCCGGCATCATAATTGAAGGCTACGATATCGACAATGGCCGCTGCTATCGTAAGCAAGACCGCAAAGAGAACCCAATACCAATATTCAGGTCGACTTGCTCGACCGCGAAAAACGGCATATTTACTGAAACAAGTCGCGACTGCTTCGCCGAATCCCATGCGTCACCCCCCGTGAGAGCGGTTTCTGCAGTCGTCGGCGGCTCCCCGCCCGCTCTCCGCAGAGGCCGCTTGGCGGCCCCCGCGTCTATCTACTAGCCGCCGCCGATCTTCGGGATCAGGTAGATTTCGCTGTCCGGCCGGAGCGGGGCGAGATAGGCGTCCTGGAAGATTTCGCCGTCGATCGCCACCGCCATGCTCTCCTCGATCTGCCGGCCGAGGCCTGGGTAGCGGCCTTCGAGTTCGAGGACCATGCGGCGGAAGGTGTCGGCCTTGACCTCTAGCTCGGTGACGCCGCCGGTAAACCGGCGCGCCGCCTGGCCCGAGATCACGACATGCGGCATCTCATTGCCTCCCACGAAGTAGCCCTCTCCGCCCTCGGGCGCGGAGAGGGAAGGGTGAGGTGGGGGAGCAGCGCTTGTGGGCGACCACCTCACCCTCCCGCCCCTTCGGGCCGGGCCCCTCCCTCTCCCCCTGGAAGGCGGAGAGGGGAATCTACTCGGCTGCTCGCGGCAGTTCCTGCCCGTCGAGGGCCGCGCGCAAACGCGGCGGCGACATCGGCAGGTCGCGCAGCCGCACCCCGATCGCGTGGCGGATGGCATTGCCGACCGCGGCCATCGGCGGCACGATCGGCACCTCGCCGACGCCGCGCGCGCCAAACGGGTGGCGCGGGTTCGGGTTCTCGACCAGAACCGCCTCGATCATCGGCAGATCGGAGGCGACCGGCACGCGGTAATCGAGAAAGCCCGGATTTTCGAGCCGGCCGTCCTTGTCGTAGATGTATTCCTCGTTCAAGGCCCAGCCGATCCCCTGGGTGACGCCGCCCTGGATCTGGCCCTCGACGTAGGAGGGATGGATCGCCCGGCCGACATCCTGCACCGCGGTATAGCGCAGGATCTTGACGTGGCCGGTCTCGCGGTCAACCTCGACATCGCAGATATGGGTCGCGAAGCCGGGGCCCGCCCCCTGCGCGTTAATCGACACCTCGGTGCCGATCGGCCCGCCGGTGCGACCGGATTTGAGCGCGATCTCGCCCAGCGACAACGGTTCGAAGCTGCCGGCGTTGGGGCCCGCCGGATAGGCGAAGCCGTCCTTCCACTCGACCGCGTCGGGGCTGATGTCCCAGATCATTGCCGCGCGCTTCTTCAATTCGCCGACGACGTTCTCGGCCGCCTGGGTCGCCGCCATCCCGGTGGCGAAGGTGACGCGGCTGCCGCCGGTCAGGAACGAGAAGCCGATCGAACTGGTGTCGGCGACGATCGGGCGCACCCGCTCGACCGGGATGCCGAGGATCTCGGCCACCATCATCGCCATCGAGGCGCGCGAGCCGCCGATATCCGGGTTGCCGGTGGCGACGACTGCGGTGCCGTCCTCGTTGACATGCACCGCCGCACTCGACTCGCCGCCGATGTTGAACCAGAAGCCCGAGGCGACGCCGCGGCCCTGGTTGGGGCCGAGCGGGATCTTCAGATGCGGATGATTCTTGGCCGCTTCGACGGTCGCGGCATAGCCGATGTTCTGCCAGGTCGGGCCGTGCAATGCCTTGACCCCGTCCTTGGCCGCGTTCTTTTCGCGCAACGCCAGCGGGTCGATCCCGAGCTGGTCGGCGAGTTCGTCGAGGCAGCTTTCGACACCCCAGGACGAGTTGGGCGCGCCGGGCGCGCGATAGGCAGCGACCTTCGGCCGGTTGGAGACGACGTCGTAGCCGGTGACGCGGGCGTTCGGGATGTCGTACATGGCAAAGGCGCACATGCAGCCGGGTCCGACCGGCGAGCCGGGGAAGGCGCCGGCCTGGTATTTCAGGGTCGCCTCGCCGGCGGTCAGCGTCCCGTCCTTCTTGGCGCCGATCTTGACCTCGATCACCGATCCCGCCGCCGGGCCGGTGCCGCGGAACACCTCCTCCCGGCTCATCACCATCTTGACCGGCCGGCCCGATTTCCTCGACAGCGCGAGCGCCAGGGGTTCAAGATAGATCAGCGTCTTGCCGCCGAAGCCGCCGCCGATCTCGGCCGGGATCGCGCGGATGTTCGAGATGTCGATGCCGAGCAATTTGGCGCAATAGGCGCGCACCATGAACTGGCCCTGGCTCGAACTCCAGATCGTGCATTGCCCGTCGGCCGCGGTCGAGACGACGCAGGCATGCGGCTCGATATAGGCCTGGTGCACGGGCTGCGTCGTATAGCGCCGCTCGATGATGACGTCGGCATCGCGGAAGCCGGCTTCGACATCGCCCTTGGTGAAGCCGATCTTCTTGGCGACGTTCGAGGGATGCGTCGGGATCGGGTCGACGCCCTGGGTGAAGAGATCATCGTGCAGGATCGGCGCGTCGGGCTTCATCGCCTCTTCGACATCGATCACGTGCGGCAGCACGTGATAGGAAACCTCGATCAGTTCGCAGGCCTGCTCGGCGATCGCGGGCGAGACCGCGGCGACGGCGGCGACCGCGTGGCCGTCATAGAGCGCCTTGTCGCGCGCCATGCAGTTGCGCGACAGATCGCGGAAATTCATCGGACCCTCGCCGACAAACGCCTCCTCGGAGGCGATCGGCGGGAAGTCCTCGAATGTCACGACCGCCTTGACCCCCGGGAGTTCGCGGGCCTTGGTCGTATCGATCGACATGATGCGGGCATGGGCGTGCGGGCTGCGCTTGACCTTACCCCACAGCATGCCGGGCATCACCATGTCGGCGCCGAAATTGGCGCGGCCGGTGACCTTGTCGACCCCGTCGGGACGGATCGGCCTGGTGCCGACGACCTTCTGCATTTCCTTGGCGATATACGTCATTAGATCCGACCTCCGGTGAACCCCTCACCCCAACCCTCTCCCCGCAGGCGGGGAGAGGGAGGGACCCGCGTCAGCGGGAGGGTGAGGGACAAAGCCTCTCGATGACACCCTTGCTGCGACACGCCTACTCCGCCGCGGCCTGCATCGGCTGGGCACCGTCGAGAGCGGCCAGGATGCGAGGCGGCGACATCGGCAGGTCGCGCAGCCTGACACCGATAGCGTTCTCGATCGCGTTGGCGACCGCCGCCATCGGCGGCACGATCGGCACCTCGCCGACGCCGCGAGCGCCAAACGGGTGCCGCGGGTTCGGCACTTCGACCATGACCGTGTCGATCATCGGCATGTCGGACGCGACCGGCACGCGGTAGTCGAGGAAGCCCGGGTTTTCGAGCCTGCCGTCCTTGTCGTAGATGTATTCCTCGTTGAGCGCCCAGCCAACGCCCTGCGCGACGCCGCCCTGCATCTGCCCCTCGACATAGGAGGGATGGATCGCGCGGCCGACATCCTGGATCGCGGTATAGCGCAGGATCTTGACCTGGCCCGTCTCCTTGTCGACCTCGACATCGCAGATATGGGTGGCGAAACCCGGCCCCTGGCCCTGCGCGTTGATCTGGATCTCGGCGCTGATCGGGCCGCCGGTGCGGGCCGATTTGCCGGCGAGTTCGGCGAGCGGCATCGGCTCGAAACTGCCGGCATTGGCGCCAGCCGGATAGGCCTTGCCGTCCTTCCACTCGACCGCGTCGGGGCTGATGTCCCAGGTGATCGCGGCGCGTTTTTTGAGCTCCTCGATGACCTTTTGCGTCGCCGTGCGTCACCGCCATGCCGCCGGCGAAGGTGACGCGGCTGCCGCCGGTCGAGGCGCTGAAGCCGATCGCCGTGGTGTCGCCGACCACCGGACGCACGCTTTCGAACGGCACGCCCAGCACCTCGGCCACCATCATCGCCATCGAGGCGCGCGAGCCGCCGATGTCGGGATGGCCCTCGGTCACGGTAACCGTGCCGTCCTCGTTGACGTGGACCGCCGCACTCGAACTCACCGCCGGCGTTGTGCCAGAAGCCGCGAGGCGATGCCGCGCCCCTGGTTGGGCCCGAGCTTCACCTTCAGGTGCTCGGTCGCGCGCGCCGCCTCCAGCGTCTTCAGATAGCCGATATTGACCCAGGTCGGGCCGTGCGCCGCCTTGGTGCCGTCCTTGGCGCCGTTCATCTCGCGCAGGGCGAGCGGGTCGATGCCGAGTTCGCCGGCGAGTTCGTTGATGCAGCTTTCGATGCGAAGGCGGAGATCGGTGAGCCCGGCGCGCGATACGCGGCAACCTTGGGCCGGTTCGACAACACGTCGTAGCCGGTGACCAATACATTCGGCAAATCGTAAGCGGCAAAACCGCAGGTGCAGCCCTGGTTGATCGGCGAGCCCGGAAAGGCGCCCGACTGATATTTCAGGAGCGCCTGCGCGGCGACGATCTTGCCGTCCCTCTTGGCGCCGAGCTTGACTTCGACGACCGCACCCGAAGTGGGACCGGTCGCCCGGAACACATCCTCGCGGCTCATCACGATCTTGACCGGCCGGCCCGATTTCTTCGACAGCATGTAGGCGACCGGTTCGAGATAGATGATCGTCTTGCCGCCGAAGCCGCCGCCGATCTCGGCCGGGATCGCCCGGATGCTGGCGATGTCGGCGCCGCAGATCCGCGCGGTGTAGGCGCGGACCATGAATTGGCCTTGGCTCGAGCTCCAGATCGTGGCCTGCCCGTCCGACGCCACCGAGACCAGGCAGGCATGCGGCTCGATATACCCCTGATGCACGGGCTTGGTCGTGTAGCGCTGCTCGACGACGACATCGGCCTCGGCGAACCCGGCTTCGACATCGCCCTTGGCGAAGCGGACCATCTTGGCGACGTTCGATGGCGTGGTGGGCCGCGGCTCGACGCCGGAGGTGAAAATCTCCTCGTCCACCACTGGCGCATCGGGCGCCATCGCCGCCTCGACGTCCATGACGTGCGGCAGCACCTCGTACTCGACCTCGATCAGGTCGAGCGCTTCTTCGGCGATCGCCGGCGAGGTCGCCGCGACCGCGGCAACCGCGTGGCCCTCGTAGAGCGCCTTGCCCCTGGCCATGATGTTGCGCGACAAGTCCCAAAGATTATGCGGCGCCGCGCCGATGACCCGCTTGTCGGGCGGGATGTCGGGGAAATCGGCTCGTGTGGTGACGGCCTTGACGCCGGGTAGCGCCATCGCCTTGTCGGTGTTGATCGACACGATCCGGGCATGCGCGTGCGGGCTGCGCTTCACCTTGCCCCACAGCATGCCGGGCATGACCATGTCAGCGCCGAAATTGGCGCGGCCGGTGACCTTGTCGACGCCGTCCGGACGGATCGGCCTGGTGCCGACGATCTTGAGGGTCTCCTTGTCGAGGAAGCTCATCGCCCTGCCTCCGCGCGCATGACCGCGGCAGCGTCAAGGACAGCGCGGACGATCTTGTCGTAGCCGGTGCAGCGGCAGAGATTGCCGGCGAGCCAATAGCGGGTCTCTTCCTCGGTCGGGTTCAGATTCTCGTCGAGCAGCGCCTTCGCCGCGACGATGAAGCCCGGCGTGCAGAAGCCGCATTGCAAGGCCGCGTGTTCGAGGAATTTCTGCTGCACCGGGTGCAGCTTGTCGCCCTGGGCGATGCCCTCGACGGTGGTGATCGTGCGGCCCTCGGCCTCGGCCCCCAGCATCAGGCAGGAACAGACGATCTTGCCGTCGCAGATCACGGTGCAGGCACCGCAATCGCCGGAGCTGCACCCTTCCTTGCTGCCGGTCAGGTTCAATTCGTCGCGCAACACGTCGAGCAGGCTCTGCTGCGCTTCGCACAGGAACTCGACGGGCTCGCCGTTGATGGTGGTGGATACGTGTTGTTTGGCCATTAGCGTGCTCCAGCGCGTTCAAAGGCGATTTTGGCCGCGCGGCGTGCCAGCACGCCGGCGATCTTGGTGCGGTATTCGATCGTGCCGCGCTTGTCGGTGATCGGCTTGCAGGCTCGTTGCGCGGCGGCGTCGAGCGCGGCATTGGTTGCGTCATCGAGCCGGTGGCCGATCAGCGCCTTGGCGGCGTCCTCGACGACCAACTGCGTCGGCGCCACGGCCCCCAGCACGACGCGGGCGTCGGTGCAAACGCCATTGCCGTCGAGCGTCACGTTGACGCCGCAGCCGACAACGGCGATGTCCATCTCGGTGCGCGGGATAAAGCGCAGGTAGGCGTCCGACTGGTGCGGCTTCGGCTTCGGAATATGGAATTCGGTAATGAACTCGCCTTTTTCAAGCGAGGTCCGGCCGGGACCGGTAACGATCGCCTCGACGGGCGCGGTGCGCCTTCCGCCCGGGCCGGCGATAATGGCGGTGGCGCCGGCGGCGATCAGCGCCGGGACGCTGTCGGCCGCGGGGGAGGCGTTGCACAGATTGCCGGCGAGCGAGGCGCGGCCCTGGATCTGCTCGGAGCCGATCAGGTCCATGCCCTCGACGATGCCGGGCCAAGCCGCTTGCAGCGCCTCGTTTTCGTAGATCATGACCCCGGGGGTCGAGGCACCGATGACAAAGCGGTCACTTTCCTCGCGGATGCCGATGAGTCCCGGGATCCGTTTGGTGTCGACGATCAGCTCGGGGCGGGTGCGGCCCGACCGTAATTGGACCAGAAGATCGGTGCCACCGGCCAAAACCTTCGCCATGCCGGAAGCGCCGGCCAGCGCGCGGACGGCCTCGTCGACCGTGGTTGGGGCGGTGAAGCTCAAACTGGGCATGTGTGCTCCTGAAATCTCGCGGGCAAACTTCCGCGGCCAAACGCGGAAGGGCGGCGGTCCGGGCGGGGATCGACGGCCACGGACGCCGTCTCTCGCTTACACTACCATCCTAGCCGCCGTGAAGCGCTATGTTCAACCGTCCCCCGGGGCAGGGCAAGCCTCAGAGCGCAGGATCAAGGCGATCGAGCCCTTGTCCCGCGTCTCCCGGCCCGGCCGGCTAGGCGCGGGCCAGCGACGGCGAGGGGAACCGACTGCGTCGCATGACCAAGCCGCCGATGACGGCGAGATTGACGAGGTTGAACAATATGCCGGTCGCGAACGCGGCGCCATAGAAGCCGGCGTAATCGTAGATGGCGCCGGCGAGCCAGCCGCCTGCCGCCATGCCCGAGCCGCTGCACAGCAGTAGCGTCGGTACCCGCCACGATGCTTGGGCCGCCGGAAAATGTTCCCGCAACGCCACCACATAGGCCGGGATGATGCCGCTGAAGCCGAGTCCGAAGGCGGCAGCGACGACGAACAGCCCGGCCTCGCTCTGGGTCAACAGAAACCCGATCATCGCCGTGACCTGACAAGCGGAACCCGCGAGCACCGTGCGCAGCCCGCCGATCTTGTCGGCGACGAAACCCCAGCTCTGCCGGCCGATGAAGGCGCATGCCAGCAGCGCCGACAGCATGACACTGCCGCGGCCGATCGGGATCCCGACATCGCTGCAAAACGCCACCAGATGGCCTTGCGGCATCGCCATCGGCACGCAGCAGCAGAAGCTCGCAACGCATAACAGCGAAAATGCGGTGCGCGGCCGCAGCCCGAGGACCGCGGCTCCCGCCACGGGTTCGCCGCGTACCCCGCCCATGGCCGTCTTGGGTGGGCTGCGGAGGACGCAGAGCGCCAGCGGGACCGCCACGGCGATTACCAGCACGGCATAGATCTGCATCGTCTGGCGCCAGCCGAGCCAGCCCACGATCTGGCCGAAGATCGGCGCCCAGATGACGCCAGCCGCGGCCTGGCCGCTGGCGATCAGCCCGAGGGCGGCGCCGCGGCGGCGGTCGAACCAGCGCGCGATGTAAATATAGAGCGGGGCGTTGATCCCGGCATTGCCGAGGAGCCCCATGAAGACGCCGTGACCGACAAAGAGGCCGATGCGCCCGCCACTGCTCGACAATGTCAGGCCGACGGCGATCATCAGCGCGCCAAACGAGACGGTCCAGCGCACGCCTACCCGTTCGGCGATCGGCCCCATCGCGAGCCCGCCGACCGCCGAGCCGAACCAGGCGAGCGCATAGCACAACGCCGGCACCGTGCGCGCATCGCCGAACTCGGCGGCGATCGGCTTCAGCGACACAACGGTGATCGTCGGCGCCCCGAACGAGATCGTCATAACGCCGAGCGCGGTTGCCGCGACCAGCCAGCTGCGGCGGGTCTCGACGGTTGCGCTGGAGCGGGGAAGCGAGACGGCGGACATTGCGTCAGTATTGCACAGGGATCGAAGAGATCCAGGCCTCCCGGCACCGCATCGGACGGCCGCCGATGGCGCCGAACAGCGTTCGTCGCGCCGGCGGATTTGGACTGCGACGCGGCAATACGGGATTTGTTAACTATCGGGCCGATAATGTTCGCGCCGGAGGAAGCGTCTGGTATTCTTGCGCGATGCTAGGGCGACTGGGTGATGCGGGTAATGAGCATAGTCGATGAGGTCACGGCGACGTGCCTATTTCATATTGCCAAACGTCGCGCGGTGCTGCGGCGCTCACAGCAGGGCAGCACCGAGTCGGGCTCGCTCGAAAAATACGACGAGTGGCGTCGCGAGTCGCTTGAAGATCAGTTTCTGAAACTGTTCGACAGGCAGTCCATCGAAGGCAAACGGGTCCTTGATTTTGGCTGCGGTTCGGGCGCGCTTTCGCTGGTTGTGGCGCGTCTTGGCGCCGGCAGCGTCCTCGGCGTCGATCTGAGCGCGAAGGCGATCGAACGCGCCAAGAAGGCCGCCGAGGATGCCCATATCAATGCCGAATTTCAACAGGCCGAGCACACAGACTGCATCGAACTCCCAGACCAGAGCGTCGATGTTGTGCTCTGTTTCGACGTGCTCGAACATGTCATGGCCTACGAACAAATCATTCCAGAATGGAAGCGTGTCTTGCGGCCCGGCGGAAGGATCCTGATCTGGTGGAGCCCGTATTTCCACCCATACGGTCATCATCTTCACACTTATGCGCCAATCCCTTGGGTACATGTGTTCTGCACGGAGAAAGTCGTCTACAAGGTCTGCTCGAAGATGATCAATTTGCCCGAGTTCCGGCCTCCCTATTGGGACCTCGACGCGCACGGCAACCGGATCGATCGCTTTGCCGGTGTGGAATCCTCCAGTTACCTCAACCATTTGACGATCGCCAAATTTGAACGGCTCTGCGTCGCCGACGGCCTGCATTTCGCGCGTCGTGAGTTTCACACTTTTAGCGCGCTCAAAAAGCTTCCGGCGATCAACGCGGTGTTGACGCTTCCTGGGCTGCGTGAGTTCTTTTCGGCATATGCCGTCTACGAGATTACGACCCCGGACGTGCGCCCTATGGCGGACTAAGCGCGCCGGCGCCGCGCAGGTTCAGATGCCGCACCGCCAGGCCGTGGCGGTCGGAGAGGATCTCGGCGATGCGGCGGCGATGGCAGTCCCGCCAATCGGCCTCGTAGCAGAGGAGGCAAGCGGGTGCGGCGGCGGCGATGTCGGCCGCCTGTTGCAGATCGAGTTCGGCTTCCGGACGCGCGAGCTTTTCCTCGACGATCGCCCAGAAACGGTCGTGTTCACGCCGTCGCGCGGCGAGCCGGCCCTCTGGCGGCGTGCCGAGCGCCGCGAGATGGACATAGCGCATCCCGGCCTCGTCGATCGCCGCCGCCAGCTGCCGCTTCGAAAAACCCGGCCTTCGTGAGATCGGGCGATCGCGCACATCGAGCAGAACCGCGACCCCGACCGCGGCCAACGCGCCGATCACGTTGCCGACGAGCGCTTTTTCATAGCCGATCGTGTAAAGAGTTGTCGCCACCCCGACCGCCCCCTTTCTAGCGGTCGCGTTCTAGCCGGGAATTGGAGGAATTGCCATGGAGCCGCGCGATTACGGGCCGTTTCCCTATGTGCCGATCAACGACCGGCCGAAGCTCGAATGGCCGGGAGGCGCGAGGCTCGCGGTCTGGATCATCCCCAATATCGAATTCTTTCCCCTGACCCGGGGCATTGCCGGCCTCCCCGGCGCCGCTCCCGGAAACCCGCCCTCGGTGCGCGCCTGGGCGCAGCGCGATTACGGCAACCGGGTCGGCGTCTGGCGGATCATGGATGTGCTCAGTAAGCATGGCGTGCGCGCCAGCCCGACGCTCAATAGCGACATCTGCGACCATCATCCACAGATCGTGCGCGCCGCCGTCGATCTCGGCTGGGAGATCCTGGGGCACAACCAGACGAACAGCGTGTGGCTCGACGCGCTCGACCCCGAGGCCGAGCGGCAGACGGTCGCGCGCACGCTCTCCCGCATCGCCGAACTGACCGGAAGGAAGCCCGTGGGCTGGCTTGGCGCCGGGCTCGCCGAGACCTGGCACACCCTCGATTATCTCGTCGACGAGGGTTGCCTCTACGTCGCCGACTGGGTCAACGACGACCAGCCCTACCTGATGGACATCGGCGGCAAGCCGCTCGTCTCGATCCCTTATTCGTACGAGATCAACGACTCGCCGCACTTCAATAACCGGAACGGCACGATCGGCGAGTTCGAGGCGATGATCCGGCGCCAGTTCGACACGCTCTATGCCGAGGGGGCGCAATCGGGCCGCGTCATGGCGATCTGCCTCCACCCCTATCTGATCGGCGTGCCGCACCGCATCGCCGGGCTCGACGCGGCGCTCAAATACATCCGCTCGCATGACGGCGTCTGGTTCGCCACGGGCGAAGAAATCATTCGGCACTGGCTGCAGTCGGGCGCGACGTTCTGAGCCGGGGGCGCGCCGGCGCGGTCACCACCAGCCGGCTTCTTCGGCGAGCGCGAAGAGGGCCCCGCTCACGGCGAAGAGGGCGAGCGGATGCAGGCGCGGCCGGTAAAGCAGCAGCGCCGTCGTGACGCCGGCCGCCGCCCACACGGCGATGCCGCCGGGCGAGGCGCGCAACACCGCGATCCCGCCCGAGAGCACGAGCCCCGCGGCGATCGGCGCCAGTCCGCGCTCGACGACGGTGTGCCAGAGCGAGCCACGCCATCGGCCCCACACCCGGGCGAGCCCATAGATCAGCAGCGAGGACGGCAAGTAGAGCGCCACCGAGGCCGCGACCGCACCCGCCACCCCTGCCACCTTCCAGCCGATCAATGCCGACAGCATCGTCCCCGGCCCCGGTGCGGCGCGCGAGATCGCGAAGAGATCGGCGAACTCGCGCGACGTCGTCCAGCCCTGGACCGTGATCGATTGGTGCGCGATCTCGGCCAGAAGCGAGGCGCCGCCGCCGATCGACAAGAGCGACAACGGGCCGAACACCACGGCCAGCGCGAAGAGCCGCCGCAGTTCGTCAGGCACGCAGCCCCCCTTTGGCGCGCAACAGCGCGAGGCCGATGCTGACCGGCAGCAGCCCCAGCACCACCGGGATCATCGGCCAGCGCAGCACGCCCACCGCGAGGACCGTGGCGCCGGTCACCGCGAGCGGCCCGAGCCCGGTCGATCCGCGCGGCGTCAAGGTCAGCCCGGTAGCGAAGGTCAAGCCGATCGCAGCCGCGCCAATGCCGTCGAGGACGGCGTGCAATACCCTGATCCCGCGGACCTCCTCCCAAGCCGCCGCCAATGCCAGAACCACCACCAGCGGGCCCGACAGCAATCCGATCACCGCCGCGAGCGCACCCATCGGCCCCCGCAGGCGCTGGCCGACCTGGACCGTCAGATTGACGCCGCCCGAACCCGGCATGAAGCGGCCGAGCGCCACCCCCGAGAGGAACGTCGCATCGTCGATCCAGCGCCGGCGCAGCACGATCTCGCGATGCAGCCAACCGGCTGTGCCGCCGCCGAAGCTGGTGATCCCGAGCCAGAAAAATGCTGCAAAGATTGCCGGCAGCCCGACACCCTGCCCGATCGCGACCCCGGCATCCGCCTGTCTCACCTTTGCCGCTCCCCTCTCGCCTGCCGTCGGCAGCATTCCAGTTTTCCTCGGCCAGGGCAAAGCGATAGGCTGGCGCGCTTATCATCGATGCGCGGTCCCGCCATGCCCGACACCACCCCCGATCTCGCTGCGCCGCAGCCGGTCCGGCTCGCCGATTACCGCCCGCCCGACTTCCTGATCGACACGGTCGATCTCGTCTTCACCCTCGACCCGACCGCGACCCGCGTGCAATCGCGGCTGCGCATCCGCCGCAACCCGGCGGCGGTCACGCCCAGCGCGCCGCTGCGCCTCGACGGCGAAGCGCTGGAGCTGAAGGCCCTGGCGCTCGACGGCGAAGCGCTCGGCGCCAACCGCTATCGGCTGTCGCCGGAGGGCGGGCTCGTCGTCGACGAGGTTCCCGACGCCTTTACCCTCGATGTCGAAACCGCCATCGCGCCCGGATCAAACACCGAACTATCCGGCCTCTACATGTCGGGCGGCAATTTCTGCACCCAATGCGAGGCCGAGGGGTTCCGCCGCATCACCTATTTCCTCGACCGGCCCGACGTGATGGCGCGCTATACGACGACGATCATCGCCGACAAGACGGCCTATCCGGTGTTGCTGTCGAACGGCAACCCGGCGGAAAGCGGCGATCTCGACCGCGGTCGGCATCGGGCGAAATGGATCGACCCGCATCCCAAGCCCGCCTATCTCTTCGCTCTCGTCGCCGGCGATCTGGTTGCCGTACGCGACCGTTTCACGACGCGATCGGGGCGCGAGGTGGCGCTCGCCATCTGGGTGCGCCGCGGCGACGAGGACAAATGCGATCATGCGATGACCTCGCTAAAAAAGGCGATGCGCTGGGACGAGGACGTGTTCGGCCTCGAATACGATCTCGATGTCTTCAACATCGTCGCGGTCAGCGATTTCAACATGGGGGCAATGGAGAATAAGGGCCTCAACATCTTCAACACGCGCTATGTGCTCGCCAAGCCCGAGACCGCGACCGACGCCGACTACCAGAATATCGAGGCGGTCATCGCGCACGAATATTTCCACAACTGGACCGGCAACCGGGTCACCTGCCGCGACTGGTTTCAGCTGTCGCTGAAGGAGGGGCTGACGGTCTTTCGCGACCAGGAATTCTCGGGCGACCAGGGGAGCCGCGCGGTGCGGCGCATCGGCGCCGTGCGGGCATTGCGGGCAATGCAGTTTCCCGAGGATGACGGCCCGCTCGCCCATCCGGTGCGGCCGGAAAGCTATCTGCGGATCGACAATTTCTATACGCCGACCGTCTACAACAAGGGCGCGGAACTGGTGCGGATGATCCAGACCCTGATCGGCAAGGCCGATTTCCGCGCCGGCATGGACCTCTATATCCGGCGTCACGACAACCAGGCCGCCACGATCGAGGATTTTGTCGCGGCGATGCAGGACGCGAGCGGCGTCGATCTCGGCCGCTTCAAGCGCTGGTATGCCCAGGCCGGCACGCCCGAGATCACCGTCGCCGACCGCTGGGACGAGGCGGCCAAGACCTTCGAACTGGACGTGGCGCAAAAGGTGCCGGCAACGCCGGGCCAACCCGTCAAGGAGCCGATGCTGATCCCGCTGGCGATGGCGCTGCTCGACGCGGATGGCGCCGAACTCCCGGCCCGCCTCGAGGGCGAGAGCGAGGGTAGCGAGGGAACCCGGATATTGTCGCTTGGCGAGACGCGCGAGCGTTTCCGCTTTGTCGGTCTGCCGGCGCGGCCGACGCCGTCCCTGCTGCGCGACTTTTCCGCGCCGGTCAAATTGAAGGGCGTGCCGGCCGACCGGCTCAAATTCCTGGCGATCCACGATCCTGAGCCCTTTGCCCGCTGGGAGGCCGGCCAGCAGGTAGCGACCGGCATGCTGCTTGGCGCGATCGAGGCCCATCGTCGCGGCGAGAGCCAGGCTCCCGGCCCTGATCTGCCCGACCGTGAACTGATCGAGGCGATGCGCCGCCTCCTGGCCGAAGCCGACAGGGACCCGGCCTTTGCCGCCGAGGCGCTGGCGCTGCCGAGCGAGGCGTTTCTCGCCGATCAGATGGCGGTGGTCGATGTCGACGCGATCCACGCCGTTCGCGAGGCCGCGCGCGCCGCGATCGGCCGGGCGATGGGCGCCGAATTCGCTGCCGCCTACGATAGGCTGGCCGACCCGGGTCCGTACGCGATCGATGGCGCCGCAATCGGCAGGCGGGCCTTTCGCAATGCCTGCCTCGCCTATCTCGCTGGCGCCGACCCGGCGAAAGGCGCAGCTCTGGCCAAGGCCCAGTTCGACGCCGGGCGCAACATGACCGACGTGCTGGCAGCGTTGTCGGTGCTGGTCGATCTCGACCGGCCCGAGCGGGCCGCCGCCCTCGCCCGTTTTTATGCGGCCTGGTCGCAGGACGATCTTGTCGTCGACAAATGGTTCGGGTTGCAGGCCCGCTCGTCCCTGCCGCAAACACCGGCGCGGGTGCGTGAATTGACCCGTCACCCCGCCTTCACCCGCAAGAACCCGAACCGGGTGCGGGCGCTTGTCGGCGCGTTCTCCCAAGGCAACCAGTTGCGCTTTCATGACGCGAGCGGCGCCGGCTATGCGTTCCTCGCCGACGAAGTGCTGGCGCTTGATCCGGCCAACGCCACGACGGCGGCGCGGCTCGTCCAGCCGCTCTGCGCATTGCGCCGCTTATGACGCCGCGCGCCAGGCCCTGATGCGCCACGAACTCGAACGCATCCTCGCCACCCCCGGCCTCAGCAAAAACACCTTCGAAATGGTCTCGAAAAGTCTCGGCTGACGAAGCGGTTGCGCGGCGCGTGCTGCTGCGACAGGGTGACCCCGCGACAATCGGAGGAATGATTTTATGACGCTACGCTCGGCTGGACGGGTGGCATTGATCACCGGGGGCGCCAAAGGCATCGGGGCGGCGACCGCCGATCGGCTTGCCGAGGACGGGGCGGCGATCGCGATTTGCGATCTCGACGGCGACGGCGCGGAGGCAACCGCCGCGGCAATCGCCAGCCGGCACGGCGTCCGGGCGCTCGGCTTCAAGACCAACGTCGGCGTCGCCGAGGAGGTCAACCGCCTTGTCGCCGACATCGCGGCCCAGCTGGGCTCTCTCGACATCCTCGTCAACAACGCCGGCATCACCCGCGACAACCTTATTCATCGCATGACCGAGGAGGATTGGGACGCCGTCGCCCTCGTCCACATGAAGGGCGCTTTTCTCTGTTCGCGCGCCGCCCAGCGCGAAATGGTCAAGCGCAATTGGGGCCGCATCGTCAACCTCTCTTCGGCCTCGGCACTCGGCAATCGCGGCCAGACGAACTATTCGACGGCCAAGGCAGGGCTGCAGGGCATGGCCCGCACCTTGGCGATCGAACTCGGCCGCTTCGGCATCACCGCCAACGCCGTGGCGCCGGGCTTTATCGACAGCGACATGACCCGCGCGGTGGCGGTCCGGCTCGGCCAGGACCCCGAGCAATATAAGGCCGAGCGGGCCAAGGCCATTCCGGTCGGCCGCGTCGGCGTGCCGCGCGACGTCGCCAACGTCATCGCTTTTCTGGCGAGCGAGGACGCCTCCTTCGTTTCGGGTCAGGTGATCTATGTCGCCGGCGGCCCCCGCGGATGAACGCCGCCGCGCCGGCGCGGTTATGATCTCCTGACCCTCGGCGAGACCCTGATGCGGCTGTCGCCGCCGGGGATGCAGCGGCTCGACCAGGCGCATCGGTTCGAGATCGGGATCGGCGGCAGCGAACTCAATGTCGGCTGTCTTCTGGCGCGGCTCGGCCGCCGTGTGGCCTGGGTGTCGCGGCTGCCCGAGGGACCGCTCGGCCGCATGGTCGAGGGCGAGGCCCGCCGCCATGGCGTCGATACCGGCTGGGTGCGCTGGATCCCCGGCGCTCGGCTCGGCCTGATGTTTTACGAGCCCGGACCCGAGCCGCGCACCAGCCGGGTGATCTATGACCGCAAGAATTCGGCCGCCGCCGAACTCGCTTTCGAGGACGCGCCCTGGGACATGCTGGTTCAGGCCAGCGCCTGGGTGCATCTTTCGGGGATCACCCCGGCTTTGGGGCCAAGCTGCCGCGCGCTCGTATTGCATGTGGCCGCACTCGCCGCCGCCGCCGGCAAGCCCGTCTCCTACGATCTCAACTTCCGCTCGACGCTGACGAGCGCCGCCGAGGCTCGCGCCGTGCTCGAAGCCGTCGCGCCACATCTGGATCTGCTGGCCGTGGCCGAACGCGACGCGCGGCACGTGCTGGGCTTTGCCGAAGAGGGGGAAGCCCTGGCGGCAGCGATCGCCGCGCGCTACGGCATGCCGCGCGTCGCGCTGACCCGGCCGCCCGACGCCGAGCCCGGCAGTCTGCTCTTCTCGGATGGCGGTTTCTTCCACGCGCCCCGCTACCGGGTCGAGCTGGTCGACCGCATCGGCGCCGGAGATTCGTTTGTCGCCGGGCTGATCCATGGCCTGCTCGACGGCGATCTCGATCTGGCGGTCCGCCTTGCCGCGTTTGCCGCCGGGATCGGGCTCGCCACCCCCGGCGACATCAACTTTCTCGGCCCCGAGGACATCGCCCGCTTCCACGCCAGGGTCACGGGCGGCCTCGAACGCTGAGTGTCATCCTCGCCGCGAAGGCCTATGCTGCGCTGATGTAATGGGCGGCAACGGAGGCGGCGGTGTCAGGCGTCCTCGACGGCATTCGCGTTCTCGATTTCGGACGCTACATCGCGGGACCTTTCTGCGCGGCACTGCTCGGCGACCTCGGCGCCGAGGTGATCCGCATCGAGCGCATCGGCGGCGGTGAGGACAGGGGCTTCATTCCGGTGGGAACCGGTCCCGAGGGCGGCGGCGCGATGTTCCTGGCGATGAACCGCAACAAGCTCGGCATGACCCTCGATCCCAGCGCACCCAAGGGCCGCGAGATCGTGCGCCGGCTGGTCGCCACCGCCGATGTCGTCGTCGCCAATCTGCCACCGCAGGTATTGCGCGCGCTCGCACTTGACCTCGACAGCCTGCGCGCGGTCAAGCCGGACATCATCCTGGCCACCGTCACCGGCTTTGGCGCGGGCGGACCGCTCAGCCACAAGCACGGGTTCGACGGCATCGGCCAGGCGATGAGCGGCGCCGCCTATCTTTCCGGCACCCCCGAGCAGCCGATTGCGATCAAGTTGCCGTGGGTCGATTTTGGCACCGCCTGCCTTTCGGCCTTCGGCACGCTCGCCGCCCTCCTCGAACGCGGCAAGACCGGCCGCGGCCAGAAGGTCGAGGGCGCCTTGTTGCGCACCGCGATCGCGTTTGCCAATGCGACCTTGATCGAGCAGGCGTTGACCGGCGTCGACCGGCTGGCGACCGGCAACCGCGGCTTCAACTCGGCCCCCGCCGACATCTTCCGCTGCCGCGACGGCTGGATCGTCGCGACCGTGATCGGCCCGGCGATGTTCCGCCGCTGGGCCCGGATGCTGGGCGAGGATCACTGGCTCGGCGACCCGCGCTTTGCCGACGACCAGTCGCGCGCCGACCATGGCGAGGTCATATCGGCGCGGATGAACCAATGGTGCGGCGAGCGCAGTTGTGCGGAGGCGTTGGCCGCACTCGAAGAAGCTAGCATTGTCGCGGCGCAAGTCTATTCGCCGCAGCAGGCGCTCGACGATTCGCACATCCGCGCCGCTCGGCTGCTCGAAGAACGGACGTATCCGACGCTGGAACGCACTCTTCCGCTGGCGCCGACCCCGATCGAACTCTCCGAAACCCCCGGCGGCTACCGCCGTCCGGCCCCGCTTCTCGGTGAACACACCGATGCGATTCTCGCGGAACTGGGCTACGGCGAGGACGAGATTGCGGCGCTGCATGACGAGCGGGTGGTCTGATCCCTGGCGCGCGGGCGCCGAGGATGGTTTGCGTCAGAACCCGCCTATATCATCGGGAGAATGCTGCTCGGCCTGACCATTCGGGACGTCGTGCTGATCGACCGGCTCGACCTGGCGTTTCGCCCGGGGCTGTGCGTCTTGACCGGCGAGACTGGGGCCGGAAAATCGATCCTGCTCGACGCGCTGGGATTGGCGCTCGGCCGCCGCGCCGAGGCGGGTCTCGTCCGCACCGGCGCCGCACAGGCGGCGGTGACCGCCGAATTCGTGGTCGGATCGAACCATCCTGCCCATGCGCTTCTGCGCGAGGCCGGGCACGACGGCGACGGCGAGACGATCGTCCTGCGCCGGCTTGTCGGCGCCGACGGCCGCAGCCGCGCCTTTGTCAACGATGCCCCGACGAGTGTGGCGCTGCTGCGCGATCTCGGCGACAGCCTCGTCGAGATCCAGGGCCAGTTCGAGCAGCGCGGACTGCTGGACCCGCAGAACCACCGCGCGCTCCTCGACGCGGTCGCCGAGCATGCGGTCGCTCCAGCCGCTCTGGCGCAGGCCTGGCGCGACTGGCGCGAGGCGGCGCGGCGCGAAGCCGACGCCGCCCGGCAGGTCGTCGCGGCGCGCGAGGAGGAGGATCTGCTGCGCCACCACTTGGCCGAACTCGAGGCGCTGTCCCCCGAGCCCGACGAGGAAGATTTGCTGGCGGCTCGGCGCAGCCTCTTACAGAATGCCGAGCGGCTCGCCGAAACCTTGAGCGAAGCGATCGCCGAGATCGCCAGCGCCTCGGGCGCCCAGGCCGCGCTGGCCCGCGCCACCCGGCGGCTGGAGCGCGCCCGCGACCGCGCGCAGGGCCTCCTCGACGAAGCATTCGCCGCCGCCGAACGCGCCGCCAACGAAACCGCCGAGGCTCTCGAGGTACTGGAACAGGCCGCGCGCAGCCTCGAACTCGATCCGCGCGAACTGGAGCAGGTCGAGGAGCGGCTCTTCGCCCTTCGCGCGCTGGCCCGCAAGCACCAGGTCGCCGTCACCGATCTGCCGGCGCTGCGCGAGCGTCTCTCCGCCCGGCTTGCGGCGATCGAAACCGAGGCCGAGGACGCCGGCCGCCTCGCCCGCGACACCGCCGCCATCGCGCGCCGCCTTTGTCGCGGCCGCGCAATCGGTCTCGCGCGCCCGCGCCGCCGCCGCCGCCCGGCTCGACGCATGCCGTCGCCGCGGAACTGGCGCCGCTGCGCCTCGACAAGGCGAGGTTCCGCACCGTCCTGACGCCGCTTCGCCGAACCCGATTGGGGAGAGCATGGCCGCGAGCGGGTGCATTTCGAGATCGCCACCAACCCCGGGCGCACCGTTCGGCACGCTTGCCCGCATCGCCTCGGGCGGCGAATTGTCCCGTTTCATGCTGGCGCTGAAGCTGGTGCTGGCCGGCGCCTCCTCGGTGCCGACGCTGATTTTCGACGAGGTCGACAGCGGCATCGGCGGCGCTGTCGCCGCGGCGGTCGGCGAGCGGCTGGCAGCGGCTCGGCGCCGGCCTGCAGGTGCTTGTCGTCACCCATTCGCCGCAGGTCGCGGCGCGTGGCGCGCTGGCACTGGCGGGTCGCCAAGAGTCAGGCGGCGCGCGAGCCACCGTGACCCGCGTCGAGGAGCTCGACCCCGACACCCGGCAGGAGGAAATCGCCCGCATGCTGTCCGGTCGCACCGTCACCGCCGAGGCGCGCGCCGCGGCAGCGAGCCTGATCGCCGGGGGCCGCGCATGACCGCCGCGCGACGCCGCCAAGCCGAGCCTGACGAGCGCCCGGTCGATCGGCTGACCGAGGGGGAGGCGCGCGCCGAGCTGGCGCGGCTTGCCGCCGAGATCGGCATCACGACCGGCTCTACTACAGCGACGCCGCGCCCGAGATTTCCGATGCCGAATACGATGAGCTGCGCCGCCGCAATGCCGAGATCGAGGCGCGTTTTCCGGAGCTGATCCGCGCCGGACAGCCCGTCCGACCGGGTCGGCGCCGCGCCCGGCCGCGAGTTTCGCCAAGGTCACCCACACGCGCGCCGATGCTGTCGCTGGAAAACGCCTTCGACGAAGCAGGATGTGCGCGATTTCTTCGCCGGCATCCGCAATTTCTTCCGCCGGCCGGAGGACCTGGCGCTGGTCGCCGAGGATGCGGTCGAGATCATGGCCGAGCCGAAGATCGACGGGCTCTCGGCGGCGCTGCGCTACGAGGACGGACGGCTCGTGCTCGGCGCGACGCGCGGCGACGGCGTCACCGGCGAGGACGTGACCGCGAACATCCGCACGCTGACACGGTGCCGACGGCGCTCGCCGGCGGGCAGCTGGCCCGACGTCTCGAGATGCGCGGCGAGGTCTACATGGAGCGCGCCGGCTTTTTCGCGCTCAACGAGGAGCGCGCGGCCGCCGGCGAGCCGGTCTTCGCCAACCCGCGCAACGTCGCCGCCGGTTCGCTGCGCCAGCTCGACCCGGCGATCACCGCGCGCCGGCCGCTGAAATTCTTCGCCTATGCCTGGGGCGAGGCGAGCGCGCCCTTTGCCCGCACGCACGAACGAGGCGCTGGCGCGCTTCCGCGACCTGGGGCTTCGCGGTCAACGACCGTTCGCGGCTCTGCCGCGGCGTCGCCGAGGTGCTGGCCTATTACCGCGAGATCGCCGCGCGACCGCGCCGCACTGCCCTACGACATCGACGGCGTCGTCTACAAGGTCAACGACCTCGGCGCTGCAGGACCGGCTCGGCATGGTCAGCCGGGCGCCGCGCTGGGCGCTCGCGCACAAATTCGCCGGCGCAGCAGGCGCAGACGATCCTGCGCGACATCATGATCCACGGTCGGCCGCCAGGGTTCGCTGACGCCGACCGCGATGCCTCGAACCGATGACCGTCGGCGGCGTCGTCGTGCAGCGCGCGACCCTGCACAACGAGGACGAGATCGCGCCGCAAGGACGTGCGGGTCGGCGACACGGTCATCGTGCAGCGCGCCGGCGACGTGATCCCGCAGATCGTCGGCGTCGTCCTCGAGCCGCCGGCCGGCCGACGCCGACTCCGTATCGAGTTCCCGGACCACTGCCCGGTCTGCGACAGCCTCGCGGTGCGCGAAGACGGGCAGGCCGCGCGGCGCTGCAGCGGCGGGCTGATCTGCGCCGCGCAGGCGGTCGAGCGGCTGAAGCATTTCGTCTCGCGCGACTGCTTCGACATCGAGGGGCTCGGCGAAAAGCACATCACCGCCTTCTGGGAGGACGGGCTGATCCGCCGGCCGGGCGACATCTTCCGGCTCGATCCCGAGGTTATCGCGCAAGCGCGAGGGCTGGGGCGAGGTCAGCGCCAGCAAGCTCGTCGCCGCGATCGATGAGCGCCGGCGCATCGCGCTCGACCGCTTCATCAATGCGCTCGGCATCCCGCAGGTCGGGCAGGCGACGGCGCGGCTGCTGGCCCGCCATTACCGCTCGCTCGCCGAATGGCGGCGCGAGATGGAGGAGCGGCCGGCGACGGACAACCCGACAATGCGGCGCGGGCCGCGCCTCGCTCGACGTGCACGGCATCGGCGCGGACATGGCGGCCGACATCATCGGGTTTTTCGCCGAGCCGCATAACCGCGAGATCCTCGATGACCTCGGCGCGCGAGGTGACGGTGCTCGATTACGAAGCGCCGGCGCAGCGCGCCGCCTCGCCGCTCGCCGGCAAGACGATCGTCTTTCACCGGCAGCGCTCGAAGCGATGAGCCGCTCGGAGGCGAAGGCGCGGGCCGAGGCGCTCGGCGCCAACGTCGCCAGTTCGGTATCGGCCAAGACCGATTATGTCGTGATCGGCGCCGATCCCGGCTCGAAGGCGACGCGAGGCGGCGCGCTCTGGGGGTCAAACTGCTCGACGAGGCCGCATGGCTCGCGCTCGCCGGCGACGGCCCTACCGCGGGATAACCGGCGCGCGGTGTTCCGCCTGATCGCACCGCCGGCTGACGACCGCCGCGAGCCGCCGCCCCCCTCGCCGTCGTGTGCCGAGCCCGAAGAGGACGGGCCGCCGCTCCTCGCTGTCGAGGAGCCTGACCCCGACGCCCTCACGATCGCGGCAGACGGCGATCTCGCCGCGCCGGTCGGCGGTCGGCCGGGACCGGCGATCGGGCGGCCCCGACCGATCGGACCGATCGTCTCCTTCGCTCTGCATGCGCTCTTTCTGCTGCTGCTGATCGATTGGCCGAAAACCCATCCGCCCGAGTTTACCCCGATCGCGGTCCAGCTGGTCGTCGAACCGCCGCCGCCCGAACCGCCGCCTCCAGCTCCGGCCCCGCCCAAACCCGAAGCAAAGCCGCCGCCCGAGGTCAAGCCGCCGCCGGGCCGACTCGCCTCCGAAGAGATCGGCAACCCCGAGGCCAAACCGGCCGATACCGCCAAGGACGAAACGCCAAAGCCGGAAGAGAAGCCGAAAGCGGACGCTCCGGCCGAGCCAGCGCCGAGCGAGCCGCCGAAAAAGACCGCCGCGATCGTGCCACCGCCGGAGCCGCCCAAACCTGCGCCGCCCAAAGAGGACCGCGCCGTCAAGCCGCCGCCGAAGCCGCGTCCGACTGCGGTGCAGCCGCCGCGACGCCCCGAGGATCGCACCGCCCGTCTGCCGCAGCGCCATGGCGTCATTCCGGGACCCGCCGCCAGCCGCAACGAATATCTCGCCTATCTCGCCTCGCTAGTGCGCCGGCACCTCAATCTGTTGCCGCTCGCCGTGGTTGGGGGCCGCAGCGGCGAAACCGTTGTCGAAATCCTGGTGCTCGACGACGGCACGATCGCGATGCTGCGGGTCGGCCGCAGTTCAGGATATCCCGACATCGATGTGCGGGTCGAAAAGATGATTGCCGCCGTTGGCCGCTTCCCGCCATTGCCGCAATGGTTTCAGGGTCCGAGCATGCTGCTCGAATTCCGCCTCAAATTCCCCGAAGCGCTGATTTACTGAGGGCCAGCCGACGCGCGCCCGGTCAAGGATCGACCGGTTCGTCGGGCGACTCCGGTTCCTCACTCGCGGTTTTGCGCGATGCGGCGCGCTCCTGTTGCTGCTTGATCTTTTCTTCCTTCTTCGCCTTCTTGACGCGGTCGCGCTCGGCCCGCTCGAAGCGGTAGTTGGGACGAAACGGCATTGGCGGGCGCTCCCTATCGGCAGGACAGGCGGGGACGGTCTTGAAAAATCGTGTCGATCCGATCGTCGCTTCGGTCATTCAGCATCGCCTGTTGGCGATTGTCGAGGAAATGGGCGAGGCGATGCTGCGGACATCCTATTCGCAAATCCTAAATTCGAGCCGCGACTTTTCGACTGCGATCTGCGATCTCGACGGCCGCCTGATCGCCCAGGCCGAGCACGTGCCGATCCATGTTGGGGCATTGCCCTATGCCGCCAAGGCGGTGGCCGATTATTTCGGGGACGACATCCATCCCGGCGACGTGTTCCTGCTCAACGACCCCTATCACGGCGGCAACCATCTGCCCGACCTGACCGCCTTTGTCCCGGTGTTCCGCGACGGCAGGCCGCGCTACTGGTCGATCAACCGGGCGCATCAGAGCGACATCGGCGGCGCCACGCACGGCGCCTACAATGCCGCCGCCACCGACATCTGGCAGGAGGGCATCCGGATCACGCCGTTGCGCCTCTATGACCGCGGCGTCGTGCGGCGCGACCTCCTCGACATGATCGCGACCAATGTCCGCCATCCGCGCGACTTCCGCGGCGATCTCGCGGCGATGATCGGCTCGGCGCATCTGGGCGAGCGGCGGCTTCTGGCGCTCGCCGAGGAATTCGGCTGGGTCACCGCCGAGGCCGCGATCGAGGCCGTGCTCGACGGCGCCGAGCGGCGCACCCGCGCGGTCATCGCCGAATGGCGCGACGGCGTCTACCACGGCGAGGCGTTGCTCGATGACGACGGACGCGGCCATGACGACATCTATATCCGCGCCACGGTCGAAAAGCGCGGCAGCGACCTCAAGATCGACCTCTCGGACTCGCACCCGCAGGTCGCGAGCTTCGTCAATTCCTCCTATCCGAACATGCGCTCGGCCGTGGTCGTGGCGCTGGCCTTTCTGATCGACCCGGACACGCCGAAGAACGACGGCGCCTTTCGCCCGCTGACCGTAATCGCCAAGGAAGGGACCATCGTCTGGGCGAGACCCGGCATGCCGGTGACGCTCGCCACCAACCATTGCGCGCAGGAGATCCTCGAAGCGATCATCAAGGCCCTGGCGCCCGCCTGCCCTGAGCGCGCGATGGCCGGCTGGGGCCGCCGCTTCCGCATCGCCATCCAAGGGAAGGACCCGCGCACGCTCGGGGGGCGGCGACCCTTCATCTGGCATTTCTTTCAGGCGCGGCCGGGGGGCGGGGCCTCGATCGCCGGCGACGGCTGGCCGGGTGCGGGCGAATGGCAGGCGGCGGGCGGCATCAAGTTCGGCAGCCTCGAAGTCACCGAGGTGCGCTTCCCGCTGTTTTTCCGCCGCCACGAATTTCGCCCCGGTTCGGGGGGTGCGGGACAATATCGCGGCGGCCCCGGCGGCATCGTCGAGATGGCGGTCGAGACCGAGGAACCGGCGATCGGCAATACCGCCGGCGATGGTGTGCGCCACGGCGCCTGCGGCGTCCTCGGCGGCAAGGACGGCCTGCCGCACCGCTACACTCTGTATTCGGAGGGCCGGCCTCCGCGCGCGATCAAGACCAAGGAGGTTGGCATCGAAATCCGCCCCGGCGATGTGCTGGTGCTCGAATCGGGGGGCGGCGGCGGCTGGGGCGACCCTCCCCGGCGCGACCCGGCCGCGATCGCCGAAGACATCGAAAACGGCTTCGTCTCGCCTCCCCCGCAGGCGAGGGAGGGTTAGGGTGGGGGCGAGAATGTACCGCATCGGCGTCGATGTCGGCGGCACCTTTACCGATCTGGTCGCGGTCGACGAGAACGGGCGCGCGACGCTGGCGAAGACGCCGACCACGCCCGAGGACCCCTCGATCGGTGTTCTCGACGGGCTGGCGCTATTGGCGCAAACCCTCGAGCTCGAGCTGCCGGCGTTGCTGGCGAAGACCGAGCGCATCGTGCACGGCACGACAGTGGCGACCAACGCGCTGATCGAGCGCAAGGGCGCGAAGGTCGGCTTGCTTACGACCGAAGGCCATCGCGACGTGGTTGAGATGCGCGAGGGATTGAAGGACGACCGCTACAATCTGCGTATGCCGCCGCCCGAGCAGCTCGTTTCCCGCCGGCTGCGGCTCGGCGTGCGCGAGCGACTACGCGCCGACGGCCGGGTCGAAACTCCGCTCGTTCCGGCCTCGCTCACGGCGGCAATCGCGGCGTTAGGGCGCGAGGAGGTCGAGGCGGTGGCGGTGTGCTATCTGCACGCCTGGCGCGACCCGGCGCATGAGCGGGCGACGCGCGACGCCCTTCTGCGCGAACTGCCCGACGCCTATGTCTCGCTTTCCTCGGACGTGCTGCCGCAGATCAAGGAGTTCGAGCGGGTCTCGACGACGATCGTCAACGCCTATGTCGGCCCCGTGCTGGCGCGCTATCTGGGCCGGCTCGAACGCCGCCTCGCCGAAGCCGGTTATGACGGCCCGACATTGATCATCCAGTCGCATGGCGGCGTGGCGCCGATCGCCGAGGCCGGGCGGCTGGCCGCCGGCGGCGTGCTCTCGGGCCCAGCGGGCGGTGTGGCGGGCAGCGTCTACGCGGCGCAATTGCTGGCCGAGGGCAATCTGATCCCGTTCGACATGGGCGGCACCAGCACCGATATTTCGCTGATTGTCGACGGCCGCCCGAGCCTCGTCGGGGCGCGGCGGGTGGCCGGCCAGACGATCGCGCTCAACAGCCTCGACATCGCCAGCATCGGCGCCGGCGGCGGCTCGATCGCGCGGGTCGACGCCGGCGGCATCCTGCATGTCGGGCCGCAGAGTGCCGGTGCGGTTCCGGGTCCCGCCTGCTACGGCCTCGGCGGCAGCGCGGCGACCGTCACCGACGCCAATCTGGTGTTGGGCTATATCGATCCGGAGCGGTTTCTCGGCGGCCGGCGCCGGCTCGACCGCGCCGCGGCGGAAGCAGCACTCGCCCCCATCGCCGACGCGCTCGGAATCGACCTCCTCGCCGCGGCGAGCGGCATCCACCGTATCGTCAACACGCATATGGCCGAAGGGGTGCGGCTCGTCTCGGTGCGCCGCGGCGTCGATCCACGGCGCTTTGCATTGCTCGCTTTCGGCGGCGGCGCGGGGCTGCACGCGACCGAGATCGCCCGCGGGCTCGATCTCGGCCGCGTCGTCGTGCCGCGCGTCGCAGCGGTGCTGTCGGCCTGGGGCATGCTCGCCACCGACCTGCGCTTCGAGGTCGCGCGCACCCATATCGGCGATGCGAGCGTGCTCGACGGCGGCGCGGTCAAGCGCCTCTTCTCGGAAATGGAGGAAGAGGGCCTCGCGCGGCTGCGCGCTTCGTTCGACGGACCGACGCGGCCGACGCGCTCCGTCGATATGCGCTATGGCGAGCAGGTATTCGAAATCGCCGTCCCGCTGGACGACGTCGACTGGGCCGAGGACGACCCGCTGCCGCAGATTGTCGATCGCTTCCACCGCCGCCACGAGGCGCTTTACACCTATTCGCTCCTCGAGCAGGAAACCGTCCTCGTCAACGCCCGCGTCACCGTCAGCGGCCTGCTCTCGGCCCTGCCGCAGGAGCCCGCCCTTCCGGAGAGCCCGCCGATCGCGCCCCGCGGCCGCCGCCCGATCTTTCTCAGCGAGTGGCTGACGACCCCGGTCTACGATTTCGACGCGCTCGCCCCGGCCCAGACAATCCCCGGTCCCGCATTGGTCGAATCGGCGATGACGACGGTCCTCCTGCGGCCCGGCGACACCGCCCTCGTCACTCCCCAGGGCTGGCTTGATATCGCGCTGCCGCCCCGGTGAGGAGAGCGGCCGGTTGGCGCGCCCTGTCAGCGTGAGCCGGTCTTGCGCCGACGACGCATCACCGTCAGTGCGGCGAGCGGCAATGCCAGCATCGTCAGGGTCGCCGGTTCCGGCGCCACCGTTGCTCGGATCGGGCCGCGCGTCGCATTGAGCCCATCGAGGGAAAGTTCGACAAACACGTCGAAGAAGCTGCTGATCAGGTAAGCCTCCCGCTCCCCGCCGCCGATTGGGTCGATCGAAGTCACGCCGCTGGAATCGTGCGCCGGGTCGAGGGTCAGGGCCAGTGTCTGCCCCTGCACCGAACCCGTCAGCGACAGCGCCACCAGATCGGTAGGCCATGAGCCAATTTCGGTCGCAAACGTCCGCCCCTCGACCACCTCTTCGAGTGTGCCGGACAACAGCACCGGGCCGATCGGGGCCTGCGTCAAATCGGTCAATCTCCCGGCATAGTCGACATTGGCGACAATGTCCTGACCCGACGGATTGAAGATCGACGACACGACCGATGTCAGAGTGAATGTCCCGGGCGACACGCAAACGCCCGCGGCCGGAAAGCAGCCGACGCCCGACGAGGACATGTAGGAACGCCGAGCAGCGGCAAAGTCGGGGTGCTCGAAATAACCGACGCCCGCGCTGGTCCCATTCCGGCTAGCGCAATGGCCATACCCGCCGCGAGAACCGCCGCACCCCATCTGCCCGTACTGCGCATCCCATACCCCCTACCTCAGATCGCTTTCGGCTGCTGCACGAACCTCTACATCCGATACTAGACCACGAACGGACCCGATTGCGTCAACCCATCGCGGTTTGCGCCGCAAATGAGCCGGCTTGACGCGCGGCGCCAGCTCGGCCCATTACGGCATCGGGTGTGTGCCGGTTTTGCGAAAGGGGATCGCGTGAAGAATTCGTCTTGGCTCGCCGCCTTCCTGGCATTGGCCGCCGCCGCCTGCGTCAGCCCGCAGGCGCAGGTCGGACAGAAGGAGGATCTGCTCGCCGCCGCCGGCTTTCAGGTAAGGCCAGCCGATACGCCGCACCGCATCGCGGCGCTGAAGCGGCTGCCGCCCAACCGCTTCGTGACCAAGATCGTCAGCGGCAACCCGGTCTATCTCTACGCCGATCCGCTGGTCTGCGGCTGCCTCTATATCGGCACCCAGCAGAACTGGGACGCCTACCGCCAGGAAATCTTCGCCAAGCAGATCGCCAACGAAAACCAGATGACCGCGATGATGAACGCAGAGGCTTGGGATTGGGGCCCCTGGGGCTGGCCCTGACCCGGCGCCGGGTCAACCTTGTTTGACAAAGCCCTTGTTGCGCATGCAATTGTTGAGCACCTGGTCGCCGAGGCCGGCGTTCTGGCGGACCATGTTCTGATCGACGATCGAGGTCGTCTCGCCTAGCTGCCAGTTGCGGCCGAGGGTCGCGTTGATGTCCTGATTGATGCCGGCCTGTTGGGACATCGCGGCATTGGCCTGCGCCACGCAATCGTTCAACTCCCGCTGCATCGTCTGATCGTCGGTGCCGGACTTGACCCATTTGGTCTCGCCCGAGGACCCGGCACAGACCGTCAGCAGCACACACCCGGCCAGCGCCGTCGCTATCCGAAGCGCCGGCGCGAAATTGCGGTCGAAGGTCAAGGCGATCATTGTAAACTCCCGCCGCTTTCCCGGCGCACCGCCAGCCGCGCCAGGATCGCGCGCTTCTCGGCCGCATCGGCGCTGTACCAGTTAGCGATCTCGGCAATCGTGCGCAAGCAGCCGCGGCAGCGCCCGCTTTGCGGATCCATCAGGCAGACGCCGATGCAGGGCGAAGCCGGCGCCATCTCGGCGGTCATGGCGTCTTCTTCGCCGGTTCGAGCAGATCGGCGAGCTTGGTCTTGAGCCGCTCGGCCTTGTAAGACGGGATCTCGTAGGTCCAGTTCGCGACGCGCTTGTCGATGCGTTTCGCTTCGGCCTCGGCGGCACCCGTTCCCGTCGCCTTGACCCCGACCCAGGTTTCCTTGTCACGGTCGAGCAATCGCAGATCAACCGTCAGTCCGTCGAAGGTGGTGAAGGACGCGCTCGCCACACCCTTTTCCGGCACAGGCATTTTCGCCGCCGGCGCGACATCGTCGAGCTCGAAGATTTCGAGCGCCATCGCCGGTTCGGCGGTCGCGGTGTCGCTTCTGAACTTGACGTCGGCGGCAGCGCCCTCGACGGCGAATTTAGCGTCGGGAGCGGTGCGGCTGAGAACGAGCGTCGCGCCATCGGGCTGGGTCAGCACGACCTTGGCGATGCGCTTCTCCGGGAGATCGACGATCTGACGGTCGAGCCAGCTCGACGGGATGCCCGAAAGGTCGAGCGAACCGCGCGCCAGCCATGATTGCGCATCGCCGGGTTTGCGTACATAGACGCCGTCATTACCGGCCCCGAGCCGATCGTAGCGGCGCTTGCCGACGATCAGCTGGGCAAGCGGCTTGCCCGATTTGTCCTCGACCGAAACGAGCGCTGACTTGCCGTTGCCGGGATCCTCGACCTGGAGTCGCGGGTAGAGTTCAGGCCTTTGCGTCTTCGGCTCGACCAGGGTCAAATCGGCCATCGAGCGGACGATCTGGCTGATCTTGGCCCCGGCGGCCGGGTAATTCCCTTTGTCGGCGGCGAGCCAATTGTCGCCGTCGCGGACAAAGGTCCCGGAGAAGCCGTCGCGCGATACGTTGACCGAGGCGACCTCGCCCAACCGGTCGGCAAAGCCCGGCAATGCCGGTGTCGACGGTGCCGCGGCGCTGACGCCGACCTCGCCGATCGTCAGGGTCCAGATCGCCACCGCGACAAAGCAAAGGGCGACCGCCACCAGAAATCCCAAACTGCGCCTGCGCATCCCCGTCCCCCGCTAAGCCTGGCCGACGCGGCGACGGCGACGGCGCATGCGCACCGCCCCGAGCACGATCGCCGCGATGGCGACGATGATCGGCACCAGTGCGATGTCGAGGAATTCGAGCCCAAGCTTCAACTGCTGGATATTGCTGCGCAGGGCGGCCTGCACGTCGCGCAATTGGCGGCGGGTCTGCAGGATCGTCGTGCGGAACTGCTCGATCGCCTTGGTTTGTTCGGCCGAGAGGGTGGCGGGAGCCGTCGCGTTGTCCTTGCCGGTCAGGCTCGCGAGCTTGCTTTCGGTGTCCTTGAGCTTGTCCTGGAGACTGCGCTCCTCGGCGCTGTAACGCGCCTCGGCCGCGCGCTCGATGCGGTCGACGAGCTCGAACGGCCGGGCCGCGGTGCCGCGGCTGCGCAGGCCGACCAGATCTTCGCCGCCGGCCAGCACGTCGATCGCGTTGGCGACGAAATCGCCGTTGTTCGCGATAGGCACGACGACGCGCTGGCCGAAGAAATCCTGGCTCTGCACCCAGATCCGGTCATCGAGGATGTCGGTGTCGGCGACGACGACGACGTTGATCGGCTGCGCCGATTGCTTGAGCGGGGTCGGTCCCTGGGAAGGTGGGGGCGCGGCGGCGGGCTTTTCCTCACTCTCCTTAGCCGGTGGCTTCGGCCGTCCGTCGGGAAAGGCGGTCTCGGCCGGACCCGTTACGTGTGCGGCGAGCATGTACCGCTTGTCGTCGGGCTTGAAATTGGCGAGCAGGCTCGCGAGGTCGGGCAACCCCTGCAATTTGTCGACCGGGATCTTGGTCGAGTCGGGCGAGGTCGTGATCAACGGCTCGATATTGGTCTTGGCCCCGTTGAGCGGCTCGATGATCCCGGCCGTCGCCATCGTCAGATGGTTGAGGTCGGCGGTGATCATGTCGCTGCGATTGAGGTTGCCGGCGTGGAGATTGAGCCAGGCTATATAGTCGAGCGGCTGGCCGCGGCCCGGGATGCTGACCCGCTGCGCATCGCGCCGGTCGCCCGCCACCACGCCGGGCAGCACCTCGAACCCCCAGGATTTGAACAGGCGTTCGAGATTGCTCGAAACGCCGGCCGAGGCGGGACCGCGCTGGTTTGGCCGCGCCGCCTGCATCTCGGACATTGGGTCGACAAAGATCAGGGCCTTGCCGCCCCTGAGAACGAACTGATCGATCGCGAAAAGCGTCTGGTCAGACAGGTTCTGCGGATGCGCGACCATCAAGACATCGATGTCGGTGGGGATCGCGTCGACATTGGGGGCAAGCGGCTTGACCTCGTCGAGCTGCTGCAACTGCTCGATGATCGCCATCGGCCGCGACGGCCGCCCCTGCATCATCGCCATGATGTCGCCCTGGAGCGGCAACGTCGTCATCAGCCCGACGACCGGCTTCTTCGGGGAGGCGAGGCTGTGGATCAGCTTGGTCAGATCGTATTCGAGAAAGCGCTCGCGGTCCGGGGCAAAGAACGCGATGACTTCCTGGTCGTCGGTCGAATTGGTGCCGGCGAGACCGAAATAGACCTGGTCGCCCTGCCGGTCGAGCGGCGCGCCTTGCAGGCCGAATGCGACGGCGCGGTCCTCGACGTCGGAAAAGGGCTGCGGGTTGTAGATTTCGAGGCGGAGCTTGCCGTGCGCCGCGGCGACGTACTGGTCGAGGAGTTCGCGAACGCGCTGGGCGTAGACACCGTAGGACGGAACCTCGTCGCCGAGCCGGGTCGAATAGTAGAAGCGCAACGTGATCGGCTCGTCGATATGGGCGAGCGTGTGCAGGGTGCCGGGCGACAGCGTGTAGAGCTTCTCCGCGGTCAAATCGACGCGCGCCGTCAGGAGCCGCGCCGCTATCACATTGACCGCGACCAGCAACGCGGCGATCGAAACGAGGGCTGCAATCGCCAGCGCCCGCCGCGACGACAAGATGCGGTCGAGGAACGATCCCGCCATCTCATTCGGCCTTTTCAAGATCGACGAGGATCGCATTGGCGGCGAGGAAGGCGACGATGACCGAGACGAAATAGACAAGGTCGCGCAGGTCGATGACGCCGCGGGTGATGGCCGCGAAATGGCCGAGAACGCTCGCCCCGACGGCGGCGCGGAAGAGCAAGTCCGGCGCCCAGCCCTGCAACGCCCCCAACACCACCGACGAGCCCGCCGCGGTGAACAGGAAGGCCACGACCGCCGTGACGATGAAGGCGATGATCTGGTTCTTGGTGATCGCCGATATGCAGCCGCCAAAGGCCAGCAGGGCCCCCGCCATCAGCCAGCTGCCGATATAGCTTGCCAGGATCACGCCGTTATCCGGCCGGCCGAGGATGTTGACCGTGATCCAGAACGGGAAGGTCAAAGCGAGTGCTATCCCGGCGAAGCACCAAGCGGCGAGAAACTTGCCGATCACCGCCTCGCCGATGCGGATCGGCAGGGTCAGAAACAATTCGATCGTGCCGCTCTTGCGCTCCTCGGCCCACAGCCGCATCGACAGGGCCGGGATCAGCACGCAGGTAGAGCCACGGGTGGAAGGCGAAAAAAGATTGCAGATCGGCCTGGCCGCGCTCGAAGAAATTGCCGACGAAAAAGGTCAGCACTCCCGCCATCACGAGAAAGATGATGATGAATACGTAGGCGATCGGGGTGGCGAAGTAGCTGACGAATTCGCGACGGAAGATGATCAGGATGTTGCGCATCGAATCAGGCGGCGGAGGGAGCGGAAGTTGCAGGCCCCATGGTGATTTCGCGGAACACGTCGTCGAGGCGGCCTTGCTCGACCCGCAGCAACGTCACCTGCCAGCGATGGGCGCGGGCGAGGTCGGCGACGTCGGCGACGATTGTCCCGGCATCACGCGGAAAGATCAGCACTCCCGCGCCCTCGCCGTCCTCGACCGGCTCGACCGCGGCGACCCCCGGAAGCCGCAGCAATTCGGCCTGCACCGGCGCACTCCCAACGCCCGCGACGCCGAGCCTGACGGCGTTATGGTAATGCGAGCGGCGCACCAGGTCGGCGGGGGTGCCGTCGGCGAGAATGCGGCCACGGGCAATCACGATCGCCCGGCTGCAGACGATCTCGACCTCTTCCAAGAGATGCGTCGAGATTACGATCGCCTTTTCCGCGCGCATCTCGTTGATGACCCGGCGCATCTCGTATTTCTGGTTGGGGTCGAGCCCATCGGTCGGCTCGTCCATGATCACCACGTCAGGATCGTGCAGCAGCGCCTGCGCCACCCCGACCCGCCGCTTGAAGCCCTTCGACAAGGTCTCGATCGGCTGCCCCAGGACCTCGCCGAGATGGATCATCTCGACGATGCGCGCGACGCGACGGCGCGCCTCGGCCCCGGAAAAGCCGCGGATATGGGCGATGAAATCGAGAAAATCAGCCGGCGTCATGTCGGGGTAGGCGGGCGCCCCCTCGGGCAGATAGCCGATATGCCGCTTGGCGGCGACGGGCTCGGCGGCGATGTCGCAGCCGCAGATCACCGCGGTGCCGGAAGTCGGCGGCAGAAATCCGGTGATCATCTTCATCGTCGTCGATTTGCCGGCGCCGTTCGGCCCGAGAAAGCCCAGAACTTCGCCGCGCGGCACCGTGAACGAGACATCGTCGACCGCGACCAGCGGGCCGAAATGTTTGACCAGATGTTGGATCTCCAGCATAGGGATCGTCCTGAAAGCACGGAATTGTGCCTGCACTTTGACCGTGCGCACCGCGACGCTTGGGCGCACCCCAGCGCCGCGTCCGGGGCACGCCGCATAGAAGACTTCGGATGGGGATGACAAGAGATTTGGGCTTGGCCGACCGGCGGCGCTCGGACTATCGATGATCCGGCAATTACGGCTCTACTCAGGGTTGGTGATGCTCGCCTATGTCGCGATGCATCTCGGCAATCACGCGGTCGGGCTGATTTCCCTTCAGGCGATGGAGGACGTGCTCTGGTACATCTTCCGGATCTGGTCGAATCGGCCGGCGCAAACCCTGCTCTACGGCGCCTTTCTTGTACATTACGGCCTGGCGCTTTGGGCGTTGTGGCAGCGGCGGACGCTGCACCTACGGGTTTCCGAACTCGGCCAGATCGCACTCGGTTTTCTGATCCCGATCCTGCTCGCCCGGCACGTTGTCGGCACCCGGATTTCGGACGATTTCTTCCATACCGACGAGGGGTATTACTCATACCTGCTGTGGATTTATTTTGTCCGGTCCCCGACGCACGGCTATCAGCAGATGCTGGTTCTGGTCGTCGCCTGGACCCATGCGATGATTGGGCTGCATTTCTGGCTCGGCGTGCGGCCCTGGTATGCGCGGGTGCGCTCGGCCCTGCTGGTGGCGGCCACCCTGGTGCCGGTGCTGTCGCTGCTTGGCATGATCGAGGCCGGTCGCCAGGTCGCCGAACTCGCGGCCGAGCCCGGCTGGACCGCCCGCACCTTTGCCCATATGACCCCGCCGTCGCCGCAGACGGAGGCGACGCTCGCGGCGATCTCCTCGGGCCTCGGCTGGTTCTTTGCCGGTACTGTGGCGGCGGTGCTGTTGGCGCGGCTGATCCGGCACGTTTTGCGGCGGCGGCGCGGCCTGGTGCGCATTGGCTATCCCGACGGCCGCTTTGTCGAGGTCGTGCCCGGCACCAGCGTTCTCGAGGCGAGCCGGCTTGCGCAGAATTCCGCATGCTTCGGTTTGCGGCGGAAGGGGTCGCTGTTCGACCTGCCGGGTGCGCGTGAGAGCGGAGATCGGCAGCCTCGATCCGCCCAATGAGGACGAATCGCGGGTGCTGCGGCGGATCGGCGCGCGGCCCAACATCCGGCTTGCCTGCATGCTGCGGCCGCATGGCGCGGTCGAAGTGACGCCGCTCTTGCCGCCCTTCGCCGTCGCCGCGGATGGCCGCCGCCGGGTCGACTTCGCCCAGGGCAGCGAGCGCGAGATCGCGATCATGTTCGCTGACATCCGCGGCTTTACCACGCTGTCGGAGGGCCGTCTGCCCTACGATGTCGTGTTCATCCTGAACCGCTATTTCGAGGCGATGGGGCGCGCGATCGAGGCGGCCGGCGGGCGCGTCGACAAGTTCCTCGGCGACGGCATCATGGCGCTCTTCGGCATCGAGCATGGACCGCAGCGCGGCTGCCGCGATGCGCTGATGGCGGCGCGCATGATGTCGGAACGGCTGGCCGCCCTCAACGCCTCGCTGCGCGCCGAACTCGACGGTCCGCTGCGCATCGGCATCGGCATACATGCAGGCCCGACGATCGTCGGCGAAATGGGCTATGGTGCGGCGGCGGCGATCACCGCGATCGGCGATGCGGTCAACACCGCAAGCCGGCTCGAGGAGCTGACCAAGACTTATGTCTGCGAACTCATCGTTTCCGACGAGACGGTGCGCCGCGCCGGTCTCGATCTCTCCCGCTCCCGGCGTGAGGAGATCGAGATCCGCGGCAAGCGCGAGGCGCTGGCGATCCGGACGCTGGTGCGGGCGAGTGAATTGCCGCCGGCCGACGGCCAACCCGCGGCTGCCGCGGCGCCTTCGGCGACAGCTGCCGTCTAGCGGGCCTGGGCAACGGCGGCCGGTGATTGCGGCCGCGGCGCGGCGAGCGGCAGGCGGCGCGGCAGGCAGAAGACCGCCATTAGAATCACCGCGGCCGTGCCGGAGAGGATGCGGAAGAGCGTGTCGAAGCCCCAGCGCTCATAGACGATCGAGATCAGCGGCAGCGCCGCCGCCAGCGCGGTGAAGCTGACGACATAGCGCACCCCGTAGATGCGCGCGCGATAGCGTCCCGCGGCCATCTTGCCGATCATGTAGTCGTTGATCGGGATCTGCCCGAAGGCCCCGAGCATGAAGCCCAGCGCCACCGGCAGCGCCGGGCCCTCGCGCAATCCCGGCATCAGCGCAAAGAACAGCACCTGTACGGCGGCGAGCGTCAGGAAGACCGGGCGCGGCCCGAAACGGTCGAGGAGCCGGCCGACCACCAGCTGCGCCAGCGAAGCAACGGCGAACACGACAAAGGCGAAGCCGCCGAGGATCGTCGCCAGATCGCTATGGCCGGCGGGCCCGACCGCGTCGAGCCAATCGCCGAGATCGCGCGCGATCCCTTGCAGCCGCTCGTCGAAAATCTTCGGCAATGCGAAAGTCGTCGACTGAAACACGATGCTCGAGAGAGCCGCGGTCAGAAACACGATCGCCGAGATGCGGCGCAACAGCGAAAGGGCGTCGCCGGTCGGCGGTGCGGCGGACCCAGCGGCGCTGGTCGCTCGCCGTTCGCCGGCGATCTCCCGCCATTGCAGCGCGGCGTAGGCGGCCCCGACGCCGATCGCCGCGAGGCCCGGCGCGAAGAAGGCGGCGCGCCAGCCGGCATGGTCGATCAGGAAGCCGGTGATCAGGGCGGCGCCGGCCACCCCGAGATTGCCCCAAACCCCGTTCACGGCAATCCGCATGCCGGTGTTTTTCCATTTCTGCGTCACGATGGCGAGCCCGACCGGATGGTAGATCGCGGCGAAGACGCCGATCGCAAAGAGCCCAAGTCCGATCTGCAGCGGCGATACGGCAAAGCCGGTGGCGATCGCCGACAGGCCGATGCCGGCGAAGAACACCAGCATCATCCCCTCACGACTCCATTTGTCGGCGAGCCAACCGGCCGGCAGCGAAAACAGGCCGAAGGCGACAAAGCCGGGCGTTGCATAGGCAAGCAGTTCGCCGTAGCCGAGGCTCCATTCCCGGCTCAGCGCCAGGGCCGCGACGGTGGCGAAGATCAGCGTCGAAAAATGCACGAGGAAATGACCGAGGTTCAGCAGGAGGAACTGGCTGCGGTCGCGGTTCATGGCGTCTTCCGTCGTTCGAGGCGGCGTCTGGACCGAAGCGTAGATTTGGCCGAATATTGATGTCATGCCAAAGATCATCGATTTTCTGCCAAGTCCTGCGATCGTCGCCGGGCGCATGCACGGGTCGCACGACACGACGACCGAGGCGTGTCAGCACACGCCGCGGCCGATCGCAGCACTGGCGCGGCGATATCCCGACGCCTCCGAGATCGCTCCGCACCGACATCCCCGCGATCAACTGGTCTATGCGATATCGGGTCGATGCGGGTGCGCACCGAGGCCGAGGCCTGGATCGCGCCGCCAAACCGCGCGGTCTATGTGCCGGCGCAGACGATCCACGCGATCACGACAAGGAGTGTCGTCGAAATGCGCAGCCTCTACATCGCGCCCGGCTCGGGCGACGGGCTGCCGGCGCGGCCGACGGTGCTCGACGTCTCGGGGCTGCTGCGCGAACTGGTCCTGGCGCTTCTTGAAGAACCGCTCGTCTATGACGAGACCGGCCGCGGCGGCGCCATCGCCCGGTTGATTTTGTCCGAGATCGCGCGGGCGCCGCGATTGCCGCTCGCCGTGCCGCTGCGGCGCGATCCGCGGCTCTTCCGGGTGTGCGAGGCGCTGCTGGCCGATCCGGCGAGCCCGTTGCCGCTCGAAGGCTGGGCCGAAACGGGCGGCGCCTCAGCCCGGACTCTGGCGCGCCTCTTCCAGAGCAAACTCGGGATCGGGTTTGCCGGCTGGCGGCAGCGGGTGCGGTTCCAGAACGCGATCGAGGCGATCGTCGCCGGCGAACCGGTCGCCAGGGTGGCGGCGCGCAACGGCTATCGCAGCGCTGCCGCCTTCACCGCCGCCTTTCGCAAGGCGTTCGGGGTCAGCCCTTCGGGACTGCGCGCGGCTCAGGCGGTAGGCGGCAGCAGGCGGTCGATCTCGCCGGTGATCTTGCCGTCGGTCGGCGCCACCGAGGACGGCCAGGCGCCGACCAGCTCGCCGTCCGGACCGACCAGATATTTGTGAAAATTCCAGCGCGGCGCGCCGCCTTCGCCCAGCGTCTCGGCGATCCAGCGGTAGAATGGATGCGCCTCGCCGCCCAACACCCGGCATTTCTGCGTCAGCGGAAAATCGACGGCGTAATTCGTCGCGCAGAATTGTTTGATTTCGGCGGCGTTGCCGGGCTCCTGCTGCCCGAAATCGTTCGACGGCACGCCGAGGACGACAAGGCCGCGGTCGCGGTAGCGCCGCCACAGCGCTTCGAGATCGCGATATTGCGGGGTATATCCGCAGAAGGAAGCGGTGTTGACGACCAGAACCGGTCGGCCCCGCCAAGCGTCGAACGGCAGTTTTGCGCCGTCGATCGAGGTGAACTCGAAACTGTAGGGGTCTTGCTGTGCGCTCATCGGCCGCGACCTTTCAGACGGAAAATGCGCTGCCGATCAAGATAGCGCGGCATGGCCGGCAATGCACCGACCGCCCCGCGCTCGACGCGGCGGTGCGTTGCGACTGGCGCCGGTCGCCCGCGTCCGGGTTCGCGTGACGTGCTGCTGGCGTTCTTTCTGAAGGGTATCGCGGTCGGCATCGTCATTGCCGTTCCGGTCGGTCCGGTCGGCGTGTTGTGCGTGCGCCGCACGATCTTCCAAGGCCGGCTCGCGGGGCTCGTTTCCGGGCTCGGTGCCGCCATCGCTGACGCCGTTTTCGGCTTCATCGCCGCATTTGGTCTGACCTTCGTCTCGGAATGGCTTCTCGGTTATGAGGATTGGCTGCGCGCGGCCGGCGGCTGCTATTTGGTGTATCTGGGCGGCCATGCGATCTTCGGCGCGCCGTCGATCAAGCCGGCCGAGCCGCGCGAGACGGAAGACCTGCTCGGCGATTTTGTCTCGACTTTTGCCCTGACCTTGACCAATCCGATCACCATTCTGGCCTTTCTTGGCGTCTTCGCAGCGGTCGGACTCGGCGGCGAGGAGGCGACACTCGGCCGCGCGGCGGTTCTCGTCGCCGGCGTGTGGACCGGATCGCTGTTGTGGTGGCTGGGCCTGACCTTCGCGGCCGGGCGCCTCTTCAAGTCTCTGGAGCCGCGCCGGCTCTCCTGGATCAACCGCGGCTCAGGCATCATCCTGCTGCTCTGCGGGGCGGCGCTACTCGCCTCGTTTGCGGCAAGACGCCTGGGCTGACCGCCGCCGACCGTCCGGAGGGATCTTATGGTTTATCTGCCGCCCGTCTTCACCGAGGCCCGGCCAGAGGTGCTCGTCGCGCATATCGAGCGCCATGATTTCGGCCTGCTCGTCAGCCACGGTTCGAGCGGGATCACGGCGAGCCGGGTTCCGTTTCTGCTCGAACGCCGGGGCGAGGCGCTCCATCTGCTCGGTCATCTGGCGCGCCCCAACCCGCAGAATGCCGATCTGGCGGCGGGTGGCGAGGCGCTGGCGGTCTTCACCGGGCCGCACGCCTATATTTCACCCACTTGGTATGCGAACGGCCCGGCGGTACCGACCTGGAACTATGCCGATGTGCACGCTTACGGGACCGTGCGGCTGATCGAGCGCAAGGACTGGCTGCGCGACCTGCTGCGCCGGCTATCCGAGCGGCACGAAGCCGGCAGCCCGAGGCCGTGGCGGATGGATGAATTGCCCGAACGCTATCTCGACGGCATGGTCAAGGGGATCGTCGGCTTCGAGATTGCCGTCCAGCGCCTCGAAGGCAAGTTCAAGCTGAGCCAGAACCGCCCAGCCGAGGACCGCCCGCGGGTCATCGCCGCGCTCGAAGCCCAGGCCGACCCTGAGGCCACCGCCGTCGCCCGGCTGATGAGCGAGCGCGAATAGGAGCGAGGCGCGAATGCGGGATACAGCGCGCGCCCGTCGCCGCGGCTGGTTCGGGTCCTTATTCCTGCTGCTGTTCGTCTGGGCCACCGGTGGATATGCCGCCGCCCCGCCGGCGGAGCCGCCAGCAGCAGCGCCCGCCGCGCCTTCGGTCGAAGATTTGGAGCAGCTTGTTTCGACGCTCAAGGACGATGCGGCCCGAGCCAAGCTCATCACCCAGTTGCAGGCGCTGATCGCCGCGCAGCGCGGCGCCGAGCCGGAAAAGCCCGCCGTAGCGCCGCTGCTGGGCCGGCTATCGCAGCAGATCGAGGCGGTCACCGGGGAAGTCCTCGCCGGCGTCGCGGTTGTCGTCGATGCGCCGCGGCTCGGCGCCTGGCTGCGCGACCAGGCGGTCGATCCGGCGAATCGGGATCGCTGGGTCCGAGCCGGCCTCGCCTTTCTCCTGGTATTCGGGCTTGCAATCCTCGCCGAATTGCTGGTCCGCCGCATCCTGAAGCGGCTGCTGCCAAAATTTCCGCCGCGGCACAGCGACGCCGCGCCGGTCCGCGTCTTGTTTGCGCTGCTGAACCTTATCTTCGACGCGCTGCCGGTCTTGGTTTTTGCAGGCGTCGCCTATCCGGCGATCGCGATGTCGCTCGACCCGTTCAGCCCGACCCGGATCACGCTTTCGGTCCTGGCCGACGCGACCGTCGAAACCCGCCTCTTGCTGTGCCTCGCCCGCGCGCTCCTGCTGCCGATCGATGGCGGCACGCTCGTCGTGCCTATCGACGCCGAAACCCGCAACTATCTCTACATCTGGGTCAAGCGCTTCGTGGCCGCCGGCCTCTATGGCTACGCCATTCCAGAAGCCAGCGTGGTGGCTCGGCATCCCGGGCGCGCATCTACGCGCTGCTGCTGAACCTCGCCGGGCTGGTGCTGGCGCTTCTCGCAATCGTCTTTCTGCTGCAGAACCGCGCGACGATCGCCGCTGGATCTCGGGCGGCGACGACAGCCCTTCGGGCTGGGGCCGGGTCCGCCGCACCCTGGGCGAGATCTGGCACATCCTCGTCATTCTCTACGTCGTCGGCATCTATCTGATCTACGCGCTGCGGATCGAGGGCGGCTTTGCCTATGTGCTGCGCGCCACCGTGGCGAGCCTCGTGATCATCGTTGCCGCACAGCTTCTTGTCCGCTCGATGCAGGGGTTGAGCCGGCGCGGCTTTGCCATCGCACCCGATCTGAAGGCGCGCTATCCGACCCTCGAACATCGCGCCAACCGCTATGTCCCCGCGGCCACGTTCCTCCTTGGCGCTGGCGATCTATGCCGCAGCGGCCGTGAGTGTGCTGCAAGCCTGGGACGTTCCGATCTTCGCCTGGCTTGGTTCGGAATTGGGACGGCGGGCGATCGGGCGCGCGGCCGCGATCGGCGCGGTGGTGTTTTCGCTCTTCGCGGCATGGGAATTCTTCGCCTCCGCGATCGAGCGGCGTCTGCAGAACGTCGACGGCGACGCCGCGGCGCGGCGCGCCCGGCTGCGCACGCTGTTGCCGTTGCTGCGCACGGCGCTTTTCTGCGTGATCTTCCTGATGGCGATCCTGATCATCCTGTCGGAGTTCGGGATCGACATAGCGCCGCTGCTCGCCGGCGCCGGGGTCGTCGGGCTCGCGATCGGCATCGGCAGCCAGGCGCTCGTCAAGGACATCATCACCGGCCTCTTCATCCTGATCGAGGACCAGCTCGCGGTCGGCGACATCGTCGATCTCGGCAAGGAACATGCGGGCGTGGTCGAGGGCATCTCGGTGCGCACGATCCGGCTGCGCGATTTGAGCGGCATCGTTCATACGGTGCCGTTCAGCGAGGTCACGACGGTCAAGAACCTGACCAAGGATTTCGCCAATGTCGTCGCCCGCATCACGATCTCCTACCGCGAGGACATCGACCGGGTCGTCGAGATCCTGCGCAGGGTCAGCGACCAGCTGATGGAGGACGAGGCGTTGCGCCCGCTGATCCTCGATCCGTTCGACTATCTTGGCGTCGATGCGCTCGATCAGCTCTGGGTCGTGCTGCTGTTGCGCATCCGGACCCTCCCGATGCAGCAGTTTAAGGTCGGTCGAGCATTCAACCGCTTGGTCAAGATCGCATTCGAAAAGCACGGGATTGCAATGCGCGACCCGAGCCCGGTCTTGATCACGGGCATGGCCGCAAATCCGGCGCTTACGGCGCAGCAAGACCGCCGAGAAAGAGCCCGCCTGAGCCTTCAGTCCGGCTCGCCCTTCGCCAGCTGTTCGACCGCCGCGATATCGCCGCAGGCGAGCACCGCCTCAGCCACCCGGCGGGCGAAACCGGCGCGGGCGAAGGCGCCGAGATCGCGCGAATTATCGGCGGCGCCGTGCGCGATAGGGGCCGAGCCGGCGGCGGCGCGCAAAGGCGCAAGCAGCGGCAAGATCGGGATCGGCCTCTTCCGCGGCAAGACCGCAGAGCGCCTCGGCGGCAATCTCCGCCGCCACCCCTTGCGCCATCAAGCGGGCGCGGATGCGGTATAGGGATTCGCCTCGCCGGTGCAGCGATTGCGCCCGCTGCGCGGCGTAGGCGGCGTCGTCCAGAAGGCCCGAACTCCGATAGCGGGCGACCAGCGCCTCGATCAGCGGCGCGGCTTGAGAGGCAGCGTCGGGGAACCGGCGCGCCGTTCGCCGGGCCAGCACCCGGCGCAAATTCTCCGCCGAACTCGCGTAACGCCCGAGATAGTCGAGCGCCCAGCGTTCGAGAAGCCCGGTCGCGATCCCGCAATCGCTCACATGCCGCCCCCGCCGCCGCCTCGCGATCGGCTATGGTCCTTCCCCGCTGCGATGTCAACCCGGAGCGGCGAGCTTGGATGCATGACGCGGAGCGCGACGCGCGGAATGCCGTTCCGGTGAGCCGAAACCCGCCCGCCGCTGCCATTTCGCGCGGCACGGTCGCGGCGCCAGTATCCTGATCCCGCTGGTGATCGGCTGCGCCTTCTTCATGGAAGGGCTTGACTCGACGATGATCGCGGTGTCGATCCCGGACATGGCGCGCGGCCTTGGCGAGAACCCGCTGCGCCTCAACCTGGTGATCACGACCTATCTGCTGAGCCTCGCGGTCTTCATCCCGGTCAGCGGCTGGATCGCCGACCGGCTCGGCGCCCGCGCGGTATTCTGCGTCGCGATCGCGATCTTCACTCTCGGCTCGGCTTTGTGCGGCCTGGCGCCGAACCTCCCGGTCATGCTGGCGATGCGGGTCGTGCAGGGCTTTGGCGGCGCGATGATGACGCCGGTCGGCCGGCTGATCCTGCTGCGCAGCTTTCCGCGTTCGGACCTCGTCTCGGCGATGAACTGGATGACGATCCCGGCGATGATCGGGCCGACCGTGGGGCCGATCGTCGGCGGCGTCGTCACCTCCTACCTGTCGTGGCGGGCGATCTTCTACCTGAACCTGCCGATCGGCGTGCTTGGCGTGGCACTCGCATTATGGCTGGTCGAGGATTTCCGCGCGCCGGCGCCGACCCGCTTCGATCTGCGGGGCTTCGTCCTGGCCGGGATCGGATTGGCGTTGCTCCAGATGGCGATCGAAAATCTCGGCCGGCCGATCATCTCCGGGCGGAGCCGGCATGGCGCTGGCGCCAGCAGCGCTGGTCATCCTGGCGCTCTACGGTTGGCATGCGCGGCGGCGCGAAGACCCGATCCTCGATCTGCGACTATTGCGCATCCGCACCTTCCGCATCGGCACGGTCACCGGTGCGGTCTGCCGCATGGGGCTTGACGCGATGCCGTTCTTGCTGCCGCTATTGTTCCAGGTCGGCTTTGGCCTGAGCCCAGTGCAGTCGGGCATGCTGACGTTTTCGTCGAGCCTTGGCGCGATGCTGGTGCGCACGATTTCGGGCGCGTTTCTGCGCTTCTTCGGTTTTCGCAGATTGCTCGTCGGCAATGCCGTGTTCGCCGCCGCGGTAACTGCCGCCTGCGCGTTGCTGCACGCCGACACGCCGGTCTGGCTCGTCGTCTTTCTGGTGCTGCTCTCGGGTTGCGTGCGCAGCATCCAGTACTTGGCGCTCAATACGATCAGCTACGCCGATGTACCGCCGGCGCTCCTGAGCAAGGGCACCAGTGTCGGCGGAGTGGCGCAGCAATTGGCGCGCGGCTTCGGCGTGGCCGTCGGCGCGGCGCTGTTGGCGCTGGTCGCCGGCGCCGCGCCGTTGACCGCCGAAGAGTTCCGCGTAGTTTTCCTCCTCGTCGCCCTGATCCCGCTCGCCTCCGCCGCCGGCTTTCTGCGGCTCGGGGCCCGAGGACGGCGCCACTGTCAGCGGCCACCATCGGCGAACCGCCTGAACCGCTTGCGCACCAGCTTGACAAGCCACGCAGGCCCGACTATTTCCGGCAGCACTCTACCCTGAAGAGTGCTAATCGGAATTGCGATCGAGTGTCGAGGAGGAGTTCATGGCGTTGCGTCCACTGCACGACCGCGTGCTGATCCGGCGGGTCGAGGAAGAGGAAAAGACCAAGGGCGGCATCATTATTCCCGATACCGCCAAGGAAAAGCCGATGGAAGGCGAGGTGGTGTCCGTCGGCCCCGGCGCGCGCGGCGAGGACGGCAAGGTCCAGCCGATGGATCTGAAGGCCGGCGACCGGGTGCTCTTCGGCAAATGGTCGGGCACCGAGATCAAGCTCGACGGCGAAGAACTGATCATCATGAAGGAAGCCGACATCATGGGCGTCATCGACCGCGACGCCGCCTGAAACGCTGCTGGAGGAGAAGAGCAAAGATGGCTGCCAAGGAAGTAAAATTCCACGCCGACGCCCGCGAGCGGATGCTCCGCGGCGTCGATACGCTCGCTAATGCGGTCAAGGTGACCCTGGGTCCGAAGGGCCGCAACGTCGTTCTCGACAAATCCTTCGGCGCGCCGCGCATCACCAAGGACGGCGTCACCGTCGCCAAGGAAATCGAACTCGCCGATAAATTCGAGAACATGGGCGCGCAGATGGTGCGCGAGGTCGCCTCCAAGACCAGCGATCTGGCCGGCGACGGCACCACCACCGCGACGATCCTGGCGCAGGCGATCGTGCGCGAGGGCGCCCGCGCGGTCGCCGCCGGGATGAACCCGATGGACCTGAAGCGCGGCATCGACCTTGCGGTCGACGCGGTGATCGAGGACATCAAGAAGCGTTCGAAGAAAATCTCGACTAACGAAGAGATCGCCCAGGTCGGCACGATCTCGGCGAACGGCGAGCGCGACATCGGCGAGATGATCGCGCAGGCGATGCAGAAGGTCGGCAATGAGGGCGTGATCACCGTCGAGGAAGCCAAGAGCCTCGAAACCGAACTCGACGTGGTCGAGGGCATGCAGTTCGACCGCGGCTATCTGTCGCCCTATTTCGTCACCAACGCCGAGAAGATGGTCGCCGAACTCGACAGCCCCCACATCCTGTTGTTCGAGAAGAAGCTGTCGGGCTTGCAGGCGATGCTGCCGGTGCTCGAGGCGGTGGTGCAATCGGGTAAGCCGCTGCTGATCGTGGCCGAGGATGTCGAGGGCGAGGCGCTGGCGACGCTCGTCGTCAACAAACTGCGCGGCGGGCTCAAGGTGGCCGCGGTCAAGGCGCCCGGCTTCGGCGACCGGCGCAAGGCGATGCTCGAAGACATCGCGATCCTGACCGGCGGCCAGGTGATCAGCGAGGATCTCGGCATCAAGCTCGAAAATGTCACCCTCGACATGCTCGGACAGGCCAAGCGCGTGCGGATCGAGAAGGAGAACACGACGATCATCGATGGTTCGGGCAAGAAGGACGACATCCAGGGCCGCTGCACGCAGATCCGCCAGCAGATCGAGGAGACGACCTCGGATTACGACCGCGAGAAGTTGCAGGAGCGGCTGGCCAAGCTCGCCGGCGGCGTCGCGGTGATCCGGGTTGGCGGCGCTACGGAGATCGAGGTCAAGGAGCGCAAGGACCGGGTCGACGACGCGATGCACGCTACTCGCGCCGCGGTCGAGGAAGGTGTCGTCGCCGGCGGCGGCGCGGCACTCCTTTACGCCGTCAAGGCGCTCGACGGGCTCGCCCCCGCAAACAACGACCAGAAGGTCGGCATCGACATCGTCAAGAAGGCGATCCTCTACCCGGCCCGGCAGATCGCCGAGAATTCCGGAACCGACGGTTCGATCGTCGTCGGCAAGCTGCTCGACAGCACCGATGTCAACTACGGCTACGACGCGCAGAAGGGCGAGTTCACCGACATGATCCGCGCCGGGATCGTCGACCCGACCAAGGTTGTGCGCCACGCCCTGCAGGACGCCGCCTCGGTCGCCGGCCTGCTGATCACCACCGAGGCAATGGTGGCCGAGAAGCCCGAGCCCAAGGCCCCGCCGGCGATGCCGCCCGGCGGCGGCATGGGCGGCATGGACTTCTGAGCCGCAAAGCCTTGCCGGAAGCCGCCCGCCCTCGGCGATCGGGTGCGGGCGGCTCTTTTTTGCGCGCCGACCGTCCTTCGTCCATGCGGTGCCCAGGACGCCGGGCGCGCCAGAAGCGCAACCCAGCCCTGCATCGCTGCTCGGGCCCGGCGTGCGCCGCCGCAAATTCTTGTCAGCCGCCGGCCGGCCACCCATACTGCCGCCATGCGGCGAATGTGCTCGATCCGGTGCTCGACACGGCGGAGGGTCCGCCCGGGCGCTGCTGCGACCACCCGGGCTGCGACGCCGGCGGGGATTTCCGGGCGCCGAAATCGCGGCTCGATCTGCACGATTACTACTGGTTCTGCCTCGAGCACGTCCGCGCCTACAATACGGCGTGGAACTACTATGCCGGCATGAGCGACGGCGAGATCGAGGCCGAAATCCGCAGCGACACGGTGTGGCAGCGGCCGAGTTGGCGGCTGGGCGAGCGCGCTGGGCCGGGCTTCGCCGCCCGCATCCGTGACCATTTCGGCGTGTTCTCCGCCAAGGCGGCCGGCGGGCGCGACCGCAGCCGCCAGAAGCGATGCCGGAGCAGCGGGCGCTCTCGGCGCGCGAGCAGGCCCTGGCCGTATTCGAGATCGACCCGCCCTTCACCCTTGTACGCCTCAAGGCGCGCTACAAGGTGCTCGTCAAGCTGCACCACCCCGACGCCCATGGCGGCGACAAGGACGCCGAGGAGAAGCTGAAGATCATCAACCAGGCCTACGCCACCCTGAAGGCCAGCTATTTCGGTTGAACAACCCCGCCCCGGCGGTCAACTTCCGCCCGCTTCACCAAAAAGCACATCAGCGATAATGCCAACCGTTCAGCCAGCGGCAGCCGCCGACTTTTTCCTCTCGACAAGCCCGACATCAAGATATCGGTGCGCCAAACCTTCGGGATCGACAGCGATCTGCAGGTCCCGGCCTTCAGCCAGCCGAGCGAGCACGTCCCCGATTTCGACGACGCCTATCGCTTCGACCGCGACACCACGCTGGCGATCCTCGCCGGGCTTTGCCTTCAACCGCCGCGTCATGATCCAGGGCTATCACGGCACCGGAAAATCGACGCATGTCGAGCAGGTCGCGGCGCGGCTCAACTGGCCCTGCATCCGCGTCAATCTCGACAGCCACATCAGCCGCATCGACCTGGTCGGCAAGGACGCGATCGTGCTGCGCGACAACAAGCAGGTCACCGAGTTCCGCGAGGGCATCCTGCCCTGGGCGCTGCAGCATCCGGTGGCGCTGTGCTTCGACGAATACGATGCCGGCCGCCCCGACGTGATGTTCGTGATCCAGCGCGTGCTCGAGGTCGAGGGCAAGCTGACGCTGCTCGACCAGAACCGGGTGATCCGGCCGCATTCGGGCTTCCGCCTGTTCTCGACCGCGAACACGGTCGGGCTCGGCGACACGACCGGCCTCTATCACGGCACGCAGCAGATCAACCAGGGCCAGATGGACCGCTGGAACATCGTCGCGACGCTGAACTATCTGCCGCACGACGCCGAGGTCGAGATCGTGCTGGCCAAGGTGCCGAGCTACAACGACGAGGAGGGGCGGCGCACGAATCAGCGCGATGGTGGCGCTCGCCGATCTGACCCGGGCCGGCTTCATCAACGGCGACATCTCGACCGTCATGTCGCCGCGCACGGTGATGACCTGGGCCGAGAACGCGCGCATCTTCGGCGATCTCGCCTTCGCCTTCCGGCTCACCTTCCTGAACAAATGCGACGAGATGGAGCGGCCCGACGGTGGCCGAATACTACCAGCGCTGCTTCGGCACCGAACTGCGCCGAAACCGGCGTCAACGCGACGCTGATGTAGGACCGGCACGTCGCCTCGGCCCCCGACGCGGGGCCGGGCGAGCCTCGCCCGGTCGGCTTCGGGGAATGACGAGGCAAGTCAGGTGAGCTGACATGGCGCAGGCGTTTTCGCCGACCGAAATCTTCAAGCGGGCGACCGCCGCGACGCTGCGGGCGATCGCCGAACGCGACGACGTGCACCGTCGGCTTCGGCCCGGAGCCGGCCGGGCTCAGCCGGCAGCCAGGGTGCGAGCTGCCGAACCCGGCGCGCGACCTGCCGGCCGAGGAGGCGGCGCAACTGCGCGGCGCCGCCGACAGCGTGGCGCTGCGGCTGCGCTATCACGACGACGCGGTGCATTCCGAAGCGCGCCGCCGGCAGACCACTGGCGCGCTCGGTCTTCGAGGCGCTCGAGCAGGCGCGGGTCGAGGCGCTGGGCGCCCGCCGCATGGTCGGGGTCGCGGCCAATCTTGCCGCCGATGCTCGACGAGCAGTATCGCCGGCAAGGCTTCGAGCGGATCACCGAGCGCACCGAAAGCACGATGGCCGAGGCGGTGCGGCTGCTGGCCCGCGAGGCGCTGACCCAGCGAACCGCCGCCGCCCTCGGCGCGGCGTGTCGTCGATCTGTGGCGCCCCTGGCTCGAAGGCAAGATCGGCAAGGACATCGACGAGCTCGACCGCACGATCCACGACCAGGACGCCTATGCGCGGGCGACGCGCCGGCTGATCCAGGATCTCGACCTCGATCTCGGCGAGTCCGACGAGTCGTCGGACGACAGCCAGGAGCAGGAGGGCGCGAGGACGCCGAGGGCGAAAACCAGAGCGAGGGCGAAGGCGCCACGCTCGGGCGCGCAGCCCTCGCCCGACGGCTCGCCCGCCGACAGTGCGGCCGAGGACGCGCGAGGATGACGGCGACGCCGACGCGACGGCGAGATGATGCCGGGCGCCAGCGACGACGATCCTGGCCGTCCCGGACGCCCCGGCACACTGCCGCGCGGCCGGCCGGACGAGAACGCCGTCTATCGCGCCTTCAGCACGGCTTCCGACGAGGTCATCGAGGCCGACGAACTCTGCGACGCCGACGAATTGTCGCGGCTGCGGCACCTGCTCGACCAGCAATTGGCGCACCTGCAGAGCGTCATCGCGCGGCTCGCCAACCGCCTGCAGCGCCGGCTGCTGGCGAAGCAGACGCGCGCCTGGGAATTCGATCTCGACGAGGGCCTGCTCGACGCCGCCCGGCTGTCGCGCGTCGTCGCCAACCCGGTCCTGCCGCTCTCCTACAAGCAGGAGCAGGAAACCGAGTTCCGCGACACCGTCGTTACCCTGCTGATCGACAATTCCGGCTCGATGCGCGGCCGGCCGATCACGGTGGCGGCGATGAGCGCCGACATCCTGGCGCGCACCCTCGAACGCTGCGCGCGTCAAGGTCGAGATCCTCGGCTTTACGACGCGGGCCTGGAAGGGCGGGCAGTCGCGCGAGCGCTGGATCGCCGCCGGCAAGCCGCCCAATCCGGGCCGCCTCAACGATCTGCGCCACATCGTCTACAAGCCGGCCGACGCGCCGTGGCGGCGCGCCCGGCGCAGTCTCGGGCTGATGCTGCGCGAGGGCATTCTGAAGGAGAACATCGACGGCGAGGCGCTGATGTGGGCGCACAACCGGCTGCGCGAACGCCCCGAGCAGCGCCGCATCCTGATGGTCATCTCGGACGGCGCGCCGGTCGATGATTCGACGCTCTCGGTCAACCCCGGCAACTACCTCGAAAAGCACCTGCGCGAGGTCATCCGCGACATCGAGCGGCTCGGCGAGGTCGAGCTGACGGCGATCGGCATCGGCCACGACGTGACCCGCTATTACCGCCGCGCCGTGACGATCGTCGACGCCGAGCAGCTGGGCGGCGTCATGCTCGAAAAACTCGCCGAATTGTTCGAGGAAGACCGCGGCGCCCACACTCGCGTCCGCAGTCGCCGCCGCGCCGCCTAGCGCGATCCTTCCTATGGGCGGTGCACCACAGTCAGCGCCGCTTGCTGTATTCAGCCTCTGCTGCGGCTACATGCCGAATTGCGCCATGCGTTTCAAATGCTCCTGCGCCAGCGCCCCAGATGGCGGTGATGGTAATTCCAGGCCACTTGGCGGATAATTTCCAAAGTCTTCGGTCGGGCGATAAACGGTCCAATGTCCGAGGGCGGGGGGCGAGAGGGTTGTACATCACGGCTATTCCCGAGGGGGTGCCCAGCAAGACGTCACACGAGAGACCGGATTTGGCCGCGATCCGCTCAATCCCGACATGCAGTTTAAAGGTCAGGACATCATGAAATAGATAAACGCAATCAGGCGCAGCTTCGGGCCTGATTGCATCGAAATCGATTTCTACTTGCGCAGGCGAGTGATACCCGTCGATCAGCACACAGTCGACCGGCGCGAGCCCAGCCTCGCGGACGATCGCGGCAACATCGGCGGGAGAGACACCCTTGACGGCAGTCGCCGACAATCCCTCTTCCGTCGCGACCCGATTGGTGAAGGCGATCCCATCGAGCGAGCCCTTGTCGAAGCCGGCGTCGATCGCGACCACCCTTGCGGTCTGGGTTCAGCAGAGCAAGGGCAAGGGTGCTCCAACCGAGGGAGTTGCCGACCACAAAGATGCGCCGAGGGTGAAAGCCGTCGAACAGGCATTCGAGAAAATAGATTTCCTGAAGTCCGATGCCGAGCCCGTTGGTCAGGCTCCGTCCGTCTTTGACGAACCAAGTGAAGGGCGCCGAGGGAAGATTGGAGAAATGACTGGGATTGAGACCGGCTGCGATGGAGATGCCGCGGCTTTCGTAGAGAGACGTCAGTCGCGAGAGTATCGGCACATTGGTTCTCGCTTGGTCGTGAGCTTCCGATGATTTTGACAGGCATGGACCAGGCGGGAAAGCGGCGACGCCGCAACCCGGCTGCCGCCCCCGGCGTAGCCTCGGTCTGAAGCTGGGGAGACCGCGACACCCGACCGGCCGTCGCATCGCCAGGCTCGACACAGGGTTCCGGCTGCCGGGATCCTCGGCGATTGCAAATCGCCTGGGCGTGCCTTAAGGGTCGTGACGCCCAAAAAGGGGAACCGCCGGCGCCGGCCCGGCGGCGGCAACGAATGAGAGGGCCCCGGAGATGTTTCGACCGTATTGCGGCGCGCGGCCGGCCTCTGGCGATATCAGCCGCAAGAGTTGAAGCGACATGGCCGTCTCGCTCGACCTGCTGGTAAACGCGATCGTCGCGGGCCTGCTGCTCGGTGGCTTCTATGCCGCGGTGACGGTCGGGATCACGATCTCGTTCGGGATGCTCGACATCGTCAACATCGCCCATCCGGCCTTTATCATGCTCGGCTCGTTTGTCGCTTTCAGCATCAACTCGACTTTCGGGGTTGACCCGATCCTGATCGGCGTCGTCATGGCGCCTTTATTTTTTCTGCTCGGCATGGCGGTCTACCAAATTTATTTCTATGCCTTTGAACGGCGCGGTGAAGAATCAATTCAAGGTCTCGCGTTTTTCTTCGGCCTGTTGTTTGTCGCTGAAGTGGCTCTGATCCTGATTTTCGGCGTCGACTACCGCTTTGTCAAAGCGCCTTACATCGGGCTGAGCCAACATATTGGTTTTATCGATCTGCCGTTCCGAATGCTGATCCCGTTCGTCGTTTCGCTGTTGATGCTCGCGGTATTGCATTTCTTTCTTGGCCGGACGTTTATCGGCCGCGCCATCCTTGCCGTTTCGCAGGATCGGCTCGCCTTGCAGCTGATGGCGGCAAATCCGAGCCGGATCAAGAGCATCGCCTTTGGCATCTCGATCGCCACGGCGTCCGTTGCCGGCGCGATGTTGATCATCATCCAGCCGGTCGAACCGTCGGTTGGCCGCGACTATATCGGTCGGATTTTCGCGATCTGCGTGCTGGGCGGCATGACCAGTTTTCCGGGAATGCTCGCCGCGGCGATTCTGATCGGCATCGTCGAAAGCATTACCTCGACCTTTTACGGGCCCTCCTGGGCGCCGGCGGTAGCTTTCGGCTTTCTGCTGCTGACTTTGGCCGTGCGCCCGGCCGGGCTTCTGGGGCGCTGAGCCGTGCGCGCCTGGCAATTCTGGATCGTCGCGTTCGTCGTCAGCCTCATCTTTCTGCTGCTTACGCGCGGGCTGATCGCCAACGAATATTTCTTTTTCGCCGGTTATCAGGTGCTGCAGTTCATCGTCCTGGCGACCGCCTGGAACATCCTCGGCGGCTATACCGGCTACACCAATTTCGGCGTCGGCGCATTTTTCGCAGGCGGCGCCTATACCGCGGTCGTGCTGCACAAGCTGACGGCACTGCCGCTGCCGGTCATGATGCTGGGGGGCGGCCTTGTCGCCGGGGTCATCGGCTTCGGCATGGGTTATTTGACCTTGCGGCTCAAGGGCATCTTCTTCGCGATCGCCACGCTGGCCATGGCGATCGTGGCGCAGACCCTGATCGTCAATTGGGACTATGTCGGCGGCTCGCGCGGAATTTACGTGATCCGGCCGCAGCATGGACCACTCTTCGGCAGCTACATCCAGTACCTCTTCAGCCTGATGCTGGCGCTGTGCTGGATCGCGGTGTCGATCGCGCGCTCGATCGAGGGTTCGCGCCTCGGCCTCGGCTTCAATGCGATCCGCGACGACGAGCAGGCGGCCGAAGCGGCGGGCGTTCCGACCTTGCGGTTGAAGCTGATCGCCACGACCCTGAGCGGCGCGCTGATGGGCATGGCCGGGGCGCCGCTGCCTTACTACGTCACCTATCTCGACCCAGCCTCGAGCTTCAATCTCTCCTACGCGGTCAACAGTGTCGCGATGCCGCTGATCGGCGGGATGACGAGCTGGGTTGGGCCGGTGATCGGCGCGGTCCTGCTGGGAACGATCCAGCAGCTCGCGACTGTCACTATTTCCTCGGCGCTCAACCTCTTGATCGTCGGCCTTCTATTGATCGGTTTTGTCATCGTAGCCCCCGGCGGCATTGTCGGGCTCGTGCGGTCGCTGCGTCCGCGTCGGGTGCAGCGGTGACTGCTTTGTTGGAAGCCAGCGGGCTCGGCAAGCGCTTCGGCGGGTTTGTCGCGCTCGACAACATCAACCTTGCGGTCGAAAGCGGCGAACGGCTCGGGCTGATCGGCCCGAACGGGTCGGGCAAGAGCACGCTCGTCAACTGCTTGAGCGGCATGCTGCACCATGACAGCGGCCATATCGTCTTTGCCGGCGGCCCGCTCGACGGCATCCCCGCCTATAAGCGCACGAGGCTTGGGCTGGCCCGCTCCTTCCAGCTGCCCAAACCCTTTCGCAGCCTGAGCCTCGTCGACAATCTGCGCATCCCGCTCCTCTATACGGTCAACGCCCGGCACGGGCATCGTCTGGGCCAGCACGAGATCGAGGAACGCTGCCTCGAATTGCTGACCGAGGTCGGGCTCGGCGCCAAGGCCCAGCGGTCGCCGCTCGACCTGACCCAGGTCGAGATGCGCAAGCTCGAACTCGCCCGCGCCGTCGCCAGCGCGCCCAAGCTCTTGTTCGCCGACGAGGCGATGGCGGGCCTCTCCTCCTCCGAGATCGGCGAAATCCTGGAGGTGTTGTTCCGTCTCAACCATCAGGGCATCACGATCGTGCTGATCGAGCACATCATGGCCGCGGTCATGAATTTCTCGACCCGGCTCGTGGTCCTCGTCGCCGGCCAGAAGATCGCCGACGGCGCACCGCAGGAAGTGATCCGCAATCCTGAGGTCGAGAGGGCCTATCTTGGCGAGTAGCCTCGAAATCAGCGACATCGACGCCGGCTACGGGCTGGTGCGGGTGCTCGAAGGCGTGTCGATCAAAGTCGGCGCCGGCCAGACCGTGGTGCTGCTCGGCACCAACGGCAACGGCAAGAGTACGTTGATGAAGTGTGTCATGGGCATCCTGCCGCCCAGCGCCGGCGGCATCGTCGCCGAGATCGACGGCGAGCGGATCGATCTGGTCGGACGCTCGACCGAGGCGATCGTCGATCTCGGGATTACATTGGTGCCCGAGGGCCGTCGCCTCTTCCCCAAGCTGACAGTCGAGGAGAACCTGCTGCTCGGCGCCTTTCGAGCCACGGCGCGGACCGCGATCGCGCGCAATCTCGATTCGGCCTATGCGACCTTCCCGGTATTGCAGGAGCGGCGGCGCCAGCTCGCCGGCAGTATGAGCGGCGGCGAGCAGCAGATGCTGGCGCTGGCGCGGGCGATGATGTCGGCGCCCAAGATCCTGCTGATCGACGAACCCTCGGTCGGCCTCGCCCCGGTCCTCGTCAAGCGCACGATCGACAAGATCGAGGAATTGAAGCGGCAATATCAGCTGACCGTGCTGATGGCCGAGCAGAATTTCAAACAGGCGGTGCGGATCGCCGACCGCGGCTATGTCATCGTCCACGGCAAGATTGCCTTCGAAGGCGCCTCGGCCGCCGACCTCAACAACAACGAACTGGTCCGCAAATTCTACCTGGGACTGTAGCCGGCGACCCCGCTTCCGACCGGCTCAAATAGGTCGGAGTGAGAGGATTTGAACCTCCGGCCCCCGCCCCGGAGGCAATCCCCGACGTTTGCCGCGGTTTGTAGCAACCGCGAATCCCTTGTGTAAGACTACTGAAGTTATCGATTTAAGTTAACCGCCCTTGCCTAAGTTTGTTACCGTTTGCGCTAAAGTTGCTTGCCAGCCGCTTGTTAGGCTCGTCTCCCAAGCAAATTGGAGGCGGCGATGCGGAAGCGAATCGGGTTGCGCGAGATGCGGGCGATCGGTCCCGGCGAGATGGTTTGGGATCTTGTCGTGAGTGAGTTTGGCGCCCGGCGACAGAAAGGCGAGGCGATCAGCTATTTTGTATATTACCGAACCGAAGACAGCCGCCAGCGATGGAAAACGATCGGCCGGTACGGTTCGCCCTGGATACCCGAGACTGCGCGCGGGGAAGCCCGGCGCATCCTGGGCGAGGTGGTCCGCAGTAGAGACCCGGCTGGCGCCAAGCGCGCCCAACCGACTGTAAAGACGGTTGCCGAACTTTGCGACGCCTGCCTTGCCGATGGGGAGGCCGGCCGGGCGTTGACGCGTCGGGGGCAATCGAAAAAGCCTTCGACGCTTGCCACCGATCGCGGACGTGTCGTGCGGCCTGCCGGGCTTGTCCGGCGACCATGTGTTTCCGCCCACTCGCGGCGCGGCCGGGACGCTACTGCATTTGAAGAAATTCTGGCCGCACATCGCCAAACTCGGGGAGCTGCCGGCGGAGATAACGCCGCATCTCTTGCGGCATTCCTTCGCCAGCCTCGCAGTCGATTCTCGGCACTCGGAAGCGACAATTGCCGCGCTCGTCGGGTATATGGGACAGACGATCACCAGCCGCTACGCGCACTCCGCCGATGCAGTGCTGTTGGCCGCAGCCGACGCGGTGGCGAATGAAACCGCGCGCCGGTTGGGCGAGGCCGAGCCCGAGGTGGAAGTGGTCCCGCTGCGCGCCGTGCGATAGCATCCGATCGCGGCGGCGAGGCCGCGGGCCGAACGGCGGGAACCGCGCGCGCCCGCCGCCGCGACAGTCCTGCGGAGCGTCAGCGGAGGCGCAGTCGATGGGAGCCAAACGCTGCACATGGGTTTCCTGGTCGGAAGCCCAGACGCGGATTCCGAAGGTCTGGAATGATTGGTCGTGGAGGCGGACCCACTAAAGTGGTCGCCAGATTTGGGACCAGGGGCGTGTTTGGGGCGCGAGCAGTTCCGTCGTGTTAGACGGAGCGGATGATGAAGAAGCCAAGACGGAAGATCGACGCGGCGCCGAGGGCGAGGATTCCGCCGGAGGCGGTGCGGGAACAGTCGAGGGTGGCGGACCTGTCGCAGCGATAGGATGTCCACCCGAACCAGATTTAGGCATGGAAGTAGCAGTTGCGGGAGCAGGCGGGGCGCGGTTCTCCCCGCGAGCTGGGAGCGCGACCCGCCCTCCGGCGGGACGGAGATCACGGACATGACCCAAGAACAGAAGATCATCCGAGTGAAGCCCGGGCTGCTGGAATTGGCCAAGCAGCTCGGCAATGTCAGCCAAGCCTGCAAGATGATGGGGTACAGCCGCGACAGCTTCTACCGGTTCAAGGAGCTGTATGACAAAAGCCTGCCCCGGCGCAGGCCGGGGGCGGCGAGCTGGCGTTGCCGGAGATCAGCCGCGGACAGCCGATCCTGAAGAACCGCACGCCGCCGGAGATCGAGCGGGCGGCGGTGGAGATGGCGATCGAGCAGCCGGCCTGGGGCCAGCTGCGCGGCGCGGACGCGCTCAAGCGGCGCGGCCTGTCGATCTCGCCCTCCGGGGTGCGCGGCGTGTGGCAGCGCCACGAGCTGACCTCGATGAAGCGGCGCCGCAAGGCGCTTGACGCCAAGGCGGCGCAGGAGGGCATCCTGTTGACCGAGAGCCAGATCGCCGCGCTCGAGAAGGCCAAGGCCGACAAGGAGGCGCATGGTGAGTTCGAGAGCGAGTGCCCGGGCTATTGCGGCGCGCAGAGCCTGCCCCCGCGAAGGCGGGGGATACCTTCTACGTCGGCACCCTGAAGGGGGTGGGACGGATTCCGCAACGGCCAAGTGGCGCCGTTCTACGACGAGCACGGCATCCGGCTGTCGCGGGTGCTGACCGATCGTGGCACCGAGTTCTGCGGCACCCAGAGCCACGAATACGAGCTCTATCTCGCGGTCGAGGACATCGACCACAGCCGCACCAAGGCAAGGAGCCCGCAAACCAACGGCATCCACGAGCGCTGTCACCGCACCGTCCTGGACGAGTTCTACCGGGCGGCGTTCCGCGAAAAGATCCGCCGCACGCTCGACGAACCGCAGGCCGACCTCGATGCCTGGATTGTCGAAGACAACGAGCAACGGCCGCATCAGGGCCGCTGGTGCTTCGGCAAGACGCCGACGCAGACCTTCCTTGACGCGCTTCCCCTGGCAAAGGAGAAACGTATGGCCCGCCCCGTCTGCAAGTGATTTCCTTTCGATCTGATCTGAGCAGTCTGCGTCAACGTATCCGGCCTGTGGGCAATCGCCCCGGCCAAGATGGAGATCCGCGCGCTCTGGTCCTCATAACTCGTTCGGCGTCGAGCGCCATCTCTCGAACCAGGTATCCAGAGCACCGGTCGACTGTCAGGCCATCTCGCTTTCACCACCAGCAGATCTCAGGGCCGCGCGGCGCAATTGTGCCGGTTCGGCCGATCTATGCCGCGGTCTTGGTCGCGGTGGCGTGGAAATGTTCTCCGCGCCGCAGCACCGCCCAGGCGATGCGCGCCAGCTTGTTGGCCAGTGCCACCACCGCCGCGTTCTTGTGCATGCGTGCCATCAGCGCCCGCAGCCACGCGCCGAGAGGAGTGGCGCTGTTGGTTATCCCCGGTAACGCGGATCGGGCGCCGTGGATTAGCAGCTTGCGCAAGTATTTATTGCCTCTCTTGGTGATGCCGACCAGACGTGGTCTCCCGCCGGTCGTGACCTGACGCGGCACCAGATCGAGCCACGCCGCAAGGTCGCGTCCTCGGGCGAAGGTTTGGCCGTTGCCGATGGCGGCGACCAGAGCTGTGGCATTCAGCACCCCGATCCCCGGAATGGTCGCGAGCCGCCGCGCGCCCGCATCGCTTCGGGCATGGGCTGTGAACTCGCTGTCGAAAGCGGCGATGCGCCGGTCCAGCTCGCGCCATTCCGCCCGCATGTCATCGATCAGCTGGCGTACCCGCGGGCGGAGCGAGGCGTCGCTTTCGGGGGCCGGCATCCCCGCAAGGAATTGCTCCAACTTGTATCGCCCTTGCGGGACGGCCCTGCCGCGCTCGAGCAAGATGGCAGGAGCTGGTTGATCAGGGCTGTTCGCTCGCCCACCAGCCGATCCCGGGCTCGATGCAACGTTTGCATGTCGAGCGGCGTATCGGTCTTCGGTTCGACGAAGCGCATTGTTGGTCGGGTCGCTGCCTCGGCGATGGCTTCGGCATCGCGGTCATCGGAAGGGCGGGAAGTACGAGCCCTGGCGCAACTTCGGGATCCCGAGCTGGAGCGAGCCCAGGCGGGTGTCGAGGCTGCGCTCGCGATAGCCATTGCGATAATTGAGCCGATCCGCGCTGCGCTCGCGCCGGCCGGCCGATCAGCCCCTCGACATCGGCTTCCATCAGGATCTGCGGCGCCGCCGCCACGGTTCGTAGAAAATCGCCATCGCCGCTCTTCTGCAGCAGCTCGGCCAGCGCCATTGTCTCCTCGGTCATCGGGTCCCCGGTCATCGGGTCCCCGGTCATCGGGTCCTCGGTGGGCTTGGGGTGAAATATCGCAACTCCACCTTAGTGTCCGACCAAAAAATGATTTTAGTGATTTCAGTAGGTTGTGATAACCGCGGTGTGTGAGAACGCACGGGGGACACAACATGTGGACCGAAACCACTCGACCGCAGTATGAGCGTAAGGGATTGCGTTACGCAAGCGATGTGACGGATGCGGAGTGGGCGCTGATGGCGCCGCAGCTGCCGCCGCGATACCGGCGGGGCCGCCCACGGGAGACTGAATTGCGCAGCATCGTCAATGCCTTGTTCTACATGGCCCGGACCGGCTGCCAATGGCGGCAGTTGCCGCGCGAGTTCCCGCCATACGCGACCGTACAGTATTATTTCTATGCTTGGCGTGACCAAGGCGTGTTGGAGACGGTCAATTTCGAACTCTTGCTCGAAGCGCGGGAAGCCGCCGGCCGGGAGGCGAGCCCGTCGGCCGGGGTCATCGACAGCCAGTCGGTCAAGACCACCGAAAGCGGCGGCCCGCGCGGCTACGACGCGGCCAAGAAGGTCAAGGGCCGCAAGCGCCATATCGTCACCGACACCGCCGGCTTCATGGTCGGGGCCGCGATCCACCCTGCCGATGTGCAGGACCGCGACGGCGCGGCGCTCGTCATCGAAGCCATTCACGACCTCTTCCCATGGCTGCGCCACCTCTTCGCCGACCGCGCTTATTCCGGGGACAAGCTTTTGACAGCCCTCGCTAAATTCGGCCGCTGGAGCATCGAAATCGTCAGACGCATGGCCGACACCGTCGGCTTCGAAGTGCTCCCCCGCCGCTGGGTCGTCGAACGCACCCTGGCTTGGCTCAATCGCAACCGCCGCCTCGCCAAAGACTTCGAAACCTCGATCGCCAGCGCCACGGCCTGGCTCTATCTGGCCTCGGTCCAGCTTCTCATAAGGCGATTGGCGCGGTCATGATACAACCTTGCCGATTCTCAGTCGGACACTTAGCTAACCTTCCCGGTGGCCACCTCGCGCCCACGCGCCGACCTCCAAGTTCCGGGGAATTCCGCCCGGCGCGCGCTTACCGTCAAATTTCCACCACGAGCGCGCACGCTAACCTGCGCAACCTGGCGGTCGCGCGGCCGAATCATCGTCTGGGCGGCCGACACCTCCCGATCGGGCGGGGCATCCTCTATCTAGTGGCGATCATCGACGGGGCCAGCCGGGCCGTCCTGGCGTGGCGGCTGTCGACCACAATGGACATCGCGTTCCGCCTCGCCGCGCTGGAGGAGGCGCTGGCTCGGTTCGGCAAGCCGAACGCCGCTGGCGGCGTGGAGCGACGCGACCGGCGGCGCGCTCGCGGCAGAGGCTCGGGATATGACGCCGCGCTTGGGACAACCCTGCCGCGTTGCCCACATACCACAGCCGCAGCAACAGCAAGCTCTCGCGGCTTGACGGTTTCAGGAGGTCGGAGGGCGGCGCTTCCGATTAAGACACCAGTCCCCGTGCTCCCGCTGCCGGGACCCACTTTAACATGTCTGTGCTATTTTGGATGCGCTTCCAGCTCCATCACTGACGATCGAGTAACCCGGTGCACCGGAGACGCTGTCCGCAGCAAGGCGCGCCGCGAACGGGCCAATTCCGACTGGCGTCGAGCAGCCTGCGCCCAGGCGAGGCTCGCGCGCCATTGCGCATTGTGGCTGAAATCGTTAGAAGGCGCGCGAACTGTTGGCGCGGGGCGTGGCTCAGCCTGGTAGAGCGCCTGCTTTGGGAGCAGGATGTCGGAGGTTCGAATCCTCTCGCCCCGACCAGCTCGCGGATGAGGTAGGATCCTTCCCGAGGGGGCGAGACGACCGATGGCGCGTGCCCGCATCTTCAAGCCGACCAAGAACGCGATGCAGTCCGGCGCGCGGGCGAGCAAATGGGTCATCGAATACGAACCGACGGCGAGCCGGCGGCCGGACCCGCTGATGGGCTGGACCAGTGCGGCGGACACGACGAACCAGGTCAGGCTGCATTTCGACACGCTCGACGAGGCGCGCGCCTTTGCCGAAAAAGACGGTCTCGACTATGCCGTGATCGCGCCGCAGACGAGCGTCGAGAAGCCCAAGAGCTACGCCGACAATTTCCGCTACGACCGCGTGCGCACCTGAGGGCCCGCCGCCGACCCCGTAGCTCAGCTGGATAGAGCACTCGCCTTCTAAGCGAGTGGTCGCAGGTTCGAATCCTGCCGGGGTCGCCATATTGATCAAGTATTTAGAATAAGTTGTGCCTTTGATACCACCGCTGTACCGATGTTTGGGTAACGATTTGGGTAACACGTAGGCTCGGACCCCAGAGGGTCAGGTGGTTCATGTGCCCAGCGTCTACCTGCTCGGACCCGGAGGTGATCGTCGCGCGGGCGCCGGTTACGGCGCCCGCCACGCAGAACGCCCAAAGGAAACGGCGAGCGGGAGGGACAGAATCGCGCCTTGGCGGGCGAGGGCGATAGAGCGGCGAGCCCGGCTGCAAGACGTATCGAAACCTTAATTCGCCGGACTTGCATGGGGGAAGCATTTCCGATCTCTGCCGCCATCTCCAGCGTCTGCCTGGCAAGCAGCACGCCATCTTTGCACGATGCCAAGATCTCCCGGATTTCGCTGCCGCGATTGAGCTACATCAAGGCAGCGGCGCGCGGCTGCGGCGTTATTGCCGACCATGATAGAAGCCTCGATCACCAAAGACCTCGCGCGTTTGTCTCGGTTGCCCAACCTCACCGACTACGGCGCAACGCGGGCCGAGTTTGACTGGAAGAAGGCTCGCGCGCTGCTCGACGGGCTGCCCGGAGGCGGCCTCAACATCGCCCACGAGGCGGTGGACCGCCACGCCCACGGCCCGCGTGCCGGCCGCGTCGCGCTGCGCTGGCTCGGCAAGGAAGGCGGTCGGCGCGAGTTCACCTATCGCGAGCTGGCGGAGGCAACCAACCGTTTTGCCAATGTTCTCGACGGTCTCGGCCTTTGCCCGGGCGGACGAATATTCGTGCTGCTGGGCCGCGTCCCCGAGCTCTACATCGCGATGCTTGGCGCGCTGAAGGCGAAATGCGTCGTCTCTCCGCTGTTTTCCGCGTTCGGGCCCGAGCCGATCGCCACCCGTCTGGAAATCGGCGATGGCCAGGTGCTGATCACCACCGAAGCCCTCTACCGCCGAAAGGTCGAGGGGCTGCGTGACCGGCTGCCGAAGCTCGAGCGGGTGATCTTGATCGGCGACGGTGCGCCCGTCGCGGGTACGCTACGCTGGCGCGAACTGATGGCGCAGGCGAGCGACGAATTCGCGATCCCGCCGACCTCACCCGAAGATATGGCGTTGCTGCATTTCACCAGCGGCACCACCGGTCGGCCGAAGGGCGCCATCCATGTCCACGAGGCGGTGGTGACCCATCATGTTACCGGGCTTTATGCGCTCGATCTGCATGACGACGACATCTTCTGGTGCACCGCCGATCCCGGCTGGGTCACCGGCACCAGCTACGGAATCATCGCGCCGCTGACCCACGGCGTCACCAACCTTGTTGTCGAGGCCGAATTCGATGCCCAAGACTGGTATCACATCCTCGCCGAACAGCGGGTTACGGTTTGGTACACCGCACCCACCGCGATCCGCATGATGCTGCGGCTCGGCGCCGCCGCTGTCCGCGGCCACGATCTGCGGGCGTTGCGATTCATGGCCAGCGTCGGCGAACCGCTCAACCCCGAGGCGGTGCTGTGGGGTGTTGAGGCGTTCGGGCAGCCTTTTCACGACAATTGGTGGCAGACCGAGACAGGCGGCATCATGATTGCCAATTATGCGGCGCTGCCGGTGAAGCCCGGCTCGATGGGGCTGCCCCTGCCGGGCATCGAGGCGGCGATCGTCGAGCGCAACCCGGACGGATCGTTGCGGGTGGTGGTCGACCCGATGGTCGAGGGCGAACTGGCATTGAAAGCGGGCTGGCCGTCGATGATGCGCGGCTACCTGCACGAGGAAGAGCGCTACCGGAAATGCTTCGCCGGCCCGTGGTATCTGACCGGCGATCTGGCGAAACGCGACGCGGACGGCTATTTCTGGTTTGTCGGCCGCGCCGACGACGTAATCAAATCCTCCGGCCATCTGATCGGCCCGTTCGAGGTCGAGAGTGCGTTGATGGAGCACCCGGCGGTGGCCGAGGCCGGGGTCATCGGCAAGCCCGACCCGATAGCCGGCGAGATCGTCAAGGCGTTTGTCGCGCTGAAGCCGGGATTTGAAGCCGGCGAGGCACTGCGCAAGGAACTGCTGGGCCACGCGCGCAAGCGGCTCGGCGCCGCGGTGGCGCCGAAGGAGATCGATTTCCGTCCCAACCTGCCGAAGACGCGCAGCGGCAAGATCATGCGCCGGCTGTTGAAGGCGCGCGAACTGGGCCTGCCGGAAGGCGATCTCTCCACGCTGGAAAGCGACGAGCGATGAGTGCACCGGGTCCGCCTCGACCACGACCATGTGCATCACCTGTTGCGCCAGATGATCCGCATCCGCCGGTTCGAGGCGAAATGCGTGGAGCTCTACCAGGTCCAGAAGATCCTCGGCTTTCTGCACCTTTATGACGGCGAGGAGGCGGTCTCGGTCGGCGTGACGGAAGCGCTTGGAGCCCGAGGACGCAATCGTGGCCACCTACCGCGAGCACGGCCAGGCCATCGCCCGCGGCGTTGGATGGATCGGCTGATGGCCGAGATGTTCGGCAAACGGAAGGGTGCTGCCGCGGCCGCGGCGGGTCGATGCATATTTTCGACCGCGCCACCCGGTTCTACGGCGGCAATGCGATCGTCGGCGGCGGGCTGCCGCTCGCCATCGGCGTGGCGCTCGGCGACAAGATGCAGGGCAGCAAGGCCCTCACGGCCTGCTTCTTTGGTGACGGCGCGGTCGAGGAGGGCGAATTCCACGAAAGCATGAACCTCGCAGAATTGTGGAAGCTGCCGGTGCTGTTCGTTTGCGAGAACAACCTATACAGCATGGGCATGGCGCTGGAGCGCGCCGAGTCCGAGACCGATATCGCGCGCAAGGCCGCCGCCTATCGCATGCCCGGCGTCGCTGTCGACGGCATGGACGTCGTCGCTGTCGAGGCGGCGGCGCGCGATGCGGTAGAACGGATCCACGCCGGCGGCGGCCCGCAATTCCTTGAATGCCGCACCTACCGCTTTCGCGCCCATTCGATGTTCGACGCCCAGGCCTATCGCAGCAAGGACGAGATCGAGACCTGGCGCCACAAGGGGCCGATCGCGCGCTTCGAGGGCTGGGCGCGGGAGAGCGGCCTCGCCCGCGAGGAGGATGTCGCCGAGATCGAGGCCGAAGCGGATGCCGAGATCGACGCCGCGGTCGCCTTCGCTGAAGCCGGCAGCCTCGAACCAGTTGCGGAACTAGAACGCTTCGTGACGATGGAGCGGGCGCCGTCATGAGCGACGCCGTCACGATGACCTATCGCGAGGCATGTCGCCAGGCGATCCGCGATGCGCTCATCGGCGACCCCAAAGCTTTTTTGATGGGCGAGGATGTCGGGCGCTACGGCGGCTGCTACGCGGTGACAAAGGGGCTCGCCGAGGAATTCGGCGAGGAGCGCATCCGCGACACGCCGCTGTCGGAGAGCGCCTATGTCGGCGCCGGCATCGGCGCGGCCCTTGCCGGGATGCGGCCGATCGTCGAGCTCATGACGGTCAATTTCAGCCTCCTGGCGCTCGACCAGATCGTCAACAACGCGGCGACGATCCCGCATATGTCCGGCGGCCAGTTCGCCGTGCCGCTGGTGATCCGCATGGCTACCGGCGGCGGCCGACGGGTCGCGGCTCAGCATTCGCACAGCCTTGAAGGCTGGTACGCCCATATCCCCGGGCTGCGCGTCTTGACGCCGGCGGTGCTCGAGGACGCGCGCTACATGCTGGCGGCGGCATTAGCCGACCCCAATCCGGTGCTGATCTTCGAGCACGTCATGCTCTACAACATGGAGGGGGCGCTCGACCCGGCCGTGAGGATGGTCGACATCACACATGCCAAATGCCGCCGCGAAGGCCGCGACGTGTCCGCTGATCGGTTACGGCAACGGATTTTTCAAAGCGCTCGCCGCGGCGGACGCCCTGGCGGGCGAAGGTATTTCCGCCGAGGTTGTTGATCTGCGTGTGCTGCGGCCGCTCGATACGCAGACCATCCTCTCTTCAGTGGCGAAAACGCGGCGCGTCGTGATTGTCGACGAGGGATGGAAAAGCGGTTCGCTGTCGGCCGAAATCGGCATGCGCATCGCCGAGGAGGGCTTTTTCGATCTCGACGCGCCCTTGCGCCGAGTGTGCGGCCGCGAAGTGCCGATGCCTTACGCGCCGCACCTCGAAGACGCCGCGCTGCCGCAGCCGGCCGACATCGCTGCCGCGGCGCGCGCCCTCGTTCGCGGGACATGACCGATTACCTGATGCCGGCGCTCGGTGCCGACATGGAGGAAGGCACCTTGGTCGAGTGGCTGATCAAGCCCGGCGACCGGGTCAAGCGCGGCGATGTTGTCGCGGTGGTGGAGACCCAGAAGGGCGCGATCGAGGTCGAGATCTTCAACGAGGGCGTCGTCTCCGAACTCCTCGTGCCGGTCGGCGCCAAGGTGCCGGTCGGCGGCGTCCTGGCGCGGATCGGCGACAGCGCCGCGCGGCCGATGCTCGGCCGCCTTCCGCCGCTAGCCGCCGCCCCCCACCGGCCGCTGCCGCCGCTGCCGACACCGCCGCGCCTGTAGCGCCCGCGGCGCGCGGTGCGCCAGGAGCAAAGATTACGCCCGCCGCGCGGCGCCGTGCCGCCGAGATCGGGATCGATCCGGGCAACGCTCTCCGGCACCGGGGTCGAGGGATCGGTCACGCTGGCCGATATCGAGGCCGCCGCGCCCGGCTCCTTCGGCCCCAGCGCCGCCGCGCCGCATCGGCTTCGACCCGGCCGAGATGCGCAAGGCGATCGCCGCAGCGATGGCGCGCTCGAAGCGCGAGATCCCGCATTATTATCTGACCCACACGGTCGATCTCGGCGCTGCGCTGGCTTGGCTTTACGCCTATAACGCGGCGCGGCCGGTGCCGCAGCGGCTGCTGCCGGCGGTGCTGCTCCTGAAGGCGAGCGCGCTCGCCTTGCGCGAGCTGCCGCAGCTCAATGGCACCTATGTTGAAGGCGCTTTCCACCCCGGCGACGGCATCCACCCGGGTTGGGCCATTTCGCTGCGCGGCGGCGGGCTTGTGGCGCCGGCCGATCCGCGACGCCGACCAGCATGCCTTGGCCGATCTGATGGCGGCGATGCGCGACCTCGTGCAGCGCGCCCGCAGCGGCCGCCTGCGCGCCTCCGAGTTGTCGTCGCCGACCGCCACCATCACCAGCCTCGGCGAGCGCAGCGCCGAGAGCGTCACAGGCATCATCTACCCGCCGCAGGTCGCGATCATCGGGTTTGGCACGATTGCAGCGCGCCCGTGGGTGGTGGACGGGCAGGTCGTGCCGCGGCCCCTCATTACCGTCAGTCTTGCCGCCGATCACCGGGTGACCGACGGTCATACCGGCGCCCGCCTATTGACCGCGATCGAGCGCAGGCTGCAGGAGCCCCAAGAGCTATGACTAAAGCCGAAGCCAAATCCCTGATCGAGGAGATCATCCGTGGGATCGCCCCCGAAGCCGACTTCGCCACCCTGGCCGGCGATGAGGATATGCGCGAGGCGCTCGACCTCGACTCCGATGGACTTCTTGAACTTTGCCGTGGCGCTGCACGAGCGCACCGGCATCGACATTCCCGAGGCCGACTACCCGCGGCTGCACACGCTCGACGGCGCGACCGCCTATCTCTCGCGCTGAGGAGCCGAGCCCCGTGTGACCGGCGTCATCTCGCAGCGAGCAGGAAGGGCACCCGCGTCGCCCGCGAAATTTCGAGCCGAACCGCAGTTCTCCCCCTGGATCACGTCAAACGCTCGAACATCAAGGCGGCCTGAGCGCGGCGCCATGCCGGCCAGGGTTGGCGGAAGAGGACGCCATCCCTGGCCTGCCCTTGCGGCGGCGCGGCGGGCCCTGCAAAATCGCGAGAGCGCGGCTTCTCATTGACGGTCAATCTGCGGCGGTTCGCGGTCTTTTCGAATAACAGGCGGAGGAAACAGCCAAATGGTGTCATCCCCTCGGCAGACTGCCGGCGCGAGGCCGAAGCAAGCCATCGATGTCGCGCCCCTCACCCTGCATATCGGTGCGGAAATCAGCGGTGTGGACCTCACCCAGCCCTTGCCGCCGGATCAATTGAAGGAGGTGCGGGATGCCTTCCTGAAGTGGAAGGTGGTTTTCTTTCGAGGGCAAGATCTCGATCACGCGCAGCACGTGGCCATGGCGCGTCAGTTTGGCGAGCCGACCATCGGGCATGCCGTGTTCGGCCATGTCGAGGGCCATCCCGAAATCTATTCGGTGGCGAAGAACCGCACCGCCAACGAAAACCGCACGGCGATGATGGTGACGCCGTGGTCGGGCTGGCATGCCGACATCACCGCGGCGGTGAACCCGCCCATGGCGTCGATCCTGCGCGGCGTGACGATACCGCCCTACGGCGGCGACACGCTGTGGACCAACCTTGCCGCCGCCTACGCGGGCCTGTCGCCGACGATGCGCGGTTTCGTCGACGGGCTGCGCGGCATCCACAAGTTTGCGCCACGCGAAACCGTCAAGCCGGGCAGCGAGTATAACGAGCGGGTCAAGCGGCGTGGATTGGAGAGCGAACACCCGCTGGTGACCGTTCATGCCGAGACCGGGGAGCGGGTCCTGTTCGTCAGCCCGTCCTTCCTGAAGTCGGTGGTCGGGCTGACGCCTCGGGAAAGTCACAAGATCCTCGAGATGTTATGGGAACATGTGACGCGCCCCGAATACACGGTGCGCTTCAAGTGGAACGAGGGCGATATCGCCTTCTGGGACAATCGCTCGACCGCGCACCTCGCGCCGCGAGACATCTTTGAATCGGACTTCGATCGCCAGCTCTATCGAATTACGCTGGTCGGCAAGCCGCTCGTCGGCGTCGACGGCAAGCCCTCCCGGTCTATCGACGGCCTGCCGGTCCTGTCCGCCGCGGAGGAGTTGCAAATGATGGCGGCGGCGGAATAGCCGTCCGCGAGGTTGTACCATGGCCGTGCAACTCGTCGCCGACTGGGGAGGCGATCGCGATTGGGCGAACGCCGCGGAATAGCCGAGCGGCTGGACCCATCTTACAAAGGCTAATACGAAGGAAGCCTGGAACGAGACATGAAAGAAAACAGCATAAGGCGGGCGGTGCGCGAAGGACGGGCGGCGCTGGGCACCGGGCTCAAGGAGTTCGCCTCGCGCGGCGTTCCCTGGATCATCGAGGCGGCCGGCTTCGATTACTGCGCGATCGACCACGAACACGGGGCGTTCGACATCGAAACGATCGCCAAACTGGCGAGCTGGTTCCAGGCCACGAACGTCTCGCCCATCGTTCGGCTCCACAAATCATTCGCGCATCTGATTCCCGGCATCCTCGATCAGGGCATCATGGGCATCCAGGTGTCCGAGGTAGACAACGCCGAAGAGGCGCGCGCGATCGTCCGCCTGGCGAAGTATCCGCCGATCGGAAACCGGGGCATCTCCGGCCAGGGGCCGCACACCGGATACAAGAGCTATGGCGCCCGCCACGCCACCGAATACGCGCCATGGGCCAACGAGAACATCATCATATGCCCGTCGATCGAGTTGCTCGAGGGCCTGGAGAATGTCGAGGAGATCGCGGCGGTCGAAGGGATCGACATGATCGCTTATGGGCATTCCGACCTGAGCGCGCAGCTTGGGGTTCACCTCGATCTCGAGCACCCGACGTTCAAAGCGGCGGTGCGGCGGATCGCGGCGGCATGCAACGCACACGGCAAGCTCGCTCGGGGATCGGCGGAGACCGAGGCGCAGATCGAGGAATATTGGCGGCTCGGGTGCAAGGTGCTGAACCTGCCGGGGAACGATGTGAGCACGTATCTTGACGGGATGAAAGCGCGCGCGGGCCGTGCCCATGCGCGGTTGAAGTCGATTGGGGTGCCGACCCCATAAGGAGACGGCACGAAGGATTTTATCAAACGAAATCATCGCCAAACTCCATGAGTTAGGCGAAGAAGATTGTTTTGGCATGGAAGGTTGGCGTCACACGTTCGGCCCCGAACATTAACCCTGCCCCCGGAGGAAATCCCCTAAGAGGCTGGTTCGAAATGAATTGAGTGGTTTCAGTCAGTTTTGGTATCGGTGGTGTGTGAGAACGCACGGGGAAACAACATGTGCACTGAAACCACTCGTGCGCAGTATCGGCGGGACGATCTGCGCTATGCAAGCGACATGACCGATGCGGAGTTGGCGCTGATCGAGCTGGATTTGCCAGCGGCAAAGCGGCTTGGCCGGCCGCGTTGCGTGGCGCTGCGCGCTGTAGTGGAAGCGCTGCTCTATCTGTTGCGCACTGCCGCGGCGGCTATGCCGGTGACAAGCTGGCGACGGCGCTGGCCAGATCCGGCCAGTGGCAGATCGAGATCGTCAAGCAGTCCCATCGCGCCTGCGGACTTTGCGTCCTGCCGCGGCGCTGGGTGATCGAGCGAACTTTTGCCTGGCTCGGCCGCAATCGTAAGCTCGCCAAAGACTTCGAGACGACGATCGCGAGCGGCGAGGCTTGGCTGTACCTTGCTTCGGTCCAACTTCTCGCCCGCCGCCTCGCTCGACCTACAACCGTAGCGCTTCGGCACAACTCTATCTTTGCGATTCCTACTCAGGCTCTTAGCAAAAGGTTAAGCGAAACAAGCAGCATCTTGTCGCTCTCAGCCGCATGATGAACTCTGAACACTCGATGGGACGCACCTGTAAGAGGACTGCTAAATCAGGCAGCCAGCGGAAAGTCGGCTTTCGGCGCAACTCACTAAACGCCGTTGCTCTGCGGCGATAGTCTCTCCACCTAATCATTAGCGGGCGCTCAGCCCGAACAGTGGGAGCCGGTCTTCACGCCGGCCATCGCGACGCTCTCCCGCGCTGGTCATCGACATGTTTCAGAGCTCTAACGGACCGAGTTGTAGACGTCACGCCAACGTCTGATGGCTGCGATGTGGGCGTCCACCGTGGTGAGGTTTGCGCCCATCGTCACGACAGAAATGTGGCTCCCCCCAGCTTCGCGCCATGCCGCGATGTCGCCGGGCCATTGGTTGTCTCCGCGGCTGTATTGCTGAATGGACTCAAAGCCGAATGCATCGACATCTCTGCCGAACTCGCGCAGCTTGGCCTCGATCCTTGCCTTGATTTGGACCGCCTCGGTTTGAGTCCGGCCCGAAAACAGAAAACCGTCCCCGATCCTGGCCGCCCGGTCGAACGCGGCCTCGCTGGAACCGCCCAGCCAAATGGGTATCTGCCGTTTCGGTCGCGGCAAGATCCCGGCTCTGTCGATCCGGTGGTCGGAGTCCTCATGGTCGACCACGGGCTGTTCCCACAGCCTGCGGATCAAGGCAATCTGCTGCTCCTGCCGCTTGCCGCGACGGCGAAAATGTCGGGACATCTCGAGACCGTCGTATTCCACCCAGTTCCAGCCGATCCCGACGCCCAGGCGAAGCCGGCCATCCGAGAACAGGTCAACATCCGCGGCCTGTTTGGCGAACAGGGCAGTCTGTCGCTGCGGCAGGATGATCACGCCGGTGACCAATTCGATTTTTTTGGTGACACCGGCGAGGTAGGCGTAGGTGACCAACGGCTCGTGGAACGGGTCGGTTTCTTTATAAGGGCCGGTCAACCTCGGTTCCCTGCCGGCATGAACGGCGCCGAGGACATGGTCGTAGATCACGATATGGTCGTAACCCAGGTCTTCCGCCGCCTGGGCAAACGCCTTGACCGCCCCGGTATCGCCGCCGAGTTCGATCTGCGGATAAACCACGCCAGCTTTCATCGTGCGCTTCCTCCAAGGAGTTGGCGTGCTTCACACATCCGGGTAAGCCCGGCTGACCGCGCAGCATCCCCCTGCGCGATCATCCGGTCATCAAGCCCTACGAAACCGATGTCGGCTCTCTTTATGCGCTGCCTCTTTTCTGTTTTCCTAGAAGAAGACAAAGGACCGGACCACGACGTTTTTCCGGCATCGCGCATTGCGGGGCACGGTCGGGTCGATGCAGGCGGTATGGAACGACCAGCGCGAGACGGAGCCATCGGTCACCGAATTGTAGCATTTGAGCATCGAGACCTCGGTCGGCTTCTGCCGGGGGAACCAGTACCACTCATGGTTCGGGCGGTAGGTGAAGCGGGTGGTCTCGCCGACGCGGTCGTCATAGATCCGGTAGTTGGTGATGTAGGGCTGGTCGGCGAAAGAGGGCCAGGCGCAGAGCACAAACGGAAACTGCTCGATCGTCTCGATCGGCCTGGCGAGGTTGATCGACATGAACCGCCGCGACATCTTCGCGTCGGCCTCTTCCTCGGTGTAGTGCTGCTGGCGCCCGAAGTTCCGCAGGTTCCTGGTGAGCAGCTCGCGGCAGCGCACGCGCCCGCTGTTGTCGTTCAGATCGTTGTGCACCAGGTTGGCGTAATTGGCGTTCACGCCAGGGTTCTTGCCGTCCTGATCCTCCGTGCGGTCGCCCGTGTAGTCCTTGTCGAAAACGTCGTGGTTGTAGACCAATGCGTCGGTCGCGTCCGGGAAGAACTCGCGCAGCAATTTCTCGATCTCGGGGTAGTAGACCCGCTCCACCTCCGCCGCATCGTAGATGTTCGTGCACTTGGATTCGAGATGCGCCAGCGACACGCCGAGCTTGTCCATGCATTCGGGGCTGTTCGGCGAAAGGCCCGGGTAGTACTCGCCGATCCGCCGCGCATCGCGCAGCACCTGCGGGAAATAAAGGTCCCGCCGTCGGTTGCCCCGCTCGTTCGTGCGCAGGATCATGGCTGTCTCGGCGCGCGCCGGGTCGCGCCAGATCGCGTTGGACGGCACGACGGAGTAGCTCGGCCGCTCGTAGACCGTATAGGGCAGCGGCAATGCCACGCCGCCCGGCGGAGCCTTGATGCTGTTCGACTGGCGGATGTACTCCACACACTCGTCGTAGCTGCGGAAGCCGAGGCCCCATTTGGTCTTGATCGGGCCCGGCGGCGCCTTGTCGAGCATATCGGTAAGGCGCTCGCTCTCGCCCGAGGCGATCTCGGCGAGCGCGTCCTCGAACGCCAGCGGCGGTTCCCGCATCGCCGTCGCGGTCGAACGCCATGTAGGAGAGACCGCCATGCGCGGCGATCGGCTCCGGCTGTCCTGCCGTGCGCTCGAGCGGCGGCACATAGGCGACCGTACCATCGTGTGGGTCCGCAGCCTTGTTGTCGGCGACATCAAGCGGGCTCATGGCGTACCTCCGATTATTTCGGCACCACCGTGCCACACAAAGCCTGCGTTTTCCAGACTTTGCGATCGGCGACTTGCGGCGCATCCTCGTCGTGCAGGCGAATTTCGGTGGGAATTCGGCCGGCGATTCCGGAATGAAGTCGGCCTCTGATTCCGATTTGATGTCGGCCATTCCGATTCTTGATTACGCACTTTTCTCGGCCGCGTTGATTAGATACATAACAGGAACATATGAGCGTTTCTGCGGGCTTGAGGATGGCGCGCAACAAGGTGCAATTTCCAAAAGGGCTCAGCGAGGCCCAGTTTGCTGTTCTTTACGGAATACATGAGGGTTCAACGAGGTCCCGCGAGGCAACTGGCGGGCGCGGCACGGTGCGGGACGTCGTTGAAGCCTGATTGAACGAAGCCGCGTTGGCCGGCACGGCCTATGGGAATTGAACCCGGCGGTAGGCCCAGCGATGCCGGTGCCGACGGCCCATACCGGCGATGTGCGCGGTCGGGATAGGACGCGCTCCCGCTGACGCACGGCAGAGCATGACGGGGCAAGGGATATTGCGGTGCGCTCTGGCATCGGCGATCGCGGGATTGCTTGTCGCGGGCAATAACAGCGTGCGTTCGACGCGCGGCATTGGCGCGGTCGATCGGAAGCGGACAGTGATCGCGGGCGCGCCGCTCATGAGCTGTCGCAGGAGAAGGGCCGGGGCGCCGATCTCGCCGCACGCTCGAGTACGGCGATTTCAACGAGGTGTCCGCCACAGGCCGGGCAGATGTCGAGCGATCGCCCGAAGAGCCGAGCATAGCGCTCGCGATAATCGGCCGGTTCGGGGATCGTCTCGGGTTCAGGGAGATTGAGCAAGTGCCGGATCAGCGCGAGCTTGGCGCGGCGATGGGCGTTGGCGAGGAAGCCGAAGTGGCGGACTTTGCGGAAGCCGTCCGGCAGGATGTGCAGCAGGAAGCGCCGGATGAACTCGCCGACCGGCAAGGTCATGGCCTTGGGCCGCTGCGGGTGGCGGTAGTCCTTCCAGCGGAAGCGAACCTGTCCGTTGACCAGAGCGATGAGCCGAGAGTTGGCGACGGCGACCCGATGCGTGTAGCGGCCGAGATAATCGAGCACCTGCTGCGGCCCGCCGAATGGGCGCTTGGCGTAGACCACCCATTCGATCCCGCGTAAGGGTCGCAGATGGGCGGCGAAGGCCGCCGGCTTGGCGAGCCCGGCCAGCTCTCCGAAGAAGCTCAGCATCCCGGCATGGAAGGCCGCCTGCAGTCGTTCAAGGAACAGCCGGCGGTAGAGGCGGGAGAGCACCCGGACCGGCAGAAAGAAGCCGGGCCGGCAGGCGATCCAGCGGCCCTCGGGCGATAGCCCGCCGCCCGGCACGATGCAATGAACATGCGGGTGATGGAACAGATTCTGCCCCCAGGTGTGCAGCACTGCGGTCATGCCGATCGCGGCGCCGAGATGCTTTGGATCAGCGGCGATCGTCTGCACCGTCTCGGCCGCCACCCGGAACAGGGTGTCGTAGACGATCGCCTTGTTCTGCAGCGCGATGGCGGCGATCGCCGACGGCACAGTGAAGACGAGGTGGAAATACGGCACCGGCAGCAGCTCGGCGTGGCGATCGGCGAGCCACTGCGCGCGGGTCAAGCCCTGACACTTCGGGCAGTGCCGGTTGCGGCAGGAATTGTAGGCGATGCGGGTCTTGCCGCAATCCTCGCAGCGTTCGACATGGCCGCCGAGCGCCGCCGTCCGGCAGGTCTCGATCGCCGCCATGACCCGGCGTTGTCCGAAGGTCATACTGCCGACCTGATCGGCGCGATAGGCGGCGCTGTGGCGGCGGAAGATGTCCGCCACCTCAAGCGCGGGGCGCATGCCGGGCGATCAGCTCGACGGCATCACCATCAGGCTAAGACGGTCGAGCGGGCTTGTCGTGTCGGCGATCAGTGTTGTCGCAACCTGGGTATAGCGGGCGGTCGTCGACAGCCGGGCATGACCGAGCAGCACTTGGATGATGCGGATGTCGGTGCCGGCTTCGAGCAGATGGGTGGCGAAGCTGTGGCGCAAGGTGTGCACCGTCACCGGCTTGCTGAGTTCAGCGCGCCGTGCCGCGACCCGGCAGGCCTCCTGCAATGTGGCGACGCTGACCGGCTCCCCTGCCGCCCGGCCCGGGAACAGCCAGCGGCCCGGCCGCGCCAAGCGCCAGTAGGCGCGCAGGATCTGCAGCAGCTGCGGCGACAGCATGACGTAGCGGTCCTTGCCGCCCTTGCCGTGCTCGACCCGGATCAGCATCCGGCGGCTGTCGATGGCGCCGATGGTCAGGCGCGCGACCTCGCCGACGCGCAGCCCCGCCCCGTAGGCTGTCGTCAGCGCCGCCCGGTTGCGCAGGCCGGAAACCGCTTCCAAAAACTGCACGATCTCGTCGGCGCTCAGCACCACCGGCAGCTTCTGCGGCTCGCGCGCGGCGACGATGCGTTCGAGAGCGTCGCTCCGGCCTAAGGTGACGCCGTAGAAGAACCGCAAGGCGCACACGGTCTGATTGATGTGCGACCACGAACGCTGCTGCGCGATCAGGTGGAGCTGGTAGGCTCGTACCTCCTCCAGATCGAGCCGGTCCGGCGAGCGGCCGAAATGCCGGCTGAACTTGGCGATCGCATAGAGGTAGGATTGTTGCGTCGCCGGCGACAGATTGCGGATCATCATGTCGTCGATCATGCGCCGGCGTAGAGGGCTGATCTCAGCCATCGGAACTCCTGTCTGATCAGGTGGTTGTGCAACTCCACCCTCTCAGACAGGAGACCCCGGCGTCAGCCGCTCCTTACCGCGGAGCGGTTTCGTTCAACAGAGGATCAGCGCCGGGAGGCGGTGATGCGCTGGCGCTGGCCATCTGATGGAGCGGGATGCCGGCAAACGCCTGGCGGGCCGGATTGAGATCGACGACGCCGATCTCGGGGGCGAGCGCCACGGCGGTAAGCGGGGCCGCGGTTCGCCTGGAAAGACGCCGATCGTCGCCGCGGTCGAGACCACGCTCGAAGGCAAACCGATCCGCCTCAAGCTGCGCCAGGTCAAGGGCTTGCGCCGTACCGACATCGTCAGTATGGCAAAGCGCAATTTCGATCCCGACAGCAGCGGTGTCAGTGACGGCCTGCGGTGTCTCAGCGCTGTCCTGGAGGCCGGCTGCACACGTCAGGCAATCGTCGCCGGGAGTGGTCGCAGCGCCGATTTGACCCCCGCCGACCGCAAATCGCTCTAAACACAAATGGTCGACGATCTTGGTCAACCCGTCGAGCTTCGGCCGCCTGACCGGCGCCATCCGCCGATACCCCGGCGGCACCGAAAAGCTCGGCATCTTCTTCACGCTCTCGCGCGAAATCCCAAACTGACGCGCCGCCTCGCGCGCCCTCACCCCGTCCCGACAGGCAAAACGGACCTTCAGGGACAATTCCACGGTGAAGATGCCCCCGCCCTCCCCGCTCAAAGGAAGGGCAAAAGCGGCGGAGTTCTACTCCGCCAGCAGCCGGAAAATCCCGCTGCACCCGTGGCACACTTCTCCACCGCCGCTCTTATGCGGCAATACAACGTCGCGTCCATTCAGCGCGAACGGTCCGAGGGTCCGCACAAGAATATCCACATTTACGACCCGGTGTACCTCGAAGAGAAGAAGAAGCACGGGCGCTGCGGCAACACACGTATTGTGAGGATAAAATCGTGACATCATAGCGGGTGATTTTGGCGACTTCGCGGATCGACACAAATGCAGGAGCGCAGCCACATCTGCCCGGTCCGGCCAGCGGCTAATCAACAGATATCCCAGGAGATATTCACGGATTACGGATCTTGTGGCCCGAGCACCTCCCACGGCTGGGTAATTCGAGGTTTCAACTACATTTCAGGCTTGTTCACTGACACGTCACAGAAACTCGCCTCGGCATGGGCGAACACTAGGCCCATTCAATTGTGTCCGACGAGGCGGCTCAGCGGTGCAGCAGCACGTCGCGGGCGCGGTTGATCTTGGTGGCGAGATAGTCCGTGCCGCCGTGGTCGGGGTGCAGTTTCATCATCAGCCGGTGGTGCGCCGCCTTGATCGCCTCGGCGTTGGCGCCGGGGGCAGACCGAGGATCGCATAGGCCTCCTCGACGCTGATATCGCCGCCGCCGGGCCGCGCCGGGCCTGACCCGGCGTTTCCGGCATTCCCGCCCGCCGAGTTCGTCGCGCCAATCCGGCCGCAGCCGGTCGAGATAGGCTTCGAGCAGGCGGGCGGCCTCCTCGTCCTCGGCGCGGCATTCGCGCAACAGCGCCAGGAGCTGCGGCAGGCTCAATTCGTCGAGCCGCATCCCGGCGAAACTGCCCACGCAACACCGTGCCGTCCATGGCGCCGGTGTCGTGGTCGAGCGTCATGCGCAGATGTTCGGTTGCGACGGTCGAACTCTGGCCCCCGACCGGTCCTCGATAGCGGTCGAGGATGCGCGCAGGCGCGCCAGGAGCGGCGTCGCCATCGCCAGCGGCAGGATCAGGGCCGCCAGCTCCCGCAATGGCGGCAACAGCACAAGCGCCACGACCGCCACCCCGGCGGCGACGATGGCGGTCCATTTGAGGTTGTGCGCGAGCCGGGCCGGGTCGGCGTTGACGAAAAGCTAGACGAGCAGCAGGAACCCGCAGAGGATCGCCAGACCGCCGAGCAGGTAGAGCATGGCGGCCGCTCAGCTACGCAATTGCGAGGTCAGCCGCAGCACCTCGCCGCCCTTCTTCTCGCCGTAGGCGGCAAGCGCGCGATAGCCGCCGGCGGCATAGACCGCGACGGCGCCCAGCAGTTCCTTGAGGCGGTCGGCGCTGGCGAGATCGAACCTCAGATAGGCGCCGCGCGACAGGTTCGCGATCTGCTGGAAGGCGGCGGCCGGCGACGCGGTCGCTGCCCTCGTGAAACAGGAAGACCGGCACGCCGTTGAGGCCCAGTTCGCCGGCCAGCCGGCACAGCCGGTCGACCTTCTCCTCCATCGCGTCGCCGACGAAGACCAGCGCATTGACCCGCTGCTTCTCCGGTCTCGCGGATCGCATGCGCCAGCACCCGCTCGATCTGGGTCTCGCCGCCGACGCAGAACACCGAGCGCATGACGCGGTGCAGTTCGGCGGCGCTGGTCATCCAGCGGCTCGCCTTGCACTCGTTGAAGCCGCGGTAATAGACGAGCTTGACTTCGAGCCCGCCCAGCGCGGCGGTCGCCTCGAACATCTCGCCCTGGATGCGGCAGGCGCGGTCCCAGGTCGGCTCGCGGCTGGCCGTAGCGTCGAGCGCAAAGATCAGCCGGCCGCGCCCGCCGCCGGTCGGCGCCGGCGGCGCCCGCCGCAATTCGCGCAGAAACGCATCGACCTCGGCCGAATGCGATTCGGCCGGAAGACCTTTCTTGTCGTTGCTCACCGCCGCCTCATGCCGGCCGCAGCCAGACCGAAGTGTCGTGAAAGACCGCGCCGCCGCCCGGCAGGCCCGGATCGGCGCTGGTCAACAGGTTGATCCCGATCCCCTCCTCGAAAGCCGCGTTCGGGCCACAGCCCCTCGACGATGACGACGCGCCGCTGCATGCCCGTCGAAGGCTCGGGCATGAACGACGACGCTGCCCCGCCGTTGCCGATGCGCAGGCGGTCGCCGTCGCCGAGCCGCAGCCCGGCCAGCACCTCGGGATGGACGAGCGCGGTCGGCCTCCCTTCGCGGGCGATGCCCGAAGGCGTGTTGTTGAAGCTCGTGTTCAGGAACGAGCGCGACGGCGCCGCCACCAGGCGAAACGGCCGCTCCGGGTCGCCGTCGTCGATCACGGCGACATGGTCGGGGAAGGCGGGCAGCGCGCTGATGCGCGCGCCCGAGCGCCGGCCAGTCGGCGCGGAAATGAAATTTCCTGTCGGCATGGCCGAAGCCGTCGAGAAAATGCGCCGGTCTCGAAAGCCGGGCCAGCAATCGAGCCAGACGCCCTCCGCGAATTCGTCGGCCCCCGGCAAGCCGCTCGCGCGCAAGGTCTGGTCGATCATCTCGATCGCGCTCATCTCGAAACCGGGGTGGCTCGCCCCGAGCCGGCGAGCGAGCGCGCAGACACATCGTGGTTCGAGCGGCATTCGGCATAGGGCGGCAGGACGGCGCGGCCGATCTGCAGATATAGGTGTGGCCGCCGGCCGGTGTAGATGTCGTCATGTTCGAGAAAGGTCGTCGCCGGCAGCACGATGTCGGCCATCGCCGCGGTCTCGGTCATGAACTGCTCGTGCACGCAGACGAACAGATCGTCGCGCGCGAAGCCGCGGCGCACCAGGCCCAATTCCGGCGCCACGACCATCGGGTTGGTGTTCTGGATGAAGAGCGCGGTGACCGGCGGGCCGTCGCCGAGGTCGCGCCGGTCGCCGGTCAGGACCGGCCCGATGCGCGACTGGTCGAGGATGCGGCGGCCGGCGGTCGCGACGGTCGCAGCCCTTCGATCAGCGTGCGGTCGAAATCGACGAGCGCCGTGGTTGCGAATAGAGCGCGCCGCCGCCTTCGTATGCCCAGGCGCCGGTCACCGCCGGCAGGCAGGCCGCCGCAAACATCTGCATCGCCCCGTTGCGCTGCCGCGAGAAGCCGTAGCCGAGCCGGATGTAGCTGCGCTTTGTGTGCGGCCGTAGAGCCGGGCGAATTCGACGATCTCGGCTTCGGCAAGCCCGGTGATCGCGGCCGCCCAGCCGGGGTCGCGGGCTTGCAGATGCGCTTCGAGCCCGGCCGGGTCGTCGGCGTAGCGCGCCAGATAGGCGCGGTCGGCGTAGCCCTCCTTGAACAGCACATGCATGACGGCGCAGGCGAGCGCCCCGTCGGTGCCCGGCAGCGGCGCCAGATGCAGGTCGGCCAGCTCGGCCGTGCCGGTGCGGTAGGGATCGATGACGACGAGCCTGGCGCCGCGTTCCTTGCGCGCCGTCGCGATATGGGTCATCACGTTGACCTGGGTCGAGACCGGGTTGCCGCCCCAGACGACGATCAGGTCCGATTTCGCCATCTCGCGGGCGTCGACGCCGCGCTTGGCGCCGACCCCGGCGAGCCAGCCGGCATCGGTCAGCGCGTTGCAGATCGTCAGCGCCTCGCGCGAATAGCCCATCGCATGGCGCAGCCGGTTGATGCCGTCGCGCTGCACCAGCCCCATCGTGCCCGGCGTAGTAATACGGCCACACGGCCTCCGGCGCCGTGGCGCTGCGCCGCCAGGGTCAGCCGCTCGGCGACCTCGTCGAGCGCGGCGTCCCACGAGATCGGCGCGAAGGCGTCATGCCCCCCGCCCTTCTCGCCGACCCGACGCAGCGGCTCCGCAGCCGCTCCGGATGGTGCTGGCGCTCGGCGTAGCGGGCGACCTTGGCGCAGACGACGCCCGCGGTGTAGGTCTGCGCGGCGGCGCCGCGCACCCGGCCGATGCGCTCGCCGCCGATACGCTCGACCTCGAGCGCGCAGGCGCTCGGGCAATCGTGCGGGCAGACGCTGGGAACAATGTCGAGCGGCAAGGATCGGCTCCGGTTCGGCTTGCGTAAGCATATAAAACCCGAACCACCCCGTCGACATCACCGACGCTCGCCCTCCCCACCCGGCGACGGCTGACTAGCTGGGGGAGACTCTCGGGCGGACGGATACCACGACCGCAAAACCGTGGCAGCCACGATGTTGAACAGACCCGCTGAAATCGCGCGGCTAAAATCGCCGATCTGTAACCCAATGGTCACGAGAGCGCCACAAGAGCCGGCCCTATTGCGGCGAGGCGGACACCGTGGCGACGAAAAAGACGGTCGATGATTTTGCAGCGATGGGTCAGGCGAACGAGCAACGCTGTTATCATCTTGGCGTCGCCAAGCGCTCTGGGGCGATCGCCAAAGGCCAGGTTGGTCGTGATGATGACCGAGGTGCGCTCATATAGCCGACTGATCAGAGGAAGCAGTAGCTGGCCGCCGGTCGGAGCAAAGGGCAGGTAGCCGAGTTCGTCGAGAATGATGAAGTCCATCCGCATGAGATATTCGGCGAGCCGCCCTTGTCGGCTGGCGTGGGGTTTCGCGCTCTATCCAATTGACGAGATCGACGACGGTATGGAAGCGGCTCCTGGCGCCGCCGCGGATGCAGGCAAGCGCAATCGTGATTGGCTGATGCTTCCTTCCCTGGCGATCGGCAGGGTGCCCAGGAAGGTCTGCATCGGGGTCTTGCCCAAGCACCAGCGGCCCTGATGCGGCCGTTGCAGATTGTACCCGCCGCTTTGGGCATCGAGGTCGGCCTGCAGCTCGTGGTCGTGCGGCGGATCTTTTCGCGGAACGCCGCCCGGTAGAACTCGTCCAGGACGGTGCGGTGAAAGCGCTCGCGGATGCCGTTATCCGGCAATGCCGCCTCGGTCGCCGCGGCGATCGGCCCGCAGGTCGCAGCTCTATGCCAGCGGCTTTTTGCCCGAGGCGTAAATCGCCGGCGAAGCGACGCAAGCGCTGCGCCGCCAAGTGACCCGGCGCAACCAGATCGCGCGGCGGCGCTCACGGCTGAAGAACGTCATCCAGTCGATCCCGCGCGCTCATCTGATCCCGTCCTGCCCGCATCAGGATCTGCGCGGGCCTGCGGGCCGCGCCTGGCTCTTGGAGCAGATCCTGCCCGGCGCCGAGCGCCTGGCGGTGGAGCGTCACCTGCGCGAGTTCGACCGGCTGGGCGACGATCTCCCGGCTGGGCGACTATCTCCCGGCTGGGCGACGATCTCAAAGTGATCGAACGCGATCTCGCCCGATCGGCACTCGGCAACGTGAGCGGCGGTCAAGCGCCGACGACCATTCCCGCCGTCGATATGGTCGTGGCGCCTGCGCTGACCGCCGCGATCGGCGCGTCGAGCGCTTCGCCAAACCCGAGAAGCTGGTTGGCTATCTCGGGCTCAACCCGAGCGTGCGGCAATCCGGACCGGGACCGGCCTACCACGGGCGGATCGCCAAACAGGGGCGTGGGCACGCCCGCGGCATGCCGGTCGCGGGCGGCTGGGCCGCGGCGCGGCCGCCAGGCCCGCTACGCAGCTTCTTTCCGCGCGTACAGACCCGGCGCGGGCAGCACGTCGCCGCCGTCGCGACGGCACGCAAACTCGCCATCCTGATCCGGCATTTTTTGACAAAGAACGAGAGCTACCTCTGGGCGCGACCGGCGTTGCTCGCCAAGAAGCCGCGCGATCTCGAGCTCAAAGCCGGTCACCAGCCGGCCCCGTGGACAAAAGGAAACGGCGCATGCTTACAACATCAAGAGCCAGCGCGACCAGGGACGGTGCCGGGTCGAGCAGGCCGAGGCCGCTCATGCGCGCTTTGTTGCCGGCTGGAGCCCAAGGGGCCAAAGGCGCGCATGGGCGCCGCAAAGCGACACGCAGCGCGGCTAGGCGAGGCCGTTCAGCACGAATTCGAAGATGTCGAAATTGCGCAGTCGTGTCTCGGCGGCGCGCCGGCGGTATTCGGGCGTCAAGGGGTGCGACAGGATGAACGGCACGCGCTGTTCGGCTTCGCCGCCATGCGAGCGCAGGAGACGGCCGGCAAGCCCCGACAGATCGTGCTCTTCGCGCGCCGCGCCGATCGCGGTCCCGGCATCACCCAGCACGACAAAATCGGCCTCGCGATCGTAGGGCAGTTCGAGCCGCTCGGTCGCCTCTTCCCGGTCGAGGACCGTGGCGACGCCCGGTAACTCCGCGCTCGTCCGCATCATTGCCGGCAGGTCGCCGAAGCAGCGCGCGTAGACTCGCACGAACGAGCCCAGCGCCCCGTGATGGCGCACGAACGGGTCGGTGATCGGGCAGATCACCCTCACCGCACCGGCGCCGAAGCGCCCGTTCAACTCGTCTTCGAGAAAAACGATGCGCGGTTTGGCGTTCATGCCGTGATCAGCGACGAGCCCGACGACGGCACCCAACTCGACCAGCCGGCGCACGCGGTGGTCGAGCGCCCGGTGAAAAGCATCAGCTGCCGCGTCACCGGGCGGATGCGCGTGCTGGACATAGTCCGACAGCGACAGATAGAGGAGCTCAGCCTCGCCTCGTTCGATGAGCCTGATCCCGACGTCGAGCACGAACAGCGACAGGTCGGCCGAATACATTTCGGGCCGCGGCCGCCCAACCATCGCCGCCGTCGCCGCGTCCGCCTGTTCCGACGAAATCGCGGTGCCGTCGAGGTTCCGCCCGAGCAGCCGGCGCAGTTTGTCCTTGGCCGTCACCGCCGCCGTCCTGACCCCGGCCTGTGACATCAGCGAGAGGATCGTCTCGCTGCGCATCAGTTCGGGATCGGTCATCATGATCTCGCGGCCGGTCTCGCGGTCCAGGCAGTAATTGCCGGCAATCCCGTGCACCGAAGGCGGCGCGCCGGTCACGATCGAGATATTGTTCGGGTTCGTGAAAGTCGGCATGACGGCGTCCGCCGTGCCGAGAAAGCCGGCGCGGGCGAACGAGCCGATCGTCTCGAAGACGCCGTCGGCGATCCCGCGGTCTATATAGGCCGGGTCGCACCCGTCGGCGCAGATCACCGCCACCGCCCGCGCCGGCGTTCGGTAGCGCCGCCCGTTTAGCTCGATTTCGCCATGCATCGACAACCCCGCCTCCCTCATTAGCCGCCCCAAACGCTCCGTTGCCGCCGGGGCTATGGACCCGCAGAATGAGCCGTGACGAGCAGTTGCCCTTCCCGGACAAAGCGGATTCTCGCCTCCCATTCCGAGCATTCCCGAGGGACAATAGAACAGGACGCGGCGCGCCAAGGCAAACCGCGCGGAGGGGTTCGATCGATGCTGACCTTTTACAGCGGCCACCTCGGTTCCGGCGAATGGGCAAGCGATCTGACGGCGGCGAACCTGCCGGAAGGTGCGCTATGGATCGATCTGGTGAGGCCCGAGCCCGAAGAGATCGCGTTTGTCGAACGCGCCGCCGCGCTTCACATACCGAGCAGGGAGGAGCTCGACGAAATCGAAAGTTCGAGCCGGCTGCAGCTGCGCGGCGACGCGATCTATCTGAGCGCGCCGCTGGTGTTTCGGGCGGAATCGGACCTGCCCACGGCGACGCCGGTCGGCTTCGTCCTAACCCGCGAGCGGCTGGTGACGGTACGGTTCGAGGAGTTGGCCGCCTTTACCACCTTCATCGACCAGGACCGCAAGGCCGATACCGAGCCGTTGACCAGTGGTGCGGTTTTCGCGGAGTTGATGGACGCCATCGCCGACCGGCTTGCCGATGTCCTCGAAAGGCTCGCCAACGAACTCGATGCCTTGTCGCACCGGCTGTTCCGCACGCCGGCCGCGGCACCCTCCGCGCGGCAAGCCCCGGCGCGGGAGAGCGCCGATCTGAGGCTGATCCTGCGACATGTCGGCGGCAGCGGCGATCTCGTCTCGAAACTCCGCGACAGCCTTCTCGGCATCGGTCGTATCTCGCCTTATGTGGCGACCAACGCCGCCGCCTGGCTAGGCCCTGATGTCGGACGGCGGCTCGAGACCCTGCGCCACGACATCGCTTCGCTCAGCGATTACGCCGCCCATCTCGACAACAAGGTGCAATTGCTGCTCGACGCCACGCTTGGGCTGATCAATGTCGAGCAGAACAACATCATCAAGGTGCTCACCGTGGTATCGGTGGTCGGCGTGCCGCCGACCCTGGTCGCTAGCATTTACGGCATGAATTTCAAGATGATGCCCGAGCTCGACTGGAGCTGGGGCTACCCCTATGGGCTGGCGCTGATCGCGCTGAGCGCGGTGCTGCCGATCCTGTGGTTCAAATGGCGCGGGTGGTTCTGAGTCCGCCTCGCCCAATAACGAAAACGCCCCCGGAAACGGGGGCGTCTCGATTAAGCTTGTCGACCGAAAGGAACGCGTCAGGCGGCCTGTTGCTCCAGCACCTGCGGCTGCGGCCGGCCGGCGCCGATTTCGATCTTGCGCGGCTTGGCTGCCTCGGGCACCTCGCGCACGAGGTCGACATAGAGCATGCCGTTATCGAGGTTGGCGCCAACGACCTTGATATGGTCGGCGAGGCTGAAGCGGCGCTCGAAGGCACGCCGGGCGATGCCGCGGTGCAGGTAGCGGCTCTCGTCATCGTCCTTCTTCGCCTTGCCGGCAACCAGCAGCGTGTTCTCGTGCACGGTCACCTCGACCTCATCAGGGGCAAAGCCCGCGACCGCCATCGACAACCGGTAGGCGTCCTCGCCGGTCGTTTCGATGTTGTAGGGCGGATAGGCAAGCGAGGCGTTGTCGACGCGAGTCGCCGCGTCGGCCAAGCGCGTCAATCGGTCGAAGCCGATCGTCGAACGGAACAGGGGTGAGAAATCGAAACGATCCATGACCACATCCTCCATTGAGCAATATGGATCCGGCGCCGGCAACAATTGCCCCGCGCCCTCTGCTTTGTCTGCGCAGCCCCAGTGCGGCGACTACGCAACATTTACATGGGAAACGCTACGGCCGGATCAAGGGCGCGTTAGCTCTTTAGCCCGAAACCCTGAAAACGCTTGTTGAAGCGGGCCAGCTGGCCGCCGCTGTCGACGAGGCGCTGCTGGCCGCCGGTCCAGGCCGGGTGCGATTTCGGGTCGATGTCAAGCCGCAGCGTGTCGCCGGGTTTGCCATAAGTCGAGCGCGTACTGAACGAGGTCCCGTCGGTCATAACCACCGTGATCTCGTGATAGTCCGGGTGTATGCCTTCCTTCATCGACCAATCCTCCGCGAACGGCCCGGTATTTAATCCGCCGCGCCGCCGATTGCAATCGGCGCCGCGGCGGACACCTTTGGCCGGACGAAGCCGATCTCTGCCCGGCCGAAAGGCGCCTTCGAGCGAGTGCTATTGGCGCGGCGGTGTGGTCGACCCAGCCCCGGTACCCAGATGGCCGCCCTGGACGGGCGAGGTCGAGCTGCCGGCGCCGGTATTCGGATTTTCCAGCTGATAGGCATGCGCCTGCTGCAGCTGCTCCTTGGTCATGTCGAGAGTCAGCCGGTTGTTGTCGGTCTTGAATGCCGAGAGGCTGACGGCGACGTCCTTGCCGCCCATGCCAAGGAAACTGCCGACATCGACGACCGCCGCCGCGACACGGCCATCCTTGTCGATGATCAGGTCCTTGACGCTCCCGATATCGCGGTTTTGCACGTCATAGACGTTGCTGCCGATCATCTTGCTAGCGCGGATTTGGTCAGACCGGATAGCTGTGCCGACATCGGCCGCCGCCATTGTTGTGGTCGAGGTATGTGGCGCCGCGGCCGTCTGCGCGTAAGCAAGCGGCGAGGCGGCGATCAACAAAGCCGCGACCGTCGCGGTAATATTGGTTTTATTCAAGACTTACTCCTCCTCAGGTAAATGATGTACGGGATTTTGTCTGTGTGTCCCGCACGTACTCGAAACAATCGTCGATGCCCTTTGGTTCCGGTAAAATTTTCATATTACATGAAAAAGATAGAGCAAGATGATGATCGGGATCGGAATTCCGAGAAACCACAAAAGGATACCGCGGCCCATGTCCACTCCAATCAAAGAGAGAGATCGCATGGCTGCTAACAAGCGGCCTGCCCGGCCGGTTCCGTCAGGCTTGTTATCGGGTTCCGAAGAGGCGGTCGCCGGCGTCGCCGAGGCCGGGCAGGATGTAGCCGTGTTCGTCGAGGCAGCGATCGAGCGCCGCGGCGACGATCGCGACCTCGGGAAAGACGCCGAGGACCTTGTCAACCCCCTCGGGTGCGGCGACCAGACAAACGAATTTGATCGACCGCGCCTGCAATTCCTGAAGGCGCGAGATCGCCGCCACGGCCGAATTGCCGGTCGCCAGCATCGGATCGACGAGGATCACGTCGCGCTCGGCCAGATCCTCGGGCAGCTTCAAATAGTACTCGACCGCCTGCAAGGTCTGCGGCTCGCGATAAATGCCGATATGACCGACCCGCGCGGAGGGCAGGAGATCGAGCATCCCGTCGAGAATGCCGTTGCCGGCGCGCAGGATCGAAACAAGGCAGACCTTCTTGCCGAAGAGAAGCGGAAAGCGGCCGGCTTCGAGCGGGGTTTCGATGTCGACCGGTTCGAGCGGCAGCTCGCGCGTCGCCTCGTAGGCGAGCAACAGACTGATCTCGCGCAACAGCCGGCGAAACTCCGCGGTCGAGGTGTTACGGTCGCGCATCAGCGACAATTTGTGTTGGACGAGCGGATGCTCGACCACCGTCAGTCCCGCCCTCGGTTGCGCCATGGTGCTGCTAGCTCCTAAAACAAGGCGCCGTCGCTGCGGATCGTGAGCGGCGGGCTGCCGTCCGGACGCCGCTCGAAGCCGATCTCGCGGCCGGTGGCCCAGCTGCCGCCTTCGAGCAGTTTTGCCAGCGGGAACTCGTCCTCACTCTTACCCAACTGTTCGCGGACAAGCGGCGCGAGTCGATCGAGCAGAGTGACCGTCAAGGCGCGCCACTCGACGACGGCTTCTTCGAAGGGATCGAGCTGACGCCGGAGCAGCGTCGGGTCGCGCGGCTCGATGACGCCGCAATCGAGAAACAAGCCGCCGTTGCGGTATTCGGCAAGACCGGTCAGCGCATCGAGATCGGTCACCACAACGCCGCCTGCGTGCAGCGGCTCGACCAGCGAATATGCAAGCCACTGGCTGAGCTTGTGGAACGGCACGAGCCCGTCGCCCGGCACCGCGAAATGCCGACCGCAATCGCCGAGCGGGACGCCGTCAAGCTCTAACCGGCCGGGCCAGATCGGACCGAAAACGCGCAATATTGTGCCCAGGATCTTGGCCGCCGAGACCGTCCCGCCGTAGCGCGACCAGTAATCGAAGAGCCCGCCCGGGCGCCCCGGAACGCCGAACAGCGCCGGCCAATCCGCGCAAACCTCCCCGACCCGACGCAGCAGCAGGGTCCGTCCCTCCATCCCGACGAGCGGGTTGTCAGACCGGTGTTGCAACAGGGCGGCGAGGCGCTGCGGCGCTAACGCGGCCAGGGCCGCCGCATCGGCGCGCCACGGATCCCTTGGATCGGCGGAAAAGAGGCCGGCCTGCATCGCCCGCAAACTCGCCGTCGCGAGCCCCTCCGAGCGCGCCAGGACGAGCCCTGTTTCGTCCTCACAAAACCGCCACACCGCACCCGCCCCGGCGTCGAGCAGCACCGAAACGACCGCGAGATCGATCCGCGTCCGCGCAGCCTCCGCGGGTCCAGCCCCGGGTGCTACCGCCGCGGCGCGATCGACGCCGCCCGCCGAGAAATGGCGCCAGCGGCTGTGATACGGCACTTCGAGGTCCGGGTAGCGGCGTCGTGTTGTTGCGACGACGCGGCACGCGGCATCGTCGAGGCGATGTGGGACAAGGCGGAAATGACGGGTATCGCCGCGCTCGACCGCTTCGGTGACAACGCCGCAACGCTCCCGTACCGCCGCGCTGCTCAACAGTGCCGCCGCGTGCTCACTCGCCAAGCGCACGGCCCTTGGCGCGGCGCAGCTCCTCCGGATCGGGAACGCCGAGCGGCGCGAAATATCCCGCCGCCTTCTTCGCCTCGATCTCGACGGCCGCGTCCGGCGGCACGAGCCCGTCGGGTATAGCCACCTGCTCCCTGACCTCGATCCCCTGCTGCTCGAGGGCCGCCTTCTTCATGTTCGACATCGACACCCAGCGGTCGATGCGGCGGATGCCGAGCCAATGGAAGACATCCGGCATCAACTCCTGGACGCGCATGTCCTGGACGCCAGCGACACATTCGGTGCGGCGGAAATAGGTATCGGCGCGGTCGCCGCCCTCCTGCCGTTTGCGCGCGTTGTAGACGAGGAATTTGGTGACTTCGCCGAGCGCGCGACCCTCCTTGCGATTATAGACGATGATCCCGAGCCCACCCTGCTGTGCGGTCTCCACGCAAACCTCCACACCGTGCACCAGATACGGGCGGCAGGTGCAGATGTCGGAACCGAAGACGTCCGAGCCGTTGCATTCGTCATGCACGCGGCAGGCGATCACCGTCTCGGGCCGATTAGACCTTCGATGGCGCCGAAGAGATAAACCGTCGCACCGCCGATCGGCGGCAGCAGCACGTCGAGATCCGGCCGGGTGACAAGCTCCGGGAACATGCCGCCCGTCTCTTCGAACAAGGTGCGGCGCAGATCGGTCTCGGCGACGCCGAAGCGCAACGCCAGACCGGGCAGATGCCAGACGGGATCGATCGCCGCCTTGGTCACGCGAATTTCGCCGTTTTCGAGCAGCACCGCGCCGTCGGGCCGCAATCCGCAATCGCGAAGTTCCGGCATCGCGATGCGCGCCGTGGTGACCGCGATTGTCGGCCGCACATCGACGCCGGCGCGGATCCGATCGGCGAAGACCTCGCCGACGAGGTGGCCCCATGGATCAAGCGACACGATCTTTGTCGGGTCAGCCCATTGAGGTGCTGGCCCGATCGATGCCGCGGGCGCGGTGTCGGTCAGGTCCGGCCGGTGGTCACGCGCCAACGCCCGGGTGGCCACCGCCAGCGCGCGGTAGATCGCATAGGCGCCCGAATAGGAGCCGATCGCGTTGCGCAGCCGCGGCTCGGCCGGGCTCGCGACGACAGGGCCGCGTTCGCCAGGATCGGCCGCGCCCCAGCGCAGCGGAACGGCGCCTCGGCCGGTGCTTCCCGGGTGGGAGGTGAGCCGGATATGGCGCGGGACCAAGTGCTCCATGCCGCCTTCCGAGCAGCAAAGGGTAGAGATAAACAGCCTAGCCGGGGATATCAATGCGCCGCAAGGCGCGCCCCGGTTTTCACATTATGGTGACTTGGCAAAAACGCGTCCGGCCGACCCCGCGGCAATGGTGATAGGTTGCCCTGTTCGTCTATCGAGGGTCTTTCGCCGATGGAGAAGCGCAAATTCGACGATCCCTTTCTGACCGCGAAAGGCGAAAAACGGGCGCAGGTCGCTCTGCGGGCGCTTGATACGCTCTGGTTTAATACCGGGACGGTCTGCAACCTGACTTGCCGCCACTGCTACATTGAATCCTCTCCGAAAAACGACCGCCTCGTCTATTTGTCGGCCGCCGAAGTGGTCGAATACCTCGACGAGATAGAGCGGGTCGGGCTGCCGACGCGGCTGATCGGGTTTACCGGCGGCGAGCCTTTCATGAACCCGGAATTCCCGGCGATGCTGGAGGATGCCCTTGAGCGGGGGTTCGACACGCTGACGCTGACCAACGCGATGAAACCTATGGCGAAATGCCAAGCGGCACTGTTGCGGCTGAAGGACCGCTACGGCGCGCGGCTGACGATCCGGGTTTCGATCGACCACTACGGGCGCAAAGTGCACGAGACCGAGCGCGGGAGGCGCAGCTGGCGGCCGACACTCGACGGGTTGCTGTGGCTGGCGGCGAACGGCTTTTCGCTCCACGTAGCAAGCCGCCGGCTGACCGGTGAAACCGAGGCCGAGATCCGCGCGGGCTTCGCCCGCCTCTTCGCCGAACTCGAGGTTGGAATTGACGCCGACGATCCGGTGACCCTGACCGTATTTCCCGAAATGGACGCAGCGGCCGAGGTGCCGGAGATCACCGAAGCGTGCTGGGGAATTCTGGGCAAATCGCCCGAAAGCGTGATGTGTTCGAGCTCGCGCATGGTGGTCAAGCGCAAGGGGGCGGCACATCCCGCCGTACTCGCTTGCACGCTCCTCGCCTACGATCCGGGCTTCGAGCTCGGCCGGACATTGGCCGCAGCGCACCGCTCGGTGCCGCTCAACCATCCGCATTGCGCGAAGTTCTGCGTGCTTGGCGGCGGCGCCTGCAGCCGCGGCTAAGGACGGCGTCAGAATCCGGCCAGGGCCAGCCCCGCCGTCTTGTGCAGGACTTCGGTCGAGCCCTCCCAGATCATCCTGAGCGCCACGAAGGTGATGATGCCGAGGCCGACCCATGAGATCCAGAAATGGCGTTCGAGCAGCCGTGCTATGAAAGTCGAGGCAACCCCCATCAGCGCCACCGATAGGATCAAGTCCGACCGCCAGGATCCATCGGGGTTGCATTTGAGTCATGCGCCGTCCCGGCCACGGCGAGCACATTGTCTAGCGACATTGAGATATCGGCGACCACGATCTGGACGAGAGCGCGCTTGTCGTCTTCTTGGTATGTGCAGGACGCAGCGATTTATCGCCATCGGCGGATCGAGTTGCGAGATGCGCGCGGCGCAACTCACGGTACATCTTCCACGACGACCCATAGTAGCAAGACGCCACCAGCCAGGGTTAGCCCGATGATCTCGAGCAGGTGCACGGTAATTGCAGGCAAAGACAATCCGCAGTAGCGTGGCGGCGGCGATGCCGAGGATAATGACCCTTCGGCGCTGCTCGGCCGGCAGGCTCGACGCTGCCATGCCGACGACGATCGCATTGTCGCCGGCCAACACCACGTCGATGACGACCACCGACAGCAGCGCGCCGAGTTGACTGGCGTCGATCAGAAACACCCACGCCACATAGGCACTGGCATCCCCGGGGTCGAGGGCCCATCGCTACACCGGCGCGCCCTTTTGCCCCCGGCAGTTCGGCTTTCGGCCTTTTACGCGGCGATCTTTCTGGTGGTCGGGGTGCAGACGCCGTTCTGGCCCGTGTGGCTCGCCGGCCGCGGCTTTACCCCCGAAGATATCGCGACGCTGTTCGCCACGGTGATCTGGGTCAAAGTTGTCGCCACGCCACTGCTCGGTGCGCTCGCGGACCGCCTCGAGCGGCGTCGGGCGGTCATGATTGCGCTCGCCGGAATCGCCGTCTGCGGCTACGCTGCACTATGGTCGGCGACGGCCTTCTGGCCGCTCCTCGGGCTGAGCGTTCTGGCGATGGCGGCGCAGTCGGCGCTGATGCCGCTCGGCGACGCGCTGACTTTGGCCGCGGCGGCGGCGTCGATTACGGGCGGGTCCGGGTCTGGGGTTCGATCGGCTTCATCGCCGGCTCGCTTGGGGCCGGTATCATGCTCGGAATAGAATCGGGCGAGACCGTGTTGCTGCTGGTGATGGCGGCCTCGGCGCTGGTTTTTCTCACTTGCTGCAAGATCCCGGAGCCCCGCCTTATGGCCCGTTCCCCGGATCGCCGCGCCGGACTGCGCCTCGTCTTGAGCGACCGCCGGTTCTGGCTATTCGTCGCGGTCGCCGCGGCGCTGCAGGCAAGCCACCAAGTCTATTACGGATTCGGCACTCTCTACTGGCGCTCGCTTGGCCTCTCGGACACAGCGATCGGCTGGCTCTGGGCAGAGGGAGTCATCGCCGAGATCGCGCTCTTCTGGCATGCCCGGCGCCTCTCCAACCGATTCGGCGCGGTCGGTCTGATGGCGCTCGGCGGCGGCGCCGGTATTGTGCGCTGGAGCCTCGCCGCGCTCCTGACTTCGCTGCCGGCGATTGCGGCCTTGCAGCCGCTGCACGCGCTTACTTTCGGTGCGGTCCATCTGGGCGCCATGCAGTTCATCACGCGTGCGGCGCCACCGCACGCCGCCGTCGGCGCCCAGACCGCTTACGCGGCGGTCTCAGCCGGCTTCGGGTCGGGTTTGGTCATGCTGGCGGCGGGGACGCTCTACGCCCGCCTCGGCGGATATGCCTACCTGCCGATGGCGCTGTTGTCGGCGGCCGGCCTCGCCGGCACGCTGCGGCTGCGCGCCGCAGCACGGTGACGCAGAGCCCCGGCGCGCTTCAGCGGCCGCATTTGGGGCTGGTATTGCCCGGACTTGTCGCTTGTGCGAGGGCGTAGTCGTGCAGCCCCTTGGCGTCGAGCGTACTCGCCATCTTCAGCATCTCAACCGAGTTCTGGCAAACTTGCGCGGTCGGAATCATGCCCTGCTTGAGTGAGATCTCGTTGGCAAGGGTCGTCGTCCAACGATCGTACGCGCTCTGCGCGTTGCGTGCGCCGGTGCGCCGGAAATGGTCTATCATCGCCTTCTGGTAGCGCAGGATCGCGTCCTTGTTGCGATTGCGAAACTCGCCGTAGACCGTATCCCGGCAGGCGGAACTGATCACCATCAGATGGGTCGAAAACTTGATCGCCTGTTCGGCTTCCATATCGGATGACGAATAGCAATTATGGTCGGCGGCAACAGCAGGCAGCGACGCGGCGGCCAACATTGCCGCGGCCAGCGCGATCATCTTCATCGCATTCCCCCGAATGACCTTTGCGACGCCGCCATCATACCCGTGCGTCGCCGCCAATCAAGAGAAACCATCGGTGCAAACCCGTTGCCCGTCATCGCCCTCAAGAATAGAGTTCTGTTTATGAGGCGTGTGTCACTGCACAAATCCAACCTTTGATTGACGTCCACCGCCCGCATGCACAATCGTTGGGGCGACGGCGAGACCAGTGCGGCCGTCGACATAGGATCTTGTTCGAATTGCGGCGCGTTTCTTTGCGCGATGGCTTTCGAGTTGGGTGGGGCTCGCGTCAGGGATGATCGTCCTGTTCACCGATTTCGGGCTTGAGGGTCCCTATACTGGGCAGATGAAGGCGGTTCTACAGCGGGCTGTCCCGGCAGTTCCGGTGATAGACCTGTTCGCCGATGCGCCGGCCGGGAAGCCCAAGCCCGCCGCCTACCTGCTGGCCGCTTACGCCGTCTGGTTTCCCGCTGGAACGGTTCTGCTCGCGGTGGTCGATCCCGGCGTCGGCAGCAACCGCGCCGCGCTGATCGTAGAAGCCGACGACCGCTTTTACGTAGGTCCCGACAATGGCCTCTTCGAACTCGTTCTGCGCCGCGCCGCCCGGGCCCGTAGCTGGGAAGTCCTGTGGCGGCCGGTGGCGATTTCCGCGAGCTTTCACGGCCGTGACTTGTTTGCCCCGGTCGCCGCCCGGCTTGCCGCCGGTGAATTGCCCAACGCCATGGCGCGCTCGGCGGAACCCGGGCGGCGGACCGATTGGTCCGACGATCTGAGCGAAATCGTCTATCTCGATCGCTACGGCAATGCGGTAACCGGGCTGCGCGCCACCGGACTCGCGCCGGCTGCGCGGCTCCAGGTCGGCAGGCGCGCGCTGGCGCGGGCATCGACCTTCTCCGACGTCCCGGCGGGGACCGCATTCTGGTACGAGAATTCGAACGGGCTTGTCGAAATCGCGGTTAACCAGGGCCGGGCTGACGCCCTTCTCGAGCTCGCTGTTGGGACCGCAATCGCGGTGCAGGGCTGACCGCGACCGACCGGTTCAGGGCGGGGGCGCGGCGATCTTGGCGCCCGGCGGCACTCGAAGCTGCTGCCGGCGACGCTGCAGCCGATGTACGAACCATATGGCAAAGGCGAAAATGCAGAACACGCCCAGCATCGCCAGGCTGAAGGATTGCGCAATATTGCCCAGTACTGCGCGGCACGCGTGCCCCAGGAAATAGCCGACCGCGGTGAAACTACCGGCCCACAGCCCGGCGGCGAGAAAATTCAGCGACAGGAAGCGTTTCCATCGGACGGCGCTGACCCCCATCGCGAAGGAGGACAGGTTGCGTACACCGTAGATGAAGCGAAACGTCAGGATGAACCCGGTATTGTACCGCTCCAGCCAGTGCAACGCGACGTCGACGCCGTGGCGCCAGCGCGGGAAGCGGTCCAACAGCCGCGGCCCGAACTGACGGCCGATCCAGAAATAGGTTTGGTCGCCGCTGAAGCTGCCGAGCCATGCCGCCACCAGCAACAGCATCGGGTCGAGCAGACCCTGCGCCGCAGCAAAGCCGGCAAACAGGACCACCGTCTCGCCCTCGAGAAAGGTCCAGAGGAACGCGATCAGGTAGAAGTAGGCGCCGTTCTCAGCAATGAGCTGGTTGATCTCCATTCCCAACCGTTCTTCCCACCCCGCTCGCATGATCCGGCGCGCGCCGGATCGACGCCAGCCGATAGACCTTTCCCGGCACCACGCGCATGCTAGGGTGTTCCGTGACTGCGGTCGAGCGGATTCCGGCCGCTTTACCGCCAATTGCCGCGGCGCGCACAACCGGAGGAGAGCCGATGGCCGGGTTGTATTTCGAGGAATTCGTTGAAGGCCAGGTGTTCGAGCACGCCATGAGCCGCACCGTCACCGAGATGGACAACGTGTTGTTCAGCACCTTGACGATGAACCCGCAGCCGCTGCACCTCGACGCCGAATTCGCCAAGAGCACCGAGTTCGGCCAGCGCCTCGTCAACAGCATCTTCACGCTCGGCCTCGTCATCGGGATCAGCGTCGGCGAAACCACGCTCGGTACGACGATCGCCAATCTCGGCATGACCGATGTGCGGTTTCCGAAGCCTGTCTTTCACGGCGACACGCTGCGCGCCCGCACGATCGTGCGCGCCAAGCGTAAGAGCCAGTCCCGCGCCGACGCCGGCATCGTCGAATTCGAGCATCAGGGCATCAACCAGCGCGGCGAGACGGTGGCGATCTGCCGCCGCGCCGGGCTGATGAAGTGCCGCCCGGCGGAGGGCTGACATGCGCTCGTTCCTGTTCGTCCCGGCCGACAGCGAGCGCAAGCTGCTGCGCGCGCCGGAATCGGGCGCCGACGCGCTGATCCTCGATCTCGAGGATTCGGTCGCCCCGGCCAATCGGCCGTTGGCGCGCAGCCAAGCACGCACCTTTATCGAGGAGACCGGCTCGGCCGCTTTTCGCCGCTATGTTCGGATCAACCCCTTGGCAAGCGGCCTTGCCCTCGACGATCTCGCCGCGACCGTGCCGGGAGCGCCCGACGGCATCCTGTTGCCGAAATGCCTGCCCGAGGATTTACGCACGCTTGACCATTACCTGAGCGCCTTCGAGGCGGCTGCGGCGTTACTGCCCGGCAAGATCCAGGTCGTCGCGATCGCGACCGAGACGCCGACGGCGATGTTCGCGCTCGGCAATTACGCCGGCGTGTCGCCGCGGCTCGAAGGCATCACCTGGGGGGCGGAGGATCTCGGCTGCCTGCATCGGCGGCGGCAACCGCCGCGCCGACGGCGTCTATGATGACGTCTATCGGCTCGCACGTTCGCTCTGCCTACTGGCGGCGGCGGCCGCCAATGTCACGCCGATCGACACGATCTACACCGATTTCAAGGATGCCACCGGTCTTGCCGCGGAATGCGCCGCCGCCCGCCGGTCTGGTTTCACCGCCAAGATGGCGATTCACCCGGCGCAGATCGCGACAATCAACGAGGCCTTCGCGGTCAGCGACGAGGAACGCGCCTGGGCGCGCCGGGTCGTCGACCTGTTCGCCGCCAATCCCGATGCCGGGACCATCGCGCTCGACGGCAAGATGATCGACAAGCCGCACCTGACGCTCGCCCGCCGCCTTCTCGACCTTGGGGCCGGCTGAGATCGCGGCCCGGTTCAGCGCTCGCGCATTTCAAGAAAGCGCTCGGCCAGCCTGGCGAAGAAGCTCGCACCATACGGGATCGCGGCGTCGTTGAAGTCATACTTCGCGTTATGCAGAAAGCAGCCGCCTTCACCGGGGCCATTGCCGAGCCACAGCATCGCCCCCGGGCAGGCGTTCAGCATGAACGAGAAATCCTCGCCGCCCATGGATGGCGCTATGTCACGGATAACGCCATCGACGCCACAAATCTCGGCCGCGACCTCTGCCGCGAATTCGGTCTCGACCCGATGGTTGATCGTCGGCGGGTAGTTGCGCCGGTAATCGACCGCGGCGCGGGCGCCGTGCATCGCCGCGATCCCTTGCGCGATCTCGCCCAGCCGCCGCTCGATCAGATCGCGAACCTCGGGACGGAAGCTGCGAGCCGTGCCGCCGATATGCAGATCGTCCGGGATCGCATTGTAGGCCGAGCCGCCGCGCATGAAGCCGACGCTGACCACGGCCGATTCGAGCGGATCGAGGTCGCGGCTGGCGATCGTCTGCAAGGCGAGCACGATCTGCGCCCCGATCACAAACGGGTCGGTGCCGAGATGCAGATGTGCCGCATGCGTGCCGTGGCCGGTGATCCGGATGTCCCAGCGGTCGGAGGCGGCGAGCAGCGGTCCCGGCCGCGCGGCGATCTGGCCAACCGGAATGCCGGGCTTGTTATGCAGCGCGAAGACCGCGTCGCAGGGAAATTTCTCAAAGAGCCCCTGTTCGACCATGACCCGGCCGCCGCCGCCCCCTTCTTCGGCCGGCTGGAAGATCAGGTGCACCGTCCCCTCGAAATTACGCGTTTCCGCCAGATAGCGCGCGGCACCCAGCAGCATCGTCGTATGGCCGTCATGGCCGCAGGCATGCATCTTACCGTCGACGGTCGAGCGGTGGCCGAAGTCGTTCAGTTCGCGGATCGGCAGCGCGTCCATATCGGCGCGCATGCCCACTGCTCCCGACCGGTTGCCGCGCCGGATGGTGCCGACGACGCCGGTCCCCGCCAGCCCGCGATGGACCTCGCAGCCATATTCGACGAGCTTCGCCGCGACGAGTTCGGCGGTGCGCTCCTCGGCGAAGGCCAACTCGGGATGGGCGTGGATGTCGCGGCGAATCGCCGTCAATTCGTCTTGTCGTTCGAGGATTTCGGGAATGACCGGCATCGCCCTCGGTCTCCAATCGCTGCGGGCTGCTACTATCGTGAAAAATTTTATTCTAAAGAAGGGAATTGCGGACGCAATCTCGTCAGGTCGTATTTCGACGGGAAGTTGGGGGCGTGTGCGATGATCAGGCGGCGGGCGATCAATCGATCGGCCATAAGCGTGCTGGCAGTCATGTTGGCGCTGGCGGCATGCGTGCCGGAAATGCCGCCGCCGATCAATTCGCCGGCGTTTGCCCGCCGTGCGCCTCCGCCCGGGCAACCGGGCTATCTCGAAACCATCAAATTTATCGATGACGGCATCCACTATACCTGGGCCGACGGCGCCTTCTTCGTGTCGGCCGACGGCGAGATGTGCTTTCAGGGCCCGGTCAACATCAGCCAGTCGGCGCTGGTCAATCCTGAAAATTACTGGTGCATCAGCCCGCTGGCGGTCGGCAATGTGGACGCGTTGCAGAATGGCGTCAGCTACGTCAATGCGGTGCGTCTGCGGTGCCGACTCGCGGCGCCGCAATGCGCGCATAAGATCGGCTATCCGAACATGCTCGACGACCACTGGATCTCGAACAGCATCACTGCGAGCACCGTCCCCTATCGCCAGCAGCGCGCCGCGATCCTGCACCTGATCTACCTGATGGGCGGCGATGTCCGCGACGCGACAGAGCCGTTGCGCTAGACTAGGGCGTGTCGTTAATTGAGCCAGATGGGACCGGCTGCCGAGGCGGATCGGCCATGTCGGCGTTACCGCCCGCGACAAACGGCGCTTTGTCGAGGCGGTGCTCTACCGCTACCGCGCCGGAATTCCCTTGATCCGCTCCCATTGGTCGTCGCGAAGTGCATATCGGTTCATCGGTCAGCCTTTTGCCAAAGCCGACCGTACATTAATCAGACAATTCCCAGCCGAGGCAGACTCTTTTACGATCTATACCTAACCGTCAAATCGCTTTACGTGTAGGCTTCCAATAATTGACAACGCGGCCTAGCGATCCTCGATCATAAGTCGCTCGCGCTCGGGACAGGCAAACCTGCCCCCGACGAAAATCGGGCGAGGCCGGGACAAACCCGTGGCGTCGGGCGCGGCTGCGAGGCAGAGTTGGCCAAGCGAACAGCAATCTCGGGAGGAGAACCCATGCCGCAATCGCAGATCCCGCCCGGCCGCCACGCGCCGGTCCGCCCGGACTGGCTCGCCAAGCGCCGCGAAGCGGTCATCGAGCCCGATCTGCCGATCGTCGACCCGCACCATCACATGTGGGACCGGCCGGGCAACCGCTATCTGTTCGAGGACCTGCTCGACGATGTCGGTAGCGGCCACAATGTCGTCGCGACCTGCTTTGAGGAATGCCGCGAGATGTATCGCGCCGACGCCCCGCAGGAGCTGAAGTCGCTGGGCGAGACCGAATTCGTCAATGGCATCGCGGCGATGAGCGCCAGCGGCAAATACGGCAAGACGAAATGCATCGACGGCATCATCGGCAACGTCGATCTCAGCATCGGCAGTCGCGCCAAGGGCATCCTCGAACAGCACGTGACGATCTCGGGCGGCCGCTTCAAGGGCATCCGCAACGGCGCCACCTGGCACGATGATCCGAGCCTGCAGATTTATTGCTCCGGCGCGCCGCAGGGGCTCTACCGCGACAAGAATTTCCGCGAGGGCTTCGCCGGTCTCGCCTCGCTCGGCCTCAGTTTCGATGCCTGGCTGTTCCAGACCCAGCTCGACGACGTGACCGATCTGGCGCGCGCCTTTCCGCAGGCGACAATTGTCCTGAACCATGTGGGCGGTCCGCTCGCGATCGGCCCCTACGCCGGCAAACGCGAGGAGGCATTCGCCGCGTGGAAGAAGTCTATCGGCGAGGTCGCCGCCGCCTCGCCCAACACCTATGTCAAACTCGGCGGGCTTGGCATGAAACTATCGGGGTTCACCTTTTTCGAGAACGACATGCCGCCCTCCTCCGAGGAGCTGGAAAAGGCTTGGCGCCCCTATGTCGAGACCTGCATCGAGGCGTTTGGCCCCGCAGCGCTCTATTTTCGAAAGCAACTTCCCGGTCGACAAGGGGATGTGCAGCTACCCCGTCATGTGGAACGCGTTCAAGCGCATCACCTCGGGCTGCTCCGCCGCCGAAAAGACCGCACTCTTCAGCGCTGCCGCCGCCAAGGCGTATCGGCTGAGCATCTGATAGGAGAAGACGAATGCCATTGCCACGACAAGAGGTCGACGCCACGACGCCGAAATACCTGCGCGACAAATATGCGATCGTCGGAGTGGGGGAGACGACCTATACCCGCGGCTCGGGCAGGACGACGCGGGCGCTCGGCACCTGGGCGGTCCGGAACGCGATCCTCGACGCCGGGCTCAAGCCGTCCGACGTCGACGGCATGCTCGACTATTCGGGCGGCGACTCGACCTCGGCAACCTTCATCGCCGGCGACCTCGGAATCCGGCTCAATTTCTACATGGATGTGGTCGGCGGCGGCTCGTCGACCGAGGCACTGATCGGCATCGCGATCGGGCTGATCGAGGCCGGCTGCTGCAAGACGGTGGCGATCTTCCGCTCGATGAACGGCTATTCGCAGGTGCGGATCGGCGGCACCGGCGCGCGTTCGGCGGCCCCGGTCGGCGGCGACATGCTGCACAACCGCGCCTATGGCTGGCAGAGCGCCGGGCAGAGCTTCGCGCCCACCTTCATGCGCCACATGTACGATTACGGCACCAAGCCCGAGCAGGTGGCGATGGTCAAGGTGGCGCACAGCCACCACGCCTCGAACAATCCCAAGGCCTATTACAAGAAGCGCTTCACGGTCGAGGACGTGCTTTCCAGCCGCTTCATCTGCAAGCCGCTGCATCTGCTCGATTGCTGCGTCGAGACCGACAATGCGACCGCGATCATCGTGACCTCGGCCGAGCGCGCCCGCGACATGAAGCAGCCGCTGGTGCTGATCCGCGGCGTCGTCGGGCGCTGCAACAAGCCGCGGCTCGACATGCATTACCAGCACGGGCCGATCTCGACCGTCGCCGGCTATTACGCGCGCCAGATCCTGTGGCCCAATGCCGGGGTCGGGCCGGAGGACGTCGACGTCACCGGCTCCTACGACGCCTTCACCTTCACGACGATGCTGCAGCTCGAGGATTACGGCTTCTGCAAGAAGGGCGAGGGCGGCCAATACGTGTCGAGCGGCACGATCCAGCTCGGCGGCAGGCGGCCCAACAACACCAGCGGCGGCCATCTCTGCGAGGGCTACACCCACGGCATGAACATGGTGATCGAGAACACCCGGCAGCTGCGCCACGACGCCGACGATTCCTGCCCGGTCGGCGCCGACGGCAAGCGCCAGCATACCTACGATTACCGCGAGGGCGGCTGCCGCCAGGTCAAGGAATGTCGAGGTCAGCGCCAATCTCGGCTGGGCCAACCCGGCGACCGCCTCGTCGATGGTCATGCGGCGCGGCTGAGGAGGAGAACGATCATGGCTATTCGCGCCGAATATATGGGCATGGCGCTCAGCGTCGACGATCTCGACATCGAGAACATCGAATATTTCCGGCATTGCGCCGAGCACGATTTCCACCTGCAAGTCCTGCGCGCAATGCGGCCGGCTGCGCTACCCGCCGACGACCTCCTGCCCGTGGTGCACGACCCTCGAATCGACCTGGAAGAAGGTCGAAGGCAAGGGCGCCGTGCATTCCTACACAGAGGTGCATCACGCGATCCAGCCGGCCTTCCGCGGCAAGACGCCCTACCTGATCCTGCTCGTCGATCTCGACACGCAGAAGGGCGAGCCCACCCCCGACGAGGCGCTGCGCGTCATCGGCAATCTGACCACCCCCGACGGCCAGCTGGCGCCGCCCGAGATGGTCAAGCGGGTCGGCATCGGCACCCGCGTGCGCATGGTGTTCAGCGATGTCGGCACAAGGCCTCGCCTTGCCGCAATGGACGATCGACGAAACCGTGCCGCAGCCTGCGAACGTCTGGCGATACCCGCAGGAATAGCTGGCTCGGGCTGTGGCAAATACGTGAACATTCGCTCGCGCCGCGTCGACCCCGATGACGGTCCGCTATAATGCGCGACCAAGGCAACAGCAGGGCGTTGACCATGAGCACGGTCGAGATCCAACTGCCGCTTCATGAACTATCCCGCGAGATGGCGGAGATGCGAGTGTGGTTAGACAGGCACCGGTTCGAACCGTCAAAGTTTACCTGTCGCGATATCGGCGAGCGGTTCCTGGTCCGCGTCGAATTCAAGGTAAGCCAGGAAGCGTACGCGTTTGCCGCGCGCTTCGGCGGCAGCCTCGACGCCGCGGCGCCAGATCGGGCACAGATTGCAGAGACGGCCTTGCCGCAGCGCGGCGTCGTCGGCCGAACGGGCGGCGGACCCGCATCCCCCGCCTAGCGGTGACGGATGCGAGCGGCCGGTCACGTTAGAGTTAGACGACGCCGTCTTTCCTTAAGCCTGCGACTTCCTCGGCGCCGAGGCCGAGCCAATCGTGGAGCGCCTCGGCGGTGTGCTCGCCAAGGAGCGGCGCCGGCCTGATCGGCGCCACCTTGCCGTCGAAGCGCACCGGCCAAGTGGTCATCGCCATCTCGTGATCACCGTGCCGCATTTTCTGCAGGATGCCGCGTTCGTAGAAGGCCGTCTCGTTAACGAGGTCGTTCGAGTCGAATACGGCGCCGGCCGGCACCCCGACCCCGGAGAGCTGCGCCATCGCCTCCTCCTTTGTGCGCTGGCGCGTCCAGGATGCGACGATCTCATCGACCTCGGCCTCGCGCTCGGCGCGTGCGGCGCCGGTCTCGTACCGCGGGTCGCCGAGCAGATCCTCACGGCCGATCAGCTTCAGGAGGCGCGGCCAGTGCTGCGGGTTGGCCCGGCTGGTCAGCATGTAGACATAGTCGTTGGGCCCGCCAGGCTTGCACGGATAGGTTCCCGACGGCGCGTTGCCGCCGGCCGGCCGCCGCGGCGCGGCCTTGCCGGTGCGAGCCTGCGCCATGAACATGCCGCGGCTGTAATGCATGACCGAATCCTGCATCGCCACCTGTAGCCGCCGCCCCTTTCCGGTGGCCATGCGCTGGTAGAGAGCGCTGACGATGCTGAAGGCGAGCAGCATGCCGGTGCCGGTGTCGCCGATCGTGCAGCCGGGCTTGATCGGCTTGCCACCCAGTTCGCCGGTGATCGACATCGCGCCGCCGCAAGCCTGCGCCACCGGATCGAAGGACAGGCCCTTCTCGTAAGGCATCCCGTCGCCGAAACCCTTGACCTGCGCATAGATGATCAGCGGGTTGAGCGCGCTGACGACGTCGTAGCCGAGCCCCAATCGCTCGACCGCGCCGGGAGCGAAGTTCTCGGTGAAAACGTCGGCCTTTTTCGCCATCTCCTTAACCAGCGCCAGACCGCGCTCGTCCTTGAGATTGACGGTGATCGACTTCTTGTTGGCGTTGTAGGTCATGAAATAGTACGGGTCGGAGAAACCGGTGCGGCCAGCTTCACCGCCCTTCGGGTTCTCGACCTTGACGACCTCCGCCCCCATCCAGGCGAGGGCCTCGGTGCAGGTCGTCCCCGCTTCGAACTGGGTCAGATCGAGGACCTTGATGCCGGCGAGACAGTTCGGCGGTACGGTGTTTCCATCCATGGCTTGGCGCTCCTCCTTCGGTTCAGTTCAAACCTTCCTGCTGCATGACCCGCTGCACGGAGGGGCGCGCCATCATGCGGTCGTAGTGTGCGGCGACGTTCCCCGGCAATTTCATGCCGAGCCGCTTCGCCGCCCAGAATTCGACATAGAAGAGTGCAGTATCGGCCGGCGAGAACTCGCTGCCGGCGATATAGTTCTTCCCCGCCAGCGCCTTGTCGAGCACGGCAAAGCCCTTTTCGACGACCTCGCGGCCCGACGCCTTGACGGCATCGTGATCGGCTGCCGAGGGCGCGAATCGTTCGCTGCGGAACAGTCGGGCAAAACCCTGGCCATGCATCGTGCCGACGGCGTATTCCATCGCCTCCATCGCGCGGATATCGGCTTCCTGATCCTTCGGCAGCAGGTTCGCCTGATGCCCTAGCCAGCGGGCGATTACGGGAAATTCGGTCAGGACCGAGCCATCGTCGCGTTCGAGCGCGGGAACCTTGCCCTTGGGGCTGACATTGTTATAGGGCGGCTTGAACTGGGCGCCCTCGCGCAGATTGACAAGTTCCAATTCGTAAGGCTTGCCGATTTCCTCGAGAAGGACGTGGATGCCGATCGAGCAAACGCCTGGCGCGTAGTAAAGCTTCATCTCGATTTCCTCGGATCGATGGACCGGAGGTTAGGTTTAACATGTCCCCGCCGATCGGCGAACCCTCTTGCGGCCGGTCCGCGGCTTGGCGCGGCGGCCGAAGGCTGCTGTCGAGACTGGGCGCGGCAATGGCTTTGCCCCTGGTTCTGGCGGTGCTCACGCCGGCCGGGCACGCCTCCACCGCCGCAGCAGTGATGCCCGAAGGAGAGGGCGTCTTGCGGAAGTGCCGCGGCTGGGTCGTCATGACCTCCTGCCGAACCTATCATCATATCGCGTTGCCGGACCGGATCGCGGTCGGCGACACGGTCACAATCTCCTTTGGCGGTCACCCAAAGGAATTCGGCTTTTACGTTGCGAAGATCGTGATCGACGGCGCTCGCTGCACGCTTCTCAGCGAGGCCGGGGGCGATCCGGACAAGATGGACCGGATCACGGTCATGCCCTGTCGGCCGGCGCCGGCGTCGCCTTGACGCGATGCCGACCCGCACCACGCCGGCGACGCCGCAGCAACCGCGCCCGGCTTAGATGATGCCTTCGGCCTTGAGCGCCTCGACCTCGGCGGCGCCGATGCCGAGCCATTGGCCGAGCACCTCGGCGCTGTGCTGACCCAATAGCGGCGACGGCTTGACCTTGGCGGGCGCGCCGTCGAAACGCACCGGCCAGGCCGGCATCTTGACCTTGCCGGTCGTCGGATGCTCGATCGTCTGCATGATGCCGCGCTCAGCGAGCGAGGGATCGTTCATCAGCTCGACCGTGTCGAAAACGGCACCCGCGGGCACGCCGGCGGCGCCGATCAGCCGCATCGCCTCGTCCTTGGTGTGCTCTCGAGTCCAGGATGCGATCAGTTCGTCGATCTCGGCGGCGCGCTGGCTGCGGGCGTCCTGCGTGTCATAGCGCGGATCGCCGCTCAGATCCTCGCGGCCGATGACCTTCAGGAGACGCTGCCAGTGCTCGGGATTGGCGCGGCTGCAGAAGACGTAGAGATAGTCGTTCGGCCCGCCGGGCTTGCACGGATAGAGCGCCGATGGAACCAGGCCGCCCGGCTGCGAATGGGCGCTGCCGCCGCGCGCCGGCGCCTTGCCGCTCTGCTGCGTGCGCGAGAATGGCACCCGCATGTAATGGATCATGGCGTCCTGCATCGCCACCTGCAGGCGGCGGCCCTGCCCGGTCTGCTGCCGCTTATAGAGTGCCCCCAGGATGCTGATCGCCATCAGCATGCCGGTGCCGGTGTCGCCAAAAGACGGGCCCGGCTTGACCGGCGGCCGGTCGGCCTCGCCGGTGACGCTGAACGGGCCACCGGCGGCCTGCGCGATCATGTCGAAAGCGAGGTTTTTTTCGTATGGGCTGCCGGTCCCGAAACCTTTGACCTGGCAGTAGATGATGCCGGGGTTGATCTTCTTGACCTCGTCGTAGCCGAGGCCGAGCCGCTCGATCGTGCCGGGCGCCATGTTCTCGACCGTCACGTCGGCCTTCGCCAGCAGCGACTTGACGATTTCGAGCCCGCGCGGCGATTTGAGGTTGAGGGTGATCGACTTCTTGTTGGCGTTGAACTGGTGGAAATACCAGGGGTCGTTGTCGGGCTTACCGGGCTGCAACCGCCGGCCGGGGTCGCCGCGGCCCGGGTTTTCGATCTTGACCACCTCGGCACCAAGCCAAGCCAGGAACTCGGTGCAGGACGGCCCGGCCTCGAACTGGGTGAAGTCGACGACCTTGACACCTTCGAGACAATTCAATTCCACGCCCGATATCGCCATCGGCTTCACTCCTCCCAAAAACGATCCGACCCACACTATAAGGGCGCTGCGGATTGCGCAAAAGCCCGCTCTCGGCGAGAGTTGCCCATCTCATCGTGCGGCAGGAGCAAGCCATGCAGGTCATTCGTCAAATCGCGGAATTTCACGGCGAAATGACCCGGTGGCGGCAGGACATTCACGCGCACCCCGAACTCGGCTTCGAGGAGCGGCGGACCAGCGATTTTGTCGCGCAAAAGCTCGCCGAATTCGGTTTCGAGGTGTTTCGCGGCGTCGGCAGGACCGGGGTCGTCGGCCGACTGCGAGCGGGCGCTTCGTCGCGGGCGATCGGCTTGCGGGCGGATATGGACGCGCTGCCGATCGAGGAGGCGACCAACCTCCCCTATCGCTCGCGCAACGCCGGACGGATGCATGCCTGCGGCCATGACGGGCACACGGCGATGCTGCTCGGCGCAGCGCGCTATCTGGCGGAAACGCGCGATTTCGACGGCGCCGTCCACCTGATCTTTCAGCCGGCCGAAGAAGGGCTCGGCGGCGGCAAGGCGATGGTCGAGGACGGGCTCTTCGAGCGTTTTCCGTGCGATGCGATCTTCGGCATGCACAACCGGCCGGGGCTCGCGGTCGGCAAGTTCCAGATCCGCACCGGCCCGATGATGGCGGGCGGGGCCTATTTCGACATCGCGGTCACCGGCCGCGGCGCGCACGGCGCCCGCCCCGAGGCCGGGATCGATCCGGTGGTGGTCGCCAGCCACATCACGACGGCGCTGCAGACGATCGTGTCGCGCAACGTCCGCCCGCTCGACACCGCCGTCCTCAGCGTCACCCAGATCCACGCCGGCGAGGCCTATAACGTGATCCCGGAAAGTGCGGTCATCCGCGGCACGGCGCGCGCCTTTCAACCGGCGGCGATGACGTTGATCGAAACCAACATGCGGCGCATCGCGACGGGTGTCGCGGGCGGCTTCGGCGCCGCGGCCGAAGTCGATTTCCGGCTGATCTTCCCGCCGCTCGTCAACGACGCGGCCGAGGCCGCCTTTATCGCCGACGCCGCGGCCGAACTCGTCGGCGAGGGCAATGTCAACCGCGACGGCAACCTCGTCATGGCGTCGGAGGATTTCTCCTACATGCTGAACCAGCGGCCGGGCGCCTATATCCAGATCGGCAACGGCGAGAGCGAAGGCGGTTGCGAGGTACACAACCCCGGCTACGACTTCAACGATGCCGCCCTGCCGCTCGGCGCCAGCCTCTTTGCGCGGCTCGTCGAGCGGAAGTTACCATCGCGCTGACCCGGTGCGCCTGTTATTACAAGGAAAATACAGGCGCCGACGTTCCGGCAATCGCCTCACGACCATCCCCGCGCCTGAGACCCCGCATCGTCCTTACCTCCCCCGGTTCGTCGCCATAGTACAATGCGTTTATGGCAACAATCGGGCTGGGTTCCTGCCGCGCGATGCAGATGGGTTGCGCCGCTTGCGCTGGCGGCTGTCGCGTTGCGATCGCCAGCCCGCATTGATGCAGATCAATCTGACGGGTAGCCGAAGATGGTATGAAATAGGTGGGGATCGGCTCGCGATCCCGGTGTCAGGAGCGCTATCCCGATAATCGCATTTTCAACGGCTCGGCAGGAACGGAAGGCAGCGATGAAAAGATCGGTTTTGGTTTCCTTCTTTGCGTTCGTCCTCCCTCATGCCCCTCTCGAGCGCCCTTGCCGGCTACTCCGACCTCTTTATTTTCGGCGACAGCATCTCGGATTCGGGCAACAACGCCATCGTTCTGGCGCCCGGCGTGACCCCGGTTCCGATCTCGGGAAACAGTTTCATCCCGTATTTCCCTTATGCGTCGGGGCGCTACACCAACGATCAAGTGTGGGCGCAAATCCTCGCATCCAAGCTCGGCCTCAGCGCCAACCCTTGGCTGGCCGGCGGCAGCGACTATGCCTTTGGCGGAGCCCAGACCGGGCCGCTCGCGACCCCTCCCGGCGTCTCTCCCAGCCTCGAGGCGCAGACTGCATTTTTCTTATCCCAATACAGCCCCTCAATTCCGAGCGATGCGCTCTACGTGGTCGAAGGCGGCGGGCAGAACGCGCGAGACGCCCTTGTGGCGATCGGCGGCTGCGGCGGCAATTTGGCCTGTATCGGCGGTATTATTCAATCAACTACCGCGGGTTACGTAGGAGACATCCTGACGATCGATTCCGAGCTCGAGGCCGCGGGCGCGAAAAACATCGTCGTCTGGAACGTGCCGGACATCGGACTGACGCCGGCGGTCCTTGCCCAGGGCCCCCTGGCCTCGGCGCTCGGAACCGCGCTCGCCTCGACGATGAGCGACGCATTGGCGGCCGCGATCGCCAGCGACCTCGACGTCAAACTCTTCGACATCTTTGGCCTGCTCAACGATGCCGTTGCAAATCCCGGCGCCTTTGGTCTGTCGAACGTCACCGACGCCTGCGCCCAGTTTCTTAACTGCGACCCGTCGCAATATCTGTTCTGGGACGGAATCCACCCGACCTCGGCTGCGGAAAACTTCATCACCGAGGCCCTGCTGCTCCTGGTGCCCGAGCCCTCGATCGCTGATGTTGCTCGTCATCGCACTTGCGGGGCTCGGTTTCACTGGCGGCTCCCGCGCCGCACCCGTTCGGGCACGGCCGGGATGCGGCGCCCGGCGCTGAGGCGGGTTCACCGGGATTGCTTCAAGCCGAAAGGCCGGGACCCATGGCTGGCATGGATACCGGCTTTCGCCGGTATGACGGATTTACGCCGGGGCGGGGATCGCGCGCTGGTTGTACATGATCTTGCGCATCTGCTCGCGCTCGGCCTGGGTAGCGTCGCCGGGTCGACGCGCAAATTGTTGCCAGTCTCCATCCCGCGCTTGACCGCCGGGCGGTTGCCGACCTCGTCGAACCAACGCTTGAAGTGCTTGAACTCGTTGATGTCCTGGCCTTGCGCCTGCCAGTTGACGGTCCAGGGTAGGAGATCATGTCGGCGATCGTGTATTCGTCGCCGGCAAGATATTTGCGGTCGTAGAGGCGGTTGTTCATGACGCCGTAGAGCCGGTTCGCCTCGTCGGTAAAGCGGCGGATCGCATAGGTCAGATCGCCGGCGTCGGGGCCGGCGCGGCGAAAGTGGCCGCATTCGCCGAGCTTTGGCCCCTGATTGGCCATCTGCCAGATCAGCCACTGCGCGACTTCATACTTGCCGCGCAAATCCTGCGGCCAGAAGCGGCCTTCCTTCTCGGCGAGATACATCATGATGGCGCCCGATTCGAAGATGCTGATCGGGGCGCCGCCGCCCTTGGGGTCGTGATCGACCAGGACCGGCATGCGGTGATTGGGGTTGATCTTCAGAAATTCGGGCTTGAACTGGTCGCCGCGCCCGATGTTGCACGGGACCAGATTGTATTTGAGACCAAGTTCCTCGAGCAGAATCGTAACTTTCTTGCCGTTCGGCGTCGGCCAGAAATGAAGGTCGAGCATCGCACGTCCTTTCCGGTTGATAGGTTGCGAGGGGGTAAGGAGGAGACCGTCTCAGGCGGCCTGCTGCAGCGTCGGGGCGATGTCGGCGACGGTCGTGCGATGGAGTTCGCGCACCTCGTTCGCGTCGTAGCGGCGAGCGCGGTGCATCACGACTTCGGTTGTCCCATATCACCAGATCATGGAGCCGCCATTTGTGCGCGTGGACGAATTCGCGCTGGGTCGCGTGCTCGGTGAGGTCGCGCAAGAGCGCGCGCGCCTCCGGCATGGGCCAGCCGAGAATGCCGCCCGCATGCGCCGACAGAAACAGCGATTTGCGGCCGGTGACCGGGTGGCGGCGCACCAGACGCTGCGGCACCGGCGCCCATTTCACCCGCTCCTCCGCGGTGAAGTCGGTGAAGCCCAACACACCGCGCGAAAAGATCTGGCTGTGCTCGCAGACGAGTTCGGCGACGATTTCCCGCGTCTCGGCGTCGAGCGCGTCATAGGCCGCGCGCATGTCGGCGAATTCGGTGTTGCCGCCCTTTGCCGGCAGGATGTGGGCATGCAACAACGAATATTTGGCGGGGGTCGGTTTGAACGAACTGTCGGAGTGCCACAGCATGTTGCCGAGGCTGAACAGCCGGCGGCGGTCGTCGCGGGCCAAAATCTCGTTGTCACGGCCAAGGTTCGAGATGTCGGCGATCTCGATGCCGAGGCGGCGTTCCGATTGCCGGCGGATATCGCCGTCGGCGAGATCGAGCGGCCCGAACTGGCGGGTGAAGGCCAGTTGCTGCGCGTCGTCGATTTGCTGGTCGGGGAAGACCAGCACGGCGAAGCGATCCATTCCCTCGGCGATGGCGGAGATCGTTTGCGGGCTCGCCGGCTCACGCAGATCGATCCCATCGACCTCGCCGAAGAAATCGGGCCGGGCCGGATCGGCCGGGTGAATCGAGAGGGCCATGCCTTGTCGCTCCTTGGCGGATGTCCTGGCGCCGCGGCCGACGATAGCGGCTCGGCCCTCCCCTGTCACCGCCGCGGTCAGGCGGCGACGTAGCCCGCCGGCGACGGCTCGTCCTTGTCGAAGTCGAACTCGACCTTGGCGTCGTGCGGATCGTTGAAGAAGAGCTGCCAGATGCCGCCGCCCGGCAACCGACGCAATTCGTATTCGATGCCCTCGCGCTTCAGGATCTCGACCGTGCCAGGCAAATCCTTGGCGCTGAACGCCATGTGGTCGAGCACGCCGGCGCGCTCCTTGGGCAAGGGATCGCGGTGGATGACATGCAGGATCGGCGTGTCGTCATCGGCGTAGAGCCACCAGCCTGGGAACTGGAAGGGCGGCCGCCAGCCGACCTTGAACCCGAACAGGTCGCAATAGAACCGGCGGGTCTCTTCGAGATCGTCGCTCAATACGGTGAAGTGGTTCATCGCGGCTACGGCCATGGGTGTTCTCCTTGGGCTCCGAGGGTTGACCGCGAGCGGGTTGGGCCGCCGCAGCGCCGGGCGAAGATGTGGCAAAGCGCGGCTTGGCGTCAATCCAGACCACGCGCCAGCCGGGCTAATCGGCGCCCGACATTGCCGCGGCGAGGCGCGCCGAAACCTCCGAGCAAATCGCGGCGTAGGCGGGATCGGTGCGCAACGCCCGCCGGCGGGGCTGCGGCAGATCGATCGAGAGATCGGCGGCGATATGGCCGGGGCGCGAGGTCATGACCGCGATCCGGGTCGAGAGAAACACCGATTCGAAGACGCTGTGGGTGACGAAAACGACGGTCGGGCGGCTGCGCTCCCAGAGCCGCAGCAGATCGTCGTTGAGCGTCATCCGGGTGATCTCGTCGAGGGCGGCGAAGGGTTCGTCGAGCAGCAGCAGATCGGGATCGGTGACGAGCGCGCGGGCGATCGAGACGCGCATCCGCATGCCGCCCGAGAGCTGGCGCGGGTAGGCGCGTTCGAACCCGTCGAGACCGACCGACTGGAGTTCGGCCTGGGCACGCTCGCGCTCGCTCGGACCGACCCGGCCGGCGATCCGGAACGGCAACAGCACGTTGTCGACGACGGTGCCCACGGCATCAAGGTCGGCTCCTGAAAGACAAAGCCGACGCGGCCGGAAGGTGGTCTGTCTTTCGTGGCGAGTGCCAGGAGACGTTCGCCGCGGCTTGATTCGACCAGGCCCGCGATGATCCGCAGCAACGTCGTCTTGCCGCAGCCCGAGGGGCCCAGGAGGCTCAAGAACTCGCCGCGAGAGATGTCGAGATCGATGTCTTCGAGGGCTGCGACGCCATTCTCGAAATGCTTGGCGACGCCGCGCAAGGCGACGATCGGAGCAGCAGCAGCATCGCCCATATGCCGGCGGTCAGGGCCGCATGCCGAGTTTCTTGTCGACGAACTGCAAGGTGAAGGCCTTGCGGAAATCGAGGTCCTTGGGGTAGACGCCGGCGTTCGCCATGACATTGAAGAAATCCTGCCAGCGGTCTTCGGTCATAGCACCGATGCCGAGTTTCTTCGCGTCGCCGCTGTCGACGATGCCGTATTCCTTGATCTTGGCGATGCCGTAGGCGAGAAGGGCGTCGGTCATCTCCGGGTTGTCGCGCTTGATCAGCGCGTTGCCGGGCGCCGGGTCGCCGTGGAGATAGCTGTACCAACCCTCGATGCTGGCGTCGACAAAGCGCTGCACCAGCCCCGGATTGTCCCGCACGAGCTTGTCGGAGGTCTGGATCAGCGAGCCGTAGCTCGAATAGCCGGCGTCGGCGAGCAGCATGACGACGGGCTTGACGCCGGCGGCCTCGATCGTGAAGGGCTCGCTCGACAGATAGCCCTGCTGGACCGCCTTGGGATCGGCAAGAAACGGCGCAACGCTGAAGGTGTAGGGCCGGATTTGGTCGTCGGTATAGCCGAACTTGCTCTTCAAGAAGATCCAGCTGCCGATGCGGGTGTCGGCGCTGATCATGATCGGCTTGCCCTTGAGCGCCGCGAGATTGTCGTTGCCCACGCCCGGATGCGCGATCAGCACCGAGGGGTCCTTCTGGAAGATAGCCGCGACCGCGACCATCGGGATGTTCTCGCGAACGAAATTGAGCGGCACGAAGGAATTGGGCGAGAGGTTGAAGTCGAGCCGGCCGGCGGCCAGCAATTGCGCGTGGTTCACCTGCGGGCCGCCCTGGCGCAACGTCACTTCGAGCCCGTGGCGTTTGTAGATGCCGGTGGCGATTGCCTGGTAATAGCCGCCGTGTTCGGCCTCGGCCTTCCAGTCGGTGCCGAAGCTGACCTCCTGCGCGAGGGCGGCAAGAGACAACCCGAAACAGGTCAAAACTCCGGCCACCGCCGCAAACAAGAGCCGCATTTCCCGCTCCCCCGCCAAGCAACACAAGTCTAGCGGCCACCGCCGCCGCGGTCGAGCCGCGGGCTCTCGATACAAGCTGCGCGATCGTGTATTATCGCTCCGCGTTTCCGGTCGGAACCGCTTGGTCCGGGGGCTGGATCATGAAAAATATGCTGACCGTCGTCGGCGACGCCAATGCCGGCTCGGTGCTCGAAGCGGCGATGCGCGCCGCAACGAGGTTTGACGGCCATATCGTCGGGCTGCACAGCCTGACGACCGAATACGCCGTGGTGTTCGGCGGCGAGATGGGGTTTTCGATTTCGTCCGAGGTCGACCGGACGTTGGAGCGCGAGGGCCACGAGCGGCGCGACCAGGCGCGCGGCCTATTCCGCGAGTTCATGGAGGCGCATGACGTGCCGATCGGCCCGGTGCCGCAGGGTCATACCGGCCCGCGCGCATCGTGGCGCGAGGAGGACGGCCGGCAGAACGCCGTCGTCGGACTGATCGGGCGCGTCTTCGATCTGATCCTCGTCGAGCAGCCGGAAAAGCTCGCCTCGATCGCCGAAGCCACGCTCGAGGACGCGCTTTTCGAGAGCGGCCGGCCGGTGCTGATGGTACCGCAGCAGATCCCGCCGACGATGGGCGAAGTGATCGCCATCGCCTGGAACGGCAGCACCGAGACCGCACTGACGGTGGCGCTCGGCATGCCGTTCCTGAAGCAGGCAAAGCATGTCTGCGTCGTCGCCGTCGGGCCGCAACACATGCCGGAGCCTGGGCCGGAGGGCGAAGAACTCGCCCGCGCGCTCGAAGGCCACGGGCTCAACGTCAGCCTGCGCACCGCGGTCGGACGGCAGAAGCCGCAGGGCGAATCATTTCTCAAGGAGGCGATGGCGGCCGGGGCCGACATGCTGTTCAAGGGCGCCTATACGCAGAGCCGGATCCGGCAGATGATCTTTGGCGGCGCCACCCGGCACATCATCATGGAAGCCAAACTTCCGGTGCTGATGGCGCGCTGAACCCGGCGGATTAGCGAGGATGAACGAGGGCGGCGACGGGCCGCGCGTGCTGTTCCTGTTTCGCCATGGCGAAACCGACTGGAACCGCGAGGGCAGACTGCAAGGGCATACCGACACGCCGCTCAACGCCACGGGCTTCGTCCAGGCCGAGGAGCTCGGCGAGGCGCTGCGGCAACACCGCCTCGATGCAATCGTGTCGAGCGATCTGCAGCGCGCCCTGACGACGGCCAGGATCGCGGCCGAGGCGCTCAGCGTCCCGCTCTTCACCGAGCCGCTGCTGCGCGAGACCAATGTTGGCGATGCCGAGGGATTGCTCTGGGCCGAGGCCAAGGCGCGCTTCGGCGAGGAGTTGAGCGAGCGCTGGTACGCCGACGACGATGTCGCCTTTCCGGGCGGCGAATTGGGGCTGATGACGCGCACGCGCGGGCTCTCGGGATTGCGGCGATTCGTCGTCGGGCAGCCCTTTCGGCGGATCGGAGTTCTCGACCCATGGCGCCATGGTCCGGCAATTGGTCAGACACGCCCTGCCACCGGGCAGCCCGCCGGTCAGGGTGCGCAACACCGCGATCTTCATCCTCGGCTACGACCCGGCGACCGAGCGGCTCTTCATGCTTCCCGACGGCGCGCAGCTGTAAGGCGATGACCGGGGTGATGGCGGCTACTCGCATTCTCGCGATTGCCGCCACGCTGCTGGCAGCGATGTCGGCTGCGGCCGAAACCACAGTCACCGATCGCCGCTCGAGGATATCGGCAGCCAGCGCGTGCTCTACGCGGCACCCGAGAACCCCCGCGCCGCGCTGATTATGCTCCCAGGCGGCGACGGCATCGTCCAGATCGGCGAGGACGGCTCGATCCGGCGGATGGGTGAAGGTTTCCTATTGCGCACCCTGCCGCTGTGGCAGGCGCAGGGCTTCGCGACGGTCGTCCCCTCGCCGCCGAACGGCATGTCGCTGCTCGGCCAAAGGCACACCCCGGCATACGCAGCGACCCTCGGGCAGGTCGTCGACTTCGTCCGCGGCCACGCCAACGTCCCCGTCTGGCTGGTCGGCGCCAGCCAGCGCTCGACCGCCGCGGTCGGCGCCGCCGCCCGGCTCGGCGACAAGGTCGCGGGCATCGTGCTGCTCTCGTCGGTCACCGGCCGCAGCAGCTCGGGCGAAACCCTGTTCGACGGCGCGCCGGAGCTGGTCGAAGCGCCGGCGCTGATCGTCGCCAACAGCGGCGACGCCTGCTCGGCAAGCCCGCCCGCCGACGCGCCGAAAATCGCCGACGCACTCGCCAAGGCCCCGCGCAAGGAGATCGTCTATATGGAAAGTGCGGCGCTCAGTGGGCAGCCTTGCGGCGCGCAATCGCCGCACGGCTATTTCGGCATCGAGGCGGCTACCGTAGAGCGCATCGCCGCCTGGATCGTCGCTTCGAGCAGCCGCTGACCGGCGCTCCCGCGGCTCAGAACGGGCGGTCGCCCTTGATCTGGGTGCGGTGCATCAGCCGCCGCGCGTTGGGGTCGAACTCGTCGCGGCGGTGCAGCGTGCAGCGATTGTCCCACATCACGAGATCACCGACCCGCCATTGCTGATACCAGGCAAGCTCCGGCCGGGTCGCACAGGCCCATAGCTCGTCGAGCAGGCGTTCGCTCTCGTCGAGCGCCATGCCCTCGATATAGGCGTTGCGCCGGCGGCCGAGGAAGAGCGCCTTGCGGCCGGTGACGGGATGGGTGCGCACGAGCGGATGGCTGGCGCCCGGCGCCTCGCGCGGGTCGGTCACCTCCTGCATGCCGCGGCGCAATTCGCCCGCACTATTGCGGCTCGAATCGTGGCGGCAGAGCCGGCCCTCGATCCTGCGCCGCAGATCATCGGGCAATGCCTCATAGGCGCGGTACATGTTGGCAAAGCCGGTGTCGCCGCCTGACGGTGGGACTTCGAGCGCATAGAGCGCACTAGCGCAAGGCGGGTCCGGGTTGTAGGACATGTCGGTGTGCCAGATTGATTCGTAGGCGCCGAGCGCCCCGATCGCCTTGCCGTTCTCGATGATGTTCGAGATGACCGAGACGTAGCGCGGCCCCTCCTCGATTGATTCGACCTCGCTGCCGTCGGCGGCCTTGACCCGGGCGGCGGCGATGACCGGCGCCAGATCGAGTTCGCCGAAATGGGCGCTGAAGCGCATCAGCGCGTCATCGTCGAGGTGCTGGCCGCGAAAGCGCAGGACGAGATTGTCGGCCCAGGCCTCTCTGATCGCGTCGAGCGTCTCGGGCGCCAGTTCCCGCGAGAGATCGACGCCCTCGATATCGGCGCCGAGCGCCGCGCCGGTCGGCCGCGCCCGCACCTTCTGCCGTTCCAGAACGGTTGCCATTTCTCGCGTCTCCTCACTCGAATTGCATGCTGATCGTCTCGGCGACGAGCACCGGGCGATCCGACCCCTCCAGCTCCATCGTGCCCTCCGAGACGATGCGCATGCCGCCGTTCTCGACCGGCTCGACCGACTTGATCTTCTGGCGCAGCCGGATGCGCGAGCCGGCCGGCACCGGGCCGGTGAAGCGGACCCGGTTCGCGCCGTAATTGAGGCCGCGCGAGCGCGTTTTGACCCGGTACAGCGTCGATGCCAGCCGCGGCACCAGCGACAGCGTCAGCCAGCCATGCGCGATCGTCTTGCCGCCCGGCATCTCGCGTTTGGCGCGCTCGACATCGACATGGATCCATTGATGGTCGCCGGTCGCGTCGGCGAATTTGTCGATCTCTCCTGCGTCACGGTGAACCAGTCGCTGACCCCGATCTCCTTGCCGTCATATGCCTTCAGATCGGCCGCGCGTTCGACTTCCAGCATCCTTGTCCCCTTTTCGACGGTCGGATTGCTCCGGCCATCCACGTCATGTACAGCCGATTCCAGACGTGGCGCCAGTCGAGACAAGGCGGTCGGAACTCGCGGTCACGGCCGCATGCAGAAGCGTGCTCGCCGGGTTCGCGCAGCTTTTCGGCGAGATTGGCGAATTCGCACAGCGAGCCGGCGCGTGTCGCGCGGGTCGATGATCTCCTCGACCCAGAAGGTCTCGGCGGTGCGGAACGGCGAGCGCAGCAGGTTGAGGCGCTCCTCGATCTCGGCGATCTTGGCGTCGCGGTTCGGGGGCGGCGTCGATCTCGGCGCGATAGGCGGCCTCGATCCCGCCTTCCAGCGGCAGCGACCCCCAGCGCGCCGACAGCCAGGCATAGCGGATCGAAAACCGGCCCGAGGGCTGGTTGACCGCGCCGGCGACGCCGAACACGTTGCGCACCAGAAACGTGCACCACGGCACGCTCGACTGGTTGACCGCCGCCATCGCGCGCACGCCCTTGCGGATCGTCGCCGCGCTGCTCGGCCTCGAGCCCGATGTGAAACCCGGGGCAATCGCACAGATAGACGATCGGCAGGTGAAAGGTTTCGGCGAGATCGACAAAGCGGATGATCTTGTCGCAGGCGTCGGCGGTCCAGCAGCCGCCGTAGAAATAACGGGTCGCTCGCCATGACCGCGACCGGCAGCCCGTCGATCCGGGCGAGGCCGGTGATGATCGCCGCGGCCGAACATCCGGCCCATTTCGAAGAACGAGCCGCTGATCGACGACCGCCTCGACGATCGGGCGCATCCTGTAGACCTTGCGCCGGTCGCGCGGGATCGCCGTCGAACAGGACTCTCCTCGCGGCGCTCCGGGTCGTCGGTGCGCGGGCCGCGCGGGGCGACCTCGTAGACCGAGATCGGCAGATAGGAGAGGAACCGCCGGGCGCAGGCGAACGCCTCCTCCTCGGTGTCGACCGCGTCGTCGACCGCGCCGCAGCGGGTCTGGATCTCCCAGCCGCCGAGCTCGACCGGTCGGCTGCCCTGCCGCCCAGATCGGCGCGTTACGACCGGCGGCCCGGCGACGAACATCGCCGAGGTCTCCTTGGTCATCATCGAGTAATGGCTGGCCGCCATGCGCGCGGCGCCGAGCCCGGCGACCGAGCCCAGCCCGAGCGCCACGACCGGCACGAGGCCGAGATTCGTCGTCGTGTAGTTGATAGGCGCAGGTCTTGACCCGACCCGGCCCGGCAGATTGGCGCGGCCCGTCGTCTCGATCGTCTTGACCGAGCCGCCGCCGCCCGAGCCCTCGATGATGCGGATGATCGGCAGCCGCAGATCGTGCGCCATCTGCTCGGCCATCTGCGGCTTCTCGCGGATCGTCGCGTCCGCCGAGCCGCCGCGCACCGTGAAATCGTCGCCGACGACGACCACCGGGCGGCCGTCGATCTGGCCCGCGCCCCATCACGCAATTCGACGGCATCAGCGTCGTCAGCGGCCCTGCGTCGTCATAGGCCGCATGGCCGGCGATCGCGCCGATCTCGTGAAAGCTGCCGCGATCGACGAGCGCCGTCGATTCGCTCGCGGATCGGTCAGCCTGCCGGCATCGTGCTGGCGGCTCGACCTTGTCGGGGCCGCCCAGCCGCCGCGCCATCGCCTCGCGCTCGCGCAATTCGTCGAGTTCGGGCTGCCAATTCATCGCTTTCTCCCCGAGGATGCGATGCATTGTGGTCGCCGCCACGATAGGAGCCCCCACCGGCCTCGCAACCGATGCGCTATACGAAGATCGCGCTCCTCTTGTTTGGCGCCGGCCTGCTTCTGGGGCTCGTCGTCATCGCCTTCGAACTCGATTGGATGGATTGGGCGGCGAGCTGGTCGATGGCGCTCGGCATCGCCGCGATCCCGATTGGCATGGCGCTCGATTGGCGGCTGGCGACGCGGACGCCCGCCGGCCCGGCTCCCCGGGGCAAGACCAAGGGCAAACCCCGGCCCCGCCGCGCGACCACCGCCGCTCGCAAGCCGCGCAAACCCGCGGCGCAAAAGCGATAGGATGACGCGGCGGGCCCGCCCATACTAGGATCGCCGGCGGGCATGCGGCCGAGCCGGCCGCGGAACTGAGGCGGGAGAAGACGCGATGTCGAAGAACAAGATAGCGATCGTCGGCGCCGGTGCGGTCGGCGCTTATGCCGGGGCGCATATGGTGCAGGCTGGCGAGGACGTGACCTATATCGACCCGTGGCCGGAGAATGTCGAGGCGATCCGCAAGGACGGGTTGCGGGTCACCCATATCCGCGACGTCGAGCCGATTCATGGTCAAGCCGCGTGCATTGCACCTGACCGAGGCGCAGCAGCTCGCCAAGGAAGCGCCGATCGACATCGCCTTTGTCTGCATGAAATCCTACGACACCGCCTGGGCGACGATGTTGATCAGGCAATATCTGGCGCCGGGCGGGTTTGTCGTCTCGTTGCAGAACTGCATGAACGAGGAGACGATCGCCGGCATCGTCGGCTGGGGCAAGACGCTCGGCTCGATCGCGAGTTCGATCACGGTCGAACTGCATGCGCCGGGGCAGGTGCGCCGCGCCGCCGGCAAGTCGGGCTCGCGCCACACTGTCTTCCGTGTCGGCGAGGTGCATGGCCGCGTCACCGACCGGGCCAAGGAAATCTGCCGCCTCGTCAGCTATGCTGATAGCGCGATGGTGACCGAGAATCTGTGGGGCGAGCGCTGGTCGAAGCTCGTCACTAACGTCATGGGCAACGGGCTCTCGGCCTGCACCGGCATGATCACCCGCGACATGACCAAGAATGACGCGATCCGCCATTTCTCGAACCGGCTCGGCAGCGAGGCGATCCGGGTCGGCCAGGCGCTTGGCTATGTCTTCGACGAGGTCAGCCACATGGACCCGGAGACGCTCGCCCGCGCCGGCGAAGGCGATCCGGCGGCGCAGAAGGAGATCGACGACCATCGTCTGACAGAGGCGAACCGGCCGGGCGGCGGCGAGCATCGCCCGTCGATGGGCCAGGACATGGTCAAGGGGCGGAGGACCGAGATCGAGTTCCTCAACGGCTTTGTCTGCCGCAAGGGCGCGGAGGTCGGCATCGCAACCCCGACCAACCGCATACTGACCGACATCGTGACCCGGGTCGAGAAGGGCGAGCTGAAGCCCGATCCCGAAGCACATCACCGATCTGCGCCTCAACTGAGGCGGGCGGGGGTCGCGCATGCTCGCGCTCGTCAATACACCGAACGGTGCGGGTCCGGTCGAACTGCGCGACCTGCCGGAGCCCGAGCCGGCGGCAAACGAGGCGCTCGTCGAGGTCCGTGCGTTTTCGCTGAACCGCGGCGAGTTGCGGCTGATGCAGACCCGACCCGAGGGCTGGCGGCCGGGCCAGGACATCAGCGGCGTCGTGTTGCAGGCGGCGGCCAATGGTCTCGGGTCGCTGGCCGGCAGCCGCGTCGTGGCGCTCACCGACAATGCCGGCTGGGCCCAACGCGCCGCGGTGCCGGCTCACCGTATGGCGGCGCTGCCCGACAACGTCCGGTTCGAGGAAGCCGCGGCATTGCCGGTCGCCGGGCTGACGGCATTGCGCACCTTGCGTTTCGGCGCACCGCTTCTCGGCAAGCGCGTGCTGGTGACGGGGGCTTCGGGCGGGGTGGGGCATCTGGCGGTGCAGATCGCGGCGCGCTCGGGGGCCGAAGTCACCGCGATCGTCGGCAACCCCGAGCGCGGCCGGCATGTGCGGGGTGCGGCAGCGATCGTCACGGGGATCGATGAGGCCGCGGGACGGTTCGCGCTGATCCTCGAAGCGGTCGGCGGGTCGTCGCTTGTGGCCGCGATCGCCCGGATCGAGGCGAAGGGGACGGTCGTGATCTTCGGCAACTCGTCGGGAGAGCCCACCGCGATCAATTTCCGCGACTTTGCCGAACACCCGAACGCGCGGATCCAGAGCTTTTCCTACTTCACCTCCGAGCCCGAGGAGCGCTTCGCCTCCGATCTGGCGCTCCTCGCAAGCCTAGTCGGCGATGGCTCGGTCGTGCCGCAAGTGGTGGAGAGCAGCTGGCATGACGTTGCCCGGATCGGGCCCGCCTTGCGCGACCGGCGGATCGCCGGCAAGGCCGTTTTCCGCGTCGAACCCGCCTGAACGAGACAAGCAAGATGCCCTCAGATCGAGTTCATCTGAGCGTCGCCGAAGCGCGCGCTCTGGGCGAAGGCGCCTTGCGCGGCATCGGCTACGACGCCGAAGAGGCGCGCATCGTCGCCGACCACTGCATCGACGCGGCACTTTGCGGCTATGAATATTCGGGGCTCGCGAAGATCCTCAACATCCCCGATCACCGGCGCTTCAAAGAGCCGCGATACCCGATGACAGTGCTGCGCGAGACCGAAATCTCGGTCTTGTTCGACGGCGGCAACAACGTCGGCATGCTGGCGATGTATCACGCCGCGCGCGCCGCGATCGACCAGGCGATGGCGCGCGGCTTTGCGGTCGTCGGCGTCACCAACAGCTGGATGAGCAGGCGCAGCGCCTATTACGTCGAGATGATCGCCAAGGCGGAATTCGTCGGCATTCACACCGCCGCCTCATCTCCGAGTGTCGCGCCGTTTGGCGGCGCCCGCGCTGTTCTCGGCACCAATCCGATCGCTTTCGGCCTGCCGTCCTCGCGTGGTCCCGTCGTGCTCGACATGGGCACATCGGCCTTCATGGCAACCGAATTGGCGCTCCGCGAACGGCTCGGCCAATTGCTGCCGGAAGGGGTCGCGATCGACCCCGAGGGACAGCCGACCCGGGACCCGACCGCGGCGCGGCAAGGGGCGCTACTGCCGTTCGGCGGGTATAAGGGGTTCGGTCTCGCCTTTATCGTGCAGGCTCTGGGGCTGTTGGCGAGCGCGGGATTGCGTCCGGAAACCGACGACGGCTATCTGTTCATCGTCTTCCGGCCCGATTTGCTTGTCCCTTTGGGGGAGTTCAAGAAGGAGGTCAGCGCGCTTGTCGACCGGATCAAGGCCGTGCCGCGACAGCCAGGATTCGAGGAAATCCGCATTCCCGGCGAACGAGCGTTGCGCAGCCGCAATCGTCTGCTGCGGGGCGGGATCGAGATCGACGCCCTGGTCTATAATGCGCTCGGGACGCTTCAACGCTGATCAGCCGCCACTGGCAACTGTCCTGCTGATACAGATTGATACGAGTTGTTGCTTGATTGTCCGTTCGGCCGCAGTTAAATTACGCCGTTCTGAACCCAATTAAATTTTGTCCTTCGTCAAAGTTTTGGGGTCGATTTGCCCACGACAGCGATCAGCCGGCGGCGACTTTCATGGGCGTTGGCGCCTCTCCACCTCGCCGCCGTCGCGACCGGGGCAAAGTCGTTCCGCGATAACCCGATCATCGGCAGTCCCGCGCTTAATCGCGCGGGGTTGCATGTTGCGCGCATCCGGCTGGCGAACCGCTTCGTTCAGTCGCGGCGTCAGCGGCTGGCGCCGCTGATTTCGCAAAAAGACCGGGCCGCCTTCGAGCGCGACGGAATTGTCGTCAAGCATGATTTTCTGCCGGCCGATATTTATGCCTCGCTCAAGCGCCAAGTGATGTCGTTTACGGCACCGGCGCGCGAGCAAACCGAAGGCGACGCCGTGACCCGGCGGATCGCACTCGATCGCGCTGCCCTGGCGCGGCTGCCCGCGGCGCGCGATCTGGTCGAGAGCCCGCAATGGCTGGGGCTGCTGCGCTATGTCGGCGCATCGGCATTACAGCCGATCGTCTACATTCAGACGATCTTCGCCCAGGCATGCGCAGCGCCGCCGGATCCGCAGACGGCGCTCCACTCCGACACGTTCCATTCTTCGGTGAAGGCATGGTTGTTCTTGACCGATGTGAGCCAAGACGACGGTCCGTTCGTCTATGTGCCGGGGTCGCATCGGGTGACCCGCCGCCGCCTCGCCTGGGAGCGCCGCGCCTCGCTGACCGCGGCGCACAGCCCCGATGCTCAATCGGCCGAGGGCTCGCTGCGCATCTCGCCCGAGGCGGTTCGGCGGTTGGGCTATGGCGAGCCGCGGCGCTTTTGCGTACCGCAGAACACACTGATCGTGGCCGATACGATGGGCTTTCACGCACGCGGTATTTCGCCGCGCGCATCACGGCGGGTCGAAATATGGGCCTATGGCAGGCGCAACCCCTTTCTGCCATGGTTGGGTTGGGACGCCGCCGCCATGCCGCTGGTGAGGAACAACGCGGTTCCACTCTACTGGGGCGTTCTGGATCTCTGCGAAACCCTGCACCTTGGCCGCAATCCCTGGCGCAAGGCCGGGATCATGACGCCTCTCGCTCCGCTCGCCTCGAGGACGGCGGACGCCCTCGGTTGATCACGAACTTTCACCCAGTTTTGACGCAGCCCGCGTGACGCTTCCCACCGCATTGTGGCGCCGCGCGGTTGACATTGGGGCCGTCTTCGAAGAGGACAACCCGGATGGATGGTTTCGACGGCCTGGGCCGTGCACTCCAACCATGGGTTTTGATCGTGAGGGGGAAGATGAGGGATGCTGCAGCTCCGCACCGGCCGCCCTATGCCGGTCGGAGCCCGAGTGACGCCGCCGGTCGGACCCGGCCCAAAACCGGATTTCCCGCAGCGCGATGAACGATGAGCCGATCGCGATCGTCGGCGCCTCCTGCCGGTTTCCTGGCGCCGAGGATCTGGAAGGGTTCTGGCGGTTGCTGGAGTCCGGGGGGGATGCAGTCGCGGAAGTCGGCGCTGAACGGTGGTCGACCCGTTTCTATTACCACCCCGACCGGAACGCGCCCGGCAAGAGCTATACCTGGTCGGCCGGCCTGATTTCCGGCGTCGATCTGTTCGAGCCCGCCTTTTTCGGCATCTCGCCGCGCGAAGCGGCGCAGATGGACCCACAGCAGCGGCTGCTCCTGGAATTGGTCTGGCATGCGTTCGAGGATGCCGGGCTGCCGGCAAGCCGGCTGGCCGGCAGCGCCACCGGCGTCTTTGTCGGAGCCTCGGCGACAGATTATTCGGACCTACGGCTCGGCGATCCGGCCGGCGCCAACTCGCATTTCATGACCGGCAATACGCTGAGCATCCTCGCGAACCGGATTTCCTATGTCTTCGACCTGCACGGACCGAGCCTGACCATCGACACCGCCTGTTCCTCCTCGCTGGTGGCCCTGCACCATGCCTGCGAGGCGATCCGTGCCGGCCGGATCGAGAACGCGATCGTCGGCGGCGTCAATCTCCTTCTGGCCCCCTACCCGTTCATCGGGTTTTCCCGCGCTTCCATGCTGTCGCGGCGCGGCCGCTGCTTTGCCTTCGACGAACGCGCCGACGGCTATGTGCGGGGCGAAGGGGGCGGCATCGTGATCCTGAAGCCGCTCGCCGCGGCGCGCGCCGACGGCGATGCGGTCCGCGCCGTCATCTGCGCCACCGGGGTGAATTCCGACGGCCGCACCGTGGGGTTGTCGCTGCCGAGCGAGGCGGCCCAGGCGACGCTGCTGCGCTCGGTCTATGACCGCGCCGGCATCGCCCCCGAGGCGCTCGCATTTTTCGAGATGCACGGGACCGGGACGCCGGCCGGAGACCCGATCGAGGCCGCTGCTGTCGGCCATGCGCTCGGGCAACGCCGCTCGCAGGCGCTGCCGATCGGGTCGGTCAAAAGCAATATCGGGCATCTCGAACCGGCCTCGGGAATGGCCGGGCTCCTGAAGGCGGCATTGGCGTTGGAGCGCAACGCACTGCCGGCGAGCCTGCATTGCGAGACGCCGAACCCGCGCATCCCGTTCGTCGAACTTAATCTGACCCTGGTCGATGAGATGCGACCGCTCGCCGCGGCGCCGGCGTCCTTCGCCGGGGTCAATTCCTTCGGCTTTGGCGGAACCAACGCGCACGCGGTGCTGACCGCGCCGCCGCGTCCCGAAGACGTCTCGGCGGAGGCCATGCCGGTTCCGCCACTCCTGGTCTCGGCCGTCACCGAAGAATCGCTGCGCCGTCTCGCAGCGACCTGGCGCATCGCCCTCGGTCAGACTGCCGAGCGAGACGCCCCTGCGCTGTTGCGCGCCGCCGCCCGCGGACGCGACCACCATCCGCACCGGCTAATGGCCTTCGGCGGCGATGCGGCGGCATTGGCGGACGCGCTAGGGCAGTTTCTCGAAAATGCCGAGGCCCAGAAGCTGATTTCCGGCACCGCCGTCAGGGACGGCAAGCTTGCTTTCGTCTTTTCGGGAAACGGCGCGCAGTTCCCCGGTATGGGACGCGCGGCGCTGCGCGGCAACGCCGCCTTTCGCGCCGGCGTCGAAGAGGTTGACGCGCTGTTGCTTCCGCAACTTGGCTGGTCGGTGGCCGAGCGGGTCGACGCCGGGGCTGGCCGCGACGATGTGGCGCGGGCCGATGTCGCCCAGCCGCTGTTGTTTGCAATTCAGGTCGGCGTTGTGCGGGCGTTGCGCGCGGAGGGGGTCACAGCCTGCGGCCATTTCGGCCACAGTGTCGGCGAGATCGCGGCAGCCTGGGCCGCCGGCGCCCTGTCGCTTGCCGATGCCGGCCGCGTCGTCGTCGCGCGTAGCAGATGCCAGCAGCGCACGCAGGGATCGGGCGGCATGGCCGCGCTTGCCCTTGGCTGCGAGGCGACCCGCGAGCTTCTCGCCGAACTTGGCAGCGCCGCAGAAGTCGCTGCGATCAACGGCGCCCATTCGGTGACGATCTCGGGCGATCACGAGGACATCGAGCGCTGCGAGGTCGAGGCCCGCTATCGCGGTCTGTGGTTCCGCCGCCTCGATCTCGACTTCGCCTTTCACTCGCGACGGATGGACCCGATCCGCGAGGAGTTGCTTACGAAGCTTGATGGGCTTCGATCGCGCCCGCCGGTATCGACGCTCCTCTCCACGGTCACCGGCAAGGCTGTCGTCGACGGGGAGAGCCTCGACGCCGAATATTGGTGGCGCAACATTCGCCACCCCGTGCGCTTTGCCGAGGCGAGCGCGCAAATGATCAGCGCGGGATATCGCACCTTTCTCGAAATCGGCCCGAGCGCGATTTTGCAGTCCTACCTCAACGACGCGCTGCGGAAGGCCGATGTCGACGGCCGCGCGCTGCCGAGCCTGTCGCGCAATGCGGGGGAGGGGGATCCGTTTCCGGCGATCGCCGCCAACACCTATGTCGCCGGCTACGATCTGACTGGGGCGCCCGGATTTTCCGGCCGGATGGAGCCGCGCGGGCTGCCGCTTTACCCCTGGGTTCGCGAGCGTTTCTGGTTCGAGCGGACGACCGAATCCCCCGACCCGGCCAACCCGCCATACGACCATCCGCTGCTCGGGTTCCGCCAAGAGGGCCCGGCGCATTGCTGGCGCAACCATCTCGACGAGCAGTTGCTGCCCTGGATCGCCGACCATGCGGTTGACGGCGTGCCGGTCTTCCCGGCTGCCGCGATCATCGAAACCGCGTTCGCCGCGGCGCGCTGGCGCTGGCCGGCGGCGGCCGCGCTCGAACTTTTCGACGCCGAGGTGCGGCGGCCGCTGCCATTCGACAAGGGGCGCATGCGCGAACTGCGAACCACGCTCGGCAGCGAGGATGACGAATGGGAATTCGCCAGCCGTCCGCGATTGTCGAGCGAGCCGTTCACGCTTCACGCGGTCGGTCGCATCGCGGCGGCAGCCGATCTTCGGCCGCTGTTGCGGTGGGAGGATGCGGGAGAAATCCGCCGCCAGATTGAGAGCGGGACCCTCTATCGCACTGCCCGGCAGAGCGGTCTCGATTACGGCCCCCGCTTCAGAACCGTGAGGCGGATCGAGATTGTCGGCGACGGCGAAGCTGTGGCCGCTCTAGATGACGCCACGATCGACGAGCCGATCGATCCTTACCTGATCCATCCGGCGCTCCTCGATGGCGCCCTGCAGTCCTTGCTAGGGCTGCTGGCCGAGCGTGGTGGAGTGGCGGCAGGCGTCGGTTTTCTGCCCTGGCGTTTTGGCCGGGTTCGTTTGCTGGCGCCTTTCGGCCGGGTCCCCCGCACCGCCCGCGCACGGCTGACGCGAGTTGGAACCCGGTCGGCCTGCGCTGATCTGGCGCTGATCGACGAGGTGGGTGAACTTGTCGCCGAACTCGCGGATTGCTGGTTTCGCCGGGTTGAGTTGACGCGACGGGTTGCGCCCGAAGAGTTGGCGCTGCGAATCGACCTGGTTCCAACCCCGCTTTCCGAGCCTGGCGCGCCCGACGCGCTGCGCGCGATTGCGGACCTCCTGCCGCGGCTCGTCGGGGCTTACGAGCCCGATCGCCGGCGTCAGGAACAGGCGCTGCTGATCGACGCCCTGATTGGTGCTGCGGCAACCCAATCCTTCCTGCGGATCACCCCGGCGGACGGCGCCTTTACCCCCGACGAACTCATCGCCTCCGGGCACCTGTCGCCGCTGGCGCGCGGTATCGCTCAATCCCTACTGAACCTCCTCGACCGCCTCGGCGCAGCGACGCGGGGAGAGGCAGGCTGGCGGCTTGAACCGGAAAGCGGGCTGCCGGACGCGGCGGAACTCTGGCAATTGCTGCTCGCCGAGGCGCCCGATCTGGTCGTCGAACTCTCCCTCTTAGCCGCGGCGATGCAGGATCTGCCGAAGGTCTTGGCCGAGGGCCCGCTGCCCGCCGACGGCCCGCGGTCGCCGGCGGTGGAACAATTGCTGCAGGCCTCACCGGCCAGCGTAGCCGGCGTCGATTTGATCCGCGCGGCCCTGGTCCAGATCGCCACCGTCTGGCCCGACGGAAAGCTATTGCGGGTCATTGAAATAGGCGCTGCGGACGGCGGCACGACGCGTCGTCTGCTCGACTGCCTGGCGCAATCGGGCGTTCCGTTCCGTTATCTTGCGACCGCCACCGATCCCGAGCAAACGGCGCGTCTGGCGTTCGCCGTCGAGCCCTATGTCGAAGCGGGCGTACGGGTATGGTCTCCGGCTGACGGCCCCGAAGGGCTCGACGGCGCCGCGCCGTTCGACGTGATGCTGGCGGTCAATGTCTGCGCCCGGCGGCAACCCGAGGCTTCCGACCTGTACCGGGTGCTCGCGGCCGGCGGATTGTTTCTCGCCACAGAACCCGAGCCCAACGCGCTGTGGGACATCGTGCTCGGCCAGAGTGCAGGGTGGTGGCAGAACGCGCCCGAAAGCGAGGCATCGCCGCTGCGCAGTGGCGAAAGCTGGCGGCAGGATCTGGCGATCGCCGGTTTTGAAGACGCCGGCAACGCCTCACTCGCCGCGACGCCGTGGCCGATCTCGCTGTTCTGGGGTAGAGCGCCGGCGGCGGTAGCGCCGGATCGGGTCGAGCCGACGAAAGCCGGCAAGTTCAGACTTGTGGCGGGCCCGACGGCGCTTGCGGCGGCGCTGCCCGCGCAGCTTGCCGAAGCTGGTCATCGGGTAACCCTCGCTTCGCTGGAGACTTGGGCGGCGGACGACATCGCACCGGGCGAGAGCGTGCTGTTCCTGGCGGAAGCGCCGGACCTCGGCGATGTGACCGACCGTGCGGCGCAACACATCGCCGCCTTGACCCGGATCGCCGCAGCCGCCGTCGAAGGCTCCACCCCACTCTGGGTGGTAACTTTCGACGCCCAGCAGCCCGCCCCCGCCGACATCGATTCCGGACCGATCGGAGGGGCGATTTGGGGAATTGCCCGCGTCCTCTTCAACGAGATGCCGCGGCTTTCGCTTCGTCTCGTCGACCTGGCGAGCGCGGCCCCGGTCGCCGAGCAAGCGCGCCGGCTCGCAGCAGAGCTGGCGGCCGAAACTCCCGAGCGCGAGATCGTGTGGACCGCCCACGGCCGCCATGCGCCTCGACTGCGGCCGGGTCTGCCGCCGCGCTGGGCGAAGCCGGAGGATGCGCTCGGCCTGGCGCAGGGGCAGGCTGGCGGGCTCGAATGATTGGGCTGGAAGGTTACAGCACCGCGGCCTGTGGATCCCGGCGAAGTCGAGATCGAGGTGCATGCGGCTGGGCTCAACTTCCGCGACATGATGTGGGCCATGGGGCTGCTGCCCGAAGAAGCCTTGATCGACGGCTATTTCGGCGCGAATTTCGGACTCGAATGCGCCGGGGTCGTCCGCTCTTTGGGGCCGGGCGTCGAAAGCCTCCGCGTCGGCGACCGCGTCATGGCGTTTGCGCCGGCCTCGCTTGCGAGCCGCGTCGTCGCCATCGCCGAGGCGGCCGTGCCGATACCGCCGGGCATCGATTTCGCCGCGGCGGCGACGATCCCGGTCGCCTTCGTCACCGCAACCTATGCGCTCGGCCATCTGGCTCGGCTCGAAGCCGGCGAATATGTGCTGATCCACGCCGCCGCGGGCGGGGTGGGCCTCGCCGCTATCCAATACGCCAAGCGATGCGGCGCGATCGTGATCGCCACCGCCGGTTCCGAAATCAAGCGGGCGTTTCTTCATCTTGCCGGCGCCGACCATGTCCTCGACTCGCGCGATCTCACTTTCCCCGACGGCGTGCGGGAGATCACCCGAGGCCAGGGTGTGGATGTCGTGCTCAATTCGCTGAGCGCCGAGGCGATGGAGCGCAGCCTGGAGGTGTTGAAGCCGTTCGGGCGCTTTCTCGAGCTTGGCAAGCGCGATTTTTATCAGAACCGGCGCATCCACCTGCGGCCATTGCGGCAGAACGCGTCCTATTTCGCGATCGACGTCGACCAGCTGCCGATCCGACGACCGGCGCTCGCCCGCTCGCTCTTGGCGGAAGTAGCCGCCGCACTCGCCGAGGGCACGATCCGACCGCTGGCGCGGCGGGTCTTCTCCTTCGCCGAACTCGGGGACGCGTTTCGCCTGATGCAAGCTTCGGGGCATATCGGCAAGCTGGTCCTCACACCCGGCGCCAATACCGGGGTGCGGCTGCGTGAGACGCCCGATTTCGCCGCCCGGCGTGACGGCGCCTATCTGGTCACCGGCGGCGTTGACGGCTTCGGTTTTGCCGCGGCGCGCTGGCTCGCCTTGCAGGGCGCCGGTTCGATCGCGCTCTGCTCCCGCCGCGGCATGGCGACCCCCGGGGCAGCGGAGCGGATCGCGGAGCTCGAAGCTGCGGGCGCCAATGTGCGCGTCTACAGCGGCGATGTCGGCGACAGGGGGGCGTTGGCGGCAATCCTCGACGCATTGCGGGCCGAAGGGCCGCCGTTGCGCGGCGTGGTGCACGCGGCCGCGGTGATCGAGGACGGCCTTGCCGCCGAACTCGACCCGGCGCGGCTTGCAGCCGCGCTGCATGCCAAACTTGGCGGCGCGCTTGCGCTCGACGAACTGACCCGCGACGATCCGGTCGAATTGTTCCTGCTGTTCTCATCGGCGACGGCATTGGCTGGCGCGCCTGGGCAAGGGGCCTATGTCGCCGCCAACGCCGCCCTTGAAGCCCTCGCCCGCCGCCGGCGCGCCGCCGGCAGACCGGCGCTCGCAATCCAATGGGGGCCGGTCGCCGATGCCGGCTATCTCGCCGAACGGCCGGAGACCCGCGATGCGCTTGCCCGCCGGCTCGGCGCCAGACCGCTGCCGGCAGCCGACTTGCTGGCCTGCCTCCCCGCCATGATCTCGAGTGGCCTGCCGGTCGTCGGGATGGCGGACACCAGCTGGACCGAGGCGAGGCGTTTTCTGCCGATCCTGGCCACACCGTTCTTTTCCGAAATCCGCGCCAAATCGTCTTTGTCGCCATCAGACGAGTCGTTGAGCGAGCGTCTGGCCGGGCTGACGCCGGAGGAGGCGACGGCCCTATTGAAAACCGTGGTCGCCGAGGAAGCCGCGTCAATCCTGAGGCTTCCGGGCAGCGCAATCGACCTGGCCCGCCCGCTCTCCGAATTCGGCATGGATTCGTTGATGGCGGTCGAACTTCGGCTCGGTCTGGAGAGCCGGTTGCGGATCGACCTGCCGCTGGTTTCACTGGCCGAAGGCGCCAGCGTCGCCTCGATTGCCGCGCGGCTCGCCGAGGCCGCGGCGGCGCGGCCCCGAGACGCCGCCCTGATCGCTTTGGCGGCGCGTCATGAAGCCGCCGAACTGGAAGCGCCGGAAACGAATTCGGAGGCGGCCGAGTAATCCCGTGGATCAGGGACGCACCCTCTTCGGTCTGTCGGCTCAGGCCAAAGCCCGTCTCCTCGAAAAACTGTCTTCGACGGCGCTTGCCCGCACAAAAACCTTTCCTTCCCCTACGCGTCCGGAGAGCGGCGCGGCGGGGGACCGGCTCGACGCGGCGGCACTCGATGGCTTCAAGGAAATCCGGATGATCCGCGAGGCCGCGGATTTTCTCGGCATCGCCGACCCGTTCTTTCGCGTGCACGAAGGCATCGCCGGCGCCGAGACGGAAATCGACGGCCGCTGCTACGTCAACTTCGCCTCCTACAACTATCTCGGGCTGAACGGCCACCCGCAGATCGTCGCGGCGGCGAAGGCGGCGATCGACCGCTACGGCACGTCGGTTTCGGCGAGCCGACCGGTGTCGGGCGAACGGCCGATCCATCGGGAGCTGGAAGGCGCCCTGGCGCAGCTGCACGGCGCCGAAGACGCGGTGGCGCTGGTGGGCGGCCATGCGACCAACGTCACCGTCATCGGCCACCTCCTCGGCCGCAACGACGTCATCGTCCATGATGCGCTGATCCATAACAGCATCGTCCAGGGTGCGGTCCTGTCCGGGGCGCGGCGCGTGCCGTTTCCCCATCTCGACCACGAGGCCGCCGATCGGCTGCTGGCGCAGACGAGACCCCGCAACGGCCGCGCCCTGCTGGTCGTCGAGGGGCATTACAGCATGGACGGCGACGTGCCCGACCTGCCCGCCTTTATCGCCGCCGCCCGCCGCCACCACGCCTGGCTGATGGTCGACGAGGCCCATGCCTTGGGGGTGCTGGGGCGGCGCGGCTTTGGCAGTGGCGAGCATTTCGCGATCGATCCCGCCGATGTCGACATCTGGATGGGAACGCTGAGCAAGAGCCTCGTTTCTTGCGGTGGGTATATCGCCGGCAGAGCGGAGTTGATCGACTACCTGAAGCTCGCGGCGCCGGGGTTCGTATTCTCGGTCGGGATGGCTCCGTCCGCGGCGGCCGCGGCACTGGCCGCGGTGCAATTGCTGGCGCGGGAGCCGGAACGGGTGCGCCGCCTGAATGAACGGGCGGCACTTTTTCTCCGCTTGGCGCGCGACGGCGGTCTCGATGTCGGCGGCTCGATCGGCGCCGCGATCGTGCCGGTCATCACCGGCAGTTCGATCCGGGCCGGCCGCCTGGCGCAGGCGATGTTCGAGCACGGCGTCAATGTTCAGCCGATCCTCTATCCTGCGGTGCCCGAGCGCGCCGCCCGCCTGCGCTTCTTTCTGACCGCGGATCACACCGAAGAGCAAATCCGCGACACCGTGGCGATCCTCCTCGAAGAGGAGCGACGCATCGCTGCCGAGCCGGCCGACCTCGCCGCCGTCGCCCGTCACCTCGGAACGCTGAGGCTGCCCGGGCGCTAGACCCGCGCGACTTTCACCGGCCGATGCTCCCGTGCCGAACGGACGATCGCCTCGAAGGCGGCGACGCCGTGCAGGATTTCCTCGGGCGTGATCGGATAGGGCCGCTCGCCGGCGATGGCCGCGGCAAAGCCGTCGAGTTCGGCGCGGAGCTGATTGAACCCCTTGTAGCTGACGATCTCGGACGCCGCCGACGACCCCACGGGCGTGAAGCGGAACTCCACCTCCTGCATCGCCAGTTCGACAGCGCCCTTCGTGCCGTAGACGGCAAAGCGATAGCTGGGGGCGGTGACAAGCGAACAGTAAAGCGTCGCCGAAACTCCGTTGGCGAGGCCGAGCATGACCGTCGTCGTGTCTTCGAGCCGCGGCATGACCCGCCGCAGGCTTGTGCAGTAGACCTCGTCGATCGGCCCGAAGAGATAGATCATGGCGTCGAGATTGTGGACGCCGGTTGCCGTCATCGCCCCTGCCGGCGCCTCTTGCGGGTCGGAGCGCCAGTAGTCGGCCGGCATCGTCAGCCCGGTCGGCGAGGTCTGCGCCGCGGCGCAGTGCGTCACCGCGCCGAGGCGGCCGTCCGCGACCCGCGCCTTCAGTTCGATCATCGCCGGATGAAATCGCCTCGGGTAGGCGACGGCGAGCGTGACGCCGGCGCGCGCCGCCGCGTCGAGCGCGCGGCTGGCGCTGGCGACATCGAGCGTGAACGGCTTTTCCATCAGGATGTGCTTGCCGGCAGCCGCCGCGCGCTCGACCTGAGCGCCATGCTGGCTGTGCGGGGTCGCGAACACCACGGCGTCGATCGCCGGATCGCCCAGGACCGCGTCGAGGTCGTCCCGCAACTCGATGCGGTTCTCGGCGCAGAACGCCTCGGCCGAGGCCCGCGTGCGGTTATGGCCGGCGGTGAAGCGGATCGCCGTGCTCTTGCCCTGGACAGCGCCGACCAGCCTGCGGCCCCAATTGCCGATGCCGACGATGGCGGCGCGTATCATTTCTTCGCGGCCAGCAGGTCCTTGACGCCGCGTAACGCCAAGTAATAGCCAGGCAGGCCAAAGCCGGTGACCATGCCGAGACTGACCCGCGCCGTCTCCGAGACGGGACCGCGCCGCACCGGGTTCGAGATGTGCACCTCGATCGTCGGGAATTTCACCTGAGAAATCGCGGCGACCAATGCCGGATAGCCCGAAGAAAACGCAGCCGGGTTGAATAACGCCGCATCAAAGCCCTGGTCGTTCGCCTGATACAGCTTGTTGACGACTTCGCCCTCGATGTTGGAGTGGAAGATCTCTATATCGAGGCCAAGTTCGGCGGCGTAGCCGCGGATGCGCTCGTCGTATTCGGGCAAAGTCATCGTGCCGAAAATTTCAGTCTGGACCTTGCCGCGCATATTCATTCCAGCACCGTGAATGACCAGGATCTTCGGCATGCCGCGCGCTCCCAAATGCAATTCGAATGCTGCGTGATGCTAGCCCGCCGGTCGATTTGCTGACAAGCGCCAATGCTGCGGACTTGACATCGCGCCGCCGCCGCTCCACAGGCTGGATCGAGGCATTCGATCGCGCCGGCGGGAAAATCGGGGGACCGTTGAAGCGCAGCATTTGGCCGATCCTGTTCGCCGCCGCCCTGGTCTGGCCGGCGGCGGTGCCGCTCGCCGGGGATCACGGCAAGCACAAGACGCGGCACGTGCGAAAAGGCGCGCCGCCGCCCGTCACCGAACTGATCGGCCGACCCGGCAACAAGGTCGAGATCGTCACCTTTGATGGCGGGAGAGGGGCGCCGGTCAGGATCGTGCGCGGCAATGGCGGCGGCGCCGGCAAACCCGATCGGGTCGAAACCGTAACCTTCGCCAATCCCGACATGCGACCGGTGCAGATCATCCGCGGCGCCTCGGCGTTGCCCGTGCCCAGGCCGGGCGAGGGCTCCGATGGTAATGTCGAGACCGTATCCTTCTCCGACCCGCGCGACCACGCGGTGACGGTGATCAGGGGGCTGGCGTTTCGCGCGCCCGAAATCGGGCTCTTCGGACCGGCGAGCGTCATCGATCTCGACCGCATCGCGTTTGCCGTCGACGGCATCGAGTCGAACCATGGCGCCGACCGGCGCATGTGGCGGCCGGAATTCGAAGCGCCGCAGGGGCCGATGCAGGTATCGCTGGCGGCGGCGACCGATCTGGGCGGCGGCGACCGGTTCGACCTGACGCAAAACCGCCGCCTCGGGCGGGCCTATCTGGCCCTGATGTTTCGCCGCTACGGCAACTGGCCCGACGCGATCGCCGCCTACAACTGGGGGCCCGGCAACCTCGATTGGTGGATCGACAACGGCCGCGCGCCGGAGAAATTGCCGCTTTCGGTCGAGCGCTACCGGACCGCGTTCTTTTCGAGGTAGGATATACGGCAGCCGCGTCCGCCGGCCGTAAATGACGCTTGCCGGCGGTCTTCGCACTCGGCGGCATTGTCCCCGATGGTTGGGCTTCCGATCTAGTTCGAGTGGTCTCCATTCGACTGATCGTGCGCTTTCTAGGACCGTTGCTGCTCGTGCTCGGCGGCTGCGGGGCGGCGCCGGTGATGAAAGGTCAGGAAGCGATGGCTAGTCCGTTGAGGAGTGTGGCCTTCGAGCGCAGCGGTGGCCTTTACCATCAGCCGATCGGCGGCGCGGTCCGGTTCGACAGCGGAACCGCCGAACTCCACTCCGACTTTACCGGCGGCGGCCGCCCGTTGACCGCGGACGAGCGGGAAATGTTCGAGCGCCTCGATGTCGCCGCCCTCGCCGGCTCGCCCTACGATCTGGCGCACGGCGCGGGGCGGCCGGGTCCGGCCGATGGCTATCAATACGATGTCGGGCTCGAAGCCGCCGACGGCCACAAGATCGGGCTGCGCTTTCACGAGGAGCCGGCCGAGACGCTCGACAAGGAGGCGCCGGGCCTCGGCTCGCTGGCCGCCTGGGTCCGCCGCGAGGTCGCGGAGTTGTGGCGGCAAAAGGCCGGCGCGCCGCGTCCGCCCGGATGAGAGGCTGGAAAAAGTTCAGGCGGGCTTGACCCCGACCTGCGCCCAAGCGTCGGCGACGGCCTTACGCTCGGCGCTGCCCGAACCGTAGCGATGGCCGGCATTGGCGACGGTATGGCCGGCGAAGTTCGCGAAATTGGCGGTCGGGCGGAGGCTGCGGTCGCGGATCGTGTCGTACCAGACCTGCCCCGCCTTCTCCCAGGCGTTGCCGCCGATCGCCGTCGCGGCAAGATAGAAGGCGCGGTTCGGAATCCCCGAATTCAGATGGACGCCGCCATTGTCCTGCCCGGTGCGCAGATAATGCTGCATGTCGGCGGGTTGCGGGTCCTTGCCCATGACGTTGTTGTCATAGGCGGTGCCGGGCGCCTTCATCGAGCGCAAGGCCTGGCCGGGGAAGGTCAAGAGCCCCTCGCCGATCAGCCAGTCGGCCTGGTCGGCGGTCTGCTTCAGGACATATTGCTTGATCAGCGAGCCGAAGATGTCGGAGACCGATTTATTGAGCGCCCCCGACTGGCCGAAATAGGTCAGGTTGACCTCGGACCCGGTGACCCCGTGGGTCAGTTCGTGGCCGATCACGTCGAGCGAGATCGTAAAGCGGTTGAACACCGTGCCGTCGCCGTCGCCGAACACCATCTGCCGCCCGTTCCAGAAGGCGTTGTCGTAATCCCGGCCGTAATGGACGGTGGCGTCGAGATGCAGCCCCAGCCCGTCGATCGAGTTGCGTTGGTAGGCTTCGAGATAGAAGTCGAAGGTATGGCCGAGCCCATCATAGGCCTCGTCGGCGGCCGGATCGCCCGATTGCGGCTGACCCTCGCCGCGCACGAGGCGGCCGGGCAGGGTCTGGTCGTTAGATGCGGTGTAGATCGTGCGATGGACTTGCGGCGGCGCGCCAGTCACCGGCGCCGGCCTGGCGAACGCGGCCGACAGCATGAACGCCATCCGCTGGGCTCGCTGGGTGGCGTCGACCGCCATTGTGTCGAGCGCTGTATTGCGCTGGGCGGCATTCCCGCGCCGCGCCATCTCATGCAGCACATGCGGCGGCAGAATGCAGTAAATCGAACGGCGGCTTTGGCCGCGGCTACTCTGCGCATGCATCGCGTTTCCCCTTTTCGTCAGGAAATAACCATATCTAAATTCGGCGATCTGCTCAATATCCGCAGCCGACACGGCGCGGCGGCGCGACAAATCCCCGATCTTCGTCGTCGCGTCGAAGTTGGCTGTGGTAGGATTGCCGAAGGTCCCGCGGTCGATGTCACTTGCCCTCCGTGGCGACGTTTAAGAACGAAAAAGGCAAATGCGTTTATTCGAGTTTTTCGAAGGTCTGCTGGACCCGACGGCGATGCCGCCCGAGGCGCCGCCACCGGCCGGGCTCGGCGCATTCTACTGGCATCATGCGCGCCAGGCCCGGCGCCTCGTCGTGGCGCTGTTCGTCGCCGGCTCGATCGTGGCCGTGCTCGACACCCTGATCCCGGTTTTCGTCGGCCGGGTCATCACCATGATTTCGAGTGCCGATCCGGAGGCGATGCTGCGCGATTCGTGGCTGCAATTGCTCGGGATGGCGCTCGTGCTGCTGGTCGCCCGCCCGGCGGCGATGTTGCTGCAGAACCTGATCACCAACCAGAGCATCATTCCGGGCTTCTCCAACCTCGTTCGCTGGCAGAGCCACTGGCACGTCGTGCGGCAGAGCTGGACCTTCTTTCAGAATGACTTTGCCGGCCGGATCTCCAACCGGGTCATGCAGACCGGGCCGGCCCTGCGCGAAAGCCTCGTCTCGGCCACGAACGCGGTCTGGTACATCCTCGTCTACGGCGGCGGGGCGATCGCGCTCCTGGCGTCGAACGATGCACGACTCGCCGTCCCGGTGCTGCTGTGGTTCGCCGGCTACGCGGTCTTGTTGCGCTGGTTCGTGCCCAGGCTGCGCGACCGGTCGCGGCGGATGTCGGAGACCCGATCGGCGCTCTCGGGCCGCGTCGTCGACAGCTACACCAACATCCTGACGGTCAAGCTCTTCGCCCGGCCGCGCGACGAGGACAACTTCGTGCGCGAGGCGATGGACGATCTGACCGAGGCGCATCGCCGGCAGTTGCGGCTGATGACATTGCTCAATCTCTGCCTCGCGACGCTCAACGCGGCGATGGTCGTCGGCACCGCGGGTGCGGCGATCTGGCTGTGGAGCGACGGCCGCATCGCGGTCGGCACCGTCGCGATGGCCTTGCCGCTGACCTGGCACATCGCCAGCATCGCCGGCTGGGTGGCGCTCAACATCACGACGATCTTCGAGAATATCGGCGTCGTGCAGGAGGGCATGCGCTCGATCGCGGTGCCGCGGCTGATGACCGACCGGCCGGACGCCACGCCGCTGCGGGTCGAACGCGGCGCGGTGCATTTCGAGGGGGTGCGCTTCGGTTACGGCACCGCCAAGGGTGTCCTGCACGGCGTCGACCTCGCGGTTGCGACGGGCGAGCGGGTCGGCCTGATCGGGCCATCGGGCGCCGGGAAGTCGACCCTCGTCAACCTGCTGCTGCGGTTCTACGACCTCGAAGGGGGCCGCATCCTGATCGACGGCCAGGACATCGCCCAGGTCACGCAGGAGAGCCTGCGCGCGCATATCGCGATGGTGACGCAGGACACTTCGCTGCTGCACCGCTCGATCCGCGACAACATCCGCTATGCCCGGCCGCAGGCGAACGACTGGGAAGTTAGGCGGGCGGCGGCGCAGGCGCAGGCGCTCGACTTCATCGAGGGGCTCGAGGACTGGAACGGGCGGCGCGGGCTCGACGCCCATGTCGGCGAACGCGGCGTCAAACTGTCGGGCGGCCAGCGCCAGCGCATTGCACTCGCCCGGGTGATCCTGAAGGACGCGCCGATCCTGGTCTTGGACGAGGCCACATCGTCGCTCGATTCCGAGGTCGAGGCGGCAATCCAGGAACAACTCGAAAGCCTGATGCGGGGGCGCACGGTCATCGCCATCGCCCACCGGCTGTCGACGATCGCGCGCCTCGACCGGCTCGTCGTGCTCGACCAGGGCAGCATTGTCGAAGAGGGAACCCATACCCAGCTTCTGGCCGCCGGCGGCACCTACGCCAAGCTCTGGCGCCGGCAATCGGGCGGTTTCCTAGATCCAGTTACGGCCACCGGCCTCGACGCTGCCGCCGAATAGCCTGTTTCGCGAACGGCCGGCTCCGCGGCAATCCGCCGTTTTGCTGTTTTTGCTGTTCTTTGCAACGAATTATCAGCAAATCTTCCGGCCATACTCCCGCTTGCCCTTTCTGCGCCGCCAACGGACCAGAGCTAACATGCAATTATGGCAATTTTAGCATCGTAATTTCGGCAACAGGCGCGGCTTGTGGAGCGCGGGGCGATTGGTGCCTATCTACGTCACGTGGCAGCGCGTGTATATCTGGCGGTGACATTGTCGGAGCTCTATGAGGGCATCGCGATCCCGGCGGCGAGCGAGAACTGAGCGGCCGCATCTCTTGCCGGCATGATCGAACGCCTCTACTCCCGCGCCCTGGCGCTGGCCGCGAGCCGCCACGCGATGACGGCGATGGCGGCCGTGTCGTTCGCCGAAAGCTCGTTCTTTCCGCTGCCGCCCGACATCCTCTTGATCCCGATGATCCTGGCGCGGCCGCGGCGGGCCTTCCTGATCGCCGCGGTATGCACGATCGCCTCGGTCCTTGGCGGCTTTCTCGGCTATGCGATCGGCTATTTCCTGTTCGACGCGATCGGCCGGCCGGTGCTCGAATTCTACCACGCGATGAACCGCTACGACGCGCTCAAGGCCGCCTTCGCGCAATGGGGCGTGTGGATCATCCTGATCAAGGGTCTGACGCCGATCCCCTACAAGCTGATCACGATCGCGAGCGGGGTCGCGCAATTTCCGCTGCTGCCCTTCGCGCTCGCCTCGCTGGTTTCGCGCAGCCTGCGGTTTTTCCTGGTTGCCGCCCTGTTGCGGTGGCTCAGCGAGCCGGTGCGCGAGTTCATCGAGCGCCGGCTGATGCTGGTGACGAGCCTCTTCGCCGTCGCCCTCGTTGGCGGCTTCCTCGCGCTGCGCTATCTTTGAGGGCATGGGCGGCGTCAACCGAGATTTCCCGGTCTTTGTGCTGGCCGCGAGCGCCATCGTGCTCGGCACGGCGCTTGCCGCGCAATATTGGGGCGGGCTCGCCCCCTGCGAGCTTTGCGTCATGCAGCGCTGGCCCTGGGCGGTGGCGATCGTCATCGCCTTTGTCGCGACGATGGTCGGCAATCGACCGGGCCTGCCCTGGGTGGCGCTACTGCTGACCCTGGTGTTCGTCGCCAGCGCCAGCCTCGCCTTTTATCATGTCGGGGTCGAGCGGCATTGGTTCGCTGGGCCGACCGCCTGTACCGCCGACGCCGCTCCGCCCGAAACGATCGAGGCGCTGCGGGCGCAGTTGCTGGGCCGGCAGGCGGTGCGGTGCGACGAGCCTGCCTGGTCATTGTGGGGGATTACGCTCGCCGGCTGGAACCTCGTCGCCTCGGTCGCGATGGCCTGCGTTTGCGGGCTGGCCTTCTATCAATCCCGAACGCGGCGGCGGCGGCGATGGCGCGGGCGATGACCGACGGGCCGCCGCACCGGCTTCCGGGAGACCTCGCTCCCGCGGACGAGATCGCGCGCATGTTGCGCGTCGACCACGCCGGCGAATATGGCGCGACGCGGATTTATCAAGGTCAGCTCGACGTGCTCGGGCACTCGCGCGCCGCCGGCGTCATCCGGCAGATGGCCGAGGTCGAGAACCGCCACCTCGCGCAGTTCGAGGCCCTACTGACGAGCCGCCGGGTGCGGCCGACCCTGCTGCAGCCCGTCTGGTCAGTCGCCGGCTACATGCTGGGGGCCGCGACAGCGCTTCTTGGCGAGCCCGCCGCGATGGCCTGCACGGTCGCGATCGAAGAGGTCATCGACGAACATTATAAGGCGCAGGTCGAACGGCTGGCCGAGGAAGACCCGGCGCTGCGCGACACGATTCTCGCCTTCCGCGACGACGAAATCGCCCACCGCGACATTGCGGTTGCCCATGGCGCGGAAGACGCCCCCGGCTACGACATCCTTACGGGCATCGTCAAGAGCGGCTCCCGCCTCGCGATCTGGCTGTCGACGCGCCTCTAGAGACGCTTCGGGACTGTGGTATTCTCGCCGGGTTTCGGCCGGTGGGAGGGATGGGCGAGAATGCGGCTCGATGCGCTTTTTGCGCCAAAATCGATCGCCGTCGTCGGCGCCTCCGAAAAACCGACGATCGGACGCCGGCTGATCCTGTCGCTCGACCGCATCGGATTTGCCGGCCCGATCTATCCGATCAATCCCGGCTACGAGACCGTGCTCGGCCGCCGCTGCTATGCGGGCTTTGCCGAATTGCCGCAGCCGCCCGATCTGGCCGCGTTCTGCCTCGGCCATGAGCGCGTGCTCGATGCGTTCCGCGCCGCCGCCCGGTGCGGGATCAACGGTGCGGTCGTCTATGACGGCGGGTTTGCCGAGCGCGGCGAGGACGGGCGACGGCTCCAGGCCGAAATCGCCGGCATCTGCCATGAGGCCGGGATCGCGCTCTGCGGGCCGAACTGCATGGGCGTGCTGAACCCATATCACCGCAGCACGACCTATCTGCAGGAGTTGCGCGACCCGACGGGGCTCGCCGGCAATGTCGGGATCGTGGCACAGAGCGGCGCCTTTTGCGTCAGCCTCGTCAGCGACATCCGCCGCTTCGGCTTCAGCCACATCGCCTCGTCGGGGAACGAGGCGGTCTTGACCGCGGCCGATTATCTCGGATATCTGGTCGACGACCCGCACACCGCGGTCATCGGCTGCTTCATCGAGACCGTGCGCGCGCCGGAGCGGTTCGCCGCCGCCCTCGACCGCGCCTCGGCCGCCGGCAAGCCGGTCATCGTGCTAAAGGTCGGCCGCGCGGAACGCACCCGGCAGGCGATCGCGACCCATACCGGGGACTGAGTGACGTCGCCGCGCCCATTTTCGACCAAGAGCGGCGAACCAGATAGTGCGCCCTCGACATAGCCGGCGCGAAGGTCATCCTCTGCCCCCGGAAGGAGCTCGATGAGGTTTCGGTAGGCCGGACGGATGACTTGTCGCAGGACACGTTCCCTGTCAGCCACAGCCGTGGAAGCCCATATTCTCTCGATGCGGTCGAGGATGACGCGCGCGTCTTCCGCCTCAAAGCTTGAGGGCGTTAGCTCGCCTCGGACGCCCAGGACTCGCGCGAGATTGCTCGCCGATTCGACCGGAAGGTCCCGCGACAGCTCGAGCAGTGGCAAGAGCTGAGCAGGATCAGATCCGCGGCGTCCAAACCGTCGCTCGATCTCGCTAGAGGGAAGCCATGCCCGCCGTGGTGCACGCGGTCCGTGGCTCGTTGGACAGAACTCCTGGCCTCGCAACCGCCACAACCAGAAGTCATCGCCGGCTTCCGACAGTTCATCCTCTTTCGCGCGGGCCGGAGCTGTGCGGCGGCTGGGGGCACGATCGCCAGGCACAACTGCAAACTGGGCTCTTGTGTAGCGCTGAAGTTGTGGCCAGTTGAGTGCGAGGTGCTCGAAGAGAGCCTTTCCAATTGAGTTGCTCGGATCCTGGGAAGCGGTGGCCAGGATCGAAGCGGCATGGTCCAGGTCATGCAACCGGTAGAAGTAGGCGACCTCGGAGCCTGAAGGCTGGTGTTCACCGACCAGCACGCCAGCGTTCTCGCGAAACGCATTCCAGAGCTCCTGTGGGACGCGTTCAAAGGCTCGACCGCGGGGGCGGGTCAAGTTCTCGGTTGTTAACCAACCCGAATTGCGGTCTTCGACGTCGTGGAAATGAACTTGTCGCAATCCGCGGTTGACCCCAATCCACGTGAGGAAACGCAGCCATTGGTCGTGTTCGTCGGAATCAAGCGGTTGTTCCTCGTCTTCATCAAGCGCGACCTCGTCTTCGCCCTCCTCACCCGCCGCGATCAAGTCTTCTTCTGTGTCCCTCAGATGGCTGAATTGGGCCAGGCGCCCGATCAGTTCGGTCGGTGGAGCGAGTAACGGGATTTCAGGAGGCGTGGCACCGACGGACCTCATGGCAGACAGCACGTGCTCGATTGATTCCTGTCCGACCCAGTCTTCACCCAGGTAGACCGTGTAGGCCGGACGCCATACGAACTTGTCATCTGTCCGGGTCCGTGATGGCACGGGCAGGCGCGCAAGATTGAAGAGGGCGCGATTAGGCCCGAGACGTTCATACGGCAGCGGCGCTGCGGGGTTCGGCGTCCGCCCGCTGAGCTGACAGATCGCGGCAAGAACGTCGAAACTGCACAGACTTGCGCGACGTGGATCGTCTGCCGCTATGCCCAAAGCGAGCGCCGGAAGCACGCTCGCACGCATCACGTCGGGAAATTTGAACTCTCGCAGTCCGAACAGAGCCGTCCAAGCTGTCATCTGGCTTCGCAGTGCGGCGTTGCGTTCGGGCGCGGAGAGCGCGCCCCAACAGACGTCCTGCATTAGGAAGCTCAGCCCTTGGAGAGGAACTGTCCCTTTCAGAGTGCGAGGGGGATAGAAGCACTCACGACCATCGGTCGTGACCCTCTCCACCATGCCTGCGCGTTCGTCGACTGGAAACAGCGCCTCCTCGCGGACCGCCTGAACAAATTCTTGGCGGCGCCATGTTTCGAGGCTGGCCCAGAGGCGCTCGAGAATGCTGAGTACCGGATCGACGTAATAGCCGCCGGACTCGTGCTCTTTGAGAGCAACCTCGGACAGATCGCTCGCGGCAAGCATTCGGGGAGCGACGTCGTGGGTGAGTTCGACAGCGCCGTGATCCACGGCGATTCTGGCGTATCGGCTCCCGCAGAGCTCCCGAGTCGGGAATCGCCGACCCTCCCAGCGAACACTGGCTGGAAGCAGGTCGCGCAACTCAGAGCCGACGGTCTCATCAGAGACGAGCGGAGGGACAATGCAGTCACCAAGCGAAAGGCGACCTTCGGTGTCTGCAGCATCAAGGAACGGCTCCGCGGAGAGCGCATCACGCATTGCCTCGTAAAGCGCCTGGGCCGGCTCTCGTTCAGCAGGCTCCCTCGGTTCAACCTCTCTGTCGAGCAGCCTGAGGATCTCGGTGGCGCTCGAACCGGTGTCCTGGAGTCCCGGGACAAGTCGATCGCGAAATAGCCGCGCACAGCACTGCAGAAGATGGCGGTTGTAGTCCCCCGATCCTTCTCCTATCCGTATGTCGCGTCGCGACAGGTCCGATGAAAAGGCTCCATTGACCAGAAACGGATAGGGGCAGATCTCGCCGGTTGGAAGGAAGATATGGAACTTCCGCCATTCGGATCGCACCCCGATCGGATGGTCGCTCTCAAGCTGTGCGGCGACCGAGACCTCGGAGAGTTCGATGCCCTCCCAGACCTGCGCCGACAGTCCTCCCCGGCTCCTCCCGATCTCAATGTCAGCGTCGTGGGCGACCAGGAACGTTGCCGCGTCAATTGGAGAGTCAATCTTGACCCGATACAGCCCGCTGCCTGTCAGCCCCGGACAAAGGGTCCATCCACCATCTTCTTTTCGCTCTCGCGTGAGCTCCCAGCTCGCTTCACGAATCTCCTCCCCGCGCTCCACCCGAACATCCACGTGCTCCAAATGCTTCAGGAAGAGAATGGAGGTGATGGGGAAGCCGAGAAGCCGCTCAGACAGAAGGTCGCGCTCCGCCTCGCCCAGATCCGAACGAAGGGGAAATCGAAAGAGCGTCCGAATACCGTCATCGGCCAATTCCCGCCAGTAGTCCGGAGGGCTGCTGATCGCGCGCGGGAAGCGCATCGCAGGCACCTTCCGGGGGCCAGGCTCTCCTGCATCGGCGAACAACGCGCCCACGGCATCGAGGCCCAGAGCAGCCCCGAGCCGAAGCGAGTGATTTGTTGACAGGGCCTCGGGCGCATCGGTGACTTCGAGCACAGACTTGAAGCCCATTCCCTTGTGACCGATCGTTGCCCGTCGTGGCCCCTCAGATTCGCTCTTCGTGCTAGCGCCGATGCCACAAAGACCCTTCACGTCATCCTCTGAGAGCGGTCGACCCGAGTTGCCGACCCAAAGATCGTCATCGGTCAGGCGAAACACGATCCGATCGGAAGGAGTCGCACCATCCGCCATTGCATCATCGGCGTTCTGGAGGAGCTCGTAGACGAGACGACCGCGATAGTTGCTGGCTACCTCGTCCTCTTGGGCGACGTCCTCCTTGAGGCGCACCGGACTAGCACGGTAGACCGCCAGGTTTTCCTCACAGATGCGGGTGAGAATGTCGTCAGCCAAGTCCGATGTGACCCGGGGAGAAGTTGAGAAAGCGATACTAGGCGTGTTGGCGCATCCCGCCCAGAAGCACACGCCGCGCGACAACAACTTGGTTCCTGGGGGAAGCGCTGACCCCGACGTGTGTCAGGCTGCGATCTCTCCTGTACCCCGGGCTCATCTACCCGCGAGGCTTGGCTCTGGTGCTGGGACCTGCCATCGGTCCCTGACCCGCACGCGATACCCGGAAAACGCGGCATCCAATTTCTGTCAGCGAACTCCTGCCCGATGTTCGCAGAGATACTGCGTCGCGTGACCGACAACCTGACACCCGAACAGCGGACACGCGCCATGTCCAGAATTCGGGCGACAAACACTGGCCCTGAGCTCTTGCTTCGGAGAGAGCTTTGGCGCCGCGGACTCCGCGGCTACCGGCTCAACGTCCGCCGCCTGCCAGGTCGCCCCGACATCTCATGGCGTCGCCATCGCGTCGCCGTCTTCGTCGATGGAGCGTTCTGGCATGGCCATCCGAAAGCGTTCACGCCTGGTAAGTCCGGGGAGTACTGGGATCGGAAGATCGCCAGGAATATGGAGCGCGATCGTGCTGCCAACGCTGCCCTTCACGAGCTCGGCTGGCATGTACTCCGATTCTGGGACTTCGACGTGAAGAAGGACCCCGAATCATGCGCAGCCGCCGTGGAGGTCGCGATCAGCAGACCGGGGGAGAACCTCGCCGCTTAGCGCATCAACGTACGGCGGTCGAAAATTGGTTCCGCCGCTTGCGCTGACAAGATCATTCGCCTGGAGTGGCTACTAAATCCAAGATCGTTGACCTACCTCGCCGACCGGCCGAGGATTCGCCGGGACATGGTTTCAGGGCGGCATCCCTTTTTTCCGGCATCGGGGGCTTCGATCTTGGGTTTGAGCATGCCGGCTTCGAGATTGGCTTTCAGTGTGAGATAGAACCATTCTGCCGCGCGGTCCTGGACCAGCATTGGCCGCTGGTTCCGAAAACGAACGACATCAGGGAGTTACACGGTGCAGATATCCCTAGCTCAGACGTCTGGGTCGCAGGATTCCCCTGTCAAGACGTCTCTCTTGCGCGAATGGGAAAACGCGATGGGCTCCGCGGTCGGCAATCGGGTCTCTTTTATGAGTTTGCTCGATTGGTTGGAGAGGGCAGCCCCCGAGTTCTTGTCCTCGAAAACGTGTCAGGTCTACTCAGCTCGCACCAAGGACGAGACTTCGGAACTGTTCTCGGGACGCTGGCCGAACTCGGGTATTCACTCGGATGGCGTGTGCTTAACAGCAAAAACTTCGGAGTCCCCCAGTCTCGCAGCCGCGTCTACGTTGTCGGGTGTCATCGAGACGCGCAAGGTGCCCCGGCGATACTTTTTGAGCCCGAACGCGGCGAGGGGGTGCCTGAGACGAGCCGACCGAATGGGGAGAAACCTGTTTCCCCCTTTAAAAGAGTCCTTGAGCATCCTGGCCCAGAAAGACCAGTAACGAAGGCCATCGCCTATTGCCTATATGCGGAGTCCGCACGGCACACTGGAACCGACTGGAGTCGAAACTACGTGTCATATCCCGACAAGGGCGAGGTTCGGCGGCTAACGCCGCGTGAGTGCGAGGGCGTCATGGCGTTTCCGAAAGACTGGACCAAGCTGCGCGAAATGCGCGACTCGGAGGAGACCGACACGGCCCGATATCACGCTCTGGGGAATGCGGTTACGCCGCCGGTGGCGGAGTGGCTCGCAGTCCGCATCGCCGACCTACCTCGACCGCCGCTGATTCCAGTCCTCGAGACAAGCCGGCCGAAGCCGTGACCGCCTAGAAGCGTTAGGTTCTTGTCGTGAGGATCGCGCTCCGCACCAGCGGTGGCCGCGGGGAATACGAGCTGGCCGGCCACCAGGGTGGCGTTGGAGTGGAAGACCTCTTTGATCTTCCGATCTCCTACGCGCTGACACCAGAGATCCTCATCGACGGCCACAGCGCGGCCCACAGGGTTCAGGGAAAGCCACGCATCCGCCTCGACGAGGACGGTGCCCGCCATGCCTACATGTTCCTTTCAGCCGCTCTGTTGCTGCCAAAGCCAAAGCGGGCACTGAAAGAGACGTCAAAGACAGCTGATTTTGTCCGAGACAACCAGTACTCGATCACGGACATCGATGTAGATGTGCGCTCCGTTGGCGGGGGTGGCGTGAGGCTGCGACCAACGACCCTTTGGCTAGGGAATGCATCTGGTCTGGCGCGGTACGTCGAACGTCCCACTCCGCATGGCGTTAGTCCAGAGCGTTTGGGACGCCGCACGGCCATTGTCAACTTCCTTGTCGAAGCTCGTCACTGATCACGAGAGACGCTGTGTCCTCTGGGAACCACCGCGCGATCGAGCGCGCCGCTGCCGCGATTCGGAAAGCCCTCGGAACTGACGGTGATGTGCTCGACGAGATCACGGCTCGTCTGGATATGCCGGAGGAGGAGACCGCGATCAGCACGACGGCAGGAGAGGTTCCGCTCGAGCCGGTCGAGGACGAAACAGATCCGGCGGAAGCCGCACGCCGTGCAGTCGCGCAATGGCGTCGAAGCGTCGTCCGGAGCGCGGAGGGAAGGACATTCGCCAAGCGGGTCCGTGATGCGTACAGCGATACCTGTGCAATTTCTGGCGATGGGCTTCCCAAGCTGCCGAGTACGGCATCCGCTGGGGTCGACGGGGCCCACATTCTCCCTTGGGCACGGTACGAGTTGAACACCTTGAAGAACGGCATCTGTCTCAACAAGCTCTGCCACTGGGGTTTCGACGCAGGCGTGATCCGGCTCGACTATGACGGCAGCGATTACGTAGTCAGCATCCCGGACGTCGTTCAAACGGAGGGCCCCCCACGGGGAATGACGCTCGACTACTTTGAGCGTCTCACGGGCCCGATTCCCACTGAAAGGTTCCCAGTGGATCCGGCAAATCGGCCATCTCCGTCCTACTTAGAGCACCTAAATGCGGAGATGTACGGAGCCACTTAGGTGGGGGTGAAGCCCAGCTGGGTCTCTTTGCTACGGCGCATACGTCACCAAGCGGCAAAGAAGGTTCACCAAACGCATCTGGTCGGCCGTCCTGCACTGCATGTTCGTGAGGGCGGAGCTTGAAACCACCACGGCCAGGCAGCGGGCGCGGGAGACGGCGACGTTCAGCCGGTTGCGGCTGAAGAGGAACTCCATGTTGCGCGGGACATCCTCGCCGCTCGACGTGGCCATCGAGTAGAAAACGACGGCCGCTTCTTGGCCTTGAAACTTGTCGACTGTCCCGACGCGGACCCGGTCGGGAAGTGCCTCCCGCAGGTCTCGGACCTGGGCGTTGTATGGCGAGACGACCATGATCTCGTCGTGGGCCAGGGGCCCGGACGAGCCATCTGCGCGAGTGTAGGTGGCGCCGTCGAGGTCGGCGACGGCCTGTTCAATGACCGCGACCTCCTCCGGGGAGCGGCGCTGGTTGCCCTCGTGCTCGACCGAGATCCAACGGATGCCAGTTCCGGTGATGTCGCCACCACCGCGGAGGTCCTGGGTCGTGCACTCTTCGTTGGACTCGAGCCGGCCCTCGTAAATTGCGTCGGAGACGAAGCGACAGAGATCGGGATGCATCCGCCAGGTCTTATCGATAAAGAGCCCCCGCTCGGGCGGGATTGTGGTGTCGTCTCCAAGAAGGTGTTCGAGGACCGAGGCGCCGGCGCTTGGCGGGTGTACCGCTTGCGAGACCTGCGCCAGCTGGAGCGGGTCGCCGAGGAGGACGACGTTCGTGGCCGAGGTGGCAAGCGCGATCGCATCGGCCAGCGAAATCTGACCCGCCTCGTCGATGAACAGGTAGTCAAGGGTTGAGTCCATCTCCTCGCGACAGAACAGCCATGCGGTTCCGCCGACTAGTCGAACAGCCGGATCGGCGCAGTCTCCATTGTCGTTGGTGCTGCCGATCCAGGCTGCGTCGCCGAGATTCGACTGATATCGGCTATCCGCACCGCTGCCGGCCTTGTGCAGGCCCGTGAAGCTCAGGTCCGCCTCGTCGGCACACTTCTCGACGGCGTGAAGGAGGTTGTGAATTGCCTTGTGGCTGTTCGAGGTAACCCCGATTCGCTTCCCCTCGCGGAGCAGCTCGACGATCATCCGGCTGCCGTTACGCGTCTTGCCAGAGCCGGGTGGGCCCTGGATAAAGAGGTCGGTTCCGTCCATCCGGCGGACGATTTCGGTGGCCCGTTCGAGTTCGAAGGCACCTTCCTGGAGTGACTCTCCGAACTCGACCGCGGCAGTCCGCGGAAACTCACGGGCTAGGATCGACGCCGCCGCCGGATAGGCGCCACGGCGTCCCGGCTCCTCCGAACTTAGCAGCGCGATAGCGAATCGCCGCAGCGCTCCCCGCTGCTCCTTGGTGTCGAACGGCCCCTTAGGTATCAGCGCATCTGGCAGGGGGTCATCCTGCTTCGTGTTGCCCCGCTTGATCACCAGTGTGCCCGCTGCGTCGTCCAGCGCCTCGATGTTCACACTGCCTTCGGTCGCGGGGTCGATGGCGCCGCCGGGCCCGAGGTGGTGCTCCTGGCTTGGGAACCGCATGCGGTACAGCGTCGACCGAGCCGGCGGCGGAAGCGCCTCGGGCTCGCCGATGGGCTCCAGTCGCCCGATGGCATCCTCGTCGTCGACGAGCTCCTCCTCGCTCATCTCTAGGCGTCGGAAGTAGGCCCACCACGACGGCTTCGCTTCGCGGCGGTGGTAGTCGAGAAGCTGCGCTGCGAGCCAGCGCTGCTGCTCCTCCCCAGGGCGATCGGCGTCGGGCTCGGGATCCAGCTCAGTCAGCAGCTCGGACTGGAGGCGGGCGATCTCCTCTGCGACCTCGGGATCCGGCGTGTATGGCTCCGGGGCTGCCCGCCATGGAATATCCTCGCCGAAGCGGTCCACTGCCTCATCCCGCCGGTCGAGCAGCCACTCGCGTAGGAGGTGGGTCGAGCGGCAGTCCTCTTCGTTGTAGCGCTCGATCGCCTCGAGCAGGTCGTCGTTCGCCGTTCTCGAGCCATTGCTCGAACATCGAGTATTGAGTCCCCGCCGCTCCTTGACCTCGGCCTCGCGGGCCCGCCATGTAGAAGGGCTCGAGCTGCTTGATCGAGTAGCCGGGCTGGGAAACCCGCATGGACTGCTCGACGGCGCGGTAGAGATCGACGAAGACTCCGTTGCGCAGCAGGTCATCGACCTCGTCCTCTCGCGTCGCGTGGAAGCCCATCAGCCGCTCGAGCGTTGCCGGCTCGTAGTGCGCGTAGTGGTAGACGTGCATGTCGGGGTGGACGCTTGCGCCGCTCGACGACGAAGTCGATGAAGCCCTCGAAGGCCTCGCTCTCGCCCTTGCGATTCGTGCCCCAGAACGCCTTGAACTGCGGCTCGCCGGTCTCGATCGTTACGAGCCCGAACAGGTACTCAAGCCCGTCCTCGAAGAACGGGTCGCCCTCCATGTCGAAGAAGATGTCGCCCGTCCGAGGGCTGGGGAGGAGGGCAAGGCCGCGTTCCGGCTCCGGCGGGAGTAGCTCGTAGCGAACCTGCCGTCGACTTGCTGCTCACCCTGAAGTCGTGCCTGCTGGCGCAGGCGGTCGAAGGTGTGTATCTGCATACGGCGGGGACGCTGCGCTGACTCGGCGGCAGCGAGCTCGGCAGTGGAATCGATTCCCATCTCGCGTAGCCTCACGGTCTGTTGCCGCCTGATGTTCGCGACGAGCGAAAGGTGGTCCTCGGCCTCCCAGCGCGCGACGCAGCGGTCGGCGTAGCGGCAGAGCTCGCAGTGCTCGACCGGGTAGGGCTCAACCCCCACGAGGCCGGTCGCGAGTAGCTCGACGTAGCGATCCCGGAGCCGTCGGTAGTAGTGGACGAACTCGTCAACGCGGAAACTCTCGCGCTCCCTGGTCCCGAGCACCACGTGCATCCGGGCGGGGAGGAGACCCTGCACGGCTGCGAGCTGGTCCGAGTACGCGCAGAGCTGGAGAAGGAAGTACGGCTTCGTGCGGCGCGCGAGCTTCGTGTCGATCACCTCGTAGCTGAAGTCCCCCAGCTCGGAAGGCATCGGCACGCGCTCGAGGAAGTCGGCGTGCCCACGCCAGCCGTCCGCGTAGAAGGTGCCTTGGTAGATGACATCGGGTCCTTCGCGCATCGCCTGCGCGGTGTCATCCGCCCTGCGGCGCAGCAGATCGAGGTTCCGCCCTTTGTCTGGCGGCAGATCCTCGATAGCTACTACCGAGCGACCCTCGGCCCGGAGTGCCTCGAGGTATTGGCGCTCGTGCTCATCGCCCTTCTGGGCGAGAAGGTCGGCGGTGTCGCTCCTGGTCGCTTCGGCTGTCAGTTTTCCCTGCGCGACCTGGAGGTCCTGGCGTGTCAGGTACGCGCACTCGACGAAATGGTTGAGGTCGGACGGGGAAAGGATCAGTTCTCCGTCGACGCTGTACACCTATCGGCCCTCCATAGCTCGCATGTCTGGATTCGTGCGCAAATGGTTAGCTCTGAACAGGCGCTGGACTTGATCCTCCGTGTCTAGACCCGGCGAGGCAACGGGGTGGAATACGGATTCGTGTTGCGCACTGGCCGAATTGGAAGGCGCGTGCTACGGGAGAGATCCGACAAGCGCGAACACTTCGCTGGCGTGGCGCTTCATGAAGGTAGGCCCCACCCCATGGATCTGGGCGAGGCTGGCTTCGTCACGTGGGCGCGAGGCGGCGATCGCCTCGAGCGTTCGGTTGTTAGCGATCGTGTACGCAGGCTTGCCGCGAGCGGCCTTCAGGCGCCAGGCCCTGAGCGCCTCGAGCAGCGCCTCGTCCTCGGGTGAGAGGTCGGCTGGGGGAGAGGCGGACTTCGAGCTCCGGCGCTTCGCCTTCACCTCCAGCTCCTCGGGCGACGGCAGCCACGACTCCGGATCGCAGACGTCGCAGCAGCGGCTCTCCGGCGCGCCCGGGGTCGAGTCCCCGAAGTGGTCGAGCAGCCTCCGGCGCCGACAGCTCTCCCCGAAGCTGAACGACTCGACCGCCCGGTAGGCGCGCCACGAGCGGTCCGTGGCCGCCTTGCAGGCGGCTCGGGCGGCGGCCAGGTCGATTCGGTCGTTGAAGCGGAGCTCCAGGCGGCCTCCGGGGGCGGGCTCCACCTCGAAGGCGCCGGCTCGCTCGGCGATCGCCAGCTTGACCCGGTCCTCGTCGATGCGGGGGGCGTCGATGGTGGAGCGGCCCTCGGTCGGAGCCGGCCTTCAGGCGCTGGGCGTAGAGGGAGACGGACTCGGGCTCGACCTCTCGCATCTGGATGAAGCGGACCAGGCGGCCCAGGTCGGAGCGGCCGGCGAGGAGGACGGCTCGGGCGGGGAGGCCGTCGCGGCCCGCGCGGCCGGCCTCCTGGTAGTAGGCCTCGACGCTCGTCGGGATCGCCCAGTGCCAGACCGAGCGGACGTTGGCCTTGTCGACTCCCATGCCGAAGGCGTTGGTGGCGGTGATCACCTCGGCGTCGCCGGTCATGAAGCGGTGCTGGGCGGAGGCGCGCTCGTCGGGGTCCATGCCCGCGTGGTAGCCGGCGGCGCTCAGGCCGGCCTCGCGCAGGGACTGGGCGACCTCCTCGGTGTCCTTGCGGGTCCCGCAGTAGACGATCGCCGGGCGGTTGGCCTCGTCGCGCAGGCCGTGGAGCAGCATCGCCAGCTTGCGCGCCTTCGATCCCTTGCCCTCGAACTGGACGATGTCGAAGCTGAGGTTGGGGCGGTCGAAGCCAGCCCGGATCATCAGCGGGTCGCTGAAGTCCGAGGCGCTCGGCGATCTCGGCGGAGACGTCCTGGGTCGCGGTCGCGGTGCAGGCCATCACCGTCGGCCGCCGAGCCGCTCGAGCACCCGCGGCAGGCGCAGGTAATCGGGGCGGAAGTCGTGGCCCCACTCGGAGATGCAGTGAGCCTCGTCGACGGCGAGCAGGTCGACCTCGCGCTGGCCGACCGCGTTCATGAATCCGGGCTGGGCGAAGCGCTCCGGCGAGCAGTAGACGATCCGGGCCCGGCCGTCGCGGATCTGCGCCATCGCGTCGCGCGCCACCTCCTCCGGGAGGC
>CAWCWA010000003.1:0-109625 GCA_963799085.1 uncultured Alphaproteobacteria bacterium | reverse complement strand
GCCAAACAGTTGGTGGCGCAGATTGACTATCTGGCGGAGTTTGAAGTAATGCCCGCGCCGATCTACCATTTCTATTTGCCGCTGCTGATACCGTGGCGGTAAGGTCGCCACCCATATAGGACTTTCACCCATGCGTAATCTCGAACACACCCATGCCCTATACGCCGACGCACGGCAGTTGCTGGCCGGCGGCGTTTCCAGCGACGCTCGCCGCACCGTGCAGCCCGTGCCGCTCTACATCGGCCACGCAGCCGGCGCGCGGCTCTGGGACGTGGACGGGAACGAATACATCGACTACGTGCTGGGGCAGGGGCCGCTGATCCTGGGCCACAGCCACCCGGCGGTCATGGCGGCGGTGACGGCCCAGCTCGACCGCGGGCAGATCTTCGCGGCGCAGCACGCGCTCGAGTTGGAGGTGGCGGCAGGCCGTTGCCGGCTGGTGCCGTGCGCCGAGCGCGTGCGCTTCAACAGCTTCGGCTCCGAGGCGGTGCACGCGGCCTGGCGGCTGGCGCGGGCCTTTACCGGCCGGCGAAGTTTCTGCAAGTTCGAGGGCCACTATCATGGCTGGTTTGACTCGGCCCTGTACAGCGTCAGCCGCCGCTGGCGCCGCCGGCCCCTGCGGCGCCGCTGGCCGGTCCCCGGCAGCACGGCCAGGCGGCCAGCACCGCCGGCGACCTGGTGATCGCGCCCTGGAACGACCTGGAGCTGGTGGCGCGCGCATCCTGGAGCGCCACCGGGGCGAAGTCGCGGCGCGTCATCATGGAGCCGGTGATGTGCAACAGCGGCTGCATCTTGCCCGGCCCGGCTACCTGGCGGCGTGCAGGCGCTGTGCCGACGAGCATGGCTGCCTGCTGATCTTCGACGAGGTGATTACCGGCTTCCGGCTGGCGCTCGGCGGCGCCAGGAGGCGCTGGGCGTCACGCCCGACCTGGCCGTGTTCGGCAAGGCCATCGCCGGCGGCTTTCCGCTGTCGTGCCTGGCCGGGCGGGCCGAGGTGATGGACCTGATCAGCCGCGGCGAGGTGGGCCACGCGGGCACGTTCAACAGCAACCCGGTGGTCATGGCCGCCGCTGCGGCCGCACTCCGCGAACTGGAGCGCGGCGACGATACGATCTATCCGCGGCAGGCGGCGCTGGGCCGGCGGCTGATGGCCGGTCTCCGCCAGGCGGCCGCCGCGGCCCGGGCCGGCGCGTCGTGGTGGATGTGGCCGCGCACCCACAAGCGCCGCGGCCGCCGTCGCTGTGGCTCAGCACGGTCTGCGCCGCGACCACCCCCTGGAGTCCGCTGTCCGTCCCCGCCTTGCCTCACGGATCGCGGCTGCCTTTGCCCCGGTGGGCGCCGGGTCGCAAGAGCGTGGCCGGCGGCCTCAGCGCCCTAGATCGCCGGCGAGGGACAGCTGAGAATTCGCCCTTCCTGGCCGCGGTAGATCTGCAGGTTCTCGAGCACCCGCTGGACGTAGTTGCGGGTCTCGGTGAACGGGATCATCTCGATCCAGTCCACCATGTCGATGCTCGCGCGCCGCGCGGATCGCCGAACTCGCGCAGCCACTGCCGCACCCGCCCCGGCCCGGCATTGTAGGCGGCAATCGCGAGCGCGTAGGAGCCGCCGAATTCGTCGATCAGGCTTCTCGATGTAGGTACGGCCGAGCAGGATGTTGTAGACCGCCGTCGCTGGTCAGCCGCGCGAGCCGAGATACGGCAATTGCAGTCTTGGCTGGCGACGCTGCTTGGCGGTTGCCGGCATCAGCTGCATCAGCCCGCGCGCCCCGGCCCGGCTCACCGCGTCCGGTTCGAAGGCGCTCTCCTGGCGCACGATCGCGAAGAGCAGCGCCGCTCGGTGTTGCCGCCGCTCGGCAAGGCGGTGACCGGATAGCCGTGGATCATCAGCGGCATTCCGGCGGCGATGGCGCGCTTGGAGACGGCGATCGCCAAGTCGATGCGGCCGTACTTCTCGGCGAGATCGGCGAGCATCGCAAAATCGGCGGGGTCTTGCCCGTCTCGGCCATTTGCAGCAGGAAGGCCTTGCTGCGTGTCGCGGTCGCCGGCCGCGAAGAGGATCGCGCGCGCGCGGACCATTCGTCTTGGTCGAAAGCGGCGCGCTCGGCCGAGTCCGGCCGCGGGCTCGGGGACCGGGCGCGGCGGCGCGTCGTTGCCGAGTTCGTGCGCGGCGAGCTGGCCATAGAAGGTCGCCATGTGCTCCGCCCCGGCAGCGTACCATTTCGCGGCGAGATCGACTTTGCCTCCGCCTCGGCGGCGCGCCCGCCCCAGTAGCCGGCGCGCGCCTTGGGTAGGGTGTTGCGACGCGGGTCAGGATGTGGGAGAAATAGTCGAAGGCGAGGTCCGGCTCCTTCTATAGCGAAGCGCAATGTAGCCGAGCAGAAACTCGGCGTCGGAGTAGCGCGTTGCCGTCGATCAGCCCGTGCTGCTGGGTCAGGCGGTAGGCGAGGTCGGCATTGCCGGTGGCGAGCACCTTGCGCGCGACGATCTGCCGCTCGGCCACCAGCCTCCGGGCGCACCGAGATCGCCGGGCTGGGCCAGCAGAATTTCGACCGCGCCGTCGATCATGTCCTTCTTGCGCCGCCAGCGCAGCCGTTCGAAGAGGAGCCCCGGATCGGAGCGCAACTCCGGCGGGACGCGGGCCAGCATCGCTTCGGCGTTGGGCGCCGTGCGGCCAGCGCCAGCCGGGCTTCGGCCGAGTGCGCGGTAATCGGCCGGCACCCGCGGCAGCATCCGATAGGCGGCCTCGGTCTTGCCGTCCCACATCAGCCGGTCGAGCCGCTGCTCGTCGTCCTCCGGACGCGATTGGACGGCGCGTGGCGGCGAGAAGGCTGTGCTCGTCCGGCCGGCACTGAAATCGGCCTCGACCCAGGTCGCGCGCAATGCCGCCGTCCCGGCTCGACGTCGCCGCGGCGATCATGCAGTTCGGCGGCCCGCGACCTGCCTGCCGCGCCATCGGGGGGTGGCGCTTCAGCCAGTCGGCGGCGACCGCGTCGCTCTCGCCCGCGACATCGCCTCCTCGGCATGCTCGCGCAACGCCTTCTGCCGCGGCCAGTTCGGGTTCTTCTCGATGAAGTCGGCGATTTCGGCGAACCTGCCGCCGGCGCCCGGGCCGGGCGTAATCTGCCCAGCGAACGACTTTAGCGCGAGCGGGTCGCGGATCGCCGCCGCCTCGGCATCGGCGCGGCCCAGTCGCCGGCGGTTGGCCGCCGCCAGCGCCGCCGCGCATCGCCTGGAGGTCGCCCTCGGAAATCGCTTGCGCCCGAGCCGTCGCGACAACCCCGATGACGGACAACCGAAAAGAAAAGATCCGGAAGAGCGGGAGCAAGGCCAGCCGCTCCTGTGCTAGGTCAAAGATGAGGCAAATTTATTACGGGTTCTTGCCGAGGCCGGTGCAAGTCGGAGCCGGCCGCGGCCGCCGGCGCTGTTGAAGCCGCCGCAGTCGGGGACTATCGTGGCTGTCTGGCGTCGAAACCGGGAGGAAACGATGTTCAAGGGGTCTTTGTCGCGCTGATCACGCCCTTCCGCGAACGGCGGGGTCGACGAAGGCGCGTTTCAGGAATTCGTCGCTTGGCAGGTCGGGCAAGGGCACGCATGGGTTGGTCCCGTGCGGCACCACCGGCGAATCGCCGACGCTCGCACGATGACGAGCACGAGCGGGTGATCGAACTCTGCGTCGAGGTCGCCAACGGCAAGGTGCCCGGTCATCGCCGGCACCGGCACGAACTCGACCGCACCACACGATCGAAGCTGACGCGCGCAGGCCAAGGCAGGCCGGCGCCGATGCGGCGCTGATCGTCTGCCCCTACTACAACAAGCCGACGCAGGAGGGGCTCTATCAGCATTTCAAGGCGGTGCACGACGCCGTCGACCTGCCGATCGTGATCTACAACATTCCCGGCCGCTCGGTCGTCGACATGGGCAACGCGACGATGGCGCGGCTCGCCAAGCTGCCCAACATCGTCGGCGTCAAGGACGCGACCAACGACCTCGCGCGGCCGCTGCAAGATGCGGGTCGAGATCGGCGGCGACTTCTGCGCTGCTGTCGGGCGAAGACGGCGACGGCCGTCGCCTATCTCGCGCAAGGCGGCGACGGCTGCATCTCGGTCACCGCCAATGTCGCGCCGCGGCTCTGCGCCGAAATGCACGAGGCCTGGCAGCGCGGCGAGGTCGCGACGGTGCGGCGGATCAACGAGCGGCTGATCCCGCTGCACGACGCGCTGTTTGCCGAGACCAGCCCGGCGCCGGTGAAATACGCCGCCTCGCTGCTCGGCGAATGCGAACCGCGACGGTGCGTCAGCCGCTGTGCTCGAGCATGCCCGAGACGCAGGAGCGGGTGAGCGCGGGCGATGCGCGGCGCCGGCCTGCTCAACTGAGCGACGTCGTCGGGATGGTTCGGGCGCGCGATGCGGGCGACGCGATCGCTACGTCGCGCAGAACCGCCGCGCGCGCCACGATTACCTGATCGAAGACACGATCGAGGCCGGGCTCGTGCTGCACGGCACCGAGGTCAAGGTCGCTGCGCAAGGGCCAGGCCAGCATCGTCGAGGCCTATGCCGACGAGAGCGGCGGCGAGCTGTTTCTGGTCAACGCCAACATCCCGGAATATGCGGCCTCGGCGCATTTCAACCACGAGCCGCGACGGCCGCGCAAGCTGCTGCTGCACAGCGAAGGAGTTCAACCGGCTGTTGGGGGCCGATCCGCGCGCGAGGGCGTGACGGTGGTGCCGCTCTCGATCTATTTCAACGAGCGCGGCCGGGCCAAGGTCGCAGCTCGGCCTTGCCCGCGGCAAGCGCAAGGCCGACAAGCGCGCAGAGCGAGCGCGACCGCGACTGGCAGCGCAGCCGCGCCCGGCTGATGCGCGACCGCACCCTATAGGATGCGGTGGTCCACGGCAGCGAGGAGCGAAGCAGCTGCCCGTTGACCTGCGGGCACCGCGCAGCGCCAAGACCGCGTCTGTTCGATCCCTTCCGGTTGCTGACTCTTTTGATGATCGCGATGATCGTCTACGGCTGCCTCTTTCCGTTTCAGTTTCGCCAGCCGCCGGACGGGATCGGGCCGCTTGCAAAATTCATCTTGAGCTGGGACGAGTGGCATGGACGGGGCGATTTTCTGACGAATATTCTTCTCTACCTGCCGCTGGGTTTTTTTGCCGCATTGTCCTTTTCGTTTCGCACCGGTCCGGGAAGGCGGATTGCTTCGACGATTTCCGGCGGCGCCGCGCTCAGCCTGACGATTGAGCTGATCCAATATTACGACGCCGGACGAACCACGGCGGCGGTCGATTTCTATTGGAACACGATCGGGACCGCGCTCGGCGCCGTTGCCGGATCAATTCTCGCCGCTGATTGCCGTAGCCCGGCGTCGCGCGCGTTTTGGGCGAACCCGGCCCCAACTCTCCTGCTCGCCACATGGCTGGCCAGCCGGTTTTCTTCCTTTCTGCCGGCGTCACCGTCGCTTTCGGCGCGAGAGCTACTACTCGACCTTGCGGCGTGGCTGACGGCCGGCGCGCTTCTCGGCGCCATAGTCGGCCAGCACCGGTTTCGCTTGATCTACCCGCTGCTAGCGCTGTCGGCATTGGCGCTGCGGGGAGTGGTCGCGGGCACCGTGAGCCTCCCCGACACCCTCGGCTCGGCTGCCGCCTTCGCTTGGCTATTTCGCTTCGGCGGCGCCCGAGGCAACGCGATCATCGTTGCGCTGGTGCTCGCTGCGGCGGCGCTCGACCAGACCCTTTCGCCCACGCCGTTGCGCGTCGCGGCAGGCGGGTTCGGCTGGACGCCCTTTACCGCTTACATGAGAGGCTCGGAGAGGGACATCGTCGCGTTTTTGCAGAAAGGGTTCCTCTATGGCGGTCTGATCTGGCTCGGGACCAAGGCCGGATTGCGCCTGCTTTGGTCGGCGACGCTGGTCACCGCGGCGCTCTTCGCCGCCGATTGGGCAGCCGTCTTATTGCTGCGCCGCCCGGGCGATGTCAGCGACTGCGTCATCGCCCTCCTGATCGCCACGATTATGGCCGCGCTGTCCTCGCTCCCGGCGGACCGTCGAGCGGCAATCGACAGGGCGCGTCTACCTAGAACGAAACTGACCGGCGGGACCGCGCCGGCCGGGCCGCCGTCTGGCGGTCGATGAGCGCGGCCCGGGGCGGCTAACGGCGGTTGAGGGGTCTTGGGGACATGAGGCCGCCGCCTCCACGGGGGTGACTTGGACGGCCAATCCGAGGTTGCGCGGGCGGTCGACGAGGCGGTGGACTTGCTTGGGCTTGGGCCGGTTTGTCGAGGTGATCGGGGCCAAGGTCCTGGTGGAGGGTTCCATTCTTCAACATGTGATAGGCAGCCCGAAGGCTCGAGGCGGCGACGGCGCCAATCGCCTTTTTTTTGCCCCGCGCCGGGCTCGCAGGCGATGAAACCGGGCCTGATGAAACCGGGCCTGGAAATAGCTGGCCTTCTCGCGGGCGGCGGCCCCGGCGCATTGGACGAGGGTGGTCTTGAGCCACGGCGCGCCCTCGCGCGTCCGGGTAGAGCGCCGCTGGCCGGCACTCTCGTTGTTTTTCGGGCACGGGCCCAGGAGATCAGCTGTCCGGCGGTCGGGAAGCGGCTCATGTCGCGGCCGATTTCGGCGAGGATGACGCCAGCGCGCAACTCGCTGACGCCGGGAATGGCGGTCGAGAGGTGGGCCAATGCCGCCAAAGCCCTCGGGGTCGGTCTCGCCGGCGATCAACGCTCCGATCACGCGACGGCCGGACAGGCCCACGATGTCGGCGATGACCGGGTCGAGCTTGATATTGGTGTCTTTCCAACGTCTTCGGGAGCCGCTGGATGTGCCTGCCGCGCTCGCGCGCGAGCTGCTTGCGGGCGCGCGACAGGTTGCGCGTCTCCGGGGTCTGCCGATCCGGCGCGAAACCCCCGCGGGACCAGCCCGCGCGCCAGCCGTTCGGCCAGCCAGGTGGCATCGTCGACGTCGGTCTTGTGGCCCGGCGCGTCCTTGACGCGCGCCGCGTTCGCCAGCGCCAATTCGAACTCGCCATCCGCGAGAATCTGCCGGACCGGCTTCCAATACACCCCCGTGGCCAATACACCCCCGTGGCCAATACACCCCCGTGGCCAATACACCCCCGTGGCCAATACACCCCCGTGGCCAATACACCCCCGTGGCCAATACACCCCCGTGGCCAATACACCCCCGTGGCCAATACACCCCCGTGGCCAATACACCCCCGTGGCCAATACACCCCCGTGGCCTCCATCACGATGCGCGCGCGGTCTTCGACCGACGGCCACTCCGACAAGGCCATCAGCCCCTTGGTCGTCGTCTTGAACGACCGCCTGTCGCTTCCCATCGCCATCGACCATGTGGCGGACGCGGGCCACGACGGCAATCCCCGCTTTCGCGAGGGCAGGCTCTCATGAATGTCTTGAGAGGCGCAACGCGGATGCGGAACTTCCATCATCCGCCTCGACACCGCCGGCGCAGGATCCCGTCGAAGAAATCTAGAACTCGTGCTGTCGGGCTGTCGCCGGCCCCCGGCCCGATCCGGGGTGCTCGGGGATCCCGGGCCCGACCAGGGAAGCTCTGCAAAAGCGGGCGGCGTGTGATCATGATATAGTCGGCAGCGGGGTTGACCTTCACAAGGTTTGGGGAGATGAAGCAGCCGAGGCTGGCGACGGCGGGGTCCGAGCGCGACGCCCGGACGACGCGGCGGGCGAGATTTCTGACCGAGATGGAACGCGTCGTGCCGGGGACGATGCTGTGCGGGTTGCTCGAGCCCTACTATCCCAAACCCGGTAATGGCCGGCCGCCGGTCGGGGCCGAGCGGATGCTGCGCCTCTACTTTTTGCAGCAATGGTTCAACCTGTCGGACCCGGCGGCGGAAGAGGCGCTCTATGCTTCGCTGGCGATGCGCCGGTTTGTCGGCATCGACCCCCGCCGTCGCGAGGGCAGGCTCTCGGCCGCGAGCCGGCGCCGGACGAGACCACGATGTGCCGCTTCCGCCCTCTGCTGGAACACCACGACCTCGGTCGGTTGCTGTTCGAAGAAGTGCCGCGGCATCTTGCCGAGAAGGGGTTGAAGGTCGCCACCGGCACGATCGTCGATGCGGCGATCATCGCCGCGCCGTCCTCGACCAAGAATGCCGACAAGGCGCGCGACCCCGAGATGCACCAGACGAAGAAGGGCAAGCAAGTGGTACTTCGGCATGACGGCGCATCTGGGCGTCGACAGCCGCACCAAGCTGATCCACGTGGCGGTGGCGACGCCGGCCAATGTCGCCGCCGGCACGGCGCTGCCAGAACTGTGGCACGGGCAAGAGACCCGGGTGTGGGGCGACCAGGCTTACCGCGGCCAGCGCGCGGTGATCCGGCAACACGCCCCCGCGGCGCGGGACTTCGTCAATCGTCGCGACCGCCACCGCGGCGTCGTGGACATGGTCGAGCGGGCGAAGAACCGAACCAAGTCGCAGGTGCGGGCCCGGAGCCTGCCCTCGCGAAGGCGGGGGTCGAGCATGCGATCGGGGTCGTCAAGCGGGTGTTCGGCTTCGCCAAGGTGCGCTACCGCGGGCTCAAGAAGACCGCTCATCGCCTCATCGTGACCTGTGCGCTGGCCAATCTGTTCATCATCCGGCGGCGACTATTGCAATATCAGAAGGCGTAGTGTCCCCGTTTGCGCAAACGATCGTTCGACAGCCAAACGCGGCCCGACGATGCGGCCGCAAAGCACGTCCTACCGCTGACCAGAACTGTCTCCATGCCTCCCGGCCGCGCAATCACCCCTTTTTCAGACGTTCCTTAACCTGTAATCGAAGAGACCTATTTCCGTAACCGGCCCTCCTTAGGCTGGCGCGGCGGACGCTGTTCGTCTGCGAAGCCTTGTTTTCAGGAGGGGACATGCACGGAAATGTTGGCAACAGCCGCCACAGGGCGCGCCATGTTTTGCTCGCGGCGTCGGGCTTCTTGACCGCGGCCTGTCTGGCCGCCCCGGCGGTCGCCGGCCAGATCAAGACTGTTTTCGTCATCGCCATGGAAAACCACAATTGGACACAGCCGCCCTCGCAATCGAGCCCGCAGCAGATTTTCGGCAATCCCAACGCGCCCTACATCAATAGCCTGGTGACCCCCGGCAATCCTAACGCCGCGCAGGTTTCCTACGCGAGCAATTATCAGAATGTCGGCGTCGGCATCCATCCCTCGGAGCCGAGCTATCTGTGGTCGGAGGGCGGCAGCAATTTCGGCGTGCTCAACGACAACGACCCGTACAAAGTACCGGGCGGAACGGTGCAGACCACACGGGCCACGCTCAGCAATGATCTCCAGTATACCGGTCAGACTTGGCGCTCGTATCAGGAGGATACCGACGTCAGCCTGACCAATAACCAGCCGCTGCCGAAGAACCAGTACACAGTGCCGCTCAGCAGCTTTTCCGGCACCTTCGCGAGCGGCGTCAATCAGTGGAACGGCAGCAACCAGTACAACTATGCCGCCAAGCATAATCCGCAGGTGTTCTTTACCAGCACCAACGGCAACGGCGACCCCACGACCGCGAACTCGCTGGCCGGGAATTACGCGCCATTGCAACAGCTGCAGACCGATCTCGCCAACAACACGGTAGCCCAGTACAATTGGATCACGCCCGACCAGTTCAACGACATGCACACCACATTAGCGGGCGGTTTTGACTACCAGGGTGTGCATCTGACCGGCGACGACGCGCGGATTGCGCAGGGTGACAACTTCCTGTCACAGATCGTGCCGATGATCATGGCCTCGCAGGCCTATCAGGACGACGGCGCGATCGTTCTGTGGTGGGACGAGACCGAGGGCGGCGATGGACCCGACCGTACGATCCCCGAAATCATCATCTCACCCGACGCGAAAGGAAATGCCCACACCAACCACATCCTCTACACGCATTCCTCCGACCTGCTGACGACGCAGGAATTATTCAACGTCGGTCCCTGCCTGCTCGACGCCTGCAACGCGACCGATCTTTCCGATCTCTTCGTCGCGGGCGCCATCCCGGATGCGATCACCCGGACGGGGTCGGAGCCGGCATCGGCCCTGGTGCTCGGCGCGGGACTATTCGCCCTCGGCCTGATCCGGCGGCGGTCGCTAACGGCTTATTCGCCGCCGCCATTATAGGGGGTGATCACCTTTCCAGTGCGATATTCGGCGGGTTCAAGGATGACTTCGGTCTTGGTGTCCTTGAACTGATCGATATTGTTGCCTTTGATGTTCTGCCACTGGACTTCGAGCACCCGAGCCTTCGACCATTCGCCTTCCTTGCCAAAGGTGATGTCGCCGACGATCGTCTTGAACGGGTGGGTATGGATGTACTCGGCAAGCTTATCCTGGTCTAGCGTCTTGGCCCCTTCGATCGCCTGACCGAGCACCTGCAGATCCGAATAGGCGAAGGGCGGCAGGTACCAGCCGACCGGATCGACCCCAGCGGCACTTGCCTTCGATTGGTATTCCTTCAGGAAATCGAGGATGCCGGGGAACTGCATCGTCTGCGACGGTATCCAGAAATCGTAATCGATGACGCCGTTGAGCTTAGGTCCGAACTGCTCCTTGACCGCGGTGTACTGCAGCCCGACCATGCCGCCTCCGAAAAAACGGGTCTTCAGCCCGGATTCGGTCGCGGCACGGAGCATCCCGACCGAACCCGGCGGGTAGGAAGCGACGTACACCATGTCGGGGTTGGTCGCCTGGATCGCATGGACGATCGGGGTGAAGTCGGGGGTGCCCGGCGGGTAGGTCTTGTCGTAAACGAGCTGAAGCCCGTTTTGCTTGACGATGTCGCGGATGCCCTCCGAGGCGTTTCTCGGGAACTCGGAATCCTCGGCGAGCAGGGCCAGGGTCTTTGGTTTCGGGTTCGCTGCCAGCGCGACGTCGAAGAACGGCTGGGCATTGGCATGCTTAGGGTCGGGCCCCATCGGGAGCATCGAGAAATATTTCGGATAGTGGAACTCGCTGTTGACCGCGAGCCCGAACAAGCCGAGGAACACTTTGTTATGCGCAATCGCGATCGGCATCGCCGGCGCGATCTGGTTGGTCCCGTAGCCCGAAATGATGAAGTCGACTTTGTCGACGTCGAGCATCTTGGTGTAGATGCCCGGCACCGTCGCCGGGTTCGACTGGTCGTCGTAGTAGATAAGCTTGACCGGCCGGCCCAACAGGCCGCCCTTGGCGTTGACGTTGTCCTGCCAGATCTGCATCGCCAGCAAGGCCGATTTGCCGCCGCCGGCAAGCCCTCCGGTCAGCGCCATGCCAAGACCGATCGTGATCGGCTCGGCTGCCCGCACCACAACCGGCGCCACAGCCCACGCGGCAACGGCCGCCGCGATAACGATGCCTTTAATCGTCTTCTTCATGGTCTTCCTCCCTGACCTGTCTTGTCGCCGGCTAGCCCAAGGCACGGACAAAGCGATAGACGCCATCTTCCCCAAGCGCGCGGTCGAGTTCGCCTTGTCCCGTCAGATAATGCAAGTGTGCCAGCGCTTCGCCAAGGGCGAAAGCCGTCTGATGGTGGTCGAGCGGGCGGCGGAACAGCACCGGCAGCAACTCGACCGCGGTTCTGGGCGTCCCGCAGGCGGCGATAACCTCGGCGCAGCGCGCGCGGTGATGGGCGGCAAGTTCGTCGAGCCTCGTGTGCAGCCCGTAGAACGGCAGATTGTGCGACGGCAGGACCAGCGCATCGGCAGGCAATGCTGCCCGCAACTTGCCGAGCGAGAGGAGGAAACGCGCCAGCGGGTCGCCGTAGGGTTCGTGCGCCTGCACGCTGACATTGGGCGAGATCTTCGGCAGCACCTGATCGCCCGCGATCAATACCCCGGTTTCGGCGCAGAACAGGCAGGCGTGCTCCGGCGCGTGCCCCTCGCCGACGACGACGCGCCATTGCCGGCCGCCAATGTCGAACAGCATGGCGTCTTCGAGGCGATGAAACTCGGCGGGGACCGAGGGCACCCCACGGCGATAGCTCTTCTCGCGGTCGCCGAACAGTTCGCTGGCCGCCGGGTCGAGCCCGGCGCGAAGCGCGAATGCGCGGCGCGAGACCGCGAAGTCGTCACTGCCGCGGCTCATCACGCGCGCGTAGAGCCATTCCTTCTCGGTCATCCACAACCGCACCTGCCAGCGCTCGGCAAGCCAGCCGGCAAGTCCGACATGGTCGGGGTGAAAATGGGTGACGATGATCCGGGTCACCGGCCGTCCGGCGAGCCGCTCGTCGAAGATCCGCTCCCAGCGGGCCACTGTGTCCGGCATCGCATAGCCGGTGTCGACGATTGTCCAGCCCGGACCGTCCTCGAGCAGCCACAGATTGATGTGGTCGAGGGCGAAAGGCAGCTTCATCCGCAGCCACTCAATCCCCGGCGCGATCGCGAGGGTTTCGCCCGCCTCGGGCGGGATGGTGACGGGAAACTCCAAAGGCGTCAACAAACCGTCCATCGTCAATTCTTCTTGTTCCGGGTACCGATTGACCCTCACCCTAGGACAGCGCATTAGTGCGCGGCAAGCGCCGACCCCGCTCGTCAGGGTTGCCCGCTTGCCTGGCGGCGTCATGGAGTTGGGAAGGGGGCGATGCGCGATCTCAACGTATTTGGCCGTTCGGCGGCGATGGCGGCAAACGGCATGGCCGCGAGTTCGCACCCGCAGGCGACATTGGCGGCACTCGACGTCCTGCGCGCCGGGGGCAACGCCGCCGATGCGGCGATCGCCGCGGTAGCGATGCAATGCGTCGTCGAGCCCGAGAGCACCGGCGTCGGTGGCGACTGCTTCCTCCTCTATTCGAAGGGCGGCGCGCTGCCGGTGGCGCTCAACGGCTCGGGCCGAGCACCCGCCAAGGCCACTGTCGAATGGTATGTCGAACACGGCATCCGCGAAATCGAGGTACCCTCCCCGCACGCCGTCACGATCCCGGGCGCGGTCGACGCATGGTGCGTTTTCAACCGCGAATACGGCACCAAGCCGCTCGCCGAACTCCTGGAGCCCGCGGCGCGGGCGGCTGAAAACGGGTATGTCGTCACCCCGCGCGTCGCCGCCGACTGGGCGCGCAACCAGGAGAAACTGCGCGACCCCGTCACAGCCGCGCTATTCCTGCCCGGCGGCAAGCCGCCCGCAGCCGGCGATACGATGCGCAACCCGCCGCTTGCCGCAACATTGCGGCGGATCGGCCGCGAGGGGCGCGAAGCCTTTTATGACGGGGCCGTCATGCGCGACATCCTCGGTCGGCTGCAGGCGCTCGGCGGCTTGCACGAGGCCGATGATTTCGCGGCCCAGCGGTCGAACTGGGTCGATCCCATTCATGCCTCCTATCGCGGCTATGAGGTCTACGAATGCCCGCCGAATGGGCAGGGTATAGCGGCGCTGATGATGCTGCGCACCCTTTCGGGCTACGCGCTCGACGGCGATGCGTTCGACGAGGCCGACCGCTATCACCTCTTGGCCGAGGCGAACAAGGCGGCCTACTGGGTGCGCGACAATTTTATCTGCGACCCCGAACAGGTGCCGGTCGACGTCGCCGACTTTCTTTCCGAGGAGCGCGCCGAGCGCGCCCGCCGGGAGATCCGGCTCGACCGCGCGCTGCCCGGGCCGAGCTGGGCCGAGATCGAGCACAAGGACACGGTCTATCTCTGCGTCGTCGACCGCGACGGCAATGCCTGTTCGTTCATCAATTCGCTGTTTTCGGGCTTCGGCAGCGGCATCGTCGCACCCGAGAGCGGCGTGATCCTGCACAATCGCGGCACCGGTTTCCGCACGATCCCGGGCCATCCCAACGCCATAGCGCCGCGCAAGCGCCCATTGCACACGATCATCCCCGGGATGCTGGTCAAGGACGGCCGCGCGGTGATGCCGTTTGGGGTCATGGGCGGCCATTACCAGGCGACGGGACACGCCCATTTCCTGCACCGACTGCTCGATCGCGGCATGGACCCGCAAGAGGCCGCCGAACAGCCGCGCATCCTCGCTCTCAACAATGTGCTGCAGGTCGAGCGCGCGCTGCCGCAGGCGATCGTCGCCGATCTCGCGCGGCGCGGTCACCGGATCGCCGTGCAAGAAGTGCCGCTCGGCGGCTGCCAAGCGATCTGGATCGACCATCATCGCGGCGTTCTGATCGGCGGGTCGGAGCCGCGCAAGGACGGGATCGCCCTCGGCTATTGAGCGAGGGTGCGGCCGAAATCGACTTCGCCCGCCGCGGCGGCGCGACCGGGCTTGCCCGCCTTTTTCAATCCGATCCGTTGCGGGTGCTGTTTCCGATGCCCGAAACGGGCGATCCGCCGCAGGCCGCACTGGTCACGACTTCGGGCGGGCTTGTCGCGGGCGACCGCTTGCGGATCGTGGTCCGCCTCGGCTCCGAGGCGCAGGCGCATGTCACCGCGGCGGCGGCGGAGAAGATCTATCGCTCGACCGGGGCGACGACCGCGATCGAACAGTCGCTACGCCTCGGAAGAGCCGCGGCCCTCGAATTTCTGCCGCCCGAGACGATCCTCTTCGACGGCGCGCGGTTGCGGCGGCGGACGGTAGTCGATCTCGCCCCTGGCGCTGCCTTTCTTGGCGGCGGGATCGTGGTCTTCGGCCGGCGCGCGCGGGGCGAGCGGTTCACCCACGGGCTCTTCCATGAAAGCTGGGAAATATGCCGCGGCGGCGATCTCGTCTGGGGCGACGCCCTGCATCTCGACGGCGATGTCGCCGCGACAATCGATGACCCGGCCTGCTTCGACGGTGCGGCCGCCTGTGCGACGCTGATCCTCGTCGCGGGCGATGCCGATCCGCGAACGCTGGTTGACGACGCTCGCGCCATTCAGGCCGGATCGGGCGTGCGCGCCGGCGTCACGGTCGTGAACGGTCTTCTGGTCGCCCGCTGGCTCGGCGCCGACGCGGCGGCGTTGCGGCGCGCCTACGCCGATCTCGCTTGCCATTTGCGCGGCAAAGCGCTGGGATTGCCGCCGCGGTTGCCGCGGATTTGGCATGTTTGATGCTCGTGTTAGATAGCTGACCGGTCGCGAGGATGAACCTTACCACGCGCGAAAAGGACAAGCTTCTGGTCTCGGTAGCGGCGATGGTGGCCGAGCGGCGGCTGCGTCGCGGCGTCAAGCTCAATTATCCCGAGGCGGTGGCGCTGATCACCGATTTCGTCCTCGAAGGCGCCCGCGACGGCCGCAGCGTCGCGGAACTGATGCGCGACGGCGCTACCGTGATCGGCCGCGAGCAGGTCATGGAGGGGGTGGCCGAAATGATCGACGAGATCCAGGTCGAGGCGACCTTCCCCGACGGCACCAAGCTCGTCACCGTGCACGAGCCGATCCGGTGAGGCCGATGATCCCGGGCGAGCTTTTCCCCGCGGCGGGCGACATCGAATTGAACGCCGGCCGGCCGACTGTGACCCTGACCGTCGCCAACAGCGGCGACCGGCCGATCCAGGTCGGTTCGCACTACCATTTCTACGAAACCAACGAGGCGCTGGTCTTCGACCGCGAGCAGGCGCGCGGCTGTCGGCTCGACATCCCAGCCGGCACCGCGACCCGGTTCGAGCCGGGGCAGACCCGCGAGGTGCGGCTCGTCGCCTATGCCGGGGCGCGCCGCGTCGTCGGCTTCAATGGCAAGATCAACGGCGCGCTGGACTAAACTCGATGGCGATGACGATCTCGCGCCGGGCTTATGCCGGGATGTTTGGGCCGACAACCGGCGACCGGCTGCGGCTCGCCGACACCGACCTTGTCATCGAGATCGAGAGCGACCGCACGATCTATGGCGAGGAGGTCAAGTTCGGCGGCGGCAAGGTGATCCGCGACGGCATGGGGCAGAGCCAGAAAAGCCGCGCCGAGGGGGCCGTCGACACCGTCATCACCAACGCCGTGATCCTCGACCATTGGGGGATCGTCAAGGCCGATATCGGCATCCGCGACGGCCGCATCGTCGGCATCGGCAAGGCCGGCAACCCCGACATCCAGCCGGGCGTCGACATCGTGATCGGGCCCGGCACCGAGGCGATCGCCGGCGAGGGCCGCATCGTCACCGCCGGCGGCATCGACGCGCATATCCACTGGATCTGCCCGCAACTGGCCGAGGAGGCGCTCTACAGCGGCCTCACGACGATGCTCGGCGGCGGCACCGGCCCGGCCGCCGGCACCGCGGCCACGACCTGCACGCCCGGCCCCTGGCATCTCGGCCGCATGCTGCAGGCGGCCGAAGGCATTCCGGTCAATCTCGGCTTTTTCGGCAAGGGGAACGCGTCCGAACCCGCCGCCCTGGTCGAGATGATCGAAGGCGGGCGCCTGCGGCCTCAAACTGCACGAGGATTGGGGCACCACCCCGGCGGCGATCGACAATTGCCTCAGCGTGGCCGAGGCGCACGACATCGCGGTCGCGATCCATACCGACACCCTCAACGAATCCGGCTTTGTCGACGACACGATCGCCGCCTTCAAGGGACGCAACATCCACGCCTTTCACACCGAGGGTGCCGGCGGCGGCCATGCTCCCGACATCATCAAGGTATGCGGTCTGCCGAACGTCCTGCCGTCCTCGACCAACCCGACCCGGCCCTACACCGTCAATACGCTCGTCGAGCATCTCGACATGCTGATGGTGTGCCACCACCTTGACGCGCACATCCCCGAGGATGTCGCCTTTGCCGAGAGCCGCATCCGGCGCGAGACGATCGCCGCCGAAGACATCCTGCACGATCTGGGCGCGATCAGCATGATGTCGTCGGACAGCCAGGCGATGGGCCGGGTCGGCGAAGTCATCATCCGCACCTGGCAGACCGCCGACAAGATGAAGCGCCAGCGTGGCAAATTGCCCGAGGATAATGACCGCAACGACAATTTCCGCGCCAAGCGCTATATCGCCAAATACACGATCAATCCGGCGCTGACCCACGGGCTGGCCGAGCATGTCGGCTCGGTCGAAATCGGCAAGCTCGCCGATCTGGTGCTGTGGTCGCCGGCCTTTTTCGGGGTCAAGCCCGATCTGGTGCTGAAGGCGGGGACGATCGCCGCGGCATTGATGGGCGACCCCAACGCCTCGATCCCGACACCCCAGCCGGTGCATTACCGGCCGATGTTCGGCGCCTTTGGCCGCGCCTTGCAGGCCTCCAGCGTGACCTTTCTGCCGGCGCTTGCGATCGAGCGCGATCTGCCGCGCGAACTCGGCCTAGAACGGATCGTTCTGCCGGCGCGCGGCATCCGCGCGATCGACAAGAGCCGGATGGTGCACAACGCCGCCACCCCGCAGATCGAGGTCGATCCCGAGACCTACGAGGTGCGCGCCGACGGCGTGCTCTTGACCTGCGAGCCGGCCACGCGTGCTGCCACTGGCGCAGCGCTATTTCCTGTACTGACATGCTGGCCGGGCGATCGGAGCGGTGGCGGGCGTGCGCCAAGCGGAGCATATGGCCCGAGGAAGCGGCGGCCGATGCCGTGACGCTCGCCTATCTCGACCGGCACCGCCGTCGCATGCGCATGGTCGCCGATTCGGGCGCGACCTTTCTGCTCGACCTGCCCCGCGCCCAGCACCTTGCCGAGGGCGACGGCCTCGAGCTCGACGGCGGCAGCTTATGTCCGCGTGCATGCCGCACCCGAACCGGTGCTCGAAATCGAGACCGCCGACCCGGCCGATCTGCCGCGCATCGCCTGGCATCTCGGCAACCGGCATCTGCCGGTCCAGGTCCTGCCGGGCCGGCTGCGCATCCGCGCCGACCATGTCATCGCCGAGATGGTGGCGGGCCTCGGCGCGCGAGTGGCGCGGCTCGACGCCCCGTTCGATCCCGAGATCGGCGCCTATGCCGGGCCGGGCCAGCATCATCACGACCATGACCATGACGATTGAGGCGCCCGACGGCGCCTCCCTCTATCGCCTCTTCGCCTGGCTCTCGCCCGCCTTTCCGGTCGGCGCCTTCAGCTATTCGCACGGGCTCGAAGCGGCGGCCGAAAAGGGCCATTTGCGCGACCGCACCTCGCTGGAGCGCTGGGTCGCGGCGATCGTCAGAGACGGCGCCGGACGGGTCGACGCAGACATCCTTCGCGAGGCGCACCGGGCGGCTACGGCCGGCGATTTGGCGGCCCTCGACGCCGCCAACCGGCGCGGGCTTGCCTACCGCGGAACCCTCGAACTGGCGCTCGAAAGTACCGCGCAAGGAACGGCGTTTCTCGCAGCCTGCAGCGCGGCTTGGCCTGAAATGTTCCTCACGGCCTGGGCGCAGCGAGCCGAAGCCGTCGCCTACCCGACGGCGATCGGCGCCGCGACGGCGCGCGCCGGGATCGCGCTGCCGACCGCCCTCACCGCCTACCTCCAGGCGCTGGCGGCCAATCTCGTATCCGCCGGGCTGCGGCTCGGGATTGTCGGGCAGACCGACGGGCAGCGCATCCTGGCGGCGCTCGAACCCGTGGTCGTCGCGGCGGCGGCCGCGGCGATCGACCGCGATCCGCAAGACTTCGGCGCCGCCGCCTTTGCCGTCGACCTCGCCTCGATGGCGCACGAAACGCAATATACGAGGCTCTTCCGCTCATGAGCACGGCAGAGAGGCGCGACCCGCTGCGGGTCGGGATCGGCGGGCCCGTGGGCTCGGGCAAGACGGCGCTGATGGATTGGCTATGCAAGCGCCTGCGCGGCCGGTTCGAAATCGCCGCCATCACCAACGACATCTATACCCGCGAGGACGCCGAATTCCTGACCAGAAGCGGCGCGCTCCCGCCCGAGCGCATCAAGGGTGTGGAGACCGGCGGCTGCCCGCACACCGCAATCCGCGAGGACGCCTCGATCAACCTCGCCGCGGTCGCCGAAATGCACCGCCTCTTTCCGCGCCTCGACCTGATCCTGATCGAGTCGGGCGGCGACAATCTGGCCGCGACCTTCTCGCCCGAACTTGCCGATCTGACGATCTACGTCATCGATGTCGCGGCCGGCGACAAGATCCCGCGCAAGGGCGGCCCCGGCATCACCCGCTCCGATCTTCTCGTCATCAACAAGATCGACCTCGCGCCGCTCGTCGGCGCCAGCCTCGAAATCATGGACCGCGACGCCCGGCATATGCGCGGCGAGCGCCCGTTTGTTTTCACCAACCTCAAGACGGGCGACGGCATCGACCACATCGTCGATTTCATCACCGGCCAAGGCGGGCTTTAAACAGTATCGTCATTCGCCGCGCCGCCGATATTGAGTAATGTTGACGAAAAATTGACGATCATTGCCCTAAAAGGAGAGCTCTGGGGGAGCATCGATTTTCATTAGAGGACGAAGTTGTTCATGCTGCGCAAGCTATGCAAGTGTCTGTTTCGCGCCGCTTTCTGGCCGCTGAGCGTGCTGAGCGTGGGTCTCACGCCCTTATCCGTCTGGGCGGCGACCGCGACGACGACCTTTCAGGTCACCGCGACGGTTCAGGCCACGTGCCTCATTTCCGCCACCAATCTGGCTTTTGGCACCTATACCGGCGTCCAGGTCGCCCAGACCTCGACGATCTCGATCACCTGCACCAACACAACGCCCTACAATGTCGGGCTCAATGCCGGGACCGCGCCCGGCGCCACGGTGAGCACCCGAAAGATGACCGGCCCGAGCGCCGCGTTGCTTTCCTATGCGATGTATCAAGACGCCGGCCACACGATCAATTGGGGCAACACGGTCGGCACCGACACCGTGGCCGGCACCGGCAACGGCAGTGCCCAGACATTGACCGTCTATGGCCTATTGACGGCGGGCCAATACGTCACACCCGGCGCCTACGTCGATACGATCACCGCGACTGTTACCTACTGAAATCCGCGTTCTGCGCCGGATGGGAAGCGTTCCGACACCGCGGCGGTTCGCTGCCGCCATGGCCGCGATCGTCGTCTGCCTCGTCGCGCCGGGGATTGGCGCACAGGGGCTGACCGTGCTTCCGGTCTCGATCCAGATGGCGGCCGGCCAGATGGCGGCGACACTGACGGTGCGAAACGAGGGCGACAGCGAGACATCGCTGCAGGTGCGCCCGTTCGTGTGGAGCCAACCGCCGCCGCACGGCAGTGACGAGTTGATGCCGGCGACGGAATTGATGGCGAGCCCGCCGCTCGCCACGATCGCGCCCGGAGCCACCCAGGTCGTGCGCCTCGTGCTGCGGCGGCCGCCCGGGGATCGGGAGGCGAGCTACCGCATCCTCCTCGACCAGATCCCGCCGCCGGCGGCGCCCGGAACCGTGCGCATCGCGCTGCGTCTGTCGATCCCGATCTTCGCCGAGCCGCCGACCCGAGCTTCGCCACATTTGCAATGGCGGCTCGAATCCCATGGGGGACGACTTACCCTCGTAGCGGTCAACGATGGCCGCCGGCACGAAAAAATCCGCGACATCGCGCTTGGCGGAGGCGGCGGTTCCTATCGGATCGAGAGCGGGCTCTCCCCCTATATTCTGCCGGGCGCGACGCGCCGATGGCAGATTGACGCTGCGGGCCCGCCGCCGGCCTTCGGGGCCATCGTGCGTCTGACCGCGAATACCGAGGCCGGCGCAATTGTCCAGCCGGTCGCGGTGGTTGCCGGACCGTAAGCGTCCGATCGCAACGGTCGCGCGGCTTGTGTTCGCAGCTGTTGCCGTACTTACCGCCGCCTTCTCCGAGCGGGCGTCCGCCGATCAGACATTGCTGCTCGAAGTGGTGGTCAACGGCCACCCGACCGGCAAGATCGGCGAATTCGTCCAGCGCGACGACGAGCTTCTGGCCCGACCTGCCGAACTGCGCGAGCTTGGTTTCCGGGTTTCCAAGCCGCCGCCGTCGCGGGAGAGCGACCTCGTCCCGCTGTCGACATTGATCGGGCTTGCCTTTCGTTTCGACGGGCCGGCCCAGAGGCTTTACGTCACCGGCGGTAGCGACCGCCTGTTGCCGGAATTGCTTGCAGATCACAGGTACCTCGGGCAGCAATGTCCCGGTCGAAAGCGGCGTCGGCGCCGTCCTCAACTACGATGTGGTCGGCACCGCGGTAGCCGGACAGAACCTCGGCAGCGGGCTCTTCGATTTCCGCGCGTTCTCGCCCTGGGGGGTGGTTTCCTCGGGCTTGCTCGGCTATGCCGGAGCCAATCCGATCGGTCCCGGTCCGTATTCTGCGATCCGGCTCGATTTCGGTCTACGCCTATGCCGATGTCGGCAATCTGCGCTGGTATCGGCTGGGCGATTTCATCAATGGGGGGCTCGGTTGGACGCGCCCGGTGCGGCTCGGCGGGGCGCAGCTCCAGTCGGATTTCACGATGCGGCCGGATCTGGTGACTTTTCCGCTGCCCTCGGTCTCCGGCACGGCGGCGGTTCCGTCCACAGTTGATGTTCTGGTCAACGGCACCCGCGTTCTCTCGCGCCAGGTCGCACCCGGCCCCTTCGAGATTCCGCAGCTTCCGGTGGTCACCGGCGGCGGTGCGATCCAGATGAGCGTGACCAACGCGCTCGGTCAGCAAGTCACCACGATCCTGCCGTTCTACGCCAGCTCCAATCTGCTCGCCCAAGGTTTGCAGACCTATTCGGCGGAGGTCGGCGCGGTGCGACGGAACTGGGGCGTCCTCAGCAACGACTACGGGGCGCTCGCCGGCTCCGCCACCTATCGCCGCGGTCTGTCGTCGATGTTGACGATCGAGGGCCATGCCGAGGGCACGTCGGGCCTGGTCGCGGGCGGCGCCGGCGGCGTGGTGAACGTCGCCGATCTGGCCGTGCTGAACTTCTCCGCCGCCGGCAGCGGGCTTGACCTGCCCGGGGTGCAGCTGACCGCCGGGGTGCAGCGGCTCGGTCCGGTCACCAGTCTTGGAGCTTTCGCCAGCGTCGCTAGCCGGAATTTCCGCGACATTGCGACAGTAAACGGCGATCCCGTGCCGCAGCGCCAGGTCAATGCCTATGCCAGTCTCGCTCTTGGCCGTTTCGGTTCAGCCGGAATTTCGTTTACCGGCATCGACCGCAACGCCGTCTCTGTGCCGTTCAGCTCGGTGGCTCCGGCTGGCGGATTTCTCGCTCAGAATACCGTTCTGCCGGGCGGATCGGTTTCGACCACGAGCGGCGCGGCCTTCCTTCTGCCGGTGCTGCGCGCGCGGATCCTATCGGCGAATTACTCGCTGCAGATTGGCAATCTGTCGCTTTATGCGACCGGCTTTCACGATTTTGCCCAAGGCGGCGGATCGGGAGCGATATTGGGAATAACGGTTCCGCTCGGTCCGCGCAGCTCAGCCGGCGTCGCGGCGGGCTCCGGCTCGGGCCGTGGGTACGCGCAGGCGCAGGCGACGCAGTCACCGGTCCTGATCGGCGACTGGGGTTATCAGCTCTACGGTTCCGGTGGCAATCCCTACCAGCAATTCGGCCTGGCGCAATACAAGTCGCAATGGGGACTGGTCTCGGCGGGCGCCAGCCGGACCGGCAGGCAAACCGCCGTCCGCGGCGAAGCCCAGGGTGCGGTCTCCTATGCCGATGGCGGTTTGTTTGCGTCCAATACCGTCAACGACGCCTTCGCCGTCGTCGACACCGGCGCCCCGGGCGTTCACGTCTTCAGCCAGAACCGTCTGGTGGACACTACCGACTCTGCCGGTCGGCTACTCGTGCCCGATCTGCGATCCTTCGATCTGAATAGCTTGTCGATCGATCCTGCCGACGTGCCGGCCGACGCCTCGGTGCCCTATATGGCCAAAGAGGTGCGGCCGCAATACCGCTCCGGGGTCGTCGTAAAGTTCCCGGTCCGCCCCAGCCGCGGCGCTCTGCTCCGCCTCGTCGACCAGGCGCAGCGGCCATTGCCCGTCGGCAGCGTCGCCACGCTCAAGGCGACAAAGGTCCAGGCACCGGTCGGCTACGACGGCGAGGCCTATGTTCAGGATCTCGACCGGCACAACGAACTCGTCGTCGAGCGGCCCGACGGGTTGCGCTGCACCGTCGCCTTTGATTATGCGCCAACGCCGGGAGAGATCCCGACGATCGGCCCGCTCACCTGCCGCGAGAGCCGATCTTGAGGCGGGCGGTCTGTTTCGCTGTGCTCGTTATGATCGCCCCGGCAGCGGCGCGAGCCGCCGTTTGCGGCGTCTCGGCCACCCCCGTCGCCTTGGGCACCTACTTGCCGTTCTCCGGTACGCCGACCGACAGCACCGGTACAGTGACGGTGACCTGTATCGGGACGGCGACCATTGTCATTGCGCTCAGCACCGGCGGCAGCGGCAGCTATACCAACCGTCAGATGAGCAATGGCGCGGCGCGTTTGAGATATCAGCTCTATGCCAACGCCGCCCGAACGACGGTCTGGGGCAATGGCAGCAGCGGCACTGTCACGGTCACCGACACGCTGACCGGATTCGCCAGGCGCAACTATACCGCTTACGGCCGTATCCCGACCCCGCAAGGGGTAACCCCAGGCTCCTACGTCGACACGATCACGGTGACCGTGACGTATTGACCGGGGCGCGACAGCTCCGTCCAAGCGTTGCGATGCGGCGGCGGGCTTTGTGGTTCTGCCGCGGTGCTGGGTCGTCGAGCGAACATTGGCTTGGCTCAATCGCAGCCGCCGCCTCGCCAGCGTCAAACTCCGATGGCAGGCTTAGCGCCCCGACCCGTTGCAGCACCGAGCCGGGCAGGCTCAAATGGCCAACCGACTCTACTCGTCCCTGCTTTGCACCACCGGGGCATCAGTATTTCCGCGCTGGATTTCTGTCTGATCCAAACCCTAACGCGATAATCGGTAGACCGTTTAGGGTTGACGTCAATGACCCGAGCTACGACGAATTTGGGGGGATGAGGTGCAGGTTTTTCCCAATCCTCGCGCCCTGCGACCCTTGGAGCGGGAAGCCTTCCTGGACGCGACGCTGCCCGCGGGGGCACAGTCCTCAGCTCGATGCCGCTTGTCTTCTGCAAGGATGAAGTCAGTCAGGTAGATACGTCCGGCGCCATCTATCTCGCGCCAGTTACGGCAGACCCAAATGCTTAGCCGCAGCTCGTCGTGGCCGGGCCACGCCGGCCGCGTCGACGAAAGGCTGCGAGGCGGCGGTGCTCATGGCACCCTCCCCGACAGCACACTGACGTCGCCGGGGTTGACGAGGTCGGGGACGGTCCAGCCGTCAAGGTCGTATTCGGCCATGCAGCTGTCGGCGAAGCTCTTCCAGCGGTCGTATTGGCCGGAACCGAGCGCGCCGAACAACGCAGCGGCGGATCTCCTCGTGGCTGCCGGAGTAATTCAGCTCGTAGAGCTCGTGGCGGCCGCCGAATTCGCTGCCGACCGCATCCCACAACAGCTTCATCAGCTTGACCCGCTCGACCGCGGGCACGCCGCCCGAACCGCGAACGTAGAGGTCGAGATACTTGCGCAATTCCGGCGACTGGAAGTCGCGTGCATGCGAATTCAGGTAAATCAGGCTGCTGGCGACGGTCTTCTCGATCTGATGCTTGACCTGGACATAGGATTCCGGCCCCAGCACGTGATAGGCCGCACGCCGCCGCCGAATTCGGCAAGACGTAGCCCGCCGGCCCACGGTTCGGGGCTTTTCGCCATCGAGTCCGACAATGCCCACATCGCGTTCCGCCAGGTGATGACTTCGCCGATATTGGCCTCGACGCCGCGGAACCCGCGGGTCCCGGCCATCTCCGTCGCCTTGATCATCAAGCCGGTGATGAAGTCGAGCTTGACCGCAAGCCGGGTGCAGCCCTGCAACTGGAAGCGCGGCACGAACCCGCTTCTCTGCATGAAGCTGTTGGCTTTGTCGATGTCGCCATAGACGAACACGTTCTCCCACGGAATAAACACGTCATCCATGATGAAGATCGCGTCGTTTTCGTCGAGGCGGCTCGACAGCGGATAGTCGAACGGGCTGCCGAGCACGGCGGCGCGATGCTCGTTCGAGACGCGGCAGATGAATTTGGCGCCCGGCGCATTGGTCGGAACAATAAAGACGAGCGCGAAACTCTTGTCCTGAACCGGCAACAACCCGACATGCGCGACAAAGGTGAAGTGGGTCAACGCCGAGCCGGTGGCGACGACCTTGGCGCCAGTGACGTAGATGCCGGCGTCGGTCTCGCGCGTCGACGTGAGCGTAGATGTCGGTCGGTCCGCCCGGCGCTCCCGGCGCCATGTCGCGGTCAACCGGCGGGTTGACGAGCGCGTGGTTGACGAACGGCACCCGCTCCTGGCATGGCGGTACCAGCGCCGGGCGTTTTCCTGGTAGGGCTCATAGAATTCGGCATTGGCGCCGAGGGTCGCGAGAAACGCCGCCTTGTAATCCGGTGACCGGCCGAGCCAGCCATAGGTCAGCCGCGACCAGCCGGCGATCGCGTCACGGGCGCCGACCAGATCGGCGGACGAACGGGGCGCCACAAAGTATCTGTGGGTAAACCCGCCCCACTCGGTTGCACAGGACAGGATATTCTTACCTTCGGCATGATCGGCGTGCAGCGCGTCGTAAAGCCGCGCCACCATCCGCGCCGTATTGCGAAAGGCCGGGTGCGCGGCGATGTTCTTGATCCGCTCACCGTAGATCCACACCTCGCGGCCGTCATCGAGGCTGTCAAGAAATTCCTTGCCGGTATAGGGCAGCGTTGTCGCCATTCGATCGTCTCCCTTGAAGCGCGCTTCCTGTCCGGTGGCTTTGCGGATTGCTTCGACCACCCGGCGCGCGATGATAGATTCGGATCACGGCGCCGGTCGATGGCGTCGGCGGCTCGAATCCGGGTGGGAGGAAAGGCAATGGCGCGGTTGACGGGAAAGGTGGCGCTGATCACCGGTGCGGCGGGTGGGCAGGGCGTGGCGGAGGCGGAACTTTTCGTCCGCGAGGGGGCGGCCGTCGTTCTGACCGACATCGATGTCGTCGCCGGCCGCGACCTCGCCGAGCGTCTGACCGACAGTGGCGGTGAGGCGCTGTTCCTCGCGCAGGACGTGGCCGACGAGGCGTCGTGGCAGGCGGTCGTCGGCGCGGCCGTGGCGCGGTTCGGCAAGCTCCACATCCTCGTCAACAACGCCGGCACGATCGCGCGGCAGGGGATTGTCGACACCAGCCTTGCGGCGTGGAACCGCACGATCGCGGTCAACCTGACCGGCCCGCTGCTCGGCATGAAGCATTGCGCGCCGGCGATCCGCGATTCGGGCGGCGGCTCGATCGTCAACATCTCTTCGACCGCCGGGCTGACCGCGCATGACGACGCCGCCTATACGGCCAGCAAATGGGGTTTGCGCGGGCTGACCAAGACGGCGGTCCTGCAATTCTCGCCGTGGAACATCCGGGTCAACTCGATCCATCCCGGCCAGATCGCCGACACCGGCTTTTTCAAGAGCGGCGGCGAGGCCTTCGCCCATGCCGCGCGCACCGCAATCCCGATGCAGCGCCAGGGGACGCCGCGGGAATGCGCCGATCTCGTGCTGTTTCTCGCTTCGGACGAATCTGGCTTTGTCAGCGGCGCCGAGATCGCGATCGACGGCGGCTATATCGCCGCCGGCCTCGCCAACCTGCGCAACCTTGTGCGCAAAGATTACGAAGCTGGCAGGAATTGACCCGGAGGATCAGTTCGCAAACGCCGCGAAGATCTCGTGTAGTGCGGTGAACTGGTTGCCGTTGAGGGAGTTGGGGACGAGGACCGGGGTGTTGACGCCGGCGGCTTGCCAGGCGGCGACACCGTCGCGAACCCTGGCGGAAGAGCCCGAGAGCGCATTGTCGGCGATCCAGCGGTCGGTCAGGTATTTCGGGATGTCGTCGCGACGGTTCTCGGTGATAGCCTTTTCGATCGCAGCCATCTCCTCGGCATAGCCGGCCTCTTTCCAGTAATTCCGGTAGTTCGGCAACAGCGCGTAGCGCACGAGCCGGCGCCGGTGCAGTTCGATTGCGGCAGTCTCGTCGTCCGAGATGCAGACCGGCAGCATGTTGCCGATCAGGAAATCAGGGTCGCTGCGCTTTGCCGACGGCACGACAGCGAGCAAATCCGCCATATGCGACAGCGAGGCGTTGGCGAAGAGCACGCCCTGGGCGATCTCGGCCGACAGCGCGACCATGCGCTTGCGCAGCGCGGCGAGCACGATCGGCGGCGGCTCGCCGATACCGTCGAACGAGCGCAGGCGCTCGACAAAGGCGCGGGTGTCGGCCAAGGGCTTGCCGGGGGTGACGCCGAGGCGCTGATGCGTCGGCCCGTGCGCCACACCGATGCCGAAGCGGAACCGCCCGCCCGAGACCTCGTGGATATAGGCGGCCTGCATCGCGAACTCTTCGACGGTCTGCGCGTATATCGGGGCGATCGCGGTGCCGAAGCGGATACGCTCGGTCGCGAGCGCCAGTGCCGTGCATTGCGCCATGTTTGACCAGCGCTCGGCATGTAGATGCCGCAAAAGCCGCGCCGCTCGATCTCGCGCGCCAGATCGAGCGTCTGCAGCCGCCTGCCGGGCACGGCAACAAGGCTGATCGCGGGAAGAACGTCGGGCATCGCCTTCTACTCCGCCGCCCGCGGCCGGGTGACCTGCACCGAATTCGGGCCGTAGCGGTCGCGGTAGGGCTGGGTGTCGATCTCTTCGAGTTCGATCTCGCGGTTCAAGACGCGCTGTTTCCAGGCCTGATGCTCGGGCTCGTTATCGTGGAACTCCGGCATCACCTCGTGCGCGAAGAGTTCGAGGCTTTCGCAGATGTGCTCATGGGTGTTCTTGCCGGCCTGATTCAGAAAGATGACCTGGTCGATGTTCGAGGTTTCGAACCGGCGAAGCTTGCGCCGGATCGTTTCGGGCGAGCCGATCAAACCGCCGGAGAGCGCGCGGGCGAGCCCTTCGGGGTTCTCGCGCTTCCACTTTTCGTACTCGTCCCAGAGATTGACGGTGCCGGGTTCGGGCCGCTTGCGGTTCGGGCTGAGGCCATAAAAGCGCAATGCAAACTGGAAGAACGGGATGCCGTCGGCGCGGCCGCGAGCCTCCTCGTCGGTGGGCGCGCACATGAAATAGCTGGTCAAAGCGAGATTCGGGTTGGTCTGGTAGTCGGCGAGCTTGTCGAGCCGTTTGGTGAAGGCGTTGTAGTAGGCGTGCACCCAGGCGTGCGCCGCCTCGGCGCTCAAGAATTGGAAGGCGAGCGCCCCCAGCCCGCGGCGACCCGCCATCTCGATCGTCTCCAATTGCGAGCAGGCGCACCACAAGGGCGGATGCGGCTTCTGCAGCGGCTTCGGCACGACGTTGCGCAACGGGAAATCGAAATAGGGGCCGTGGTATTCGCACCCGCCATCCTTGAACATCGGGATCAGCGCGCGCACGGCATCCTCCCACACCGCGCGCTTTTCCTCGAAATTGCGGCCGAAGGGTTCGAGTTCGGTGATGCTGGCGCTCTCGCCCATGCCGAGCTCGACCCGGCCACCGCTCAGCAGGTCGAGGGCGGCGGCGCGTTCGGCGACACGCGCGGGATGCGCCGTCGTCAACTGCATAATGCCGTGCGCGAGGCGGATCTGTTTTGTGCGCTGGCTGGCCGCGCCGAGAAACACCTCGGGAGCGGGCGAATGCGAATACTCTTCGAGAAAATGGTGCTCGACCTCCCAGGCGAAGTCGTAGCCGAGCCGGTCGGCCAGTTCGAGCTGATCGAGCGCGTTGTTGTAGAGCTTCAGCTCGTCGTCGGGCTCCCACGGGCGCGGCAATTGCAGCTCATAGAAAATGCCGAATTTCATCGCTTCCTCCGAATGCGGCCCGCCGCCCTGGTAAGATCGTCGAGAAGGGGTGTTGGACGATTACTCGGCATCGACCGCGTGGACCGATGGAATGCAATCTGCTACCCCACCCCGATGCCGCTCACTCTCTATAATTCCCTGACGCGCCGCAAGGAGGCGTTCGAGCCGCTCGATCCGAAGCTGGTGCGGATGTATGTCTGCGGACCCACCGTCTACGATCGGGCGCATATCGGCAATGCGCGGGCCTTTGTCGTCTTCGACGTGCTCTACCGCGTATTGCGCGAGACTTACGGCAAGGATCATGTCCGCTATGTCCGCAACATCACCGATGTCGAGGACAAGATCAACGCCGCCGCCCGCGCCAACAACGAGCCGATCGCGGCACTGACGGCGCGCACGATCGCCGCCTTTCACGAGGACATGGCCGCCTCGAACGTGCTGCCGCCCGATGTCGAGCCGCGCGCGACCGAGCACATTGCGCAGATGATCGCGATGATCGAGAAGCTGATCGCCGCTGGGCATGCCTATGCCGCCGAGGGGCATGTGCTGTTCGCGGTCGGCTCCGACCCCGATTACGGCAAGCTGTCGCGGCGCAGCCGCGACGAGATGATCGCCGGCGCGCGGGTCGAGGTGGCGCCTTACAAGCGCGACCCCGCCGATTTCGTGTTGTGGAAGCCGTCCGACGCGGAAACGCCGGGCTGGGACAGCCCGTGGGGACGCGGCCGGCCGGGCTGGCACATCGAATGCTCGGCGATGAGCGAGGCGCATCTGGGCGAGAGCTTCGACATTCACGGCGGCGGGCACGACCTGATCTTCCCGCACCACGAAAACGAGATCGCGCAGAGCGAGTGCGCGCATCAGGGCCGGCCCTTCGTGCGCTACTGGGTGCATAACGGGTTTCTCAGCATCGACAGCGCCAAGATGTCGAAATCGCTGGGCAATTTCTTCACCGCCCGCGAGGTGCTCGACCGCGCGCCCGGCGAGGCGATCCGGCTCGCCCTGCTGACCGCGCATTACCGCGACCCGCTCGATTGGACGGACGAGCGCCTGCGCCAGGCGCGGCAGACGCTCGACCGCTTCTACCGCGCCCTGACCCTCTCGCGCGACCCGGTGTTCGAGCGGATGGACGAAGCCGCGGCGGCATTGCGCCCAATCAAGGATGCGCTCGACGACGATCTCAACACGCCGCTGGCACTGGCGCGGATGCACGAACTGGTCGGCGAAATCAACCGCACCAGTTCCGACGCCGTGCGCTCAGCGTTGCAGCGGGCGCTCGAACAGGGCGGCCGGCTGATGGGCCTGCTCGAAAAGAACCCTCACGAAGTGCTGCGCGGCAGGGTACAAGTGGTGCTCGGACCGGATGGCAAATTCGAGACCGTGCCGATGCGATAGCGAGTCAATCCGACGGATTGACGCGCTGATCGCAGAGCGAGCGGCCCTCCGCCTACAGCGCCGCTATGCCGAAGCTGATAGCATCCGCGCCAAGCTCGCCGCCGAGGGCATCGTCCTTGAAGACCGGCCGGACGGGACGACGGGTTGGCGGCGCAAGGATTGAGCGATGGCCGGAACCGACCATCGGCGGCGCGCGGCGACGCTTGGCCCGGCGATCATCCTGGTCGAGCCGCAGCTCGGCGAGAACATCGGCACCGCGGCGCGGGCGATGATGAATTGCGCGCTCGACGATCTGCGCCTGGTGCGGCCGCGCGACGGCTGGCCCTCGGCGAAGGCGGTGGCCGCCGCCAGCGGCGCCGACAGCGTGCTCGACAAGGCGCGGCTCTATCCGAGCGTCGAAGCGGCGATCGCCGGCCTTGTCCATGTATACGCCGCGACCGCGCGCGACCGCGGCATGGTGCGGCGCGAAGTGACGCCGCGCCGGGCGGCCGAGGAAATGCGCCAATGGCTCGCCGCCGACGAGCCCTGCGGCGTTCTGTTCGGGCCCGAGCGCACCGGCCTTCTGAACGACGACGTGGCGCTCGCCGACACGGTGTCTGACGGTGCCGCTCAACCCCGGCTTCGCCTCGCTGAACCTCGCGCAGGCGGTCATGATCGTCGGCTACGAATGGTTCACCGCGGGTGCCGCGGCGCCGCCCGAAACCTTGCGCCGCGGCGGCAGCCGGCCGGCGACGAAAGAGGAACTCGTCAATTTCTTCGAACACCTCGAAGAGGAGCTGGTCAAGAACGGCTTTCTGCGCAACCGCGAGAGCCGGCCCGGCATGGTGCGCAACCTGCGCAGCCTGTTCCAGCGCGCGCAATGCACCGAGCAGGAGTTGCGCACCCTGCATGGTGTCGTCACCGCCTTTGCCGGGCCGCGCGAGCGCGGCAAAAAAACGGGCTCGGGTTAGGTCGCCGCACCAACCGAACCCATGCGACCGTCGCAGCCGAAGCTCTGCCGCCTACAGCCACGCCGTCCTCCGCGAGCGCTCGGTATCACTATTCCGCCCACGGCGGCGCCTGGGACGGCTAATGCCGGCGCAACACATCGGCGGCCGCCGCCGTCCGCGGCTTGCGAGCGAGGCAATGGCACGGAGCAGCAGCGCGATAGCTCGATCATCGCGAGGGCACGCTTGTCGCACATCTCTCACCCGCAGGCCGGCGACGCAAGAGCGCGGATCGATGCGCGGGACACCGGCTGTGGCATTGACCACCTCGCGAGACGGAAAAGAACAGGGAAGATCGCCCGGCCCCACCAGCAGCGATCAAATCGGACAAAGATTGATGGCGTGCCCAGTTTCGTCGCGCCGAGGTCGCGGCGCTCGCCGCCTTCATCCTGACACCCGGAGGATACGCTGAATGCGGACAATTTTGTTAGCGATAGCTGGGCTCGCCGCTGTTCTGCCGAGCGCATCGAGTTTCGGTCAACTCATGTCTGGCAATGCTCTGTTGAAGCACTGTACGAATATGGGGCCGCCGCCGGATTCGGGTGGTGATAGACTGAATATATGGCTCGGAGGCGCTGATCTTGGATATTGCTATGGTTATATAGAGGGTGTCGTAGACGCTATGGGACAAGGTCGTGAATTGCTGGGAGGGCGTATATTCTGCATTCCAGTCGGTACTACAGCTGCACAATTGGAAGCTGTTTCAATCCAATATCTCCGTGAGCATCCCGCACTTCGAAACTACAGCGCAGCGGGGATAGTTCCGGAGGCTCTAGAGAAGGCATTTCCTTGTCGCTGATCACTGAAGACCCAAATTCTCAGACAACCGGCCTTGAAAACGCCGACGGCCGGACGAGATTAACTTACCCGAGGTTCCAAAGTAGTTGATGAGAGAGGTACGATGATAGACAAGACAGTTGTTGAATGTAATGCAGCCCTTAAGACTGCCGAGCGCGTGCTTGAGGAAGCGAACCGTCTCAACGTTCCGGCCAATGAGTGGCTGATTTATCAGGACCGTGCAGCCACCTGCCGCGCTGACCTCGCAAAAGCGGACAATGCAGCTGCAAGTAGGTAGCTGACCTGCGACTTTGAATCGCATCACCGCGCAAGGATGCTCCGCAGATGATCATGTGTTGATGTCAGGTGATCGTAAAACGGGTGTAGGTTTTCCTCGGTGTGTTTGATTTCCCGAGTGACCTCATCCGGCATGGTGCCGCGTATGCGCCGCTCCCAGACATCTACGAACTCGACTAATATTGGAAAGTAGCTGCGCGTTTCCGGTTCTGCTTGCCACATCTTTTCGCGAAACGTGTCCAGCATCTTCCGGTAAAGCGGCATCAAAACTTCAGTGAAAATTTTGTATTCATCACGCGCAACCGCTAGCATCGGTGCGAGATTCTCGTCAGTGGCGCGTTGAAATGCATCGACTCGGCCATGCTGTCCGGCGTGTTTCTGGTCCATAGCCGTTTCGATTTTCAAGCGCAGCTCACCCCGCGCCCGTATCTCCGACCGCATGCTCACCAGCGGCCCATAGAATTCCGAGAGCTGGCGCGTGGTGAAATCATTGCGCCGCTTTTGTCGTTCCCGACGATCACTCAGCCACCCTCCCAGAAACACACCACCAAGCCCAGCAGCTGTTGAGATTAAAGGAATTAGAAAATCAGCCATTTATCTCGCGTACACCTTCCGGCGACGCGCCGCAATCACTTGGGCCGGGCGATTCGCCTTGTCGGAAGGCCTCGCGCGGGCGCACCAGCCGCAAATTGCCGCGGCGAGCGGCGCCGATGCCGTTCTTGCCAAGGTACGGCTCTACCCGACAATCCGGGCGGCGATCGCCGATCTCGTCCATGTCATTGCGGCGACCGCTCGCGGTCCGGCGCGAGGTGACCCCGCGCCATGCGGCGCAGGAGATGCGGCAAGGGCTCGCCGCCGGCGAGAGTTGCGGCGTCCTCTTCGGGCCGGAACGGACGGGCCTCCTCAACGATGACGTAGCGCTGGCCGACACGGTCCTGACGGTACCGCTGAACCCCGGCTTCGCCTCGCTCAACCTGGCCCAGGCGGTCATGATCGTCGGCTACGAGTGGTACACAGCGGACGTCGATCCGCCGCCCGAGACCTTGCGCCGCGGCGGGAGCCGGCCGGCGACCAAGGAGGAGCTGCTCAATTTCTTCGACCATCTCGAAGAGGAGCTCGAGCGCAACGGCTTTCTGCGCAACCGCGAGAGCCGGCTCGGCATGGTGGCAACCTGCGCAGCCTCTTCCAGCGCGCGCAATGCACCGAGCAGGAGTTGCGCACCCTGCATGGCGTCGTAACCGCGTTTGCCGGGCCGCGCGAGCGCTCGCCGGGCTCGATCCGCGACGACGCCGCGGCGGAAGATCAGGCGGCGGACAAATAGACTGGCGGGCGCCAGGCTTGGTTCGACTCCGCGGGGCCCGGTCGATCATGTTGCGCCCGCCCCCGCCCGTTCTCAGCCGCAGCGGAAACGCCATGACCGATACCGATCTCGCCGCCGCCGTCGATGCCGCCTGGGAGGCTCGCGATGCGCTCGGCCCCGCGACCCGCGGCAGCCACCGCGAGGCCGTCGAGGCGGCCCTCGAAGGGCTCGATGCCGGGCGGCTGCGCGTCGCCGAGAAGACCGCCGCCGGCTGGCAGGTCCATCAATGGCTGAAGAAGGCGGTATTGCTGTCGTTCCGTCTCAACGACATGGTCGAGATCCCGGGCGGCCCGGTCGATCCGGAGCGCGGGGCGGCGCGATGGTGGGACAAGGTGCCGTCAAAATTCGCCGGCTGGTCGGCGAACCGCTTCCGCGCCGCCGGCTTCCGCGCCGTGCCGGGCTCGATCGTGCGTCATTCGGCCTTTATCGCGCCCAACGTCGTGCTGATGCCGAGCTTCGTCAATGTCGGCGCCTATGTCGGCGGCGGCACGATGGTCGACACCTGGGCGACGGTCGGCTCCTGCGCGCAGATCGGGCAGAATTGTCACCTGTCGGGGGGCGTCGGCATCGGCGGCGTCCTCGAACCCTTGCAGGCGGAGCCCGTCATCATCGAGGATAATTGCTTCATCGGCGCGCGCAGCGAGGTCGTCGAAGGGGTCATCGTCGAAGAGGGCGCGGTGCTGGCGATGGGCACCTTCATCAGCGCCACGACCCGCATCGTCGACCGCAACACCGGCGAGATTCATACCGGTCGGGTGCCGGCCTATTCGGTCGTCGTGCCAGGCTCCCTTCCCGGCAAGCCGCTTCCCGACGGCAGCCCCGGCCCCAACCTCTATTGCGCCGTCATCGTCAAGACCGTCGACGAGCAGACCCGCGCCAAGACCGCGATCAACGATCTGTTGCGCGAATGAGCAACGCAGCACTCGACCCCGCTTCACTCGCCGCCGAACTGATCCGCCGGCCGAGCGTCACGCCGCGCGACGAGGGCGCCATCGCCGTCGTCGCGAAGAGCCTCAAAGGGCTCGGGTTCGAATGCCATCCGCTGGTCTTCGGCGAGCCGGGGACCGACCACATCCACAATCTCTATGCCCGCTTTGGCGACGGCAGGCCCAATTTATGCTTTGCCGGCCATACCGACGTGGTCCCGACCGGCGCGCCCGAAACATGGTCGTTCGACCCGTTTGCCGCGGTCTTTCGCGATGGCGCGCTGTGCGGGCGCGGCGCCGTCGATATGAAAGGCGCCATCGCCGCCTTTATCTGCGCCACCGAGCGGTTTCTCGCCGCCCGCGGCGATGGATTTGCCGGCTCGATCAGCCTCTTGATCACCGGTGATGAGGAGGGTGCCGCCGTCAACGGCACGAGGAAGGTGCTCGACTGGCTCGCCGAACGCGGCGAGGTCATCGACGCGTGCCTTGTCGGCGAGCCGACCAGCGCGGAAGCCCTGGGCGACATGGTCAAGATCGGCCGGCGCGGCAGCCTTACCGGCCGGCTGACCGTCCACGGCGTGCAGGGCCACACCGCCTATCCGCATCTCGCCGACAATGCGGCGCACCGGCTTGTCGCGTTGCTGAATGCGCTGACGACCGCCGAACTCGACCAGGGATCCGAGCGCTTCCAGCCTTCGACCCTCCAGGTGTCGTCGATCGACATCGGCAATCCGGCGGCAAACGTGATCCCGGCTGTGGCCCGGGCCGTCTTCAACATCCGCTTCAACGATCGCTGGACCGGCGAGCGGCTGAGAGCTTGGCTGGCGACGCAGCTCGATTGCGTCGGGGGCAGGTACGAACTCGATGTGACCGTCAGCGGCGAGTCGTTTCTGACGCCGGCGGGTCCGGTCAGCGCCTGCCTCGAAAAGGCGATCCGGGAAGTCACCGGGCGCAGCCCCGAATTGAGTACGACGGGCGGAACCTCGGATGCGCGCTTCATCCAGGCGTATTGTCCGGTCGCCGAATTCGGCCTTGTCGGGCAGACGATGCACAAGATCGACGAGCGGGTCGATCTGGCCGACCTCGCAGCCCTGACCAGGATTTACGAGAGCTTCCTCGCGCATTTCTTCGACAGTTTCTAAACCGGCGGCGGGGTCCGATGGCCGCGACGGTGTGGTCGGAGGTGCAGCGGGCCTTTGCCGGCACGTTTCGGCTGGCGCGCGGCGATCGGCGGGGCTTGTCCTATTTCGATCGCTCGCTCGACGGCTTCTGGCGCTCGTTTCGGGCGGCGGCGATCTGCTACCCGCTCTATCTGATACTTCTGACGATGCGGACCGCCGTTGCCGATTGGCAGTCGGCGGGCGGCGGGCTGATCGTACTCGTCCAGACGATCGCCTATGTCATCAGCTGGGTGGCGTTTCCGCTGGCGATCCTGACGCTCGTCCGCCGTCTCGACCGCGAGGAACATTTCTTCGACTTCATGGTGCCGTACAACTGGTTCCAGCTGCCGCAGAGCCTGCTCTTCGTGCTGATCGGCCTCGAATTGGAAACGGGCGTACTCGGCTCGGCAACGGCCCAGGCAATCGAGGCCGTCGCAGTGATCGCCGTTCTTGCCTACGAGTGGTTTCTTGCGCGCGTGGCGCTCGATACGCCGGGGCCGGCCGCCGCACTCGTCGTCGCCATCGATGTCATCATCGGCGTCGTCGTCGACCGGGTGGCCTCAAGCCTTTATTGATTAGCCGCCGGATAGTAGACCCTGACGAGATAAAGACCCGCGGCGGGGGCAGTCGGGCCGCCGGCCCGCCGGTCGCAAGCGGCGAGTGCCGCGGCGACGTCTTGCGGGCGCCAGCGGCCGAGCCCGACGAGCTTCAAGGTCCCGACCATGTTGCGCACCTGGTGGTGGAGGAACGAGAGCGCCCGCGCCTCGATATCGATCTCCTCGCCGCGGCGCCGCACTTCGAGCGCGTCGAGCGTGCGCATCGGCGATTTCGCCTGACACAGCGAGTCGCGGAACGTCGAAAAATCGTGGTGGCCGACAAGATGAGCCGCACCCGCCTGCATCGCTTCAGGATCGAGCCGCGGCGCCACGTGCCATACCCGGCCGCGATCGAGCGCCGGCGGGGCGCGCCGGTTCAGGATGCGATAGAGATAGACGCGGCCGACCGCCGACAAGCGGGCGTCGAAATCCTCGGCGACGGGTTCGGCCTCGATGATGCTGATCGCGGCCGGTCGCAGATGATGGTTGAGGGCGCTGCGCAGGACCTCGCCCGGCACGGTTTTCGTCAGGTCGAGATGAGCGATCTGACCCAGCGCATGTACGCCGGCGTCGGTGCGTCCGGCGCCGTGTACGGCAATTTGCGCGCCGCAGAATTTTGTCAGCGCGGCTTCGAGCGCTTCCTGGACCGAGAGGCCATTCGCCTGGCGCTGCCAGCCGCAGAAGCCGGCGCCGTCATATTCGAGGGTCAGCTTGTAGCGGGGCATGGCAAATGGGTCCCGACGGGGATCGGGAACCCGCGCAGAAAGGCCGCCGTTTCGAGCGGCGCGCGGCCCGATCGCTGCACCCGGTTCGGCCGCAGCGCGCCCTCGCCGCACGCAATCGACAGCCGTTCGTCGAGCACGGTCCCGGGAGCCGCCGCGGTGTCGGTCGACAATGAAGCGGCAGTGAGAACGCGAATGCGCTCGCCCGCAACCTCGAAAAAGGCACCCGGCCAGGGGTCGAATGCCCGGACGCGCCGTTCGAGTGCGGCCGCGGGCAGCCGCCAATCGAGCCGGGCTTCCGCGCGGCGGATCTTGGGCGCGTAGCTGACACCGTCTTCGGGCTGCGGCCGCGGCGCGAGATCGCATGCGGCGAGGCGGTCGAGCGCCGCGCCTATCAGCCGGCTGCCGAGCAGAGCCAGCGCCTCCGAGAGGCCGGCGGCGGTCGCATCGGCAGCGATCGGCAATGCCTGCTGCAGCAGGATCGGACCCGTGTCGAGCCCTTCGTCCATCTGCATGATCGTGATGCCGGTCTCGTCGTCGCCGGCGATCAGCGCCCGCTGGATCGGGGCCGCACCCCGCCACCGCGGCAGCAACGAGGCATGCACGTTGAGGCAGCCGAGGCGGGGAATGTGCAATACCGGGGGTGGCAGCATCAGGCCGTAGGCGGCGACGACAGCCGCGTCGGGACACAGTGCGGCAAGGGCGGCCTGCGTCTCGGCGGCGCGCAGGCTCGAGGGGCACCGGGTTTCGATGTCGCGCCGTTCGGCGAGGAACTGCACCGGCGAGGACTGCAGGCGGTGGCCGCGGCCGGCGGGGCGCGGCGGCTGGCTATACGCGGCCAGAATGCGGTGACCCGCCTCGATCAGCCCTTCGAGGATTGTCGCCGCAAAAGCGGGCGTGCCCATGAAGACAAGGTCGAGCACCCGGGGGCTCGCCTCAGGCAGGAACGGCCGTGCGGCTGCGCTTGGACTTGGCGAGTTTGCGCAGGATCATCCCGCGCTTCACCAACGACAGGTGGTCGACAAACAGGATGCCGTCGAGATGCTCGATCTCATGCTGCAGGCAGGTCGCGAGCAGCCCAGCCGCATGCATCTCGCGTATCTCGTTCTGGTAATCGAGGTAGCGCAGCCGGATTTCGGCCGGCCGGGTCACGTCAGCATAGTGTTCCGGCAGGGAGAGGCATCCCTCGCTCTGAGTCGCCAGCTCCGGCGAGCTCCAAATGATCTCGGGATTGGCGAACTGCAACGGCTGCGGCTTTTCCTCTTCGCGGGCGATATCGAGGACGAGCACGCGTCTCGACACGCCGACCTGCGGCCCGGCGAGCCCGATGCCGATTGCGTGGTACATGGTCTCGAGCATGTCGTCCATCAGCCGTCTGACCTTGTCGTCGACGGCGGCGACGGGCCGCGCCTTGGTTTTGAGGCGCGGATCGGGGGCGGTGATGATAGGGAGCAGGGCCATGGCAATCGCGCTCTACGTAAGAGACGCCAAGCCCTGCGTCAATATGACGGAATGCGGCGCGCCGGTCAGATCGCCGTGTAGCCGCCATCGACGAGCAAGTCGCTGCCGGTGACGAAGCTTGCGGCGTCGCTCGCCAGGAACAGCGCCGCCGCAGCGATCTCCTGCGGCTGGCCGAGCCGCCCCAGCAGATGCTTTGGCCCCATATATGCCCGCGCCGCCGCGAAATCGCCATAGCGACGCGACAGCCGCTCTGTCTCGACCGCACCCGGCGAGAGCGTATTGACGCGGATATTCTGCCCGGCGTGGTCAATCGCCATGACCTTGGCGAGCTGGATGAGGGCGCCCTTGGTCGCGCAATAGGCCGCCCGTCCGGCGCTACCGACCCGACCGAGCTGCGAGGCGATCAGGATGATCGATCCGCCGCCACCGGCGATCATCGCCGGTAGAACCGCGCGGCTCAGCAGAAAGGAACCAGTCAGGTTGACCGCGACCACCCGCTCCCATTCGGCGGGGTCAGTCTCGAGGACCGTGCCGCCTGCATCGTAGGGTGCGGCACCGCTGACCAGAATGTCGAGGCGGCCGAAGGCAGCGGCCGCGGCGGCCGCGGCGGCTTTGGTGTCGACTTCGCGTGCAACGTCGCAGGCCTGGGCGATCGCGCGGCCGCCCTGCTCTTCAACCAGCCCGACCGTCTCGCGCGCCGATGCCGGATCGATGTCGCAACAGACAACAGCCGCCCCGGCCTCAGCGAAGGCAAGCGCAATCGCCCGGCCGATGCCACCGCCCGCACCACTGACCAGCGCCGCCTTCCCCGAGAGCGAGCCCATCACAGCATGACCGTCCCGCCGTCGACGGCGATGGTCTGGCCGGTCACCAGGCCGCTCGCATCGGAGACGAACCAATGGACGGTCCCGACCAGATCCTCAGGCGTCAGATTGCGCTGCAGCGACTGCCCCGCCTTGATCACCTCGAGCGCGCGTTCAGCCCGATCGCCGAAGAATTCGCTTGTCCCCTCAGTCAGAACGGCGCTCGGCGCCAATGCGTTGACGCGGATGCGATCGCGGCCGAGTTCGCGGGCCAGGCCGCGGGTCAATCCGATCACCGCTGCCTTCGAGGTCGTGTAATGGAGCGCGAACGGCATGCCGTAGGTCGCGGCGAGCGAGGCCATGTTGACGATACTGCCGCCGCCGGCTCGGCGCATCGCCGGCACCACCGCCTTGCAGCAGTTCCAGACACCCTTGACGTTGACCGCCATCGCGGCGTCCCAATCAGTTTCGGCGATGGCGTCGAAGCGGCCATGGCGCCAGAGGCGCGTCGACGCCATCGATCCGCGACCACTCGCACGGCTTGACAGCAATCGCCTTTCCGCCCACCGCGGCGACCAGATCGGCCGTGTCAGCGCAATCGGCGCGATCAGTCGCGACGATGCTGGCACCGGCGGCGCCGAGGGAGCGCGCGAATTCCCGGCCAATGCCGCGCGCGGCGCCGGTGATGACGACGACCCTGTCGCGCAGATCCATCGGTCCGCCGGCGACCGGCGGGAGCTCGGTCAGATCACCTGCTGGGTGCGCGAGTCGATCAGATGCATCTGGCTGAGATCGGCGACAAGACGCATCGACTCGCCCACATTGGCCGCGGCGACGGGATTGACGCGGCCGCAGACCTGAATACCGTCGACCAGGAAATAGACCATCGTCTCCATGCCCATCGGCTCGACGACGTCGAGACGCGCGTCGAACGCTGCCGCGCCCGGTGGCATTTCGCTGCGCTCTTCGATGATGTGCTCTGGCCGCAGGCCGAAGGTAACTTCCTTGCCGACATGCGGGCGATAGCGCGCCTCATGCGAGGGCGGGACCGGCAGGGTCAGCCAATCCGACAGTCGCGCTGTCAGGCCGCTGCCGTTCTGCACCAGCCGACAGGGCAGAAAATTCATCGTCGGCGAGCCGATAAACCCGGCGACGAACTGTGTCTGCGGATGGTGGTACACGTCGTTCGGGGTGCCGATCTGCTCGATGCGCCCGCCATTCATGATCACCACACGGTCGGCGAGTGTCACCGCCTCGACCTGGTCGTGCGTGACATAGACCGTCGTCGTGGTGACCTGCTGATGGATCCGTTTGATCTCGGTGCGCATCTGGACGCGCAATTTGGCGTCGAGGTTGGAGAGCGGCTCGTCGAACAGGAAGACCTTGGGGTTGCGCACGATGGCGCGCCCCATCGCGACACGCTGGCGCTGGCCGCCGGAGAGCTGCTTGGGGCGGCGATCGAGCAGTTCAGTGATGGCGAGAATCCGCGCCGCCGCCTGGACGCGCTCGGCGATCTCGGCCTTCGGAAACTTCTTCAGCCGCAACGCGAAAGACATGTTCTCGAAGACGGTCATATGCGGGTAGAGCGCATAATTCTGGAACACCATCGCGATGTCCCGGTCCTTCGGCGGCACGTCGTTGACGAGCTGGTCGCCGATGAAGATCTCGCCAGAGGTCGCCTCTTCGAGACCGGCGATCATCCGCAGTGTCGTGGTCTTGCCGCAACCCGACGGGCCGACCAGGACGATGAACTCCCGGTCGGCGATGTCGAGGTCGATGCGGTCGACAGCCGGAGTGCGGTCGAACATCTTGACGATATTGCGGAGCGCAACTTGCGCCATGCCTACTACCCTTTCGTCGCGCCGGCGGTGAGGCCGGAAATGTAATAGTCCATCAGGAAGGCGTAGATGATCAGGGGCGGTGCGGCGCCCAGCAATGCGCCGGTCATGATCTGCCCCCAAGCGTAGACGTCACCGCGGATTAACGTGGTGACGATGCCGACCGGCAAGACGAGTTGGTCCGCCGAGGTCGTAAATGCTAGCGGATAAAGGAAGTTTGCCCAGGACACCGTGAAAGTGAAGATCATCGCCGCGATGATCCCCGGGATCGCCACGGGGATGAAGATGCGGGTCAGCATCTGGATGTAGCCGGCACCGTCGATCAGGGCGGCCTCGTCCAATTCCTTCGGGATGCTGGAGAAATAGCCGATCATCAGCCAGGTTGCGAACGGCACTGTCAAGGTCGGGTAGAGGATGATCAATACCCACCAATGATTGATCAGCTCGATGCCGGTCTTGTCGTGGATGAAGGCGAAGGTCTTGAACAGCGGAATGAACAGCAGCGATTCCGGGATGAGATAGGTCAAGAACACGCCGGTCGCCAACGTCGCGGACCCCCAGAACCGCATGCGCGCCAGAGCGAAAGCAGCGAAGATGCTGACCACCATCGTCACCGACACGACACAGACCGACACCAGCGCCGAATTGCGGAAAAAGACCAGGAACTGGTTCTGCGACAGGAGCTCGATGTAGTTCGACAGCGTTGGATGGTAGACCCACCACGGGTTGGTGGCCGCTGAAATCTCCGCGCTCGATTTTAGCGAGGTGATCAGCATGTAAATCGGCGGCGTCAGGAAAAAGATCACGAACAGGATCAGGAAGAAATACGACCAGAACAACGCTCGGCGGCGGCCGTGCGAAATGCTGCCGTAACGGATGCGGCCGATCTGGCCGGCCGCGGTGTCTGCTGTTGCCGACGTCATGGTCATGCCTCGTTGCCGCGGCGGCGCACGTTGCGCAGAATGAAGAAGGCTGCCGTCGCCAGGATCGGGGCCATGAACAGAGATACCGAGGCGCCGAGCGGAATGTCATTGCCCCAGATCGCCAAAGTGAAGGCCCAGGTGGCGAAGACGTGCGTCTGATCGACTGGCCCGCCATTCGTCAAGATTTTGACGATGTCGAAATTGGCGAAAGTCACGATCAGTGAGAACAACGCCGTGATCTGGATGATGTTGCGCATCAGCGGCAGGTTTACGTACCAGATCTTCTGCAGCCAACTGGCGCCGTCGATCGACGCGGCTTCGTGCAGTTCATGCGGCACCGATTTGAGCGCCGCCAGATACATGATCATGAAGAACGGCGAGCCGACCCAGACATTGACCAGGATCACGCAGAACCGCGCCCAATAGGGGTTGCCGAGCCACGCCACCTGCGGCAGGCCGAGATGCGCGAAGACCCAGTTGAAGGCGCTGTAGGACGGATCAAACAGCCACAGCCAAGCGAGCGTGCTCATCGCCGGCGGGATGACCCAAGGGATGAGCAGCATGCCGCGCCATTTGCGCTGCCCCTTGTCCGGCAGGTTATGCACGAAATGGGCTACAATGAAGCCGATGACAGCCTTGAAAATGACCGCCGTCACCGCGAACAGTATCGACTGCTCGACTACCATCCAGAAGGTATTGCGCTTGAATAGGAACTCGAAATTCCCGAAGCCGACGAAATGCTGCATCGACTTGTTCAAAGTTGCGAGGTGGATCGAGTAGAATGCCGGGTACACCACCAAGCATACAACAATCAAAATCAGCGGCAACGTCATGAAAAAGGCGATCGTCGACTTTCGCCGAGTAAACTTTTTCAGCGTGAGCTGGCGGCCGGCCCCACCTATGCGGACGTCACGGGCGACGACATCAGCCATCCCTAAACTCCTTGCTTGTTGGCGTCAGCCGGCTCACGACCGTCGCCGTCATACGGTTCGACAACACCGATCATGCTAACGCGGCAATTCGCCTCGCCCAATCACATCCGCGTGAGGCTCGCTCGCCGAAACGCGACAGATCAATCGATGCGGGCAATCTGTCCTTTGCCAGCGTTATGACGATGATCCGATCCTGTAACAAGAGCACTTCCTCCTGCGGTCCGGCGAACAGGCCGCTGTTGTCCGCTGCCTTGGCGCAAGGGGCGCGCGACACCGGGCTGCATTCATTGTAGCGCAGCCATGCTAAAATGTATCATCTATTTTGTGCTTCCGGCCCGGCGGCGGGAATGTCATCGGCGGCTGGGCTGAATATGCCGGCATCGTCGGCCCGGGCGCCGCGGTGGCGCTCAAGCTCGTGGGCGTAGCGCCGCAGCGCGTAGGCCTCGCTCAGATAGCCGAGAACGCGGCGGTCGGCGACGCTGTCGATGACCGGCAGCGCCTCGTGCGCAGCCTCGCTAAAGCGGTCGAGGGCGGTGCGCAGATCATCGCCAGGCAGCAGATATGCGGTTGGTCCCTTGACCAGATCGCCGACTGTCATGGCCCCTTCGGCGGCCTCGGACGCGTCTGCCTCGACAGCGTCGAGGCTCCCGGACAATCTGCCGTCGCCGTCGACGACGTAAATCTGCTTGGCGCTGCCCGGCGGAAACCGCCGGCGCAACTCATCGAGCGGCAGATCGGCGGCGATCACCGCGGGATCGCGGCGCATCATCGGGCCGATCAGCAGTTCATTGATCCAGCCGACGTCCTCGGGGCTGCGGATCTTCAAGCCGCGCAGGTGGAACCGCCAGGTCGCAAACGAATAGCCGAACCAGTGCCGCACCGCGATCGCGGCCGTGACTACCCCGACCATGACGCCGATCGTCGCGGCAAAATCACCGGTGGTTTCAAGCACGATCATGATCATCGTCATTGGCGCGCCGACAATCGCCGCGGCGACCGAACCCATGCCGACCAGCGTGTAGATCAGCGGATCGACGCCGGCTTCGGGCGCCAAGCGGATCATGAGGGCGCCGACCAGGCTGCCAAACAGACTGCCGATAAAGAGCGAGGTGCTGAACAGGCCGCCGCGGAAGCCCGAGCCGATCGACACCGCCGAGGCGACGATCTTGGCGACGATCAGCCCGGCCAGAAACGGCAGGTCGAAGCCCGAATGCAGGTCGCGCAGGATGCCGCCGTGGCCGCTCCCTAGGATCTGCGGAAACGGCAGCGCCATCAGGCCGATCAACAGGCCGCCGAGCGCCGGACGGGCCCAGCGCGGCACCGCCAGCGAGCGAAACAGGGTCTCGGTCGAGGTGACGCCCTTCATGACCAGGATGCCGAGCCCGGCCGAGGCGAGGCCGAGGCCGAAAAAGGCCAGATAGTCGGGCGGCGTGATCGCCACCTCGTGCCAGACCGTGAAAATCGGGTTCGATTCGCCAAAGGCGCGGACGACCAGCGTGCCGGTCAGCGCCGCTACCCCGACCGGCGCCAGCGCCTGCAGGGTATAGGCGCCGATGATCAGCTCGAAACCGTAGAAGGCGCCGGTGAGGGGCGCGTTGAAGGCGGCTGCGATAGCGCCCGCGGCGCCGCAGCCGACCAACAGGCGCACATCGTCGCGGCGCAGGCCCACTGTCCGGCCGAGGCGCGAGGCCATCGCGGCGCCGAGCTGGGTATAGGCCGCTTCGAGCCCGACCGAGGCGCCGAACCCGCCCGACAGCAAAGTCACGCCGACCAGCCCGAAACTGTCGCCGAGCGACATCCGGCCGCCGAAGAGCGCATTGGCCTCGATCGCGTCGACCACCTCGCGCGGGCGCCAGCGCCGCAGCAACAACGCCGCGACCCCGACCAGAACGCCGCCCAGGATCGGCATCGTCATAACCCGCAGCGGCGACAGCTTGAGCGCATCGCTCAAATGTTCGGTGAGGGTCGTCTCGAACGCCCATTGCCGTAGCAGCGCCAGCAGCCAGTCCATGATGATGACGCCGATCCCGGCGGCCACGCCGGCCGCCAGCGCCAGCGCGAGCAGGAAAAGTTCGCTGTCGCGCAGCCGCGTTTCGGCATGCCGCGCGTCGGCTGTCGCAGCACCGCTGTCCTCGCGGCCACGAGCAGGAGCAATCTGAACCACAAGCGAGCGATTAGGTCACTCGAACGCGCCTGGCAAGTGCGGGCATGGCAGAAATGAGGAGCGCTCTACCAGGCGAGAGCCCAGCCGTCACGGCGCGGATCTGACCCGGCGATCAGCATGCCGCTGGCTGCGTCCCGGCGGATAATCTCGACGCTGCACGGACCGTCGAGATCGCCGACGACATGCACCGGGTGGCCGCGGCGGGCAAGCTCGCGCCGCACCACCTCAGGAAAGCGCCGTTCGATCGTCAACGCATCCTCGCCGTCATGGGGCCAATTGGCGTACTGGCCCGAAGCGTGCGAGGTCCAGCGCGGCAGTTCCGCCGCCTGTTGCGGGTCGAGCCCGAAATCGACCATCGCGCTCAGCACCTGGAGGTTGATCTGCACTTGGTTGTCGGCGCCGGGCGTACCGAAGACGCACCACAGCGCACCGTCCTTCAGCACGATCGGCGGGTTCATCGTGTGGCGCACCCGACGCCCCGGCCGCAGCCGGTTCGGATGCTCCGGTTCGAGGTGCCAGTAGGCCATGCGGTTGTTGAGCAAAATGCCGGTGTCGCCGGCGATGACCCCGGCGCCAAACCCGCTGTTGATGCTCTGGATGCCGGAGACGGCGTTACCCTCGCCGTCGGCGGCGCAGAAATACGTGGTGTCGCCGGAAGAGGAAGAAGGCGCCCCGTCGGGTGCGGCTCGCGCCATGTCGATATGGCGGGCGAGCCGTCCTGCATAATCGGTCGACAGCAGTTCCGAGAGCGGCGCGGCGATCGAACGCGGGTCGGCGGCCCAGCGTTCGCGGTCGGCAAAAGCGAGCTTTTTCGCTTCGACCATGACGTGGACCGCGTCGGCTGACAGCAATCCCAGGCGTTCGAGGTCGAAATGCTCGAGGATTTTCAACTCTTCGAGCAGCACGAAGCCCGTCGAGTTGGGCGGCGCTTCGAGCACGGTAAAGCCGCGGTAGTCGACTGCGATCGGCTGCTGCCGCTCGGCCGCGAATTCGCCGAGATCGGCGGCGGTTAGGAGCGCTCCGGCGGCCTCCAGCCCGGCTGCCAGCCGGCGGGAAAGACGCCCGCGGTAGAAGGTTTCGGCGCCGTCAGCGGCGATTTCTTCGAGGCTGTGGGCAAGCTCGATCTGAACAATCGGCATGGCGAGCGGCGGGGCAATACCGTCCGCGAGAAAAATCTCGGTGCTGCGCCGGTCGATCAACAGGGTGGATCGATATTCCTCGGCGAAGTGGCTGTAGGCTCGGGTCGCGGCAAAGCCTTCGCCGGCATAACGGATCGCCTCGGCGAAGAGTTCGCCCCAGGGCAGGCGGCCGAATTCGCGGTGCATCATGTCGAGGCCGGCGAGCATCCCCGGCACCGAGACCGAGAGCGGTCCGATGCGGGGAATGCCGCCGGCATAGCGCTCGGGCGTCGCCGCCGCCGGTGCCGGGCCGGTGCCGTTGAACACCACGGCACGGCCGGACGCCGCGTCGAACACCTGAAAGAAGCCGTCGCCGCCCAGACCCGACATCATCGGCTCGACGACGGCGAGCGCCGCAGCAGTGGCGACCGCCGCGTCGACGGCGTTGCCGCCGGCACGCAGCGCCAGAAGCCCTGCCTGGGCGGCGAGCGGATGGTTCGCCGCAACGGCGCCGCGGCGGCCAATGCCGAGCGGCCGATAGGAACGCAATTCGTGAGCCACGCTTCCCTCCGTCCGGCGCCTTGCCGGCGGCCCCCATTCAAGAGCAAACGCCGGCAAGCGTCGAGGCGGAGAAATCAAGCACAGCCGAGAACGGCCCTCCTAATAGGCAGGCGGCGAGGCCGGCGGGTAGACGTAAGTGGTGGTGATGGGCGGCGCCGGCGGGGGTGGCGGCGGCGCGACGTAGGCGGTGGTCGTCGGTGGTGGCGTCGTCGAGGCGAGCCCGGCGCCGGTTCCGGTGGCCCCGCCGATGATCGCGCCCGGGACGCAGCCCACTCCCGCCAAAGGCGCTGTGACAGCGGCGCCGATGCCGCAGCCCACCGCCGCGCCGCCGACCGCGCCCTCGGTCGCGTTTGCACCGGGATTGGAGGTGCAGGCAGCCAACGCCAGCATTGCACCGGCGGCAAGCGTTCCCGTGGCAATCATGATCCTCATGCAACTTTCCTCCTGCTATCGGTCCCAGTGCTGCAGGAACAGCAATATCCGTGACCATCGACAGCCTTAAGACCAGTAATAAACATGATATGACGGGCGGTCGGAGCCGGTGGAGATAATCGCCGCTTCCCGATCGTGTGCGGTCGGCGGCCGGAATTACCCAACTTTGGCCGGAATTACCCAACTTTCTTAAAGAGACCGTCGTCATTTCATGGATAGCAAACCTCGCGCTCGTCGCAGAAGTTCCGCACCTCGCCGATTCGATCACGGTGGCGCGCACCTATTGGTTGACGCCGGCGGGCTGGAGGCGGATCTTGCGCGCGGAAGAGCATCCGGCCCGGTGGTCGGCGCGGGCTTCAAACCCGTTGGAGGGCGCGCGGCGTCCTCGGTAGGTTCAACTCCTGCCTCTTCCGCCAGCCGTGCCGAAAATTGTCAGATTTATCACACAGCAACCGGCGACGCGGGCGAGGCTGGCGTAGAATCCCATCCGGGTGTACCAATAGCCGGTGCTTTGCACGTCGGGGGGCGTGCAGGGGGAGCGATGGCAAAGATCTGGGTCGGAGCGTACGGGCGCAGCGCCGGGGCGGCGATCCTCGCGCTGGCGCTTGTGCTCGCCGGTTGCGCGCCACGCGTCGGCGGTCCCGCGCCGCTGGTGGGCGGCGAGCCATCGCCACCGCCGCCGGCGCGAATCGTTGTGCAGCGGGGCCAATCGCTGTCGCAGATCGCGCACATATTCCACGTGCCGATGCAGGCGCTGGCGCAAGCCAATAATTTGTCGCCGCCCTATCGCATCCTGGCCGGGCAGTCGCTGGCGATTCCGGGGGGCGTCGAGCCACCGACGTCGGCGCCACAGGTCGCCGTCGCGGCGTTGCCGGGCGAACCGTCGCATGGTCCTGCCCCGCCGTCCGCATCGCCGCCGCCCGCCCGGACCTTGGGACCCTCGGCAGGGAGCCCCACCCCCACGACCCAGATGCCGGCCGGGTCTCCAGCGGCGAAGTCGACCGTCGTAGCGACGCCGCTCCCCGCCCCCGATAAGCCTGCGCCGCCGCAGCCTGCCGCCGTCGCGCCTCCATCGGCATCAGCTGATTCGTCGACCCCGCCCACCAGCGCGCCCAATTCGCTGCGACCACCCGCGGAACCGCCATCGGCGCCCCAGCCTGCCCGCGGTGCGCATGAGTCCCCTCCCGCAACGGCGACGTCGACGCATGGCGGCGGCTTTCAGTGGCCGGTGCGCGGTCGCATTCTCGAAGCCTACGGCACAGGCGGCGACGGCACCCACAATGACGGCATCAACATCGCCGCCCCACGTGGAGCGGCGGTGCAGGCGACCGACGCCGGCGTTGTCGCCTACGCCGGCAACGAGTTGCGCGGCTACGGCAATCTAATCCTGATCAAGCACCCGAGCGGCTGGATTTCGGCCTACGCCCATTGCGACCTGATCCTCGTCAAGAAGGGCGAGAAGGTCAGCCGGGGGCAGGTCATCGCCCGGGTCGGCTCGACCGGCAACGTCAGCGAGCCGCAATTGCATTTCGAGCTGCGCCGCGGCAACAAGCCGGTCGATCCGCGCGAGTATCTGGCGCCGTTACCGACCGCCAGTTCGAAGGACGAGAAATCGGGATGAACGCCGCCGAGATCAGGCCAAACTCTTGCCGAGGCGGCCAGCCAGGTCCTGGATGAATTGCCAGGCGACCCGGCCCGACCGGGCGCCGCGGGTGATCGACCATTCGTTGGCTTCCGCCTCGAGCCTGCTCAGCTGCAAATCGAGCCCGTAACGCTCGGCGTAGCCGCGCACGATCGCCAGATAAGTGTCCTGGTCGACATTGTGGAAGCCGAGCCACAGGCCGAAGCGGTCGGACAGAGACACCTGCTCCTCGGTCGCCTCGGCCGGGTTGATCGCCGTCGAGCGCTCGTTGTCGATCATGTCGCGAGGCATCAGGTGACGGCGGTTCGAGGTGGCGTAGAGGATGACGTTCTCCGGCCGGCCCTCGATGCCGCCTTCGAGCACCGCCTTCATTGACTTGAAGCTGGTGTCGTTGCGGTCGAACGAGAGATCGTCGCAGAAGAGAAGGCAGCGTCGCTGCGCTCCCCGCAGCGTCCCCAGCAGGCGCGGCAGGCTCGGGATATCCTCGCGGTGGATTTCGACCAGCGCCAGCGCCCGCGGCCGGGCCTCATTGACCGCACCGTGCACCGCCTTGACGAGCGAACTCTTGCCGGTGCCGCGGGCGCCCCACAGGAGCACGTTGTTCGCCGGTAGCCCAGCGGCGAAGCGCTCCGTATTGGCGAGCAGGATGTCGCGCACCCGGTCGATGCCGCGCAACAGGCCGAGTTCGATCCGGTTGACCCGAGGGATCGGCTCAAGCCAGAAGCGGTCGGCATGCCAGACAAATGCGTCGGCGGCGTCGAGGTCGATATCGGGAGGCGCTGCCGGGGCAAGGCGCTCGAGCGCGCCGGCAATTCGGCGCAGCAGCGGCAGCAGATCGGGCTCGGTCATCGTCCCACAAGGGTTGGTGTTGGCAAAAGGCGGCGGACGCTATCACAGGGAAGAAGAAGCGGAAACGCTCACGGGCGGGCGGGCGGCAACCATATATTGCTCTTTAATCGGGCATCGCGTACCACTCCGCCCCTGCCGTCGGACTGGACACTAATGCCGATCGTCGGCGCCGCCGTTTGATAATGTCGACGCCACACAAGTTTTTGAGGTTCGATGCCGATGCTGATTTCTACGGCCTACGCGCAAGGCACAGGTTTTTTCGACAATCAGGGCCAGCTGGTTCAATTTCTGCCGTTGGTCTTGATCTTTGTCGTGTTCTATTTTCTGTTGATTCGACCGCAGCAGAAGAAGGCCCGCGAGCATCGCGCCACACTCGACGCGCTGCGCCGCGGCGACCGCGTCGTGACCGGCGGCGGCATCATCGGCACGGTCGTACGCGTCGATGGTCCCGATGAGTTGACGGTTGACATCGCCGAGGGCGTGCGGGTCCGCGTCGTGCGCAGCACGATCACCAACGTCGTCGCCAAGCCCGATCCGGCCGCCGCGCGAGAGGCGGCAAGGCAGAAGGACGAGGCGAAAGCCAAGGCGGAATCGAAGGAGTGAGCAAAAACCGGGCTCGGATGGACTGCGTCGCCCCGCCGATGCGTTGTCGGTCCCTCGGAAAAGATTATGGTCCCGGCGATGAACGATCGACGCGCGGTTCTGGCCTTGCTTGCCGCGGCGCTGAGCTACCCGCTCGGTCGGGCCGCGGCGCAATACCCGTATCCGCCGCCCGCGCAAAACCCCTATCCGCCACCGGGAGGTCCGCCGCCTGGGGGGCCGCCGCCTTACGGCCATCGGCCGCCGATGCCGCCGCCGCGCGCCGCGGCGCCTCCGCCTCGGCCTTACGGTTATCATCATTGGCATTGGACGCCGGGGCATTGGCGATGGAACGGCCATCGTTGGGTCTGGGTGTCGGGGCGCTGGCGCTGACCCGGTAGCACGGGGCGTCGCGGGTGGGCGCCCCGAAGGATCGAAGGGATGCTGTATTTTTCCGGTTGGAAGGTCGCCCTGATCTGCGCGGTATGCGCGTTGGGCGTTTTGCTATCGTTGCCGAATCTGTTCAGTCCGGCCTTCCTCGCCCGGCTGCCGAACTGGCTGCCGCACAAGCAGGTGGCGCTCGGCCTCGATTTGCGCGGCGGCTCGTATCTGCTGCTCGAGGTCGACGTCGCCGCCGCCCAGCGCGAGCGGCTGACCACACTCGTCGACAATGTGCGCAACGCCCTACGCGACGCCAATATCGGCTATACCGGGCTCAACGTCGAAAACGACGCAATCGTCTTTACGATTCGTGATCCCAGCCGTATCGACGAGGCGCGCGAGGCGCTGCGCAAGATCGATCCTGATCTCGTCGTCAACATCGCCGCCGACGGCGCGGGCACGATGCGCTTCAGCACCGTGGCGACCGAGGCGCGGCGGCGTCAGGCGGTCGACCAGTCGATCGAGATCATCCGCCGCCGCATCGACGAGACCGGGACCAAGGAGCCGACCATCCAGCGCGAGGGGCAGGACCGCATCCTGGTGCAATTGCCGGGTGTGGACAATCCGGAGCACGTCAAGGCGCTGTTGGGCAAGACCGCGAAGCTGACCTTCCAACTGGTCGATACCGGGGTGTCGCTCGAAGATGCGCGCCGCGGCAGGCTGCCGCCCGGCGACGAAATCCTGCCGGCGCAGGAGGGCCGCTCGGCCTATATCGGGCCGCCTTCCTACGTGGTGCACAAGCGCGTCATGGTCGGCGGCGACACGCTCGTCGATGCCCAGCCGACCTTCCAGAACAACGAACCGGTCGTAAGCTTTCGCTTCGATACGGTCGGCGCCAAGCGCTTCGGCGACGCGACCCGCGAGAACGTCGGCAAGCCCTTCGCCATCGTGCTCGACAACAAGGTGATCAGCGCGCCCGTCATCCGCGAGCCGATCCTTGGCGGCAGCGGCATCATTTCGGGCAGCTTCACGGTGCAGTCGGCGAGCGATCTGGCACTATTGCTGCGCGCCGGGGCGTTGCCGGCGCCGATCACGATCCTCGAGGAGCGCACCGTCGGCCCCGATCTCGGCGCCGATTCGATCCACGCCGGAGCCACCGCGAGCATCGTCGGCGTGATCCTGGTCGTGGTCTTCATGATCCTCTTCTACGGCCTCTTCGGCGTCTTTGCCGATATCGCGCTGATCTTCAATTTGTGTCTGATGCTGGGCGCTCTGTCGCTGCTCGGCGCGACCTTGACATTGCCCGGCATCGCCGGCATCGCACTGACGATGGGCATGGCGGTCGACGCCAATGTGCTGATCTATGAGCGCATCCGCGAGGAATTGCGCGGCGGGCGGACGATGCTGTCGGCGCTTGACGCCGGCTTCCGGCGCGCCTTCGGGACAATCCTCGACAGCCATGTGACAACGCTCGTCGCCGGCGCGCTGATGTTCTGGCTGGGCTCCGGGCCGATCAAGGGCTTTGCCGTGACGCTCAGCATCGGTGTCATGACCTCGCTATTTTCGGCGATCCTGGTGACGCGGCTGTTGATCGTCACCTGGCTGCGCCGCTGGAAGCCCAAGGCAATCCCGATCTGATCGACATGGCCTAATCACGCTGGAGTTTGAATGAGACCGCTGATCGTGATCCGGCGGACGCCGCAGATCGACTTCATGGCTTGGCACAAGCTGGGCTTCGCGCTTTCGGCGTTCCTGACGATCGGGTCGATCGTGCTGTTCCTGACCGCGGGGCTCAATTACGGCATCGACTTTCTCGGTGGCACGCTGATCGAAGTCCGGTCGACGACCGGTCCGGCGAACCTCGCGGAGATGCGCCAGAAGATCGACCAATTGAAGATCGGCGAGCCCTCGTTGCAGGGCTTCGGCCCGGCGACCGACGTGCTGATCCGGTTGCCGCGCCAGCCGGGCGGCGACGCGGCGCAGGAGAAGGTCGTGCAGTTGGTGCGGCAGGCGCTTGGACCCGGCGTCGAGTACCGTCGCACCGAGGTGGTCGGCCCCAGTGTGGGCGGCGAATTGATCCGCGCCGGGGTCATCGCCACCGTCCTCGCGCTTTTGGCGATCGCCGCCTATATCTGGTTTCGCTTCGAGTGGCAGTTCGGCGTCGGCGGCATGATCTCGACGCTGCACGACGTCATCACGACGGTCGGGCTGTTCGCGTTGTTTCACCTCGAATTCAACCTGACGACACTGGCGGCGATCCTGACGATCGCCGGCTATTCGGTGAACGACACCGTCGTGATCTACGACCGGGTCCGCGAGGCGATGCGCAAGCACCGCTCGATGCCGTTCCGCGATCTGATAAACCTCGCGCTGAACGAGACCCTGTCGCGGACGATCCTGACGGTCAGCACGGTCGCTCTCGCCGTCCTGTCGTTGCTGTTTCTCGGCGGCGAAGTCCTGCGCGGCTTCAGCATCGCGATGCTGTGGGGCATTGTGATAGGCACCTATTCCTCGCTCTTCATCGCCGCCCCGGTGCTTTACTACGTGCGGCCGAACCGCGCCGCGATCGCGCGGTCGGGCGAGGCGGCTCCGGCGCGGGCGTCGCGCGCGCCCTGAGGAGCGGTCGCGTGGATCTGACGCCGCTGATCCCGGCCGGCCGCCAGTTTATCGAGCGCTACGCGGCAAGCGGCTTCCGCATCAGCGGCGAAATCTATGCGGGGCCGGTGCTGGTCTTTCCCGACAGAACCCTGTCCTGGGCGGTCGCCGAAGACGCCGCCCTTTCCTGGGAGGCGCTGCAACCGGTCATCGAGAACGGCGGCGTGCAGATCCTGCTGCTTGGGCTCGGCCGCAGGATGATGGCGATGCCGGCCGAATTGCGCGCCCGACTGCGCGGCGTAGGCATCGGTCTCGAAGCGATGGACACGGGCGCCGCCTGCCGCACCTACAACGTCCTACTCGCGGAGGATCGGCCGGTCGCCGCGGCCTTGCTGCCGCCCCGATAAATTCCACCTGCGGGCTTGAGCGACAAAAACGGGCGGTTGGCGAGACCTTCCGCAACGGCACATCGTGAACGGCGCGGCGAGCCGAAAAACCAATGAGGCTAGGGTGTGTCGTCAATTATTGCGGGCTGCACGTAAAACGAGTTGGGTTCTTAAGTATATGACGTAAAAAGAGTTTACTGCGGCATGAGTTTGTGTGATTCATGGAAGGTCGGCTATAGCAAAAGGCTGACCAATGACCCGATATGAGCTGCGCGACGACCAGTGGGATAGGATCAAGGAGCGGCTCCCGGGCCGGCGCGGTCATGTCGGCGTGACCGCCAAAGACAACCGTCGCTTCGTCGAGGCGGTGCTCTATTGCTACCGCGCTGGCATCCCCCGGCGTGATCTGCCGGAGCGCTTCGGCGACTGGAAGAATAGCCATCGACGGTTCAGCCGCTGGGCCAAGACGGGCGTCTGGATGAACAATCGCGCCGAGAATTCGCGCCAGGTCGCGCGACGGCGGGAGCGGGAGATGCGGCACTTCAAATCGGCTGCCTCCACACAACGCAGTTGCTGCATGGCCGGCAGACCCGGGTATGGGCGACCCGGCCTATTGCGGCCAGCGCGCGGTGATCCGGCAACACGCCCCCGCGGCGCGGGACTTCGTCAATCGTCGCGACCGCCACCGCGGCGTCGTGGACATGGTCGAGCGGGCGAAGAACCGAACCAAGTCGCAGGTGCGGGCCCGGAGCCTGCCCTCGCGAAGGCGGGGGTCGAGCATGCGATCGGGGTCGTCAAGCGGGTGTTCGGCTTCGCCAAGGTGCGCTATCGCGGGCTCAAGAAGACCGCTCATCGCCTCATCGTGACCTGTGCGCTGGCCAATCTGTTCATCGTCCGGCGGCGATCTGATTGCAATATCAGAAGGCGTAGTGTCGCCCGTTTGCGCAAACGCCCGTCGACCGACCAAAAACGCGGCCCGACGATGGGTCCGCAAGCTCGCCCTACCGCTGACCAGAACTGTCTCCATGCCCCTGGCCGCGCAACCGCCCCTTTTTCAGATGGGGTATCGCGGCGGTTCCGGCGGTAGTCGCTGGAGGCGGAGGTGGCCGTCCTTCACACTGACGTTGGACACGAGGTCCGGATGAGCCGGCCCCAAAACGTTCTACAGAGGAAGGACTGCCATGAAGCATTGTGCTGGCCTGGATGTATCGGTCAAGGAGACGGCGATCGGCATTGTAGACGAGACCGGGAAAATCGTACGGGAGGCCAAAGTAACGACGGAGCCAGAGGCAGTCGTTGCCCTGTTGAACGAGGCCGGACTTGGCTACGCCCGGGTTGGGCTGGAGGCAGGGCCGCTGTCGCAATGGATGGTGACCGGCCTGCTTGAGGCGGGGCTGCCGGTAGTGTGCTGGAGACACGCCATATGAAGGCGGTGCTGAAGGCCCAGCAAGTGAACAAGAGCGACCGCAACGATGCGCGCGGTATAGCACAGATGATGCGGGTCGGGTTGTACCAGGCAGTGCACGTGAAGACACTGGCCAGTCAGCAAGAGCGGATGCTGCTGACGTCACGCAAGCGGCTCCGCGACAAGCTGCAGGACATGGAGAACGAGCTCCGAGGAACCGTGCGCAATTTTGGGCTCAGGGTGGGGGTGGTCAGCCCGGTCACTTCGAAGCCAGAGTCCGAGAATTGGTGGTGGGGCATCCGACCCCAGGGGCAATTGTCGCCCCCTTGCCTGCAGTTCGCGGGACGCCACAAGATGGTCCTCGACCAGGTCCGCGGCGACCGGCTATGCCGCCGCTTGATGACGGTGCCGGGAGTGGGACCGGTCGTGGCACTGACGTTTCGGGCCACGGTCGATCAGCCGCAGCGTTTTGTCCGTTCCAAGATGGTGGGGGCACATTTCGGCTTGGTACCGCGCCGCTTTCAGTCCGGCGAGACGGACTACGACGGAAGGATCTCGAAATGTGGGGACGCCATGATGCGCACGGCACTTCTATGAAGCAGCGCAGGTGCTCTCACACATAGCCAGAAATGGTCCTGGCTCAAGGCTTGGGGCATGCCGCTGGCCCGTCGTCGCGGAGGGAAGAAGGCAATCGTCGCCCTGGCCCGACGCCTCGCTGTCATCCGGCACCGGATGTGGACGGACGGTACCCAATTCCGCTGGCGCAAGCAGCCCGATGCAGTAGCCGCCTGAAAGAAGGATATTGAGTTCCGCCCCGGCGGAAAAGCGCCCCTCGCGGGGACGATGGACGAGGTGAGTTCGCCGGGAACGTGGTTCCGCTTCGGCAGGACGATGTTCAGATTGTTCCACCTCATCCTTCTGAACCCATCATGGGGCGGTCATAGCGCCGACCTCCCGGAGATAAGCGAGAGCCTTGCGAGACGGCATTATTGTTCGGAAGCGAAAGCACCACTGAGAAGCGAGCTTGACACCACACCGCCGCGATAGAGAAGGACCTTCCCTAGGCTGGCGCGGCGGACGCGCAATTCGCCGTGCCGGTGACGGCTCGCGCTCGAAATAAAGCCCGCCAGACGGGGCCATGATGGAGACGCGCATGGAAAATCGAAGTGCGTCATCGGCCACGGCATTGAAACCCGATGCCGACCAGGCCCAGGGCCCCGTATCGAAGCCGGGATCGAAGCCCGATGCGAAGGACGATCTGAAAACCCTGCCGCTGGCGGAGGTGGAGAAGAAATTGGGGTCGTCTCCGGAGGGTCTCACCCAAGCGGAGGCAACAAAGCGGCTGACCCAATATGGGCCCAACGAGATTGAAGAAAAGAAGACCAATGAGCTGCTGAAATTCCTCGGCTATTTCTGGGGCCCGATCCCGTGGATGATCGAAGCCGCGGTGGTCCTATCGGCGGTAGCCCGGCATTGGCCGGACTTTGGCATCATCCTGGTTCTGCTTCTGGCCAACGCTGTGGTGGGGTTCTGGGAAGAACATCAGGCGGGCAACGCCATTGCCGCGCTGAAGGCCACGCTGGCGATCAAGGCCCGGGTGGTACGGGATGGAAAGTGGATCACCCCGCCGGCGCGCGAATTGGTGCCGGGCGACGTCATCCGTGTGCGCCTGGGCGACATTGTGCCGGCGGACGCGCGCCTGCTGGACGGCGACCCGGTGGAGGTGGATCAATCCGCGCTGACGGGAGAGTCGCTGCCCGCCACCCGCAAATCCGGCGAAGCAATCTTTTCCGGCTCGATCGTTCGTCAGGGCGAGATCGGCGCCCTGGTCTATGCCACCGGTGCGAACACCTATTTCGGCAAGACCGCGGAGCTGGTGCAAGGGGCGAAGACCGTCAGCCACTTCCAGCGCGCCGTGCTGAAGATCGGCAATTACCTGATCATTCTGGCGGTGGTCATGGTGGCGTCGATCGTTGCCGTCGCGATCTTTCGCGGCGACCCGATCCTGACCACCTTGCAGTTCGCCCTGGTGCTGACCGTGGCCGCGATTCCGGTGGCAATGCCGACGGTATTGTCGGTGACGATGGCGGTCGGCGCACGCCTGCTCGCCAAGAAGAAGGCGATCGTGACCCGGCTGGTGGCGATCGAGGAATTGGCCGGCGTCGACATCCTGTGCGCCGACAAGACCGGCACCCTGACCCAGAACAAGCTGACCTTGGGCGATCCGTTCGGCGTGAACGATACTCCCGCCGAGCAGGTGATCCTCGCTGCTGCGCTGGCCTCGCGTGCCGACAATAACGACACGATCGATCTGGCCGTACTGGGCGGCCTGAAAAACGATCAGGCCCTGAAACCCTACAAGGTGGGGCATTTCCAGCCGTTCGACGCGGTGCACAAGCGCACGGAAGCCGCCGTCACGGGCCCGGATGGCAAGGCGTTCAAGGTGACGAAGGGCGCGCCGCAGGTGATCCTGGCGTTATCGGCCAATGCCGCAGAGGTGAAGCAAGCCGTCGACAAGGCGGTTAACGAGTTCGCCGCGCGCGGCTTCCGCTCCCTGGGCGTGGCGCGCGCCGAGGGCGACGGCAAATGGCAGTTTCTGGGGGTGCTGCCATTATTCGACCCGCCGCGGGACGATGCCAAGTCCACCATCGCGACCGCGCAACAGATGGGGGTCAAGGTCAAGATGGTGACCGGCGATGCGCTCGCCATCGCCCAGGAAACCGCCAAGAAGCTGGGGATGGGCACAAATATCCTCGATGCCGCCACCCTGGGTGACGAAAAGCAGCAAAAAACGCCGGCGGTGGGCAAGGCCATCGAGGCCGCCGACGGTTTCGCCCAGGTCTTCCCCGAACACAAGTTCCACATTGTCGAAGACCTGCAAACGCGGACTCGGCGACAGCGACGGGATGAAGACGCCGGCGGCACGCTGTTTCGGGCGACGGACGCGGCGCGTGCGGCGGCGGCCATCGTGCTGATGACGCCCGGACTGTCGGTGATCATCGACGCGATCAGGGAGAGCCGGAAAATCTTCCAGCGGATGAACAGCTACGCGATCTACCGCATCGCCGAAACGCTGCGCGTGCTGCTGTTCATGACCTTGGCGATCCTGATCTTCAACTTTTATCCGCTGACGGCGGTGATGATCGTGATGCTGGCGTTGCTCAACGACGGCGCGATCCTGTCGATTGCCTATGACAACGTTCATTACAAGGACGAGCCCGAGGCGTGGAACATGCGCCTGGTGCTGGGGATCGCCACGGTGCTGGGCCTCGTCGGCCCGATCGCCGCGTTTGGCCTGTTTTTCCTTGGCGACCGCGTCTTTCATCTCGACCGTCCGCATCTCCAGACGATGATGTATCTGATGCTGTCGGTGGCCGGACATCTGACGATTTTCCAGACGCGCACGCGCGGCCCGTTCTGGTCGATACGCCCCGCGCGGGTTTTATGGATGGCCGTGCTCGGCACGCAACTCGTAGCGACTCTGATCGCGGTTTATGGGCTGTTTATGGCACCCCTCGGCTGGGGCTGGGCACTGTTCGTTTGGGGCTACGCCGTGGCGTGGTTCCTCGTGACCGACCCCGTGAAACTCCTGGCGTATCGGATTTTCGATCCGACTGCCGCACACCTATTGGCCAAGGAACCTGCCGATATGACACCGCAGATCGCCGAGCGGGCTTATGAACTACTATGAGCGGCAAGGCCGTCGCGAAGGCCATGCGCGGTCCAGGACTGGCTCAAGGCGGAGCGGGAGATTCGGAAAGATGCGACACCCAAATGAACCGACGCGACCCATGTGGCCGGCACCGCCGAAGGGATGGAAATGAAATTCAGTTCGAAGGGCTTTCGGGTGCGGGAAGGAGACGAGGTCGACCTCCGGAAGTGGCCGACGACCGTGGCGCCCGTGTACGAGTCGAAGGAGCACTATCACAAGCTCCTGGGAGAGCATGTTGCGCAACTGAGCTCGCTGCAGCAGCTGCTCTACGCGTCCAATCGCTATGCCGTCCTGCTGATCTTTCAGGCGATGGACGCAGCAGGAAAAGATGGCGCAATCAAGCATGTGATGTCCGGGGTCAATCCGCAGGGCTGCCAAGTATACAGCTTCAAACATCCCAGCCCCGCCGAATTGCAACACGATTTTCTTTGGCGCACCACCCGTGACCTACCGGAACGCGGGCGGATCGGCATCTTCAACCGATCGTACTACGAGGAGGTGCTGATCGCCCGCGTGCATCCGGAGATTCTCCGCAGCGAAGGGCTCCCGGACTTGCCGCATGATGACGAGGTGGTTTGGCACGACCGGTATCGCTCCATCGTGAATCTGGAGAGCCACCTCCACAGTAACGGAACCCGCATCGTCAAGTTCTACCTCCACCTGTCGAAGGAGGAGCAGCGAAAGCGTTTTCTGCAACGCATCGACGAGCCGGAAAAGAACTGGAAATTCAGCCTTGCCGATGTTGAGGAACGGAAATTCTGGAAGCAGTATATGAAGGCGTATGAGGAATGCCTCAGCGCGACAAGCATTCGGGACGCGCCCTGGTATGTCGTTCCCGCAGACGATAAAGAGAATGCGCGGCTGATTGTTTCCCAAATCATTCTGGATGCGCTCGGAGAACTCAACATGACCTACCCAAAAACCAGCGCTGAGCGCCGCCAGGAATTGCTGTCGATCCGGAAGCGGCTCGAGAAATGAGATCTGAAGACGCACCGGCTCAGTATAAAGCACGCCCCGCTCACCATCGAGCTCAGCCAATTTCAGAAGGCGCGGCGAGGCATTGGCGGGGTCGCGATTGGCGGCGATGCCGAGGTCGGTCGTGGCCGGTCACCGGCCAGAGATCGGCGGGTGCACCTGTGGTGAAACGGTGCTGGAAGCCGGTGCTCGGTCGTTGCCTGCCGGCGCTGAAGATTGATGGCTTGCGGCGATCCATTGGACACCCAGCGCGATGACTATAAAGATCGACATACAGGAACGTGACGGTCCGTCGATTCGTCGCCGCACCGGCGCTCGGCAACGTCTTACGCGATGGAACATCGGGACGAGCCCGGCTCGGCAAGAGCGCGACCAGGCGAGCCGCAATCATCGCCGGGTCCGGGTACACCGATGGTTTGCCAGGCAGTGCAGTAATCAATGACGCCAATCGCTGCCTCGCGGTTGCCACGGGCAAGCCAGCCAATCTGGCAGCCTCCTGCCAAGGGTCGACGTCCGATCGCGCCAGCGCCGAGAGCACGCTGAGCAGCATTCCATTCCTGTCCTCGCCAATCGGCGCGTACAGAAAATCGTCGAACTCAGATCCAAGATGAGAAGCCGAAGCCGAATGCGTCATTTTAACTGCCGGATGTTGTCGCCTCCATCGAACACTATAGATCCGACAATGAGGCATGGGGTTGCTGTCGCATCTAACCGCAACTGATACATATCGTACGTCGAGGCGCGACGTCAGGCTCGGAAACTACCCAAAGCGTCGGTAGGCAGGCGTTCCGTTGAACCGAAATTGCGGGCTGTCGAGCGCGGTCGCGCGCACGCCGCGCCTTCCATGGGTCATGCTGACGCATTCGGTTCGCCGCGCCTGAGTAGTTTCCGAACCTAACAACGTCGGACGGGCTGCGCTAATGATCTGTTACTCGCGCACGATCCAGCGAGAAGCATGGCAATCCCGGAGGCCACATGACCACAGCGCGGACTAGCCCGGAACGCGACACCTCCGCGTCAGCCCCTCCCGATCAGATGGCGAGGCAACGTCCCCGAGCCTCCAAGCTCTTCGAAAAAGACCACGCATATGCGGCTCGGCTGGTTCAAATCGCGACGGCGATCGGCAGTGTTTTGCGGTCCACCATCACACTGAAGCTTCCGGATCAGGACCCGTCGCGGATCCGAGAGGATGATGGGATCACGACAGGCATCGCTAAAGAACCGCCGGCGCACAGGGCTGGTCCGTAGGCGGAGCGACGTGGACGCGCTCGCCGGCTTCAGCCTCACCAAGAAGCGACAGGGGCTGGCGATGCCGCCCGAGCCTTTCGCTGCTGAATATTCGCTCACGAGCGAAGCGGCACCTGTCCGGCGTCTGCCGATCGGCGCCGAGCCGCAGTCCGACGGCGGCGTCCACTTCCGTGTCTGGGCGCCCCGTTGCCGCGAGGTTGTTGTCGAGATCGAAGGTCTCGAACCGGAAGCACTGCGATCGGACGCCGGCCGGCTACTTTTCGCTGTGGAGCCTGCCGGGGCAAGCTGGCATGCGCTATCGCTTCCGTCTCGATCGCGATGAAAAGGCGCTGCCCGACCCGGCGTCGAGATTTCAACCGGAAGGACCGCACGGACCTTCGGAAATTGTTGATCCCAGTGACTTCGTTTGGACTGATAATGCGTGGCGCGGAGTGGCGCGCGAGCAGCTTGTCATCTACGAGATGCATGTCGGCACCTTCACCCCGAATGGAAGCTGGGATGCCGCCCTCCGCGAACTGCCGGCCCTCGCCGAACTCGGCATCACCTGCGTCGAAATCATGCCGGTGGCGGAATTCCCCGGCCGGTTCGGCTGGGGATATGACGGCGTCAACCTCTTCGCACCAACCCGGCTCTACGGCCGGCCAGTTGATTTTCGTCGCTTCGTCGACCGCGCCCATGCTCTCGGGATTGCTGTCATCCTCGATGTCGTCTACAACCATTTCGGCCCGGACGGTAACTATCTCAAATTGTTCTCCGCGGCTTATTTCACCGACCGCCACGACAACGACTGGGGTGAGGCGATCAATTTTGATGGTCCCGATTCTGGCCCAGTACGCGAGTTCTTCGTCGCCAACGCGGGCTACTGGATAGACGAATATCATCTCGATGGGCTGCGGCTAGACGCGACGCAGGCAATTTTCGATCGATCGGAAGATCATATTATCGCTGCCGTCGCGCGGCAGGTGCGATCGGCGGGGCGCAGCAGAATCACCCTTGTCGTCGGTGAGAACGAGCCGCAGCAGGCGAGGCTGATACGCCCGGCCGAGCGCGGCGGGTATGGGCTCGATGCGTTGTGGAACGACGATTTCCATCACAGCGCCATGGTTGCGCTGACCGGACATCACGAGGCCTACTACTCGGATTACCGCGGTCGGCCGCGCGAGTTCGTTGCCGCCGCCAAGCACGGTTTCCTCTATCAGGGGCAGCGCTACCAGTGGCAGCGGAAAGCGCGCGGCACGCCGACCCTCGACCTCCCGGCGGAATGCTTCGTCGTCTTTCTGCAGAACCACGACCAGATCGCCAACTCTGGCACCGGAGAGCGCTGTCACGCGTTGACGAGCCCGGGCCGGCTTCGCGCGATGACCGCTTATTTCTTGCTGATGCCGGGCATCCCGATGCTGTTCCAGGGGCAGGAATTCGGCGCGTCGAGCCCGTTCTTCTATTTTGCCGATCACGAGACCGAGCTGTCGCACGATGTCCGCGAGGGGCGCCGCCGTTCCCTCGCGCAATTTCCCAGTCTCGCGACGAGCGAGATGCGGGCCGAGCTCGCCGATCCCGGCGACATCGACACGTTTCGCCGATCGGTGATCGATCTCGGCGAACGGCAACGGCATGCTTCGATCTATGCACTGCATCGAGACCTTCTGGAGCTGCGGCGTACGGACCCGGTGCTTGGACAGCGGCCATGCCGGATCGATGGTGCCGCACTCACGGATGAAGCCTGGATGCTGCGCTTTTTCTCGCAGAGTGGCGCCGACCGTTTGCTGATTGTCAATCTCGGCCGCGACCTCCTGCTCGGCCCCGCACCCGAGCCGCTGCTGGCACCTGTCGAGGGCCAGGCTTGGCGGCTCTTATGGTCCAGCGAGGCTCCGGTTTACGGTGGTTCAGGGGGCCCGGCGCAGGATGCCGTAGGGGATTGGCTCATCTCGGGCCAAAGCGCCACCGTCCTCATCCCCGGCTCCTCAGTCACGATACCCGAGGCGAAGAACGTCTTCCATCTCCGAGAAGCGAATGGTTGACCCGCACCGGGCGCATCCGCGACGAGAATACGTCATCGGAGGCTCCGCGCGAATGGCTCGTGGAAAACGGGTTGGGCGGCTACGCCTCGGCGACGATAACGGGGGCGATCACCCGGCGATACCACGGCTTCCTGATCGCCGCCCAGCCGGCTCCGCTCGGCCGCATGGTGGTCCTCAACGATCTCGAGGTCGACATCGAGCTCGCAGACGGCAGCGTCGTGAACATGCGCGAGAACGGGCGATTCCTCGATTTCACGTTGGACATGGGCCTGCCGAGCTGGCGCTATGAGCTCGATGGCGTCGTCATCGAGAAGTCGATTGTCGTGCCCTCGCGCCAAAACATCGTGCATTCCACCTTTCGCCTGCTCCGCGACGGCAGGCGCGTCCGCCTGCGGCTCAGACCCTTGATCAACTTTCGTCCGCTCGAGGCGCCGGTCAGCGAGACGCTCTCCTCGGGCTATACGCTGACCGTCCGGGACAACCGATACGAGGTCAGCGCCGGGCCGGATTTGCCCACTTTGCGGCTGGCGGTGGAGAACTCCGAAGGCCCGACCTTTACCGCCGATGGCGGCTCGCGCCGCGAGCGCTTCTATGAGATCGAGGCGCAGCGCGGTTACGATTCGCGAGGCTGGCTCTGGAGCCCCGGCTATTTTGCCGGAGAAATCCGCAAGGATTGCCCGCTGACCCTGATCGCTGCGACGGAGGCTTGGCATACTGTGCTGGCGCTAAGCCCCGACGATGCGCTGACCTTCGAAGGCGAGCGCCGCCGGCGCCTCGTCGGGATGGCGGCGGCGCCGGCTCAGATCGGGTACGCAGCCGAGCTCGTCCTTGCGGCCGACGCCTTCGTCATTACCCCGGTGGGACGCATTGCCGACGGGGCCCGGGCGCGGGCCGAGGGTGATGAAGTGCGCACCGTGATCGCCGGCTATCACTGGTTCACCGATTGGGGCCGGGACACGATGATCTCGCTCGAGGGACTCACTCTAACGACCGGGCGGGCGATCGAGGCACGCTGGATCCTGCGCACCTTCGCTCACTACCTGCGCGACGGACTGATCCCGAACATGTTCCCGGAAGGACAAAATCAGGGCCTCTACCACACGGCCGATGCGACGCTGTGGTTCTTTCACGCGCTGCACCGCTATGTCGAGCATTGCCAGGACAAGGCGACCTTGGAGCTTCTTCTGCCGATCTTGAAGGACATCGTACGGCATCATCTCGAGGGCACCCGGTTCGGCATCAAGGTCGACCCGCATGACGGGCTCCTCACCCAGGGGGCGGAGGGTTACGCGCTCACCTGGATGGATGCGAAAGTTGGCGATTGGGTGGTGACCCCGCGCCGCGGCAAAGCGGTCGAGATCAACGCGCTGTGGTACAACGCGCTGCGCTTGCTGGCGAATTGGCTGCGCGAAGCAAAGGACCCGGAAGCCGACGAACTCGCAGCCTATGCGAACAAGGCGCGCGATTCCTTCAATCGCCGCTTTTGGCGCGCCGCAGGGGGCCATCTGTACGACATCGTCGATGGCGAGAACGGGGACGACGCCGCGTTCCGACCGAACCAGATCCTCGCGATCGCGCTCGATCACCCGGTCCTTGACCGGGAATATTGGGAGGCGGTCGTCACCGCGGTGAAAGCGAAGCTGGTCACACCGGTCGGACTGCGTTCGCTGGCGCCGGGCGAGCCCGATTACAAGCCGCGTTATTTCGGCGACGTGCGCGCCCGCGATGCCGCCTACCACCAGGGCACGGTGTGGGCCTGGCTGATCGGCCCGTTCATCGATGCCTGGCTCAAGGTTCACCCCGATGACCGCGCCGGGGCGCGGCACTTCCTCGATGGTTTCGAGCCACATCTCGCGGAAGCCGGCATCGGCTCGATCAGCGAGGTCTTTGACGCCGAACCGCCGTTCACGCCGCGCGGTTGCATCGCGCAGGCCTGGAGCGTCGCCGAAGTACTGCGCTGCTTGGAAAAGACTTCGGTGAAGGACAAATGAGAATTTCGGCCCCCCGGGCGGGATCCAGCAGCTTGCGCCCGATCACAATCGCCGACACGAGCGAGAGCGCTGCGATGTGGCTCGGAGCCGGACCGGCCCGCCGGCGCGGTCGACGGCGCGCCTAGCCGGGATAATTCACCGGGGTTAGCGGGCATAGCGCAAACCATTGGAATAACGTAGGATTCGATTGCTTAGGTCGAACCTGCTGTTTCCGGAGCGCCATGCACGCCGAAGTTGATCTTACCCTGCCGCTGCCGGGCCTGTCACCGGTCTGCGGCAAGCCCGTTGTTGCCCGGTTTGACGGCGGTCGGCTGTCGTCGGATGGCGGCATTCTGCTCTTGGCCGAGGTCGAGCGTCGGTTGGGGATCGCCGAGCGGCTGGCGCGATGCATCGAAGACCCCCGCGCCCCTGACCAGATCCGACACGAGGTCGCGGAGATGATCCGGTTTCGCGCCCTGGCGATCGCGGCGGGCTATCCCGATGCCAATGACTGCGACGTGCTGCGCAGGGATGCGGCCTTCAAGATGGCGGTCGGTCGGCTGCCTGAGACGGGGGCAGACCTCTGTTCGCAGCCGACCATGACGCGGCTGGAGAACCTGCCCGGTCCGGTCGCGCTCAAGCGCATGATGGCGGCGATGGTGGAGTTGTTCTGCGACAGCTTCGATACCGTGCCCCGGCGCATCGTGCTCGACATCGACGACACCGAGGATCGGGCCTACGGCGGGCAGCAGCTCTCGTTGTTCAACGCCCACCACGACAGCCGCTGCTTCATGCCGATCCACATTTACGAGGCGATGTCGGCCAGGCCGGTCGCGGTCTTCCTGCGGCCCGGCAAAACACCCGACGGCAACGAAGTTTGCCTGGTGCTGCGCCATGTCGTGCGTGCGATCCGCGCCCGCTGGCCGCGCGTCGATATCCTGATCCGGGGCGACAGCCACTACGGCCGGCCCGAGGGCATGGCGTGGTGCGAGCGCAATCGGGTTGGCTACATCTTCGGCCTGGCCGGCAACAAGGCGCTGCTGCGCCGGGTCACGGGAGTGGCCGAGCAGGTTGCCTTGGATCGCCTCGACGCGCCCGCCCAGAGCAAGGTGCGCCGCTATGCCGAATTCCGCTACGCCGCCCGGACTTGGGCGACCGAGCGCCGCGTGATTGCCCGCGTCGAGGCCTCCGGCCAAGGCGTCGACAGCCGCTTCATCGTCACCAACTTGGCGGGCCTGCCCAAATCGCTCTACGAGAAAATCTACTGCGCGCGGGGGCAGGCGGAGAACCTGATCAAGGCTCACAAGCTGCACCTCGCCTCGGACCGCACCTCATGCACCAAGGCAACAGCCAACCAGTTCCGGCTGCTGATCCACACCGCTGCCTATTGGCTGATGCACACCCTGCGCGGTCTGGCGCCGAAAGCATCGTTCTGGCGTGACGCCCAGTTCGATACCCTGCGCCTCAGGCTGATCAAGGTCGCCGTCCGGGTCACCGAACTGGTCACCAAGATCAGGATCTCGCTGCCGACCGGCTTCGCCTATCAGCACGGCTTCGCAACCCTCGCCGCGCGCCTGGCCAAACTCCCGCCGTGACCGCCGGGGCGTGCGCCCCGCAAAAAACCCATCCCCTCAACCTACAAGCCCCGAAAAATGCGCCCCCGGCGCCACCCGTCAGCACACCCTATGCGCGAGCCGGCGCCGCCGAGCCACGCCACCCAGATCCAGGCGGTGAATTGTTCAGGCTAGCGAGGAGGGGTCTCGCCCTCCCCGGAGCCCTAGGTAAATTCCGAGCCTGCCGCCGCCACCCCGCCGCGACTACGGTCAGCGAAAGCCGAGGAGCAGAATATGGATCTCTCTGGTCGCCCAACATTCCGCGTAGAAAAGCCCGTCGGAACCTCACTAGGGGATTTTTTTGGCGACCTGCGAATTTGGCTGGATCAGCGGCAGATTACCCTGACGGATTTTAGGCCGTCCGCGGACAAGAGCGCCGGTTTCGATCTCTTCTTTCGCAGCCAGGAGGCAGCGCTCCTTTTTGAGCGGGAGTTTTGTCGAACCTGACGGCCTCCCCTCGGTCTGCGGCCAAGGTTCAGTGGATTGCCGCGACCCAGCCCCCCGGCGCCAGTTAAACATATCGGCTGCGGGTGGGTAAAATCCACAACTGGCAAATAGGTATTACGTACCCACATGCACTAGTGGGAAATTCCCCACACTCTGTTTTGGTGGTAGAGACATGGATATCATTCTCATCGTACTCGTGCTCTTTCTGATCTTTGGCGGGGGCGGCTATTGGGGATATCGGCGGTGGCGATAAGGACGACTTGTGCTTGTTCGCCGATGAGTTAAATCATCGGCGAACGGCGCGAGGCCCTAGGGCGTGCGAGCCCGCGCTGCCCATCACTGTACGGAGTAGACGCAATGAACATCTTCACTATAATTGGCATAGTGGTTGTCATAATTTTGGTCGCGGGTTATTTTGGCGTGCATAGCTTTACATTTTGATCTGGCGACTCGCAGCGAAAGTCATGTTTCGCATGAAGGGCTGGACTAAAGGCCGCGTCGACTGCGACCCTCTGGATGTCGAAGCGGACCCGAAATTCGAGAGCTCCTCCCGCTTTGCAGCGCCACAGCGAAGATCACGAAAATCAACGGCTGCGCCCGCGACTGAATTCGCCGGGGCCGGGAGCGTCGGGTGTTTGCGCGACCCCGGCGTTGCCCCGTTGCCCCTCGTGTTGCGCTGCAAATGCTACCAACCAGACTAATCTGGGTAAATTCCGAGGGTATAATGTATTCATTCCGTACCCATATTCCGAAAGGGGCAGTTCCCCAACAATCTTTCATACAAAAGGATTTAACTATGGTCGCCTCTACTCCGATTTCATCAGGAACCCTGATCGCTGCTGACAAAGTGAAGGGGGCAAATGTCTATAACCCGGGAGGAGAAAAACTCGGCAATATTGACGATATCATGATCGACAAGGCCAGCGGACACGCGATCTATGCGGTGATGTCGTTCGGCGGCTTTCTCGGCATGGGCGAGCAGTACTACCCGTTGCCATGGGCGACCCTGAAGTACGACGCTCAGAAAGGCGGCTACGTCGTCAATCTGGACAAGAAGCGGCTGGAAGGCGCGCCGAACTACGATCGCAGCGCGGCGTTCGAATGGACGCCTGACTACGGCCGCCGGGTCGACAGCTACTGGATGTGAAACCCTCAATTCCCGAACAGCGGCAAAGCCATTGCCGCCATTGAAATTCGGTCTGAAAGGAAGAATACATGAGACATTCGATCACGCTTATGGCGGGCGCCGCCATGATCGCGGCGGCGCTGAGCGGCCCGGCCTATGCGCAGGGCGCGCCACAGACGCTATCCGTGATGAAGGTCGACCCGCAATCACTGGCGACCGGCTATCGGACATCCAAGGTGGTAGGCAGCACCGTGGTCAACGGCGCCAACGAGACCGTGGGAACGATTGACGATCTTATCGTGACCGCCAATGAGAAGGTGCCCTTTGCCGTGCTGTCTGTCGGCGGCTTCCTCGGCATGGGCACGAAATACGTCGTGGTGCCCTACAACCTATTCGAGGTGCACGATAAACAGATGGTGCTCCCCGGCGCCACCAAAAAGTCGCTGAAGAGCCTTCCGGAATTCAAGTACAATTCCTGATGGTTCCGTTCCGCTGGGAGCCAGGCCTGTTGCCTGTGTTCCTCGCGGCGCGTCAGCGCTGCCCGGCGCGATGACCGGCATGAATTTACTGCAATCAGGCGCTACTCGGGCGCCACGGAGCCACTGATGTTCAAAAACCTGGCGATAGCCCTTGGATTGATGGCGGGCCTGGCGGCTTGCGTCGGTCCTTACGGTTACAACGGCTACAACGGTTACAACGGATACGGCGGCGCCGGGTATGGCTACGGCCAGCCGGCCTCCTACTACGGACGCGGCTACGATCCGAACTACCCGCGCACCAGCCAGCACGGTACAATGCAATGGTGAGCAACAATCAGACGCCCAAAGGGCTCGGGCTTCCGGGCAAGGCGAAGCAACGAGATCAGGCGTTCGCCTTGATGCGGCCTTCTGCGAGGCTGGCCCCGACGTAACCGACCAAAGCCGATGATGCGGCGGTCAGCTTCGACGGGTGGCGCAGATCGGCTGCGTCATCCCGTGTGCGCTGCTTTCCTGGCCATTGCCCTAACGTTTGTTGCTGCCCCAGGCGCGGGCGTTTCAGCCGCCATCCCATCCGCCGGCGCCTGGTTCATTGAACGCTCGGGAGCGGCCCTACAACTCTTCGACTGCAGCGGCCTCCTCTGTGGCCGGATCGTATGGCTGCAGAAGTCCCGCGATAGCGCTGGGGATCCGGCCCGAGACGCCAAGAACCCGGACCCGGCATTACGAGAGCGCCCGCTGTGCGGCCTGACCGTGCTTCACGGATTGCAGCCTGCCGGCGTCGATAATTGGAACAACGGCCGGCTTTACAACCCGGACGACGGTCGGACATACAGCGTGTCGGCAAGCTTCCGCTCGGCCGATATGATTATCGCGCGCATATATGTCGGGGCGCCGCTGTTCGGCGAGACCAGGAGCTTGCGATGGATCCCGCGGCTGGGCGCAGAAGGGCATTGCCAGCGCCATTCTAGCCAGACTTACCGTCGCCGCATCGGCTTTTCCTACCCCGCATAGGTAGTTTCCGAAGCTACGCACGATCGGGTGCCGCTGGGATATTCGAACAGTGCAGGCGCCGAGGGGTCCCTTGTCTCTGATAAATCGCGAGAGCCGTTGGGGACGCTCAGGCGCCACGCACCATCGGCTAACTATATGGGCAGCCGAGATGAACGAATTCTGCCGACTTCTCGAAAAGGAAATCCCGCGGCTGCGGCGGCACGCCATTGCGCTGACCCATGAACGGACCCGGGCCGACGACCTGGTTCAGGATACCCTGATCCGGGCAATTGAAAAGCAGCGTTACTGGAAATGGGGCACCAACTTCCGCGCCTGGCTTTTCACCATCATGCATCATCAAAATGTCAATGCCGTGCGACGCGGCGTACGCGAAGGCAATGTCGTTGCGATAGAAGATGCCTGGCCAACGCTGTCGGCAGTGACCGACCCCACCGCGCCGCTTGTCGTTGCAAGAACTCGAGCGCGCGCTCGCCCGCATTCCCGGGCCGCAACGCCAAGTGGTTCTCTTGGTCGGTCTTGATGGGACGTCCTATCAAGAAGCCGCAGCGATCCTCAACCTGCCGATTGGCACCGTCCGCTCGCGGCTGTCGCGCGGTCGAGACGCGTCACGCTCGCTGATGGACCGACAAAACGCGATGGAAACACCCAACAGTCCGACAATCATGAGCGCCATGCTGAAGCGCCGACATTTCGGGGCCGAGTCGGTTGCCATCGGGCTATAGCGGGCCACGACCGCTCTTGCTCCGCATCTGCCTCCGAGCGACGGCAGGCGTTCCGGAGACTGCCCAGCACAAACCGACGCGGCGCGGGGCCCATCGAACCCGCTGCGTCGCTGAGCGCGAAACAAACGGTCGCAGTCGCCGGATCTGGGTAGTTTCCGAGGCTGCCGCCGCCGGCGCCGTCTCGATATGATCCTCGAACCTCGCCACAGCTTTTAACACAATAGGAACTGAGGATATCATGGATAAGGACCGGATCGCGGGAGCGGCCAAAAAGATCAAGGGCTCGATCAAAGAGACGATCGGCAAAGCTACGGGCGATGCCAAGCTCGAGGCCGAGGGCAAGGCCGACAAGGTTGAGGGCAAGGTCCAGAACGCCGTCGGCGGTGTCAAAGACGCGCTTAAAAAATAAGGCGGAAGCGCGCTCTTGATTGTTGATTGCTCGGTAATTGACACGGGTTACCTCGCGGGCCGGTGGCTGCACGGACGGGAACGGTAGGACATTCAGAGATTTCTCTTTGTTGAGTGACTTGAGGGAGGTCAATGTGCACCCTATAGACCAGACGCCTAAGGATGCGGCGATTTCCTTGCTGCGGATGATTGCATATCACGAGCGCCGCGCGCACAGCGCCGCAGAAAGAGATTTGGAAATCGCCTTTCGCTATCATGAGGCGTCCGGAAAGGAGGCGCAAGATCGGCTCGCTTTCTGCGAGCAGCATTCGCCCGAAGAAGTCGCCTTCGGCAGATTGGAATACTCAGCGGCCGAAGCGCGAAAGGACGTTGGCCACGGAGTAACCAAGTCATACCCTGCGAACAGCGCGACCTGAGTATATTCCGAGCCTATACGGAATGCTACGCGTACGACACAATTTCCGAGGTTACCGGCTGACAATCATTGACAGTCGTTTCAGAGTTAGAGAGTTAATTAGCATGGAAATGAAGTACAAACTGATGATGAACTTGGCTTTGTCGGCCGCTCTCTTGATCGCGATCACGACGATGCCGGCCGCTCGCGCGGAGATGAGCGCAAGTGCGGCGGAGGCGGCTACGAATGGCGCACAGGCAGAGCAGCACGACACTTCAGGCGCCTGGTCGGCGCGGCAAAATGTGCGTGACAGCGCGCGATATGACGCAGTGGTGCGTTCAAACCACAGTTTCCGGGCCAATCGGATGCGCAAGGAATGCGGGCCGATCAACGATCAGCAGCTGCATGCGGATTGCCTTGCGAGCTTCAGCAGGTAGGGGGACCATCCGTTCCGAGAACCGGCGACCGGCGTGGCCGTGAAGTTGCCCCCCGATTTGACGTCAGCACGGGAACGTGCATGCCGAGGTCCGGTGGCCGCGTCGGGTGGGCGAATAATTTTCTAACATAGACGATTTCTTGGCTCAGAAATCGGCAAGATCGATCGGTCGGCGGTGGACCCTCAACGGAGGAACGGATGGACCTGATCCTGATTATTCTCATATTAATCCTCCTCTTCGGTGGCGGTTTCGGCTATCGCCGGTGGGGGTATGGCGGCGGAATTGGCATCGGCGGAATTTTGCTAATCGTGCTAGTAGTCTATTTGTTAGTCGGACGCGGAATATTGTGACCTTCACCCCGTTAGCTCGGAGAGGGACAGCGCGCGGTGAACGAGAGGTCGGCTGCTGACGCTGGTGCGCCGGCTACAGGTCTGGAGACCTTGGCCCGTTGGCGTCATTGCCGTTGCGGCGCTCTATTTCGCGTGCGAAGTCTTCGTCCAGATGACCCTCGCCGTTCTGCTGAGTTTTGCGTTCGGACCCGGTCCTAATGTTGCAGCGCTGGCAAATCAACCGCGTGCTTGCCGACATCCTCGTGGTCGGGCTCACCTCCTCCGTGATCCTCGGCATCGGGCCGCGCTGATCGGCAGCCAGCTTGCGCACTTGGCCGAGAACCTGTCCCAATACCACACCAACATCACTGAAAAGATCCATTCGCTGCGGGACGAGATCTGTCGCTTTCGCGCCGGGCGTCCCGCAGCAAAAAGCCTGGCATGCCGGGTCGATAAAAGTCCAGGTGTTCCTGACCATGGCCGGCTGCCTTGATCCAGATCAACGCACAGGCTAGCATCTTAACTATAGGTAATTTCGAGCCGTAAATCGTTTCAACCGACCACTCGAATCCAAAGGAGTTTTCGATGCGCAAACCCCTAGCAATCTTTCTCCTCAACCTGGTCCTACTTTCTGGTACGACCGCTCTGCTGAGCGCCTGCAACACGACAGCGGGCGTGGGGCAAGATATTTCCGCCACCGGGAAGGCGATAACCAGCGGCGCCGAGCAGAGCAAGCCTCGGTAGAAGAACTGCCGCGAACAACGACCGTATCGATGGAACTGCAAAGACAGTCACCGGCAATTTTGAGCAAGCGGTAGGCAGGGTCGTCGGCGATCTGAAGACGGCTGCGGAAGAAAGAGTTCGGGATGGCGTCGGCAGCGTCAAAGATGCCATTCGGAACAGCTCCGATGTCATCCTCGGATATCACGGATGGACGATTTCGGATGCCAGGCGTGTGCTGAACCGCACACTTCTCCTCTGGTGACAGAGCCGCTGACGGCATCCGAGGGAACGCCGACGAATAACGTCAGCCGGGCGCGGGCGGGCTCGCGGCTGCGGCCATGGCCAGACGGATCAGGTCAGGAAGCGAGGCTGCTCCAGTCCTCCTCATAACCGCGCCGCGATGGTTCTCGACCGTACGCTGGCTGATGCCGAGTTCGTGGGCGATGATCTTGTTTGGACGTCCTTGAACGACACGGTCCATGACGTCGCGTTCACGCGGCGTCAGGCGGGCGATGCGCTCGGCCGCCGTCTCGCACCACTCGGCAAGCTTCCTCGAATTCCGGATGCGCTCGAGCGCGCGTCCGATGCTTGCCAGCAGCTCGTCGGAGCAAACGGGTTTTTCTAAAAAGTCGGCGGCGCCGGCCTTCATCGCCCGGATCGCCATCGCTATATCGCCATGGCCGGTGATCATGATCGCCGGCAAGCCGCGGTTCCCGGCCTTGAGCTGCTCCAGCAGCGCGATCCCATCCATGCCCGGCATCAAGGCGTCGACCACGAGGCATCCTTCTCGGTTCGGCCGGTCAGCCGCAAGAAACGCCTCGCCGCTGGCATAGGTTTCGGCTGTCAGACCGTGTTCCTGCAGTAATTCCCTCATTTCGTCGCATACGGCTCTGTCGTCGTCGACCACGAAAACGGTGGGTCGCGGGCCAACTGGGACCGCCGGCGACGCATTCTCACGCATCTTCGCTCGAAGGCCCGCGACGAGGAAGTCCTGGATCTGCTGCGTCAACGTTTCCGGTTCGGCCGGTTTGCTGAGATGCACGCAGCCCGCCCGGGCGATCTTGCCCAAGGTATCGCTCGAGATGTCGCCGGTCAGGATGATAGCCGGTATTTCGCGATGCAGCGACTGGCGCAGCCGCGCGACGATCTCGGCGCCGGTCAGGTCGCCCGGCAGGTTGTAATCGGCGACGATGACATCCGGCAGCAATACCCCCCGGGCCGCCAGTGCGAGCGCCTGGTTCGTATCGGCCACAGCTGTGGTGCGGTGTCCCTCTCCCTCGAACAGGATCTGGAGCATCTCGCGCACCGCCGGATCGTCTTCGACAATCAGGATCGTGCCGGTCGGGCCGGCGATCGCCTCCATCCTCTTGGCGCCGCGTGGCAGCCGCTGCTTGTTCTCGCCGAGCGGCACCTCCAAGGCGAAGACCGATCCGCGCGCCGGCCAGGAGCGGACATCGATGGCAAGGCCCAGGAGATCGCTGATGCGTTGCACGATGGCGAGACCCAGGCCGAGACCGCGGTTGCGTTCGCGAGCGGGGTTATCGATCTGATGGAATTCCTCGAAGACCGCTCTCAGTTGTTCCGCCGGAATGCCTATCCCCGTGTCCCACACCTCGACGCGCAGTTTGTCGCCGCGCCGGCGGCAGCCGAGCAGGATCTTGCCCTGCTCGGTATATTTCACCGCGTTTGCAAGGAGGTTGCGGAGCGTCTGTTCGAGCAGACGCGGATCGCTGCGCACGTTCAGACCGCTCGCGACCACGCGCCAACCGAGCTGCTTTGCCGTAGCGTGGTAGGCGAACTCCGTTTTGAGGCGATCGAGCAAGGCGCCGATCGGAAACTCGATGATCTCTGGACGGACTATCCCCGCCTCGAGCTGGTTGATGTCGAGCAGCGTATTGAGCATGCCCGACATTGCGCTGAGCGTCTCCTCGAGTTTGGCGATCAGCCTGGAGCCCTGCTGGTCATTGATCCTCTTCCCCAGGATGCCCCGCAGCAGGCTCAGCGTCTGCAGCGGCTGGCGCAGGTCGTGGCTGGCGGCGGCGAGGAAGCGCGACTTGCCGAGATTGGCTTGCTCCGCGATAAGCTTGGCGGCTTCCAGGGCCTCGCTCGCCCGCTTGCGCTCGGTGATGTCGTCCACTGTTATCAGGATCTTCCGCGCGGCCAAGGGCTCCTCGCGGATCTCCGTGGCGCTCAGCAGCAGCGACCGAATTCCCCGCGGCGGCAGATCGACGTCGATTTCGTGATCCTCGATGAACCCCTCTCCGCTCTGGAGTTGATCGAGGAAGCCGCGCAACGCCGCGATATCGAGGCGGCCTTCGTCGACGGCGTCGAGTTGTCGGCCCACGGTCTCCTCCGGATCGACCGAGAAGGTGGCGTAGAAGGAGCGGCTCGCCGAGATGACGTTAAGCGCTTCGTCAAGCACGACAAGCGGTTGGCGAATGGTGTTGATGATGCTGTCGGAATAGGACCGCGCCGCTTCCACTGCCCGCTCGGCGGTTTTTCTCTCGGATATGTCGGCAAAGGTGATAACGACCCCCTCAACCTCGGAGTCCTGGGTGCCGTAAGGCAGAATGCGGCGGGTATACCACCCTCCATTATCGGCCTCGACCTCGCGGTTCGGCGGCACGTGGCCGGCGAGAGCCTCCGCGGCGTCGGCGAGGAAGTGGGTGTCGTTGATCAGGCGGGCGAGGTCGGCCAGCGGCCTGCCGATATCCGAGGTGAGGACGCTGAACATCGTTTTTGCGGCCGGTGTAAACAGTCGGATCTTGAGGTTACCGTCCAGGAACAGCATCGCAATCTCCGAGCTGTTCATGGTGTTCTGCAGATCGTTGGTGGTGGCGCGTTGCCGCTCGATCGTTTCGTTGAGCTGACTGTTGAGGGCGGTGAGTTCCTCGTTGAGCGATTGCAGCTCTTCCTTGGAAGTCTCCAATTCCTCGTTGGTCGACTGGAGTTCTTCGTTGACAGACAAGGCCTCTTCGTTGGCGGCCGTTAGTTCGTCATTAGTTGTCTCAAGGTCGTGGATTGCGCTCTCCAGTTCCTTGCGGGTGGCGTCGAGCTCCTGCTCGAGCTGGAAAACATGCGGAGGCTCGGCGGCCTCGGTCTCATCCTTGCTACCTTTCTTGCGTTCCGGTTGATCCGAGAAGCTGATCAGAAGAAACTCTTCGCTCTCGGTCTGAAGCGGCTGTACCGAGATGCCGACCCTGACGGCATCGCCGTTCCGGCGCATTTGCGCTCCGCCGACCACGACAGACGCATGCTGCTGGTTGGCCTGGCGGATTGCCGCCCGCAGCTTTGTGCGCAGCCCGTCGCGCGCCGTAACGAAGAGATCCCGGCTGGCCTCGCCGGCGGTCACCTTCAGGTAGCGGTCGATCGGCCCGAAATAATAGAGACCCTCGTTCCTGGCGTTGGTCAGGACCGAGGCCGGCGCATGGGCGTCGAGCAGCGCCTGACGGGCGAGGTCGGTGGCTTTGGTGCGCGGCGAGGCGGGCTGAGGCGCGCGCGAGGACGGATGCGCCGTCCGCCCACCTCGGCCGGACACGATGGGAAACTCGACTTCGCCAGGCCGGCTGCGGCCGAGATGCCGAAAGATCCGCTGCTTTTTGGAGATCGGTTCGAACCGGTCGGCGAGGTCGCCGATCGCTTCGGAGGCGCCGAGAACGAGGATTCCGCCCTCGCGCAGTGCGAAGTGGAACAGCGAGATGACCTTCTCCTGCACTTCGGGACGCAGGTAGATCAGGACGTTGCGGCAGGATACGAAGTCGAGGCGCGAGAACGGTGCATCGGCCAGAAGATCCTGCGTCGTGAATACCACCGTTTCGCGCAGCTCGCGCGTCACGCGGTAGCCATGATCCTCCTTGGTGAAGAAACGATCGAGACGCGCCGGCGAGACATCCTTTCGGATCGGCTCCGGATAGAGCCCATTGCGGGCGATCGCGACGGCATCGTCGTCGACGTCAGATGCAAAGACTTGCAGCTTCACCTGTCGCTTCGCGGATTCGATCTCCTCAAGAAAGAGCATGGCGATCGAGTAGGTTTCCTCGCCCGTGCTGCACCCGGCGTCCCAGATGCGGATCGGTCTGTCGACCGGCTGGCGGCGGACCAGTTCGGGAATGACGCTCTCCGCCATAAAAGCGAACGTGTCTCCGTCGCGGAAAAATCGGGTGACGTTGATCAGCATGGCCTTGGCGAGGAGACCGACCTCTTCAGGATTGTTCCGGATCGTGTTCCGATAAACGTCAATATCCTTGATCGACGCCATCGCCATCCGCCGTTCGATTTGGCGCCGGAGCGTGCCTTCCTTATAGAGGGCGAAGTCGTGCGAGGTATGCGCCCGGAGAAGGTCGATGATCTCTGCGAGCCCGGCAGCGGCGCTGTTGTCCGGCGCCGGTGTTGCGCTGTCGCGCTCGGGGTGCGTCCGTTGGCTGTATTTGACAAGCGCCCCCGGAATCTCGTCGACCGGAAGCACGAAATCCACGGCGCCGGTCATGATAGCGCTGCGTGGCATGCCGTCGTGAGCCGCATCCTGCGGATTCTGCACGATGACGAGCCCGCCCCTGTCGTGGATCGCCGCCAACCCGAGGCTGCCGTCCGCGCCCGTGCCCGAGAGGACCGCGCAGGCGGCTCGCTCGCCGCAGTCTTCGGCGAGCGAGCGCAGGAAGAAGTCGAAAGGCATGCGCGCACCGTGCCGCTCGCGCGGCTGCGTGAGCCGAAATACGCCGGCGCGGATCGAAAGATAGAACCCCGGCGGGATGACATAGACATGATCGCGCTCGATCGTCATGCCCTCCGCCGCTTCCCGCACCGTCATCGACGTGTGGGCGGCCAACAGGGCGGCCATCATGCTCTTGTGCGTCGGATCGAGGTGTTGGATCAGGATGAAGGCCATGCCGGTGTCGGCAGGGAGCGCCTCGAAGAGCTTGCTGAGCGCTTCCAATCCCCCGGCCGAGGCGCCCAGACCGACCACCACAAAGTCGTCCTGCCGGGACGCAGCCTCTTGCTGTGGCGGAGTGTCTTGGTTCGCCCGCTGGCGGCCAGCCCCGTCCTTCCGCGCGCGCGGTTCAGCCGGCATCGATTCTTGCTTTCCGCATGCCCATCGGCCTCCCACGGACACGGCAGGACTTAGTAAAACTGGGATACACTATAGCAGACCCGTAACCTTAATCCTGGGGGATGGTGACGCGCTTCGCCGAGGCGGCTCAGCATCAGGTGGTGCTTTCGCAGGGTCTTCAATAGCCCGTCCACGATCCGCCGAACCAAGCCGCAAAATCGGCTCGTCGATCGCCAAGGATCTGCTCTTGCCCGGAGGTTAGGTTGACGTCCCGGCTGATCCGGGTCCGCTTGGCGCCAGGCAATCGGATTAGGCACGGGGCTTTGCACCCCTCTTGATAACGCCCTGCAACGCAGTGTCTGAAGCTTGGCGGGAACTCGAAAGGCTTGCGATCTTTGATTTCTCCGCCGCGGTCATCTTTGGCTTCTTTGCTTCCCGGTTCGACTTTCGTTGGCCCTTGGCCATGGCTAGCTCCCTCAATCGATCAGAATCTAATTTAATGCTCGCGCCATACGGACCGGAGGTTCGGAAACCTACCTGTTGGGCAGGGAAAGCGTCTGAATCGGGCGGCAGCACATCTTCTTTTCCCCCACGGACATTCGCACGGAGCTTCGGGTCAGCACCTATCGCGCCGGAATTGCCCCTAGGGCCTCGGACACGGCGGCGAACTTGACCTCGATTGCGACCGGTTTGCCCGGGTGCCGTTCGCGAAGTCGGTCCAGGCGATCGGCAAGATCTTCGAGCGTGGCGTCCTTCGACAACATGAACGATTGCGCACTGTCTTCGAACGCCACCGTCACGCGGCTTAGCCGCGACTCGCCCCAATGGTTGTTTAACATCGTCTTTCTCCGAATACTGTTAATCGCGCGGAGCCTAAAAGAGACCTTCGAGCAAGTGGTGTCCGCTCGGCCCGCAACCCGGCGGATTCACCGGGTTGAAGGGTTTCAGGATACCTCGCGGCGAGGCAGCGCCGGTAGGTTCGGAAACTACTCAGACCGTTCCGATCGCCGCCGCCAGATCTTGGAGCCGGCGTGAACCCCTTGGTGGCGCGCCTTGGCTAGCCGTGAAGGCTACATCCGGCCAAGTAGTTTTCCCGAGCCAGGCCACTTATTTCTGGATCTCGCCAAAACAGATCAGCGGCTTTGGAAAAGCCTGATGCGATCGCCCCGCTTCAATACGCCAAGGTTTACCTATACGCCTCGGAGCACCTTATTTGCGTTCGGACGGACCTGGGTGTCCGACTCAGAATGCAGATTCGGCGTGTAGTATCCTTCCCAATCTACGCATAAGTAGTTTGGCGCTGGCGAGATAGAGCCAAGCGAGAGCGCTTTCGGCGAGGTGGACCTGGCGCATCGTCGGCTTGAGCCGCCCAGCCCAGGCCCGGTAGAGATCGCAGAACCACGAATAGCCGAAGCCGTCGGGCGCGCCGGCGCGGTATTCCTCCCACAGCGGCGCCAGCGCCAGCGTCGCGTCGGGGCGGCTCGCGGTGCACCCAGCCCAATCGGGCATCGGACGCTGATCGGCGGGGGTTCCGGAGGGCGGCGGAAACAGCAGCGCTTCGAGCCGCGCGTCGTCGAGATCCTCGGGCAATGACCAGGCAATGCCGGCGACACGCGCCCGGCTGTCGTTCATGCGCTTTCTCGGGCTGGGGCTGGCCGACACGGCGCCGGACGCCAACACGATCTGGACTTTCCGCGAGGCACCGGCGCGGGCCCGGATCGGGGGTAGGCCGGCGATCGAGGTTCTGTTCGAGCGCTTCGAGGCGGCGCTCTTGGCGGCGGGGTTTCTGGCGGCGGGGTTTCTGTTGGGGAGCGGCCGGATCATTGACGCCGCGATCGTCGCCGCGCCGAAGCAGCGCGACACCGAGGGCGAGAAGCGCGGCATCAAGCAAGGCCGCGTCCCGCCGCAATGGGCGAACCAGCCCGCCACATCGTGCCAGAAGGACCGCGAGGCGCGCTGGACGGTCAAATCCACCAAGGCCAAGCCGGGCAAGGACGGCATGCCGCGCGTCGACTTGGCGGTCCCGGCCTTCGGCTACAAGAACCATATCGGCATCGAGCGCCGGCATCGCCTGATCCGCCGCTCGGCGGTCGAGCGCGTCTTCGCCCGAGAGAAAGGACCAATGGGCCTCTATATCCGGACCATCGGCATCGCCCGCGCCAGAACCAAAATCGGCCTCGCCAACCTCGTCTACAACGTGAAGCCGATGGTCTGGCTCGCCGCCCAAGCGGTATCAACCTGACCGACAAGGTCCGCTCCCCAAGCCGCCCCCAGGGCCAACCCCCCAGGGCCAACCCGCTCAACCTCGCCGGCGATCACCCACGGCTCAATAACCTAACACCCAAGCCATCCCACCTCAAATGAGCGGTTGTTGGAAGTCTCCAGCTTGATATGACGCGGCTGAACAAAGGCGGTCATCAGTTCGCCGAGGCCAGGATGGTAAGCCGCCGCCAGTTTGGTTTCGGCCGTGCTCGTATAGTGCTGCGCCGAGCCCCGGACGGGCGCCGCCAACAGGAACAAAATCACGAAGGCAAGCGCCAACCCGCGCCGGCATGTCGACAGGAGAGACTACCACAACACCCCGCCACGATGGTTTTGGAAAGCCCCAAGGAAGGGTGGGCGCGGGTCTTAGGGCCGATCCGGCTCTCGCTTCCGGGCCGAGTACGGCATAGACTTTCAGAACGGTTCTTCCCAGATCGGCTGCCCGGATGAGTGTGGAGCAGGTCGAGAGGCGGTTGGCAGCGATCCTGGCGGCGGACGTCGCTGGCTACAGCCACTCATCGGGGCTGACGAGGAGGGCACGCTCGCGGCACTGCGCGCGCTGCGGCGCGAGTTGATCGATCCGAGCATCGCAGCCCACCACGGGCGCACCGTTAAGACGACGGGCGATGGCGTGCTCGTCGAATTCGCGAGCGTTATTGATGCGGTGCGTTGCGCTGCCGAGGTGCAGCAGGCGATGACCGCGCGCAATGCGGAGGTGCAGCCCGAGCGGCGGCGCATCGAGTTTCGCGTCGGCATCCACCAGGGTGACATCGTCGTCGAGGACGGCGACATCTTTGGAGACGGCGTCAATATCGCGGCGCGGTTAGAAGGGCTGGCGGAGCCGGGCGGCATCTGCGTGTCACGCCGGGTGCAGGAAGACGCCGCCGGCCGCCCTGACCTGTCCCTTCGAGGATCTGGGCGAACAGGAGCTGAAGAACATCGCCCGCTTAGTGCGGGTCTATCGGATCGGACCGGTTGCGCGCGAGACGCCCGTCCGGCCGCCCTTGGCGCTCCCCGACAAACCCTCGATCGCCGTTTTACCGTTCCAGAACATGTCAGGCAACCCGGAGCAGGAATATTTCGCTGACGGCAATGGTTGAGGAAATCACGACGGCGATCGCGCGCTTTCCTTGGCTGTTCGTCATCTCGCGCAATTCCGCCTTTACCTATAAGGGCAAAGCGATCGACGTGAAGCAGATTGCGCACCAGCTTGGTGTGCGTTATGTGCTCGAAGGGTCAGTTCGAAAGGCCGGCAATCGGGTGCGCATCACCGGGCAGCTGATCGACACCACGATCGGCGCCCATATTTGGGCCGATCGGTTCGACGGCGCCCTCGACGACATCTTTGAACTGCAGGAGCAGGTAGCATCAAGTGTCGCCGGTGCGATCGCGCCACGATTGCGCCTCGCCGAAATCGAGCGCGCGCGCCGAAAGCCAATCGGAAGCCTCGGCGCCTATGACCTCTATCTGCGCGGGCTGGCACAATACTCTCGCTTTACGGAATACGGGTTCGCTGAGGCGATTGCGCTGCTGGACCGAGCGCTAGAGGTGGATTCTGGCTATGCGCCGCCCGCAGCCATGATCGGCATGTGTCGCGTGTTCCAGCGCTTCCAGGGGTGGGGCGCGCTGTCGGGTGACGGCGCGCCAGGCGCTCGACGCAGCCCACGACGATGCCGATGTAATGGGCCGAGCTGTCTGGCCTCTTTTCTATCTGGCCGGAGCGACGTCCTTGGTCGAGACGGTGCTCGATCGCGCGTTGGCGCTAAATCCCAACGTTTTTCTCGCCTGGGTGACAAGAGGTCACATTTACGCCTGGCGTAACCAACCGGAGCCGGCGATTGACGCCCTCAACCGGGCGATGCGTTTGAGCCCGTTCGATCCGCTCGGGTTTTATTGCTTCTGTGGCTTGGCGATCGCCCATCTCGCTGCGCGGCGGTTTCGTTTGGCCGCTGAATGGGCCGACCGCACCTTGCACGACCAGCCCCGCGTCAACTCCGCGAAACGGGTCAAAATCATTTCGCTGGCCCATCTCGGGCGGCTCGATGAGGCGCGTGCAGAGCTTGCCCAATTGTTAACGGTCCAGCCTGGATTGACAATTGCCGCCTGGCGCGCGTTTACGACCCCTGCAGCCGCGCCGGAAATGTTGGACCTTTGGTCCTCCGGTCTGCGCCTTGCTGGCCTTCCGGAAGGGTGACCTTGCGGTCATTCCGGGAGCCCATATCGCCGCCCCGAGAATTCTGCAGCGCTGTCGCGGGTGCGCAGCGTCAATGGGTTAGGCGCCGGAGAAATCCGGTGCGAAATACGGCCTGTTAAAGCGGATTTGGGCCTACAACTTCCCAGTGATGGTGCTCGAAAAGTTTCTTGTGCTCGTCGTCGGCCGGCCGGCGCCTGCGAGCGCCTCGATGAGCCCGCCCCGCGGCGGCCGGAGTAATACATCATGATGCTCTCGCCGGTCTCGCGCTCGAGCGGCTTCATTGCAAAGGAGCGGCCGGGGCCGGGGAGGCAAAATGCCGATCGCCGCCGGCGGGTACGACAAAGCCCTCTGCCGCAGTCATGCGCATTCTCCCTGTGGCAGAAATCGAGAATAAGACCACTGGCTCGCTGCACCAGCCGGGACCACCCCTTCACGTCTTCGACGCGCGTCCGAAATCACAACTAAAAAATTGCTATAATTGCATGGTAGCAATACCCCCGTCGGCGACGGCTTGGACAGGGTGAGTAGGACTATGGACGGAGATTTTGCTGATAATTCGTTGCAAATAACAGCAAAAACAGCAAAACGCGGGTTGCCGCGCGGAAGGCCGTTCGCCAAGGGGCAGTCGGGCAATCCGGCGGGTCGGCCGCGCGGCAGGGTCAATCGCGGCACCCGTGCCGCGGCCTTCCTGCTCGACGGCGAGGCTGAGAACCTCGCGCGGAAGGCGGTCGAGATGGCGCTCGACGGCGACCCCGCGGCATTGCGGCTCTGCCTCGACCGCACCGTGGCGCCGCGCCGCGAACAGCCGGTGACGCTGGATCTGCCGCCGATCAGCGGGGCGGCCGACATTGCGGGCGCGATGGCCGCCCTCCTCGCCGCCGCCGCGCGCGGCCGGATCACCGCCGGCGAGGCGCATGCCCTCTCGCAGACCGTCGAAACCTATCTCAGGGCGATCGAAACCAGCGATTTCGACCGCCGCCTCAGCGACCTCGAACAAACCCGCGCCGCCGACAACGGCCGCTGATCAGAACAGGATTGCGGTCTCGATCAGCAAACGCGCGACGCTTCGAACCCCCTTACGCGCCCTGACTTGGGTTGCTCGTCTTCTTCGGCTTTTTTGGCACGCACTTGCCATGCCAGGCGCCCTGTTTGTCCTGCCACGCGTTTTGCCGGTAATACCCCTTGCCGCAGCGGTGGAGCACCTGCGTGATCGCCGGATCGGCGACGGAGCCGTAACGCGGTGCGACCGGCGCCGCCTGCACGGGCGCCGCGACCCCCGTAAGACCGGCCATGGCAATGAACGCGATGATGACTGTGCGCACGGGCATCTCCCAGTGTTTCGATATGGTGTAGGCGAGGCTATTTGCTTGCGATCCTTTGGCGGCCCAGCGCGGTTCGCTGAATACGGCGCCTTCTCGGACAATTGGAGATGCCCAGGCGACCTCCTGAAAGTGTTGTTGCGGTGGGTCGATGATTGCGGTCGACAGACCCGCTGCGGCGGTCCTTCCTGCTAGAATAGAATTCCGGTCTCGACCAATACGCGCGACTGGCTCGTGTTGGTTCCGTCCGAACCGAAGCCGGAGCCGGACGTGATGCCGTTCGCCTTGACCCACGAAAACTCGGCGCGCGCGAAGAAATACTTGTACTGATAGGTCGGCGTTATCGAGAACGAGAACGCGCCGCTCCCCGGACCGTAGAGCAGATTGTTGTCGCCGCTGGTGCCGATATACTCGATCCGCCCACCCAGGTTAATGCCGTTGCCAAACGAGTAGTTGGCCAGAACGGCGCCGCCAAAGGTCGACGCGCTCGAATCGATGCCGATGCTGTGGTTGGTCGAGACGTGAGTCGCCTGGAAATAGGGCTGGATAATCCACGGGTCCGAATTGTAGGTATAGATCAGGTTGTAGATTTGCGAGTTGTTTTGCAGAAGTGGGGTGCGAAGAGTGTTGACGCTTGTCTTCCCGAGATTGCCGCCGGCGGCAAAGGAGAATGTGCTGGTCGGGTTCAACGTGTAAGCGACCGAGCCCGTCAACCAGTTCCAAACTCCGGAGTTGAAGCCGTCGGTAAACGACAGGGACATCGCGAATGGCCCGATGGCGTAGTTGCCCTGTCCGCCCTTGCTGACCGCCGGCTCCTGATTCCATAACAGGCCGCGCTCGATGTTGATGTTCTCAAAGGAAAACGAGTATTCGGCGCCGATCAAGGTCGGCAATTTGCCGCCCAGAAAAGAGATATCCTCGGCCGGCACCACCTTTAGGAACCCCTGCGGAAACCACCCCCACAGGTTCCCGAACGGCGATTGCGAGCCGGAGGTCGCCAGCGCATTCGATATGTACGGCGTCCCCAAGGACGAGATCGAATAGGAGCCGCCCTGCACAAAGAACTGAACGAGACCGTCGGTCTTTTGCAGGAAGAACTGGCCGTTGCTGAGATCGGCGAGTGCCGCGCGGTTGCCTGGAAAAACGTTGGGCACGACATTGTTCTGCCACTGGAACATGCCGCTGCCGACGCCGTTCAAGTAGATCGGGCCATAGCCGAAATCGTAGCTCGTCGGTGGCAATTGAATCGCCAGCGGGCCGGTGATTGCCGGCGCGATCAAGGGCGATGTCGGCGCCGCCGCTTCCGCCGGCGCTGCCTCTGGCGCAGCACCGCCCGGCGCCGGTGGGGCGGCTTCGTCGGCCAGCGCCGCGACGGCGCCAAACCCGGCCAGCCCGGCCGCCAGCAGACTGCCCGCGACGATGCTTTTCTTGATGTTCTTCATCGAGAGTAGGCCTTTCGCAATGAGGCGATCCACAAGCTCCCGAGGCGCAGTCCGTCGCGCGACGCGACGCCCGCAGCACTCGGCCGGACTTTCTAAAGCAAACCTCGTACCACCCGCGAAACGTGGCAACCCTCGCCGGCGGTGCCAGCGTCGAACTGGCTGGTTGTGCCCCAATCCCCGAGTTCACCCTTTGCTCCCGGGGCGCGGATGCTGTCAACGGGCAAAATTTAGGCGATGGCCTTGTCTATTAATTAGGCACGATGCTGGATTTCTATCCTGAAACCATCGTCACTTTGGGTTTCGCGGGTAGACCTCGTCGATCACGTCGTCGATCCAATAAGTAGTAAGGCCGGGGACCGCGACGATGCGGGCCGCGCAGGACGCTTCGGAGAATTCATAGAGGGCCGCGCCAAGCTGCTTTTCCCCCGGCATCTGCCGCTGGATCTCCGGCCCGACGAGAAAGCTCGACGCCGGCGACCAGATAAAGCGCGTGCCGTCGCGGGTGAAATCGTGCGCCTTGTGGAGGTGCCCGCTGGCGACGAGCCCCACATTGCCGTGCCGCATCAAATCGAAGAGCCGGGCGCGCGGCTGCGGCTTGACCGACCAATAGCCGGTGTCACCCTCCGCCGGATCTTCGAGGAAGAGCGGACGATGGAGAAACCATGCGACCGGGCGGCCCGACGTCTCCCGCATCGTCCGCTCGAGCCAGTCGGCCTGCGCCGCCTCCTCTTCGAGCCCGCTGCCGAGCAGCATCGCGTCGAGCCCGATCAAGCGCCAGCCGCCGTAATCCGCCACCCACCAATCGGGCCCGAAATGGCGGCGCCAGCGAGCCAGCCGCGGCGGGTCCACGGGCTGGCGGGGATGGGCCGCATCGCCGACATCGTGGTTGCCGGGGACGCTCAGCACCGGGACGCCGAGATCGCGCAGCAGTGCCGCGGCATGGCGCAGATCGACTTCGCTGTCGGCGCCATCCACCGTCACATCGCCGGTATGCACGACCAGATCGGGCCGCTCGGCCCTGATCCAATCGGAGAGCGGCGGCCAATTATCGGCGAAATGCGCCTTCCCCGGGCTCAGATGGGTGTCGGAGATCTGGATGATCTTCATATTCCCCCACATGAAGAAACGATCCGAGATCGTCCATTCTGGCAAAAACTTGGGCGCAGCCGGCGTCGATGAGACGCCGGGCGTGGCCGTCGCGGCAATGGCTCCCGCCGCAAAAGCCGACGACCGGCATATTGGCGGCGAGCGCCGCCGCGACCCCGGCGGTGCTATCCTCGACGACAAGACAGCGGGCCGGCGGCACGCCGAGCTGCTCGGAGGCGAAGAGAAACAGGTCCGGGGCGGGCTTGCCTCGGGCGACCTGGGTGGCGCTGAAGACGTGCGGCTCGAACCGGTCGAGCAAGCCGACCAATGCCAGCCTTTCGCGGACCCGCGGCAGATGGCCGTTCGAGGCAACGCAGCGCGCAGTCGGCACTGCCGCGAGAAGCGCCTCGACGCCGGGCATCGGCCGCAATTCGCCTTCGAGGGCCAGCGCCGCGCGGGGTCGCATCGTCTCGAAAAAGTCGTCCGGCAGATCGCGGCCGAAATGGTCAAGGACCGCCGCACTCAAAGTATCACGGTTGCGGCCGAAGCCGAGCCTCAACGCCTCCTCGTCCGTCGCCGCGAAGCCGGCCTCCACCAGGCATTGCCCAAGCACGCGGGCAAAGATCAATTCGCTGTCGAGCAGCACCCCGTCGCAATCGAAGATAAGAAGATCGGGAGTCATCCCGCCGCCCTCGCCTTCAGATACCAATCGAGAATTTCGAGGCCGTTCCAGTGCAGCACCCCGGCGTAGCGGTTGATGTGGTCGTAGACAGCTTCGAGGTATTTGATCCGGTGCGGCTGCCCGCTGATGTAGGGATGGATCGCGATCGCCATGATCTTGGCGCGCTCCGCACCCTCCTCGTAGAGCCGCTCGAAGCTGTCGATGCAGCGCGTCGTGAAATAGGCCGATTCATGGTGCTGCACGAGCATCATCGGGATGTCGTTTAATTCGACCGAGTACGGCAGCGTCACCAACGGGCCGCGCTTGGTGCGGATTTCGGTCGGCTCGTCGTCGTAGACCCAGTCGCCGATATATTTGACACCGGCGGCGGCCAACAGTTCGGGCGTCTCGTAGGTCTGGGTCAATCCGGGGCCGAGCCAGCCCCTGGGCCGAACGCCCGCAAATTTTTCCAATGTGTCGAGCGATTTGGCGATCATCGCCGCCTGATCCTCGACGGCGTGGATCGGCATCTGCTCCCAGGAATGGCCCATGAATTCCCACCCCGCGTCGCGCGCCGCCGCGGCGACCCGCCCGTATTCCTCGCATACCCGGGCGTTGATCGAGAGCGTCGGGCGGATCGCCAGCCGCCGGAAAAGCTCGAAAAAGCGCCATACGCCGACCCGCATCCCGTATTCGTGCCAGGACCAGTTCGGCACGTCCGGCAGCAGAACCTGCCCGGTCGGCGCCGGCAATACTTGCCGCGCCATCGGCCGGGAGATCGACCAGAATTCAAGATTGACGATCGTCCACACAACGATGCGGGCGCCGTCCGGCAGTCTCAGCGGCGGGCGGTCGACAATCGCCGAATATTTGCTGCGTTTGCGCGGTATCATCGGATGTCTCGTTCAGTCCTTCTTTTGCATAGCGGCGGCCGCGCGCCGGGCAAGTTCGTCCGGCGGGACATCCTCGATATGGGTCGCAACGTGCCAGACATGGCCGAACGGATCCTCGATCGCACCGGAGCGATCGCCATAGAATTGATCGGCGATCGGGCGCACAAGCCGGCCCCCAGCCTCGACCGCGTCGCTTACGACCCGGTCCACATCCTCCATGTAGAGATGCAGGCTCACCGGCGAGCCGCCGAAGGCGCGCGGGCCGCGAGCGCCGATTTCGGGATGTTCGTCGGCGAGCATCACGACAGAACCGCCGATTTCGAGTTCGGCATGCCAGGTCCTGCCGCCCGGCACCGCGAGCCGCATCCGTTCCCGAGCGCCGAACGACTTCTTGTAGAAGGCGATCGCGGCGTCGGCGTCGGCGACGATCAGATAGGGCGTGAGGGTGGGGTAGCCGTCGGGTATCGGTTTGGCGCTGTTCATCGACGCATACTCCTCGGGCGGATCGATGCGGCGTCATGCTGACCCCGATCGGCAAATCGACGCAACCCCTTGCTCCGATCGCGCGGGCACCCAACTGGAGTGCATTGCAGCACTGCAAAGTGAACATTCCCCGCGAGCCATAGTCTCCGCCCATCCTGAGACCGCAATTCGCGGTTTGGGGATGGCTGAACCGGGAAGGGGTGGAACCCATGAGACTGCAATATTTCCGAGGCAATGTGTTCGTTGCGAACCTGCCGCCGGATTTCTCCGATGACCAGTTGGCCGAGGCATTCGATTCCTTCGGTATCGTGCTGAGCGCCCATGTCGCCCGCGATCCCGGGACCGGGAAAAAGCTGCGTTACGGCTTTGTCGACATCGCGACCGAGCGCGCCGCGAAGCAGGCTGTCGCCGCGATGAACGGGGCCGCGCTCGACGGGCACACGATCGACGTGCGGATCAGCGAGCGGCCGGCTACCGGCAAAAAGCCGCTGCGGCCCGCCATGACAGCGCGTCGCCCCGACGCCGAGCGGCCGTCTCACCTCCCGATGGCCCAGGACGGGGAAGCCGACGACAGCGTCGCCCCGCAATTCCAGCCGCGCAAGCAGCCGACCTTCCAGGTCGAGCGTCGCTCGCTGCCGCGTCGGGTTTCGCCCTCCTGATCAGGCGCCGATCAGCCTGACCCCGGCATCCGTCATCGCCCGCAGCGCCCGTCCGAGGGAACCATCGACATCGATGCCGCGGCAGGCGTCGAGCACGACATCGATCTTGAACCCCGCCTCGCGCCCATCGATTGCCGAAAAGAACACGCAGAAATCGGTGGCTAGCCCGCACAGTGTGATGCGCTCGAAACCGCGTTCGCGCAGATAGCCGCCAAGACCCGTCGGGGTGCGCCGGTCGTTCTCGCGAAACGCCGAGTAGGAATTGATCTCGCGGCGGAACCCCTTGCGGATCACCAATTCCGCCCGCGGCACGTCGAGGGAGCGATGGAACGCCGCCCCAGCCGTCCCTTGCACGCAATGGTCCGGCCACAGGATTTGCGCCCCGTAGCTGACCTCGATCGTGTCGAACGGCTCCTTGTTTGGATGGGCGCTGGCGAATGAGGCGTGGCCGCGAGGATGCCAGTCCTGGGTTAGGATCGTATGGGAAAAGCGCGCGGCGAGGCGGTTGACCGCGGGAATGATCGCGTCGCCTTCGGGCACCGCCAGCGCGCCGCCCGGGCAGAAATCGTTCTGAATGTCGACGATCAACAGTACGTCGTGATCGGTTTCGGTCATCATTTTGCTCAGACCCAGATCGACGGTGCGGCCGCCCTCAAGTTCCAACCGCCAGAGGGCCCGTCAGCTTTTTCAGCGAGGCGATGACGGAAAGCGGGGTCAATCTTCCGGTCTTCGGATTTTCGACAGAAGGCACGTTCTCGATCTGCATCGCAAGACGGGCGGCCTCGGCTTCGACCTCGATGCGATGGATGTTGCGGTCGACGCCGGGGTCGGCCCAGATCTCGATCGTCGTCCGCTCCGGCCCGATCCCGGCGAGCGCCAATGCCGCGACGACATTGACGTTGGCCGGAAAGCCGCGCGCCGCCTCGCGCGCAGTCCCGGAAAAGACCCGCTTCGCCGCCGCCAATCCTTTGACGCCGATCTCGTTCTCGACCAGGTAGGGGGCGCCGGCAAGACCCAGAGGCGGCTTGCGCGTGATCATGTGCACACGGGATATGCCGCCCTCGGCCGCCGCCGCGACGGCGTCAAGGCCAAGCAGCGCGCCCGTCGGCACCAGGATGCGTCCACCTTGCCGTCGCGCCAGATCGACTAAGTCGAAATTGTCGAGGAGCGCGCCGCAGCTCAGGACCATGACAATCCGCCCATTGCCGAGCGCCGGTTCGGCGATCTCGCGCAAGAGATGCGCCGGCGCGCATTCGACGACGATGTCGGCCGTTTCCCACAGCCGAGCTAACGGAAGCACCGGCACCGGCCGCGCAAAACCCGCCATCGCCGCCGCCGCCCGCCCGATGTCGCGGGCCGAGACGGCGGCCAATTCGAGCCCCTCGACGCCCCGATCGAGCCGTGCCGCCACGACCTTGCCGATCGCCCCGAACCCGCCGATCGCCACCCGCAACGTGCTGCCTCGCGCCATCGCCGCCTCTTCCCCTCAATACGATTTCGGCATTCCCAGCACCCGCTCAGCGATGTGGGAGAGGATCAGCTGCGGGCTGATCGGGGCGATGCGGGCGATCTGGATTTCGCGGAAATAGCGCTCGACATGGTATTCGCGGGCATAGCCCATGCCGCCATGCGTCAAGACCGCACTCTCGCAGGCGCGGTGCCCGGCTTCAGCAGCGAAGATACTTGGCGGCGTTAGCAAAGGCGCCGACGGTTCCGGCTGCCTCGCCGCGATCGTATGCCTCGGCGGCGCGCAGCGTCATCAGTTCGGCGGCTTCGAGTTCGATCCAGCGCTCGGCGAGTGGATGCTGGATTGCCTGGTTCTGGCCGATCGGCCGGCCGAACACGACCCTTTCCTTGGCGTAGCGGGCGGCCCGCTCCAATGCCGCGCGTCCCAGGCCCACCGCCTCGGCGGCGATCAGGATGCGCTCCGGGTTCATGCCGTGCAGGATGTAGTGGAACCCCTTGCCCTCCTCGCCGATCCGGTCTTCGACCGGGACTTCCAGCCCGTCGATGAACAAGAGGTTCGAATCGACCGCACTTCTGCCCATCTTGTGGATTTCGCGGACCTCGATCCGGCTGCGGTCGAGATCGGTGTAGAACAGCGTCATCCCGAGCGACGGCCGCGCGGCCTCCTCGAACGGCGTCGTGCGCACCAGGATCAGCATCTTTTCGGCGACCTGCGCGGTCGAGGTCCAGATCTTGCGGCCCGAGATCACGTAACGGTCGCCGCGCCGCTCGGCGCGTGTCTTCAGCCTCGTCGTGTCGAGCCCGGCGTCGGGCTCGGTGACGGCAAAGCAGGTCTTCTCCTGTCCCGCGATCAGCGGCGGCAGAAAGCGCTCCTTCTGCTCGTCGGTGCCGAACACCACCACCGGATGCAGCCCGAAAATATTCATGTGGATCGCCGAGGCGCCGCTGAAGCCGGCCCCCGACTGCGCCACCGCCTGCATCAGCACCGCCGCCTCGGTGATGCCGAGACCGCTGCCGCCATAGGCTTGCGGCATCGCGATCCCGAGCCACCCGGCCTCGGCCATCGCCCGGTGAAACTCATGCGGAAAGGCGCCGGTCTCGTCCGTTTTCAGCCAGTATTCGTCGCCGAAGCGGGCGCAGAGCCGCGCCGCCGCCTCGCGGATTTCGAGCTGTTCGGCGGTCAGCGCAAACGACATCGCCACCTCCTCCCGCACTGCTCGCCGGCGTAACCCGACCGCCCAATGAGATACTCTTCCTCGAAACGAAAGTCGCCTGAGACGATCTCGGTCGGTCGCTCAGGCGTCGGAGCGGGCCGGGCTCAGTGCGCTCTCCGCCGAAGGCTCCGCCAATTCGGCGTCGAGCTTGGCTCCGATCAGAACGATGATAATCGAAACCCACATCCAGGTCATGAAGCCGAAGATCGCGCCGAGCGAGCCGTAGGTCTTGTTGTAGCTGCCGAAATTGGCGACATACCAGGAGAAGAGTGCGGAAGCCGCGAGCCACAGCAGCGCCGCCGCGACGCTGCCCCGGCTGATCCAACGCCGCGGCCCTCGAGCGCGGCTCGGCCCATAGCGGAAGAGCAGCGCCAAGGCCAAAGTCGCCAGGACCAGCAACACCGGCCACCGCGCCAACCCGAAGAGGGCTGCCACAATATCCAGGTGCGGCAGATAGGCGAATATGAGCGGCAGCAGCACCAGTACGGCGAGCGCCACCATCACGAAGGCCAATGTGCCCAACGTGAACAGCAGGCCGAATAAGTTCAAGACGATGAAATTGCGGCGTTCGGGTTCGTGGAACACCAGGTTGAGCGCGTCGAAGAGCGCCTTGACCCCGGCATTGGCGCTCCACAGCGAGATCAGGAGGCTGACCGCAAAGCTGAAGCCGAGCGCGCTGCGGCCGGTGGCGGCGAGACGGGCCAACTGATCGCGCAGCACGGCGATCGCGCCACCCGGGGCGACGTTTTCCAGTACGTCCAGATGTGCGGCGAGTTGGCCCGGATCGGCGAACAACCCATAGATCGAGATCAGCGCTCCGAGCCCCGGGAAAAGCGCCAGGATGACGAAGAACGTCACCCCTGCCGCGATCAGCGGAATGCGATCGTCGAAAATTTGTCCGATAACGCGAAACAGCAGGCGGCGCCAGCGCCCCCACGCTCCCGAAGTCGCGCGCTCGGTAAAGGATCGACTTCCCAGCAACCGGTAGCCAATATGCATGTTTGCGCCCAGACGTCGTCGAACGATCATTAAACCCGGATGACGGGGGACCGTTCCGCACCGCGCGACTGCCGCGGCGGGCTGCGGCGCTACGTCGACGCGTCCCGATCGGCGATCGGGTCGAGCGGCCAGACCGGGCGGCGCACCTTGACGTAGCGGTCGGCGGCATAGTTCTCCGAACATAATGCCCCGGTGTCGACGAGCACGACCTTGCGGGCGATCGGCTCGAAAGCGGCGCGGAAATGCTGCATCGATTTGACCGCAACCGTGCGATAGCGCGTGGGCTCGATCCCGAGCGAGGTGAACTGGGCGAGATCGACGGCCTGGCCGTTGTTACTGATTACGATGATGTCGACGCCGCCGACCCTGAACACCATCGAGCGGCCGTAGTCGCGCTCGATGCCGCCGCCCATCGGCCCATAGGCGATGAACCGGCCGTTGGTCAGACACGCGACCTCGCCGGTCAAAGTCAGTGGGCCGCCGCCAAGCGCCGGGTCGGTCTTGCCGCCGAGGGTCAATGTCGTCCTGGTCCCGACCCCGGCGCGAATTCCCTCCTCGATCGCCGCGGGTCGCAAATCGCGTGGAATGCGACGCTCTCGACCCCGCCTTCGACCAAGCCTTGCAGGAAAGCGGTCGCGTCGCCATAACCGCCGCCGCCGGGGTTGTCGGTATAATCGGCGACAACGAGCGGCTTTTCCACGGGTCCGCCCCGGCGGGCGAGCGCCACCGCCTGCGCCACCGACAGCATCTGGACCGAACTGTAGTCGCGAGTCCGCCAGGCGAAATCCATGAATTCCTCGGCGATCGCCTGCGCGCTCGGAACCGAAGCGCTACCGTTGACGGTGACGGTGACCGAAGGCCCCGCGTCATGGATGTCGGCAAGCGGAAAGCCGGCGCAGATGCTAACCGCGAGCGCCTCGCCGCGCTCTTCGACCCTATCGGCGCGGGCGAGCAATTCGGCCATCGGCCCGTGCCGCCCCGTCCTGCCCCAATCGAGACCGTGCAGCATCGGCCGCCGCGCGATCACGGTCACCGGGCTGATCTCGCCACGCAGCGTACGTTCGAGCATTTCGCCGGCGTTGCCCGCGTCGACGCCCATGCCGCCGGAGTGGTCACGGTGGCGCTGCCGTTGAGTACGCTACCGCTGTCTTTCCTCTTCCTGAATGAGATCATCACCAGCGAGCATCTGATCGGCGCCGGATGTGCGATGGCCGCGGTGCTGATCGTTTCCGGTCCATCGCTGGGTATCCCCCGGTTGTCCCTCGGCACATCAATCGCCGAGCGCCGCTCGTCCATGCGAAGGCGCTTCACCCTCGGCATCTCAGCTCGCGCCGGCGCGAGAGTTCCGGCGGTAGACGTAAGACCTTAGCGGAACTCGGGTCGCACCTCGGCCAGCTCGCCCAGGTGCTGCCGGGCATACTTTTCCAGCACCGACTGCATGGCGTGGGCGCCGATGCCGAGCTCGGCCGCCATCAGCGCCGCCACCCTCGCCGGCCAGCCGGCCCAGGCGTCCCGTTCCTGTCGCGCCAGACGGAACACCAGGGCAATCGCCGCGCGCCCGATCGACCACTTCGCCCTTCAGCTTCTGCAGCCGGATCCGCCGCTCCTGCGCCTTCAGCACCTCGTTCGCGGTGCGCGCCTGCAGATAGGTCATCGCGCCGGCCACCGCCGGCGCCGGCAGTCCCTGCTCCTTCAGCGTCTCGCTGACCGCACCGACGGCGACTTCCGGCACCGGCTTGTAGCCGCGACGCGGCTCATGCCGTTGTTTCGCCGGATCGGTTGATTGGAGCGCGCCTCGCATCGGACGCGGCGACGTCGATGGATCCGTCGGCTTGAGTACGAGGCGGCCCGAGGCCCGCGCCTTCTGCACCGCGCCGCGCGACAAGCCGGCGTGGCGGGCATAGGCACGTTCGCTCATACCCTGCTGATCCGCGCTCATCGAACGATCACCGTCCGCTCAAGAAAGCCATGCAATGACAGCGGATTAACCTTGATGCCGGGGCGCGCTTACGCCCTTATGGGCGCGTCGCCAACGGACTAAAACAGGAACATCACCATGACCATCACCAGCCGCCGCCGTCCCGACAACAGCGAGGCGCTCGCCGCGTTCGTCGCCCGGAAGACCGAGTTCGACCGGCTGCTGGCGCGGCTGCAGCGGCTTTCCGACGATCACTTCCAGGTAGCTCCCGATGAGGTGACCTGGGGCGATGCCGGCGACCTCGGCCATCACCTCGAGCTGCTCCGCCGCATCACCGACAGCGCCTTCCGGGAAGGCGAGTGCGCCGGGTAATCGGTCTCTGTCCCGCGCCCGGCCCCGACCACGTCGGGGCTTTCGGTGGTAGCAGGCGCCGCATCCCGTGGCGCCGATCAGAGGACACCGCCGATGACCGATCTCTCGAAGTCCCATCTCAACATCATTCTCAGTGCGCTCGAAGGCGAGCGGCGCAACCCCAACAGCAAAGGACGCCGCGCTGAAGCGGATCGCCCGGCACGCAGAACGCCTCGGCCTGACGACAGATGACATCCTCGCCGCCGCCGCCGGCCTTCTCGACGGACGGATGGGCGCCGAGGCGTTTCGGGCGACGCTGGAAGCGCCCGACGATAAGACCGCGATCGCCGCGGGCGTGGCCGCTTGCGCCGAGCCGACGCCGGTTCCAAGCGACGGAACCGACGATGCGATCGCTTCCGATGATGCCGGCGCCGCCGACCCGCTGGCGATCCCGGCGCATCTGAAGCGCGAGCCCATGGCCACGCCGGCGGAAGCGCCGGCAGCGCTGGTCATCCCGAAGCGCAACGGCGAGGCGAAGCCGCGCCGGCAGCGCCAGGGCTCCAAGCAGGCGCTGGTGATCGAGATGCTGCGCCGGCCCGAGGGCGCCACCATCGCCCAGATCGTCGCCGCCACCGGCTGGCTGGCGCATTATGCCGATGCCCGGATTATGCCGACCTACGTCGGCAACCCGGCCTGCGGGGCGGGGATCGTTGCGAAGGGGTCGGCATAATCAGAGAGCCTCCAGGAAGGCGAGGAGTTTGTCAGCCGGCCGGAAGCGGCCGGGTTTGGTGTTGATCGGCGCGGTTCTGGCCAAGGCGCGTTCCTTGATCTCCAGATCCGCGTGCAGGTAGATTTGGGTTGTCTCGATCTGCTCATGGCCGAGCCAGAGCGCGATTACCGAGGTGTCGATGCCGGCGCGCAGCAATCGCATGGCGGCTGAGTGCCGCAAGACATGCATGGTCACCTGTTTTTGCGCCAGCGACGGACAGACGGCGGCGGCTGTCCGGACGTGACTGGCAAGCCTGTGTTCGAGGGCGTCGCGGCTGAGGGCGCTTCCCGTCTGCGTTGTGAACAATGGGGCCGTCGGCAGACCGGCGCTCGGCAAGCCAGACGCGCAAGACGGCGACGGTGCCCGGGGTGAGCGGCGTGATCCGCTGCTTTCGCCCCTTTCCTTTGCAACTCACATGCGCGCCGGAGCCGAGATGGACATCGGCGCAGCACAGGGGCCGATCAGTTCGGACGCCCGAAGACCGGTCTGGACAGCGAGGCCGAACAGCGTAGCGTCACGCCGCCCGGTCCGGTTCGACCGATCAGGAGCGGCGAGAAGGGCGTTGATTTCCACCTCGGTCAGGAAGGTCACGAGGCGTCGTTCGAAGCGCTTCGGCGGAATGGCGAGAACGCGCTCGATGACGGCGGCATATTCGGGATGCCGAAGTGCCGCGTATCGGAACAGAGAGCGGATTGCAGCAAGCCGCGCATTGCGGCTGCGCACGCTGTTCTTTCTCTGCTGTTCCAGATGATCGAGAAAGGCGCCGATCAGGGGGGCATCGAGATCGTCGATCTCCAGCTTGCTTGGCTCCTTGCCTTTCCGGCCCGATGTGAAGACCAGGAGCAACCGCAGGGTGTCCCGATAGGCGCAGAGCGTGTTCGGGCTGACTTGGCGCTGGCGGGTGAGGCGGTCGGTGAAGAACGCCTGCAAGGTCGTGGCGAGCGCGCTCATGCATCACCCCTGAGGTGGCGCTCGAGCCGTTCACCGGCCAGCCCCAGCAATTCCGGTGCGGCCGACAGGTACCAGTAGGTATCGCCAGGATCGGCATGACCGAGATAGGTGGACAGGATCGCAAGGCGGGAACCGGGTTCGCCGGCCCCAAATTCACCTGCCCTGTAGCCATCGATGATGGTATTGACGGCGAAGCTATGCCGAACATCGTGGATTCTGGGCCGGCATGTCGCTGAGCGCAGTGCGATGCCACAATGATGCAGCAGTTTCTGGAACGTCGGCTGCACGTTTCCGTAGCGCAGCCGTCTGCCGGCCGAACTGGTCAGCAGGGCCGGCGTGCCCGCCTGGCGGGGGCGATCGTCGCGGCGCAGATAGTCGTCCAGGGCAGCGACGGTCGTCGGGTGCAACGGCAATTCGCGAGACTTGCCGAATTTGCCTTTGCGGACCGTCAGCGTGCCATGGACTGCGTCGAAGTCGTCATGGTCGAGGCCGATCGCCTCACCGACACGCATGCCGGTTGCTGCCAGTATCCCGATCAGCGTCCGGTACGTCGACTGCACGTGCGATCCGCGCAGGATCGTCGTGGCCCGCATCAGGTCCGAATCTCCTGCGACGTGTAGAGATACGGCGTTGCGCGGCGCGTTCGCGCCGGCAGGAGATCGGCTGGCGGCACCTCGGTCTTCGGGTCGATTCCGTGGAGGTGCCGGGCGAAGAGGCGAACCTCGGCCAGTCGTCTGGAGAACCAGATCGCCTCGGCGCCAGAAGGACTCGTTGCCCAGGCCAGCGCCGTTTCGGTCCTGATATGCGCTTCGCCGCGATCCTCGGCGAAGGAGACGAACTGACCGAGAAGCCGCTCCGTCTTGTCCAGCTTGTAACCGAGGGCGCGCCGCATGGTCAGATAATCGGCAAGAGCCTGACGAAGGGGGCTCATTGATCACCTCCCGGCCAGGACCGCGCGATCAGGCGCAGGCTGCCACGGTCGACCTTGGCGTAGATCGCCGTCGTCTCGGCGCGGCGATGACGCAACAGCTGGCCGATCTCCGGCAAGGAAGCGCCGACACGCAAGAGCTCTGTTGCCGCGGTGTGGCGCAGGCGATGCGCATGGACACGCCCGAGACCCGCCCGCCGGGCGGCATCCGCCACAATCGTGCTCACGCGGCTCGCGCTGAGCGCGTGATGTGGCGCGATGCACCGGACGAAGACGGTCCGGCCAGGGGCTTTTGCGGGTCGGGCGTGCTGCAGGTATTCAGCCAGCCTGCGACCGACATCGGGCGGCAATGGCACCCGTTCGAGACAGTTGCCTTTGCCGCGCAGGGCGATCGTGCCCGCGCGCCAGTCGATATCGTCCAGCCTGAGCCCGGCAACCTCGCCGCGCCGCAGGCCGAGGCGGACCAGCAGGGTCAGAATGGCCAGATCGCGGCAGCCGACGGGCGTATGGACATCGCATGATGCGAGAAGGCGCCGCACCTGATCTGGCTCGAGCCCCTTGGGCAGCCCGGCCAGCCGGCGGCGGGCGACCGATGGCACGGCGCAAACAAGCGATCTTTCCGTGATGCCGTCCAGATGAAGAAAGCCAAGGAACGACCGAAGCGCCGTGATCGTCAGCTTTGCCACGCCGCTGTTCTGACGCGGGCACCGCGCCACCACGAACGAGGTGACATCGGCCGGGGTCAGGCCCCCGAGCTCAAGGCCATCGGCAGACAGCCTGCGGTTCAGAAAAGGGCGCAGACAATCGACATACCGCTCGACCGTCACGCTGGCCAGAGCGCGTTCTGTGGTCAAAAAGCGCCGGTATCCGTCCAAAATCGCGCTGGCTGGATCGTCGGCCACAGGCTTCGCGGCGGGAGGAGCAATCTCCAGCCCGCGGAGATATCCAAGGACGGGGCCCAGTGCCTTGCATGTCCTGTGCCTGGCGACACCCGCGGATCGGCGGTCGGACAGAAAACGATCAACCTGTCGGAGGGACAGATCGCCTGCGGTCAGCTGCTGTGTCTGCAGCCAGTCGTTCAGATCGCGGAGCAGCCTCCTCTGCTCGAGAATTGTTCTGGGCGCGTATCCTTGCCGCTGCAGATCGTCCGCGAAGCCCTTCGAAAGGGCCGTGAGCGGACCGAGCAGCGGCGCTTTGCTGGGGTCGATCAACATGAAATCTCCTCTTATCGAATTGAAAGAGGAGACGTTACCAGCCCTCAGCCCTGAAGATTATGCCGACCCGGTCGCAATCAACATGAGGATATTCAGAAGCTTACAGGCTCACCTCGGCATAATCCGGGCATCGGCATAATGCGCCTTATGCCGACTTCGGCATAAGGCGCATACGGTTCGCGGCGCCTTTGCCGGCGCGCTCAAGAAAAAGCTCGGCCTCATCGTCACCTCGGAGAAGCCGGAAGGCGGCGAGCGCGTGTACCACCTCGCCGACTGATCGCGCCCCTTCGTCTCGAGAGCACCGCCGGGCTTGCCGTCCGGCGGTGTTGCGTTCAGAACGGCATCGGAAGCGACGATCGAGGAAGCAGGCATGCGATCCGTTGACGATTCCCTGGTGCCAGCGAGTCCGCGGCGAATCATTCCGCCGCTCGGCGCTGTCTACGACGCGCTCTCTCCTCTTGCCCTGCCGATGATCCGCATCACCGCCGGTCTGCTGCTGTTGCCGCACGGCTGTCAAAAGTTGTTCGGCTGGTTCGGCGGTCAAGGCATGGAGGGCACCGGCCGGTTCTTTGCCAGCGTCGGCTTCGAGCCCGGCTATCTCTGGGCGTTGCTGGTCGCGCTCACCGAGTTCGTGGGCGGTCTATGCCTGGCTCGGCTTGCTGACGCGGCCGGCAGCCGCGGCGATCGCTGCTTTCATGGCGGTGGCCGTCATTCAGACGCATTGGCCCAACGGCTTTTTCTGGACCGACAAGGGGTTCGAGTATCCGTTGATGTGGGGGATCTACGTCCTCAACCTGTTCGCGGTGCCGGCGCTGGCGCTGACGGGACACTGTCCTACCTACGATGCGCGCTTACGCGGCGAGCATTCTCAGCCGGAGACGAGGAGGATCGCCGCGAGGACGACGCGGATCATCCGCGGCGACACCCAACGGAGGCCGATCGCGGTGCCGACGGCGGCTCCGACCAAGCTGCCGATCGCATAAATCGGCGTGCCGTCGGCGACGGTCTGCCCGGCAAGGCGTGTGGCCAGAAACGCGACGGCGGAATTCGCCAGATTGGGTATCCCCTTCACTGACCTTCGGGGAGATGGTAGCGTGAGGGGATGGACGGCACACAGCATCCTGGCCGTGGGGTCGATTACCCACGGACGTTCCAGGAGATGGACGAGTGGTTCCGCAGCGCCGCGGGATGCCGGGAGTATATCCAGCGCCTGCGTTGGCCGGATGGTTTCGCCTGCCCGCACTGCGGCGTGGCCGGGGAGCCATGGACGATGTCGGATGGGCTGCTGCGGTGCCGGAGTTGTCGTGGGCGCACATCGTTGACGGCCGGCACGGTGTTTCAGGACACACGAAAGCCGTTGCGGATGTGGTTCCTGGCGATGTGGTTCGTCACCAGCCAGAAGAACGGCGTCAGCGCCCTGGGCCTGCAGCGGGTGCTCGGGCTGGGCAGCTACGAGACGGCCTGGACCTGGCTCCACAAGCTGCGCCGGGCGATGGTCCGGCCTGGCCGCGATTGCCTCACCGGCGCCATCGAGGTCGATGAAACCTACGTCGGTGGCCCGGAAGAGGGCAAACGGGGCCGGCAAACCGAGACCAAGGCTATTGTTGCGGTGGCGGCCGAGAAGAGCGGTCGCGGCATCGGCCGCATCCGCCTTCGGCGCATCGAGGACGTGTCCGCGGACAGCCTGCTCCCCTTCGTCCAGGGCGCCGTGGTGCCTGGGTCGGTGGTCCACACCGATGGATGGAGCGGCTATTCCGGGCTGGCGGCGGCCGGCTACCAGCACCAGGTCACCGTCATCAGCGACGGTCGCGATCCGGCTCACGAGGTCATGCCGCGCGTCCACACCGTCGCCTCGCTCCTCAAGCGATGGCTGATCGGCACGCACCAGGGCGGCATCCAGCACCAGCAACTCGACTACTACCTCGACGAATTCACCTTCCGTTTCAACCGCCGCCGCTCACAAGCCCGCGGACTGCTTTTCCACAGGCTCGCCCAACAAGCGGTCGCTGTCGGACCAGCGCCATATCGCAAGATCATCGGCGCTGCCCGGGCGGACAAGGCCAGATAGGTCAGTGAAGGGGATACCCAGTTGCGCCAGAATGAAAGGAGCGGACAGTCCCACCGTCTGCCTCGGCGTCGCCCAGCCGCCGATCAGGAGCAGCGGTGCGAGAAACACCCCGCCGCCGACGCCGGTCAGTCCGGATGCCAGGCCCACGCCCGCGCCGATTGCTGCCGCCAGGGGTAGCCGGACCGGACGCGCCCCCACGAGGTCATGGTTTGAGCGTCGGATGGTCATTCCCGCCGCCACGATCAACACCACGCCGACAACCAGCAACCCGCCGATGAACGCCATCGGCAGCGAGGCGGCGACGATCGGGCTGAGGGTGGACCAACCGATCGCACCGGCGCGGTGCAGCCGCCAAGTGGTGTAGCCAGCGACCACGACGTTGAGGAGCAGGGATGTCGGCCGCATCATGTCGGGCGGGAAGGCGAACAGCGCCATCGCGGCAACGTAGGCCGTTCCCCCAGCCTGCCCCACGGTGGCATAGAGCAGCGCTAGCAACCCCATGAACGCGGCGACCAGGATCAAGTCCAAGACAGTCCCTCAGCACGGGTGACGCCATCCCGTCACCGTCTCAGCAGAACGGGTCCTCAGTAATCCTTCTTGCCGGGCGACGGAGCGGACACCGCCGCGCGGCGCCGGATCTAGCGCGGGATCAGGTGGATACGGGCGTGGAATACGGTCTCCGGCTGCCTCGCGGACCTTCATCACCTCGAGGAGCGGAATGGCTGGCCTGCGTCCACCGTGCCACGTGCCGCCTGGGCACGATCAGGCGGCCTTTGCGATCCTGGCCGCCTCGATGTACTCCTGCAGGTAGTGCTCAAGGCTATGGTGGCAGGGCAGCGAGCACACCCCGGTCATGGCGAGCAGGCTGACAGCTAATGTGAGCATCGTCGTGCCGTTATTGGCGGCCAGTGTAAGCCCACACCCACCGCTGTTTGTGAGCAGAGCCGCCGATGAATGGCGAGCGCCCACACTTAGACGTGTTGAGTCGTGCTCATGCTTGCCCCTAATCGGTCGGCTTGCCGAGCATTTCGAGTAGAAGCTTAGCCGCCGGTCCCGACGAGGCCGGATTCTGGCCGGTGATCAGCTGGCCGTCAGCGACCGTGTGAACTCCCCAGTTCTTGACCTTGGAAAAGGTGGCACCAAGGCTCATCAGTTCGTCCTCGACAAGGAAGGGCACCACCTTTGTCAATCCTACCTCTTCTTCCTCGCCATTGGTGAAGCCGGTCACGGTCTTGCCCTCGACGAACAGCTTGCCGTCCGGCGTCCTGACATGGCGGAGCGCGCCGGAAGAGTGGCAGACCACCGCGAAGGTCTTGCCGGCGGCCAGGAAGGATTCCAGCAGCCTGATCGAGTTCTTGTCTTCAACGAGATCCCACATCGGCCCATGGCCGCCGGGATAGAAGACGGTATCGTAATCTTCCTGCCTGACGCTATCGAGGCGAACCGTCGAGGCGAGCTGTGCATTCGCGGCCGCATCGGCTTCGAAGCGGCGGGTAAGGTCGGTCTGAAATTCCGGTTCGTTGCTCTTCGGATCGAGCGGTGGCTGACCGCCTTTCGGCGAGGCGAGCACGATCTCGGCGCCGGCGTCCTTAAACACGAAGTACGGCGCCGCCAGTTCTTCCAGCCAGAAGCCTGTCTTTCGGCCGGTGTTTCCGAGCTGATCGTGAGAGGTGAGAACCATCAGGATCTTCATAACGAGGCCCTCTCGCTTGAGTCGGTATGTGGCGGTCTCTTATCCCTTGAGCGATCTTGGACCGCTAACGAACGGACTGTCCCGAAGATAAAATCGCAGGAGGCGGTTCGTATCCCGCGAAATGCCGATCCTAATGCTCTGCCCGAGTTCGCCGGGTTCGTGGTCGCCGCGTCCGAGCCATAGAGGGCCTTCTCGGCAAAGATCGAGCCCATCGAGACCACGATCAACCCGCAATGCGGCGGTGAGCCTTCCTGGTCCTCGCGCCAAGTCATGCAAGCGCTCGATGCCGCGATTTAGCCGCATGATCGGGATGCCTTCGAGCGGCTCGAGCGCCCTGATCAGGACGCCGGCTCCGATTCCAGGCATCTCGCTCGAAACATTCAGCATGTATGAGCTGCCGTAGGCGAGATAAACATAGGCGTGCCCACGCTCGAGAAACAGCGAACGATTGCGCCGGGTCATCCCCCGGTAGGCATGTCCGGCAGCGTCACCGACGATATATGCCTCGGTCTCAACAATACGACCGCTGGCGACGCCTTCAGGCAACTCCCGCACCAACACCTTGCCGATGAGATAGCGGGCGAGAGGCCGTATCGATCGGCAGCTCCGCGCGAGCGAGCAGCAGATGGCCATCCTTATGGCGGCAGGTTTCAGGGCATCCGCTCGACCCATTGCGTGCGCGAAGGTCCCGGCTCGAACGGATCGCCGAAATACTGGGTCTCGCGGCACCTTCCCATCGAGAACTCCATAATGCTCACGGTAGGACGGCCGCCCGTCATAGGTTAGGACATATTCGGTGACCCAGAGGTCGCCCGCGCCGATTATCCGCCGCACGGTGAAGCGTTTCCGGTTCGGCTGCGCGGCGCGAGACGACTGGATCTTCCGCCGCCCGCGGATGCGCTCGCCCGACTGCGGATATTCGAGCACCGCGTCGTCTCGATAAATATCGTGCTCCGCCTCGAGGTCGTTCGCATCGGAGGCGGCCCAGTGGCGATCCAGAGCCGCTTGAACCTCGCGATCGTCCATATCGAATTTCCCGCCGTCGATGATGAGCGTTGTACCATGCCACCCTGAGGATGATGTGCCCTTCCATGCGGCAGGAGAGCAAATCGCAAACGCAAAGGCTGAGCGACCGAGAGCGCGACATCGAACTCGATGCGAGACGCCTGCTTCATTCATTCAAAGATCGATCACCATATCGATCTCCGGCTGAGAGCAGCAGATGAGCACATTGCCGGCGGCTGGCAGATCAACCGGGTCGAGCTGATAACTGACGGCGCCGGCTATGAGGGCCGTTTCACAGTTGTGGCAGACGCCGGTGCGGCACGCCCATCGCACGGGCACGTCGCATGCCTCCGCAAGTTCGAGCAGGCTTCGGAACGCCGGATCCCATCGGACGTTGAGACCGCTGCGCGCGAAGGACACGAGCGGTCCTGAGCCGGTCGGCCCTGTCGGCAGATGTGGCGGCTTCTGAAGGGTCGCAGCGATGCCCGGCGTCAGGGACGTCCCCGGTCCGAACATTTCGGTGTGAATGCGATTGCTTGGCACCCCCCAACGCGCGAGGCCGGCGCGCAAGATCAGCCATGAAGGCTGTCGGCCCACACAGGTAGAAATCAGCATCCCGCGGCACGCCCAATTCGGCGAGAACCGGAGCGCCGAGGCGGCCAGGAGCGTCGAAATCGACACCAGGCCGGTCGCCGGGACCGGGCGCGCTGTAGCGGATGTGACTGTGAGCGTGAGGCAACATTTTGAGAGTGGCCCGCACCTCTTCAGCAAACGGATGCTCCCCGCGATCGCGGGCACCGTGCAGCCACCAGACCTGCCTCGGTGACTTTGCGGCGGCCAGCGCATGCAGCATCGCAAGCACAGGTGTCACGCCGATACCGGCACTCAGAAAAGCGACCGGTCCGTCACCCGCCCGCAACGTAAAGCTGCCGCGCGGGGCGGTCAGTCTCGATGATGTCACCGGGTCGAACCTCGTCAGCGATATAGGCCCCGGCCACACCGCCGGCGTTGCGTTTGACGCTGATACGGTAGCGAGCGTCGCTCGGCTCGCCCGAGAGCGAATAGCTGCGCAATAGGGGAGGTGCATCGGGCGCTGGCCGCAGGCGCAACACAACAAATTGTCCGGGCAGCCCAGCCGACAGAGATCGTCCGTCTGCGGGCTCAAGCTGAAGCGAGGTCACGTTATCGCTCTCGCGGGTCTTGCCGGTTACCCGCAGCGGACGAAACCCCACCCATGCTGGTTTTGGGCTAGCGGCCCGAACAAGCCCGGCATTGCCGGTCGCCGCATCAGGGTTCCGCGCCTGTTCCAGCAGCGCTCTGAACGAGTTGCGCCAGCCGGTGCTCAACGCGGGAATGCGCAACGCTCGCTCCAGCCGGTCCGCCGGGTGACCGGGCTTGTACAGAAGCGCATCCACCTCGGCGACGGTCATGCCCTCGGGTCCCCGCATGACCCGGACGATCTCGTCGCCCGCCCCGACTTCGCCCTCTTCAAGAACACGAAAATAGAAACCGGGCCTGCCGTGCGAGACGAGCAATGCAGCCATTTGCGGCTCATTCATCCGGATGCCAACCCGGTAGCAGGTAACACGGGGCTGAGTTACCTCGAACAACGCGCTCCCGACGCGGTAGCGATCGCCGATGCACACCTCGTCGTCGGGTAGGCCTTCGACAGTGAAGTTCTCGCCGAATTCCCCGTGAGTGAAGTCGGTTCGGCCGAGTTGGTTTTGCCAGTAGCGATAGGATTCGATCTGATACACGAAGAACAGCGCGGTGTTCGCCGCCGTGTCCAGCCAGATCCCCTTGACCGTCACCATCAATGTTGAGCCGCCGCACCATGCGCCGACCCTGAACCGGCTCCTTCCAAATCCCGGTGTGGACGGTCCGTCCCTGCCAGCTAACGTCGCGGGGGAGCCCCACATTCAAGGACAGCAAGCGCGCCATCACACCCCCATGGTTCTAAGCCGACATACCCCACTGGCCGAGATTATACCGTCCGCGAACTTGCTCGACGATGCCCCTGCTGTCCGTAAAGGCTAGTGTAGGTTTTGTCACGTTAACGCAGTGGGCCGGAGACGAACCGGTCGGTAGACGCCTCAAGCCGCGACCACCTTCGCCAACCAGCGAACGCCTCAGCTCGGAGGGCTTTCAGCGTTCGGCGGGAGATGAGGTGGCGTTGGATGTTGAACTGGTTGTAGACGGCGGCGTGGATCGCGAGGAACTGTTGTGCCGAGCCTGGCGATCGAAAACCGCGACGCTGGCGTTCCCGTCGTCGGGTTGGTTGGTGAGAGATTTCGGCTCGATTGTTCGACCTCCCGCCGGTGACATGGCGTCCGGCCAGGCCAAGATCGCGCAAGGCGGCGCCATAAGATGTAAGTCGATCGGTGACGATGGCGTCGGCACGTATCTCTGCCGCTTCACAGGTTCCGCAGGAGCTTGAGGGCCGCCGCCCGGTCGCGACGCGACTGGACGATGACGTCGAGGACTTCGCCCTCGTCGTCGACTGCGCGCCAGAGATAGTGGACGTTGCCGCCGATCCGGACGAAGACCTCGTCCAGATGCCACCGATCCGACGGTCTCGGACGAGCCCGGCGGATCTGGCCTGCGTAGGCGCGACCGAACTTAAACGCCCAACGGCGCACCGTCTCTTAGGAGATATCAATGCCGCGTTCGGCGAGCAGATCCTCAGCATCGCGAAAGCTCAGCGTGAACGGAAATACAGCCCAGACGGCGTGTTGGATGATCGCGGGCGAAAAGCGGTTGCGCGCGTAGGACAGACGGGTCATACCGACTGCTACCGCACCGGAGTGACGAAGGCCATCCCGTTAACGTGACAAAACCCGTCGATGAGATGCGCGTCGAGCTATCCCCTCTCGGCCCCGACAGGTTAGGCGATGCGCGTTCGCCGCACCCTGTGGATGGCGAAGTTACCCTCATTCGAGCCCGACGCGCGCGCCCTTCTCGGCTACCGATCGTTTCATCAGCAGAACCACCGGCACGAGGACAAGCATCAGCACGGCGAACACCCAAAAGCAGTCGAAATAGGCGAGCGCCGACGCCTGCTGCCGGCGGACAACCTCGAGCGCCTGCCAGGCCAGTTCCTGTGCCGCGCCCGGATCGCCAGTCTGCTGAAGATAGAGCGCCCGGCTGTGTTCGAAAAACGAATGTACCGCCGGGTTGAACGGATCAAGATACTCACCGAGCCGAAGTCCGTGGAATTGTTCGCGGCGCTCGTGCAGGGCCTGGCTGAGCGAGGTTCCGACGCTGCCTCCCTCATTGCGCAGCAAACTCAACAAGCCTACGGCCGCCGCACGTAATTCCAGCGGGGTATAGAGGTAAGCGGCGACATTCGCGGGGGCGAAACAGACCGACAATCCCACGATCGTCACCACCCGGGGCCAAACAAGCTGCCCGGGGCTCACGTCGAGGTTCATCCGAGACATCCAGTAGTTCCCGGCTGCCATGATCAACAGGCCGACCAGGATCACCCACCGTGCGTCGGTCCGCCGGCCGAGCACGAACGCCACGACGGGCATCGCCAGGACCGCGAAGATGCCACCCGGCGACATCACCATCCCCGCCTGCAGCGCATCATAGCCAAAGAGGGATTGAAGCAGTCCCGGCAATGACGTGCTGGCGCCGTACAACACCGCATAGGCACAGAAAATAATGATGCAGCAGGCAGCGAAATTGCGCTCACGCAAGGGGCGAAAATTGACTACCGGGCTGCGTTGGCGGAACTCCCAGAAGACCAACCCAGCCAGCGCCAGGATGAATAGCGTCGCCAACGTCTGCACGCGCCCGAACGGGTCTTCCAGCCAATCCCACTGCTGGCCCTTGCTGAGCACCACTTCCCAGCAAACCATGGCGACGACGAGGAGTGACAGGCCGACCGAGTCGAACCGAGACGCCTGCTTTTTCCGTTCCGCGCGCTGGGTCGCAAGGTAGTCCGGGTCACGGAGGACGGCGTGGCAGGCCGTTAGGGCCAGAAGACCGATCGGAAGGTTGATGAAAAAAACCCATCGCCACGAATACTCGTCCGTAATCCAGCCACCCAGGGTCGGACCTACGACCGGTGCGATCAGGGCCGCCAGGCCGAACAGGGTCATCGCGGTGCCCTGCTTCTCCGCCGGGAACGCGTCGATCAGCGCTCCTTGGCTGCACGGCTGCAGCCCGCCGCCGGCCAGGCCCTGGATCACGCGGAACAGAATCAGCTGATAGAGGCTCGTGGCCATACCACACAGTCCCGAGCTTACTGTAAAGACGAGTATCGAGCACAAGAAGTAGTTCCGGCGGCCGAAACGGGTGATCAACCAGCCGGTGATCGGCAGGATGACGGCGTTGGCGGCGAGGTAGCTGGTAATGACCCATTCGCCGTCGTCGACCGTTGCCGACAAGCCGCCTGCAATATAGCGCAGCGCGACGACGGCGATCGTCGTGTCGAGCACCTCCATAAAGGTCGGCACCACGACGGCCGCGGCCACGAGCCAGGGATTCGTGGCCACCCGAGGCCCGCGAACCGAGAGTACCGCCTCGGTCATTTGTTGCCGACTACCGGGCGTCCGGCCGACGCGGCCGCCGACGACCGGGGCAAGAAGGATTGCAGAACCTTCCCGGCATCGGGTCCCGTCGCCGGCCTGTTGATGTAGACGTAGGGGACGACTGAAAGGCCGATGAACAGAGGTTCCTTTTCCGGATCGTAGTCTTCAAGCTCGATTCGCACCGGCAATCGTTGCACGACCTTGACGAAGTTGCCCGTGGCATTCTGTGGGGGCAGCAAGGCCAAGGTCGATCCGGTGCCCATGGTAAAGCCGGACACCCGACCTCGGAAGACGTGCCGGTCGCCGTACATGTCGGTATAGACGTCGACCGGCTGGCCGATGCGCAGCTCCCGCAGCTGCGTTTCCTTGAAATTGGCGTCCACCCAGATGTCGCGGAGCGAGCGGATCGCCATCAGAGACTGCCCGACCATGACGTTATTGCCTGGATTGACATTGCGGCGGGTGACGACGCCGTCAATTTCCGAGGTGATCTGACAATAGCGAAGGTTCAATTCCGCCCGATCGAGATCGCGCTCGGCGGATTTGAGTTTCGCCTCGGCCTGCTTGACGGTCGGTGCCTCGGGCACGAGCCGAGCCAAAATTTGTCAACGTCGCCCTGCGAATCGAGTTGCTTGAACTGCTCAAGCATCTGTTTCGGGGACTGGTTGTACGAATGGATGACACCAAGCTCCGCGGCACTCTGAATCAGGTTTGCCTGCGCCTGGCGAACGGAGGAGAAAGTCTGATCGAGATCGGGCGGCACCTGTCCCAGGTCACCACCGTTCAGGGGCCCCGCCGGCAGGCCCAAGGAGACACGAATTCGGTTCGCATCGTCCAGTGCCTGGGTAACTTCCGCCTGGGCAACCGATAACGCCGCTTCCCGCCGTTCCACCTCCTCGCGGCTCACCGCTCCCGAGACGATAAGATTTTTTGCCCGGTTGAATTCCGATTTCGCCAGTCCGAGCTTGGCCTTGCTCTCGTTGACGGCGGCGACCTTCGCGTCAAGGAGTGCGATCTGGTTTTGCACGTCCTCCATAGCGTGCTGGAGTTCCCAGCGCTCACTTCTCGCCTTTGCTTCGATACTGCGCACCGAGGCTTTGGCCATCTCCACATCGACCTTCGCCCTGTCGACAGCCGCCTGTTTAACCGCGACTTCGACCTCAAAGGGTTCCTTGTCGAGTTCGACGAGGAGATCTCCCTTGTGCACGTGGTTGTTGTCTTCCACCAGAACTCTTGACACCTGACCAGGGACCCGAGCCGCCACGAATGTCACGTGACCGTTGACGTACGCATCGTCGGTCGAAACAGTGTTAAGAGCCTGCCGAATCCAGGGAATGCCGAGCGCGACGACGATTGCCAGAGCCAGGCTTGCGAGCGTCGCCGTCAGCAAACGCCGCCTTCGTATTCGGCTACGACCGGCCGGTAAGTCTGAACGGGAAGGAGTGTCCCTAAGCGTTGAGGCGTCCGCATGATCGACTACGGTGCCGGTTTCATCCGTCGACCGTGTGCTGTTCGAGCCGGTTCCCAATCCTTCGGCTGTACTCTCTTCGTTCTCGGTAGTCATAGCTCCGCTCGCGCCATCCACGTCCCGAGCACCGTGTTTAATAGGCAGTCAAATTCTCGCTGCCCACTTCTGGACGAGGAGACCACTGGTGATGGCTGTTGCGGATTGGCCCCGCAATCTCCAATAGCCCGCGGATTCAACCCGTCACCACCGACCGATAATTCTCCTTTGAGTTGAACACCTTTGGCTGACTGGTGGTGGAAATGGTGATTTCGGCGTTGAAGTGCAACGTCGGTGTGGAATCGATGGCGGAGGCGCGGAACGGTACCGTAGCCATCGGTGACGCCGTGGTCGTCGTCGCGGCATGACGCGGACATGCGGCGGGAACGACGCATCGATCGCATCGGCGCAACTGAATGCAGCGTCCGCGGAATTTGGCGACGGATTCGGCGCTCGGGATCGACGCCTCTCAAGTCTTTCGGTTTGGTCCAAGAATT
>CAWCWA010000002.1:0-358418 GCA_963799085.1 uncultured Alphaproteobacteria bacterium | reverse complement strand
CCCGCTGCTTTTCGATCGCCGGCGAGCGTCCCTCGCTGATGGCCCGCTTGGCGTCGATGCACAACTCTCGGGCACGCGCGAGCGACAGCCCGGCCGGGCCGTACTTGCCGAACGTGACGGTCTCGCGCCGTCCATTCATCCGGTAATCCAGCCGAAAAGAGAGGGTCCCCGACGGCTTTACGAGGACATACATGCCGTCCCGGTCCGTCACCTTGTAAATTTTCTCTTTTGGTTTCAGATGCTTAAGAGCTGCATCCGTCAGCATTTGGACTGTCTCCACCAAAAAAGACCGTCAGGCCATTTTCGGGCATCATCGTGACAAAATCTCTTTTTCTTACAGATAGTTAGATAGAAAAAAACACCGTCAGAGGCTGCTCACACCCTGACGGTATCGGACGAAATCGGATTTCGCAATAGGGAAGCGCACCGTCAGGCAGTCCGTCAGCGGCATCTCTGCCGGCCGATAGTCCCCGAACGTCGCTGGATGATTTTATTTTGTATATCAGTGAGTTATGGAGTTTTCCGGGATACTGCCGGATACCCTCGGATGGGCCAAAATCATTCCCACTCGATTGTGCCGGGGGGTTTGGAGGTGATGTCGTAGACGACGCGGTTGATGCCGCGGACCTCGTTGATGATGCGGGTCGCGGTCTGGCCGAGAAACTCGTGCGAGAACGGGAAAGTGTCGGCGGTCATGCCGTCGGTCGAGGTGACGGCCCGCAGGGCGCAGGCGAAATCGTAGCTGCGCGCGTCGCCCATGACGCCGACACTACGCACCGGCAGCAACACGGCAAAGGCCTGCCAGATCTCGTTATAGAGCCCGGCATTGCGGATCTCGTCGAGAAAGACCGCATCGGCCCTGCGCAGGATTTCGAGCTTCTCGCGAGTGACCTCACCCGGAATGCGAATCGCGAGGCCTGGGCCGGGAAACGGGTGGCGGCCGACGAGCGCCTCGGGCAGGCCCATTTCGCGGCCGAGCGCCCGCACCTCGTCCTTAAACAATTCGCGCAACGGCTCGACGAGCCGCAATTTCATGCGTTCGGGCAGCCCGCCGACATTGTGGTGCGATTTGATCGTGACCGAGGGGCCGCCGAACGGGCTCGCCGATTCGATCACATCTGGATAAAGCGTGCCCTGCGCCAGGAATTCGACATCGCCGAGCTTGGAGGCCTCCTCGTCGAAGACATCGATAAAGGTGGCGCCGATGATCTTGCGCTTTACCTCGGGGTCAGTGACGCCAGAGAGCTTGCGCAGGAAGAGGCTGGAGGCGTCGCGGTGGATCAGCGGGATGTTGTAGTGGCCGCGGAAGAGGCCGATGACCTCCTCGACCTCGCCGGCGCGCAACAGCCCGGTATCGACAAAGATGCAGGTCAACTGGTCGCCGATCGCTTCGTGCAGCAGTGCCGCGGCGACAGCCGAATCGACCCCGCCCGAGAGGCCGCACACCGCCCCTTCGCGGCCGACCTCGCGGCGAATCTTGTCGATCGCCTCGGTGCGGAACCGCGCCATCGTCCAATCACCGCGACACCCGGCGACCTTGCGCGCGAAATTGCGCAACAGTTCGCCGCCCTGCGGCGTGTGCACGACCTCGGGATGAAATAGCACGCCGTAAAATCGGCGCGCGTCGTCGGCGATCGCGGCGTAAGGCGCGGCCGTGCTGGCCGCGACCGCGCGAAACCCCGCCGGCAGAGCGTCGACGCGGTCGCCGTGGCTCATCCACACCTGCTCGCGCCCGCCTTGCGGCCACAGCCCCTTGAACAACAGGCAATCGTCGAGGATGTCGAGAAAGGCGCGGCCGAATTCCTGGTGCTCGCTCAGCGCGACCCGGCCGCCCAATTCGTCGCACATCGTCTGCATGCCGTAGCAGATGCCGAGCACCGGAACGCCCATTTGGAAGACGGTGTCGGGCGCGCGGGGCGCCGCCCCCTCGGTGACCGAGGCCGGACCGCCCGACAGGATGATCGCCGCCGGGGCGAAATCGCGCAGCCGATCGTCGTGGATCGTATAGGGATGGATCTCGCAGTAGACGCCGCTCTCGCGCACGCGGCGGGCGATCAGTTGCGTCAGCTGGCTGCCGAAATCGAGGATCAGGATGCGGTCGGACATCGCTCGTCGTCCTTGGGGCTGTCTTGCCGGCGCTCGAATATAGCGGCAAAGAAGCCGTCGGTGCCGTGCCGCGCCGGGGTCAGCCGCAGATAATCGCCGAGGTCGGCCGGGGCGGCGGCACCGATCGCCTCGGCCCAGACGCGCGCCGCGGGCAGAAGCGAGAAGGCGGGCTCGGCCGCGAGGAAGGCTTCGGCCTGCGCCTCATCCTCTTCGCGCAAGAGCGAGCAGGTGACGTAGACGAGACGGCCGCTCGGCCGCACCAGACGCGCGGCGCTCGTGAGGATGCGCTGCTGACGGTCGACGAGTTCGGCTAGGTCCTGGGGCCTGCTGCGCCATTTCGCGTCGGGGTTGCGCCGCCACGTCCCGGTGCCGAGACAGGGGACATCGAGCAATACCCGGTCGAAGCCGGCGCGGTGACGCTTGACCCATTGGTCGCGTTCGCCGGAGAGCACGCGGTGCTCGACATTGCCGACGCCGGCGCGGCGCAACCGGCGGGTCGCGCGTTCGAGCCGGCGGGCAGAAACATCGCATGCGACGATCTTTCCGCGATTGGCCATGCCGGCGGCGAGCGCCAGGGTCTTGCCGCCGACCCCGGCGCAGAAATCGACGACCCGCATGCCGGGTCGCGCGGCGACGAGGAGTGCCGCGACCTGCGAGCCCTCGTCCTGCACGTCGAAGAGACCGTCCTTGAAGGCGGTAAGGCCGGCGAGCGGCGCGCGCTCCCGCAGCCGCAGGCCGAGCGGCGACCAGCGGGTCGGCTCCGCGCCGATCCCGGCGTCGGCGAGGGCCCGGCGCACGGTCTCGCGGTCGGTCTTGATCGCATTGACGCGCAGGTCGAGCGGAGCCGGCGCGTTCAGCGCGGTCATCTCCCGTTCGAGTCCCTTGCCGAACACCCGGTCGAAGTATGGTTCAAGCCAATCCGGAAGATCGTTGGCGACGGCGCGCGGCATTTCGGGATGGCGCAGCGTGCGCCCGGCGAGCCCGCGCACGAGTTTGAGTTCGGTCTCGCCGAGCGGCGGCGGGCGAAACCGGTCGCCGTCGCAGCAGGCGACGATCGCGTCCGCCGGCCAGCCCGCGACGAGCGCGAGGAGGGCCAGCACCCGGCTGCGCGGGCCCTTCGCGATCGTCGAGGGCGCGAGCCGCCCGATCCACCAGTCGAGTGCGGCGCGGTGGCGCAACGCGGCGTAGATGTGAGAGCTGATATCGGCCCGGTCCTTCGCGCCGATATAGCGACGGCGCCGGAAATAATCGGCCGCGACATCGTCGGCCGGCGCGCCGTCCCGCTCAATCGCGCTCAAGATCTCGATCGCCGTGGCGACCCGCGCGCCCGGGGTCACGCAGCACTACGGGTTGCGGCGGGTTCGAGGGCCGGGTTCCGCTCCTGCGGCGCCGGGAACAGCAGTTCCTCGTAGACCGTCGATCGTGCGCGCGCACATCGCCTCGCGGCTGAAATGTCCGGCAGCGATGTGCGCATCGCGCGGCGCGCGAGGATGTCCGCGCTCGGCGGCGTCAAGCGCCAGTGCCTCGCCGATCGCCGCGGCGAGCGCGGCGGGATCGCGCGCGGCGGCCAGCCAGCCGGTGACGCCCGGCAGGATCGTCTCGCGGGCGCCGCCGTGGTCGGTCGCGACGACCGGCCGGCCCATCGCCTGCGCCTCGACGATGACGCGGCCAAACCCTTCGGGATCGCTTCGACGCGGACACGACGACATCGGCCAGCATGTAGGCCGCCGGCATGTCGCGGCAATTCTCGACGATGCGGAACAGCCGCGCCGAGGTCGCGGCTGCGCGATCGCGGCTTCCAGTTCGCGGCGGAAGCCGCGGCGCTGCTCGGCCCCGACGAGCACGCAGCAGATGATCGCGCCGGCCGAGGCCGGCGATCGCCGCGATGAAGTCGAGCCCGCCCTTCCAGCGCGTCAGCCGGCCGGGCAGCATCACGACCGGCACGCCGTCCGGCACCCGCCATTGCCGCGCCAGGCTGACGATGCGGTCGCCGCGCACCCGCTGCGGATCGAACGTAGCGAGATCGACGCCGCGCGGGATCATGCGCAGCCGCTCCGGCGCCGATGCCATAGACAGCGGCGGCGTGCTCGCCGACAAACTGCGAGATCGCGATGACCCGCTCGCCGCGCGCCATGACCGAATTGTACCAGCGCTTCAGCGGCAGATCGGCGTCGTAGGCGTTGTGAAAGGTCGTGACGAAATGCCGGCGCGTCGCGCGAGCGGCCGACCAGGCGCTCCACGCCGGCGCGCGGCTGCGGGCGTGGACGATGTCGATCCGATGCCGCCGGATGATCTCGCGTCAGCGCGCGCGGCGTTGCGGCGGATCACCAGCGGGTTTTTCGACGCGAGCGGCAGCGTCAGGTGATGCGCGCCCGATCCGCGCCAGCTGGCGCTCCATCGGGCCGCCGGAGGAGGCGACGTAGGCGGTCCATCCGGCCGCGACGAGCGCCGCCGGCGATCTCGACCGTGCCGCGCTCGGCGCCGCCGGAGACGAGGCTCGGGATGATCTGCAGCACCGCCGGCGGGCGGCCTTCTTGCGCGCCGGCGCGCCATGCTATCGTTCGCCGCTTCGCCATTTGCCCCGCCGCGTCTCTCGATGCCCGCACCCGACAACACGCCGCCTGCCGGCGCCTGCCCGGCGAGCCTAGCACGCCCGGATGGCGCGACAATCGCCTACCACCGCCTCGCCGGGCGTCTCGCCGGGGATCGTCTTCCTCGGCGGCTTCCGCTCCGACATGACCGGCACCAAGGCATTGTATTTGGAGGATTATTGCCGCCGAGCGCGGGCGCGCCTATGTGCGCTTCGACTATTTCGGCCACGGCGCGTCGAGCGGCGATTTCGCGCTCGGCACGATCGGCCGCTGGCGCGACGACGCGGTCGCGGTCGTCGATTCGCTTGACCGAGGGAACGCAGATCCTGGTCGGGTCGAGCATGAGCGGCTGGATCATGCTGCTCGCCGCGCTGGCGCGGCCGCGACGCATTGCAGGCTCTGGTCGGCATCGCCGGCGGCGCCCGATTTCACCGAGGAGCTGCTGTGGCCGCGGCTGACGAGGCGCAGCGGCAGGCGCTGCGCGATCACGGGAGGGTGCTGTTCCCTCCGACTACGATCCGGCCGGCTACATCTACCGCCGGGCGCTGATCGAGGACGGCAAGACCCACCTGCTGCTGCGCGGCTCCATTCCGCTCGATTGCCCGGTGCGGCTGCTGCATGGCCTCGGCGACGCCTCGGTGCCCTGGCAGATGAGTCTGCGACTTGCCGAGCGCCTGACCTCGGAGGATGTCGTGGTCCAATTGGTCAAGGACGGCGACCACCGCCTTTCCGGGCCGGCCGACCTCGCCCGGCTCTCCGCCACCCTCGACGCGCTCACGGGGCCCTTGAGGGTTGCCTGAGCTGGCCGATGACGTGGTGTTGACAAAGCGAAGGTCGGCTTTCTATTGTGCGCTGCCTTACCACAAGGACGGAAGCCGGTGAGAGTCCGGCGCGGTCGCGCCACTGTGTCCGGTCTGCATTGCTGCAATGTTCGATCGGGAGCCAGACCCTCTTCGTGGTTCGACATCCTGAAACGGGACGCGCTATCCCGAGGAGATCGTCATGTTCGAAGCCACGCTGCCCCCAGTAGCCCGCCCAGCGCCAATCCCGGCGGGCACGATCTTGCCTTGGGCCATCTTCGGCGGCCTGTTGTTCCTCCTCGCCATCTATTTCGTCGGGGTGGAAGAGGGCGCCACATCGCTGATCAGCGGTATGTACGTCCACGAATTTGTTCATGACGGTCGCCATCTGCTCGGTTTTCCCTGCCATTAGCCAGCGGCCGGTACGATGACGAACCTCTTGTTGCGCGGCATGCTTGCCGGGCTTCTGGCGGGACTTCTGGCATTCGGATTTGCTCGCTTCTACGGCGAGCCGCAGGTCGATCGCGCGATCTCGTTCGAAAGTCGTATGAGCCAAATGGGCCACCCCACAGGCGAGGCCCACAAGACCGAATTGGTTTCGCGTGACGTGCAGGCCGGGCTCGGCCTCTTCATCGGCGTCGTCGTCTACGGAACGGCGATCGGCGGGCTGTTTTCGCTGGTCTTCGCCTTTGTCTGCGGCCGCATATCGGGGTTGAGCCCGCGCGCCACGGCGGCCCTGCTGGCATTGGCTGGGTTTCTCGCGATCGTCGCCGCACCCGGGCTGAAATACCCGCCCAACCCGCCTTCAGTCGGCGAACCCGGTACAATCGGAGAGCGCACGGCGCTCTATTTCTCGATGATGGCGATCTCGCTCGCGGCCGTGGTTCTGGCGATCGATGTCCTGCGCCGGGCGCGTCACCGCCTCGACCCGTGGAACGCGGCGATCCTGGCGGGGGCGGTCTTTGTCTTCGTCATTGCCGCCGCCCAGTCCTTGTTGCCCGATATCGACGAGGTGCCGGAGCATTTCTCCGCCGTCGTGCTGTGGCGTTTCCGAATTGCCGCCTTCGGCGTTCAGGCCGTCTTGTGGACGATCCTCGGCCTGGGATTCGGCTTCGCCGTCGAGAAGGGTCGTAATTGGTCCGCCGCCTCGCAACGTCCCGCGACGAGGCATGCGCCCGGCTAGGCCGGAGACGAAGCGGTTGTCGGCATGCCGTGAACCGGCGGTGATTCCCAATCGCCGCAGGGTGGCGGGGGGCGCTTGGCCTTGTGGCGCTTCTCCTCGCCGCGCTCGCAACTGTGACAGCAGCCGCGCAATCCTCGATCGCTAGTGACGAACCATGGGAGCGCGAGCGACTGAGCGGAAGCTGGGGCGGCGCGCGCACCTCTCTGGAAGACGCTGGCGTCACTCTCGGCCTTGTGGATCAGGCGGAATTGTGGGCCAACGCTGCCGGGGGCCTGAGACGGGGCGGGGCTGCCAACGGGCTGTTCACCATCGGCATCGAACTCGAAAAGGCCCTGAAGTGGAGCGGAGCGAGCCTCTTCGCAAGCGGTTTTTCAAATTCACGGCATCGGGCCGACGCCGCGGCTCGTCGACAATTTGCAGGCGATCAGCGGCATCGAGGCGACGCCAAGCGGCAAGCTGTTCGATTTGTGGTTCAAGCAGAAACTGTTGGCAGGCGTCGGACAAGACCAATCAGGGCGTCGCACTGTTCCTGCGGATCATGCACGCGCCCGATGACCGCAATCTGAGCGATCTCTTTGTCGCGGGCGGCGTCCATTGGCACGGGCCATTTCCCACTCTTCTCCTATGTCGGGATTGGCGCCGCTGCGCGCCAATTTAGGAGCGACCTTGTGGCCCTTGGCGGTTCGGGCGCTCCTTACAAGCAAGCCGAGACCGTATTGGACGCGACTTACCTGATACATCCGGCGCCGTCGCTCGCCGTGCAGCCCGACCTTCAGCTCGTCGTCAACCCGGGGGCGGGAGTTACGACCGCATCGAATGGTGCCGCATTGCCGAACGCCCTGATTTTCGGGGCTCGGTTCACCGTTAACTTCTGAAGCGGCGATAGAGCGGAGGCAAAGCGGTGCTGGCTAACCCCTTCGACGACCGACCGCGGCGGTCGACAGCCAGGATGACCGTGATCTTCGCGATCCTTCTCGCCGCCAATGGCGCCACGTGGCTATGGGCGTGGATCGCGTTTTCCGACCGGCCAGCATTGCTCGGAATCGGTGTGCTCGCCTATCTGTTCGGGCTGCGCCATGCCTTCGACGCCGATCACATCGCCGCGATCGACAATGTCGTGCGCAAGCTGATGCAGGAGGGCAAGCGGCCCTACAGCGCGGGCTTCTTCTTTTCGCTCGGCCACTCGACGATTGTCGTCCTTGCGTCGGCGGCGCTCGCCGCGACCGCGGCGCTGATGCAGGACCGGATCGAGGCTTTTCGCACGGTCGGAGGGATCGTCGGCACCGCCGTCTCCGCTTTTTTTCTGCTCGCGATAGGCCTCGCCAATCTATTCATCCTCAAGGGGATATGGGCGGCCTTTGTCCGCGCCCGCGGCGGCGGGACCGTCACCGACGAGGATCTCGATGCCCTGTTGGCCGGTCGCGGTTTTTTTGCCCGGATATTTCGCCCGATGTTCCGGGTTGTTGCCCATTCCTGGCAGATGTATCCGGTGGGCTTCCTATTCGGTCTCGGCTTCGACACCGCGACCGAAATCGGGGTCCTCGGCATTTCGGCGACGCAGGCCGCGCAAGGGATGCCGATCTGGAACATCCTGGTGTTCCCGGCATTGTTCACGGCCGGCATGTCGCTGATCGACGCCGCCGACAGCGCGCTGATGGTCGGCGCCTACGGCTGGGCTTTCGTCAATCCGATCCGCAAGCTCTGGTACAACTTGACGATTACCGCGGCCTCGGTCGTGGTCGCGCTCCTGATCGGCGGGCTGGAGGCGCTGGGCCTGATCGGCGACAAGTTCGGCCTAGTGGGAGGGGTCTGGGACGTGGTCGGCAGCCTCAACGACGATCTGACCAATTTCGGCTTTGCCGTCGTTGGCGTCTTTGCCGCGAGCTGGATCGTTTCGGCGATTGTCTACAAGGCCAAGGGCTTCGACGATCTGCGGCCGGACCGCGCATAACGGGGCAGCCGGAAGGCCAACCCCGCATGCGCGCCCGTTGCGGGCCTTATTCCGCTGCCTGGCGCTCGGCGGCGGGGATTGGGTTGAGGAGGAGGCCGAGGGGGCTCGCGGTAACTTTGACCGTGTCGCCGTCGCGGATTTCGCCCGACAGCAGCTTTTCGGCGAGCGGGTTCTGCAGTTCGCGCTGGATCACGCGGCGCAATGGCCGGGCGCCGTAGACCGGATCGTAGCCCGCCTCGGCCAGCCATTTTTCCGCATCGGCGTCGATTTCGAGCGCTATCTTGCGCTCGCCCAGAAGTTTCTGCAGTTGCCCCAGCTGGATCGCGACGATGCCGACCATGTCGTCGCGCGACAGCCGGCGGAACAGCAGGATCTCGTCGAGCCGGTTCAAAAATTCCGGGCGAAAGGCGGCGCGCACCGCCTCCATGATCTGGGCGCGCGCGACCTCGACCAGCTGGCCCTCCGGAAGGTTCGCCAGATACTCGCTGCCGAGGTTCGAGGTCAACACGATCAAGGTGTTGCGGAAATCGACCGTGCGGCCCTGGCCGTCGGTCAGCCGGCCGTCGTCCAACACCTGAAGCAAGACGTTGAAGACGTCGGGATGCGCCTTCTCGACCTCATCGAAGAGGATCACCTGATAGGGCCGGCGGCGCACCGCCTCGGTCAGACTGCCGCCCTCCTCGTAGCCGACATAGCCGGGCGGCGCCCCGATCAGGCGGGCCACCGAATGCTTCTCCATGAATTCCGACATGTCGATGCGCACCATCGCGCGCTCGTCGTCGAAGAGGAACTCGGCCAAGGCCTTGGTGAGTTCCGTCTTGCCGACCCCGGTCGGCCCGAGAAACAGGAACGAGCCCATCGGCCGGTTCGGGTCCTGCAAGCCGGCGCGCGCCCGGCGCACCGCCTGAGAGACCGCGGCGATCGCCTCGTCCTGACCGACGACGCGCGATTTAAGCGCCTCTTCCATGTGCAGCAATTTGCCGCGCTCGCCTTCGAGCATCTTGTCCACCGGGATCCCGGTCCAGCGCGAGACGATCGCGGCGATCTGCTCGGCGGTCACCGCCTCCTCACCCATGACCCCGCGGCCCTCCTTGGTCTCGGCCTCGGCGAGCTTTTTTTCGAGCTCGGGAATGATGCCGTAGGCGAGTTCGCCCGCACGGGTGTAGTTCCCGCCGCGCTGCGCCTGTTCGAGTTCGATGCGCGCCTGGTCGAGCTGTTCCTTGAGCTTCTGGGCGCCGGCGAGCTTTTGCTTTTCGGCATGCCACTGCGCCGTGAGTTCGGCCGATTGCCGCTCGAGCTGCGAGAGTTCCTGTTCGAGCTTGTGCAGTCGCTCGCGCGAGGCGGAGTTGGTCTCCTTTTTCAACGCCTCGCGCTCGATCTTGAGCTGGATCACGCGGCGGTCGAGCTCGTCCAGCTCCTCGGGCTTGGAATCGATCGTCATGCGCAGCCTTGCCGCAGCCTCGTCCATGAGATCGATCGCCTTGTCCGGCAGAAAGCGGTCGGTGATGTAGCGGTTGGCGAGGGTCGCGGCGGAGACGATCGCGCCATCGGTGATGCGCACGCCGTGGTGCAGCTCATATTTCTCCTTAATGCCGCGCAGAATCGAGATCGTGTCCTCGACCGAGGGCTCGCCGACATAGATCGGCTGGAAGCGGCGTTCGAGGGCGGCGTCCTTCTCGATATTCTTGCGGTATTCGTCGAGGGTCGTGGCACCGACGCAGTGGAGTTCGCCGCGCGCGAGCGCGGGCTTCAGCATGTTCGAGGCGTCGATCGCCCCCTCGGCCTTGCCGGCGCCGACCAATGTGTGCAGTTCATCGATGAAGAGCACGATCCCCTCGGCGGCCGAAGTCACCTCGGCCAAGACCGCCTTCAGCCGCTCCTCGAATTCCCCGCGGTATTTGGCGCCGGCCAAGAGCGCCCCCAGGTCGAGCGATAACAGTTTCTTGCTCTTCAGGCTCTCCGGCACGTCGCCGTTGACGATCCGTTGTGCGAGGCCTTCGACGATCGCGGTCTTGCCGACGCCGGGCTCGCCGATCAGCACAGGATTGTTCTTGGTGCGGCGGGACAATACCTGGATCGTGCGCCGGATCTCCTCGTCGCGGCCGATGACCGGGTCAAGCTTGCCCTCGCGCGCCGCCTCAGTCAGGTCGCGGGTGTATTTTTTCAAGGCGTCGTAGCCTTCCTCGGCCGAGGCGCTGTCGGCCTTCCTGCCCTTGCGCACCTCCTCGATCGCCCGGTTGATTCCCTGCGCGTCGACCCGAGCGGCGGCGAGCGCCTTGGCGGCGCCCGTGCCGGCGGCCGCGGCTAGCGCTAGCAACAGCCGCTCGACCGTGACAAAGTTGTCGCCCGCCTTCTGCGCCAATTGCTCGGCCTGATCGAAGACGCGGGCGAGTTCGGGCGACATGTAGACCTGGCCCGCCCCCGAGCCCTCGACCTTGGGCAGCTTGTCGAGTTCGGCGTCGACCGCTTGCAGTGCCGCCTTCGGGTCGCCGCCCGCCGCGCGGATCAGGGTGGCGCAGAGCCCCTCGCTGTCCTCCAAGAGCACCTTCAAGAGATGCTCCGGCGTCAGCCGCTGATGCCCGCGCCGCAACGCCAGATTCTGCGCCGACTGCACAAACCCCTTGGCCCGATCGGTATATTTCTCAAGTTCCATGACAGGCTACCGCCGATTGAAGAGAGACCTATGGAGCGCCGCCGATATCCGGTCGGCCGCGTCCTGACGATCACGAGATGGTGATGTCGATCCCGCGTTGCCAGTCGCTCAGGTCGCCGGCTGCGGTCCGCGGGCCGACGACCGAGCCCCACCGGCTTGGCGCAAGCCGCATGGCATGATATCAGCTTTTGTCCGTAGCTCCCACGTCCCCGTAGCTCAGGTGGATAGAGCAACAGTTTCCTAAACTGTGGGTCGCAGGTTCGAGTCCTGCCGGGGACGCCAAGGGAGCGGTATTCGGGCGCAAATGGGACCAATAACGTTTCAGCGCAGATTCGCCAAGACCAAGCGTTTATATCGGTCAGATAAGGTCGGAATAGACACGGTAGAGACCCTATCCCGGATTAGCTGGATCACTAGAGCGTTTATCGAGCCACGATCTTGCGCTTTAGTTAGCTCGCTTGCAGAAAAGGTCTTCGGACCGGATAGGTCTATATAACTATCGTGAGTCAACGCCGAGTGCTCTGCGCGGTAAAATGGCTCTTGCGCCTCCATCGGACGCCGTGGGTTGGAATTAATAAAGAAAAACAGGTTGTCTATATCGCAAAAGCAAATACACAATTTGTGGTGTATTTCTCATAATCCATTGGCCCATTGGTAGGCGCCTCCAGCCATGCGCGTTCCGTGTAAGTCCATCTCGATAACGTTGGGAATCCTACGTGTTTGCATCTAGAGATCGCGTCACGCAAGCATTCAATGTCAGAGGTTGAAAGCATCTCCAAGTTTGGGGGCCGTTTCGCGCGTATTTCTGGATAGCGTCCCCCTCGGGACACTTCGATAGCACCAGAGATTACATCTGATATATCAGAAAATAGGTAATTTCCTTCGACAAAATCACGAATGGTGGAAGGTACTGGCCCCCACGGCATCGCAATGTAAGTATCTGCTATGATAGGACGACCAAACTTGTTGAGGTGAGCTTTCTCAGCGTAAAAAAGGACTTTTGACAGGTAAAACGGCGTGATATTAGGCCATTGATTGGCCACCCATGCTAATGCCTCAACTGCCTTTTCCTCGTTGAAGCGGAATTTCAAGGTCATGCGGTTCCAATCTCGCCCAAGGGGCTTCCGCGCGCGTCGGTAGTAGTCTGCTGGCCGTTTGTCAAGTGATAGACATAATGAACAAAACAAGAATCTTCAAGATAGCACATCTTACAAACGAGATTTTCCCGGATCAGTTCCGATTGTCTGTGAGCTTCCACCGCACGCCGCGTCCTGCGCCGACCTTCTCGACGGTCCCAGCGCGCCGCAGATCGTGCAGGCTGACGAGGATGCGCCGGGTGAAGTCGGTCCGCTGTTTCCGATCTGCATCAGGATCAAGCCCCTTTTCCCGCATGGCCCGCACCGTCACGTCATCGGCTGAAATCGTCCCCTTCTCCCGGAGCAGGTCAGCAACGCCGGGTAATCTCGTTCCGGCCGAAGAAAGCCGAACGCACCGGAACGCGGCCCTTGGTCGGGATGTCCTGCGGTTCCTCGCCATAGAGCCGCAGCACCATATCCAGATGGAAAATATCCGCTTGGAGCTTATCGAGCTGGCGGCGCAACTCGACGATTTGCCCGGCGATCGCCGACCGCTTGCGCCTTAGGGCGGCAACGGCGATGAGGCTTTCCTCGGTCATGCCGTCTTCCTCGGATGCCAGTATCCGGCCCATCCGGCGCTCTTGGGGTGCGCCAGGGCGGCGGTCGTGATCCGGTTCCAATGCGTGCCGTTGGCCTCGCGGCGATGATTCTCGCGCCACGCGCATTCGTCCGCATAGGCTTGGAGCCGGTGTCCGCTGATCCGGTGATGGACGCCCATCTCGGAGCGGCGAAGGCGGCTGAAAAAGCTCTCCGCCCAATTGGTCGAAGCGCCATCTTCGCTCTTATACTCGGCAGAATGGTTGACCCGCTTCATCGGGTAGCTGCCGTGGAGGACGTTCCACGCGCCCGATTCGTCGGCGTGCACTTCGGTCCCCGACGCGACGTGCCGGCGGATCATCGGGACACCATCGGCCTCCCGAGCGACAACCCATGGCATCGCCTGGCCGTGCCGCTCACGGGCGATCACCACCACCTTGCGGCGCGGGCTTTCGGCGCGGCGGTCAGGACGATCGGCCTTCCGATTCGCCGACCGGACGTGGCCGAAATAGGCGCCATCGATTTCGGCCTGCCGATCGGCGCCGCCGATTTCATCGACGCCGTGAACCTCGGTGCCCATCGCCTCGCGGAGCTTGTGGAGCAGCACGAAAGCCGACTTCGGATTGATGTCGAGGTTCCGGCTCATTTGCAGCGCCGACGTGCCTTTGACGCCGTTCGCGAATAGCGCAATCACCGGCGAGGTAGTCGCGGATCGCGAGCTTGCGTGAATGGAAGAGTGTGCCGGACGTGACGGAAAACTTCTGTCGGCAGCCGGCGCACTTCCACCGAATCGGCCTCTCGGCCAGCGTATAGACCTTGAGGACGCCACACTGCGGACAGAACGGCTCGCCACCGTTCGCCGCGAACCGGAACTGCCTGAAGGTGTCGAACGCTTCCTGGTCCGACAGCCGGCAAACTTGAGCGATGCTCAGGCTCCGTGCGGCGGGGCTGAGCAAAAAATGCTGTGACAAGGGCCAATCCTTGTTGGGGATCGGCCTTCGCTCGCGGAGATGGAAAAGCCCGCGCCAACAGGCTATATTCCATCAGAGGATCGCGACTGCGGGGCCAATCCGTCGTTGCGGTCTTAGGAGCCGGGGCGCTGCGTCAACAGTGACCCCGGTTCCGTCTTAGAGAAGGTGCCGACCAGCGGGCCGCTCTTTCCCAACTCAGTGGGCGGGGGAGCGGCCCTTCATTTTGATCATTGCCCCGCATCCGGGTCGGCGCTTCGGCCGGGGCTCTGACGCTGTAGACATTTACCTAACCTCCAATTCGCTATTGTGGCTATGTGTGGGCCGCCGAGCAAGCACTATTTTTCCTATTGCGAATTTTGTTCCCTGATGCGATATAGGAACGCAATAGGAGACAGGCATGTCTGAGGTCAAAGGCAAGCGCGACCGAAGTCCGGCATTTCCCGCTATTCCGCTTGGGGATGCGGTCGAGAAATTGGTGGCATTCGACAAAATGTTCGGTCGGCACCCGGCCCCGTATGATAAAACGGGGATGGCCTGGGGATTGAAGCAAGCCGGGGATTATGTCGCCGCGCTTCGCTACTACGGTTTCGTCGAATATGTCGGAACGTCTCAATCACGGCAGGTTGCGATCACCGAAGCCGGTCGCAGCTTGCTTCGCGTCCAGCAAGACGTCGCTAAAGAGAAGCTCTTACGCGAGGCTGCTCTGCGACCGAAGGAAATAGCTAAATTTTGGGCGCTATGGGGCGCCGATAGGCCACCTGATGAAGTTTGTATGGACGAACTAACGTTGCGTAACAGCTTTAGCGATCGCGGCGCGCCATTATTTTTGCGCACCTATGACGGCACGATCGCCTATGCGAAGCTGGGGCAAGGCGGTAAAATCGTCACCGATTCGGCGGTGGGCGATGGTGCCGGTGTCGATGTCTCGGCAGCGGAGCACGATGATCCGCCGCCGGGTTCGGCTGTCACCAAGAAGCCACCGCCGCCTCATAGAAGGGTGGTGGCGATCATGGAAGGCGAGCAAATCGTTTTTACCGAGGAAAGTCAGCCAAATCAGTACCTAAAGCTGATTGCGAGCGGCCCCATTGATGACGGACTGCTGGAGGCGCTGGAGGACTTTGTGAAGCGCCAACGTCGGCGCATAAATTCTGCCCTGCACGGAGATCGGGAGCGCTGGCAGGCCGATTTGGCAAAGTTCGAAGAAGCCGGTCTCGGTAATAGCGGACCCGCCGAAACCATTCGTGGGTGGATTAAGGAAGCGGATCAGATACTCGACATCTTATGAGTAGGCTGCGCACCAAACGATCGACGCCACGCCGGTCCCATTTGCGCCCGAATACCGCAAGGGAGCGGTATTATGTAGCAAGCGCTACCACAACAGCATCTAGCCGGGCCGGTCGCCATCCTAACCATATGTGGATGGACGACACATTCGTTATCAGCGCGTTATCAGCGGGCTCCGCGAGAAGCGCTCGGCGATCGCCGGTCAAATCCTGGAGTTGCGCCGCCAGCTCGATAAGCTGCAAGCTGATATATTCCATATCTACGCCGTGCTGCGGCTCTACGGCGAGGAACCGCAGGACATCCCAACGAAAGGACATGTCCCGGTACGCTCGGCGTTCTTCGGCCGCAACGAGATCACCCGGCGCTGCTACGACCTGCTCCGCGAGAAGGGGACGATTTCAGCCGATGACGTGACGGTGCGGGCAATGCTGGAGAAGGGATTAGACCCGGACGCTGATCGCAAGCAGCGAACCGATTTCACCCGGTGCATCCTCGTCAGCCTGCATGATCTGCGGCGGGCCGGGACGGTCGAGAAGATCGGGGCGGGGCGCGGAGCAAGATGGAAACTTACAGCAATTCCTGCGGATTAAGCAAAATCCTTTGATGTGAACAGGGCGACGAAATCAATTCCCTCTCGTTTGAACCGTTCGATCGCGCCCTCAAGACGATCAACGATGGTTATGACCTTAATCACCCTACAGCGTCGGCTTCTAACGGCGTCTACAGCTTTCATCGCTGATGCTCCTGAAGTCGTCACGTCATCAAAGATAACAACATCGGCATCATTGTCTAAGAACCCTTCAATTTGTTTCTGTGTTCCGTGATTTTTTATTTCTTCTCTCACATAAAACCCAGTGATGGGCGTGCATGCAGCGCTATAATGCACCGATGCTGTCACTATCGAAATCGAGCCGACGGCCAATCCTCCGATATATAAAGCAGGAATTCCTCGTATCATCTCGTATAACATTGGAAAAATAAGATTAAGCGCTTCCGGATGAAATTGAGTTCGCAGTCGCTGGTCCGCTATCGGACCAACGATTATTCGACGCCGGTCGCCTATGGCCATCGCGATGTCTGGGTAGGGGGCCATGTCGATCAGGCGGTGATCGGCGGCGGCGGGGAGATCATCGCTCGCCATCCGCGGTACTATGACCGCGAGAACATGATCTTCGACCCGGTCCACTGCCTCCCTCTGATCGGTGGCCACCTCTTCGCCAACCCGTTTTTCACCATCTTGACGGACGTGACCCGGGCTCGATCCCGGACACGGTCCACGCGGATTTCGTGAGGCTCGGCGGGGTAGGGATGATCGTGTCCCGCCGGCCCTCGCGGCCTTCCGCGTTTTGCTGTTTTTGCTGTTATTTGCAACGAATTATCAGCAAATCCCCCGCCCATAGCCCCGCCCCCGATCCAAAGCCCGTCGTTTCGCGCCGCCAACGGGACCACGGCTATCATACGATTATGGCAATTCTAGCGTCGGCAACGCCGGAGACGAGGCGTATCTCAAGCGCAGTGCCGTTGCGAGGGAGATTTCTTGCGACGGGAGCGCGCGCAAGGACAACCCCTTACCCGCAAACGGAGGGGGTGGGTCATTGCCGCTGGTCTGCTTTCTTCAGCCACCCGTCTTGTAAGATGGGCCAAGAATGGGGAAGCCCATTATCGCCCGTCGGGCGCAGCCTCGAAATGATGGGTTTCACTTCGTTCAACCCATCCTAGCGTGCTACCCAGATCGTGACAGCACCAGATCGAGACGCATCTTTCGATTCTCGCCGTACATTAGGGCAGTGGGCTTGTTCCCCTCGCAGCAAATAGGATGGTCATATGGCTGTCACCACGCAATCTGCGGTGAGCCTGGGAGGAGCAACGCACGGGACAGCCGCACACCAGGGTTGGGAAGCGAACGTTGCGGCCGCCGGCGAGCTTCGGGTCAGGTTGTTCGGCGATTGGAATTCTGGCCAGCGGCATTCGCTCCTTGGCCGAATTATCTCGCCGCCTCGGCGACACCCCACGCCCGACGAAAATCTCTTTTGATGCGCGCGAGCTTGGCGCCTGGGACAACATCTTGATCGAATTCCTGACCAAGCTGGAGGCGGTCGCCGGTGGGCGCGGGGTCGAAATCGACCGCTCGGCTCTCCCGGGCGGGGTCGAGAGGCTGGTCGCCCTGGCTCGGGCTGTACCCGAGCGGGCGGGGGCGAGGCGCACGGCGCAGACCGTCTTGATCTCCTCACCCGCGTTGGGATGGGGAGTTCTCGCTTTTCTTGCCTCAGCCGCCGATTTCGTTACCTTCCTCGGAGAGGCGATCATCGGGATCGGCCGACTGCTGATCGGAAAGGCGCGGCTCAGGCGCTCCGATCTGATGTTGGCGATCGAGGATTGCGGCCCCGACGCATTGCCGATCGTTGCCTTGACCAGCTTTCTGATCGGCCTGATCCTCGCTTTTGTCGGCGCCGTCCAGTTTCAGCGATTTGGCGCGGCGGTCTATGTCGCCGACCTGGTCGGCATCGGAATGGTGCGCGAACTGGGGGCGATGATGACCGCGATCCTGATGTCAGGGCGGACCGGCGCCGCCTTCGCCGCGAATTTCGGCACCATGAAGGTCGGCGACGAGATATCGGCATTGCTGACGCTCGGCATCCCGCCGATGGAATTTCTGGTGCTGCCGCGGATCGTCGCCCTCTCCTTGATGATGCCGTTGCTGGCGATTTTCGCCAACATCGTCGGTATGCTGGGCGGCATGCTGATTGCCGCGCTGATGCTCGATATCACCCCGTCGCCTATTACAATCAAACGATCGGCGCCGTCGAGATCAACGACTGGGCAGTTCGGCCTCGTCAAGGCGTTCTTATTCGGTGCGGTTGTTGCGATTGTCGGTTGCTGGCGGGGCATGCGGTGTCAGCGCAGCGCCGCGGCTGTCGGCGCCGCCGCTACCTCAGCCGTCGTGTTGTGCATCGTTTTGATCATTGTGATCGACGCAACCGCCACCGTCATCTGCACGACCCTGAAGATCTGAGCGCTGCGGGTACAGTCTTGAGCGATCGAAGAACCAATGCGGCGCCTGAGGCGCACATCGTCGTCGAGAACCTGACGATGGCCTATGGCGACCTGGTCATTCAGCACGACCTCAACTTCACGATCAACAAGGGCGACATCTTCATCATCATGGGCGGCAGCGGCTGCGGCAAAAGCACTTTGCTGCATGGCCTTATCGGGCTGCAGGCGCCGGCCCGCGGACGGGTGCTGTATTCGGGAGAAAGCCTCTGGGATGCCGAACCAGAGCGGCGCGACGCGATCCTCAGAAAGACCGGCGTGACCTATCAGGCCGGCGGGTTGTGGAGTTCGATGACCTTGGCGCGAAAACGTGGCGCTCCCGCTCGAGCAGTATACGGAATTGCAGCCCGCCGAGATCGCCGATCTGGCGTCCTTGAACCTTGCCTTGGTGGGCCTCTGCCGGCTTCGAGGACTATTTTCCTTCGGAGATCAGCGGCGGGATGCAAAAACGCGCCGGGCTCGCCCGGGCGATGGCACTGTCGCCGGAGGTGCTGCTGTTCGACGAGCCTTCAGCCGGCCTCGACCCGATCAGCTCCCGGTTGCTGGATGATCTTATTCTGGAGCTGCGCAACAGCCTCGGCGCCACGATCGTCATGGTCACGCACGAGCTGTCGAGCATTTTCACCGTCGGCGACAACAGCGTCTTCCTCGACGCCGAGACCAAGACGCAGATCGCCTTGGGCGACCCCAAGCGGCTTCTCGACGGAATGTCCAAATCCAAGAGTGCAACGATTTCTCAGGCGAGGCGAGCCTGCTGGGGCGCTCTAGACGTTCGAGGAGTCACCCGCGAGAGACCGGGGAGTCATCAGCATGAGCCGCCGCGGCCAATCCCAAACTTGTCGGGGGCTTCGTCCTCGGCTGCGATCGGCCTGGCTAGTGGCAGCGGCTCTGGTCTTTGGCGGTTTCAACTTGTTCCAGCCGACGCATAAATTCGTCGTCTTTTTCCAGGGAACCGTAGACGGCCTTGCGGTCAAGGCTCTCAGGTGCTCTTCCGCGGGGTTCCGGTTGGCCACGGTCGTTGACATCGGGATTCGCTATGACCCCAGGCGACAGCAATCTTCGAAATCCCGGTCATCATCACAATCAGGCCGGGGGTGATTGCGAAATACTCCCCACCTGCCACGCTGAGCGCCGGAGGGCTTAAGCGCCTGATCGATGAGGGTCTGCGCGCAAGGCTCGAGACCTCCAGCCTTGTCACGGGTCAGCAGGTGGTCCAGCTCAATTTTTTCCCGGGCACTCCAGTCAAACTCCAACAGACGGATCTGCCCTATTACCAACTACCTACATTACCATCGCCGACACAGCAGCTGATGTCGTCGATCGACACCGCGGCCCAGGACCTGCCCGCCCTGATCAGAAAGGTCTCGGCGCTCGCCGACCGGTTTGAGAATTTCCTCTCTCCCGAGAACGAGACCGCCGTTCATTCGGTCCTGGAGAACGCGGCATCGGTGATGAAGAAGCTCGACGCAGCCGCCACGGATCTCGATCCGCTGCTCGTCGGAGCCGAAAATACCGTTGCCGGCGTCGGTCAATTGACCAAGCAACTCGATGGCGTCGTCCAAGACAACCGCGAGGACATCAGGGCGGCGCTGCACAATTTTCGGGAAGCAACGCTCAACGCCAACAAGCTGATTTGACCATCTGGACAAACTCGCCGTCGAGAACCGTCGTCCCATTCAACAGTTTACGGAAGGCTCGTTACCGGATTTGGCGGCGCTGATCATCGACGCGAGAGTCACCGTCAACAAGGCGACGGCTGTATTCGATGATCTCCAACGCAACCCCGTGCGTTTCATTTTCGGAAACAAGATGGAGCACGGGGTACCAATCAAATGATTGCGGCGATGCCGGGCGCCGGGCGGGTCAGCCGACGGCGCATTTTTGTCGGTCTGGTCGCGGGGTCTCTCGCCCCGACCGTGACCGCCTGCGGGTTGGGAAGCGGGCCGCCGGTGCGCCAGTTCACCCTTACGCCGGTGTCGAGCTTCCCGCGGGGGCTTCCCCCGGTCAAATGGTCGCTCGTTGTCGACGAGCCTACCGCCGCGCATCAGCTCGACACCGCGCGAATTGCGCTGATGAGCGGCCAGTTTCGGGTCGAATACTACGCGGAGGTCGAATGGGCTGATGCCGCCCCGGCGATGGTGCAGCTTTTGCTGATCCAGTCGTTCCAGAATACCGGCCGCCTTCCCTTTGTCGCGTCATCGCGGCAGACCTTGGCGACGGATTTTCTGCTGCTGTCAAATCTGAGGAAATTCCAGGTAGAGAAGGATGTCTCGGGGTCGCCGCAAGCAGCCGTCGTGCTCGAGGCGACTCTGCTCCGCATGCCGCGGCGAACGCCCATCGCAACCGCGCGTTTTGAGAAGGCAACCCCGGTCAGTTCCGACTCGGCGGAAGCGGTCAGCGCAGCTTTTGACGTCAGCCTTGGCGACGCGATGCGGCGGGTGGTCGACTGGACGCTCGAACGAGGCACCATCGCGGCGGCAACCAGCTAAATCATTCCCAAGCAGAAGAGGTTGCAGCGGACAAAACTCCCCGGTCCCGGTGCTAATTCAACTGTTGCTCCCGGCCCCGGCTTGGTCGCCAGCGCGCACTTTAACCTGCATCAACGTCGTCCGATCAATCCAAGGGCATAAGCCTCACCAATGGAATTCGGACGGGCGCTGACCACGGTGCGCGGCTGACGCCAAGCGCGAATTTGAGCGCCGCCGAGATCGGTAAGATCGTCAACGCGCTCTTCGACACGATTTTCGCCTTCGCGATCTCCCTGGGAAGAAAGGGGCTGCTGCCGCGCGCCGAGATCCTTGAAGCCCTCGACCATGCGATCGCCGGCGCGCGCTCCCGGTTTACCGTGATCGCTGGCGACCGCGATTAGCTCAAAACCGCGACCGCCGCCAGCAGCACTAGGATGACCCTTCGTTCCGATATTTCCGAACCACCGGCGCCGCAAAACGCTAGCAATTCTGCGGCTTCCCCTGGCTGGGGCGGGAGGATTCGAACCTCCGTATGGCGGAATCAAAATCCGCTGCCTTGCCACTTGGCTACGCCCCATCGCCGCCAGGCCCGGCAACTTATCGATAAACCGGGTTGGCGGCAATCAGCCCACCGGCGGCGCACCACAGATCGGGTCTGGCATCGGCGAGCATGCCGCGCGCCCGCGCCGCCGCGAGGCGATCGGCGAAGAGCGCAAAGCAGGTGGCGCCGCTGCCGCTCATGCGCGCCAGGAGCGCGCCCGGGAGCCGGGCGAGCGCCGCCAGCAAATCGGCGATCTCCGGGACAAGAACCGTCGCCGCGTCGGTCAGGTCGTTGCGCCGCGACGACAGAATTTGCGCCAGGGAGTGGACGCTTGTTGGGATCGGCGCGAACCGTCCGGCATCGCCGAACGGGCCTTGTCGAGCCGCGAAAACCGCCGGGGTCGGCAATGACCGGCGTGGGTTGGCGAGCAGAATGCCCGCCTGCGGCAACGCCGGCGCCGGCTCGACCCGCTCGCCGACGCCACCGACCCAGGCGGGGCGGCCTTCGAGGCAGGCCGGTATGTCGGCACCGAGCGCCAATCCGAGACGATCGAGCGCTTCTCGTCCGGTCGGCAGCTTCCACAATCGGCAGAGCGCGCGCAACGCCGCCGCAGCGTCGCTCGACCCGCCGCCAAGCCCGGCGGCAACCGGCAGATGCTTTTCGAGATGCAGCGCCGCGCCGGCGCGGACCCCCGCATACTCAGAGAGCAACCGGGCGGCGCGCAGCACCAGATTTTCCTCGCCGCGCGCGTCAAGCATCCCGCTCTGCGGCCCGGAGATCGTCAGCGACAGCGTCGAGGCGGGTTCGGCAACGACCCGGTCGCCGATATCAGCGAAGGCGACAAGACTGTCGAGCAGATGATAGCCATCCGCGCGCCGCCCGGTTACATGCAGGTAGAGATTGATCTTCGCCGGCGCGAAGATCGCTACCGTCACGTCCCGCTCAACCGCCGCCGGCCCGCGATGGCGGCGGTGTTCCGTCGAGCTTCGCCTCGATCGGCTTAATCTCTTCCTTGTCGGGTCCGAATTGCAACGCCCGCCGCCATTGATAGCGCGCTTCGACCGGCCGGCCGCTCTGCCAATAGGCATCGCCCAGGTGATCGTTGATCGTCGGGTCCTCCGGCACCAGCTCCAACGCCTTTTCCAGATATTGGACCGCACTGCCGTAATCGCCGAGCCGATAATGCGCCCAGCCCAGGCTGTCGACGATGTATCCGTCCTCGGGCCGCAGCTCCACCGCCTTCTGGATCATCTTGAGACCGCGCTGCAAATTCTCGCCGCGGTCGATCCAGGAGTAGCCAAGATAGTTTAAAACCAGCGGCTGGTCCGGCTTCAATTCTAGCGCGTGTTCGAGGTCGGCCTCGGCCCGCTTCCACTGGCCGGCTCGCTCGAGCGCGATGCCGCGGCTGTAATACAACGACCAGCGCTCCGGCATGCCGGCCTCCTTCAGCCGCCTTATTGCCTCGTCATAGGCGTCGGCTGCTTCAAGAAAGCGTTTCTTGCTGCGCAACAGATCGCCGAGCTGCGTTTCAGCCGCGGTACGGTGCGGCTCCTGCGCAGCCATGGCCTGCATTTCGGTGATCGCCTCTTCGGTCCGGTCGAGCATTTCGAGGTTGACCGCAGCCCGTAGCCGGGCGGACCACGAATAGTGCGAACTCGCCGGAATCTGGGCCAGCACAGCAAGGCTCGCCTCGGGTTTCTCCTGCGCGCTCAAGATGTCGGCCAGCAACAGTTGCGCGACTCTCAGGTCGGGTCGCAGAGAAAGGGCATAACGGGAGTAAAGCAGGCCGAGATCGATCGTCTCCGGTCGGTTGACGATGCTCGCCAGATCGAACAGGGCTTCCGCCAGCCCATCCCTGGCCGAGGCGATCGTCGGTTGCGTCTCGGTCGGCGTGACGCCAACCACCGCCTCAGCAAGCTCGCTGCCGGGGTTCTCCTTGATGAATCGGTGATAGACCGCTTCGGCCTTGTCGGCGCGTCCATGACGCAAATAGAAGTTGGCCATCGCGTCGGTCAGCCGCCAGTTAAGCTGGCCGGTCGCCTCGACCGCCTTGTTATAATTTTCCTCGGCGAGATCGGCCTTATCGGCCAGGTCGTAAAGCAGAGCCAGCTGAAAATACTTTAACGGGCCAAAGCCGTTGAACCTGTCGAGCCCGTCAAGCGCCCCAATGGCGCCGGGAAGGTCGCCGACCGCCATGCGCGTCCAGGAGCGCGCCAATGGTCCGAGATAGCGATGCACCCCGTCGGCCGGCATCGCCTCCGCGCGAGCAAGTGCTGCGGCATTGTCGCCGGCGTCGAGCCGATCGATCAGCAGGGTCAGCTGGGCGACCGCATCGGTCGGATCGATCTTGAGTTCGCTCTTGGCGAGCGCGCGGGCGCGGGCGAAATGCCCTTCTGTCGCCTCCATCTGGAAGGTGCGGCTGATCAGTTCGGGTGAGTGCGGGTCAGCCTTCAGCGCCTCCTCGAACCATGACGCGGCCGCCGCATAATCGCGAATGCCCTGAGCATGGCGGCCGGCCAGATAGGCGCCGAACGGGTTGGTCGAAGATGGCAGCCCCGCGTCGCCGAGCGCGGCGCCGGCCGGCACGTTCGCTAGGATCGCCAGCATCAAGCCGGCCACAATCCAGAACCCGATGCGTTTGATCACGATTGCCGCCATCTCGATGCCGTCCACTCGCCAGCCTCACATATTCGGGTAATTGGGCCCGCCGCCGCCCTCCGGCACGACCCAATCGATGTTCTGCTCCGGGTCCTTGATGTCGCAGGTTTTGCAGTGCACACAATTCTGCGCGTTGATCTGAAGGTAAGGGTCCCCGTCGGCCTGTCGCACGATCTCGTAGACGCCGGCCGGACAATAGCGCTGTTCCGGGGAATCGTAGAGCCGATAGTTGACCGCGATCGCCTTTGCCGGGTCGCGCAGCCGCAGATGTGGCGGCTGGTCCTCCTCGTGGTTGGTGTTCGAGATGAACACCGAGGAAAGCCGATCGAAACTGACCTTGCCGTCCGGGCGGGGATAGGCAATTTGCTGCGCCGCGGCGGCCGTTTGCAGCTGCAGGTGGTCGGGATGGTGATGCAGGGTCCAGGGGGCAGCGCCGCGCAGCAGATAGGTATCGACCGCCGAATAGGCCAGCCCCGCCCAAAGGCCCCAGCGAAAGCTCGGCCGGATGTTGCGCACCCGGCGCAATTCGTCCCAGACCCAGCTTTGCTCAAGTGCCTGCCGGACCTCGACGCCCGCCTCGCCCGCGAGCCGCCGGAACACCGCCTCGGCCGCGACCATGCCCGATTTCATCGCGGTGTGGCTGCCCTTGATCTTGGGGACGTTAACAAACCCGGCCGCGCAGCCGATCAGCGCGCCCCCCGGGAAATCCAGCCGCGGGATCGACTGAAAGCCGCCCTCGTTGAGCGCCCGCGCGCCGTAGGCGATGCGCCGCCCGCCCTCGAGGAACGGCCGAATTGCCGGATGCGTCTTGAACCGCTGGAACTCTTCGAACGGGTTCAGAAAGGGATTGCGGTAATCGAGCCCGATGACGAACCCGACCGCCACCTGCCTGTCTTCGAGATGATAGAGGAAGGATCCGCCGTAGGTGCGCCAATCGAGCGGCCAGCCTACGGTATGAACGACGAGCCCCGGCCGATGCTGCTGTGGCGCAACCTCCCACAATTCCTTGAGGCCGATCGCATAGGTCTGCGGGTCCGCGCCGTCGCGCAGCCCGAACCGCGCGACCAGCGTCTTGGTCAGCGAGCCGCGGCAGCCCTCGGCGAACAAGGTTTCGCGACCGACCAGTTCCACGCCCGGCTGGTAGCGCTCGGTCGGCTGGGCGTCCTTGCCGATCCCCATATCGCCGGTGGCGACGCCCCGCACGCGGCCTGCTTCGTCGTAGAGCACCTCGGCAGCGGCGAAACCGGGATAGATTTCGACGCCGAGCGCCTCGGCTTCTCCGGCCAGCCAACGGCACAAATTGCCCAGGCTGATGATGTAATTGCCATGGTTGTGCATCTGAGGCGGCGTCGGGAGCCGGAAGGACCCGGTTCGCGTCAGCAAAAGGAACCGGTCTTCCGTCGCCGGGGTGGCGAGCGGGGCGCCCTTCTCGCGCCAATCCGGGATCAATTCATCGAGGGCCCGCGGCTCGAACACCGCGCCCGACAGGATATGCGCCCCGACCTCTGAACCCTTCTCGACGATGCAGACCGAAAGCTCCTGCCCCGCTGCGGCGGCGACCTGCTTCAGACGGATCGCGGCGGCGAGACCCGACGGCCCCGCGCCAACCACCACGACATCGTATTCCATCCGTTCGCGTGAGATCCGCTCTTCCGACACCGGCCTACCCCAGATTGTCCCGGCGCAATTATAAAGTATCGCGGCGCAAACCGATGCGGCAACGCGCGACCCGCTATCATCCGACCGCCGCGCGGGTTATTTTCGCGACACCGGCTATTGCCAGAGAAGCGAACGCTCGAACCGTGATCCGCGTCATCCGACATCCCGGCCCTGCGTCGCACCATCCGCGAGGTGCGGTGCTGGCGATGGGCAATTTCGACGGCGTGCACCGCGGGCATGCGATGCTGATCGGCCGGGTTCACGAATTGGCGCGGCACGGCGCGCGGCCGGCTGCCGTGCTGACCTTCGAGCCGCATCCCCGCAGCGTGTTGTCACCGGCGACCGAGCCGTTTCGGCTGACCCCGTTCCGGGTCAAGGAGCGCGAACTGGCGCGGCTTGGCGTCGATTTGCTGTTCGTCCAGCATTTCGATCGCGCCTTCGCCGCCAAGAGCGCGGAAGATTTCATCGCCGAGGTGATCGTCGGCGCGATCGGCGCCGCGCATGTCGTGGTCGGCTGGGACTGCACCTTCGGCAATCGCCGCGGCGGCACGCCCGACAGCCTGCGGCGGGCCGGCCCGGGGCAGGGCTTCGAGGTCACGGTGCTCGAACCGATCCGCGACCCCGACGCGACGGTCTATTCCGCAACCCATATCCGCGAGCTACTGCAGGCGGGTAAGCCACGCGAGGCGGCCGCATTGCTCGGCCGCCACTGGGAGATCGACGGTCGCGTCGCCGTCGGAGACCGGCGCGGCCGCACGATCGGCTTTCCAACGGCGAATCTCGCACTCGACGACTATCTGCGGCCGGCATTCGGGGTTTACGCCGTGCGCGTCAGCGGCGACGGGCCGGACGACCCGCTTGTGGGACGCACCGTCGACGGCGTCGCCAATCTCGGGCTGCGGCCGACCGTCGGCGGGCTTGTCCCCCGCCTCGAAGCGCATCTCTTCGATACCGACACCGACCTTTACGGCCGGCATTTGCGGGTGGCGCTCGTCGATTTCATCCGGCCCGAGCGGAAATTCGCCGGCCTCGACTCGCTGAAGGCGCAGATCGCCGACGATGCGGCCGCGGCGCGGACCATCCTCGCGGCGGCGCCGGCGGCGCTTCTGTTGTGAGCGCGGACGACGAGGCTTCCTCGAGCGGTCTCGAACGCAAGCTTGCGACGATCCTCTCGGCCGACGTGGCGGGGTACAGCCGGCTGATGCTGGAGGACTAGAAGGCGACCTTGCGGACGTTTCGCGGCGGCCTCATGGTACAAAGTGGGGACCTGCTCGGCGACGGGGTCAATGTCGCCGCAGGGCGTTAGGCGGCCGAGGCGCAGACCGAACGCGAGCGGGCAGCGCTGGCAGCGGAAATGGCGGCGGCGGGAGAGATGGAAAGGCGGGCCGAGGCCGAGCGCCAAGCCGCTGCTGCGGCAAGACAGCAGGCCGACCTCAAGTGGCAGTCGGCCGAGGATCGCGCGCGGCGTCCGCCCCAGGAAGAGCGCCGGCGACGGGCGAAGGCCGCGCAGCAGACCCCGCTTGCATCACCGCCGTCGCCGCCGCCGGCGATGCTTCGATCCACAGGCGAGCGGCGTCACGGTTCGCAGCTGGCGGTGATCGATCTCGGTGGTGCCCGTAGCGCGGTGGGCGGCTCGACGCCAAGGGCGGCTTCCGTAACGGCCGCAGCGTCATGCTGAACTAGAGCAGAAACTGAACGCGGTCCGGTTGCACGCCGGGCTCCATCCCGGGCGAATTGACTCGGCGAGGGCCTGCGAGTAGGGTCGAGGCCGCATACGCCGTGACGATTCCACTCATCGGTGGAGGGGTGGCCGAGTGGCTGAAGGCGGCGGTTTGCTAAACCGTTATACGGTTAACATCCGTATCGTGGGTTCGAATCCCATCCCCTCCGCCATATCGTTTATTTACTTATATAATTTGGCTTAGAAGAAGCCGCTTTGGTACCCGGTGGCCGCCCCGATTTCGGCGTTTTGCCACCGGATTACGGATCGCTATGCCCGAGTTGTCGGGTGACCGTCACGGCGTCGACCGCGGCCGCGATTTAATTGCGAGGCGTGCGTGTGTCTGAGCGCATGGAGGGAGACGCGCGGCAGCTTCAGGGTGAGGACGGCTTTTTGCCACGCCGTGGTTACGCTGTCCGGCAGCCACGGGGAGCCATCCGTCAATCAGCGCGGAAGTGGGACCCGGGATCAGCGCCTAATAGCGATTTACGCCGGCGGTTGGGTAGCGGTCGTTCCCGAAGTTCATGGCGGGGGGACCCGCGAGCGTCGCGCAGCGCCCTCACGAGCGACGGAGCGGCGCGGGTGGGGAGGCGCTGTGGACCCCGGGGGGATCCGCGGACCCGAGAGCTCAGGTGCGGTGCTTGAAGCGCCAGCTCTCGTTGCCGGTTTCGAGAATGTCGCAGTGGTGGGTCAGCCGGTCGAGCAGCGCGGTGGTCATCCTCGCGTCGGCGAAGACGCTCGGCCATTCGACAAAGACGAGATTGGCCGACTGGCTGATCGAGGTCCGCTCGCGGAGCCGGCTGATCAGGTGGAACAGCATCTGGACGCCTCGAAAACCGGTAGCGTTTTCAACGCATCGCTGATTCTTTTCGGATTGGGGGATGCGAGGGATCGGCGATGACGGGACAAGCGATATTCATGAAGGACGCCGCACAGAGCCTGCAATCGGGCAATACCGCGCTGTTCCTATTGATCCGCAAGATGACGACCGACAAGGTCATCGCGGCATTGCAGACCGAAGGCGGTACGGTGATCAGAACCTCGTTCGACGAGAGGAAGAGGCGCTGGGCCTCGCCCTCGGGGGCGCGATGCCCGCCGCCGCGCCGCCGCCAGGTTGAAGAAGCCGCACTACCCCGGCCCGAAAGGCAGCCCGAGCACTTCCCAGCCGAGGAACAACAGGATCCATACGACGGAAATCGCGACGCAATAAGGCAGCATCATCGCCACGACGGTGCCCATGCCCGCATCCTTCTGGTAGCGTTGCGCGAAGACGACGATCAGCGCGAAATACGGCATCAGCGGCGACATGCCGTTGGGCGGCGAGTCGCCAACCCGGTAGGCCGCCAGCACGATTTCGGGCGCGATCCCGAGCTTCATGAACAATGGCACGAAGATCGGCGCGAATATAGCCCATTTGGGAATGGCTCCGACGATCAGCACGCCGACCGTACCGGTGATCGTGATGAACCCCAGCAGCAGCGGGATCGATCCCAGATTTGCGTGTTCGAGTGCTTCGCCCAAGTCGACGGCCACGATCGTCGCGATATTGGAGTAGTTGAAATAGGCGAGGAACTGGCTGATCACGAGCAATAGAAAAATCAGACCGCTCAATCCGGCAAAGGTCTTGGTCACGGCGTCGATGCCGGCCGCGATGCTGGTGATCGTCCTGGCGCCGGCGCCGTAGCCAATCCCGACCGCCAGAAACACCAGCATGATCAGCACGATCAGACTGTCCATGAAGGGCGAACTGCCCATGATTGCGCCGGTCTGCGGATGCCGCAGCGGGGCCCCGGCGGGAAACGTCAGGAGCGCGATCGCGACGACGCTCGCCAACAGCGCGTAAAGCGCGAACCGCAGCCCCCTCGCCTCCTGCGGTGTTACGTCTCCACTGCTGTCGGCGGACACCTCTCCGCGATATTCGCCGAGCCGGGGCTCGACGATCCGCTCGGTGACGAAGGCGCACACGACGATCAGCACCAGGCTCGAAACCACCGCGAAATAGAAATTCGCCGTCAAACCGATCGACTGCGCCGGGTTGAGCAGATGGATCGCGTCGTTGGTGATTTCCGTCAGAATGCCGTCGATCGGCACGATCAGGAAATTGACGCCGAATACACCGGCAACGCCGGCGAACGCGGCCGCGAGCCCGGCGAGCGGGTGCCGGCCGAGGCTCAGGAAAGCGGCAGCGCCGAGCGGGATCAGGACGAGATAGCCGGCGTCCGATGCAACGCTCGACAAGACGCCAAGGGTCACCAGGATCCAGGTGACCGCCTTGCGGGGTGTAACCTGCACGATCTTCTTGATCAGCCCGGTCATCAGACCGGCCTGTTCGGCGAGGCCAACGCAGACCATGACAACGAGGATGATCGCGACCGGCCCAAAATTCGAGAAGTTCCGCACCATCGAGGTCAGCATGAAGCGTATGCCTGCGGCGCTGAGCAGGCTGTTCACGCTAGCGGTCGCTATTTCGACCTTGTGGGTCTGCGGATTAACCAACTCGTAGGCGACAGTCGTTCCCAGCAAATATAGCAGATGCGAAAGCAGAATAACGAGGCCGGCCAAAATAAAGAAAATCACCGCCGGGTGCGGCACCTTGTTACCGACCCGCTCGACCCCGTCGAGCAGCTTCTGCAGCAACGTCTTCGGCGGCCCAGCCTTCTCGACCAGGGAAACGACGCGTCGCTGTTCGCTCATCGTGAACGTCCTCTTCCGCCCGCGGCCGTGTTGCGTCCAAAATCCCTAGAAACGCCACCCCGTCTTGAGCACGATGCCGACGCGCCATTGGGTATAGGCCTGCCCCGACAGGTTCGACCAGTTTCGCTCGACCCCGGCGACAAAATCGACGGCCGGGCTCCCGGCAAACCGCGTCGCGCCCGCGCCGCCCAGCCACGCGTCCGGGATCACAAACTCGACGATGCCGGTCGGCTCGACGGTGAGATTGCGCTGGCGCGCCCCGCCGACCTCGTCGAACCAGCGGCCCGTCAGCGGCGTCGAGAGGCTCGCGTTCCACTGCGGCGAGATGACGTAGCCTACCGACGGGTTCAGAAAGAGCGCATAGGATTGCGGCGATGGGTCGCGGAAGCGCCGCTGGCCGCCGAGGCTGAAGCCCAATGACCAAGCGGTTTCAGCCGAGCTGTTCGACGAGGCCGGAAGCCGGTTAAAGGCGCTATCGAAATTGAACACCTTGTCGATCCCAAGGTTGAGGTCCTGCCGGGTGGCGAAATTGTTCGCGAAAGTCGGATCAAAATCGAGGCGCGGCACATAGGACAGGAAGGGCGAATAATCCTGGTCGTTTTGCGGATTGACGTATTGCGCCCGCGCCGAGGGACGGATGTAGTCGATCGCGGCCCCAGATGCATTGACAAACCTCTCGGTTTCCAAGCTGGCGGCGCCCGAGATCCGGATCGGCGGATCGAACAACTGGCTCGCCCAGCCGAGGCGAACCAGCGGGCTGCCTTCCAATGTCTTGCTGCCGCCAGAACTGAGAAACTGGGCATTGGAGTTGAAGAGGGTCGGCGCCAGGACATTCAGGGTGAATCGCGGCGTGGGGGCCACCTGCTCGACGCCGGGCGCGGTGGCGAAGATATTGTCCTGCGGGACCGGCGTTTTGAAATTTGACGTCCCCAATACTGCGTCGAACAGACTGTCCTGCCCGCCGTCGAGTTCCGCGTTGCTGTTGGCGGTCTGAGCGATCGCGAATCCGGCCGGTACCGCCGTAAGCAGCAGCACGGCCGCGAGGAGAAGGTGCCTCAAGCCCCCGTCCTCCCGGTCGCGCGCCGGTCAACCTAGATATCGCGGTTCAGCCATCGACCGGATCGCGGATGATCGGGCAGGTCATGCAATGCCCGCCGCCGCGGCCGCGCCCGAGTTCGCCGCCCGCGATCGTGACGACCTCGATGCCCTCCTTACGTAAGAGCGTGTTGGTATAAGCATTGCGGTCATAGGCGAAGACGTCAACGGCATCACCGCATTCTCGTACCGGCCGAGCGACAAGCCGAGCGGGATCGATCTGCACAAGGACGAGAAGCCTTTTGTCGAGGTTGTCGCGGAAGCTCTCGGGGTCAAGAAGATGCGCGTCGTCGAGACCGGAGGGAATGCCTACATGCGCGAGCGGACGCAGTGGGACAGCGGCGCCAACCTCGTCTGCGCCTCGCCAGGCATCGCACGCTCGAAGGCGGCGACGTGATGCCGATCGGCAGGGGCAACGTTTTGATAGGCATGGGCGAACGCACCTCGCGCCAAGCGATCAGCCAGCTTGCCGCAGAGCTCTTCAAGAAGGGTGCGGCCGAGCGGGTAATCGTGGCGGCAATGCCGAAACTGCGTGCCGCAATGCACCTTGACACCGTCTTCACCTTTGCCGACCGCGACTGCGTGCTGATCTATCCCGACATCGAGTCCGTGATCCTCAGTCGGATTCCCCCACCAGACATTGACCGTGCCGGCGAAATCGGGGTGAAATTTGTAGATCGCGGCAACAAGGATCGTCTCCTCGTGGCGCGCCGGCCAATAGAGCGGGTTCAAGGTGACGCCGCCATAGATCCAGCAGGTCGTGTCGCGCGTGTAGAGCGTGTTCGGCAGCGGCGGCAGCAGATATTCCGTCACCCCCGCCGCTTCGCGGACGAGCGTCAGCATCTCGCCGCCATGGGTTTCCGGGAAGTCGTAGGTCGAGAGGCCTCCGATCAGGGTTTCGGCCAACTGGCGGGCGGGCAGACCGTCCAGATAGGCGCGGATCTCGTCGACGAGGCCGAGGCCGACCTGGTTCGGCACCACCTGGTTGTCGAGAATCCATTTCTTGGCTTCGGGAATTGCCACGGTCTGGGTGAGCAGATTGTGCATTTCGACGACCTCGACCCCGCGGTCGCGCATCTTCTGCATGAAGTCGAAATGGTCGCGCTTGCCGACCTCGACCCACATCACGTCGTCATACAAGAGGGCGTCGCAATTGCTCGGCGTCAGGCGCTGATGGGCGAGGCCCGGCGCGCAAACCATCACCTTGCGCAACTGGCCGACCTCGGAGTGCACGCCCAAGGCGACGCCTTGACTATTCGCCATGATAACCTCCCTTCCTAAATCGTGATGTAGCCCGTCGCGAGCCCGTAGATGCCGATGAGGGCGCCAATGGCCGCGACGATAAAGATGACCCATTCCATCGCGGTGAATACCCGTTTGTTCTGCTCTCGCCTCGCCCAGAAGTAGAGCAAGGTGCCCGGGACGTAGAGGAGGGCGGAAAGCAGCAGGAATTTCACGCCGCCCGCATAAATCATGAATGCCGTGTAGAGCGTCGCAAGACCGGCGATGACCAGATCTCGGGTACGATCCTCCGCTCTGAGTTCGTAGGTCTCGCCGCGCTTGGCGATAAGCAATCCGTAGCCAGCCACCAGCAGATAGGGGATCAGCGACATCGAACTGCAAAGCTTCAGCGCCAATGTGAACGCGTCTTCCGAAAGAAGCGTGCTGATAACGAAAAGCTGGACAATAACGTTGCTGAGCCATAGAGCGGCGGCCGGAACCTTGTTCTGGTTCTCGGTGGCGAATTTTCGCGGCATGTCATCGGTCTTTGCCGCGTTGAACAGAACCTCGGCGGCGATCATCTGCCACGCCAGATAGGCGCCGAGCACAGAGACGATCAGCCCGAGACTGATGAAGACCGAGCCCCAATGACCGACGACGGCCTCCAACACCGTCGCCATCGACGGCTGCCGCAAGCCGGAGATTTCGGCGCGGGGCAGGGCAGCGTAGGACAGTAGGGTCACCAGCACCATCAGGCACGTCACGCCGATGAAGCCGAAGATCGTCGCAACGCCCACGTCCGTGCGCTTATGTGCATAGCGCGAATAGACGCTGGCGCCCTCGATGCCGAGGAAGACGAAGACGGTGACGAGCATCGTCGCGCGGACCTGCTCCAAGATGCCGGCCGCGGGCATTCCTTCGCCGCCCCAGAAATTCGCGGCGAAGACATCTCCCTTGAAGGACGCCGCCAGGATCAGAATGAACAGCAGGATCGGCACGAGCTTGGCGACAGTGACGATCTTGTTGATCGCGGCGGCCTGCTGCACGCCCCGCAATACAGTGAAGTGGAAGATCCAAATGCCGATCGAGGAGATCACGACCGCGGCAAGAGTGTCGCCGCTGCCGAAGATCGGGAAAAAGGCGCCCAGCGTCGATTTGATCAGCACCCAATAGAATGTGTTGCCAAGGCAGGCGCTGATGAAATAGCCGAACGCCGACAGGAACCCGAGATAGTCGCCAAAACCCGCTTTGGCATAGGCGTAGACGCCGGCGTCGAGGTCCGGTTTGCGCTCGGCGAGTGCCTGGAACACGCGCGCCAGCATGTACATGCCACCCGCGGCGATGGTCCACGCAATGATGGCGCCGAACGGGCCTGTCGCCGTGGCGAAGGCGCGCGGCAGCGAGAATATCCCAGCCCCAACCATCGAGCCGACCACCATCGCGGTCAGTGCGAAGAGAGAAAACTTCTGCGTCTGCGCCGATGCCGTTGCTGCCGGCGCACCCGCCAGGACCGGTTGGCTCTCCATCGGAACTTCCTCCCCTAGACTTGGCCGTTATCGGCAGATGGGACCATAGTCCCGACCCTGCTCAGCCTAGCCCGCACGTTGCAATTTGAGCGGTGTCCCACGAATTGCTGCAGCGCAGGGGGGCTTTTGGCGAGTCTCTGACCGCAGTGAGCAAAACCGCCCATCCCATCCGTTAGCCGGGCGCCGGCCGGGTCATCATGGGTCCCATACTGGGCACCGTGTTGCCGAGACTGAACATGCACGCGGCAAAGGCGTTGTCGTACTGGGCTTGGATCGATCTCTGGGCGTTGGAAGACCCGGCCGCGGCTAATCCTGCGCCGCCGAGCGCGCCGCTGGCCGCGCCAATCCCCGCGCCCCGGCCGCCGCCAATCGCCCCGCCCAAGCCTGCGCCGAGGGCCGTCGTCAGCGCCGCCGTGCCGAGCCCGCGAAGATTAGCCCCTTGCGCCTGGTCCGCCACGGCCTACTGAGCGAACTGCCGACACGTAGCTTGATCGTTCTGGAAACTCGCAAACGATGTATTCGGGCCCGGCATGACCTGAACGGAGGGTCCCATCGGCGTCTCCACGCAGGCGCTTAACAGCATCACGCCCGCCAGGGCGATAAGAGCATAGGATTTCATCGTTTCGCGATCCCCTCTCACGGACCGGACGGGTGGCAGCCGCGCCGCAACCATGGCCGCGGTCTCGTGATCGGATGTTGCACGTCCTCGTCGCAAATTCGCGAGAGCCCCTTATCCCAAGCCTGTGCCCAGCGTCCCAATAAATGGGTGCATCGGCGATAGCTGTCGCCGTTCATCTCGAGGATGCTGGCATGATGTGTCGGCAATATTGGATTTACCGTACCAACGGCGCTGCGGGATGCGGCGGCCGGCAGGCATGGCGGCTGAAGGCGCGTCCGCGGGTCTACGAATGCACGGCCTGCCACCGCCAGGAATCGGTGACGGCGGGAACGGTGTTGCATCGCACGCGGACCAATCTGACGAAGTGGTTTCTGGCCGCCTACCTGATGGCCCGCGGCAAGCGTGGCGTCTCGACCAAGTTTCTGCAGCGGGAGCTGGGGGTGGCGTACCAGACCGCGTGGACCATGGCGCACAAACTGCGCCACGGACTGAATGAGGATCCGACGCGCACGCTCCACGGCTTTCTCGAGGCGGACGAGACCTTGATCGGCGGCCGCGGCGATGCGAGCAGTCGCGGCCGCAGCACGAAGAACCCCGACAAGAGCCTGGTCGTCGCCGCCGTCGAAAAGGTGCCGGCACCGAAGAACGCGAAGGGAAAGCACGGGCATGCCGTCAAGCGTCAGCACGGCTTCTTCGCCGGCGGTGCCCGCATCGCCGTGTCGCCGGCGGCAACGGGTGCCGAACTCGGCGCCTTTCTCAAGGCCAATATCGCGGCCCATTCGCATCTGCTGACCGATGCGTTTTCCGGCTATCGCGGCCGCGGCGCCGATCTCGCCGGGCATTTGAAGCACACCCCGGTGGTCCAGGGCGAGGGCGCCAACGCCGGCGAATTCTTCCCGATCATCCATACCTTGTTCAGCAACATCAAAGCCTGGCTCGTCGGCACCCATCACGGCGGCAGCGCCAAGCATTTGCCGCGCTACCTGCGGGAATCGTCCTACCGCTTCAATCGCCGCAACCTCGCCGACGGCCTGGACGGCTATCTGATCCGACGCGCGGTCGAATGTGCCACCATCACCTACGACCAACTCACCGCCGGCGCCATGCCGGGCGGCGCCGGTCGCGTCCGCCGCCTTCCCGTAAAAGTTGCACAGCCCGCTGCAGCTGGATAGGGATCTCAGTTCTTTACAGAATGCATATAAAAATAAAATAGGTAAGAACTTGTTACGCCACAGAACAATATACTGCGTGTGTGTTTCATGCGATCCGAGGTGCGGAAATTGGCCTACGCTCATTGGGAATGAGTATTGGAGTAAATCTCCCTGATAAGGCGTCCAAGTTGCCCCTCGTCTTGCGCCAGGCGCGGCTGACCACGTCCTTGCCGACCGGCCCGGCGAACACCGCGGCCAGGGCGCGCCGCACCCGGCGGGTGTTGGTCCCGGCGAGATAGGTCCCGGCGATCAAGGCGTCGGCGGCCCGGGTGCGGCGCTGGTAGGCGCGCAGCGAACCGCCCCGCCATTCGCGCGTCTTGCCGAACGTGCCCCTGTAGCGCGGCGATCTGGATGGGAAAGCGGCGACAATCAGGGTGGGAATCCGGCGTCGCGGCATCCGGATGATTGTCGCTGATTGCGGGCGGCGCAAGGTTTGATTGTCGCTGAGCGTCAATCAGGCGTTGGCTTTGATTGTCGCGGTGACGGGCGGCCGTCCAGGGCCGCGTTTGCGTTCGAGGGCAGCGCGGCGGCGGTAGCTTTCGACGTTCATCTCGAAGATCGTCGCGTGGTGCACGAGGCGGTCGACGACGGCGACGGTCATCGCCGGATCGGGAAAGACCTTGCCCCACTCGCCGAACGGCTGGTTGGCGGTGATCAGCAGCGAGCGGTGCTCGTAGCGGGCGCTGATCAGCTCGAACAGCACGCTGGTCTCGGCCTGGTCCTTGGTGACGTAGGCGAGGTCGTCAAGGATCAGTAGGTGATATTTGTCGAGCCTGGCGATCGCAGCTTCGAGGGCGAGCTCGCGACGAGCGATCTGCAGCCGTTGCACGAGATCGGTGGTGCGGGTGAACAGCACACGCCAGCCGTTTTCGACGAGCGCGAAGCCGAGCGCTGCCGCCAGATGGCTCTTGCCGCCGCCCGGCGGGCCGAACAGCAAGAGATTGGCGCCCTGGTTGAGCCAAGCGTCGCCGGCGGCGAGCGCCATGACCTGCGCCTTGCTGACCACCGGAACGGCCTCGAAGTCGAAGGTGTCGAGGGTCTTGCCGGGCGGCAGGCGGGCTTCGGCGAGATGACGCTCGATGCGGCGGCGAACGCGTTCGGCCATCTCGTGCTCGGCGAGCGCGGCCAGAAAGCGCGCGGCCGGCCAGCCTTCCTTGTCGGCCTGGGCAGCCAGCGCCGCCCAGACGTGTTTGACGGCCGGTAGGCGCAGCTCGGCGAGCAGCAGCTCGACGCGGGCGGTGTCGATCGGGTCGGCGGCCTTCATACGGCACCGCCCGCCCGGACGATGCCGAGTTCGTCATAGAGATGCAGCGGCGTTAGTTTGACGGTGATGTCTGGAATGGCGGCGGGATCGGGCCCGAAGTGCCGGCCGAGGATGTCCAGATCAGGCAGTCTGCCGGCGTCGAGTTCGGCGTCGATGATGCCGGCGAGTTCGGCCTCGCAGGCGCGGTCGTGCGCCAGCGCCAGCAATCCGACGATGGTGCGGCACGCCCGCTTCTCGCCGTCGGCCGCCAACAGCGCCTCGAACGCGCGCTGGTAGGCGCGGCGTGGAAAGAGCTGCTCGCGATAAACCAGGTTGAGCAAAGCCATCGGCTTGCGCCGCAAGGCGTGAATGACATGCCGATAATCGACGACATGACCGCGCTTGCCGCTGGGATGCGCCCGGCCACGGCGCAGCGTCATCAGCGGGGTGCTGCCGAGAAGGCAGTCGAGCCGGTCGTCGTACAGGCGCACCCGTAGGCGATGGCCGATCAGTCGCGACGGCACCGAATAGAACACCTTCTTGAGCGTGAAGCCGCTCGTCGAGGTGACGATGACGATCGTCTCCTCGTAATCGGTCGTGCGGCGCTCCGGCAGCGACTGCAGTGCCGGGCGCTCGAGTTCCAGCCGCTTCTTCAGTCGGGCGTTGCGGCGGCCGACGATCTCGTCGATGAAGCAGCGGTAGGCATCCAAGCTGTCGAAGTCGCGCGAGCCACGCAGCAACAGCGCGTCCTCAATCGCCTGCTTGAGATGGCCGTGCGGGCTTTCGATCGATCCGTTCTCGTGTGCGATGCCGCGATTGTTGCGGGTCGGCTCCATGCCGTAATGCGCGCACAGCGCCTCGTAGCGGCGGGTCTGATCCTGCCTTCAGTCCTCGTCAAGATTGCGAAAGGCGGCCGACAGGCTGTCGCTGCGGTGCTGCAACGGGGCGCGGCCGAGCGCCCACAGCGCATTCTGCAGGCCCTCGGCCAGCGCCACGAAGCTTTCGCCGCCGAGCACGACACGAGCGTGCTCCCAGCCCGAGAAGGCCAGACGGAAGTGATAGAGCCGGTGATCAAGCGGCACCCCGGCGACGCTGACGCCGCGATCGCGCAAGTCGGTAAAATCGGACAGCCCAAGTCGACCCGGTGGGTGCTCCTGCCGGAAGATGACATCCTGCTCGGTGCCATGCAGAGCCCGCCAGGTACGGATGCGCCGCTCCAACGTGCGGCGGATGCCGGCGCCGATCTCGGGGTGGCGCCGCCGGATCTCGTCGAAAATGGCGACCGGCCGCAAACCGGGGATGCTCTTCAGCAGCGGCACCACCTCGCTGTCCCATACCTCGCCCAGCGGATCGGGCCGCCGCCGGCCGCGCGGGGCTTTCTTTTGCGAGGGCATTCGAGAGTCGTGCTCGAAGCGATAGCCGCTGGAGGTCGCGAACCCGGCCTTGGCGGCGGAAACGGCCGGCGTCTCGGTCTGACGGAAACTCATATACAGCCTCATCTGGCAATCGGTGATGTGGCGGCCGGGCAAGTGCGGTTCCTCATCGGTATGAAGAACCGCTCCATATCCAGCCGGCTGCGATCGCCGGATGCGCGCCCCTCTCCGGGTTCGCGCCGCCGCTGGATTCGCGACTTCGGTCGGGCTACGCCCTCCCTGCGTCACAAACCCAGCGGCGCTTTCTCATCCTGATTGACGTGCCGTTCTCACCCTGATTGCCGCGCGGCATGCCCCGTTGGCGTCCGCTCGCGATGCCCGTGGCGCACGCCGACAACCAACAGCGCCGCCTCGTCCTCCCCCAGCCTGCGCCGGCCGTAGCGCGGACGCGACAACGCCTCGGAAAGTTCCGCCTCCAGCATCGTCTCGATGAAGCCGCGCACCCGAGCCCGGACCCCGTCCTCGATCGCGTCGAACCAATCATCGAAAAGCAAGCCCTCGGCGGCCATAGCCGCTTCCGTCGTGGTATTCTTCGTCATGGCGTGGTCGCCGTTCCAGCGCGCCAACGCCGCAATCATTTGGATTGAACAACCCGGAGACTATGCCAACCCAATTCCAACCACCTCCGCGACGGGACAGTGGCGATCTATCCTTGGTCGGTTCCGATTCGGGAGATACAACGGGGGTGAGGGCAAGAGGGGCACCGTGGTCGCCGTTACCGTCCTATGCTGTGATGCTACCACAGGGCGGACAGGGACAGGGTGTCACTACATTCCGACACGGCAACTGACAAGAATATCTGTACAGCGGGTGGACGAAGTGTCATCGACGGAAGCTACGACGACAAGGCGTCAGGCGACGGTGCGTGCAGATGAGACACAAGTAGCGCCCCAAATTGGGATAATGATCTTCATCATTATACGTCGCCCAGCGTCTGACTGCTCTGACCGAGTTTGCGCGACCCCGATCACGAGATACGCAGGAACGGATTAGGCGCGGACCGGAACGCCCTTCTGTTCGAGGACCTGCTGCAATTCGCCGGTGTCGAACATTTCGCGGATGATGTCGCAGCCGCCGATGAACTCGCCCTTGACGTAAAGCTGCGGCACCGTCGGCCAGTTCGAGAATTCCTTGATGCCCTGGCGGATTTGCGGGTCGGCCAGCACGTCGATCCCTTTGAACTTGATCCCGAGATGGCTCAGGATCTGCACGACGGCGGCGGAGAAGCCGCATTGTGGAAAGACCGGCGAGCCCTTCATGTAGAGGACCACCGGATTGTCGGCGATGTCCTGGCGAATGCGTTCTTGAACAGTGCTGTCCATGGTCGCGATCCTCGATAGCGGGTTTCAGTCCTGGGGGTTTCAATCCTCGGGGGCGCCGGTCTGCAACGCCAGCGCGTGCAACTCGTTGCCCATGCGGCCGCGCAGCGCCTGATACACCATCTGGTGCTGCTGCACGCGAGTCTTGCCGCGGAAGGCGTCGGATACGACGTGCGCGGCGTAGTGGTCGCCGTCGCCCCGCAGATCCTCGATCGATACGACGGCGTCGGGCAGGCTCTCCTTGATCAACCGCTCGATCATCGCCGCGTCCATCGCCATCGCCCGATCCCCGCTTAATCCCGCGCCATGTAACCCGGCAGCCAAGCCTCGTTCGCGGCCTTCAATTCCGCCACCGATATGGCATCACCGCCGGGGAGTGTCAACGCGGCCCCGCCCACGATGCCGATGACGCGAGCAGCGATACCAGCGGCGCGGGCGGCGGCAAGCAGCGCATCGGGCTCGGCGGTTTCGACCAGATAGCGCCCCTGGTCCTCGCCGAAGAAATAGGCGTGCGCCGGCAAATCGCCGGCGGCAGGATCGAGAGCGCCGCCGCGGTTGCCGGCCATCGCCATTTCCGCGAGCGCCACAAGGAGCCCGCCATCGCCAAGGTCGTGGCAGGCCGCCACCCGACCGGCGGTGATCTCGTTGCGGACGAAATCGCCATGCCGCTTCTCGGCTGTGAGATCGACGGGCGGCGGCGGGCCCTCTTCGCGCCGCTCGATCTCGCGCAGATAGAGTGAGGCGCCGAGATGGCCGCTGGTTTCACCGATCAGGATCAGCGCGTCGCCGTCGCGTTTCAGAGCCGGGTCGACGACGCGCCGCAGATCGGTGATCAGCCCGACCCCACCGATCACCGGCGTCGGCAGGATCGCGCGGCCGCTCGTCTCGTTGTAGAGCGATACGTTGCCCGACACGACCGGATAGTCCAGCGCCAGACAGGCCGCGCGCATGCCCTCAATCGCGCCGACCAGCTGACCCATGATTTCGGGCCGCTCGGGGTTGCCGAAATTGAGGTTGTCGGTCACGGCCAAGGGAAGGGCGCCAACCGCGGTCAAGTTGCGCCAATTCTCCGCCACGGCCTGCATGCCACCCCGGACCGGGTCCGCCCGGCAGTAGCGCGCGGTGCAATCGACTGCGAGCGCCAAAGCCTTGCTCTCACCTACCCGCACCACCGCAGCATCGCCGCCTGGGCGCTCTATCGTGGCGCCCATGACCAGATGGTCATACTGCTCCCAGATCCAGCGTTTCGAGGCGAGCGTCGGGGTCGCGACGAGCCGCCTCAGACAAGCGATCGGGTCGCGCGCTGGGAGCGAGTACGGATCGATGTCGGGCTCGGGGTCCACCCGGCGCCACGGCCGCTCATAGACCGGCGCCTCTGTCACCAGCGGCCCGACCGGAATGTCGGCGACGACCCTTCCGCCCGCCGTCAGTAGCAGCCGCCCGGTGTCGGTGACCCGGCCGACCACCGCGAAGTCGAGCTCCCACTTCTCGAAGATATCGCGCGCGGCGGCCTCGCTATCGGGGCGCAGCACCATCAGCATGCGCTCCTGGCTCTCGCTCAGCATGATCTCGTAGGGCGTCATGCCGGTCTCGCGCACCGGCACGAGGTCAAGATCGAGCTCGATTCCGAGCCCGCCCTTGCCCGCCATCTCGACCGAGGTCGAGGTCAACCCGGCGGCACCCATATCCTGGATCGCGACGATCGCAGCGCTCTGCATCAGTTCGAGGCAGGCCTCGATCAGCAATTTCTCGGTGAACGGGTCGCCGACCTGGACCGTCGGGCGCTTCTCGCCGGCGTCGCCGCCGAATTCAGCCGAGGCCATCGTGGCGCCATGGATGCCGTCGCGCCCGGTCTTGGCGCCGACATAGACGACCGCGTTTCCCGGCCCGGCCGCCCTGGAATAGAAGATCCGGTCGGCAGGGGCGAGACCGACGCACATCGCATTGACCAGGATGTTGCCGTCATAGGCCGGATCGAAATCGCATTCGCCGCCGACCGTCGGCACGCCGACGCAGTTGCCATAACCGCCGATTCCGGCAACGACGCCGGAGACCAGATGCCGGGTCAGCGGATGGTCGGGGCTGCCGAAGCGCAGCGAATTGAGCAGCGCAATCGGTCTGGCACCCATCGTGAACACGTCGCGCAATATGCCGCCGACACCGGTCGCGGCACCCTGATAAGGCTCGATGAAGGAGGGGTGGTTGTGGCTCTCGATCTTGAAGACGACCGCCTCGCCGTCGCCGATATCGACGACGCCGGCATTCTCGCCCGGCCCGCAGATCACTCTGGGACCGGTCGTCGGCAAAGTCCGCAGCCAGAGTTTCGAGGATTTGTAGGAGCAGTGCTCGCTCCACATGACCGAGAAGATGCCTAGCTCGGTCAGGTTCGGCGCGCGGCCGAGAATCGCGCAGGCGCGGGCGAATTCGGCTTCGTCGAGCCCGTGCTCGGCTGCCAGCGCCGCGGTGACGTTGCCGTCTTCGCTCAACCGAGGGCGCCCGCCAGCCCGTCGAAAAAGGCGCGGCCGTCGGCGCCGCCAAGAGTGGGTCGACGGCGTTCTCGGGGTGCGGCATCAGGCCGAGCACGGTGCGGGCGTCGTTGAAAATGCCGGCGATAGCACGGGCGGAACCGTTGACGTTGGCGTCCTCGTCGAGATTCCCGCCGGCATCGCAGTAACGGAAAGCGACCAGCCCCTCGCCTTCGAGCCGGTCGAGTGTGTCCGCGTCGGCGAAATAGTTGCCGTCGTGATGCGCGACCGGCACGCGGATCGTCTGGCCCGCCGCGTAGCCGCAGGTGAAGATCGTCTGGCCGGTCTCGACCCGCAGATGCACGTCGCGGCAGACGAATTTAAGCGAGCGGTTCGGCAACAGCGCCCCTGGCAGCAGCCCCCCCTCGGTCAAGACCTGAAAGCCGTTGCAGATGCCGAGAACGGGCACGCCCTTCTCTGCCCGCGCCCGCACTTCGCGCATGACGGGCGAATGCGCCGCCATCGCGCCGCAGCGCAGATAGTCGCCATAGGCGAAGCCCGCCCGGCAGCACGATCAGATCGGCCGCCGGCAATTCGCCGTCGCGGTGCCAGACGCGAACCGGCTCGCGCCCGCTCGCGAGGCGCAGCGCATTCGAGACGTCGCGCTCGCGGTTCGAGCCCGGGAAAATGACGACGACGGCCTTCACGCGCCCCTCAGCACAGCTCGATCTCGTAGTCCTCGATCACTGGGTTGGCGAGGAGAGCCTTGCACATCGCGGCGACCGCCTCGCGCCCATGGGCCGGATCGGTTTCGTCGAGCTCAAGTTCGAGCAGCTTGCCTTGACGGACCCTTCCAACCCCGGTGAAGCCGAGTGCGGCCAGCGCGTTGCCGATCGCCTTCCCCTGCGGGTCGAGGACGCCCGGCTTCAATCTCACATGCACGCGCGCTTTCATGATTCCCGCCTCGATATGGGATCGCCCGAAGGCCGGACAATGCGCTCACGCCAAGCTCACATCCTGCCATGGCGCGGGTTCGGGCTGCCAGCCGGCAAAGCGGAAGACGGGGCGCCGGTCGGCGCCATCGCGGGCCGGGAGGGCCATGATAGCGCTCGACACGGTGCCGTAGCCGTCGGTGCGGAACCGCATCGCCGCAGTCGCGGGCTCACCCGGCGGTGCGCGGGTGCTGCTGAGCAGGTCCTGCCATGCGGTCCAATCGCCCGAATCGGGATCGGGCGCCGGCCATTCGCGAAAGGCCGGCAGCGCCAGCTCAAGCCGCCGGGTCGAGAGATCGTCGATGTCGCCGGCCGCGATCATCGACACCCCGTCCTTCAGCGGGTGCGCATCGATGCGCCGGCCGCCGGCATGGCGCAGCCAGAACGCATCACGCTCGTCCGCGACGATCAGGTTGAAGGTACGGTAGGCAGCGGGGTCGAGATATGAGAGCGCCTCGGCGGCGTCGAGCGCATCGGCATGGTCGAGCGCTTCGAGCACGAGTTCGCCGCGTGACCGGATATCTGGCGCAGGGCCGAGCGAACCCTGCCGGTTCAGCACCGCGGCGGCCACGCCCCAATCGTTAAGGCCGAGCCAGGAGCCGCCGGCGAGCGCATCAAGCCCGGCCACGACCTCAGTCCGGTCGGGCCAATGCCGCCCCGGCGGCTGCCACGGCCGCGCGATCATCTCGTCGCGGTTGGCTCCGATCAGCACCGGCCAGCGATGGTCGGGCCGGCGCAGGATCACCAGCGTGCACATTTGCACCGCCGTGTCAGCGCCTTGCAGGAATGCCGAAGGCGGGCCATATCGCCAAGGGGAGGGAAGGCGCCGCAAGGCGCCGTCTGCGCCAGACTGCGGGATGAGATGACCATGACGAGCTTTGCCGAGCGTGAGAGAGAGTTCGAAGCCCGGTTCAAGCATGATCAGGAGCTGCGCTTCAAGTCCACCGCACGCCGCAATCGGATGCTGGGATTATGGGCGGCCGAACGCCTCGGTTTGACCGGGGAGGCCGCGGAGGCTTATGCCAAGGAACTCGTTGACGCCCAGTTTCAGCTCGGCGGCGATCAGCATGTCGTCGATAAGCTAGTCGCCGACCTCGGCGCCAAAGACCCGGCAATCACCGCCGCGAGAGTTCGCTTCGAGCTCGACCATTTCGCAAACCGGGCGCGCGAACAACTGATGAAGGAATAACCCCCCAGCCGACGTCCGGCGGGGATGCAGCTTGATCTGGATCAGCGTCGGTCCGCACCGGCGGTTGAACTCTGGCCTGACGGTTCGCTTTGCCGGATGGCGGCGGCGTGTGCGCGGCGCGGACCAGGGCTCCCTGCCCGACAACGTCTACCGCTATGTGCTGGAGAACAGCCTCCTGCACCAGTTTGGTCTGCTCGGCCTCACCGTCAGTGTCTTCCTGCTCGAAGTCGTGCCGCTCGAACTGCAGCGGCGCATCGTCAATGATCTCGTCAAGGACCACCCCTATCGCTGGGTGGTCGGACTTTGCTTCGTCTACGCCGCGGTCGTTCTCGTCCAGGGAGGCACAAAGCTCGGCCTCAATATCTATCGCAGCTGGGTCGGAGAGGCGGCGAAACGCAATTTGCGCCGACGGATCCACGGCGCGATCGGGGGGCCGTCGCCGGGCTCCCCTGCCGTCGAGGCGCAAGGCATCGCGATTTCGATGATCGTCGCCGAGGTCGAGCCGATCGGCGGCTTTGTCGGCGAAAGCGTCTCCGAGCCGCTGCTGCAGGGCGGCATCCTCGCCTCGGTCTTGGCTTATCTGGTGCACCTCGACCCCTGGATGGCGCTTGCCGCCTTTGCGCTCTTCGTTCCGCAGTTCGTTTTCGTGCCGCTGTTTCAGGGGGCGGTCAACCGCCGCACCGGCGCCCGCGTCCGGGTGTTGCGCCAGCTCGGCATCGGCGTCATCGCGCAACCCAATGGCGGCGACGGCGACGACGACCGCCGCATCGACCGCGTGTTCGATCTCGACATGGGGGTCTTTCGGCTGAAGTTCACGATGAACTTCCTGATGAATATTTGCACTCATCTGCAAATCGTGTCGGCGCTGCTGGTCGGCGGCTGGTGGGTCTATACCGACCGGCTCGAAATCGGCGGTGTCGTCGCGTTCATTTCCGGGATCGGCCGGCTCAACGATCCGTGGGGCGACCTCGTCAACTATTTCCGCGACATCAACCTCGCTCAGGTAAAGTATCGGCTACTGGCGCACGCGGTGAACCAGCTGGTCCCGCCCGCTGGCGCGCCACTGCCGGCGCGAACAATGTCCGCGGCGGCGGCGCTGCCCGATTAGCCAAACCGAGTTTCGAGGCCCTCGCGATGAAATTGCCGAGCCACGACCGCTACGACTACCTGCCGATCCACAAACGGCCGCAGTATGAATGGCCCGAAGGCGCGCGGCTCGCGGTGACCTTCAACAACAATATCGAGCATTTCGCCTTCGGCGCGGGGCTCGGCAGCGATTCTGCCGGCGCCGGAGCGGCGCAGAACCCGCGCGACTACGCTTGGCGCGATTACGGCAACCGCGTCGGATTGTGGCAATACCTCGATCTACTCGACGAATTCGCGCTGCCGGGAGCGCACAACATCAATTCGACGGCGCTCGAATATTGCCCGGACATCGTCGACCGGCTGAACGCGCGCGGTGACGAGTATGTCTGCCACGGCCGCAGCAATTCCGAACGTCAGGACGTGTTGTGGGAGGAGGACGAGGCGCAGCTGATCGCGGAGGCGACGGAGGTCGTCGCCCGGCTCTCCGGCCGGCGGCCGGAAGGCTGGCTGGGCCCCTATATCGCCGAAAGCGCGGTGACGCTCGATCTGCTGAAGGAGGCCGGCTACCGGTACGTCATGGACTGGGCCATGGACGACCAGCCGATTTGGATGCGGACCCGCGCCGGCCCTATTTTGTCGGTGCCCTACCCACTGGAGCTCAACGACCTGACAGCGCTTGTCTTCCGCCGCCACAGCGGGCGCCAGTTTGCCGAGATGATTACGGACCAGTTCGACGAGATGCGGGCGCAATCGGAGAAATATCCGATCGTATTCTCTGTCGCGGTGCACGCGTTCATTATCGGCCAGCCCTTCCGGTTGCGAGCGTTCCGCGAGGCGGTGCGCCACATCCTCGAGCACCGCGAGGAGCTGTGGATCACCACACCCGGCGAGCTGGCGCGCTATTGCGAGGGCTTGCCAAAGGGCACGATACCAGGCTCGTAAACCCCGGCGGCCCCTATCTTATCGCGACGATGACCTCGATCTCGACCGGGATGCCGCCCGGCAGCGAGCTCATGCCAACGGCGGATCGGGCGTGGCGGCCGCGGTCGCCGAAGACTTCGACAAAAAGGTCTGAGCAGCCGTTGACGACCTTCGGGTGGTCGGCGAAATCCGGGGCGGCGTTGACCATGCCCAGCACCTTGACGATGTCCTCGACCCGGTCGAGGTCGCCGTCGAGCGCCTCGCGCATGACCGCGATCAGCACCAGCCCGACGCCGCGGGCATGGCGGTAGCCTTCCTCGATCGACATTCCGGCGCCGAGCTTGCCCCGCGGCATCCGGCCGTCGACGTCGGGCGGCCCCTTGCCCGACAGGAAGAGAAGATTCCCGGCCCGTTTGGCGTGGACATAATTTCCCAGCGGCGCGCCGATCTCCGGCAGGAGGATGTTCTTTTCCTTCAGTCGTTCTTCGACGCTCATGGGACATCTCCAAAGCCTATGCCGGCAACATAACCGAGCGCGCCCTCGGCGTCAGCGGCAACGGTACCGGGCGACTTCGGCGCTGCCGTCTCGCTGGTCCGCGGCGATCGCGTAGCTCCGCCGCTGCGCCCCGCTATATGCGTCGGCGATCTGCTCGGCCGTCGCCTGGGAGGTCTCGTCCGGATACCAGCGCAAGGTGACCGCATCGGCGGATTCGGCAAGGGTCCAGGGCGGCCCGTTGCACGCGGTCAGAGCGAGCAGGAGTACGAAAAAGCAAATCCGCGCGATCGATCCCGACACAGCCAGTCCTCGGCATCCGTCCGTGGCGCAAAGACAAACGCAAACGCCGCCGCCCAGTTCACCCTGTCCGCCGGTCAGCTGGAAAAGGCCGCTGGTAAATTCGCGACCGGACTCGTAGCCTGTCTGCGATGTTTACCGGAATTGTCACCGATCTTGCTGAGGTGCGGCGGGTGCGCCGGGGCACCATTGCCGAGCTGACGATCGCCACGGTGTACGACACTGCGGCGATACCTATCGGCGCGTCAATTGCCTGCTCGGGCGCGTGCTTGACCGTCGTTGCCGTCGAGCCCGGCCTCTTCACGGTCCAAGCCTCGGCCGAGACCCTCGCCTGCACAACGATCGGCGAGTGGCGCGAGGGGACCAGAGTCAATCTCGAACGGCCGCTGCGACTTGGCGACGAACTCGGCGGGCATCTCGTCTCGGGTCACATCGACGCCGTGGCGCGCATCGTCGAGCGGTGGCCGGAGGCGGAATCGGTTCGCTTCGTCGTCGAGGCTCCGGAGGAACAAATGCCGTTCGTAGCACCCAAGGGCTCGGTCGCGCTCGACGGCGTCAGCCTGACGGTCAACGAGGTCTCCGACACGCGCTTCGGCGTCAATATCATCCCGCACACGCTCGCCTGCACCACTTTCGGCGCGGCGGAGCCCGGCCAGCGCATGAACCTCGAAATCGACACGATCGCCCGCTACGTCGCCCGCCTGGCGCGGCCTGCATCATGACCGACGCGCCCCGCATTCTCGTCGTCGAAGTCGCCCTATTACGCGCATATCGCCGCCGAGTTGCGGCGCGGCGCCGAGCGCGCGTTGGCGGGAGGCGGCGCCGCCTACGAGATAGCGCAGGTTCCGGGCGCCTTCGAGATACCGGCGGCGATCGGCATGGCGGCGCGGGCGCGGGCGCGTTTTGACGGGTTTGTCGCACTCGGTTGCGTGATCCGTGGCCAGACGACGCATTACGACCACATCTGCGCCGAAAGCGCGCGTGGTCTGCAGGATCTGGCGGTGCGCGAGGGGCTGGCCCTCGGCTACGGCATCCTGACGGTCGAGGACGAGGCCCAGGCGTTGGCTCGCGCCGCGCCCGAGGGCCGCGACCACGGCGGTGCTGCGGCGCGCGCCTGTCTGGCGATGGTCGCGTTCAAGCGGCGGTTCGCCGCCGGCCAATGACCATGGCGGCCGACAGCGAGCCCCGTCAACACGGCGGCGGCGGGCGGCGGCGCAGCGTGGCGAGGCTAGCCGCGGTGCAGGCGCTCTATCAACTCGAGGCCAACCCCGAGGCCGAACCCGAGATTGTCGTCCGTGAATTTGCCCGCCACCGCTTTGGCGACGAAGTCGACGGCGGGCAATTGGCCGAGGCCGATCCCGCTCTGTTCGCCGATATCGTGCATGGCGCAGCGTCCGACCGGGAGCAGCTCGACAGCGCGATTTCGGCGGCGCTGACGCCGGAATGGCCGCTTGCCCGTCTCGATTCGGTCCTGCGCGCGCTGCTGCGTGCCGGCGCCTACGAGTTGTCGCATCGGCGCGACGTGCCGCCGCGGGTCGCGATCAGCGAGTACACCGCCATCGCCTACGCCTTCTTTTCCGGCAAGGAGCCGGGTCTTGCTAATGGCGTCCTGGACCGTCTCGCGCGGGGCTGGCGTCTCGAGGAATTGTAGGCCTCGATGAGCGAAGCCCCGGACGAATTCGAGCGCATCCGCCGGTTTTATGCGCCCCTTGCGGGGCCGGGAGGGCTCGGCCTCCTCGACGACGCGGCGCTGGTCGATTGCCGGGCCGGGCGCCGCCTTGTCGTGACCGCTGACGCGATCGTCGAGGGCGTGCACTACCTGGCGCGGGATCCGCCTGATCTGGTCGCGCGGAAATTGCTGCGGGTCAATCTCTCTGACCTCGCGGCGATGGGCGCGCGGCCGCTGCACTATCTGTTGACGACGGCCTTGCCGCCTACACTCGGCGCCGGGTGGCTCGAACATTTCGCCTCGGGTCTGGCCGAGGATCAGCGCCGTTTCGGGGTCGACCTGCTGGGCGGCGATTCGGTCTCAACGCCGGGACCGGCAACGCTTTCGCTGACTGCGATCGGTGAGGTCGAAAAGGGGCGGGAGGTTCGGCGAAGCAGCGCCCGAGCGGGCGACGAGATCTGGGTCTCCGGCACGATCGGCGACGCCTTTCTCGGGCTTGCGGTACTGCGCGGCGCCTATCCGGACCTGTCGGCCGAGCATCGCGAAAATCTGATCGGGCGGTTCCGCGTCCCCGAGCCCAGGGTGGCGCTCGGGCCGCGGCTCGCGGGCCTGGCCCATGCAATGATCGACGTATCGGACGGTCTGCTCGCCGATCTCGGCCACATCTGCGATACCTCGGATGTGGGGGCCGCCGTCGCCCTGGCCGCGCTGCCGCTGTCGCCGGCGGCGGCTGCGGTGATCGCGATGCGACCCGAGCGTCCGACCGAAACTCGCCGCCGGCGGCGACGATTACGAGCTGCTTTTCACGGCGCCCGGCGCGGCGAAAGAGAGCATCCAGGCGCTCGCGGCGGAACTCGGAGTGCCGATCACGACGATCGGGCGGATCGAACCCGGCGCCAGCGTGCGCCTCGTCGACGCCGCGGGGCGAACCATTCCGGTCGAGGCCGCCGGCTACCGGCATTTCTGAGCCAGCGCCAAAGTTGCAGCAGGGCGACACCATGGTTGCCGGCCGGTAACGCTTCTGGCATGTTCCGCCCGCCCCCGATCTACCGCCGCAGCGCCGGGCATGACGGGGCTCTCCATCATTCGACTGGGCGCGACACAAAGGGAATCTTTCGGATGTCTCCGGTTTATGTGCTGGTCATTGCCTGCGGGCTGCTGGGGCTGCTCTACGGCCTAGTGACCAGTCGTCAGGTCCTGGCGGCAGACGCCGGCAACGCACGGATGCAGGAGATTTCCGGCGCGGTGCAGATCGGCGCCAGCGCCTATCTCAACCGGCAATACCGCACGATCGCGATCGTCGGCGTGCTGATCCTGATCATTTTGGGGCTCCTGCTCGGAATCCATGTCGCCATCGGCTATCTGATCGGCGCCGTGCTCTCGGGTGCTGCGGGTTACATCGGCATGAATGTCTCGGTGCGCGCCAACGGCCGCACCGCCCAGGCGTCGCGCAGCGGCTTGCGCGCCGGGCTCGACATCGCCTTCAAGGCGGGTGCGGTCACCGGCCTCCTGGTGGTTGGGCTCGCCCTTCTGGCCGTCGGCGTCTACTACTTTATTCTACGGGCGTTGATCAGCAGCACGGATTTGCGCCACGTGCTCGAGGCGATGGTGGCGCTGGGGTTTGGCGCCTCGCTGATCTCGATTTTCGCGCGGCTCGGCGGCGGCATCTTCACCAAAGGGGCCGATGTCGGCGCCGACATCGTCGGCAAGATCGAAGCTGGCATTCCCGAGGACGATCCGCGCAACCCGGCCGTGATCGCCGACAACGTCGGCGACAATGTCGGCGACTGCGCCGGGATGGCCGCCGACCTGTTCGAGACCTACGCCGTAACCCTGGTCGCCACGATGCTGCTCGCCGCGGTGTTTTTCACCGAGCCGCTGCTCGACACGATGTTGCTTCTGCCGCTGGCGATTGGTGCCGTCTGCGTCGTGACGTCGGTCATCGGCACCTTCTTCGTCCGCCTCGGCGCTGACAACGGGATCATGAAAGCGCTCTACAAGGGCCTGATAGCGACCGGCATCCTGTCGGTGATCGCCATCGCGATCGTGATCTATTGGCTCTTCGGCCTGTCCGAGCCGCTGGCGATGACGAACGGGGGTTCGACGACAGGGCTGCGGCTGTGGCTGTGTTCGCTCGTCGGTCTGGGCGTCACTGGCTGCATCGTGTGGATCACCGAGTACTACACCTCGACCGACTACCGGCCGGTGCGCAGCGTGGCGCAATCGGCGACGACCGGCCACGGAACGAACGTCATCCAGGGTCTGGCGATCTCGATGGAGGCGACCGCGCTACCGGTCATAGTGATCTGCATCGGCATCGTCGTCTCGTTCCTGTTTTCGGGCTTGTTCGGAATTGCCGTCGCGGCGACGACGATGCTGGCGTTGGCCGGCATCATCATCGCGATCGACGCTTACGGCCCGGTCACCGACAACGCAGGCGGCATCGCCGAGATGGCCGATCTGCCGCGCGAGGTCAGGCGCACGACCGATGCGCTCGACGCAGTCGGCAACACCACCAAGGCGGTGACCAAGGGTTACGCGATCGGCTCGGCGGGGCTCGCCTCGGTGGTGCTGTTCGCGGCCTATACCGAGGATCTGAAACACTACTTTCCGAACCTCGACGTCCAGTTCGGACTGCAGAGCCCGTACGTTGTGATCGGCCTCTTCATCGGCGGCCTCTTGCCCTACCTGTTCGGCTCGCTCGGCATGCAGGCGGTCGGCCGCTCGGCCGGGGCGATCGTTGTCGAGGTGCGGCGCCAGTTCCGCGAGATCGCCGGTATCATGGAGGGTTCGGCCAAACCGGATTACGGCCGCGCCGTCGATCTTCTGACCCGCGCGGCGATCCGCGAGATGATCATCCCATCGCTGCTGCCGGTGCTGGCGCCGATCGTCCTCTATGTCGTGATCTGGGCGTTTGCCGGCCAGGCGGCGGCGTTCAGCGCGTTGGGTGCGATGCTGCTCGGCACGATCGTCACCGGGTCTATTTGTCGCGATCTCGATGACCTCGGGCGGCGGGGCATGGGACAACGCCAAGAAATACATCGAGGAAGGTCATCACGGCGGCAAGGGCTCCGAGGCGCACAAGGCCGCAGTGACCGGCGATACGGTGGGCGATCCCTACAAGGACACCGCCGGCCCGGCAGTCAACCCGATGATCAAGATCACCAATATCGTGGCCTTGCTGCTCCTGGCGGTGCTGGCGAAATGGGCGGCCGGTTGAGTCCTCGGGCGCTAACGATTGTCGGTCGGTTTCGGCCCGTTCGCACCGCCTCCCGAGCCTCCCGAGCCGCCGCCGCCCCCGCCGCTGCCATTGAACCGCCCGAGATTGCCGAGCAGTTGTTCGAGGAACGACAATTCCCGGCCCGGGGCCGGCGTCGTCCGCGCCACCGGATTGATCTCCCGGCCATCTTCGAGACTCTTGTGATCGACCGCCTTGACCACGCCCTGATCGTCGAAATTGACGATATAGACCTGCTGGTCGGTGACCGCCGGCGTGAAGAAGGCGACCTGTTCGGTCTTGCGGCTGATGTAGTACCAGGATTTGTCGTTGAAGACGCCCACGCTTGACGGCGTGCCAAGGATCTTGGCCACCTCGTCCTTTGTCGTGGCGCCGGGGTGGATTTCCGCGATTTTATCCGGCGCCGGCAGATTACCGCGCTGCTCGACGGAGGGCGAACAGCCGCCGATCGCCCAAGCCAGAGCAAAGACGCAAACCGAGCTGGCAACTTGCCTGATCGAGGGGCCAGGATCGTGGAGCATGGGGTCAAGAAGCCGATCTACTGTTGAAACGAGGTCGGTCAGAAGCCATCTCAACTTTTGCAGCTTCAGTTGAAAGCTGTTGATTGTCAATGGCGTCCGAGCGCCTCGGTGAACTTCCTAGCCCGCCGCAAAGAGAACCGGCAAGCGGCCGAGCGCGCCTACCGACGGGTCGTCGAGCAGGCCCGGCAACCGGCCTTTTTTACCGACTTCGCGGTTCCCGATACGCTCGACGGGCGCTTCGAGCTGATCTGTGTGCACGCTTTCCTCTTTCTGCACCGGCTCAAATCGGAAGGTCCGGCGGCAGACAGAATGGGCCAGGGCTTCTTTGACGTCATGTTCGCTGATCTCGACCGGTCGCTGCGGGAAATCGGGCGTGGGGGATTTGAGCGTCGGCAAACATGTGAAACGCATGGCGCAGGCGTTTTACGGTCGGATGCGGGCCTATCAGGAAGGACTTGCCGGCGATGATACGACGCTGACGGCTGCCATTGAGCGGAACGTCTTCGGCACCACGGCGGGCCCGGCGCCGATGGCGACCATACTCGGCGCCTACATGCGGGCGGCGGCTGCCGCGCTGGCAGCACCAGTCGATAGGACACTTACTTGCCGGCGAATTTTGCTTTGCCTCGCTGCAGGCCTGCGAGCGCGCCGGACCGGCCGTGAAGGCGGATGCGTCATGACCGGGGTCGCTCCCGAATTTTCTCGTCTGGTAGCGCTTGAGCGTCTCGGCACAGAGCCGTTTTTCCAGCGCATCGAAGCCACCCGCGAGGAGTGCCTGCGACTGGCTCGCCGCTTTGATCTGGTAGCTCTGGCTCGGCTGGTGGCCTCGGTTCGGCTGATCAGGCAGGGCGACCGGACGATCCGGTTGGAAGCCGAGTTTGAAGCTGAGTTCGAACAGGATTGCGTCGTCACGCTCGAACCTGTCAGCGGTTCGGTGCAGGAATCGTTTTCGCTGATCTATGGTCCGAAGGAGGATGTTGCAGGCGGGCTGGATCTCGATCCGGCGGCCCCGGCGTTCGAACCCTTCGTCGGCGACGCGATTGACATCGGGGAGGCGGTGGCGCAGGAACTGTCGCTAGCCCTTCCGCTCTCCCCGCGCGATCCCGAAGCAACGATCGAGGCCGACGATGTGGCAACGCTCGAAGAGAGTCCGTTCGCGGCGCTGGCGGCGTTGCGCAAGGTGAAGAAGGACTGAGGCGCTTTGCGACGGCCGATGCCTGCGATCCCGGACCCGGCCTCCGGCCAGCCTGCATCATTGTTGCTGCAGCCGCGATTTTTGTCTATTCACCGGCGTTCCGCGCGACGCCGCCACGAAAGTCGAGTTTGTCATGGCAGTTCCGAAGAAGAAAACCTCGCCCTCGCGGCGCAACATGCGGCGCTCGCACGATGCGCTGAAGGCGGCGGCCTATGCGGAGTGCCCCAATTGCGGCGAACTCAAGCGGCCGCACCATCTTTGCCAGTCGTGCGGCTATTACGACGGACGAGAGGTGGCGACGCCGCGCTCAAAGCCGGTCTGACCGGCCTGCGCACTCGCGGGGGCGGAACAGGGTGAGCGAACCGATCACGCTCGCGCTTGACGCGATGGGCGGTGCCCGCGCCCCGAGCATCGTGCTGAACGGCGCCAACATCGCGCTGCAGCGCCATCCCGAATTGCGCTTCTTGCTGTTCGGCGCCGAGGACGCGATCTGCCCCCTGCTGGCCAAGCTGCCGAGCCTCGGGGCGGCCGCGACGCTGCATCACACGACGGAGGTCGTGCTTGACGACGCCAAACCGTCGCTGGCGCTGCGCACCGGCCGGCAGTCGAGCATGCGGCTGGCGATCAACGCAGTAGCCGATGGCCATGCGGACGGCGTCGTCTCGGCCGGCAACACCGGCGCATTGATGGCGATGGCGAAATTCGTGCTGAAGACGCTGCCGGGGATTGATCGCCCGGCGATCGCCTCGTTCTTCCCGACCCGGCGCGGCGAGAGCGTGATGCTCGATCTCGGCGCCAATGTCGAATGCGATGCCGAGAATCTTGGTCCAATTCGCGCTGATGGGCGATGTCTTCGCGCGCACCGTTCTAGGCCTCGTCGAGCCCACGGTCGGGCTGCTCAATGTCGGCTCCGAGGATCTGAAGGGCAACGAGGCCGTCCGCAGCGCCGGCGCCCGATTGCGCGGCGGCATGATCCCGATTCGCTTCCACGGCTTTGTCGAGGGCGATGACATCGCCGCGGGTACGGTCGATGTCGTCGTGACCGACGGCTTTACCGGCAATGTCGCGGTCAAGACCGCCGAAGGAACCGCCAAGCTCTTCAGCGAATTCCTCGAAGGGGCGTTCCGCCACTCGCTGATGGCCCGCATCGGCTATCTGTTCGCCCGCAACGCGCTGAGGAAGCTGTGGATGCGGATCGATCCGCGTCTCTACAATGGCGCCATCTTCCTTGGTCTCGACGGGATCGCGGTCAAAAGCCACGGCTCGACCGACGCTTTGGGATTTGCCAACGCCATCGGGGTCGCGGTCGACATGAAGGTGAATGGCTTTCTCGACAAGATCACGGGTCGAGCTCGCCCGCCTCAATGCCGTCGCAATCCGCGCCCCAGGCTGCGGCGCTCTAAGTCGCTTCTGGATGTCGTTGCGCTCCCAGATCGTCGGATGCGGCGCCTATCTGCCCGAGCAGATCGTCACCAACGACGAGCTCGCCGATGCGGCTCGACACCTCCGACGCATGGATCCGCCAGCGCACCGGCATCGGCGAGCGCCGCGATCGCCGCCGCGGGCGAACTGACCTCCGATCTCGCTCTTGCCGCGGCGCAGCGGGCCTTGGCGAGCGCCGGAGTGAGCGGCTAGCGACCTCGATCTGATCGTTCTGGCCACCGCCACTCCGGACAACACCTTCCCGGCGACTGCGGCCAAGGTGCAGGCGCGCCTCGGCATGAGGCGGGGTGCCGCCTTCGACGTCCAGGCGGTCTGCGCCGGCTTCATTTTCGCGCTGTCGGTCGCCGACAATGCGCTGCGGCTGGGCCAGGCGCGACACCGCGCTTGGTGATCGGCGCCGAGACCTTCTCCCGGATCCTCGACTGGGAGCGACCGCGGCACCTGCGTCCTGTTCGGCGACGGCGCCGGCGCGGTGGTGCTGCAGGCGGTTCCGGCGGCGTCGGCCCGACGGGCGCTTCATTCTGTCGACCCATCTGCATTCCGACGGGCGTCAGTACGACATCCTCTATGTCGACGGCGGCCCGTCCTCGACCGGCAGCGCCGGCCGTCTGCGCATGGAGGGGCGCGAGGTCTTCCGCCAGGCGGTGCAGCATCTGAGCGAGGTCGTCGACGAGGCGTCTGGCGCGCGAACGGTCTCGACTGGCGCCGATATCGACTGGCTGGTGCCGCACCAGGCGAACAGCCGCATCATCGATGGGGTGGACGAAAGCTCGGCCTGCCCCCGGAAAAGATCGTCATGACGATCGACCGCCATGCCAACACCTCCGCCGCCTCGATCCCGCTGGCGCTCGACGAGGCGGTCGCCGACGGCCGGATCAAGCCCGGGCGATCTGGTGCTGATGGAGGCCCTGGGCGGCGGCCTCAGCTGGGGCGCGGCCTGGTGCGCTGGTAGCGAGCCCCGGCGAAGACGCCGAAACACTTTGGAATTTGACGTGATTTTCCTGCGGGGTTAACCTTCGGCCGAACAGCGGGGAGGGCTGCATGGCCGGGCAAACGGTAACGCGCGCTCAGCTGAGCGAGGCGGTCTATCAAGAGGTCGGATTGTCGCGCAACGAATCCGCGGAGTTTGTCGAATCGGTGATTGCGGAGATCTCTGGCGCGCTGGAGCGCGGCGAGATGGTCAAGATTTCGTCCTTCGGCAGTTTCGCGGTGCGGCAGAAGGGCCAGCGCATCGGCCGCAACCCGAAGACCGGCCAGGAAGTGCCGATCAGCCCGCGCCGTGTTCTGGTCTTCCGCGCCTCGCATGCGCTGAAGGACCAGATCAACGACCGTCTGAGCGGCGGATAAGAACGACGACAGCGCGCGGACGGCGCGCTCGGTAGCAGCGAAGGCGCCGTCGGCCTGATGTGACCGAGCCGACGACACCGATGCCGCACCGCGCGTCGGCAAGTCGGCCGCGGCCTTCCGCACCACCAGCGAGGTCGCCGAGGAACTCGACTTGCAGCCGCATGTGCTGCGGTTCTGGGAGACGAAATTCCCGCAGGTAAAGCCGCTCAAGCGCGGCGGCGGGCGGCGCTACTACCGGCCGGAGGACGTCGATCTGCTGCGGAGCATCCGGCGATGCCTCTACCAGGAAGGCTATACGATCAGGGGCGTGCAGCGGCTGCTGCGCGACGGCGGATCCGGTGGTCCCAAACCAGAGCCGAGCGCCGGAGCCGCGCAGACGACATTGTTCACGTTGACGCCGGAAGTCCGGCCCGAGGACGTACCGGCCAGGACCGAGCCCTCCCGCCAGGCGCTGCGCGCTGCGCTCGAGGAGGTGCGGCGCGAACTCCTGGAAATCGAAGCCCTTCTCAACCGGCTGCGTCAGGGCTGAGGCCGGCGCCGCTGTTGCGCCTCGCCCGACGCGCAGATATGATCGGCGCCGCAGGCGAACAGGCCCCGGTCGGAGCGTAGCGCAGCCTGGTAGCGCATCAGCATGGGGTGCTGAGGGTCGTGAGTTCGAATCTCACCGCTCCGACCAATCCGCTCCTCCCCGCCGCCGCCCGCCGGCCATTGGCGCCGAAGGAGGTGGGCATGGACGCAGCGCAACCGCGATCTCGAACCCTGGCAATGGCCCGAAGAGGAATGGCGCCGCCGGGTCAATCACGTCCGCGCCGGGCGGAGCTGCGGCCGGCGAGTGGCCGGGCGGTGCGCGCTGCGCAGTGGCGCTGTCCTTCGACTCCGACCACGAGACCAGCGATCTGCGCGACGGCGGCAAATCGATCGGCCGCCTGGCCTGGGGCCAGTACGGCAACCGCGTCGGCGTGCCGCGCATCCTGAAGCTTCTGGAAAAACACGGCGTCAATGCGAGTTTCTACGTGCCTGCCGTGACCGCGCTGCTGCATCCCGAGGAGCAGCGCCGGGTTGTCGCCGAAGGCCACGAGATCGGCATCCACGGCTGGATCCACGAACTCAACTCGGTGCTGCCGCGTCGAGGCCGAGCGCGATCTGATGCTGCGCTCGGCCGACACGCTGGAAAAGATCGCCGGCGTGCGCCCGGTCGGCCTGCGCACGCCGTCCTGGGATTTCAGCCGGCACACGCTCGAAATCGAAAAGGAAATGGGCCTGCTCTACAATTCCTCGCTGATGTCGCGACGAGGATTGCTACGAGCTGCTGCTCGACGGCGAGCCGACCGGCGTGGTCGAACTGCCGGTCGAATGGGTCCGCGACGATGCGGTCTATTTCATGATGAACCGGTTTCAGTCGCTGCGGCCCTATACGCCGCCGACCGATGTGCTCGACATCTTCCGCCGCGAGCTCGACGCGGCCTATGACGAAGGCGGGCATCTTCCAGCTGACGATGCATCCGCACATCATCGGCTACCGCTCGCGCATCTGGATCCTCGACGAAATCATCCGCCACGCCAAGTCGCGAAACAGGAGTGTGGTTCGCCACCCATGCCGAGGTCGTCGCCTGGGCGAAGCAGCACGCGGCTGAATGACCGAAGCGGCGCGTCCGCGGCCGCGCGCTGCGGCTATGTGGCGCTGATCGGCGCGCCCAACGCCGGCAAATCGACCCTGCTCAACCGGCTCGTCGGCCAGAAGCTGGCGATCGTCACGCCGAAGGCGCAGACGACGCGCAGCCGGATGCTCGGCATCGCGATCGAGGGCGCGATCCAGATCGTCTATGTCGACACGCCCGGCATTTTCGCGCCGCGGCGACGGCTTGATCGGGCGATGGTCGCGGCGGCCTGGTCCGGCACGGAGGACGCCGACAAGACCGTTCTCTTGGTCGATGCGGCGCGCGGGATCGACCGCGACACCGGCAGATCCTCGACCGTCTCGCCGAGCGCGGGTGCCAGTTCGATCCTGGCGCTTGAACAAGATCGATCTGGTGCGCCGCGACAAGCCTGCTCGGCCTCGCCGAGGCGTTGGCGCGCGATGCGCGCTTCGAGCCCGGTCTTCATGATTTCCGGGCTGAACGGCGACGGCGTCGACGATCTGCAGTCGGCACCTCGCCGCCGCCCTGCCGCCGGGGCCATGGCTGTTCCCGGCGGACCAGCTCTCCGATGCGCCCGAACGGCTGATCGCGGCGGAGGTGACCCGCGAGCAGGTCTTTCTGCAATTGCATGACGAGCTGCCCTACGCTTCGACGGTCGAGACCGAGAGCTGGCAGGAGCGGCCGGACGGCAGTGTGCGGATCGAGCAGATTGTTTATGTCCAGCGCCCGAGCCAGCGCGCGATCGTGCTCGGCGACAGCGGGCAGCGGATCAAGGCGATCGGCAGCCCGCGCCCGCGCCGAACTCGAGCGCATGCTCGAGCGCCGGGTCCACCTCTTCCTATTCGTCAAGGTGCGCGATAACTGGGCCGAGGATCGCGAGCGTTTCGCCGCGCTCGGGTCTCGACTACGACGCCTGACCCTTGATGCATGGGACGATCGAGGATTTGTGCTGGCGGCGCGGCGGCATGGCGAGAGTGCGCTGATCGTCGAACTTCTGACCCGCGAGCACGGCCGCCATCTGGGGCTGGTGCGCGGCGGGCAGTCGCCAAGATGGCGCGCGGTGCTGCAGCCCGGCAACGCGGTCGCGGCGTCCTGGCGCGGCCGGCTCCCCGAGCATCTAGGCGCCTTTGGCTGCGAATTGCTGCGGTCGCACGCGGCGCACTTTCTTGACGATCCCGGGCGGCTCACCGCTCTTGCCGCGGCCGCGGCGATCGTCGCGGCAACCCTGCCGGAGAGGGAGCCGCATGGCGATGTCTACGCCCTGCTGGAGCACTTGATAAAGGCGCTCGAATTCGTGTGCCGACTGGCCCGCCTGCTATGTCCGGTGGGAACGCGACCTGCTCGCCGCACTAGGCTTCGGCCTGGACTTCGGCGGCTGCGCCGTGACCGGGTGGAGCGACGACCTCGCCTATGTCTCGCCGCGAACCGGCCGCGCCGTATCGCGAGAGGCGGGCCGGCCGTATCACGATAAACTGTTTGTTCTGCCCGCGTTTTTGTGGCGCGACGCGACTGCGGACAGCGCCGATATAAGGCTTGGTCTCGAATTGACCGGCTATTTCCTGCTGCACCATTTGCTGCAGCCGCAGGCCCGCAGCCTGCCCGCTGCCCGAACGCGGCTTGCCGACCGCCTGCACCAGTCCGGCACCGGCTGGTAGCATGCGCAAGTAAGCCGTCGTCTCAAGGTCGAAGAGGCATGCCTGTGACCGATCTGGCGGGCGAAATCCGCGACGTCGATTTCGCCGATGCGCTAGGTGAGCGCTATCTCTCCTATGCGCTCTCTACGATCATGTCGCGCTCGCTCCCCGATGTCCGCGACGGGCTGAAGCCGGTGCATCGGCGCATCCTGCACGCGATGCGCCAGCTGCGGCTCGATCCGGCCTCGGGCTACAAGAAATGCGCCCGCGTCGTCGGCGATGTGATCGGCAAGTTTCACCCGCACGGCGAATTGGCCGTTTATGACGCCCTCGTCCGCCTGGCGCAGGATTTCTCGCAGCGCTATCCGCTGGTCGACGGCCAGGGCAATTTCGGCAACATCGACGGCGATAACGCCGCCGCAATGCGCTACACCGAAAGCCGGCTGTCGGCGGTGGCGCAGGCGATGCTCGACGGCATCGACCAGGATGCGGTCGATTTCCGGCCGACCTATGACGGCGAGGACAGCGAGCCGGTGGTACTGCCCGGCCGCTTCCCGAACCTGCTGGCCAATGGCGCGGCTGGGATCGCGGTCGGCATGGCGACCAGCATCCCGCCGCACAATGTCGCCGAACTGTGCGCGGCGCTGCTTTATTTGATCGAGCGCCCCGCCTGCTCTGCCGACGAACTCGTTTCCCATGTTCCAGGCCCGGATTTTCCAACGGGCGGCATGCTGGTGGAGCCGTCCGACAGCATCGCGCAGGCCTACGCCACCGGCCGCGGCAGCTTCCGGTTGCGGGCGCGCTGGCTGAAGGAGCCGCTGGCGCACGGGCTCTACCAGATCGTCGTCACCGAAATTCCGTACCAGATCCCCAAGGGGCGGTTGATCGAAAAGATCGCGGCGTTACTCGAAGAGAAGAAGCTGCCGCTGCTCGCCGACATCCGCGACGAGTTCGACCGAGGACATCCGGCTCGTCCTCGAACCCAAGACGCGTAGCGTCGACGCGGAATTGTTGATGGAGCAGCTCTTTCGTCTGACCGAGCTCGAAATCAGGGTTCCGCTAAATCTCAACGTCCTCGATCCCCAGGGCGTGCCGCGGGTGATGAGCCTGAAGGAGGCACTGCAGGCATTTCTCGACCATCGCCGCAACGTGCTGCAGCGCACCAGCCGCCATCGCCTCGACGCGGTCGCCCGCCGCATGGAGATTTTGAAGGGCCAGATCGTGGTCTACCTCAATCTCGACGAGGTGATCCGGATCATCCGCGAGGCCGACGACCCGAAGGCCGAAATGATGGCGCGCTGGGAATTGAGCGATGTCCAGGCCGAGGCAGTCCTCAACATGCGGCTGCGCGCCCTGCGCCGGCTCGAAGAGATCGCGATCCGCAAGGAGCTGGACGCCCTGGCGGCCGAGGAGCGCGGCCTCGACGCGCTGTTGGCGAGCGAACGGCGGCAATGGCGGGCGGTGGCCAAGGAGGTCGCCGAAACCGGTGCGCAATTCGGCGGCGATACGCCGCTCGGCCGCCGGCGTACGACAATCGGCGGGGCGCCCGAACCGATCGCGATCCCGGCGGAAGCTTTGGTCGAGCGCGAGGCGGTGACGGTGCTCTGCTCGCTGAAGGGCTGGATCCGCACGGTCAAGGGGCATAATGGCGCCGCCGGCGAGCAGAAATACAAGGAAGGCGATGGGCCGCGCTTTGCCATCGCGGCCGAAACCACCGACCGGCTGATCGTCTTCGCGACGAACGGTCGCTTCTACACGATCGGCGTCGACCGGCTGCCCGGCGGGCGCGGCCAGGGCGAGCCTTTGCGGCTGATGATCGATCTGCCGAACGAGCACGATGTCGTGACACTCTTGCCCTATCGGCTCGGCTTGGAGTTGTTCGTAGCGACCGACGACGGACGCGGCTTTGTCGTCGACGGCGAGGAGGCGGTGGCGCAGACCCGCGCCGGCAAGCAGGTGGTGACGCCCGCCGAGGGCGCCCTCGCCCACATCTGCCTCCGCGCGGAGGAGGGCGACGCGGTGGCGCTCGTCGGTGACAACCGCCGGATGCTGATCGTCAAGATCGAGGACATTCCGCTGATGACGCGCGGCCGCGGCGTGATCCTGCAACGTTACCGGATGGGCGGGCTCGCCGACGCCAAGGTGTTCCGCCTCGCCGAAGGTTTGTCATGGAAGCAGGGCGAGAACCGCACCCGCACCGAGACCGACTTGACCCCGTGGGTTGGCCCGCGCGGCGGCGCCGGGCGTCTCGTCCCCAACGGCTTTCCCCGGACCAATAAATTCGGGTAGGGGTGCTCGGCTTGCCAAGGACGGGCGGCTCATGTATTCGATGCCGCCCGGCGCTGCCGTAGCTCAGTGGTAGAGCACCCCCTTGGTAAGGGGGAGGTCGTAAGTTCAATCCTTACCGGCAGCACCATCCGAACGCCGTGCGTTTCTGACTTTCCCGCCCTCGCCCGACCATCCAATGTGTGACCACGATCACGCTTGTCCGGCGATATCCAGCCTAAATACGGGTTGCTGCGTTCTGCGGCGCAGGAGAAAGGGCAAAACATGGCCTGGTTGGGATCGTGGAACGGTAATAAGACAGTGTTTACAGGAACGTACACTGCTCCGGACGGCAGTGTGTTCGACGGCAAGTGGACCCCCGCGGCGCCAGTTTCGGGTGCGGTAGACCCGCCGACGCCGCCGGTATCGAGCTATGACCCTTACACTGGCGGGATCGGACCCCGAGTTGACGATGCCGACTCGACATCACGGCGCCGCTCTGGTGCGTGACGCGTCGGCGATCGTTCCGAGGCGCTGGCCGCGATAGCGCCGGGACCAGATCGGCTCCCACCACCAGCGGTTGTCGAGATACCACGCGACGGTCTTGCGCAGGCCGCTCTCGAAGGTCTCGCGGGGCCGCCAGCCGAGATCGCGGAGGATCTTGGCCGTATCCATCGCATAACGCTGGTCGTGGCCCGGCCGGTCGGCGACGAAGGAGATCAGCCGCTCGTGCGGGCGATGCGGCGAATTCGGCGTCAACTCGTCGAGCAAGCGGCAGATCGCGCGGACCACGTCGAGATTGCTGCGCTCGGCCTCGCCGCCGACATTGTAGCTCTCGCCAACCGCCGCTTCCCGCAGGGTTTGCCAGAGCGCCCGGGCGTGATCTTCGACAAAGAGCCAGTCGCGGATATTGTCGCCAGCACCGTAGACCGGGATCGGTTCGCCGTGCAGCGCCTTCAGGATCGCGAGCGGGATCAGCTTTTCCGGGAAATGGTAAGGGCCGTAATTGTTCGAAGAGTTGCTGACGATCGTCGGCAGGCCGTAGGTCTCGCGCCAGGCGCGGACGAGATGGTCGGCTGCCGCCTTGGAGGCCGAATAGGGCGAATTCGGCTCGTACCGAGTCGCCTCGGTGAATTTGCCGGCCGGTCCCAGCGAGCCGAACACCTCGTCGGTCGAGACATGGTGAAAGCGGAACCGTCGCGCCCGCTCGGCCGAGAGATCCCGCCAATAAGCGAGCGCCGCCTCGAGCAGCGTATAGGCGCCCTCGACATTGGTCCGGATGAACGGCGCCGGGCCGTCGATCGCCCGATCGACATGACTTTCGGCCGCGAGATGCAACACACCGTCCGGGCCGAACTCGGTGAAGAGTGCGGTCATAGTCGCGCCGTCGCAGATATCGGCCTGGCGAAAGAAATAGCGCGGGCTCTTCTCGATCGGGCGCAGCGAGGCCGGATTGGCGGCGTAGGTCAGTTTGTCGACATTGAGCACCGTTGCGCCATATTCGCCGACAAGCAGCCGGCAGACCGCCGAACCGATGAACCCCGCCCCTCCGGTGACCATGATCCGCGTCATCGCCCGCCGATATACCAATCGCGCCGTACAGGCGCTATTTTGCCATCGTAATCCGACCCTGGGAGAAGCCGATGGCCGAGCGCATCCTGGTGATCAACCCGAATTCGACCGTCGCCGTCACCCGCGCCATGGAAGACGGCCTCGAACCGCTCGCTATTCCGGGCGGGCCGGAAATCGTTTGCGTCACCCTTGAGGAGGGGCCGCCCGGCATCGAAAGCCAGCGCCATGCTGACGGCGTGATCGCGCCGCTCTGTAGGCTGATCCGAACCCGCGAGGCGGAAGCCGCCGCCTTCGTCATCGCCTGCTTCAGCGATCCCGGCCTCTTTTCGGCTCGCGAGACGACGGCAAAGCCGGTTCTCGGCATCGGCGAGTGCGGCATCTTGACCGCACTCACCCTCGGCCATCGCTTTGGCCTGATATCGATCCTCGCGAGTTCGATCCCGCGGCAATTGCGCTATATCGGCGCGATGGGCGTGGGTCAGCGCTTCGCCGGCGACGTTCCGGTCGGTCTCGGCGTGACCGAACTCGGCGACCAGGAGCGCACCTTGAGCCGGATGATCGAGGTCGGCGGCATCCTGCGCGACCGGCACGGCGCCGATGTGCTGGTGCTGGGCTGCGCCGGAATGGCGCAGTACCGCGACGCAGTCGAAACCGCGGTGCGTATCCCGGTCGTGGAGCCGACCCAGGCGGCGGTCGCGATGGCGATCGGCCGGGTCCGCCTCGGCTGGGGTCAGACGCTCGCCCGCCGCGACTGACGGCCGCCGCGGCGGATGGCGCGCGCCGCCAGCGTCGGATTGCCGGCAATCGCCGGCGCCAGCGGACGCGGGCGCCCCTCTTCGTCGATCGCAACAAACGTGAAATCGGCCTCAGTGACCTTGACTCGTTCGCCCTGGCCCTGGCGCAACACCCAGACCTCGACATCGAGCGTGATCGAGGTGCGGCCGAGGCGCCGGAGATCGGTATAGCAGCACACTGTGTCGCCGACCTGCACCGGCGCCAGAAAGGCGATGTTGGAGACGGCGACGGTGACCACCCGGCCGCCGGCAAAGGGTGTTGCCGACATCTTTCCGGCGGCATCCATCAACGCCATGATCCAGCCGCCGAAAATATCGCCGCGCGGGTTGCTGTCGGCCGGCATCGCCAGGGTGCGCGAGGCCAGCTCGCCCCGCGGCCCGCTCGAATTCCGTCGCCCGTCCTTGTCGCGCATCGCTGCATCTCCAGGCCGCGAAGACTCCGATCCGCGATGTTGCAATGCAGCTATGATACTTTTCAATAGCGTTGTAAAATCGTTATATTCTGCATTGTGCAGTGCATAAATCTTGGTCAGTTGACGGCGCCAAGAGCGGGACCGTACGATCCAGCCTTTGCAGAAGGAGCCCCGCGATGGCCGACATTCCCCGTCTGAACGGCGTGATCCGCGCGCTGGAACAGGATAAGCCCGCCTTTGTGACTTTTTCGGGGGCGGAGATCGGCGCCGCGCAGGCGATCAACGGCGCGCCCTATGACGGCGTCGTCTTCGAGATGGAGCACCGCGCCTACGACATCAGGGCGTTGCGGGATTGCCTGCAATACATGCTCGACCGGCGGCAGATCCTGCGCGGCGGCAGCCTGGCGCCAGCGGTCACGCCCTTTGTGCGGATCCCGCCGAATGGCGGCGAGACCAGCCAATGGGTGGCCAAGCAGGTGCTCGATCAGGGCGTCTACGGCATCGTCTGGCCGCATGTCAGCACCGTCGAGGAGGCGCAGAACGCGGTCACTGCCTGCCGCTATCCGCGGCCGCGCTCGGCACCCTATTACGAGCCGGCGGGCCAGCGCGGCGACGCCCCGGCCGCGGCCGCGCGCTACTGGGGCCTCAGCCAGCAGGAATATTACGAGCGCGCCGATGTCTGGCCGCTGAACCCGAAGGGCGAGGTCCTGGTCGCGATCATGTGCGAGGAGGTGCGGGCGATTCGCAACCTCCCCTCGATGCTCGAACAGGTGCCGGGGATCGGCGTCGTCATCGTCGGCGAGGGCGATCTGTCGCAGGATTTGGGGTTCCCGCGGCAATACGAGCATCCGACCGTGGCCGCGGCGATCGACGAGATCCTGGCGATCTGCAAGGCGCATAACGTCGCCTGCGGCCATCCGCATGTCGACGCCAAGAACATCGAGCGGTTGCTCGACAAGGGCTTTCGCTATCTGATGCCGGCGCCGGTCTATTCGTTCGCCGCCTTGGAATTGGGGCGCAAGGCGTCGGGCCGCACATAGGGCGGCGCTATCGGACGGCCGGGGGCTCGCCGCCAGAGCTCTCCGGGTGTGCGAGGGGGAGGGGAAATGGCGGAAGGCAAGAGGCGGTTCTGCGCCGTTGCGCTCGCGCTGGCAGCGGCGCTCGGCATTCTGACGCCACCGGCCGCGGCCGGCGATCAGGCTCCACTCGTATTGCAGCTGCCGGCCGCGACGCCGTTCGAATTCGCCGGGTACTACGCGGCTTTGTGGCAGAATTTCTATCGCGACGCTGGGCTCGATGTCGAGATCCGGCCGGGTCCTGCGACCGTCGACCCGGTGCGCGAAGTCGTCGAGGGCCGCGCCCGCTTTGGCGTCGGCGAAGCGCGCTTGCTCGTTCGTATCGCCCAAGGTCTGCCCTTGTTGCTGCTGGCGCCGGTCTTTCAGGAGAGCGCCGCGGCGGTCTACTATCGCGCCGACGACGATTTCCCGTCGCTGGCGTCCCTCCGCGACGCCAGGATCGGGCCGTCCGGCGGCGGGCAGCACGTTCGATCTCGAATTCCGCGCGATGCTTCACGCTGCAGGCATCGATCCCGAGCAGGCTGAAAACCGCCTCCGTCGAGCCGGGTGGCATGCTCGACGCTCTCGCCGCGCGGCGGATCGATGCGGCGGTCGGCTCGGCCTGGGAGATCCCGTGGCAGGCGCACGAGCGCGGCATGGCGATAAAGGCGCTGGCGCCGCCCGGCCAGTTCTACGGTGACACGCTTTTTGCTTCGCAGCATTTCGCCGCCGAGGAACCCGCCCTGGTCGAAGCCTTCCGCGCCGCCTCGATCAAGGGCTGGGACTATGCGCTCGCTCACCCGGACCGGGTCATCGCCCGGCTCGTCGCGAAGGCCCGCGACCCCGCGTCCGCCCGTGACGGCGCCGCCTTCGCCCGCTATCAGAGCGAGATCGCGCGGCGGCTGGCGCATTACCCGGATACGGAGATCGGACATTCGGAGCCGCAGCGCTGGCGGCAAATCGCGCAGACCCTGGTCGAGATCGGCGCGATCCAGCATCCCCCCGATCTCGCCGCCGCAATTTATGACCCGAGCCGCGCCGCCTCGGAGGGCGTTGCGCGGCCGCTCGCAGTCGTTGCTGGCGCCAGCATTGTGGCGGCCGGCGGTTTCCTGTGGCGCCGGCAGCGTCGGCGCGCCGCACTGCTCGCCCCTGGTCCGACCGATCTCGACGCGATGCTGGCCGCCCTCGAACCGCAGATCCGGCGGCGGTTGCCGCAAACACTCGAGTTTCGCCTTTCGCTGCCATCCGAGAAGCGGCTCTGCGAGGCCGATCAGGACGCGCTGCGCGGCACGGTGATCGGCCTTGCCCGCGAAGCGGCCGACGAGATGGCGGGCGAGGGCGAGATCATCATCGGGACCCGCGACCAGACGATCGACGCCGTGGCGGTCGCGGAATGGCCGGATGCGGTGCCCGGCGACTATGTCCGGCTGAGCATCAAGGACAACGGCCCCGGTCTCTCCCCGGACCTGCTCGACGCAGGTTTTCGATGCCGAAAATACGATGCGGCCAACGGCGTTGCGCGCCCGCGCCCTGGCGTTGCGGCTCGGCGGGTTCGCCCTTGTCGAAAGCGCCGAGGGGATCGGCACCGCGGTCCACCTCTATTTCCGACGCGAGGCGGGAGCCGATGACGGCCTGCGCCAAACCTCCGGCGAGGAGCCGCAGGCCAAGGCCGCCTGACCGGCTCACCTCGGCGAGCAAAGCGCCGGCGACGGCGCGGCTTTCGGCAACGGGCCGGGGCGGGTAAGCTTCCTCCTTCAGCTGGAGGAGCCCGCCCATGAGCACCATCGTCCGCACCACGACCCCCGCCGTGCCCGAGCCGCCGGCCGGGACCTGGTCGAACTGCCTTGTCGTCGGGGGCATAGCTTATCTCGCGGGGATGACCGCGCGCGGCGCCGATCCCGCCGGCACGCCCGCCGACGAATACGGCCAAGCGAAAGCGATCTTCACCAAGATCAGGCATTTGATCGAGGCCGCCGGGGGTGCGATGTCCGACATCGTCAAGGTGACGATCTTCGTCACCGACATCAAACAGCGCGAAAAGGTGTGGCAGGCGCGCCGCGAATTCTTCACCGGCAATTTTCCGTGCTCGACATTGGTGCAGGTGGCGGCCCTTGCCGATCCCTCGCTCAAGGTCGAGATCGAAGCCGTCGCGCATCTCGGCGCCGGCCCGCGCTGACCCCCCAGGCGCTTTCGGAGGATCGCCATGCAGCGGCAACTGCACCTCAACCTCTTCATCCACAGCCGCGGTCACCACGAGGCGTCGTGGCGGCATCCTACGACCTCGCCGCTGGCGCTGACCGACATCCGCTATTACCAGGGCCTGGCGCAGCGGGCCGAGGCGGCGCTCTTCGATTCGATCTTTGTCGCCGACCAGCTGGCGCTCGGCGGCGATGTCGCGCAGGCGCCGCGCATCTGGCTCGAACCGATCACCCTGCTGGCGGGGGTAGCGACGGCGACGAGCCGGATCGGCATGATCGCGACCGCGTCCACGACCTATACCGAGCCCTTCAACCTCGCCCGGCAATTCGCCTCGCTCGACCATATCTCCAACGGCCGCGTCGCCTGGAACATCGTGACCTCGTGGCTTGCTGCGGCGGCGGCCAATTTCGGCGGCGACAGCCAGGTCAGCCACGCCGACCGCTATGTCCGCGGTGAGGAATTCATGACCGTCGTCAAGGGGCTGTGGGACAGCTGGGCGGCGGATGCGGTGCTCGACGATCGCGCCAGCGGGCAATATGCGCGCGACGACCGGGTCCGACCGATCAACCATCGCGGCGATTTCTACCGGGTGGCCGGGCCCTTGAACCTGCCGCGCGGCCCGCAGGGCCGCCCGGTTCTGGTGCAGGCGGGATCGTCCGAGACCGGCCGCCGCTTTGCCGCGCGCCACGCCGACGCGGTCTTCACCGCCCATGTCGAAAAGGCGACGGCGAAGGAATTCTACGCCGATCTGAAGGCGTTGGCGAAGGCCGAGGGGCGCGACCCGGACCAGGTGCTGATCCTGCCGGGGCTCTGCCCGATGATCGCCGCGACCGAGGCCGAGGCGCAGCGCCTGGTGCGCGAGGTCAACGATCTGACCGACCCCGAGGTCGGGCGCAAGCGGCTCTCGAACCGCTTTGGCGGGCACGATTTCTCGCACCTGCCGCTCGACCGCCCGCTCGCACCCGAGGATTTACCCGACCCCGACACTGTCGAGGCGGCGCGCAGCCGCACCGAGGTGATCCTGAACCTGGTGCGTCGCGACCGGCCGACCCTGCGCCAGCTGTTGGGATATCTCGCCGGCGCCCGCGGCCATTACGTGACCGCCGGCACGCCGGAGCAGATCGCCCTTCTGATCGAGGACTGGTTCAACGATGGTGCGGCCGACGGGTTCAACTTCATGCCGCCGCTACTGCCGCCGCAGCTCGACGTCTTCAGCAGCGAGGTGATCCCGCTGTTGCAGCGCCGCGGCCTTTTCCGCACCGAATACGCGGGGACGACGTTGCGCGAGCATTACGGGCTCGCCTGGCCGAAAAGCGTCTTCGACGCGACGTAGCGGCGCTTCCGGTTTTGCTGTTTTTGCTGTTATTTGCAACGAATCTACAGCAAACGGCGCCCGCGGATCGGGCAGGCGAGGCGACTATGCCATGCGATTGTGGCAAGTTTGCGTAAGTCGTACGCCGACTAGATTTGCGCGGCGAGCGCGCGGGCGCGTTCGAGATCGGCGGGCGTGTCGACCTGCACCCCGAGGCGGCCGGGTTCGATCAGACTGACCGAAATCCGCATGCCGGCTTCGAGCGCGCGCAATTGTTCGAGCCGCTCGCGCTGTTCGAGAACCCCGCGTGGCAGGGCGACGAAGCGGTCGAGCGCGTCGCGGCGGTAGGCGTAGAGCCCGATATGCTCGTAGCGCGGGCCCTCGCCCCAGGGCACGATCGCCTTGCTGAAATAGAGCGCGCGCGCCGGCCTGGCGGGATCGGCGAAGCCGGCGACGACCTTGTTGACGCTGGTGTCGGCAAGCGCGGCCTCATCCTCGATCAGCGCCGCCAGGGTCGCGATGTCGGTCTCCGGATCGGCGAGCCCCGCGACCGCGACCCGCACCGCTTCCGGATCGAGCAATGGCAGGTCGCCCTGGACATTGACCACCGCATCGTATCTGCGGTCCGGGTCGAGATCGCTGATCGCCGCGTGAATGCGGTCCGAACCCGTGGGCAACGCGGGGTCGGTCAGCGCCGCCCTTCCGCCAGCAGCCTCGACCGCCTCGGCGATCGCCCGGTCGCCGCAGGCAACGACGACCGGGCCGACCCCGGCGGCCACCGCCCGGTGCCAGACACGCACGATCATCGGCTCGCCGGCGATCTCGGCGAGCGGCTTGCCCGGCAGCCGGGTCGCCGCCAGCCGGGCCGGGAATCATGACGATCGGGTTCTTCGGGGTTGCACGGATCACGGGCTTCGTCGGCGCATATTTTGGGGGCAGCGACAACATGCCCGGTTCGGGACGTTGCCGAAAGCGTGATATTTCGTTTGAGTTGTCGGGGGGAATCCGATTTTCTCCCGCCCCGTCAAGGGTCGGAAGGGTGGGCGATGCCGTCTTTCGAGTGGAACAAGATCATTGCCTCGGTGCTGACCGCGATGATCGTCGCGATGGCCGCGGGGATTCTGGCGGGCGAACTGGTCCGCCCCAATCGCCTCGAAAAGCCGGTCTTTGTTGTCGCCGGCGCCGAGCAGACGGCGAGCGCTCCCGCCGGACAGCAGGCTGCGGGACCGGAGCCGATCGGCCCGTTCCTCGCCAAGGCCGACCCGCAAAAGGGCGAGCAATTAGCCAAGGTCTGCCTCGCCTGCCACACTTTCAACAAGGGCGGCCAGAACAAGATCGGCCCCAACCTCTATGGCGTGGCCGAGGAGGGCATGGCCGAGGTGCCGGGCTACCAGTTCTCCAGCGCGATGGCGGGGCATAAGGGCGAGAAGTGGGACCCGGAGAAGCTCAATCATTGGCTGTGGAAGCCGCAAACCTTCATCAAGGGCACCAAGATGACCTTCGTCGGCATTCCCGACGCGCAGAAGCGCGCCGACGTGATCGCCTATCTCGAAAGCCTCAAATAGCTTGCCATCGCCGCTGCCGGAACTAGACGACCATCTGGCCCTGGCCCTGGCGCTGGCCGACGCGGCGGGCGCGGCGATCCGGCCCTATTTCCGCCACCCGATCGCAATCGACGACAAGCCCGATTTGACGCCCGTAACAGCCGCCGACCGCGCCGCCGAAGAGGCGATGCGGGGATTGATCGAGAGGCGGTTTCCCCGGCACGGCGTCATCGGTGAGGAATTCGGCCGGCTGCGCGAGGAGGCCGAATTCGTCTGGGTACTCGATCCGATCGACGGCACAAAATCGTTCATCAGCGGCGTGCCGCTGTTCGGGACGCTGATCGCGCTGACCCGAGAGGGCAAGCCGATCCTCGGCATTATCGACCAGCCGATTTCGGGCGAGCGCTGGATCGGCGCCGCCGGCCGCCCGACGTTCCTGAACGGCGCTCCGATACATTGCCGTCCCTGCCCGAAGCTCGCCGCCGCCACCCTCTTCGCCACCACCCCCGACATGTTTACGGGCGCCGACGCGGCCGCTTTCGCCCGGGTAAAGGCGGCGGTCAAGCTCGCCCGCTTTGGCGCCGATTGCTATGCCTACGGGCTTCTCGCCGCGGGCTTTATCGATCTCGTCCTTGAAGCCAGCCTTAAGCCGTACGATTTCTGCGCGATAATTCCGATTGTCGAAGGGGCGGGGGGCGTGGCCACGGATTGGCGGGGAAAGGCTCTCGACCTCGCCTCGGACGGCCGCGTCCTCATGGCCGGCGACCGCGATCTGCACCGGGCGGCGCTGGCGCTCCTCGACGATTGAGGCCATCGACAAGGGGTAGTGATGCGCGGAAGAATTGCGATCGTCGCCGGGCTGTTGCTGATGTTCGGCCTGGCGCCGCTCACGGCCGAAGCCGCGCCGCAGCAGGGCATGTCGCTGTTCGGCGACCTGAAGTACGGGCCGGGCTTCGACCATTTCGACTACGTCAATCCGGCCGCGCCCAAGGGCGGCACGATGCGCTATTCGGCGATCGGCACCTTCGACACCTTGAACCCGTTCGTGATCAAGGGCGTCCCGGCCGCCGGGATCAGCCGGATTTTCGACACGCTGATGGTGCCCGCGCAGGACGAACCGGGCAGCGAATACGGGCTGGTGGCCGAGAGTGTCGATCTGGCGCCCGACAGGCTCTCGGTGCTGTACACGATCCGCAAGGAGGCGCGGTTCCACGACGGCACGCCGATGACGCCGGAGGATGTGATCTGGACCTTCGAGACATTGCGGGCCAAGGGCCACCCGATGTACCGCTCCTATTACGGCGACGTGGAGAAGGTCGAAAAAGAGGGCGAGCGCGGCGTCAGGTTTCATTTCAAATCGGCCGAGAACCGCGAATTGCCACAGATCATCGGCGAGATGCCGGTGTTGTCGAAGGCCTACTGGTCGGGCCGCGATTTCGAGAAGACGACACTCGAACAGCCGCTCGGCAGCGGCCCCTACAAGATCGAGGAGATTGATCCCGGCCGCTCGATCACCTACCGCCGGGTCCCCGATTACTGGGCCGCCGATCTGCCGGTCAACAAGGGCCGCAACAATGTCGACGTGATCCGCTATGACTACTACCGCGACGCGACGATCGCGCTCGAAGCGTTCAAGGCCGGGCAGTACGACATCCGCCAGGAGAATTCGTCGAAGGATTGGGCGACCGGCTACAACAGCCCGGCATTGCGCGCGGGGCTGATCAAGAAGGAGCAGATCCCCAACCAATTGCCGAGCGGCATGCAGGGCTTTGCCTACAATCTGCGGCGGCCGATCTTTCAGGACCCGCGGGTGCGCGAGGCGCTCGCCTACGCCTTCGACTTCGAATGGTCGAACAAGAATTTGTTCTATGGCGCCTATGAGCGCACGCGCAGCTATTTCGACAATTCCGAACTGGCGGCGACCGGAACGCCGCAGGGCGAGGAACTGTCGATCCTCGAAAAGTTTCGCGGGCAGATCCCGGATGCGGTGTTCACGGCCGAATACGACCCGCCGAAATACGACGGCTCCGGCAATATCCGCGACGGCATCCGCAAGGCGCTGAAATTGCTGAAGGAGGCGGGCTGGGTCTTCAAGGGCGAAAAGCTCGTAAACGAGGAAACCGGCCAGCCCTTCGAATTCGAGATCCTGCTCGACAACCCGCAATTCGAGCGGATCGTGCTGCCTTTTACGAAGAACCTCGAACGCATCGGGATCACGGCGCGGGTCCGCACCGTCGACGTGGCGCAGTACGAAAAGCGGATGGAAACCTTCGATTACGACATGGCGGTTGTCGCCTTTGGCGAATCCCTGTCGCCCGGCAACGAACAGCGCGAATACTGGGGTTCGAAGGCGGCCGAGGAACCCGGCAGCCGCAACCTGATGGGGATCAAGAGCAAGGTCGTCGACGAACTGATCGAGGAATTGATCCGCTCGCCCAACCGGGCGAGCCTCGTCGCCCACGCTCGGGCACTCGACCGGGTCTTGCAATACGGTTATTACGTCATCCCACACTACCATCTGGCGGCGTTTCGGGTCGCCTACTGGGACAAGTTCAGGCGGCCGGAGATAGCGCCCAAATACGCGGTCGGGCTTGACACCTGGTGGGTCGATCCGGGCGCCGAGCGGACCGTCGAAAGCAAGAAGGGGGAGATCGGCAAGGAATGATCGCCGCGGCCGCGACACGGGTGTGGTGAGGGGCGGCTGACATGATCGCCTATGCGATCCGGCGCATTCTCCTAATCATCCCGACGCTGTTTGCGATCATGGTGGTGAATTTCGTGATCGTGCAGGCCGCACCGGGCGGTCCGGTCGAGCAGATGATCTCGCGCCTCAAGGGCAGCACCGTCAGCGCCACCGAGCGGGTCAGCGGCGGCACCGGCGAAATGAAGACTCTGGCCGGCGGTTCCGAGACCCGCTACCGCGGCGCGCGCGGCCTCGACCCGGCGCTGATCAAGGAGCTCGAAAAACAGTACGGTTTCGACAAGCCGCCGCTCGCGCGCTTCCTGTTGATGATGCGGCATTACCTGACCTTCGATTTCGGCACGAGCTTTTTCCGCGATCAGAAAGTCGTCGACCTGATCAAGGACAAACTGCCTGTATCGATCTCGATCGGGTTGTGGACGACGCTGATTACCTATCTGGTGTCGATCCCGCTGGGCATCAGAAAGGCGGTGCGCGACGGCAGCCGGTTCGACGTGTGGACGAGCGGCGTCATCATCGTCGGCTATGCGGTGCCGAGCTTTCTGTTCGCGGTGCTGCTGATCGTGCTGTTCGCCGGCGGCAGCTATTTCTCGATCTTCCCGCTGCGCGGCCTCGTCAGCGACAATTGGCGCTCGCTGCCCTGGCCGGCGCTGATCGCCGACTATTTCTGGCACATCGCATTGCCGATCACCGCGCTGGTGATCTCGGGCTTCGCCACGCTGACGATGCTGACGAAGAACTGCTTTCTCGATGAGATCAACAAGCAATATGTGGTGACGGCCCGCGCCAAGGGCCTCGACGAGCGGCGGGTGCTTTACGGGCACGTGTTCCGCAACGCGATGCTGCTCGTCGTCGCCGGTTTCCCGGCGGCATTGATCGGGATTCTGTTTACCGGATCGCTGTTGATCGAGGTGATCTTCTCGCTCGACGGCCTCGGCCTTTTGGGGTTCGAGGCCGCGATCAACCGCGACTACCCGATCATGTTCGCGACACTTTACGTCTTCACGCTGATCGGGCTGCTGCTGAAGCTCGTCAGCGACCTGACCTATATGCTGATCGATCCTCGGATCGATTTCGCGGCGCGCCGCGTCTGAACAAACTCGGCGCGGCCGAAGGGTCTTGGCCGAAGGATCAGGTCGTCTTCATGATCGTCAGATCGTAGCCCACCGCTTCGGGGCTGCCGCTGACCCCCGGATCCTCGCCGGTAAAGGTCTTGGTGATCTTGGTGAAGTTGAGCGACAAGCTCTCCGACGGCATGTCGCCGCCGCTCGACAGCGAATATCCGCTGAGCCCGGTGTTCTCCATTTCGTAGGTCAGAAACGTCGTCACGGCGCCCTTGGAAGTCGTGGTGAACTTGATCGTCACCTTGTTGTCGAGCTTGCCGCCGACGGCGTCGAGAAACAGTTTGGGCGAGGCGACGTCAGTCAATTTGGTGACCGTGACTTCGCTGAGGCTGGGCTCGCTGTGCTCGCGCGATGTCGAGCCGCGCGCCGCCGTGCCGATGCCGCGGCCGACACCCCATTGGAACGAGAGCAGCTCGATCCAGTCCTTGAAGCCGTCGGTGGTGACCGGGCCCTTGACACTCCCGTACTTCATGTAAATCGCCATCGAGCTTCTCCCTTTTATCGCCAGTCACGCCGCGACATCTATTAACTTATAGTATAACAGAACGACCCGGCGCTGTCCATTCCGACGCGCACGCCGGCGATCGAACGGCCCTCGGCCATGCGGCCCAACACCTCGGCCGAAAGTTCAGGCAGTAATGTGCGCGACAGGATCTTTTCGACATTGCGCGCACCCGACGAGGTCTCGGTGCAGCGCGCCGTGATCGCCGGGACGAGTGCGGGATCGTATTCGAAGCTCGGCGCGGTAGGAATCATGGACCCGGCGGCGGACGCGTTCGAGCTGCAATTCGACGATCTGGCCGCAGCACCTTGTCCGAGAGTGGCAGATAGGGGACCAGCATGACCCGGCCGAGAAACGCGGGCTTGAAGAATTTCGCCAGTTCCGGCCCCAGCGCCTCGCCCAGCGCCGCGGCGTCGGGCGCCGTTTCCGGATCGGCGAACAGCTTGGCGATCAGATCGGTCCCGGCGTTCGAAGTCATGATGATGACACTGTTCTTGAAGTCGATGTCGCGGCCTTCGCCGTCCTTCATCATGCCCTTGTCGAATACCTGATAGAAAACGTCCTGCACGCCGGGATGCGCCTTTTCCATTTCGTCGAGCAGGATCACCGAATAGGGCCGGCGCCGCACCGCCTCGGTCAGGATGCCGCCCTCGCCATAGCCGACATAGCCGGGCGGGCTGCCCATCAGCAGGCTGACCTTATGCTCCTCCTTGAACTCGCTCATGTTGATGACGGTCAGATGTTCTGCTCGCCGCCATAGAGGAGTTCGGCGAGCGTCAGCGCCGTCTCGGTCTTGCCGGTGCCCGACGGGCCGACCAACAGAAAGACGCCGATCGGCTTGCGCGGATCGGTCAGACCGGCGCGCGAGGTGCGGATCGCCTGGGCCACCGCCTCGAGCGCATGCGGCTGGCCGACGACGCGCGCGCTCCATCGCCTCCTGCAGGTTGAGCACGGTGCGGATCTCGTCGGACTGCATGCGGCCGGCCGGGATGCCGGTCCAGCCCTCGACGATCTCGGCCATCGCCTGCGCGTCGACCACCGGGAAGATCAGCGGTCGCTCGCCCTGCAATGCGCGCAGCGCGGCGCTGGCTGTCGGCGAGCTTCGCGACGCGCGGCTTCCTTGTCGCCGGCATTGGCCGGGTCCTCGATCGCCGCGCGCAACGCCGCGATCTTCGTCGGCCAGCCCCTTCTCCTGCTGCCCACGCGCCTCGAGCGCCTTCAGCTCGTCCTCGGCCTTGCGCCCGCTCCTCGTCGAGTTCGGCGCGGCGCGCGGCATGGTCGGCGCCGGTCGCGGTCTCGCGATCGAGGATCGCCACCTCGGTGTCGATCATCGCGATGCGGCGCTGGCGGTCCTCGATCGGCGCCGGGATCGCCGCCTGGCTCATCGCCACCCGCGCGCAGGCGGTGTCGATCAGCGACACCGCCTTGTCCGGCAATTGGCGGCTCGGGATGTAGCGCGCCGAGAGCCGCACCGCCTCGCTGACCGCCTCGTCGAGGATGCGGACGTGTGATGCTTTTCGAGCGTGCCGACGAGGCCGCGCAGCATCGCGATCGCCGTCGCCTCGCCCGGCTCCTCGACCTTGACGACCTGAAAGCGGCGGGTCAGCGCGGCGTCCTTCTCGAAATATTTCTTGTATTCGGCCCAGGTCGTCGCCGCGATCGTGCGCAGCTCGCCGCGCGCCAGCGCCGGCTTCAGCAGGTTGGCGGCGTCGTTCTGGCCCGCCGCCGCGCCGGCGCCGACGACGGTGTGCGCCTCGTCGATGAAGAGGATGATCGGCCGCGGGCTCGCCTTGACCTCCTCGATGACCGATTTGAGCCGGTTCTCGAATTCGCCGCTGCACCCCCGCGCCCGCCTGCAACAGGCCGAGATCGAGCGTGCGCACGACGACGTCGCGCAGCGCCGGCGGCACGTCGCCCTGCGGCGATGCGCAGCGCGAAGCCCTCGACGACCGCGGTCTTGCCGACCCCGGCCTCGCCGGTCAGGATCGGGTTGTTCTGCCGCCGCCGGGTCAGGATGTCGATGACCTGGCGGATCTCACTGTCGCGGCCGAGGATCGGGTCGATCTTGCCAGCCCGCGCCGCCGCCGTCAGATCGATCGTGAACTGCGCCAGCGCCCCCGAACCCGCGGGCGCCGCCGCCCCGTTCCCGGCCGGCGTCGCTGCCACGCCTTCGGTCGCCGTTACGGCGCTCGCCGCCTCGCTGCTCGACGCGGTGACCGCGGCAAAGTCGCGCTTCAGCGCATCGGCCGGGATGCGCAGCAGCTGGCCCGAAACCTCGCGCGCCCGCCGCGCCAGCGTCTCGTCGGCGAGCAATGCCCACAACAGATGGCCCGAGCGCAGGCGCGACTGGCCGTGCTCGACCGAGGCCAGCAGCCACGCCTGCTTGGCGAGTTCGACGATTTCCGGCGACAGGCTTGGCGCGCGGGCATTGCCGGTCTTCATCCGGTCGAGCGCGCGGTTGAGATCGATCGCGAAGCCGGCTCTCGTCGACCTCGTACTGGCGCAGGATCGCCGCAACGTCGCTGTCGGCCGCATCGAGCAGCTTCACCAGCCAGTGCTCGATCTCGACGTTGTAATGGGTGCGCGACAGGGTCAGCCCCGCGGCGGCTTCGAGCGCCCGCCGGCACGGCTCGTTCAGTCGACCGACCAGCGACTTCAGGTCTATTGCCGCCATCGAATTACATCCCGGCCGAAAGTCCTCCGGCACCAATCGGCAAGGTATGCGGCGGCGCGATATCTTGTCCAGCCGCGATTTGCCGCTTGCTGGCTAGAAAACGTTAAGATGAGGCAGCTTAACGTCGCCGCGCCAACGGCCGGAGCCCCGCGGGCGGCGAAATAACGGTACCTTCTTCGTCGGGCATTTTCTAAGGTTCGAGCGGCGCAGGGGCGGCCGTCGCGGGGGAGAGCGAATGGCGGAATTTCCCGAAGGGTTCGATCTCGAAGCGCTGCTGGCGCCGATTTCGGCCGAGGCGCCGGCGGGCAGCGACCTGCGCGAGGATTCTTCGCCGGGTTCGCTCTACTACCGATTGCGCGACGCGCGGGCCGAGGCGCGCGCCGCCGAGCGCGAGATGGACGCCGCCGATCCCGACCGCGCCGCGGCCGATACTTCGGCGACGCCGCCGCAATGGCGCACGATCCGCGAGCTGGCGATCGAGGCGACGCAGGGCCGCAGCAAGGACCTCGAAATCGCGGCCTGGCTGACCGAGGCGCTGCTGCGCAGCGACGGCCTCGCCGGGCTTTCCGCCGGCTGCAAGCTGATGACGGGTCTCGTCGAGGGGTTCTGGGACGGGCTCTTTCCGCTGCCCGACGAAGAGGGCATTTCGACCCGGGTGGCGCCGGTCGCCGGGCTCAACGGGATCGGCGGCGAGGGTACCCTGATCCAGCCGATCCGCAAGCTCGCGCTCTTCAACCGGCCGAGCGGCGACGCCGTTCCGTTTTTTCAGTACGAGCAATCGGCGGAACTGGCCGCGATCGCCGATCCGACCCGCCGCCAGCAGCGGCTCGACGCCGGCGTGCTGCCGATCGAGACGGTCAACAGCGAAGCCGCGGTCGCCGAGCGGCTCGCCGGCGATACCGGCGGGCCGGGCTTTGCCGAACTGGCGCGGCATGCGGGCGATGCGGCGGCGGCCTGGCAGGCGCTGAGCAGCCTTGCTCGACGAGCGCGCTGGCGCCGACGCGCCGCCGACCAGCCGGGTGCGCGACCTCCTCGAACAGTTCGCCACCGTCGTGCACACGCTTCGCGCCGGGTGCGGCGGCCGAGGGGGCGCCCGCCGCGGACCCGGTCGAACCGCATCGCCGGAGCCGTGCCGGGCGCGCCGGCGCGCCTCTGCCGGCGGCGGCATATCGCGCGAGGAAGCGCTGCGCTCGCTCGCCCAGCTCGCCGATTTCTTCCGCCGCACCGAGCCGCACTCGCCGCTCGCCTACACCCTGCAGGAGGCGGTGCGCCGCGCCCGCATGACCTGGCCCGAACTCCTCGAAGAGATCGTCCCCGACGCCGACGGCGCGCTCGGCGATCCTGACGAGCCTCGGCATCCGCCCGCCGCCGCAGCCGAATAGCCGGCTGCGTGGCCGGAGCGCCGATCGACGGATTCGCTTCAGATCCTTCATCCGATGGTGTAACATGCGGAAAAATTACGCGTAGCGCGGATCGCGCTCGTCGTCTCGCAGACGGAGCCGAGGGCCATGGAGAGCATCCACGAGAAGCTGAAGCGCGTGCGCAAACCGCGCGTACACATCACCTACGAGGTCGAGACCGAGGGCGCCGAAGTGGTGCGGGAGCTGCCGTTCGTGGTCGGCATTCATGGGCGATTTCTCGGGCGATCCGACGCAGCCGCTGCGGCCGCTGAGCGAGCGCAAGTTCATCCAGATCGACCGCGACAATTTCAACGACGTGATGGCGCGGATGACCCCGGGCCTGAATATCCGGGTCGACAACAAGCTCGCCGATGACGGCAGCGAGATGGCCGTCGCGCTCAAATTCAACTCGATCGAGGATTTCGAGCCGGCGCGCGTCGCCGAGCAGGTGCCGGCGCTGAAGGCACTGCTCGAGACCCGCGACAAGCTGCGCGACCTGATGAGCAAGGTCGACCGCTCCGAGGCAGCTGGAAAGCCTGCTCGAGCAGGTTCTGAAGAACGAGAGCGAGCTGAAATCCCTGTCGAGCCAGCTCGGGCTCGACAAGCAGGAGGGCTGAGCCATGTCCGAGACCAAGGTCGCCCCCGAAGCCGCCGCCGGCGAATCGCCGCGGGCGAGAGCCGCCAGCCTGCTCGAACAGGTCGTCGCCGCCACCAAGCAGACCGAGCCCGACCGCGCGCAGGACCTCGTCAAGACGCTGGTCGAACAGGCGCTGACCGGCACGGTCACCTTCGACCGCAACCTGCCGCGCACGTTCGACCGGGCGATCGCCGCGATCGACCGCGAAGCTGTCGACCCAGCTCAACGCGATCATGCACCATCCGCGATTTCTGCAGCTCGAAGGCACTTGGCGCGGGCTGCAACTATCTGGTGATGAACAGCGAGACCGGCACCAGCCTCAAGCTGCGCGTGCTTGAACGTCTCCAAGCGCGAGCTGCACGCGCGACCTGACGCGCGCGGTGGAGTTCGACCAGAGCCAGCTGTTCAAGCAGATCTACGAGAACGAGTTCGGCACGCCGGGCGGCGAGCCCTATGGCGCGCTGATCGGCGACTACGAGTGGACCAATCATCCCGACGACATCGAGACTCTGCGCCTGATGTCCAATGTCGCCGCCGGCGCGTTTGCACCGTTCATCTCCGGCGCCGGCGCCGGCGATGTTCGGCTTCAAGGACTGGACCGAACTGTCGCAGGCCGCGCGACCTGGCCAAGATCTTCGACACGCAGCGAATACACCAAATGGCGCAGCTTCCGCGACAGCGAGGATGCGCGCTTCGTCAATCTGGTGCATGCCGCGGGTCATCGCCCGCCTGCCCTATGGCGCGGCGACCAAGCCGATCGACGAATTCGACTACGAGGAAGCGCCCTTCGACGAGGCGGGCGCGGCCCAGCCGATGCAGCACGGCGAATATTGCTGGATGAACGCCGCCTATGTGATGGGCACGCGACTGACCGACGCGTTCGCCCAGACCGGCTTCTGCGTCGCGATCCGCGGCGCCGAGGGCGGCGGCAAGGTCGAGAACCTGCCGTTTCACGTCTTCACCTCCGACGACGGCGATCTCGACGCCAAATGCCCGACCGAGATCGGCATCACCGACCGCCGCGAATTCGAGCTGTCCAATCTCGGCTTCCTGCCGCTGTGCCACTACAAGAACACCGACTATGCGGTGTTCTTCGGCGCGCAGAGCACGCAAAAGCCGAAGAAGTACGATCGGCCGGAAGCGACCGCCAACGCGGCGATTTCCGCGCGTCTGCCCTATCTGATGGCGACCAGCCGCTTCGCCCATTACCTCAAGGTCATGGCGCGCGACAAGATCGGCAGCTTCATGGAAGCGAGCGACTGTCGAGCGCTGGCTCAACCGCTGGATCAACAACTACGTCAACTCCAACGAGAACGCCGGGCAGGAGATGAAGGCGCGCTTCCCGCTGCGCGAGGCGCGTGTCGAGGTGAAGGAGATCCCCGGCCGGCCCGGCTCCTACAACGCCATCGCCTATCTGCGGCCGTGGCTGCAGATGGAGGAGCTGACGACCAGCATGCGCATGGTCGCGCGCATCCCGCAGAAGGCCTAGCCGCCGCCGGGTTGCCGGTGTCGAGCGGACGCGGCCAGAGTGGATGACGCCGCCGGGATCGTCCGAGACGCAGCCGGCCGAGGTAAGCACGGCGCCGGCGCTGCGCGAGGCCATGCTCGCCGGCGAATTCTTCGGCATGGGCCACGGTGCGGCGGCCGAACGTTGCCGCCGCGTTCCCGCATCTGGCGGCCGCCGGAGGCGCTTGCCGTCTGGCTCGGGCCGGGCGGGGCGTTTCGTCTTGCCGACGAGGCCGGCGGCTGCCGCGCCGCGCTCGACCGCGACATCGCGGCGATCGACGCGCTGATCGGCGAGCCAGCTCGACGCGATCCTGCACCATCCGCGGCTGCGCCGCCTCGAGGGAGCTGGCGCGGGCTCGCTTGGCTTGTCGACGGGCTCGGCAGCGACCGCGCCAAGGTCAAGCTGCTCAACATCTCCTGGCGCGAACTCTGCCGCGACCTCGAACGCGCGGCCGAATTCGACCAGAGCCAGCTCTTCCGCAAAGTCTACGAGGACGAGTTCGGGACGCCGGGCGGCGAGCCCTACGGTCTTCTGGTCGTCGACCACGAAGTCCGCCACCGCCCGGCTCCGGGCGCGCCGACCGACGACGTCACCGCGCTGGCGCAGCTCGCCGGCGTCGCCGCCGCGGCCTTTGTCCCGACCGTGCTCGCGGCGTCGCCCGCACTGCTCCAGGTCGACGAGTTCGCCGATCTGGCGATGGCGCCCGATCTGTCCGACCCGTTCCGCGCGCCCGAATTCACCCGCTGGCGCGGCCTCTCCGGCGCGCGAGGACATGCGCTTCATCGCGGTAACCCTGCCGCGCCTGCTGGCGCGCCCGCCCTGGGAGGACGATCCCGCGCCGCGTCGATGGGTTCCGCTACGCCGAATATGCCCCCGACCTTTCCTCCCGGGTCTGGATGACGGCGGGATACGCCTTTGCCTCGGTCGTCGCGCGCGCCTTTGTCAATCACGCCTGGCCCGCCGACGTGCGCGGCAGCGAGACCGACTATGTCGGCGGCGGGCTCGTGACCGATCTGCCGATCGAGCCGTTCCGCACCGATCCCGACCATGTCTGGGTCCGCCCGCCGCTCGATGTCGTCTTCTCCGACCGGCTGGAAGCAGTCGCTCGTCGAGGCCGGGCTGATGCCGCTGTCGGCGCTGCCCTACGGCGAGGAAGCGGTGTTCTCGGCGGTGCGCAGCCTGCAGGCGCCGGCCAGCTTCATGGGTCCGACGCGCCGCCGCCGCCAACGCCAATGCGCGCCTCTCCACCCAGATCAACTCGATGCTGTGCGTTTCGCGGTTCGCCCACTACGTCAAGATCATCGGGCGCGACATGGTCGGGCTCGTTCAAGACCGCCGACGAGATCGAGCGCCGCCTGCAGACATGGCTGATCGGTTACGTCAACAGCAACCTCGCTGGCGGACCCGAGAGCCGGGCGCGCTTTCCGCTGGTCGCCGGCCGCGTTCACGGTGCGCGAGCTATCCGGACGGCCGGGCGTGTTCGGCTGCACCATTCATGCTGCAACCGCATTTTCAGCTCGACGACGTGTCGGCGACGTTCCGCCTCGTGACCGACATCGCCGCGCCCGGCATGCGAAATAAGGAGGAGCAGCCGATGTCGGAGACCGAGGATACCGCCGGCGCGTTGTTCCGAGCCGGCCGGCTTGCCCCGGCGATCGAGGCCGGCGAACGCGGCGCTGCGCAAGAGCCCGGCGCGATCTCGGCGCGCGCGTATTGCTGGCCGAGTTGCTGCTGTTCGCCGGCAATCTCGAGCGCGCCGACACCATTCTCGATGCCGCGGCCGCAGGTCGATCCCGACGGCCATGGTCGGCGATCGCCGAATTTCGCCAGCTGCTGCGGGCCGACATGGCGCGCCGGCAGCTACGCCGCGACGGCCGCGTGCCGGAATTTCTCGGCGAACCCACGCCGGCGCTGCGCGCGAGCCTTGCCGCCTTTGTCGCGTTGCGCGCCGGCGACAGCGCAGAAGCCGCCCGGCACGCCGCCGAGGCCGAGGAGCTTGCGGCCGCGCGCCGCCGGACGTTGCCGGCGACGATCGGCTTCGACGATTTTCGCGACGTCGACGATCTGCACGCCGGCTTCTTCGAGGTGCTGACGACCACCGGCAAATACTTCTGGATCCCGACCGAGCGGGTCGCCAGCATCGAATTCCACCCGCCGCGGCGCCCGCGCGATCTCGCCTGGCGGCGCGCCAGCGTGTCGGTCATCGACGGACCGGACGGCGATGTCTACCTGCCGGCCATCTACGACAGCGAACCAGCCGACGCTCGCCGACGAGATTCCGCCTCGGCCGCGCGACCGACTGGCTCGAGCCAGGAGGGTGGCCCGATGCGCGGCGTCGGCCAGCGCGTCTTCCTGGTCGGCGACGAGGCCGCTTGGCATCATGGATCTCGACGAGCCTACGCTTTGGCGCATGAGCGGACGCACCGGGCCGCGGCGGCGATCGGCGACGACGGCGCGATCGCTCAGCTGCCGCTGCTCGACCGGCTGATCGACGACGCGCCCGACGACGCTGCGCGACCCGCCGCTGTCGCCGGCCGAGGCCATGGCGGTTCTGCGCCGCAGCGTGCGGCGCGACCTCGAGGCCCTGCTGAACACGCGCCGGCGCTGGCGCTCGTGGCCGGAAGGATACTGCCGAGCTGGAGGTCTCGCCGCTCGGCTACGGCATCCCCGATTTTTCCGCCGGCGCCTTCAACGACCCGCACCGGCGCGACCGGCTGCGGCTCTGAGGTCGAGCAGACGATCCGCCGCTTCGAGCCGCGTCTCACCCATGTGCGTGTGACGCTGGTCGAGCCCGAGGACAGCCTGGAGGCGACGCTGCGCCTGCGCATCGAGGCGCTGCTGCGGGCCGAACCGGCGCCCGAGCCGATCGCGTTCGACACGCTGGTCGACGCGACCACCGCCGAGGTCATGGTCAGGACGACCGCCGGCGAGCCGTCCGCAGGTCCGAGCGATGTCTGACGCGCTGCTGCCCTATTACGACCGCGAACTCAACGCGATCCGCCGCCTTGCCGCGGATTTTGCCGCCGCGCTACCCGAAGATCGCCGGCCGGCTGCGGCTGCGCGCCCGATGCCGGCCGACGATCCACATGTCGCGCGCCTGCTCGAAGGTGTGGCATTTCTTGCCGCCCGCGTCCACCACCGGCTCGACGACGAGTTCCCGGAGCTGACCGACGCGCTGCTCGGCGTCCTCTACCCGCACTATCTGGCGCCGGTCCCCTCGGCCGCCATCGTCCAGTTCCAGCCGCAGCCCGATCTGGCGCTGCCGCTGCGCCTGGCCGCCGGCATCGCGATCGAGACCGAGCCGGTGCGTGGCGAGCCCTGCCGCTTCCGCACCGCCTGGCCGCTGACGCTGTGGCCGATCGAGATCGAGAGCGTTCGGCTGTCGCGGCCTGCCGCTCGCGGCGCCGGCCAACCCGCTGGCCGACGGGGCGGTCGCGGTCCTGCGCATCGCGCTCAAATGCACCTCCGCCGATGCTGACCTTCGCCGCGGCTCGGCATCGACCGTCTGCGCTTCTTTCTGCGCGGTGCCGCCAATGTCGCGCTGCCGCTCTACGAGCTGCTGTGCAACCACACGCTCTCGGTGGCCTACGCCGACAGCCCGAGCGATCCGCCGCCGGTGATCGTCCCGGCCGGCGCCATCGAGCCGGTCGGCTTCGCCGCGGAGGAAGCGCTGCTGCCCTGGCCGGCGCGCAGCTTTTCCGGCTTCCGCCTGCTGACCGAATATTTCGCCTTCCCGGAAAAGTTCCTGTTTGTCGATTTCACGCGGATGGAGGCCAAGACCCTGCTCTCGGGCGGCAGCCGCATCGAGATCTTCGTCTATCTCGATCGCGCCTTGCCCGAACTCGAGCGGACGGTCGGCGCCGACGCGCTGGCGCTCGGCTGCATGCCGATGATCAACCTGTTCCCGCAGCGCTGCGAGCCGATCCGCCTCACCCATACCGAGACCGAATACCGGGTCGTCCCCGATGCGCGCCGGCCGGCGGCGCTCGAAGTCTGGCAGGTCGAGCGCGTGCGCGAGACCGCGGCCGACGGCGGTTCGCGGCCTTGGCGGCCGTTCTACCGCCTCACCCACGCCGATCCGGATGCCGACACGCCGGGCGGGTTCTACCACGCGGCGCGGCGCGACACCGCCGCCGCCGCTGACCGGCAGCGAGGTCTATCTGGCGCCGCACGATCCCGGCTTCGATCCGGAGGCGCCCGGCCGACTCGGTGCTGTCGGTCGATGCGCTGTGCCTCAACCGCGACCTGCCGGCGGCTCTGCCGTTCGGCGGCGGCCATCCCGAACTGCGGCTGGTCGAGAGCCTGTCGGCGGTCGCGCACCTGGCCTGCCTGACGGCGCCGACCGCGACCCTGCGCCCGCCGCTGCGCGAACAGCCGGTTCTGGCATCTGGTGTCGCATCTCTCGCTCGGCCATCTCTCGGTCGTCGGCGGCGCGGAGGGTGCGGCGGCGCTGCGCGAGGTGCTGCGGCTTTACGATCTGCGCGATTCGGCCGAAACCCGCGCTGCGATCGAGGCGCTGATCGGCGTTTCCGCGCGGCCCGGCACGGCCCGGGTGCCGGGCGCCCGCGCCGGCGCCTTCTGCCGCGGGCTCGACGTGACGCTCGAATTCGACCAGCAGCGCCTGGAACAGTCGGCGGCCTCTACCTTCTGGCCTCGGTCTCGAGCGCTTCCTGGCGCTGCATGCGACCGTCAATTCGTTTGTCCGCACGCGGCGTGCTGCGCGGCCGCAGCGGCCGGGCCGCGGCCTGGCCGGCGCGGGCCGGAATGCGGGTGCTGCGTCTGATGCCGCCGCGCCGCTGCTCGGCCTTACGCCCGGCTGCTGGCGGCGCCGCGGCGGTTCCGCTTCGACGCGGCGATGCGGGTCCTGACGCGCGAGGCCAAGACCGTCGATCCGGCCGAAGCGGCGCGCTTCCGCGACGCCGCCGGGCCTCGCCTACGCGCCTGCCGACATCGTCGCGATCGAGCCCGCCGCCGAGACAAGGCCGGCCCGCCGCGGCTCACCGTCGGGATGATCGGCCTGACCGGGACCTTCGGGTGTCTTGCCGCGGCTCTATCACCGAGCTGGTGACGACAGACGCTGCGCAACCGCTCGGGCGCGCTGCACGACTTTCTCGACATGCTGGCGCACCGCATGGTCGCGCTTCTTTGCCGGCGCCGGCGTCAAGTATCGCCTCAACCGCGCCGCCGAGACGGCCGCCGCCGCCGGCCTGCCGCGGGCGCGACCCGATCGCCGAGGCGCTGCTCGCCTTTACCGGCTATGCCACCCCGCATCTCGCCTCGCGGCTTGCGACCGGGACCGATCCGCTGCTGCACTATGCCGGGCTTTTTGCCGGCCGGCCGCGCTCGGCCGAAAAGCTCGCGCGCCCTGGTCTCGGACTGGCTCGGCCGCAAGGTCGAGGTCATCCAGTTCGCCGGCGCCTGGCTGCCGCTGCCGGTCGACCAGCGCACGCGCGCTCGCCGCCGGGCTGAAGCCCGGCGGCTGGAACCGGCTCGGCGTCGATGCCGCGATCGGCGTGCGGGCCTGGGACCCGCAGGCGCGGATCATCCTGCGGATCGGCCCGCTCGACCGCGCACGTTCGAAACCCTGTTGCCGGACCGGGTCGGGCTGCAGCGCCTGGTCTCGATGGTGCGCGCCTTTCTCGGGTTCGAGACGGGTTTTGCGATCAACCCGGTGCTGGCGCGCGCCGAGGTGCCGCCGTTGCGCCTCGACACAGCCGCCGATCCGGCGCCGCGGCTCGGCTGGAACACCTGGTCCCCGCCGCCGGGCCTGCGGGCCCGGCGGACGCCGCGCGGCGACGCCGCCGACGCGCTGTTCGAGGCCGAGCTCGTCGAGGCGGTCGAGCACGGCATGCAGTGAGCCGCGCCGGCCCGCCGGCGATAACGGGCGGGAGCGAGTGACGTCGCCGAGCGGCGCGTGGGGGCGGCGGCTACGTCACCGACATCGCCTACGTCCCGGGCTACTATCGCCACCAATCGCCGCTGCATCTCAATCTCGCCTGCCTCCTGGGCGGCGTCGCCGGGATCGAGATCGGGCGCGACACCGGCGCTCTCCTATCTCGAGCTCGGCTGCGGCCAGGGCTTTGGCGCGCTGATGCTGGCGGCGTGCAACCCGTCACTGGCAGGTCACCGGCATCGACTTCAATCCGGCGCATATCGCGGCGGCGCGCGGATTCGGCCATCGCCGCCGGCATCGGCAACGCCCGCTTTGTCGAGGCCGACCTGGCGGCCCTCGCCGACGAACCTGCCGCCGCCGAGGTTCCGGCAGCCGATGTCGCGACGATGCATGGGCTGTGGAGCTGGGTCGCCGACGCGGTTCGCGCCGGGATCGTCCGCCTGCTTCGCGACAAAGTGCGGCCGGGCGGCCTCGCGCTATGTCAGCTATAACGCGCTGCCCGCCTGGCAGGGCGCGCTTGGCATGCAGCGGCTGCTTGCGCGAGGCCGGCGAGCGCATCGCCGGGCGCAGCGACCGCCAGGCGCAGCACGGGCTCGGGCTGGTGCGCGACCTCGTCGCCGCCAAGGCGCACCACCTGAACGCGACCCCTTTGTCGGCGGCCTGCTCGAGCACGCGCAGCGCGCCCAGCCGGCCTATCTCGCGCACGAATACATGAACGCCGCGTGGCGGCCGTGCTTTCACGCCGATGTCGCCGCCGCACTCGCCGAAGCCAAGCTCGACTGGGTCGCCTCGGCCCAGCTTCTCGAGAATTTCTCGCCGCTGATGCTGTCGGACGAGGTCCGCGCCGTGCCGGCCGGTTCGACGACCCGATCCTGCGCGAGCTCGTCAAGGATTTGTGCCTGCCGCGCGGCCTGCGCCAGGACGTCTTCGTGCGCGGCGCCCGCAGGCTGAGCCCGGCCGAACGCGACGCCGCGCTGATGGAGGTGATGCTGGCGCCGCTTTGTGCGCCGGCGGATTTCGCATTCGAGATCGATGTGCCGACCGGCAAGGCGGCCTTCGGACGCGACTTCTACGGCCCGATCATCGAGGCGCTCTCGACGGGTCCGCAGCGGATCGGCGATCTTCTCGCGCTCCCGGGTCTGCCGCGCCATGACAATCCGGCCGAACTCGCCGGCATGCTTGTCGGCAGCGAGCAGGCGTTGCCGGTGCTGGGCCGCCCGACGGCGCCCGACGGGCGCGCGATCGCGCTCAATCGCGAAGCGGCGCGTCGTTTTGTGCGCCCGGTCAATCTCAACACCAGCATGGCGCTCGCCGTTAGCGGGACCGGCAACCCGCTGCCCTGCCCGATGCTCGATCTCTACCTCGCCGATCAGTTGCAGCAAGGCAACGCCGCCGACCCCTCTGCCTGGGCCGCGACTCTCGGCGCTGGTCAACCCGCGGGGGAGCGCCAGCGCTTGCGCGAATTCTGCGAGCGCCTGCTGGCTCAGCGCGCGCCGCTCTGGCGCGCCTTTGGGGCGATCCCACAAACAACCTGAATCCGAGCGGCCACGCCGACTTCGTGTTATAGTCCCGGCCAGCCGAGCATTCGGCGCCATCGGGCGGCCGAGAACTTTCGCCAACGGGACGTATTGCGCGGTGGAGCACAGCTATCCGGCAGGTGCCATGACGATGGCGGGCCGTGTTGACGGAACCGGGCATAGGACCCCCCTGATATCGCCGGCCGCAGCCGAAGCGGACCGTCGGGGCCGATGAGCGAGCACAATCCCGACATAACCGAAAGCGGCGACGAGCCGACAATCGTGCGGCCGCACCACTCCTCGGTGCTGGAGCCGGGCGAGCTTCTCGGCCATACCTACGAGATCGTGGCCCTGCTGGCGCGTGGCGGCATGGGCGAGGTCTATCGCGCACGGCATCGGGAACTCGGCACCGAACACGCGATCAAGGTCATCCTGCCGAGCCTCGCCAACGATCCCAAGATGGTGCGCCTGTTGATCGAGGAGGCGCGCAAGCTCGGCCGCATCCGGCACGACGCGATCGTCAATTACGAAGGGTTGTTCCGCGACGAGCAGAACCTGCTCTACCTCGTCATGGAATTTGTCGAGGGCGAGTCGCTGGCCTCCATTATCGGTCGGCGGCGACTGGAGCCGGGCGAGGTGCTGCGGCTGCGCGACCGGCTGGCCCAAGGGCTCGCCTCGGCGCATGAAAAGGGCATCATCCATCGCGACATCTCGCCGGAAAACATCATCCTGCCCGGCGGCGATGTCGATCGCGCCAAGCTGATCGATTTCGGCATCGCGAAATCGGCCGATGCCGGCGAAGGTACGGTGGTCGGCGGCGATTTCGCCGGCAAATACTCCTACGTGTCTCCCGAGCAGGCCGGGCTCTTCAGCGGCAATGTCGATCTGCGCTCGGACATCTACAGCCTGGGCCTGGTGCTGGCGTCCGCCGCGCTCGGCAAGAAGCTCGACATGGGCTCCTCGCCCAGCACCGTAATCGCCGCCCGGCAGCGCGTGCCCGATCTCTCGGCATTGCCGGCCTCACTGCGGCCGGTGATCACGGCGATGCTCGAACCGCGGCCGGAGGATCGGCCGGCCTCGATGCGGGCGCTGGTCGGCGAAGGCGCGGCGCCGGTTGCCTCGCCGGCTGTTCCGGTGCAGAGCGGGCGCGCGTGGCCGCGGCGCGGCGCCCTCTCGATTGCCGCGGCAGTCCTCCTTGCGCTCGGTTTGCTGGGCGGCGGTGCGGTCTGGTGGTTCCGGCCCTGGGCGCCCGATGTTTCGCCGAAGGAGTTGCAGGGAGAGATCGCCCACCTCGTCTCAGGCTTTCACTGCGCCGCCCTCGACTATGTCGTCGGCTCGGACCGCTCGGTGCGGGTCTCAGGCTTTATCCCCACACCGGCCGATCTGCGAAGGCTGCGCGAAGAGATTGCCGGGTTCCCCGGCGTCGGTCCGGCGAAATTCGATGTCGGCCTGCGGCCCTGGCCCTTTTGCGAGGTGGCGGCATTGCTGACCCCGTTGACACACGGCGATCCGGACGGCGCCCCGGCTCTGGCATTGGCGTCGGGGGCCAAGAACGCCTATGTCGACCAGCGGCTGACGCTCGACGCGCGGATGCCCGGCTTCGACGGGTATCTCTACATCGATTACTATGACGACGAAGGCAAGGTGCTGCATCTGTTGCCCAACACTCGGCAGCGGCTGAACTTCAAGCCGAGCCGGAACCAGCTGATTTTTTCGCCGCAGAATTGCTGGACGCTCGGCGGCAACACCGGCCAGCAATTGGTTTCGTTGATCGCCACGAGCAAGCGGCTCTTCCCCGGCGAGCGGCCCGAAGTCGAAAACGCCAAGGACTATCTGGCCAGCCTGCGGGAGGCCGTCGCCCGAGCCGGCGAAGGCCAGCGCGCCGCAGCACTGCTGTTTTTCGACCTGCGCGACGACGCTCCGCAACCGATCAATCGCACGGACAGCTGCCCGGCGCTATAACACGGTTTAACAGATCATAAGGGACAGTACGCGCGCACGTACGATACAAACCGGTAAAATACGCAGAAAAGCCGGCGGCTCCCTGTAGAAGTAAAGCCGGAAATAAATCTCCCGATCCAAGTAATGCTACGGTACACTCGCACCAACCCAAAGTCCCGTGAGGATATCGCATTCGGAATCGGCAGGCGCAATCGCCTGGGAGGCAGAGAGATGGGCACCCGCTTGGCTCGCTTGCGGCAGTTTGTGTGTGATCTGACCCGACTGGCAGATCGCGGCGCGGATGAACCCCAGATCCTCGAGCGGGCGGGAACCTCGCTGCGCGAACTGGTGGCGGCCGACGACTGGCTGCCCGCGGAATTTGCCGAACCCGACCCGGCGAATTATCGCCAGTATCTGCTCTACTGCGATCCCCTGGAGCGCTTTTCGGTCGTCAGCTTTGTGTGGGGGCCCGGCCAGAAGACGCCGGTGCACGATCACACCGTCTGGGGCCTGATCGGCATGCTGCGCGGCGCCGAACTCTCCCGCGACTACCGCATGAATGCGGCGGGCGCGTTGCAGGTCGAAGAAGTGCGCCGGCTCGAACCGGGAATGGTGACCGCGGTCTCGCCGCGCATCGGCGACATCCATCAGGTCGAGAACGCGCTAGCCGACCGGCCGTCGATCAGCATCCATGCCTATGGCGCCAATATCGGCGCGGTCGCCCGCCACGTCTTCGTCGTCGAAACCGGTGAGGCGCGGCCCTTCGTCTCGGGCTACGCCAACCGGCTGACGCCGAACCTGTGGGACCGCTCGGCCGAAACCCGCGCCCGGCTCGGGCTCGCCTGATCCCCCGGAGAGAGGGCGAGCGAAGAAATTCACGCTGACCGCATGAGGGAGAAAATGGCTAGGACCAAAGAAGAAGGTGCGGTACCCGATTTTCTGCGGATGGATCAGCCGGTCAGTTCCGACCCGGCCAACGCGAAGAAAACCGGCAACTGGCACGGCTGGCCGACCAAGGACATCAACCCCGTCACACTGACCGACAACGAGGGCCGCACGGTGCGGATCAGGACGCCGGTCATGGATTTGGAGGGGCTGATCACGCCGACCCCCCTTCACTATACCGTCCAGCATTTCGCCGTCCCGCCGGTGACCGAGACCGATCTCTGGCAGCTGAAGAATTTTCGGCGAGGTCAAGGCGCCACTGACCCTCAACTTCGACCAATTGCGGCGCTTTCCCGGCCGGAGCGTGCGCACCGTCATGGAGTGCTCGGGCAGCGACGCCACCTACTTCGAATACTTCAAGGGCGAAGGGCCCAAGCCGTCGCGCACCAAGGAGGCGATGATCCTCAGCGCCAGCGAGTGGACCGGCGTGCCATTGGCCGCGGTATTGCACGAGGCGGGCCTTACCGCGAAGTCGCTCTATGTACGGGCCGAGGGGAGCGATCTCGGCCTGCCGCCGACAGCCGCGGAGGGGACCAAGCCCTTCTACTACGACAAGGGTCTGCCGATCGAAAAGGCGCTGCATCCCGACACCATTCTTGCCTGGGCGCAGAATGGTCAGCTCTTGGAGCACCTGCACGGCGCCCCGGTGCGTCTTCTGGTGCCGGGCTGGTCGGGCAATTGGTCGGTCAAGTGGCTGACCAAACTCGAACTCACGGACAAGGAGCCCGACTGCTGGTACCATTACCAGTTCTACTATTACGGCAACTCGCCCGACGATCCGAACAAGGAACTGATCACGACGATCGGCGTCAAGTCGATGATCACCCAGCCCAACGACGACACCGAGACCTTGTCGCCCGGCGTCCACATGATCCGCGGCTACGCCTGGAGCGGGGCCGGCGCCATCGACCAGGTCGACGTCAGCGTGGACGGCGGCGAAACTTGGCATTCGGCCCATATCGAGCAACCGCGCGACCGTTTCATGTGGGTGCGCTGGTCGTACCGCTGGGACGCCCGCCGGAAGGGCAGCTACACGCTGATGTCGCGGGCCACCGACGAGGTCGGCCGCGTGCAGTCGCACGAACCGCGCTACAACAACATGCGCAAGAACTTCAGCGCGATTGTCGGCTACACGGTCACGGTGGAGTGACCCGCGGGGTCATCTCGCACCCGGCGCTTCTGCGGCGGCGATAGCGGGTATTTCGTCGTCGTAGGGCGGCCTCGCCGCACTGGCAGTATCGCCGTCGGGCGTTGCATTCGCACCGCCGATCGGACGAGACTGCCCTGATGGCCTCCCCGAACCGCATGATGACGCTCGTCGCCTTTCTGCAGGCGCAGAACTGCTCGAACCTGCCGGGCTCCTGGCGCCACCCGGCGACGATGCCGGATTTCCTGACGCCCGGAATACTACCAGCGCATCGCCCGCACGCTTGGAGGACGGCAAGTTCCAGATGGCGTTTTTCGACGACCGCCTGGCCTTGCCCGACATCTACACCGGCGACCATGCCGAGGCCATCGCCGCCGGCGTGCGGGCGGTCAAGATGGACCCCTGCACGATCCTGATGGCGATGGGGATGGCGACAACGCGGCTCGGCCTCGGCGCCACTTATTCCACCACCTACTACGAGCCATTCCACGTCGCGCGCGTGTTCGCGACGATGGATCTGATGCTGAAGGGCCGCGCGGCCTGGAACATCGTGACCTCGCTCAACAGCGCCGAGGCGCGGAACTTCGGCGCAGCGGGAACACATGGAGCATGACGCGCGCTACGACCGCGCCGACGAGTTCATGGAGGTCGTCCTCGGCCATTGGAACACCTGGGAAGACGACGCGCTGATCCTCGACAAGGCGACGGGCCGTTTCGCCGACCCGGCGAAGGTGCATCGGCTCGACCACGCCGGCCGATATTTCCGTTCGCGCGGGCCGTTCAGCGTGCCGCGCTCGCCGCAGGGCCAGCCGGTGCTGATCCAGGCGGGGCAGTCCGGGCCGCGGCCAGTCATTCGCGGCGAAATGGGCCGATCTGGTGTTCGTGATCTTCCACAGCCTTGAGGACGGCATGCGCGAATACGCCGCCTTCAAGGAAGCGGTCGCCGCGCAGGGCCGCGACCCGGCGAGCGTGCGCGTCGCGCCGGCCTGCTTATGTCTGCGTCGGTGAAACCGAGACGGCGGCGCAGGAAAAACGCGCGGTCATCGAAGCGACGGCGCGCGAGGTCGACGCGCTGGTGCTGCTTTCCGAAGTGCTGAACTACGATTTTGCCCGGAAGCCGATCGACGAGCCGTTCAGCGACGAGGAACTGGCCGAATTCTCGTTCCAGGGGTTCCGCGACCGGGTGATCCGGCACTCGGGCAGGAAGAACCCGACGGTGCGCGACTTCATCGACGTGTCCGGTCGCGGCACGGTCAAGGAGCACCCGATGTTCTGCGGCAGCCCGAAAGAGGTCGCCGACCAGATGGAGGAATGGTTCACCGCCCCGGCCTGCGACGGCTTCGTCCTCGCCGCCACCAACATGCCCGGCTCCTACGACGACGTCGTGCGCCTCTTGGTGCCAGAACTCCAGCGCCGCGGCCTCTTCCACAAGGACTACGAAGGCCCCACCCTGCGCGACAATCTCGGCCTCCTAATCCCCCGCGCCGCCGACTGGCACGCCGCCCGCCGAAGGACGGGGGAGTGAGTGTCAAGGGCTACGCATCGCCAATCCGACCCGCGTCCGACCTTTATACCCTACGCAGTGGATCGCCGGATGTCCGGTTATGCCCGCCATGTCGGACCTTGCTCGGATTTGGTTGGAGTGGGGGTCGGACCGCATGGCCATTCGGCAGCGCCAGCTGCGATCATCTGATAACCCGGCATCTCCAGAATTCGGTAATTTGCAACCGAAAAAGCCAATTCTAAGCTAAGCCAGCGCGGCGGCGTCAGATTATCAGCAAGCTGACCGACGCGCTGGTCTCCATAGAGGGCGAGAACATGCGTCAGGTCACCCTCTGCCTGGTCGAGGAGGTGGAAAGCGGTGACTGGGGGATCGGCGGCAAGGCGATGACCACCGCCGATGTCCACGCTCTAGCGCGCGGAAAGGCTGCGTGACGGGCGACCGCGGATCCGCCGTGCTGCGCTCGGACCACCGTCGGTGGTTCGGGCGCCGCCGGTCGGTGTTTTCAAGATCGAGGGCGCTGGCGCCTTTGCGGAATGGTGCCCCGATCGAAGCACTTTGCAGCTTCGCATGGAGAGGAACGGTGTTGAAGTTTTTCATGGACGAACACCAGCGTGAATTCGACAGCTTCCCCAAGGAACCGATCTCGGACGAAGAGTTCGCCGAGGTCTATAGGCACTTCGAGAAGGCGTGCGATGAGGAGGGGGTGCTGCCGATGGGTTCACACGTCTATTGTCAGCAAGGCCGCGCGTACTGCCTCATAGCGGCGCCCAATGAAGAAGCCGTGCGCCGCGCGCATGAAAAGATCGGTTTGGGTTACAACAAGATCACCGAGATCAAGCGGCTCACGAGCCTCGATCTCCTCTTGAAATAGGAGAGGTCATCACCCGCGGCGCCAGCTCGATCGGGACGACAATCAGGTCAACAAGTTCCGCCTCGACGATTGATCGCTAACTCTGTCGTCCACTTCCTGGCGCTCACCCCGGCACTTCGAGACCCAGGAGCGGGGCGTATTGCTGGCCGCCATAGACATCGCTGTCGTGCTTTGAGCCGGAACTTTGCGGGCGCGGAAAGCCGACCTTGCTCGCGAGTGCGGTGTCGTGGTTGACGACGATGATTTGCGCCGGGTCGCGGTGGTACAGGCGGGCGATGGCGCCAAGTGGTCTTCATCCCTCCGGGACCCCGGCCTTGCGCAAACCTTCGCGCAGACGCTCGGCCATCTCGCCGGCGGGTGGGTGGGTCTCGGCCATCCAGCTCAGTGAGAATTCCGGGTGGAGGCGGAGCAGCGCGCCACGTGCCTCCGCCGCCGCGGTCATATCCCCCGCCATTGCCAGAGCCGCGGTCAGAAAGAAGTGCCCCGGAGCGTATCCGGGACTTTTCTCGATTACGTTGCGCGCCCAGGTCGCGCACTCCGGATAACGCCCGGAGACTAAATGGACCATCGCCATCGCGAGCGAGGCATAGGTGCCCACTGGCCGGTCGCGCGGGCTCAGCCGCAGCGCGTGTTCGGCACTGTCGACAGCGTCTTGGCTCGCCCCTTGATGGGCGAGCGCTACCGCGAGAAAGGCATGGACCAGCGCGAAGTTGGGGTTCAACTCCAAAGCCCGGCGCAACGCATTCGCAGTCTCGTCGCGATGATGCAATCGCAACTGCAACATGCCTTCCGCGAAATGTACCCAAGGGTCGCGGTCGTCGAGGGCGAGTGCAGTTCGTGTCTCCGCGCTGACCTCGGAAACGACCGACCGCAAGTCACCCGACCACGTACTGCGGCGCATTAATGCCCAAGCCAGTAGGCTGTGGGCTCTTCCGTAGTCGGGCGCGATCGCGATTGCGCGGCGGCATAAGGCTTCGGCCCTGGTATTTTCGTCGCGGGTACCTTGGCCGATGCAGGACAGCGCACGGATCACGCATTCCCAGGCATCGAGGTTGTTGGGCGGCTTGCTCTGGCTACGAACCTGCTCGGCCGCGTACAGCTCCGGCTCGATCGCGGCAACCACGCGCTCGGCAATTTCGTCCTGCACCACGAAGATGTCGGCGAGGTCGCGGTCGTAGCGCTCCGCCCAGACATGAGTGCCCGTTGCGGCGTCGGCCAACTGTGCGGTCATACGGATGCGGTCACCCGATTTGCGTACGCTGCCCTCAAGCACATAACGGACGCCAAGCTCGCGGCCAACCTGCTTCACATCGACCGCCCGGCCTTTGTAGGTGAAGGTCGAATTCCGGGCGATAACGAAGAACCATCGGATGCGGGAAAGTCCCGTGATGATCTCCTCGACCATGCCGTCGGCGAAATGCTCCTGTTCGGGATCGCCGCTCAAGTTCTGGAACGGCAGCACCGCGATGGAGGGGTTGACGGAGAACGCGAGCGCCGGTGACGTGTGTGGGTTCACGTCGGTGGGCGAATTATCCGTCGTGACTGCGGGTCCGACATAGCGGTAGCCGCGGCGCGGCAAGGTCTCAATCCAAGCCGCACCTCCGGCCGCCTCTTGAAGAACTCGACGCAAGGCTGCGATTTGAACCGTCAGATTGTTTTCTTCGATCGCTAGGTCCGGCCAAGCCGCTGCGATCAGCGCATCTTTCGAAGTCGGCGCGCCCGCCCGCTCCAGAAGCAGTCGAAGCAGCGCAATCGCACGACGACCCAGCGCCGTCGGTTCGGCGCCGCAAAACAGTATTTCAGCGTCGCCGTCGAGGCGGAACGGGCCAAATCTGTGAACCGTCGCCATCGGCTGAGTGAGCGCGATTAGGAAACATTTAGCAACATTTTCGCGACGAATTCAGGACCTTTGGATGCGGCGGGACTATGTTGCCGTGTTTGCTGCGCGGGACAAGGCGCCAAATCAAGGAGAACGCACCATGAGTGCAAAAGCAGTCATTCGAATGCCGGGGGAGGGCAAGGAAGTCATGTTGGCCGGCCAGCCGCTGGCGTTCCTCGCGACCGGCGCGGATTCGAAGCACACCTCGATGTTCGAATTGACAATGCCAGCTGGGCTTTCGACCGGCCTTCACGTTCATCGCGTTCAGGAGGAGACTTTCTACGTGCTGGAAGGCGAGGGCGAGTGGCAGGTCGGCGACCAACTGGTCCGCGCCAAGCCTGGAACCTTCGTGTTCATTCCACCCGGCGTGCCTCACAACATCGGCAACTCCAGCGACCGGCCGGTGAGGATGTTTCTGACCGTATCGCCGCCCGGTCACGAACACTATTCTGAAGAGCTTGCGAAATTGACCGCACGCGGTGGCCCCCCGGACGCCCAGGCCATCGGTGAATTGAGAGGCCGCTGCGACACCGTCCAGCTATCGGCGCTAAAGACTAGTTAGCTCGTAGGATGGGTTGAGTGAAGGAAACCCATCGCCCGCTTCTCCGTCGCGCCGAGGGCGTAATGGGTTTCGCAAGGCTCAACCCATCCTACGTAACTATGAATTACCGACTGCACTTATCCGTGCGCGGATCTCGGATGAGGATGTGTCAAGCCGGAAACGGTGCTCGGGGATTTCGGTGAAGAGATCGGCGTAGCGGCGCGGCACGGAGATGTCGCTCAGCGCGCGCACGCGGCCCACCGCGTCGATGCGCACCGCCACCAGAAAGCTGCTCCCCGAATTGGCGATTTCCTCGAGCGCGACATGCATTCGGAGCTCGTCATCGTCATAATATTTCGGCGCCACCAGTCGCTCCGCCGTATCCGCGCCGATCACAAACGTCGTCCTCGGAAAGAGGCGCGACTTTTCGAGGAAGGTGGGCGCTCGCGTGAGTTCGACCGGCGACTTCCAGGCGAATTGCGCGGCCCGGCGTCTCACCGTCTCGCCCGCCAGCGGCGGCTTGTCGACGTTGGTGACCGAGATTTCGAACGCCAGGGGCTGCTGCCTCATGTCTTCGGCGACCCGCGCCAGCAAGACATGTCCCTCGTGCATCGGGTTGAAAGAACCCGGGAACAGCACCGAGGGCTGCGGCGCCGACAGCATTATTTGGCCGTCGGGCTGGACGGTGACGCGATCGAGTTCGCCCGCCAACAGCTGATCGATCGTATCCACGGCCCCGATGAGCGTCTCCGCATAATGTTCATACGCGGCGAGCAGGCTCTTCGGCGGCGGTGCGGCAATCCCGCATGCGCGGGCCAGCCACAGGAGGATTGCACGCGCAACGAGGTCTTCTTCAGCGGCGCGATCACGTCGGCCCTTGGCCAGCACGCAGGTGCAGTGCGCGATGCCGGCGGCGTTGGCGAAGGCGATGTGAAATCGGTGCTCGCCCCTGCGCGGACGATCGCTCACCAGCGCCGCCGTGGCGCCCAGGCCCACCAGATCGCTGCCCGCGGGCGCCAGCCGGGCGGCGCGCGCCCGCGCAGTTTGCGCCATCGCGATTGCCGTGTCGGCGCTGCACGCCTGCGCGGGTGCCGAGCCGAGGAACGCCGCAAGCGCCGTCTCGTCGTAGGGAACCTGCGCCTCGATCAGCAGCCGAGAGCCGCCGGGAATGCGAAGCAACTCGCCGACCGCCCCGCTGCCGCCCCCGGTGATCGCGAGTGCAGCCTTGCGGCCGGACGCGTGCAATGTGGAGATCAATTGTTGCCACGCGGCGTCCGACGGGCTCATGGCGTGTGCGGTCCGAACCTGAAAAATAGTGCGCGTATGCTGAAAGACCGATCGGGCGGAGTCGAATCCAGCTCCTAGGATGGGTTGAGCGAAACGAAACCCGCGATGCTCAACCCATCCTACCTCAACGCGTCAGCCCGGCACCTCCAGCCCGAGGAGCGGGGCGTATTGCTGGCCGCCGTAAACGTCGCTGTCGTGCTTGGAGCCGGAGCTTTGCGGGCGGGGGAAACTCACCTTGATCGCCAATGCCGTGTCGTGGTTGACGACGATGATGCTGCTCGGTTCGCGGTTGTAGAGGCGGGCGATGGCGGCGCGGTTGACGATCTCGGCGTCCCGGGCGCGGCGGTAGGCGCGGGCATCGTCGAACATGATGTCGATCGTCAGCCAGAACGGGCCGGCGTTCTTCGAGCGCACCAGCTTTGCCAGATCGCCGAGGGTCGCCATGATCAGACCTCCTCGTATTCGGTGCGGAAGAGCGAGGTCGGGCTCTCCGGCACGAGCACGTGGTTGAGGTGGAACTCGTAGACCGGGCCGCGGTCGATCTCGGGCGGGGAATAGGGGAAGGCGACACCCGAGATAAGCCCGTGCCATTTCGGTATCGGGTTGTGCACGGCCATATGCGAGAGGCTGGTCGCGATCGAGCGCGACAATTCCTGCGACCCGCTGATCACGTCCCACAGGATGAAGGCCTCGTGGCCGCCAACGCCCGTCCGTTGCGGCTCCAGTGCGCCCATCACGCCATCGCGGCCGTAGACGCGAGTGACGATCTCGTAGGGCCGCTCGCCGACCGTGTTGCGGATGCGCGTCTTGACGCTGTCGTCGAGCTGGGCGAGCCAACTGTCGATCTGCGCCAGGATATAGGGGTCGCGCACCCCGCCCATCACGATCGTCGAATACCCGACATGGCGGACCCCTTCGAGCTTGATCGTGTATTCGGGAGCGTGGACAAACTCCGAACCCGAAACGCGCACCGCGCGATCGGAGATCGCCTCGTAGCGGGCCTTGTCGGTGCGTAACGTGCCGGATGGCTCGGTGAGCTCGAACGGGTCGGCGTTTTCGTAGAGCGTGTGCGAGGCAACACTCTGCGGCGTGCAGCGGTAATCCTCGCGCAGCGGAAAGACGTCGAAACTGTCCTCGTGCAACACCGCCATCATGCAGTCGGGCGCGGTGCGCACGGCGACCGCGGCTGCACCGCATTCGAGGATCTTCGCCATGTGCCAGACGACGGCCGGGGCATAGCCTTCGAGCAATGGCAACGCCGCGAAGATCGAGGTGTCGCTGCTGCGCCCGGCGACGACGATCTGCGCGCCGGCAGAAAGCGCCTGCTGGATCGGCTCGACCCCCATCATCCCTACGATGTGGGTCGCCGCGTCGATGTCGGCGTCACCTAGCGGCGCCGAGGGCGGCAGCGCCCGAGCGCAGCCGTCGCGCAGGTGCCGTCGCACGACTTCAGGCGACAATTCGGAATGAATGACCGCGAGCTTGAAGTGGAGGCCCCGCTCGCGGGCGATCTCGCGCACGATCTCGACCATCCAGGCAAGCCCGGCATCCGATCCCGACGTGCCGGCCGAGCCGATGACGAGCGGGATGCCGGCCTTCACCGCGCGGGTCATCATGATCTCGGTGTCGCGCTTGACCGCCGCCTTCGAGAACATGCAGGCGCCGGTGGCGAGCGGGCCGGGGCCGGGGTCGGTGCTGCCGGCGTCGCAACCGATCATCCGGGCGCCCTCTCCGATCGCCTTGTCGAGCGATTCCGCGCGAAATCCCGAACCCAGCATTCCGGTCGCCGAAACCAGCGGAAAGGACGCCATCGCAACACTCCTCGTTCGCTGTTGCCGGCCGGGAGGGCCGTGCCTAAGCCAGCGAAAGCTCGCGGTATCCGCCCGCCGCCACAGCGTCGCAGTGCTCGCGGAAGGCGGGGTGGCCGCCGCTGTAGCGCATGATCTTGCGGGTCTCTCTACCCTCGACATTGCGGTTGACGCCGGTCATCCACGAGTTGATCTCGTTCATCAGGAGCCCCTCGCCCTGCCCCAGGACGTGATCGGTCCACTGCGCGACGCCCGTGGCGGTGGGCTCGATCCGCGTCAGGCCGCGGTCGCGCGCGAAGCGGACAAGGCCCGTCACCCATTCGACGCTGTATTCGGCGGCGCGCGGGAAGTTGCCGAGCCCGGCATGCGGGCCCATCACCATCAGCAGGTTCGGGAAACCTTCGACCAGGATGCCGAGAAAGGTCTGCGGGCCGTCCCGCCACTTGTCCTTCAGCCGCACCCCGTCCACGCCCCGGATGATCGATGCGGTCGAAGCTGCCGGTGATCGCGTCGAAGCCAGTTGCGTAAATGATTATGTCGAATTCGTATTCGGCGTCGCTCGTCCTGACGCCCTTCGGCATGACGCGCTCGATCGGCGTCTCGTTGATGTCGACGAGCTTGACGTTGGGCTGGTTGTAGACCTCGTAGTAGCGGGTCTCGAGCGGCACGCGGCGGGTGCCGAAGCCGTGGTTTTTCGGGATCAGCTTCTCGGCCACCGCCGGGTCCTCGACGCGCTCGCGGATCTTGCGCGCGATGAACTCCGAGACCAGCGCATTGGCCTCGCGGTCCGTCAGCATGTCGCGGAAATTGCCCTGCCAGATGCCGAAGCCGGGTTCGGCGTAAAGCTTTTCCCAGAAGGCCTCGCGCTCCTCCGGCGTCACCTCGTGCGTGGCGCGCGGGTCGGGAGCGTGGATGAAGCAGCCGGGGGTTTCGGCGCAGCGCGCGAAGATCTCGGAATAATCGGCTCGGATCCGGCGCATCTCGTCGGCGCCGATCCTGTCGTTATGCAACGGCGCGCACCAGTTCGGGGTGCGCTGGAAGACGGTCAGATGACCGACGGTCTTGGCGATTTCCTGGATCGTCTGCACCGCGGTGGCACCGGTGCCGATCACCGCGACACGCTTGCCGGCGTAATCCACCCCTTCCTTGGGCCAGTAATGGGTGTGGCAGGACTGGCCCTGGAACGTGTCGACGCCAGGGATGCGCGGCATGGTGGGCGCCGAGAGCACGCCGATCGCGGTGATCAGGAAGCGCGCGCAGTAATGCCGGCCATCCTCGAGGATGACTTCCCAGCTGCGGGTTTCCTCCCGGTAATGCGCGGCGGCGACGCGGCTTTCGAACTGGATGTCGCGACGCAGGTCGAACTTGTCGGCGACATGGTTCAGATAGCGCTCGGTCTCGGGCTGCGGGGCGAAGCGCTCGGCCCAGTTCCATTCGTCCAGCAATTCCTTCGAGAAGGAATAGCCGTAGGTATAGCTCTCTGAGTCGAAGCGGGCGCCCGGATAGCGGTTCCAATACCAGGTGCCGCCGACACCGGTTCCGCTCTCGAACACCCGCACCTTGAGGCCGAGTTCGCGCAGTTTGTAGAGCTGGTAGAGCCCGGAAACGCCCGCGCCGATGACAACTGCGTCAAATTCCGCGGCCGTTTCTATCCCCCGTTCGCGGGCGACCGCCTGCGCGGCAGCCATGTTTCCGTTTCCCGACGCCGGAGATGGACCATTGTAAGCGAGGGTCATCCGCATTCACTCCCGGGGCTCGCGTCTTGCGGCATGCTAGCGCAGCCGCGCAAACGGCGCGAGCCTGAACGCCATTCGGAAAAGCGAAATGCGACGACCCGAGCGATCAGAGCATCGACCAGTCGCGCAAATTCAGGTTTCCTCAGAATCACCGCGGCCCAATAATCTGGCCCCGACTTTGCACGATGCCTAGCGGAGATCGGGGCGCAGGAGGGACCGATGCGAGACGAACGCCATGGCGAGTTGATGAAACTCGGCGCGTTCTTTCATCCAACCGGCAATCACGTCGCCGCCTGGCTGCACCCGGAGGCGCAGATCGACGCCGGCACCAATTTCCGGCACTACGCCGAGATCACGCAGACCGCCGAGCGCGGCAAGTTCGACCTGATGTTCGTCGCCGACGCGGTCGCCGTGCGTGACGGTAAATTATCGGCGTTGCGCCGCTGGCCGCAGTACATGGCGTATTTTGATCCGCTGACGCTGCTGCCGGCGCTCGCCGCCCTCACCAAGAATATCGGCGTCGTCGCCACCGCGACGACCAGCTACAACGAGCCCTACCATATCGCCCGCAAGTTCGCCTCGCTCGACCATATCAGCGGCGGTCGCGCCGGGTGGAATGTCGTCACCTCGTCGAACCTTTCCGAAGCCTATAATTTCGGCCGCGAGCAGCATTACCAGCACATGGCGAACGCTACGACCGGGCGGTCGAGTTCGTCGAGGTGGTCAAAGGGCTCTGGGAGAGCTGGGACGACGACGCATTAATCCGCGACCGAGCGTCCGGGATCTACTTCGACCCGGCGAAACTGCATGCCCTGAACCACAAAGGGCAGCATTTCTCGGTACGGGGGCCGCTCAACGTCGCGCGGCCGCCGCAAGGACATCCGGTACTGTTCCAGGCAGGGTCGTCCGATGTCGGCCGCGAGGTGGCGGCGCGCTTCGCCGAGGGGGTCTTCACGCCGCAACACACGCTGGCTGGAGCGCAGGAGTTCTATCGTGACCTGAAGGGCCGAATGGCCCGCTACGGGCGGCCGCCCGAGGCGCTCAAGATCATGCCCGGCCTCAACGCGGTCGTCGGCCGGACCAGAAGAGAGGCCGAGGAAAAGCACCGCTTCCTGCAGTCGAAGATCCATCCCGATGTCGGGCTCGAACTGCTGTCCAACCAGCTCGACAATTCGGATCTGTCCGAATTCGACCTTGACGGGCCGCTGCCCGAGATTCCCGATCATGTCGCGGCACTCGCGGGTCAGACCTCGATGCGCAACATCGTTCGCTGGTCCAGGGAGGAGGGGTTGACGATCCGGCAGATTTACGAGCGCTTCGCCGGCGCCCGCGGGCAGCGCACACTGATCGGTTCGCCGGCCGAGATCGCCGACGACATGGAAACCTGGTTCCGCGGCCACGGGTCGACGGCTTTCTCGTCCACCCGCCCTACCTGCCGGGCGGCCTCGACGACTTCGTCGATCTCGTCATCCCGGAGTGCAGTCGCGCGGCCTGTTCCGCGCCGAATGCGAGGGCGCGACCTTGCGCGAGAACATGGGATTGGAGCGACCGCGCAGTCGCTACGCCGCCGGGTAGCGCGTGAGGGCGCTCAGAACGCCAGAAGATTGTCGCGGAACTGCTTGTGCTCGTAGGCCGTGCGCATCAGGCCGCGATCCTGCAGGGCCGGCACCAGCCCGTCCTCGATCTCGGCCAGGGTGCGGCGGTTGACGTTGGGCATGGAGAACAGGTAGCCGTCGCCGCCGACCTCCTGCATGACCTCGCCCATGCGCGCGGCGACCGGCGTCGGGCGTGCCGACGAGCTCGACCGACAGGTCGACGGCGTTGAAGCTCGCCATGGTCTCGCGGATCGAGCGGCCGTTGGCCATCTTGCGGAACTGCTCGAGGTTCGGCCTGATGGCCGTTGGTCGTGACGTGAGTCGGGCAGCGGCTTGTCGAGGTCGAACTTGCCGAAATCGATGTTGGTCACCTTGCCGAAATGCGCCAGCCGCTCGTCGATCTTCTCGGCATGCGCGATCGCGGCGCGCTTGCTCTTGCGCTCCTGCGCCTCCTCCATCGGTCTCGCCGAGGATCGGATTGATCAGGAAGAGGACCTTGCAGTCCTCGGGCCTGCGGCCCTGCGCGACCATGTGCTTGTGCACGTCGTCGCGGTAGGCCTTCATCGCCTCGATGCCCTTGGCGTGCACGACGATCGTGTCGGCATGGGCGGCGGCGAACCTGCGGCCGCGCGGCGAGCCGCCGGCCTGGGCGATCACCGGCTGGCCCTGCGGCGCCGGGCCGGAATTGAGCGGCCCGCGCGTGCTGAAGTACTTGCCCTGAAGTTGACGGGATGGACCTTGGTCGGGTCGACCAGCACGCCGCTCTTGCGGTCGGCGATGATGGCGCCGGGCTCCCACGAGCCCCACAGGCCGCGGCACACCTCCATGTATTCGTCGGCCATGTCGTAGCGCAGGTCGTGCTCGGGCATGCCCTGCATGCCGAAGTTCATGGCCGCGAAATCCGAGCTGCCGGTGACGGCGTTCCAGCCGATCCGCCCGCCCGACACCTGGTCGAGCGTCGCCACCAGGCGGGCCAGCAGATAGGGATGGTAGGCGTAGGTGCCGAAGGTCGGCACGATGCCGATGCGCGACGTCACCTGGGTCATCAGCGCGGCCACCACCGACGGGTCCTGGCGCGGCACGGCGATGGCGTTCTTGAGGTAGATCTCGGTCGAGCCGCCGAAGCTTTCGCCGACATAGGACGAGTCCTCGAGCAGGATGTAGTCGAAGCAGGCGCGCTCCAGCGACGCGCGCCATGTTCAGGAACAGCTCGGGCTCCATCCAGCTCGCGCCGATATGGCCGGTCCAGGCCTCGCCCCAGGCCTGGGCGCTCGAGCCTTGCAAGAACCACGCGAGGTGAAACGGCTTCGGCATCCTGTCCCCCGCCTACGATCTCACCACCATATCGGTTGATGCCTGATCGGACCCGGAATGCCGGTTTCGGCGAAAGCGTCGCCCGCCGTGATACGCAACTCACGGCGGGATCACCAGCAGCATGTCGATACGGGGCGAATCGCAAGATCACGCTGCGCTTGCGGAACCGCATTGCGCCGCCGCCGCGGACGATCTCGTCAACGCTGTTAAGCAGAAAGACCTTGCCCTTGAGGTCGGCCAGCGTCACAGCCCGCGACTTCTGCGGGAACCAAGAAAATAAGCCCGGTGGGTCGGTCCGTCGCAGCCTGGCGCGTCGTGCGGCCGATCGCGTAGGTGACGACTGCGCCCGCCGCATCGGCGCGCAGGATGTGGAAGCCGCTCTCGGCCGAATAGGCGCCGTCGGCAGCGCCGCGATCAGCACGCTGCCGACGATATGGCGGTAGACATGCGGCTCGAACACGATCGCGTGGCGCAAGGCGGTGACGCGGTCCTGCATCATGCCGCGCCCGTCGCAAAACATGACGCCGATCGGCCAGCCCTTGCCCACGTTCTCGCGCGTGGTCACCCGATACTTGGCGTCCGCGGTGAAGAAATCCGGCCAAGCTTCGGGCGCGTCGTTGTTGATCGCGTGGGTATAACGCGCGAAGAGATCGTCGATCGCGGCGCGCACCGCGCTGTCGACGGGTGTCGGCATGGCCGGATCGGCCGCCATGTCACAATCCCATGAAGCGGCGGTATGTCCGCCAGAAGCCGCGGACCGCGGTCTCCGTCGTCCGCGTCTTAGGAGAGGGTCCGACCTCGCGTCCGCCCATCTCGATCACCGTCGTCTGCTCGCGTTCGCCGCGGATCGCCTTCTGGACGAATTCGCCGATCGCGCCATCCTCGAGCGAGATGAACCCGGCCGGGCCGAAGAGATTGCTCTGCCGCAGCCGGATCTTGGTCCTTGCCTCGTCGTCGTCGGTAAAGCCAAGAAAGGTCCAGAACAGCTCCGACTTGAAGGCTCCCCGCGGCACCATCTGGCGGATCGCGACCGTGTTGAGGCTCTGTTGCAGGTTGAGGCAGGGGAACAGCGTCATGATCGAGTTGGTAACGCCGTCGCCCCATTCGGGCCAATCCTCGATCAGCCGCGGATCAACGAGGCGGTAACCGTCATCGCTGGCGCGCAGCCCGGCCACGTCGTAATCGGCGCTGGCCTGATCGGTGTGTCGCCGGGCAAAGACGAGGTGGTGCCACCCGGCGTCGTCCATTTCGATCCCGCCCGAGGCCGACAGCCGGTTCAGCTTGAACATCGACGCGCCAGGCTGCGACGGACCGACCCACCAGGCTTATTTCTTGGTTCCCGCAGAGTTGCGGGCGGTGACGCGGGCCGACCTCAAGGGCAAGGTCTTTCTGCTCAACAGCACGGCCTCCAACTCGGGCATGAACCTGCCCCGCCGGGCTTTGGCCGAGATCGCCCGCGGTCGGCCGCTGTTCGCGCGGGTGGTCGAGACCGGCGGACATCCCGCCAGCCTCGAACGGCTGCTGCGCGGCGAAGGCGATGTCGCGTCGATCGATTGCGTCACTTACGAATTCTGGCGCCGCTACCGCCCGGAGGCGGCGGCGCGGGCCCGGATCATCGCGGAAACGCCGCCGAGCCCGGCGATCCCGTTCGTTACCGCGGCTGCGTCTCCGTCCGAGACAGTCGCCGTCTTGCGCGAGGCGCTGGCCGAACTCGCCTACAGCCCGCGCTACGCCGCGGTGCGGGCCGGGCTGATGATCGCCGACATCGTCGACCTGCCGGATTTCGGCTTATCGCGGCCTGCTCGACTACGCGAGCGAGGCCGCGGCACTCGGTTACCCCGAAATCGCCTGACCGAGGGAGATCGCAATGGACACGCTGCCCCCGGCGTCGCTCGAACAAAAGCTCGCGGGGCGCGTTGCCCGCTTCGTCGACCGCCGCGAGGACTGGTCGGTGTTCGGCTTCGAGACCGCACTCGACCCGCGCTATGCGCGGGTGCAGCGTCGCTATCTCGGCGCCAGCGGTTCGGTCGATCCGAAGGATTCTGCGCGGCTCGATCCCAGCCACGTCGTTCACGATGTCGATCCAGACGATGCCGCCGGGCAACCGCATCCCGTCGCATTGTCACGAGACCGAGGAGGTTTTCTTCATTCTCGATGGCGAGTGCCTGGTCCGCTGCTGGGAGGGTGGAGAGAGTTACGACATCCGGCTCCGGCGGTGGGATTCGGTGTGCCTGCCGCCCTTCCTCCAACACGAGGTGTTCAACGAAGGCGTCGGCGACTGCCAGCTGCAGACGCTGCTCTCGAAGGCGCAGCCGCTGCGGCCGCAATATGCCGACCCGAAGCTGCTGAAGCTCCAGACGGCCCAAGGCTGATCGAGCCGGAGCAACGGCGCCGAACTCGGCACTCCGAAATTGCAACGGCACGGGACTCCGCGCCCGTCTTCCCGGGGGCTCCGCCCTCTCGCAGCAACCGGTTCGATCAAACTCACGCGCGACGGCTCAGAAAGTCGGGGTCAGTAGTCTCTCGATCTCTGACCGATCTGTCGAGTTGCCCCGCCTCTTCATGATGGAGGAGATTGCCGGCATTCGGCAAAAGGCGAAGGAGGTCGTTGCGGCGTACAAACCGCCCGCTCGGTAATACCTGCGGCGTAAGCTTGCGCATCGAAACCTTGAGGATGCTGATGTGTGCCAAAGCGGAAGGCGGCCGAGATTGAACAGCGCTCGATCCCCGGGAGAAGCCCCGTAATGTCTTGCAAGATTAGCGCGCCCGAGAGGAGTTCGAACCTCTAACCCCCAGAGGTCGGGTGCGGCAGTTGGTGGAAATTGCCGATGGCGGCGATCTCCGGCAGAGATGTTATCGGTTCATGCGAGCAGATCAAGGATTTGCTCGGCCGGGGCGACATTCAGGGTCCTCCAACCGTCGACTTTGCGCAGCGTGATCTGGGCGCTGGCCAACAACGCCCAGAACAGCATGCAAGCGGTATCCGCGCAGAACAACATGCAGGCGGTAGCGGCGCAGGGCAGCATGCGGATGTTTTTCAGGATGATCCGAGGGGAGCTCGCCATTGGGCGCGAACATTGCGCCGACACACCTGTATTCGGTGGACCGGTGGGATCCGAACCATGATGCAGTCATGCGCATCGGTGACAAGGCTCCGAGACGGCAGGCCCATTCTCTAGGGCGGCGGGCAAGCCATGCCTGCCTCGGGTCACCGCCGCTCGGATCGTCATCAACGCCCGGCCGACCCTGGCGACGGGCGCCGAATTCCGTGGGATAGCTTTGATGTCGACCGGCCGCGCCCAGCGCTGGACGCAGGATGATGCCCTCGGGAACCTCGCCGGTCGTCACCAGACGCCAGAGCGCGACGAGCAGCTTGCGCGCCAGCGCGACAATCATGGTCTTGCGGGTGGCGCCGCGAGCATCTGCGGTGCGCGCTCGGTACCACTGGGCCAAGGCGCTGTTCTTTTGGAACATCAGGAAGCGCCAGTGGAACATCAGGAAGCGCCAGTGGAACATCAGGAAGCGCCAGGCCAATTGCCGCATGCTGCGGCGCACCCGCGCGTTCCCCGATCGAGCCAGTCCCTTCTCCCGCCGGCGCGCGCCGCTCTCATCCGGCGTTCCGGTCAGCCCGCGGTACCGCGCAACCGCTCGGCGGTCGCGCAGATTACGCGACAGGACCTCCTGGACAAGCAGGTCGGCGGTCGCGAGGCCAACACCGACGATCTGCGCCAGCAGGCGGACCATCGGATGAGCGCCTTTGTCCGGGTGCTGCCGCAAGCGCTCACAGCGTGCTGCCTCGATCTCGCGGATCTGCTCGGCAAGCAGGCGCAGCCGTGCCATCTCACGCCGCGGCTCGGCCAACGTACGGGGCGGCAGCGGCGCCCCCTCGGGCGTGTCCAGGCGTTCCAGCCGCTCCGCTGCCGTGCGCAAGGTCGGTTTGAAGCCGCGAATACCGAGGCGCGCGCGCGTCGCCTTGATCCGGTTGCCGATGCGCGTGCGCTCGTCGACCAGGTTCTCACGCTCGCGGCTCGGCCGTTTGGCGTCCTCCTCTTCAAGGGTCGGGATCGCGGCCATGCCGCAATGGTCGCCTTCCCCGCGAAGCCAGCCGAGAAACGCCCGCTTCAATAGCTCGGTGTCGAGCCGGTCCGTCTTCGCCCGACGATGTTCGCGCGACACGGCAACGCTGTTCGGATGCATCACAAAGGCTTCAATGCCGCGCCCGCGGAGCCAACGAGCCAGCCAGAAACCGTCGCGCCCAGCCTCGAAGGCCTGCCCCTGGCTCGAACAGGGGGCGACCACAATCCGAGCGATCGTGCCGCCGGCTTTCGTCGCTTCATCCCGCCAGCGCTCCAGCAGACGCAGCAGCGCCTCCTCATCGGGCGCCAGCTTCTTCAGTGGATGACGTTCGGCTCCAGGAACGATACCGGCGACGAGCCAACTCGATTGGCTCATCTCGATCACTGCAATCGCCGTGAGAGAGACAGCGTGTGCCGAAGTCTTTGACCCACAGCTGGGCACACTGACACACATATTCGCTATCATATGCAAGAGCTTACGTTCCTATATGTCAGTGTGTCAATTTCTTTCCAAAATTCTACTTTAATTGAAAAGGGTTAAAAAATGGGGGTATGGGTAAGTACATATTACCGAAAAATCTATAAGCGTATAAAATAAGGAAAATTCTGACACACCAACACACCTCGCCGCCCGGTGGGAGACGATCAGGCATCATCCATGCACACAATGACGGCAACAGCCGTTGCTAAGTGTCCGACTTATAATGCAGATTAAGCATGTAGTATCCTTCCTAATCTACGCATAAGTAGTTTGGCGCTGGCGAGATAGAGCCAGGCGAGAGCGCTTTCGAGGCTCGCTTCAAAGTCCTTGGCGAGACGGCGGTTGCGATTGAGCCAGGCAAAAGTGCGCTCGACCACCCAGCGCCGCGGCAGAACCACAAAGCCGGTTGCCGTATCGCTGCGCTTGACGATCTCGACCGTCCATCGGCCGATCTTGTCGAGGGCGGTGGCCAGCTTGGCCCCGGCGTAGCCGCCATCGGCAAAGACATGGCGCAGCCAGGGATAGAGAAAGCGGGCGCTGGCCAGGACCAGCGGCGCGCCGTCGCGATCCTGGATGTCGGCGGGATGAACCACGGCTGCCACCGGCAGGCCAAGGGTGTCGGTGAGCAAATGGCGCTTGCGCCCGTTGATCTTCTTGCCGGCATCCCGCGGCGGTGCCGCGCCCGAGGACAGGCTCCACCGTGCGGACCGCCGGCCTCGATGGTCTTGACCGACTGGCTGTCGATCACCCCGGCGCTGGGGCTGGCCTCGCGCCCGCTGGCCTCGCGCCGCGCCTCGCGCCCGCTGGCCTCACGCAGCCGCATCAGCAAGTCGTGATTGATCTTCCGCCACAACCCGTCATCCCGCCAGCGGTAGAAGAACCGCTGTACCGTCGAATAGGGCGGAAACTCCTTTGGCAACTGCCGCCACTGACAACCTGTCGTCAACATGTAAAGCAGCGCGTTGATGACCGCCCGCAGTTCGGTGGTGCGCGGTCGCCCCAGCTTCTTGTCCGGCGGAAGTTCGTCTTCGATCAATCCCCATTCCTGATCGGTTACATCGCTTGCATAGTGCCGATCTTCCCGACGATACTGCCGCCGAGTGGTTTCGGTCCACATCTTGTGTCCTCCGTCTAGCTTGGAAACCAGACGGATATACAAGTTACTAAAATCACTAAATTCATTTCGGGTCAGCCTCTCAGATTTGATCGAAGCGTGGCCGCCATTGCAACTGGAGCAGCAGAGGTAGGATAGGTAGAGCGCCGTTGAACCAATCGCTATTTGAGCGCCACGATCACCCGTGAGGTGCGTCGGTCAAAGCAGGCGGCGATGTCCTTTTGGCCGTCGGTAACGAAATACCGTTCGGCCGTCCTTGGATCGATGCATACATGGACGCCGAGGCTGAGACCTGTCGTCTCGGCGACATTCTCCATGACTTCCATTTGCGAGCCGTCATACCGCACGCGGTAGATGTTGAAGCCCTCAGCCGGCGTCTCGATGTTGGTCGGGATGCCGTAGATCAGCGCGTTCTTGCCTCCTTGAGTGCTGTTGACCCACTCGAAGCCTGCCGACGGATCGGCGCTCGGAAAGACGCACAGGTGGTGTGAGATCGGGTTGAAATCGCCGTATGGCCAAAACGTGATCCAGGATAGGCAGCGCCCGGTGTTGGGGCTGACCGCGTAGGTGTCGCCGCCGAGCTTGGTCGGCATCAGCAAGACCCAGTTGCCAAAGCCGCGGCCGCCGATGTCGGCGCGTGGGTTGATCAATTCGCGCTCGATGCTGTGGCGCTGCGCCTCGGTGTAGGTGTCCCCAGCGTGCCGCGCGCCGTCGCCGGGATCTGGTCCTTGACGACGGAATAGCCCAGCACCGCGGCCTCGCCAACCGCCGCGGTGCCGGCTACAACGGTCAGGAAGTTGCGCCGGCCGACCTTGCGCTGCGATACCGCGACGGCCTGGACCTGCTCCTTGCGCAGCCGCTCCCGCGCCTCCTTTTCCTTCTGGTATTGCAGAAATTCCTCGTGGTCCTGGCGGTTCACCGCGGCTTTGCGCTCGAGCTAGGCCTGCTCGGGCGTGGGCGCCGCGACCGGCAGGTCGCCGCCCTCGCCGCGCAGCTCGACTTTTGGTCCTTCGTCCTCCGACAATTTGGTGCGCCGCGGCTCAGACATCGGTCCGTCCCCCTTCGAACGGTTTTGACGGTTATCGGGAATCGGAGTGTTGCGAGGCGAGGAGGACGTCGCGGGCGGCATCCACCGTGTCGACAAGGTATCGGGTGCCGCCTTGCTCCGGGTCGACCCGCTCCGCGAGGCGGGCATGCGCGGCGATGACTGCGCCGGGCTCCAGCCCCAGAACCGCAAATCCCCGGTCGGCCGACATCCGCTCGTCGCGCCCGCCCGACTGACGCAAGTGGGCTTCGTTACGCCCGTACCCTGTCAAAGCTGCGACTGACAGCCTCGCATCGGGTTTTGCATCCTGTCAACCTGAGAGCGAACTTGGCCAACAACCGGAGATAACGATGGGAAATGGCGCTCCGCTATGCCAACGAACCCGCCGAAAAGCGCGGGCCTGCCTGAGCGAGGTCAGCGCGTGTCTGGCGCAAGCGGGTGCTTGCGCAGGAAGTTGAAGTCGCAGCCACGGTCGGCCTGCAGGATCTCGTGATGGTAGAGGCGGGCGTAGCCACGCTCCGGCACCGTCGGCGGCGATACCGGGCGGCGGGCGAGTTCCTCGGGCGGGACGAGGAGGTCGAGGCGGCGCTCGGCGACCGAGAGGCGAATGCGGTCGCCGTCCCGGACCTTGGCGAGCGGGCCGCCCGAGGCCGCGTCCGGGGTTACATGCAGTACGATCGAGCCATAGGCGGTGCCGCTCATCCGCGCGTCCGAAACGCGCACCATGTCCTTGACTCCGGCGCGCGCGAGTTTCCCGGGAATCGGCAGATAGCCCGCCTCCGGCATGCCCGAGGAACTGAGCGGCCCGGCGTTCTGCAACACCAGGAAATCGTCGGGCGTCACCTCGAGACTGGGGTCGTCGATCCGGGCCGAGAGATCCTCGAGCGAGCTGAAGACGACGGCGCGGCCCTCCTTCTCGAAGAGTTTGGGGTCGGCGGCGGAGCGCTTGAAGATGGCGCCGCCCGGCGCCAGGGAGCCGAAGAGCGCGACGAGCCCACCCTTCGGTTGCAGCGGGTCCGAAACGGCCTGACAACGGCGCGGTCGACGGGTGCGGCCGGGGCCGCCAGCCGGTCGCCCAATGTCTCGCCCGCGACTGTCATGCAGTCGAGATGCAGTAGAGGCCGCAATTCGCGCAGCACGGCGCCGATGCCCCCCGCGGCAAATAAATCCTCCATGTAATGCGGCCCGGTCGGCTTCAGATCGACCAGCACAGGCGTCGTCTCGCTGATTTCGTTGAGCCGGTTGAGGTCGATGTCGATGCCGGCCCGCCCGGCGATCGCCGTCAGATGCACGATCGCGTTGGTCGAGCCGCCGATCGCCATCAACACCCGCAGTGCGTTTTCCACCGATTGCGGTGTGACGATCTGGTCCGGGGTGACGCCGCTCTTCGCCAGCCGCATCGCCGCATGCCCGGTCGCCTCGGCAGCGCGAAGGCGGTCGGCGTGAACCGCCGGGATTGCCGCACTTCCCGGCAGGATCATGCCCAAAGCCTCGATGATCGAGGCCATCGTGCTTGCCGTCCCCATCACGGCGCAGGTGCCGGCGGTGGTCGCCAGGTTGCCCTCGACCTCACGGATTTCCTCGGGCTCGATTTCGCCGGCGCGGTATCTGGCCCAGAAGCGGCGACAATCCGTGCAGGCGCCGAGCCGCTCGCCGTGCCAGCGCGAGGTCATCATCGGCCCGGCGACGAGCCCGATCGCCGGTCGATTGGCCGAGAGTGCACCCATCAGTTGGGCGGGGACGGTCTTGTCGCAGCCGCCGACCAACACCACCGCATCCATCGGCTGGGCGCGGATCATCTCCTCGGTGTCGATCGCCATCAGGTTGCGGAACATCAGGCTCGTCGGGCTCAGAAACACCTCGCCGAGCGAAATCGTCGGGAAGGTCAGGGGCAACCCGCCCGCCGCCAGTACGCCGCGCTTCACCGCCTCGATCAGTTCCGGGAAGTGGCGGTGGCAGTTGTTGTAGCCGGAATAGGTGTCGGCGATGCCGATTACCGGGCGCGCCAGCATATCGGTCGAATAGCCCATTGAGCGGGCGAAGGACCGCCGCAGATAGAGCGCGAAATCGGGATCGCCGTAATTGGTCAGGCCGCGGCCGAGGCCCGAAGTCTCGCTCATCTCTCTCCTCCTTGGGGTATCTCTCGCGCGCAAACTTGACACTGGAGTAGACGGGAGACGATCCTTTTTTCGATGCCAGGGGGTGCTGACAGGGAAGCAGGAGTTGACTGACGTCAGCCAGGCGCTGCAGCCGATCGACTTGCTCGTCGCTGACGTGCTCACCGACAACGTCAGCGATTCCTACGTCAGCAAGACGCTGTTCGCCGTTTCTGAATTCGCCAATATCGTGCGCGGCGGGGCGCAGACGATTTCCGGCGAGTCGCTGCTGGTGGCCAATCTCGGCTACGGCCTTCGGCTTTGCTCGAAGGCGGGCGAGATCGAGCATTGCCTTCTGTTCGACACCGGAACGGAAGGTACGGCGTTTATCCGCAACTGCGCCAATCTCGCCATCCCCCTGAACGAAGTCGAAGCGATCGCCATTACCCACGGCCATTGGGACCATATGGGCGCATTGCCGGCGGCGGTCGACGCCATCACCGGGCGGGGCGGCGGGGTCACGGTCCACGTCAACCCGGACATGTTCAACGAGCGGGGGATCAGGCTCAGCAACGGCGCCGTCGTTCCGGTCGCCAAGGTGCCGCTGCCGGCCGAGATCGAGGCGTGCGGCGCCGCCGTGGTCAACGACGCGGGCGAGCGGTTGCTGCTCGACGGCCACTTCTACTATAGCGGCGAAATCCCGCGGGTGACGCCGTTCGAAAGGGGCCGGGTCGATCATCTCTGCCGGAGCGGTCCCAATGCGCCGTGGCGGCCGGACCCGTTCCTGATGGACGAGCGGATGGTCGTGGCGCATGTGCGCGGCCTTGGCCTGATCGTGCTCAGCGCCTGCTCGCATGCCGGCGTCGTCAATGTCTGCACCCATGTCCGCGAGCTGTTTCCGGACCTGCCGATCCACTGCCTGATGGGCGGGCTGCATCTGGGGGGTGTCATGGAGGGCATCATCCCCGACACGGTCGAGGCGCTGCGGCCGTTCGGGATCAAGCACATCATCGCCGGCCATTGCACCGGCTGGCGGGCCTTGCATGCGCTCGCCAACGCTTTTGGCGACGCGGTCAGCCAATCCGCCGTCGGCACGACCTACAGCTTTGCCGCCGAGAGCTGACCCCGACCTGCCGGCGGCCGAGGCGCGCCTGCCGGTCACGATCGTCACCGGCTTTCTCGGCAGCGGCAAGACCACGCTGTTGAACCACATCCTCGTCAACCGGCAGGGCCTGCGCGTTGCGGTGCTGGTCAACGAATTCGGCGACATCGCGATCGACAACGAGCTGATCATCGCGGCTGGGGACGACATGGTGGCGCTCGCCAATGGCTGTGTGTGCTGCTCGATAAACAACGATCTGGTCGAGGCAATCGGCCACGTTCTGGGGCAACAGGGGGTCATCGATTATGTCCTGGTCGAGACCACCGGGATCGCCGACCCGCTGCCGGTCGCTCTGACGTTTCTGCGCCCGGAGTTTCGCGGCCGGCTGCGCCTCGACGCGATCGTCGCCTTGGTCGATGCGCAGAATTTGCGCGCCGATCTCTACGACAGCCAGGCCGCGCGCAACCAGATCCGCTACGCTGACGTGATCCTGTTGAACAAATGCGACCTCGCCCAGGCTGACCGTCTAGACGAGGTCGAGGCCGATCTCCGCGCGATTGCAGAGGGCGCCAGGCTGCTGCGCACGACCCAGGCCCGGGCGGCGCTGCCGCTGATCCTTGGCACCGGACTGTTCGACGCCGGGCGGGGTTTCGCCCCGGAGCACGATCACGACCACCGAGCCGACGGCTTCGATTCCTGTTCCTTTGTCGCAGACCGGCCATTTTCGCCCGAGCGGTTCCAGGCGTTTCTCATGGGGCTGCCCGAGCATGTCTTTCGCGGCAAGGGTTTTCTGTGGCTCGGGGGCAGCGAGGAGCGCTTTGTCTTTCACCTCGTCGGTCGACGCTTCACGCTCGATCCCGGTGCGTGGACCGGATCGCGGCAAAACCGGCTGGTGCTAATCGGACAGAATCTGGACGCCCGGCGGTTGCGTCAGGAATTGGCGGCCTGCACCACGCCCCCAGAAGGGGCGGCGACCGTCTAGGCCGGCTCCGGCAACATGGCCGAGACCAGCGCCAGGAGGCTCGCCATGAGGACCGGCGCCCAGACGATCGCGACGCCGATCCGCAGATAGCCGAGCCCGCCGAGGGTGGCGCCGATGATCAATCCGACCCAGGGTACGGCCTGCATCAGCCAATCCCATCCATGAGTTCGCCGTGCGACGAAACTACCCAGGCCCTGGCCGAACTTGACCAGCGTGCCGGTCACATAAGTCAGGCTGACACCGATATTGCCGGCGCGGCGCATCGAGGCGTTGAGGGCGCCCATTGCCAGCACCATCGGGACCGGGGCGGCGCCGGTAAAGGCCGCAACGAGCAGCAGAACCGTCACGGCGCCGAGCACCCAGGTCAGGTGCCGCCGCCCACCGAAGACGGCGAGCAGCTGGCCGGCCGCCGCGCCCGCGACGAAGAGCGCGATCAGCGTGAGAATCCAGAGAGCCTCCGCCAGGTCGCCCCGGCCGACCGCGATCGCGAACAGGGTGCTGTTGCCGCTCATATAGGAGACGAAGAGATGGCCGAGGCGCAGGTAGCCGATCGCGTCGACCATCCCGGCGAGCCCGGCGAGCAGCGTCGCCAGCACGAGCCCTTGCGTCGGATCGGCCGGGCTCCTTACGGCCGTCGGGCGGACCTGCGGCGATGCCGACCGGTCGGGCATTAATTTCCCTCCGTCAAAGGGGGACTGCAACGGCAGCTTGCCGCCGCGCGCGGAAGTTGGGCAAGCCGCCGCTCGCGCGGCGATGGAACTCCCTTGCCAAGGGGCCGGAGGGATACCACTTCGGAGATTATTGGACGCTTGAACTGCCGTTCTCGTTGATTGTCGTCGGGTTCGTGGTTCCGCTGATAGCGTTTGCTTGGCCATCGGTTGAACAGGCGGATCGTTTCGATTGTCGCTGCGTTAGCGACCGAGAGCGCAGGCGGTGGTCGGCGCACAGGAGCAAATGTAAAATGGGTGAAGTCATGGCGAAGCCGAAGAGAGGGCGGTCGACGGCCGCGATCGATGATCACGTCGGAGCGCGCATTCGCGAGCGCCGGATCATGCTGGGGCTGACCCAGCAGCAACTCGCCGAAATGATCGGCGTGACTTATCAGCAGGCGCACAAATACGAGCGCGGCATCAACCGCGTGTCGGCTGGGCGACTGTTCGAAATCGCCCGCGCGTTGAGCGCGCCGGTCAGCTATTTCTACGAAGGTGTGGGCCAGGAGGCGCCGCGCCAGATCGCGCCGCACCAGCGCATGCTGCTCGAGATCGCCCGCAACTTCGCCGAGATCCGCAACGAGAAGCATCAGGAAGCGGTCAGCCAGCTGGCCCGCGCCCTGGCCAGCCACTGAGGCTGTCGACGCGCGACTATCGCCGGTCAGGGCGGCGGCAGCGGGAACTCGTCGAGATACGCAAGATAGTCGTCCTCGACATCGACGCGCATCGCGGCGAGCAGGCGCACGAGACCGTTGTGAAAGGAAAGCGTGACCATCAGATCGGTCAGCCGCTCGTCGCCTAAACCGGCGCGGAGTTCGGCAAAGGTCTGATCGGAGACGTCGCTCTCAAGCGTCATCTCCCGCGCCGCGCGCAACACCGTTCGGGCGAGCGGATCGAGCGTCGTAGTCCGGCCGGCGGTTTCCTCGGCCACGGCGCGAATGTCGTCATCGCTGAGGCCCGCCTCGCGTCCGATCCGGATGTGGTGCGCGTACCCCCAAGCCGAGCGGGCCAGATAGGCAACCTGCAACACCGCCAATTCGCGCAGTCGCGGGTCGAGCCGGCTGCCGTCCCGAATGAACCTTGCCAATGTGTTCAAGCTGCGCGCGGCGCGCGGACTATGCGCCAGAACCCGGTAGAGGTTTAGGTTTCGCGCCAGCAGATCCTGGTGCTCGGGCAAAAGATCGGATCTGTCGAGATAGGGCAGGCGCGCCATCGTCATGTCTCCATTGCGGCCCGGCCGGTCAGGCGAACGCGTTTGCCGTTCGGAAGATTGCGGAAGATGAGCGTACCACACCGCCGCCGCACGCGAGAACCGATCGCGCCGGCTTAGCCGCGATGGGCGCGACCGTGGCGGGCGAGGACTTCGTTGAAGGCGGCGACCGCTGCGCGAGGGCCGGCCGGGTAGGACCAGATCGCAGCGATAACCGCAAGAAAATCAGCGCCCGCCTCGACCAGCGGCCCACAATTCTCCTGGCTGATGCCGCCGATCGCACAGCATGGCACGACCGTCGTTTCGCTCCACCATTCGAGCAGTTCGGGTCGGGCGCGGTGCTTGGCCGCCTTGGTGCCGCTCGGGAAGAAGGCACCGAAGGCGACATAGTCGGCTCCGGCCTCGGCCGCGGCGATCGCCCGATGCCGGCTGTCGCCGCAGGTCACGCCGACGATCCGGTCGGGGCCGAGCAGCCGGCGCGCCTCGGCGTAGGGCATGTCCTCCTCGCCGACATGCACCCCGTCGCAGCCGAGTTCGGCGGCGAGGTCAGGCCGGTCGTTCATGATGAAGGCGACGCCGCGGTCCTGGGCGATCGGCTGCAAGACCGCGGTGGCGCGACGGACCGCATCGTCCTCGACATCCTTCAGGCGCAGCTGCAGGCAGGCGACATCGCCGCCCGTCAATGCCTCGGCTAATTCTTTGGCGAAAACCTCGGGGTCGAAAGCCGGAGGCGTGATCAGATAGAGCCGCGTCGCCCGCCGCGGTTCTCCTTCCAGCCCGATCAATCCTTGCCCCGAGTAGATCTTGACGATGCGGTTCAGCATGTCGAGCGCCTCAAGCTTCGGCCGCGGGAAAGTGTGGCGGCCGATGATCGAGCCATTTGTATCAGAACGGGGCTGGTGAAGCGAGGAGATCGGCGCTGTCGCGAGCGTCGATGGAGCAGCCAAATCGCAACTTCGCAACGTTGCGCCAATTTCGTGATTTAATCCGAGCGTAAGAGGCCTGGGGGTGGAGATGCGCCGACATCATCGCTGGGCGGCAATGCTGGTCGGGTTGTGCCTTCTCGGCGGTTCCGGCTGCGCGCCGCGATCGACCGGAACGGTGGCGCAGGCGAACGCGCCGCCGCTGCCGCCGGTCAGGCGCGGGTCGGTTGCGCCAGGCGAACCCGCAAGGCGGCAATGTAAACGCAGCAGACCCGACGGTTTTCGTCAAGGTGCATCGCTCGGCCAAAGCAAGGAAGGGACCGCGTTCTTTCGCGACTTTCAGCCTGGCGCCTATCGCTTCACGGTGCAGCCCTACGGCACGCCGACCGGTCAATCCGAGAGCGTGCTGCTCGCGCCGGGGATGCAGAGCTATCTCCAGGTGCAGGCCGCGCCGAATTGGCAGATCGGTTCTACTGCCGGCGGCGGCAGTTTCGTGCTCCTGGTGATGACGCCGGAGATCGCCCAGCAATACCTGCCGGGCTTGGCCTATCTCGGCGAGCGCTGACCGCCGCATTCCTCCGAGCGCAGGATCGCGGCGCAGAGACGCGCGAGTTCGCCCGGGTCGGCGAAAAAATGGTCGCCGAGATCGAGGGCTGCCGCGGAGCGGCTTGTCGTGAAGCGCACGCCGTGCTGTCGGGCGATGTCGGCGAGACGACGGGCGACATCGTCGCGGCCGGCGAAAATCACTCCGGGGGCTTCGCCACGGATCGCGGCCAGCGCGGCGCCGGCCTGGTCGCCGCAATCGAGAAACGCGAAAAATTGCGCGCCCGTAACCGCCTCGTTCGCCGCGGCGATCAGTGACCGGAACCAGCCGGCTCCCGCATAGATTCCGGCACCGGGCGCGCTGACGAGGAGCACCGGCCGGTCAGCAGCCGCGGCCGCCTTCAGCGCAGCGACGGCGTGGTCGAGCGAATGGACGATGATGGCGGGCGGCGGCGTCGCCCCGTCAATTGAGCGCGCCGAAATGGGCCGCGACCTCAACCATGCGGTTCGAGAAGCCCCATTCGTTGTCGTACCAGGATAGGATCCGGACAAAGCGCTTGTCGAGAACCTGGGTCTGGGTCACATCGAAGGTCGAGCTGTGCGGATCGTGGTTGAAATCGACCGACACGGTTGGCGCCTTGTTGATGCCGATGATCCCCTTGAGCCGGTTCGACTTCGCGGCGTCCTGCATCAGCGTGTTGACTTCCTCGGCGTCGGTCTCGCGCGCCGCGTCGAACTTGAAGTCGATCAGCGACACATTGGCGGTCGGGACCCGGATCGCCGTGCCGTCGAGCTTGCCCTTCAAGGCGGGCAGCACGAGCCCCACCGCCTTTGCCGCCCCGGTCGAGGTGGGGATCAGCGACAGCGCCGCCGCCCGCGCCCGCCGCAGATCATGATGCAGCGTGTCGACGGTATTCTGGTCGCCGGTATAGGAGTGGATCGTCGTCATATAGCCGCGCTCAATCCCCACACCCTGATGCAACACATAGGCGACCGGCGCCAAGCAATTGGTCGTGCAGGACGCGTTCGAGATGACCCGGTGCTCGGCTTTCAGTTCATCGTGGTTGACGCCCATGACGATTGTCATGTCGGCGCCGTCGGCCGGGGCCGAGACGATAACGCGCTTGGCGCCGGCTTCGAGATGTTTGGCGGCGGCCTCGCGCTTGGTAAAAATGCCGGTGCATTCGAGCGCCACATCGACCCCAAGTTCGCGCCACGGCAGTTTCGCCGGGTCGCGCTCGGCGGTGACGCGGATCTTGCCGCGGCCCATGTCCATCCAGCCTTCGCCGGTGGTAATCTCGCCCGGAAAGCGGCCGTGCACGCTGTCATAGCGCAGCAGGTGCGCGTTGGTCTCGACAGGCCCGAGATCGTTGACGCCGACGACCTCGATCTCGCTATGCTGGTGCTCGTAAGCCGCACGCAACACCAGCCGGCCGATACGCCCGAAGCCGTTGATCGCAACCCGTACCGCCATGATCCGACCTCCTCCAATTCGCGGGCTCAGCTTAGGGGCTGGCGCCTCCTTGTCGCAAGTGCGGCAGCGGGCTAGGCCCCCTGCCCGCCGAACTCAGGCGTATTTGAGCGTAATCCCGCCGTCGACAACGAGTTCGATGCCCGTCACGTATTTCGCTTCCTCAGATGCAAGGTAGAGGCAGGCATAGGCGACATCCCAAGCGTCGCCCATATGACCCATCGGGCATTGAGCTTCGCGTGCCTTCCACATGTTCTCGACGTCGCCTTGGCCGTATTCGGCGGCGAGCCCGGCCGATTTCTCGACCATCGGCGTCTTCATCAGGCCCGGCAGGACAGTGTTTACGCGAATGCGTTTCGCGGCATACTGCGCGGCGGTGGTCCGTGTCAGGTGGATCATCGCGGCCTTCGTCGCGTAATACGTGGAATACGGCACGCCTGTGTAGCGGATGCCGGCGATCGACGAAATATTGATGATCGAGCCGCCGCCCTGCTTCTCCATGATCGGGATCACATATTTCATCGTCAGATAGCAGCCCTTGAGATTGACCGCGAACAGCCGATCCCATTCTTCTTCAGGAAGCTCGACGACACCGCCGACGACAGCGAGACCGACGTTATAGTCCATCACGTCGATCCGACCGTAGACATCAATGCAAGCATCGACCATGCAACGGATGTCTTGATGGCTGGTCACGTCGGCGCGGATTGCCGCTGCCGTTCCGTTTTCCACTCGAATTATATTGGCGGTTTCGTTGGCCGCCTCTTCGTTGATGTCGGCGCAAAGAACCTTCGCTCCTTCCCGGGCAAACAGCACGGCGGCAGCTTTCCCGTTGCCCCAGCCGGGACCGACCGAGCCGGCCCCAACCACCAGCGCAACCTTGTCACGCAAACGTTCGCCCATTCTTTGCCTCCCGGAGGCGAATGTTCAGAGCAGGGCGCGGGCCGCCTCGGCAACCTTTTCCGCGGTAATGCCGAAATGCGGGTAGAGCTCTTCGCCGGGGGCGGAGGCGCCGAAACCGCTCATGCCGATGAACGCCGAGCGGGGTCCGAGCCAGCGGTCCCAGCCGAACGAAACCGCGGCCTCGACCCCGACCCGCGGCGCCGTCCCGAGCACCTCGTCGCGGTATGCGGCTGGTGCGGCCTCGAAAAGCCGCCAGCACGGCAGCGAGACAACCGCGGCGCGGAGGCCGTCCTTGGCCAGCATCTCGCGCGCCGCCATCGCGATCGACACCTCGGAACCGCTGGCGAGCAGGGTCACGTCGCGCGCGCCATCGGCCTCGGCCAGCACATAGCCGCCTTGCGCAGAGCGGTTCTCCGCGCCGGCCTCGTGCCGCAGCAGCGGTAATGCCTGCCGGGTCAACGCCAGCAATGACGGGCGGTCGCGCATCCGCAACGCCAGCGCCCAGCATTCGGCGGTCTCGATCGCGTCGGCCGGACGGAACACATGGAGCCGCGGGATCGCCCGCAACGCCGCCAGATGCTCGATCGGCTGATGCGTCGGCCCGTCCTCGCCAAGCCCGATCGAATCATGCGTCATCACATAGACGACGCCGAGGTTCATGAAGGCCGAGAGACGGATTGACGGTCGGCAATAATCGGAAAACGTCAGAAACGTGCCGCCATAGGGGATCAGCCCGGAGTGCGCGGCAATGCCATTCATCGCGGCGGCCATGCCGTGCTCGCGGACCCCGTAATGGACATAGCGGCCGGAATAGTCGCCGGGCCAGATTTCCTTCTGCCCCTTGGCCTTGGTGTTGTTCGAGGGTGTGAGATCCGCCGAGCCGCCGACCAGTTCCGGCACGATTGCGGTCAACGCGTCGAGGACGGCACCCGAGGCTTGGCGGGTCGCGAGTTTTGCGTCGCCGGCGCGGAAATCGGCGCAGAGCTTCTCGATCGCGGCGTCGAAGCCGGCTGGAAGTTCGCGCTTTTGGCGGCGCAGGAATTCGTCCCGGCGGTCCGCCGGCAGCGCTTGCAGGCGCGCTTCCCAGGCCCGGCGAATGGGTTCGCCGCGTTTACCCGCCGCGCGCCAAGCGGCGGCGACATCCTCGGGGATGACAAAGGGCGGGTAGTTCCAGCCGAGCCGTTCGCGGGCGCCGGCGATCTCGGCCGCACCCAAGGCTGAACCGTGTGCCGCCGCGGTGCCGGCCTTGGTCGGGGCACCGAAGGCGATGATCGTGCGGCAGGCGATCAGGCTCGGCCGGTCGCTCTGCTGCGCCCGTTCGATGGCGGCGGCGATCGCGTCGGTGTCGTGGCCGTCGATGCGCTCGGCGGCCCAGCCATGCGCGCGAAAGCGTGTCAGTTGGTCGTCGGAGACGGCGAGTGCCGTCGGCCCGTCGATCGAGATCGAATTGTCGTCGTAGAGGACGATCAGCTTCGAAAGCCGCAGATGGCCGGCGAGCGACATCGCCTCGTGGCTGATGCCCTCCATCAGGCAGCCGTCGCCGCAAAAGACGTAGGTGTGGTGATCGACGACGCTCTCGCCGAATTCGGCCGCCAGCATCCGTTCGGCGAGCGCCATGCCGACCGAATTGGCGAGCCCCTGGCCGAGCGGCCCGGTCGTGACCTCGATGCCCGCGGCGTGGCCGCGCTCGGGATGGCCGGCGGTGCGGCTCCCCAATTGGCGGAAGCGCTCGATCTCGGCCATCGTCATGTCGGGATAGCCGAGCAGGTGCAGGAGCCCGTAGAGCAGCATCGAGCCATGCCCGTTCGAGAGCACGAAGCGATCGCGGTCGGGCCAGTCGGGGACCTGCGGGTCGAAGCGCAGGTATTTGGTGAAGAGCACCGAGGCGATGTCGGCCATGCCCATCGGCATGCCGGGATGACCCGACTTGGCCTTTTCGACGGCGTCCATCGCCAGCGCGCGCAGCGCGTCGGCCATATGGCGCAAATGAGGGTCGCGGGGCGGAGGCAGCGGCGGGGCCGCGGCGGCGGACGCGGTGGTGTTCATTCCGGGCAAGATGGGTCACCCCGGCGGCAAGGGCAAGCGGGCGATCGCGCAAACCCGTCTGCCCGGCCGCCCTCGCGGCGATAGATCGAGCAAACTCGGCGGTTATTTTCCCACCCACATCTTCCGTCGCGGCGGGCCGCACGAGGATTGTTTCGGAGTGGGGGGTTCGGTACGCTCTTGGACGGGTGCTGCGGGAGGAACCGAGATGGCGATTATCGTCGGCCAGGGCGACTACAAGTACGAGATCATCGAGAATTGGGCGAAACTGCCCGAGGGGTGGTCGTTCAAGGAAGTGGCGGCAGTCGGCGTCGACAAGAACGACAACGTCTATTGCTTCAACCGCGGCGAACATCCGGTCATGGTGTTCGACCGCGCCGGCAATTTCCTCCGGTCGTGGGGCGAGGGGGTCTATCCGAGGGCGCACGGCGTTCATATGGGGCCGGACGCTTCGATCTACCTGACCGACGATGGCGGGCATTTCGTCAGAAAATGCACGCTCGACGGCAAGGTGCTGCTGGAGTTGGGGGTGCCGGGCGAGCCCAAGCCCTACATGTCGGGTGAACCCTTCCACCGCTGCACGCACACCGCACTCTCGCCGAAGGGCGAGATCTACGTTTCGGACGGCTACGGCAACGCCAAGGTTCATAAATATTCGCCCGACGGGAAGTTGCTGATGTCCTGGGGAGAGCCTGGCACCGGTGAAGGCGAATTCAACATCGTGCACAACATCTGCACCGACTCCGACGGCTGGGTCTATGTCGCCGACCGCGAGAACCACCGGGTGCAGGTGTTCGACGGCAACGGCAAATACGAGACGCAGTGGAACAATCTGCACCGGCCGTGCGGGCTCTACATGGATTATGCCCGGCATCCGGTCTGCTACATCGGCGAACTCGGGCCGTCGATGAGCGTCAACCTGAACAGCCCGAATTTGGGTCCGCGGGTCAGCATCGTCGACAACCAGGGCAAACTGCTCTCGCGTCTCGGCGAGCCGCATGCCGGCCAGGCGCCGACCGCCTTTCTGGGGCCGCACGGGCTCGCCGTCGATTCCCGTGGCGACCTCTATGTCGGCGAGGTCTGCTGGACCCTCTGGCCGGGACTGTTCCCGGGCAAGCCGCGGCCCGACAATTTGCGCGCCATCCAGAAATACGCCAGGGTGCATTGAACAATCAGGAGAAAATGAATGGCGATCATCGTCGGCAGCGGCGACTACAAGTACCGGATCATCGAGGATTGGGCGAAACTGCCCGATGGCTGGTCGTTCAAGGAAGTGGGTGCTGTCGGCGTCGACAAAAAGGACAATGTCTACGTCTTCAACCGCGGCGAACATCCGGTCATGGTGTTCGACCGCGAGGGTAATTTCCTCGCTCGTGGGGCGAGGGTCAGTATCCACGGGCGCACGGCGTCCATATGGGGCCGGACGATTCGATCTACCTGACCGATGACGGCGGCCACTTTGTCAGGAAATGCACGCTCGACGGCAAGGTGCTGCTGGAACTCGGCGTGCCGGGCGAACCCAAGCCTTACATGAGCGGCGAGCCGTTCCACCGCTGCACGCACACCGCACTCTCGCCGAAGGGCGACATCTATGTCTCCGACGGCTACGGCAACGCCAAGGTTCACAAGTATTCGCCCGACGGAAAATTGTTGATGTCGTGGGGCGAGCCCGGCACCGGCGAGGGCGAGTTCAACATCGTGCACAACATCTGCACCGACGCCGACGGCTGGGTCTATGTCGCCGACCGCGAGAACCACCGCGTGCAGGTATTCGACGGCAACGGCAAATACGAGACGCAGTGGAACAATCTGCACCGGCCTTGCGGCCTCTACATGGATTACGCGCATCAGCCGGTCGCCTATATCGGCGAATTGGGGCCGGTGATGGCGGTCAACCGCAACAGCCCGAACCTGGGTCCGCGGGTCAGCATCGTCGACAATCGGGGTAAGCTCTTGTCGCGCTTCGGCGACATGCACGCCGGCACCGCACCGACCGCGTTTCTCGGGCCGCACGGGCTGACCGTCGATTCGCGCGGCGACCTCTATGTCGGCGAGGTGTCGTGGACGCAGTGGCCGCAATTCTTTCCGGAGACGCCGCGGCCCGCCTACATCCGCTCATTGCAGAAATACGAGCGGGTGCGCTGACGGGGGGCGGCGGCGGCGCGCCGGTGAGCCGGCTCGAGGAAGCGCTCGACCGTCTCGAACGGGCGGTGGCCCGGCTCGAAGCGGTTTGCGCCAGAGGCGTGCCGGGTTCGCCGGCTCTCGCCGAGGAACGGGAAAAGCTGCGCGAAATCGCCGATACGATCGCCGCCCGGGTCGACACAGCACTCGCCAGGGTCGGCCAGGCGCTGGGGGAGGAGGGCTGAGATGGGCCAGGTGGAGGTCACGGTCAACGGCCGCGCGTACAAGATCGCCTGCGACGACGGGCAGGAGCCGCGCATCCGCCGGCTCGCGCAATATGTCGACGGCAAGGTCGGCGAGCTTCGCCAAGGGGCTGGGCCAGGTCGGCGACGCAAGACTGATCCTGCTCGCCGCGCTTGTCATCGCCGACGAATTGGCTGACGCCAACGAAGCCCTGCAGCAGGAGCGCAGCCGGGCGCGGGCCGCCGAAACCGAGGCCTTGGCGGCAAGCGACGCCGCCGCCTCGGGGGTGCACGGGATCGCGCAGCGGATCGAGGCTATTGCGGCGCGGCTGGAGACACCCTAGCTTTGGTCTCGCGCGATGGGGCTGCGCGGTGCGTCAGGCCGCATGTTGCCCCGGGGCCGATACCTACCTCTTGGGTGCTGTCCCTGCCGGAGTCGTGGCTTCGGCACATGGCGCCCACCTGCTACGGCGGGCCACGGTGGGATTGCACGCCAACGGCCGAGGCGGCTCCATCGCGCAATTCCTTCCCTGAAGCCAATCGACGCGTGGTGCGGCGGCGGTGAGGATCCTGTTCTGCGGCGACGTGATGGGCCGGCCGGGACGCGAGGCGGTCAAGCAGCACGTCCCGGAACTGCGCCGCGACCTCGCGCTCGATCTCGTCGTCGCCAATGCCGAGAACGCCGCTCATGGGGTCGGCCTGACCGAGCGGATCTGCGGCGAATTCTACGATAGCGGCGTCGATGTGCTGACCACCGGCAACCATGTCTGGGACCAGCGCGAATTGATCGGCTATATCGACCGCGACCCGCGGGTCTTGCGGCCGGCGAATTTTCCGCCCGGAACGCCGGGCGCCGGCATGCGGCTGCACCAGTTTCCGGACGGCCGCTCGGCACTCGTCGTCAACCTGATGGGGCGGCTGTTCATGGACGCGCTCGACGACCCGTTCGCGAGGCTTGCGGCGATCCTGGCCGAGCATCCCTTGGGCGCCGGACCGACGGCGATCCTCATCGACATCCACGCCGAGGCGTCGAGCGAGAAGATGGCGGTCGGGCATTTCGCCGACGGCCGCGTCTCCGCCGTCTTCGGCAGCCATTCGCACACGCCCACCGCCGACGCGCAGATCTTTCCCGGAGGCACCGCCTATCAGACCGATGCCGGGATGTGCGGCAATTACGATTCGGTGATCGGGCTGGAGAAGGCGGCCTCGGTGCGCCGCTTTGTCACCAAGATGCCGGGCGAGCGGCCGAAGGTGGCCGAGGGCGAGGGCACGCTCTGCGCCGTGGCGGTCGACATCGATGACGCGACAGGGCTCGCGCGGCGGGTCGAGCCGGTGCGGATCGGCGGCAAGCTGGTCCCGCATGTGCCGCGCTGGCCAGCCGATCTAAAGCACTGACGCCATTGACGAGCGGCCTTCCCGCCGCCTGCTGCGTTTTGCTGTTTTTGCTGTTATTTGCAACGAATTATCAGCAAATCTTCCGTCCATAGTCCCCCCTCGCCGTCCAAAGCCGCTCGCCGGCAGGGGAATTGCTATCATGCAATTGTGGCAATTTTATCATCGTCGGTTAAGCAATGACCAAGGAGGTGCGCCAGGCCAGACCGCAATCCAAGTCGGTGCGAATCGACGGCGGGCTGGTCCCGCATCTGCCGCGCTGGCAAGCTCCGGACTGCCTGAACGGCGATTTCGGCCGGCCGATCGCAAGCGGCTGAAATTCCAAGCCAGCGGCGGCCAGAGGCGCCGCAATACTGCCATATTGGATTGTTAGCCCCGGCGATGACGCCCGGCGCGTGTTAGTCTGGTCGCAACCGACAGGGAGCCGCGCGGAGATCGATGGCCGGCCATTCGCAATTCAAAAACATCATGTACCGGAAGGGCGCGCAGGACAAAAAGCGCGCCAAGGTCTTCACCAAGATCATCCGGGAACTGACGACGGCGGCGCGCACCGGCCTGCCCGATCCGGCGGCGAACCCGCGATTGCGCGCGGCGGTGCTGGCGGCGCGCCAGGCCAATATGCCGAAGGACACGGTTGACCGAGCGATCCGCCGCGGCTCGGGCGGCGGCGCGGACGACGCCTATGAAGAGGTGCGCTACGAGGGCTACGGGCCGGGCGGTGTGGCGGTCATCGTCGAGGCCTTGACCGACAACCGCAACCGCACCGCGAGCGAGGTCCGCGCCGCCTTTACCAAGTCCTCGGGCGCTTTGGGCGAGACCAACAGTGTGAGCTTCATGTTCGACCGGGCCGGCGAAATCGTCTACCCGGCGAGCGTCGCCAATGCCGACGAGATGCTCGAAGCGGCGATCGAGGCGGGCGCGGAAAATCTCGAAAGCGACGCCGAGCAGCATGTCGTCGTCTGCGCGACGGCCGATTTCAACGAGGTGCGCGACGGGCTCGAACAGCGCTTCGGGCCGGCGCTGTCGGCGCGGCTCGCGTGGCGCCCGAAAACCACAGCACCGATCGACGAGGAGACCGCGGCGGGCCTCTTCAAACTGCTCGAAACGCTCGAAGACAGCGACGATGTCCAGAACGTCTACGCCAATTTCGAAGTGGCCGAGGACGTGATGGCGCGGCTCGGCGCCTGACCGGGGGCGGCGCGGACGCGGCGATGCGCGTATTGGGGCTCGATCCCGGGTTGCGGCATACCGGTTGGGGGGTGATCGATGTTTCCGGCAGCCGGTTGCGCCATATCGGCGCTGGCGTCGTGCATGCCGCGATCGATCAGCCTTTGGCGCTGCGCCTCCTTTCGCTGTTCCGTCAGATCGTGGCCGTTCTTGACGAGTTCCGCCCGGACGAGGCGGCCGTCGAGGAAACCTTCGTCAACCGCAACGCCGCCTCGACCCTGAAGCTCGGCGTCGCCCGCGGCGTCGTCCTGCTGGCGCCGGCCGAGCGCGGCCTGCCGGTCGCCGAATATTCGGCCAATCTGGTCAAGAAGTCGGTGGTCGGCGGCGGCCATGCGGATAAGGCGCAGGTGCAGATGATGGTCCGCCGGCTGCTGCCGGGCTGCGTCATTGACGCGGCCGACGCCGCCGATGCGCTGGCGGTCGCGATCTGCCACGCGCATCACGCGCAGACGCAGCGCCTCTGGAGTGCGGCCCTATGATCGCCAAGCTAGCGGGCGTGGTCGACGAGGTGAGCGCCGAGGCGGCGATCGTCGATGTCGGCGGAGTGGGCTATCTCGCCTTCTGCTCGACCCGCACCCTGTCGCAGTTGCCGCCGGCCGGAACGCCGGTGCGGCTCCTCGTCGAGACCCATGTCCGCGAGGACCACATCCACCTCTACGGCTTTGCCGAGGCCGCCGAGCGCGACTGGTTCAGGCTGTTGACGACCGTGCAGGGGGTCGGCGCGCGGCTCGCGCTGGCGATCCTGTCGGCGCTTTCGCCGGAAGAGCTGAACCTCGCGATTTTCGCCCAGGACAAGGCGGCGCTGAGCCGCGCGGAGGGGGTCGGACCGCGGCTTGCGGCGCGCGTCGTCAACGAGTTGCGCGACAAGGTGAGCGGGCTGCCGGCGGTTCCGCGCGCAGCACCGGCGCCGGTCAGCGCCGATCGAGGCGTCATCGCCGACGCGGTGCTGGCGCTTGAAGGGCTCTCGATTTCGCGCTCCGAAGCTTATGGCGCGATCAATGCCGCGGCGCGCCGGCTTGGCGAGGGTGCAGCGCTCGAAGCGCTGATCAAGACCGGGCTGCAGGAGCTTGGGCGGTGAGCGAGGCCGCACCGCGCCTGATCGACCCGACGCCGCTTGAAAGCGACGCGCCTGAAGTCTCGCTGCGACCCTTAACCCTTGACGAATTCGTCGGTCAGCGCTCGCTGCGCGACAATCTGCGGGTCTTCATCGCCGCCGCCAGGCATCGCGGCGAGGCGCTCGACCATGTGCTGTTCGCGGGCCCGCCCGGGCTCGGCAAGACGACCTTGGCGCAGATCGTCGCCCGCGAGATGGGGGTGGGCTTTCGCGCCACCTCTGGTCCGGTGATCCAGCGCGCCGGCGATCTTGCCGCACTGCTGACCAATCTGCAGCCGCGCGACGTGCTGTTCATCGACGAGATCCATCGCCTCGCTCCCGCGGTCGAAGAGATCCTGTATCCGGCGATGGAGGATTTTCAGCTCGACCTGATTATCGGCGAGGGCCCGGCGGCGCGGTCGATCCGGATCGATCTGGCGCGCTTCACGCTGGTCGGGGCGACGACCCGCTCGGGGCTGATCACCCGGCCGCTGCGCGAGCGCTTCCAGATCCCGCTGCGTCTTTCCTATCTACGAGCCGGCCGAGCTCGAGACTGATCGTCGCCCGAGGGGCGCGCGTGCTCGGCTTCCACCTGGAGCGCGAGGGCTCGGCCGAAATCGCCAAGCGAGCCCGCGGCACGCCGCGGGTGGCGATGCGGCTCCTGCGCCGGATCCGCGACTTTGCCGCGGTCGAGGAGCTGCCCCGGGTCGACGCCGACGCCGCCGACCGGTCGCTGTCCCGGCTCGATGTCGACAAGAGCGGGCTCGACGGCATGGACCGGCGCTATCTGCGCTGCATTGCCGAGCATTATGGCGGCGGCCCGGTCGGGGTCGAGACGATGGCGGCGGCGTTGGGCGACGAGCGCGACGTCATCGAGGACGTCATCGAGCCCTATCTGGTCCAGGAGGGGTTCGTGCAGCGCACGCCGCGCGGCCGGATGCTGACCCGGATCGCGTTCGGCCATCTCGGTCTCTCGGCGCCGCCGAGCCTTCCAGCACAGCTCGACCTCCTTGCCGCTCCGCCGCCCAGCCCGGCCGAGGAGGCGCCGTGACGCCGAATATCATCCAATTGACGCCATAAAGGGTCGCCAAGAATGCCGCCTGCCGCTGTTGACGCCCTGCCGCTCGCCGGCACGGTCTCGCATGATCTGTCGATCATCGGATTGTTTTTGCAGTCCGATGCGATTGTCAAAATCGTGATGCTGATATTGCTTTTCGCCTCGTTCTGGTCGTGGGCCGTCATTTTCGACAAGGTGCTCCGGCTGCGCCGGCTGCGCCATGCCGCCGCCAATTTCGAGGAGAGCTTCTGGTCGGGCGGCTCGCTCGACGATCTCTACGAACGGGTCGGCCAGCGTCCGCCCGATCCGATGACGGCGGTGTTTTCGGCGGCGATGCGGGAATGGCGACGCAGTGCCGCCAAGGGGCTGCTCAATACCGCGGTCATGCGGGCGAGCCTGCAGCAGCGCATCGAGCGGGTCATGAACGTGACCGTCGGGCGCGAGATGGAGCGGGTCGAGCGCTTCATGGCGTTTCTCGCGACGGTCGGCTCGACGGCGCCGTTTGTCGGCCTGTTCGGCACGGTCTGGGGCATCATGGACAGCTTCCAATCGATCGCGGCCTCGAAGAACACCAGCCTTGCCGTCGTGGCGCCCGGCATCGCCGAGGCGCTGTTCGCGACCGCGCTCGGGCTCGTCGCCGCGATCCCGGCGGTCGTCGCCTACAACAAGCTCGCCACCGATTTCGGCCGCTATGCCGGCCGGCTCGAAGCCTTTGCCTCGGAATTCAGCGCGATCCTGTCGCGCCAGCTCGACGAGAGGCCCTGAGCGATGGCGGCTCTCGGGCCTCGCCGGCAACCGGCAGCGCGGCCGCCGGCCGCTACCGGCCGATGTCCGAGATCAACGTGACGCCGCTCGTCGACGTCATGCTGGTGCTGCTCGTCGTCTTCATGGTGGCGGCCCCGCTGCTGACCGTCGGCGTGCCGGTCGATCTGCCGCAGACCCAGGCGCCGCCGATCAACGAGCCCAAGGAGCCGCTCGTCATCACGATCGACAACCAGGGCCGCATCTTCATCCAGGAGACCGAGGTCCCGACCGACGCGCTGGTGCCGCGGCTGACGGCGATCACCGGCAACAACCCCGACGCGCTCGTCTATGTCCGGGGCGACAAGTCGATCGATTACGGGCGCGTGCTCGAAGTGATGAGCCTGATCAGCTCCGCCGGGTTTCGCAAGGTCTCGCTGATCGCCGAGTTGCCGAAAGGGGTTCCGGCGAAGGCGGCGACGGTCGGCGCGGGACCCGACCGTTCGGCGCGAGCGGGCAAGCACTGAACGCGACACTGGTCGCGCGGCGATGAGCTTGGCTGCCGCAGAGCCGCGACTGTCGCCCGAGCCCGCCGTCGTCGAGGCGGCGCCGGAGGGTGTGGCGCCCTCGGGGCTGGCGCTGTCGGCGGCGCTGCATCTCTTCATCGTCCTGGCGCTGGTCCTCGGTCTGCCGACGTTGTTCTCGCCAAAGCCGCCGGAGGAAATGCCGATCGCGGTGCAAATGGTGACGATGGCGCCGGAGACGCGCGCTACCCATCCCAACCCCTATCAGCCGCGCCCCGCAGCCAAACCCGAGCCGCCGCTCGCCGATACCCCGGCGCCAAAGCCCGAACCCAAACCCGAGCCGCCGGCGCCGCGCCCCGCCGCCCGCGGCGGCCGCGGCTCCAACACCCGCTCCCGAACCGGCACCCCCCGAGCCGCCGAAACCGGCCGAGGCCAAGCCCGCGACGCCGCCCCCACCGCCCGAAGTCAAGCAGGCGGAGACGCCCCCTCCCCCGCCGCCGCCGAAGCCACCCGAACCCAAGCCCGAGCCCCCCAAGGCGGTCGCCAAGCTCGAACCGCCCAAGCCGCGGGCCAAGCCCGAACCGCCGAAGACGGCACGGGTCGCCGCCAGGACCGAAGACAAGAAATACGACCCCAGCCAGTTCGAGAGCCTGTTGAAGAACCTCGCGTCGCAAGCGGACGCACCGGCGTCCGACGCGCCGCCGCAAAAACCGCAAGACGGCGTCCGCCGCGGCCTCCTCGCAGCCCCGCGCGCCGCTCGGCAGCCAGCTGACCGCGAGCGAGATGGACATGGTGCGCGAGCAGATCGCGCGCTGCTGGAACATCCCAGCCGGCGCCCGCGACGCCAAGGACCTGGTCGTCGAGATCAGGGTCTCGGTCAATCCCGACGGCACGGTGCAGCAGGCGAGGATCGTCGACCAGGCACGGCTCGGCAGCGACCCGTTCTTCCGCGCCGCGGCCGAGAGCGCGCGGCGGGCCTTTTTCAACCCGAATTGCCGACCGCTCCATCTGCCGCCGGAAAAATACGCGATCTGGAAAGACCTGGTCGTCGATTTCAGCCCGAAGGACGTCTTATGAGGATTGGTGGTTTGACCGTGTTGCGCGCGCTCCTTTTTCTGCCGGCGATCTGCGCTGGCCGCGGCCCCGCCGGCCCGCGCCGAACTGCGCATCGACATCACCAGCGGCAAGACCGAGCCGATGCCGATCGCGATCCCGGTCTTTCGCCGGCGCCGGCGGCGATGAAAGCCAGGCCGGACGCGACATCGCCGGCGTGGTTTCGGCCGATCTCGAACGCTCCGGCCTGTTCCGCCCGCTCGACCCGCGCAGCTTCATCCAGAACGTCTCGGCCGGCGACCAGCCGCGTTTCGGCGACTGGCGCCAGATCAACGCGCAGGCGCTGGTCACCGGCTCGGTCAAGACCCAGGGCGACGGCCGGCTGCGCGTCGAGTTCCGGCTGTGGGATGTCTTCGCCGAGCAGCAGCTGACCGGCTACGGCTATACGACGACGCGGCAGAACTGGCGGCGGATCGCCCACATCATCGCCGACGAAATCTATAAGCGGATCACCGGCGAGGAGGGCTATTTCGATACCCGCATCGTCTACGTCGCCGAATCGGGCCCGGCTCATCAAGCGCGTCAAGCGGCTCGCGATCATGGACCAGGACGGCGCCAACAACCGCTACCTGACCGACGGGCGGGCGCTGGTGCTGACGCCGCGTTTCTCGCCGACGGCGCAGGAGATCACCTATCTCTCCTATGCGAGCGGCGCGCCGCGCGTCTATCTGTTCAACATCGACACCGGCCAGCAGGAGGTGGTCGGCGACTTTCCCGGCATGACCTTCGCGCCGCGCTTTTCGCCCGACGGCAACCGCGTGGTCCTGAGCCGCGCCGAGAACGGCGCCACCAACATCTTCGTGCTCGACCTGCGCACCCGGCAGGCGACGCGGCTGACCAGCGGCCAGGCGATCGACACCTCGCCCTGCTATTCGCCCGACGGCAGCAAGATCGTGTTCAACTCCGACCGCGGCGGCTCGCAGCAGCTCTACGTGATGAGCGCCGACGGCGGCGATGCGCGGCGGATCAGCTTCGGCTCGGGGCAAATACGGCACCCCGGTATGGTCGCCGCGCGGCGACCTGATCGCCTTCACCAAGATCGACGGCGGCTCCTTCTACATCGGCGTGATGCGGCCGGACGGCTCGGGCGAGCGGCTCTTGACCCGCGACTTCCTGGTCGAGGGCCCGACCTGGGCGCCGAACGGCCGGGTGCTGATGTATTTCCGCCAGTCGCCGTCCGACTCGCGCGGCCGCGGGGGGTCCTCGCGGCTGCAGTCGATCGACCTGACCGGGCAGAACCAGCGCGACGTAGTGACGCCCGGCGACGCTTCCGACCCGGCTTGGTCGCCCTTGCTGCGCTGAGCGGCCCGGCGATACAGTCAACGCCATTTACAAAGGGGATCAAACGACATGCGAATGAGGTCTTGGTTACTTGGCCGGAGTATTGTTCCTGCTTGCCGCCTGCAGCAGTTCGCCGGAGACCGCCGCCGGCCGCCCCAGCCGGCGGCGCGCCCGGGGCGGGTGCCGGCGGCGCGGGCAGCTTTGCGCCCGGGCTCGCAGCAGGATTTGGCGGCGACCGCCGGCGACCGCGTGTTCTTCGCCTTCGACCGCTCCGACATCAGCGCGGAAGCGCGCCAGATCCTGGAGCGCCAAGCGCGACTGGCTGCAGCCGCTACCCGAACGTCGCGGTCACGATCGAGGGCCATTGCGACGAGCGCGGCACCCGCGAGTACAATCTGGCGCTCGGCGAACGGCGCGCCCAGGCGGTCAAGAACGTGCTCGTCGCGATCGGCATCCCGGCCTCGCGGATTTCGACGATCAGCTACGGCAAGGAGCGTCCGATCGTCGTCGGCTCGGACGAAGCAGGCTTGGGCGCAGAACCGCGTCGCCATCACCACGGTCAATTGACCGCGAAGCCCTTGCGGGCGGCGCAAACGGGCATCGGTAGCCGAAATGCCGGTCGTGAGCGCCCTTTTTTTGCCCAAAACGGCTCACACTATGGCGGGTTTCGCAGGATTGCGTCGGCCGCGCCGCGGCAGCCGAAGCCGGCCTGTGGCGCGCCATTCGACGAGGCTTTCCGATGATCCGGCACCTGCTGCCGCGTTCCCGGCCGTTTCTGCTTATTGGCGCTGTGGTCGCTCGCCGCCGCGGGTGGCCGGCTCGGCCGGCGCGCAGGACCGCTCGACACCAGGAACGGCTCGACCGGCTGGAGCGCGACCTCAGCATGTTGCAGCGGCAGGTCTACCGGGGCGGCGGCACGCCGGCGGCGGCGGCGACGGCAACATCGCTGTCGACACGCAGATCCGGATGGACCGGCTCGAAGCGCAGATGCGCGAACTGACCGGCCGGGTCGAAGACGAGTTCGAACGAAGTGCAGGCAGTTGCGGCAGCGCGTCGAACAGATCAACAGCGATATGGACGTGCGCTTCAGCCAGGGCCAATCGGACGGTCAGGGCCCGCGGCCGCGCGGCAGCGACCCGGTGACGCGGCCGCGAGCGCTCCCGTCGCGCGCCGGGTTCGGCGGCGCTGGCCGCCTATGGCGGCGCGGTGTCGCCGGTGCGGCAGCGCCGCCGCCCGACGCGCCGCCGCGCATACAGCGCCTTGCGGCCGCCCGACGCCGGACCCTCGCCCGACGCCGCCGGCACCCGGCCAGCGCCGCGGCCGGCGGCAGCCTGCGACCGCCGGGCTCGCGGAACCGCTGCCGTCGGGTTCGGCTCGTCCGTGCAGTACAACCATGCCTTCGGCCTGCTTAAGCAGGCCGACTACCCGGCGGCCGAGGAAGCGCTCAAGGCGTTCGTGCGGCAGCATCCCGACGACCCGCTCGCCGGCAACGCGCAATATTGGCTGGGCGAAACCTATTTATGCGCGCGGCCGATACGCCGATGCGGCGAGCGCCTTCGCCGAGGGCTACAAGCGCTATCCCAAAAGCCCAAAGGCGGCCGGAGACCTGCTGAAGCTCGGCGTGTCTCTGGCCCGCGGAAACCAGAACAAGAATGCCTGCGTGCCCTTGAGCCAGCTCGACCATGACCTTCCCGCATGCGGCGAGCACGCTGAAGGAGCAGGCGGCGAGGGAGAAGAAGCGTCTGGGGTGCTGACCTCGGGGCTTGCCGTGGCGCCGTTGGGCGTTGCCGAGTTCGGCGCGGCGTTCGAAGCGCTGGCGCGGTTCGAGGCCCGGCCCTTTATCGCGGTCGCCGTCTCCGGCGGGCCCGACAGCCTCGCGCTGACAATCCTCGCCGACCGCTGGGCGCGGGCGCGAGGCGGACATATCTGCGCGCTGAGCGTGGATCACGGTCTACGGCCAGAGAGCGGCGGCGAAATCGCGCGCCTGCGTGACTGGCTAGCGGCGCGCGCGATCCGCCATCAGGTCCTCGTCTGGTCCGGCGATAAGCCGGCGACCCGCATCCAGGAGCGCGCCCGCGAGGCGCGCTACCGCTTGTTGGACGAGTGGTGCCGCGACAATGGCTGCCTGCATCTCTTGACTGCGCACCACCGCGAGGACCAGGCCGAGACCCATCTGATCCGGGCTCGCGCGGGCAGCGGCGCCGACGGTTTGGCGGCGATGCCGGCGGTGCGGGAACTGGGCTCTTGCCGCATCCTGCGCCCGCTGCTCGGCTTCGACAAAGCCCGCCTCGCCGCGCTCCTCGCCGCCGAGGGACAGCCCTTTATCGACGATCCGAGCAATCGCAACCCCGTGTTCGAACGCGCGCGGCTGCGCGGCCGGGACTGCGCGGCCCCCGCCGGGCTTGCCGAACGGATCCGCGCGCTCGGCCGTGCCCGGGCATCGCGCGAGCGCATGCGTGACATGCAATTGGCGCAGGCGGTTCGTATCCATCCCGCTGGCTTCGCCGCGATCGAGGCCGGACCGTTTCGCGCCCTGCCGAGCGCCATCGCCGAGGCGGCGCTCGCGGCGCTCGCCCGGACGATCGGCGGCGGGGCCTACCCAGTGCGGGCGGCGGGTGTGGCGCGGCTCCACGATCGTCTCGCCGACGTGTCATTTTCGGGATACACGCTCGGCGGCTGCCGTTTTGTCCGCTGGCGGAAATGGGTGCTGGTGCTGCGCGAGCCGGCGGCCGCGCAGGCGCCCGTAGGTCTCTCGCCGGGAACGGCTGTCGGCTGGGACCGGCGCTACCGGTTCTCGCTCGGCGCGACGGCGCCGGGCCCGGTGACGGTCGGCTGTCTCGGGCAGGCGCGGTCCCTGGGGCTGGACTGCCGGATTGGACGATCGCAGAGAGGCGATCTGCCGCGGCTCGTGCATTCTGCCCTGCCAGCGGCGTGGAACCAGACCGAAGTGATCGGCGTACCCCATCTTGGCTATCGAGGGCGCCCACCTGCGGTGCTGCCGGAGGTCGAGTTGGTCCCCGTCATTTCACCGTCAAGCCCTGGATTTGCAGTTGTTTAAGATTGCTCGCGTCTTATCTGTTGGGTGGGTAAAAATGGTCGCAAGCCGGTCCGGTTCGGCGTAGGCTTGCCAGTGTACGCGACGCCCGATTCGGTATGGAAAGGCCGCTACCGTGAATAATTTCGGCAAGAATCTCGCCCTGTGGATCGTAATCGGGCTGCTTCTCGTCGCGCTGTTCAACCTGTTTCAGACGTCGTCGACCCGGGGCCCGCAATCGACCCTGGCCTTTTCCGATTTTCTTAACGACGTCAATCGCGGCCAGGTCGCCGACGTGACGATCCAGGGCAACACGATCAGCGGGCATTTCACCGACAGCCGCGCGTTCACGACCTACGCGCCGAACGACCCCAACCTCGTCAGCCGCCTGACCGACAAGAATGTGCGGATCACAGCGGCGCCGGTCGACGACAACGTGCCCTCGCTGTTCGGCGTGCTGATCTCCTGGTTCCCGATGCTGCTGTTGATCGGAGTGTGGATCTTCTTCATGCGCCAGATGCAGGGCGGCGGCGGCCGGGCGATGGGCTTCGGCAAGAGCCGGGCGCGGCTTCTGACCGAGAAAGTCGGCCGCATTACCTTCGAGGACGTGGCCGGGATCGACGAAGCCAAGCAGGAGTTGGAGGAGATCGTCGAGTATCTGAAGGACCCGCAGAAGTATCAGCGGCTCGGCGGCAAGATCCCGAAAGGGGTGCTGCTGGTCGGTTCGCCCGGCGCCGGCAAGACGCTCCTCGCTCGCGCGATCGCCGGCGAGGCCAACGTGCCGTTCTTCACGATCTCGGGCTCCGACTTTGTCGAGATGTTCGTCGGCGTCGGCGCCAGCCGGGTGCGCGACATGTTCGAGCAGGGCAAGAAGAACGCGCCCTGCATCATCTTCATCGACGAGATCGACGCGGTCGGGCGGCATCGCGGCGCCGGGCTTGGCGGCGGCAATGACGAGCGCGAGCAGACCTTGAACCAATTGCTCGTCGAGATGGACGGGTTCGAAGCCAACGAGGGGGTGATCCTGATCGCCGCCACCAACCGGCCCGACGTGCTCGACCCCGCACTCTTGCGGCCGGGCCGTTTCGACCGCCAGGTCGTGGTGCCGAACCCCGACGTGGTCGGCCGCGAGAAGATTCTCAAAGTTCATATGCGCAAGGTGCCGCTCGCCGCCGACGTCGACCCAAAGATCATCGCCCGCGGCACGCCCGGCTTTTCCGGCGCCGATCTCGCCAACCTCGTCAATGAGGCGGCGCTGATGGCCGCCCGGCGCGGCAAGCGCTCGGTGGCGATGAGCGAATTCGAGCAGGCCAAGGACAAGGTCATGATGGGCGCCGAGCGACGCTCGATGGTCATGACCGAGGACGAGAAGAAGCTGACCGCGTATCACGAGGCCGGCCATGCGCTCTGCATGCTTTACGCGGAGGGCCACGAGCCGCTGCACAAGGTCACGATCATTCCGCGCGGCCGTGCGCTGGGCATCACGATGTTCCTGCCCGAGCGCGACAAGTACAGCCAGTCGAAGCTCGAAATCAAAGCGATGATCGCGAGCCTGTTCGGCGGCCGCATCTCCGAGGAGTTGATCTTCGGCCGCGACAGGGTCACGACGGGTGCGGCCGACGACATTCGCCGCGCTACCTATCTCGCGCGGCGCATGGTCACCGAGTTCGGCTTCAGCGACAAGCTCGGGCCATTGCGCTACGCCGAGAACGAGGAGGAGGTCTTCCTTGGCCATTCGGTGACGCAGCGCAAGAACGTTTCCGACGCGACGGCCAAGGTCATCGACGACGAGATCAGGCGCGTCGTCGACGAGGGCGAGCAGAGCGCGCGGGAGATCCTGACCCAGCGTCTCGACGAACTGCACGCGCTGGCCAAGGGATTGCTCGAATACGAGACGCTGTCGGCCGACGAGATCCGGCGGATCATCAAGGGCGAGCGGATCGTGCGCGAGGCTTCGGCGAGCCCCGCGCCATCGGACGAGGCGCGTCCCGGCCGGCGCAGTTCGGTGCCGCCGACCGGCCGTCCCTCGGGCCTCGAACCGGAGCCGCAGCCGGGCGGCGACTGATCGCGCGCCCTTCTTCCCTGGCCGCCCGCGCGCGGGACGCGCCGCGGCCTGTTCAAGAACATTGGATGCACGAAAATGTCCTTTGACTCCGAGGCGCATTTTCCGTGAATTACCCCACCGAGGGGACATTTCCTGCAAGTCTGGGGGAATGCGATGGCGCGGAAGCTGTTCGGCACCGATGGCATCCGCGGAACCGCCAACAGCGAGCCGATGACGCCCGAGACGGCGTTAAAGGTCGCGATGGCGGTCGGCGAATGCTTTCGCACCGGCAACCACAAACACCTCGTGATCATCGGCAAGGATACGAGGCTTTCGGGCTACATGCTCGAACCGGCGCTGACTGCCGGGTTTGTCACGATGGGCATGGATGTGGTCCTGGTCGGACCGCTGCCGACGCCGGCGGTGGCGATGCTGACGCGCAGCCTGCGCGCCGATATCGGCGTCGTGCTGTCGGCCTCGCACAACCCATACGGCGACAACGGCATCAAGCTTTTTGGTCCGGACGGCTACAAGCTGTCGGACGAGCTCGAGCGCCGGATCGAGGAATCGCTCGACAAGGGCCCGAGGCATCGCGCGCTTCCGGCCGAACTCGGCCGGGTCAAGCGGCTCGAAGACGCCGGCGGGCGATACATCGAATTCGTCAAACAGAGCTTCCCGCGCCGCCGCCGGCTGGATGGTCTGCGGATCGTCGTCGATTGCGCCAATGGCGCTGCCTACAAGGTGGCGCCGACCGTGTTCTGGGAATTGGGCGCCGAGGTGTTTTCGCTGGGCGACACGCCTGACGGGCTCAACATCAACCGCGACTGCGGCGCGCTGGCGCCGGAGCAGATGCGGCGCGAGGTTCTGGCGCGCCGCGCCGATATCGGGATCGCGCTCGACGGCGACGCGGACCGGCTGATCGTTGCCGACGAACGCGGCGTCATCCTCGACGGCGACCAGCTGATGGCGTTGATCGCGACCGGATTGGCGCGTAACGGCAAGCTTCAGGGCGGCGCGCTCGTCGCCACTATCATGTCCAATCTCGGTCTCGAGCGCTTTCTCGGGGACCAGGGCATCGATCTGCACCGGGCGCCGGTCGGCGACCGCTATGTGGTCGAGAAGATGCGCAAACTCGGCTGCAATCTCGGCGGCGAGCAATCGGGGCACATCATCCTCTCCGACCATGCAACAACCGGCGACGGGCTGATCGCGGCATTGCAGGTGCTGGCCTCGATCGTCGAGACCGGTCGGCCGGCGAGCGAGGTCTGCCGCCTGTTCGCGCCAGTGCCGCAATTGTTGCGCAGCGTGCGCTACGTTGGCGGCAAGCCGCTCGAGGCGCCGGTCGTCAGGCAGGCGATATCGCAGGGCGAGGCGCGGCTGCGCGACCGCGGGCGGCTTGTCATCCGGCCCTCGGGCACCGAGCCCGTTATCCGCGTGATGGCCGAAAGCGAGGATGAGGAACTGATCGCCGCGGTGGTGGGTGAAGTCTGCGCCGCCATTCGCGAGGCCGCGGCGGGCGTCGACCGCCTGCCGCCCCCGTTTCCCGCGGCCGAGGCGGCGGAGTAGTGCGCGGCCGGGTGCTGATCATCGCCGGATCGGATTCGGGCGGCGGCGCCGGCATCCAGGCCGACATCAAGACCGTTTCGATGCTCGACGCCTATGCGGCGACGGCGATCACCGCGTTGACTGCGCAGAACACCGAGGGCGTCTTCGGCGTGCTGCCGGTCCCGCCCGATTTCGTCCGGCGGCAGATCGAGGTGGTGCTCGACGATATCGGCGCCGACGCGGTCAAGACCGGCATGCTGCATGATGCCGCCGTGATCGAGGCGGTGGCGGCGTCGTTGCAGGAGCGCGCGGGTGCTATCCCGCTCGTCGTTGACCCGGTCATGGCGGCCAAGGGCGGCGCCCGGCTGATCGAGCCGGATGCAGTCGATGCCCTGCGGCGTCTGCTGATCGCGCGCGCCGCGGTGGTGACGCCAAACCTGCCCGAGGCCGAGATCCTGTGCGGCCGAACAATCGGCGACGTGACCGAGATGCGAGCGGCCGGCGAAGCGATGCTGGCATTCGGCTGCCGTGCGGCGCTGGTCAAGGGCGGCCATCTTTCGGGCGACACGGTGGCCGACGTGCTGGTGACCGCGGCCGGGACGCGGATTTGGCAAAGCCCGCGGATCGCGACCCGCCACACCCACGGCACCGGCTGCACGCTTGCCTCGGCGATCGCCGCCGGCCTCGCCCAGCGCCTCGATGTCGAAGCCGCGATCGACCGCGCCCACGCCTATGTGCAGCGCGCGATCGCTTTGGCGCCCGGTCTCGGCCGCGGCCACGGCCCGCTCGACCATTCGCACCCGCTGCATCATCGCTGCTGATGTCGCATCGTCGACTTGGAGCGGCTCTTCTGGAATAACCGCTCGACGAAACGGCGGGATAGCACCGAACTATGGCCGACACCGGCGCGCCGTCATACGAGCATGGTTTGGAGGCGCGGGTCGCCAAACTGGAAGCGGACGTCGCGCACATGCGCGGCGACATTGCCGACATCAAATCGACGCTCAACCGCTTGGCCCCGACCATCGATGAAATGCGCGGGTTTCTCGCGGCGATTTTGCCAACCCTTGCGACAAAAGCTGAACTCGCCGAGGTCCGAGCTGAACTGAAGTCCGAAATCGGCGAACTGCGTACCGAGCTGAAGTCCGAAATCGGCGGACTGCGCACCGAGCTGAAGTCAGAGATCGGCGGACTGCGCACCGAGCTGGCCGAGCTTCGCCTGGAAATCCTGTTGCGTCCGACACGCCGTCAGACGGTATTCGACATCCTTGCGATCGTTGCGTTGATCGGCGCCGTGCTGGCGATCGCCGCCCGTCTCACTCATTAAGACGTGATGACACAGATCCCGCTCTATCAGATCGACGCCTTCGCCGATCGCCCTTTTGCCGGCAATCCGGCCGCCGTCTGCCCGCTCGAAAACTGGCTGCCGGACGAATTGATGCAGGCGATCGCCGCCGAGAACAATCTATCCGAGACCGCCTTCTTCGTCGCCGAGGGCGATGACATACGGCCTGCGGTGGTTCACGCCGACGACGGAAATCGACCTCTGTGGCCATGCGACGCTCGCCGCGGCCCATGTGATCTTCCGCTTTCTGGCAGGAGAGGGGGATCATGTGCGGTTCCGGACCCAACAGGCGGGGGAACTGACCGTCACCCGCGACGGCGATCTGCTGGCGCTCGATTTTCCGGCGCGCCCGGCCGACCCTTGCGCGATGCCGGAAGGTCTGGCGACAGCACTCGGGCAGGAACCGGAAGCAGCGCTCGCCGCGCGGGACTATCTGTGCGTGTACAGGGATGCCGAGAGCGTCCGGGCGCTCGCGCCGGATTTCGCGGCGCTCAAGAAGCTCGGCCGGGCTGTCATCGTAACTGCTCCCGGCGAGGGCGAGACCGATTTCGTCTCGCGCTTCTTCGCGCCGGCGCTCGGGGTCGACGAGGACCCGGTGACGGGCTCGGCGCATTGCACGCTGATCCCCTATTGGGCGGCGCGGCTCGGCAAGACGGAATTGTCGGCGCGTCAGCTGTCGCGGCGAGGCGGCCGGCTTGCCTGCGCACTGCGCGGCGATCGGGTGACGATCGCGGGCGCCGCCGCGCTCTACATGCAAGGCATGATCGAAATCTGAGCGGGTTACGCAGGCGGCCGTTCGGCGCTAAGCTGCGCCTGGACGGCGGAGATTCGAAATGGCGAAGAATTATCGGGTGGCGGTGATCGCCGGCGACGGCATCGGGCGCGAGGTCGTGCCGGAAGGGATCGCGGCGATGGAAAAGGCGGCGCGCGCTATGGCTTCGGCCTTTCACTGGACGCGAATTCGACTGGAGCTGCGAGACCTACGCCAAGACCGGCCGGATGATGCCGGAAGACGGGCTTGACCGGTTGCGGCTCTTCGACTCCGTCTTTCTCGGCGCGGTCGGCTATCCCGACGTGCCCGATCACATCTCGCTGTGGGGCCTGCTGATCCCGCTGCGCCGCAACTTCCAGCAATACGTCAATCTGCGCCCGGTGCGGCTGCTCGCCGGCGTTCAGTCGCCATTGCGCGACCGCGCCCCGGGCGACATCGATTTCTATGTCGTGCGCGAGAACAACGAGGGCGAATATTCGGCGATCGGCGGCCGGCTCTATGAGGGCACCGATTACGAGATGGCGATGCAGCAATCGGTCTTCACCCGCCGCGGCTGCGACCGGGTCATGCGCTACGCCTTCGAGCTTGCCCGCAAACGCAAGAAGCATGTCACCTCGGCGACCAAGTCGAACGGCATCATCCATACGATGCCCTATTGGGACGAGCGTTTCGCCGCGATCGCCAGCGACTACCCCGACGTCAAGACCGACCAGTACCACATCGACATCCTGACCGCGCATTTCGTGCGCCATCCGGACTGGTTCGACGTCGTCGTCGGCTCGAACCTGTTCGGCGACATCCTGTCGCGATCTTGGGCCGGCGGTCGTCGGCTCGATCGGCATCGCCCCCTCGGGCAACATCAACCCCGAGCGCGAATACCCCTCGATGTTCGAGCCGGTGCACGGCTCCGCACCCGACATCGCCGGCCGCGGCATCGCCAACCCGATCGGACAGATCTGGTCGGGGGCGATGATGCTCGCGCATTTCGGCGAGACCGCGGCGGCCCAAGCCGTCGAGCGCGCGATCGCCGAGGTGCTGGCCGAAGGCGGGACCCGCACCCCCGATCTCGGCGGCAACGCCGGCACCAAGGATCTGGGCGCCGCCGTCGCCGGGGCAATTCGGTAACCGGGCCTATTTGGCGACGATCATCGTCTTGATTTTCTCGTAGGTGGCGTGCGGGATGATCTTGTTCGCCGCCAGCTGGTCGACGGATTTATAGGGACGGCCCTTGACGATCTTGGCCGAGTAGGCATCGCCAATGCCCGGCAGCGCCTTCAGTTCCGCGACGCTGGCGTGGTTGATGTCGACCGGTCCGCTCGCCGGCGGTTTCGCCGCCGTGGGCGCCGAGGCCTTGGGTGCGGTTGCCGGGGCCGGCGGGTTCTTCGCCGGAGCGGGGCTCTGTGCCAACGCCGGCCAAGCCAGGGCGAAACACAGCAGCATCGCAACTGACCGCAACGTCTTCCTCATCGGAACCTCCGCTCTGCCCGGCGCCATAAAACGAAACCGGGGTGCAGAATAGGGCGGCGGCTTTGATCGGCGCAACCGGGACGATCCCGCGCAACCCCGGCGCCGGCGCAACCGGCGCGGCTCTTGCCGGGCGCGGCCGTCGGGCGCATCTTTTGCGAAGCAGGGTACGGAGGCATCGATGACCATCCATCTCGACCACACGATCGTTCCCGCTCGCGACAAGGAGGAATCCGCGCGGTTTTTCGCGCGGATTTTCGGGCTCGAATACAACGGGCCGGTTTCGCATTTCGCGCCGGTGCGGATCAACGACACGTTGACCATCGACTTCGACAATTGGGACCAGTTCGAGCGCCACCACTACGCCTTCAAGGTCAGCGAGGCCGAGTTCGACGGCATTTACGACCGGGTGCGCGGCGAGGGGCTCGTCTATGGCAGCGGCCCGCGCTCGGCCGAGGACATGGAGATCAACCATCGTCGCGGCGGGCGCGGCTTTTATTTCCGCGATCCGAACGGCCACCTCTTGGAAGTGCTGACGGCCTGATCGCGTCAACCGGTGGCGGCGATAAGGCGTCCGACATCGGCGATGGCGGCGTCCCGGTCCGCAGGCGGGACGCGGCCTGCGTCAGATAGACCGCGGCCAGGATCGGCGCGCGCCCCGGCGGCCAGAAAATGGCGATGTCGTTGGCGGTGCCGTGGCCGCCCCCGCCGGTCTTGTCGCCGGTCCGCCAGTCGGAGGGCACGCCGGCGCGCAACCGGGCGGCTCCCGTTCGGCTGGCGACCAGCCATTCCTCGAGTTGCCGCCGTGGCCCATCCGAAAGCGCATTGCCCAGCAGGATCCGACGCATGTCTTCGAGCATCGCGGCGGGGCTCGTCGTGTCGCGTTCGTCGCCCGGAACTGCCTCGTTGAGCTCGGGCTCGGTACGGTCGAGCCTGGTCACCTCGTCGCCCAACGATCGGACGTAGCGGGTCAGTCCCGGCGGTCCGTCGATCGTTTTAAGGAGAAGGTTGGCGGCGGTGTTGTCGCTCAGTTCGATCGCGGCGGCGCAAAGTTGGGCGATCGTCATGCCGTCGCCGACATGACCCTTGGTCACGGGCGAGTAGTTTTCGAGGTCGGAGGCACTATAGGAGAGGCGGCGGCCAAGAAAATCCGGCTGCTCGTCGCTCTGCGCCAGAACCGCCGCGACGGCGAGAAATTTGAAGGTGCTGCAGAGCGGAAAGCGCTCCTCGGCGCGGTAGCCGATCCGGGTTTCGTCGGTGGCGTCGAACACTGCCACCCCCAAGCGCCCGCCGCAGCGCTTTTCGATCTGCGACAGCCGAACTTGCGCTCCGGGGCCGGATTGCGCCACAGCACCCGCCGGAGCGACCGTCAGCGCCAAGCCGAGACCCGCCAGTACCGCGCGCCGGGATGCCGCAAGCCCTCCCCTTCCCGGGTTCACTCCGCGGCGGCCCGCTGCTGGGGCTCGGCGATGCTTTCGGCGCGTTCCAGACCGGTCAGGATCTCGCGGGCCCGGCGCAGAGCGCGGTCGGGGCGCAGGAACACCTCGACATAGCCGTCGTCGGGATAGCGGAACATCTGCTGCTGCTTTTCGAGCGCCCAACGGTCCTCGGCGATGACCTTGGGGAAGGTCTCCATGAACCGCGCCACCGCCGATTTCACCGGATCGGATTTGCATTTCTGCCCGGCGGGCATGTTGATGATCAGCCGCCAGACATGGTTCGAGCGATCCACCGGCGTGTGGGTGTGAACGATGACATAGCCGCGCTCGACGGCGGGCTCGCCATGCCGGCCGGCGGGCCAGACCCGCATCTCGACCCTGGTGACCGCCGGGCTCATCAGGAAATGGGTGTGGTCGCGGTCGACCAGATCGTATTCGAGATAGTCCTCGAGAAAGGGCGGCTGCCGGTAGCCGCGGGCCTCGCGGACGGTGCCGACATAAGCGTTGCCGTCGCGCGTCCCTTCTTCGAGCCGGACCGGGATCCGGCTGTTCTCCACGTCGCCGATGTTGCCGTCGTGCAGCGGATAGAAATGCGTGATGTCGAGCAGGTTCTCGATCAGCAGCATCGAGTTGGCGGGCACCGGCATCGGCCCGGTGTCGGCGGTCTCCCGGTTGGGGTCGGCGAGTTCGGGCAGGCGCGGCGGCGAAGCGCTGCCGGCTTTGTCCGGATCGCCGGGCCAGACCCAGACAAGCCCATCCTGCTCGATGACCGGGAACGGGCGTAGCCGCGCCTGCGGCGGGATGCGACCGTCCGGGTGCGAGGGGATCCGCACGCAGCGGCCGCTCGCGTCATAGCAGAGGCCGTGATAGGCGCATTCGACAAGGTCGCCCTCGATGAAGCGGCCGGCCGACAACGGCATCCGCTTGTGGCAGCAGCGATCGTCGAAGGCGACGACGGCGCCGTCGGCCGTGCACCAAAACACCATCGGCCGCTCGGCGACGACTTGGCCATGCAATGTCCCGGGCGCGAATTCGCGAGAAAGTCCCGCGACATACCAGGCGTTTTTGACCAGAAGATCAGCAGCCATGACCGTTCTCCCGCATGATCGTCGCTGCTTTTGCGATGGGCTTGCGGCAACGCTCTGTCAAACGATTTTTCTTGCAGCTGGACGGGTGCGATAACCGAGCGATGATCGCCACCCGCATCGTCAAGATCGTCATGGTCGGGTGTCTGGCGCTGTTCGCGGCACTGGTCACCTTCGACAACCTGACCGATTACGAGACGAACTACGCCTTTGTCCGTCATGTGTTGAGCATGGATACGACAACGCCCGGAAATGCGCTGATGTATCGAAGCGTGACCTCACCCTCCCTGTGGCAGGCGGGCTATGCGTTGATCATCGCCGGCGAGGGCGTGACCGCTCTGGCTTTTGCCAGCGCCGCGGCAGTGCTGCTGCGCCGTCTGCGCGCCGAGGCCTTCCTGTTCAACCGCGCCAAGGGATTGACGGCGATCGCCGCTGGCCTCGGCTTTCTGGTATGGTTTTTCGGCTTCATGGTGGTCGGCGGCGAGTGGTTCCAGATGTGGCAATCGCCGCAATGGAACGGCCAGCAGGCGGCCTTCCGCTTTTATATGACGATTCTCGCGGTGCTGATCTTTGTCATGCAGAAGGACGAATAGCGATGCTGTCGAGACGGGTGTTCGGGGCGTTGGCAGGCGCTGCCGCATGCGCGGCGCCCTTGTCCGGAACCCCGGCATCGGCGTCGCCGCCGCTCGATCTCGGCGCCATCCCGCGGAGGCGCACGAGGCGGCGATGCGGCTCGCGATCGCCGAGGCGAAGGCCAACCCGGCTTATCCGTTCGGCGCCGTCATCATCGGCGCCGCCGACCGCGCGGTTCTGGCCCAAGGCGTCAACAATGGCGCTATCAACCCGATCCTCCATGGCGAGATCGCGGCGATCAACGACTATGTCGCCCGTCACGGCAACCGCGGCTGGGCGGACGGCATTCTCTACAGCACCGGCGAGCCCTGCCCGATGTGCATGGCCGCGATCGTCTGGGCCGGCATCGGCGGGGTCGCTTACGGCACCTCGATCGCGGCGCTGGCTGAGGCCGGCATCGCACAGATCATGATCGGCGCGAGCGCGGTGCGCGACGCCGCACCTTCTACCGCGGCCAGATCCTGGGCGGCGTATTGCAGTCCGAGACCGACGCGCTCTTCCGCAACCGCCGCCGGGTTTGATCCACAACCCCGCTAGACCCCGAAGGTGAAGCGGGCTGCCGATATTGGTGGCGACGAGCCGGTCGGGCATCTCGCGCTGCATCGTCTGGATGAACTTGGCGCCGCTGCAATGCATCGGGATCACGACATCGGGGTTAAGGCCCTTCAGTTCGCCGACCGTGTGCTCGACATAGTCCATCGGCGCCGGGCCGAGGTGAAAGCCGCCGATGACAGCGTGCAGTTTGCCCACACCCGAGACCGCCATCGCCGCCTTGATCGAGTTGATCAGGCCGACATGCCCGCATGAGGAAATCACGACGAGGCCGCGTCCCTGCAGGATATAGCAGGTGGCGTGCTCGTCCGGATGCTGGTCCGGCACCAGCCGGCCGAGCCGTTCGGCCTCGGTGAAATGGTCGTGGGCGGGTGCAGCCGCCGGCTCGACGAGCGTGCTGCCGAGAATGCGTTCGAAGGATTGCCGCGGGATATGGCCGGTCGTGAACGGGCCGGCCAATGCCTCTGGCATATCGCAGCACAGTGTTGCGACATGCGCCGCCTCGATCGCGCCGCGGTCGAGGATCCCCCAGCTGACCGGATCGGCGCCACGCCGCTTGATCCATTTTTCGCGGAAAGCGCTCTCGCCGCCGGTGACGAGCTTGATGTCCGACGGCATCGCCGCGCGATGCTGTGCGACAAAGCCTTCGAGCCCGCCGTAATGGTCGCGATGGCCATGGCTCAGGATCAGCCCGTCAAGCCGCGCGGGGTCGAGGTCGAGCAGCGCGAAATTGCGCAGCAGCACCTCCGGGGTGAAGCCGAAATCGAGCAGGTGGCGCGAATGGCCGCCGGCCCGCGTCGAATTCGAGATGCAGCGACAGCCCCCATTCGCCGGCCAAAGTCGAGCGCTCATGGCCGGGGATGTGTCTCGTGTGCTCGATCCTGACCATCGGATGCGTCGCGTCGGCGACAAAGCGGTCATAGGCCGAGTCGACGACGACCCGCACCGCGAGGCTGTCGACGACGGGGGCGGCAAACGGTTTGGGCTCAGCCGTTTCGATGCTCATCTCTCGATCTCTCCGCAGTTTCTTCCACGCTACCACGGGCATTGCCCACCGGGCGAGCGGCGGCGCCGAAATGAGAGGGGGTGGCGCTACTTCGTCGCCTCCTTCAGATAGGCGAGCAGATTGGCGAGTTCCTCGGGGTTCTTGACGCCGGGAAAGGCCATCTTGTCGCCCGGAATGAAGCCCCTCGGATTGGCGAGATATTTGGCGAGCGTGTCGTCGTCCCAGGTGATGCCGGAAGCCTTCATCGCCGGCGAATATTCGTAATTCGGCAATGAGCCCGCCTTGCGGCCGAAGAGCCCGTGCAGGTTGGGGCCGACCGTGTTGCGGCCGCCGGCCTCGATCGTGTGGCAGATCTTGCAGCGGGCGAAGAGCTTCTCGCCGGCGGCAAGATCGGCTGCCTGCGCGTGCCCGGCCGCGACCAGCAGCGACGAGCGGGATAAGGCGTGTCGTCATCGCGAGCGGCATGCTACCACGTGCGGCGTCGAGCGAGGGACGATGCGATGACTGCCGACTACGTTTGCCCCGGTTGCGACAGGCAGTACGCCGCCGACCGGCCGCGTTGGCGGTGCGAGTGCGGCGGCCCGCTCGATCTGACGCCGGGCCGGGGTTTGCGCCGCGCCGAGATTGCCGCGGGCGAGGCTTCGCTATGGCGCTATGGCGCGGCATTGGCGCTAGACGGCCCGCCGCGCGTCTCGCTCGGCGAGGGCTGGACCCCGCTCGTGCGCCGCCCCTGGCAAGGGACCGACATCCATTTCAAGCTCGAATTGCAGATGCCGACGGGTTCGTTCAAGGACCGTGGCGTGGCGGTGATGATCAATCACCTGCTCGAAATCGGCGTCGGCCCGATCCACGAAGACTCCTCGGGGAACGCCGGCGCCTCGCTCGCGACTTACGCAGCGGCCAGTGGTCTGCCCTGCCGCATCTATGTCCCGGCGGCAGCACCCCGCGGCAAGCTGGTGCAGATCGCGGTGGCGGGTGCGGATGTCCGCGCTGTCGCCGGCACGCGGCAGGACGTGACCGACGCGGCACTCGCCGCCGCTGATACCGGCGAAAGCTTCTATGCGAGCCACAACTGGCACCCGTTCTTTTATCGAAGGCACCAAGACGCTGGCCTTCGAATTATGGGAACAGCTCGGTTTTCGCCTGCCGGACAACATCCTGGCGCCGACCGGCTACGGCAGCAACATTCTCGGCCTCGACCGCGGTTTCGATGAACTCGAACGCGCGGGCGAGGTCGACCATCGCCCGCGGCTTTTCGCCGTGCAGGCGGCGAACTGCGCGAGTTTCGCCGCGGCCTGGGCGGCCGGCGCCGACGGATTTGTGCGCTTCGCGGCGGGGCCGACGATCGCCGATGGGATCGCGACGCCGAGGCCGGTGCGGCCGGGCGCCGTATTGCGCGCGCTGCGCCGCTCGCGGGGCGGCGTATGCGCGGTCGGCGAGGACGAGATCCTGCCGGCCCTGAGCGCCCTCGGCCGGCTTGGGCTTTTTGTCGAACCGACCGCCGCGACGGCGGCTGCGGCGCTGACCAGGCTGCTCCGCGACGGCGCCATTACGCCGCAACAGACGACGGTCGCGGTGCTGACCGGCTCCGGGCTCAAGGCCGCCGACTGCACCGGCCAGCTCCTCGGCATCGGCGGCGATTGATTTCAGATCAGCGCGAGTGGCGCGCCGACTGGATCAAATCGGGCCACGAGAGCGGGAAGGAGATGATCATGATCGCCAGCGCCCAACTGAGCGTCTACCCGCTGCGTCAGGAGCGTCTCGGCCCGGCGATCGAGACCGTGCGCCGCGTACTGGAAGGCTGCGGCCTCGAACCGCAGGTCGGGCCGATGAGCACGATCGTCACGGGTGAATATCAAATGCTATTTGCCGCGCTTGGCGAGGCCTTTGCCGCCGTTGCTCACGAGGGCGATGTCGTGATGACAGTGACCGTCTCCAACGCCTGTCCCGTCGCCGGCCCACCGTGATCATGGCCGAGGGCACCCATCCCCGTACCGCGGCCTTCGAGGCCAACATCGAGCGCTACGACCGGTGGTATGAAGAGCATCAGCCGGCCTACCGCGCCGAGTTGGATGCGGTGCGAAGGCTGCTGCCGGCCGCCGGCTCCGGTCTGGAGATCGGGGTCGGGACCGGACGCTTTGCCGCGCCGCTCGGCGTCGGAGTCGGCCTCGACCCATCGCTGGCGATGCTGCATTACGCGCGTCGCCGCGGCGTGGCGCCGGTTTGCGGCGTCGCTGAGGCATTGCCCTTTGCTGATGCAACCTTCGACTATGTGCTGAGCGTGACGGTGATCTGCTTTGTTGGCGATCCGCGGCGGATGCTGTTCGAGACGCACCGGGTCCTGAAGCCGCAAGGTGCGGCCGTCATCGGGTTCATCGATCGGGCGAGCCCCCTCGGCCACAGCTACGAAGCCCGCAAAAATGACGACATCTTCTACCGCGACGCCGTGTTCCGCTCGGCAGGCGAGATAGAAATTCTGCTCGGCCGCGCGGGGTTCGGGGCGCTTGAGTGGCTGCAGACTTTGTCCGCACCTCCAGGAGCGGAGCACGAGGCCGAGCCCCCGCGGCCGGGGTACGGCGAGGGCGGCTTTGTGGTGGTCGGGGCCCGCCGCGACTGATCCCGTGGCGCTTCACCGCAGCCGGTCGAGAATGGCCCGCGCCTGACGCAAATCCTCGGTGTCGAAGCCTTCCTCGAACCAGCCGTAAACCGGCCGCAGCAGGTCGCGCGCCTCGGCTCGCCTGCCGTCCTCGATCCGCAGCCGGGCGAGGTTCGCGGCGGCGCGCAATTCCCAAAGCCGCGCCTCCTGATCGCGGCTCACGGCGAGAGCCTCGGCGAGCGCCCCCTCGCCTTCTTCCCTACGGCCCATTTGCCACAGCAGATTGCCGCGCAGGCGATGCAGTTCGGCGTCGAAGAAGCGCTCGCCCGTCTCCTGGCTCGTCGCCAGCGCGTCATCGAGCAAGGCTAGGCCGACGTCAATTTCGCCCCGCTCGCCGAGGACCGCGCCGAGATGCCCCTGATGCAGCGGCCGAAACATCGTGGCGTCGATCTTTTCAGCCGCCTCCATGGCCCCGCGCATGTGTGCGATCCCCGCCCGCGGGTCGCCGTTCCGCGCCAGCGCCAAGCCTTGACAGAAGCGCGCCCAGTGCTCGTAGGCGGTGACACCGTGCTCGACGCAAAAATCGACCGCGCTATCGGCGTCAGCCTTGCCGCCGCCCAACGCCACGCCGAGAAAAACCTCGATATACATGGCGTAGGCGGTTAGCGGGACATGGCCGATGCGGCGGGCGAGCGACACGGCTTGCCTGGCGGCGGCGGCGGCCTGCTCCGGATAGCCGAGCGGCCATAACGTACAGGCGAGGTAGGCAAGGGAGGCGACGGCGTTGTTGTGCGGCAAACGCTCGCCGCCGCCGTCGGCGGCGCCTACACCGCAGAGCGCCAGCGTGCGCTCCAGGTGCATGCGGGCCGCGGCGAACCCGCCCTCTGCCCAGAACGAATGGCCCGTCAACATATGGGCGAAGGCCGGCGCTTCGCTTTGCGGCTGGCGCTCGCCAAGGGCGAGGCATTGCTGCGCCACCTCATGCGCGGCGGCATGTTCGGCGCGCACATAGTGGACGCTCCACAGCCCGTAGAGAACGGTCATGTGCTCGTTCACCGTGGCGCCGTCGTCGAGGAGCGCGCGGGCGCGGGAGAAGACGCGCAACGTTTCCGACGCGGCATAACCCTTGGTCGCGCGCATCATCCGCCCGAGCGCCAGGTGCACGTCCAACTCGCGGCGGTTGCGCTCCGGTGTCGGCGGCAGGGAGCGGACAAGATCGAGCGCATGCGTCAGATGGGTGACGCCCTCGACATTGGCCGAGGCGCGCAACGCCCGCTCGCCGGCCTTTCGCCAATAGTCGATCGCGAGATCGGTGAGACCGGCCCTGGTGTAATGATGCGCCAGAATTTCGGGCTCGGTCGCCGCCATCTCCGGAAACCGCTCTTCGAGCACGGCGCCGATCCGGGCATGCAGATACTGGCGCTGGCTGCGCAAGAGCGTGCTGTAGGCCGCGTCCTGGACAAGCGCATGCTTGAAGATGAAAGAGGTCCCCGGACTGGCGCCGCGGCTAAAGAGAAGGCCGGCGCCGATCAGCTGCTCGAGCGCGTCTTCGAGCTGGGAATCAGGCCGGCGCGCCACCGCCGCCAAGACTTCGTAGGAAAATTCGCGGCCGATCGCGGCGCCGATCTGCGCCACCTCCTTGACCGGGGCGAGCCGGTCGAGGCGCGCCAACAGCGAGGCGTGCAGACTCGACGGGATCGCCAAATGCGGCGCCGTGTGGTCGAGGATGTAGCGGCCGTTCTCTTCGCGCAGAGAGCCTCCTTCGAGCAGGGATTTGGTCAGCTCCTCGACAAACAGCGGAATGCCGTCGGTCCGCTCGACGATGCGCTCGACGATTTCGTCCGGCAGCGCTTTGCCGGCCGCCACTTTTTCGATCAGTTGTGTCGAGGCGCCCCGGCCCAGCCGGTTTAGGGACAGGGTCGTGACATGCGCTCGGCCTTCCCACGGCGGATGAAACTCGGAGCGAAAGGTCACCAGCAGCAGGACCGGCAAGCGCGGCGCGCGTTCGAGTAAAAGATCGAGTAATTCTAGCGAGGTCGAATCCATCCAGTGCGCGTCTTCGATGATTTCCAGCAGCGGCTGTTGCCGCGCGAGACCCTCGAACTGCCTTAGAGAGGCCGCGAACAGCAATTCGCGCTTGCGCTGCGGATCGAGGGCGAGCCTGGGGGCGTCGCCCTCGACCGGCACTGAAAGGAGATCGGCAAACAGTGCGGTAGCTTCCGCCGGGTCGTCTTCTGAAAGGGCGGCAAGCTGCGCCAGCTTGGCCATCTTCGCCGCGGGCGCGTCGTCGCGGCTGAAGCCGGCGGCGCGTTCGAGATGTGCGATCACCGGATGCAGCGCGCTGTCGCGATGATGCGGCGAACAGGATAGCCGCAGCCGCAGAAAGGCTTCGCCACGCAGCCGGTCCTGAAACGCGGCGACCAGTCGGGACTTGCCGATCCCGGCCTCGCCGCCGATCAACACGATCTGGCCCTTGCCGCTTTTGGCCGCCGCCCAGCGTTGCAGCAAGAGGTCGATTTCCTCTTCGCGGCCGACCAGCGGAGTTAGCGAGGAGGCGCGCAGGGCTTCGAACCGGCTGTCGTGAAGGCTTGCCCTGATCGGCTGCCACACCGAGAGCGCCCCGTCGAACCCTCTGATTCGGGTTGCGCCCAGATCGCGGAGCTCGAACAGGTCGCCGACCAGCCGGCGCGTCGCGTCGCAGATCAGCACCGCATTGGGTCCGGCCAGAGATTGCAGGCGGGCGGCGAGGTTCGGGGTTTCGCCGACGACGTCGCGTTCCTTGGTGTCGCCGCTGCCGAGCAGATCGCCGACGACGACAAGTCCGGTAGCGATCCCGACCCGGCTCTGCAGATCGCCCGACGGCAGGTCGAGCCCGCCAATTTCCTCGACCAGCGCCAACCCCGCCCGGACCGCGCGCTCCGCATCGTCCTCGTGGGCCTGCGGATAGCCGAAATAGATCAGCATGCCGTCGCCCATGTAGCGGGCGATGAAGCCGCCGAAGCGGTCGACGACGCTGCTCACCAGGTTTTGGTAGGCGCCCAGGACCTCGCGCAAATCCTCGGGATCGAGCCGTGCGGCAAGAGGAGTCGAGGCGACGAGGTCGCAGAACATGACGGTGATCTGCCGGCGCTCGCCGCCTTCGGCGCGCAGGGTTGCGGCCGGCCGGGGCGATGGAGTAGCCGCAACCGCGAGTGCGGCGATCGAGCGGAGCATCTTCTTGCGATGTCCGAGCAGCACGCCGAGCTTTTCGAGATCGGCCTCGCTAAGATCCGCCAACGTGTCGTAATCGACGGCATTGTCGCGGAACGCCGCTTCGTACTGGGACAGTCCGAGCCCGCGCAGCCAGTCGGCGATATCCGGCACGGGCGGCATGCCGTGCTCAATCCAGGGGGTAGTGGTGGCCGTAGGCGTAGCCGCCCGGCAGCCCGCCGCGGGAGAAGGCGAGCTGCCAGACCCGCATCGGCTGCGTGCGAAAACCGCCGGCGCAACCCTGCAGATAGAGCTTCCACATCCGATAGAAACGCTCGTCGTAGTTCTGCCGCAGCTGGTCCCAGCCGGCGTCAAAGCGCTCGAACCAGGCCATCAGCGTGCGGTCGTAATGGGCGCCCTCCCAGCAATGGAAATCTTCGAGCGCCAGATCGTCGCCGGCGGCGTTGATGATGTCCGGCACCGTCGGAAACTCAACCCCCGGGAGAATATATTTATAAAACCAGGGATTGGCCGCCTCCTCCTTGAGAAAGCCGACGGTGTGCAGCACCAGGATTCCCTCGGGTTTCAGGCAGCGCCCGCAGGCGGCGAAGAAATCGCGGTGGTGGCGGCGGCCGACATGCTCGAACATGCCGACCGAGACGATTCGGTCGAAGGGTTCGTCGATGTCGCGGTAATCGAGATAGCGGAACTCGATCGGCATGCCGGCGCAGAGCCGCTCGCCGAGATCGATCTGGCGCTGTGACACGGTGAGACCGACAACCTCCACCCCGTAATGCTCGACCGCATAGCGAGCGAAGGAGCCCCAGCCGATCCCGATGTCGAGTACGCGCATTCCGGGTTCGAGCTCTAATTTGCGGCAGAGCAGTTCGAGCTTGTCACGCTGTGCCGAGGCCAGATCGCTCGCCCGCCGCCAATAGCCGCAGGAATAGGTCATGTACGGGTCGAGCATGATCTGGAACAGATCGTTGCCGGTGTCGTAATGGCGCTCGCCGATCTCGAACGAGCGGCCGCGCGAACCGAACGGGTTGAGCTTGAGGAGGAGCGCCTGCGCGAGTGCCGCGCCGACTTCGATATGCTGCGAGAGGTCGGCGCGATAGGCGCGTTCGACCAGGAGGTCGATGCGCTCGCAATCGAGCCAGCCCGCCATGTAGGCCTCGCCAAAACCGACGGTGCCCTCGCGCAGCATGCGCTCATAGGCGCGCGGATCGCGCACCTGCAAGTCCCACGGCCGCTCGCCGTTGATTGCGATATCAGCCTTGGCCAGGAGGTCGCGGAAGAATGTTTCAGGCGCCATCGGGACCCTTGGGAATTGGTCAGCGCGCACCGGGCCCCGCGGCGAAACCGTCGCCACCGCAGTCGGTTCGTTCTTGATCGCGAACCGCCCGCGGGCATGCCTGGCTACGACGGGATCCGGCGGAGCGACAGTCTGCGCTCGCCCCATCGGCGAGTAAAGGCTAGATATATGGGATCAACTCGATGCGGGTTGCCTCACGCCGCATCGGCACCCGCGAGCACCTGCAGGAGATCAGCGGCGATGCCGGAGATAGAAGAAGTCCCTTGGTTTTCGCCGCGCCATATCGCCTTTGTCATACCCCTCGTATTGCTGCATCTGGCGTGCGGGCTGGTCGCCATCGTCGGAGCAAGCGCGGTATCGCTGGCGGTATTCGTCGCCGCCAGCATCTTGCAGATATTCGGCATTACGGCGGGTTACCATCGCCTGTTGGCGCATCGCTCGTTTGAGACGAGTTGGGCATTTCAGTTCTTCCTGGCGACGCTCGGCGTGCTCGCTGGCCAGAATGGCCCGCTGTGGTGGATCGGCCATCATCGCCACCACCATCGCCGCTCGGATCACGAAGGCGACATCCATTCGCCGCGCTCGGGCTTCCTGTGGAGCCATATGGGATGGCTTTTCCATCCGGGCTGCGTCCGGGTGCGGCGCCACCTCGTCGCCGATCTCGAGCGATTTGTCGAGCTCAAGCTGCTTGGAACGCTATTCGTACGCCGTAAATTTAATTTACCTGCTCCTGCTGTATCAGCTCGGCGAATTCGCCAACTGGTTGGGCGCGGCGACGAACGGCTGGCAACTGATCGTCTGGGGCGGCATCGCCAGCACGGTTTGTGTTTATCATTTCATCTGGTCGGCGAACTCGTTCTGCCACCGCTATGGCCGGCGCCGCTTCCCGACGCGCGACAACAGCCGCAACAACTTCGTCGTGTCGCTGCTGACGATGGGCGACGGCTGGCACAACAACCACCACCGCTTTCCCTATTCGGCACGCCACGGGCTGCGCTGGTGGGAGATCGACGCCAATTACGCGATCCTGCGATTGCTGGCGAGGCTCGGGATCGTGTGGAACCTGAAGCTGCCGCCCGGCGGCCTGCGCGCCGCCCGACCCGCCTGAACACGCCGTCATTCGCTCGACGGCGGGTCCTCGGCGGCGAGCCGGCGAAGCGCTGCGCCGGCGATGCGGTAGGGCAGCCAATTCGCCTTTGGCGGGGTGATGCCAAGCCGATCATAGAAGCCGCGCGCCGGGTTCCAATCGAGCACCTGCAGATCGAGGCGCGACCAACCGCGCTCGACCGCGATCGCCGTGAGCCGGGCCACCAGCCGCCTTCCAACCCCGAGCCGGCGCGCCCAGGCGCTGACGTAGAGGTCCTCGAGATATAGCCCGGGCCGGCCGCTCCAGGTCGAGAAATTAGGAACGAACAGGGCAAATCCGGCCGGCTTGTCGTCGACGGCGGCGATCAGCGCATCGAAATAGCGCTCGGGACCGAACCCGTAGCGGCGCAAATCCTCCTCGCTGGCGACGACCGCGTCGGGCTCGTTTTCGTAGGCGGCAAGTTCGCGGATAAAGCCGAGGAGGAGCCCGGCATCCTCGACGGCCGCCGTGCGTACCGTAATCGCGACCATCGCGGTCGGCGCGCCTAGCGCTCGCGCCATTCGCGCGCCTCACTGCCGGGCGGGCCGAAATCGCGCGGCGAGAGGCCGGCGTGAAACCAGGTCATGAACGCATAAATATCGAACACCGGAAGGCGCAGGCGGTCGCGCAGCGCGCGGGCGTAAGGGGTCATGTTGGTGCACTCCAGGAGGATCGCGCCGATGTCACGATGGGCGCCGACCAGCGCCTCACCGGCCTCGAGGATGTCCCGCTCGGCCGCGGCGGCGTCGAGACGCTCCTCGTCGCCGAGCAGCACGCGGGTGAATTCGCCGGCGTCAGTGCCGGCCACCGGTGTGCGCGGATCGGCCCCGGCCGCGATCAGATGCTCGGCGGTCAAATCGGCGGCGCTGACGGTCAATACGCCGACGCGGCGGCTGGGCGGCAGCAGACGCTCGATGAACGGGATCTGCATCAGGCTCGAAGTCGCTACCGGAACGCCCGCCTGCGCGGCGATGTCGCGCTGATAGAGCGAGAGAAATCCGCAATTGGTGGCGATGCCGTCGGCGCCGAGCCGAACGAGTTCAACCGCCGCCGCGACAAACCGATCGCGCAGACCCGCCGCCCTCTCGCGCACGACGCGCTGCGGCGAGGCGCCGGGCACGACCTTGTAGAGCACCGGAAACGGCCAAGTCCGGGCGTTTCCCATATCGCCGGGGATGCGCGGAAACCGCGCTTCGAGCATCAATATGCCGAGGCGGGCGCCGTAGACCGCTTTGCCGCCCCAGGCGATCCGCGAGGCTTCGGGCATCGGGCTCCCCCCATTCGTCGACCGGAGCGAACAGTCTGCCCCGCCGACGGGCGTCCGTCTACGCTGCGCCGTCGGCCGCGGGCACCGTTTCCCGCCTGCGGCGGGTCTTGCGAGGCGGCGCTTGCCTGGTGATCATTGCGGCGCCGTTTCGAGCCGGAGATCAGCCATGTCCGAGCAGACCAAGCCCTTCGCTGCCCCCGTCGCACCCGATCGCAGCGGCAACCCTTCCAAAGTCCGCCGATGACCGTTCGACTGACCCGGCTCGAGGAACTGGCGCTAGTGACGCTCGACCGCCCGCGGGCGCTGAACGCGCTGAACTTCGCGCTGTTGCGCGACCTCGCCGCCGCCTTCGACGAGGTCGCCGCCGGCGACGCCCGGGCGCTCTTGATCGCCGGCGCCGACGATCGGGCTTTCTGCGCCGGGGCGGACGTGACCGAACTCCTCGGCCGCTCGGCCGCTGCGGCGCGCGCCGCCGCCCTCTTTGGCCAGAGTGTCATGTCGCGCCTCGACGTATTGCCGATCCCGTCTTTTGCGCTGCTGCACGGCTACGCCTTCGGCGGCGGGCTCGAACTGGCGCTTGCTTGCACCTTCCGCTTCGCCGCCCCCGGGGCGCGGCTCGGCCTGCCCGAGATCAAGCTCGGCCTCATTCCGGGCTATGGCGGGACGCAGCGCCTGCCGCGGCTCGTCGGCGCCGCCCGCGCCCTCGACATGATCATGACCGGCCGCACCGTCATGGCCGAAGAGGCGCTGGCAATCGGGCTCGTCAATCGCATTGCCGAGGGCGATCTGGTCGCTGCCGGCGCCGGTTTCGCGCGCGAGATGACGGGCTACGGCCTCCAGGCGCTGCGACTGGCGCGCGAGGCGGTGCGCCGCGGTCTCGACGCGACATTGGGCGACGGCCTCGCGATCGAGGCCGACCTCAACACGCTTGCCTTTCAGACCGCCGACGCCGCCGAAGGGATGGCGGCCTTTATCGAAAAGCGCAAACCCGTCTTCCGCGACGCGTGAGCGCCGGTCGCCGCCCGCCGCGCTATCGACAACGTGAGCCCGCTTTGCTATAAGCGCGGCCCCGCCGGGTGCATAGCTCAGTTGGTAGAGCAGCTGACTCTTAATCAGCGGGTCGCAGGTTCGAGTCCTGCTGCACCCACCACTCTTTTCAATCTGTTAGTATGGGAGGCTGGAGGCCAAAATTTCTCAGGTAAGCGCTAGGTAAGCAAGAGGCCTCAAAATCGGGCTTGTTCACCCCGCTTTCTGGGGGCACCGTCCCCGATGGGGGGAAAGCCGAAATGGGCCATGTGAGACTGGGCGTTCTACCGAAGTCACGGAAGTGGCGCCAAGTCGTCGAAGAGCTGCGCCTTGAGGCCGAGATTGATGTCGTGGCTCCATCCGCCGCACATGCGGCGGATGGAGCCCTTCGCACGGCATCGAACGACCCCTCGTTTCTGCATGCGTTCTGGCTTCTGACCCAGGTACCTCTTGCAGCGCGCGGTCCTGACTTTTCCCAAGATTTGCTCTGCCTGGGGGTTCAGGTCCCGGATCGCCCAAGCCTCATGGATCTGGTGGCGGGGATCTCGGGAGCCATCGATCGCTATGCCCGCGAACAGGGGGGCCGCACCGACCTTGGCGAGATGGCTCAGATGTCCGCGGTCGAGAGCTTCGCGGCCTTGGTGGGGCCGAGTTTACCTTCGCTATTTGAACCCAATCCAGGAGAGGTCCAACGCTCGGTCGGGCGTTTTGCGGGCGGGGATCGCTTCAGCGCTCTGGCGCGCGAGTTCTTTGCACGACTGACACAGCGCAGCCTCGACTACTATCTGAGCCGCGAACTCAGCAATCATATTGGCGCGGGCGAACGGTTTCGGGACGATGGAGCGCGATCCCAGTTCGACGACGCTCTGGACCGGCATTGCCGAGAAGCGTCTCGGATTATCCAAGCGTTCGCCGGCGGATGGTACGGCAAGAACGTATATCAAGGCGATGGGCTAACGCCCGAAGCTATTAGCAGGTTCGCCCCAATCGCATTCAAGAAGGTCCGGGCCGAACTTCGGAAGCGCCGAGATGCCGAGGAATGAGCATCTCGTGCTATGCGGCGGCCTGGATCGGGCAAAAAAGGGCACGGTATCTAGCCTCAAGTTGGACCTGCACGGCCCGTCGCGGAACGTTCGGCTCCAGATAGGGGACATCAGCAAGCGCCTTCTGACGAACATTCCTGATGTTCTCGTCGATCTTTTGGAGGTGGCCAGCTACATCTATGCAGCGGACGCGGCGATCTCGCGAGGCGGCAAGGCTGACGCCAAGATGGGTGCGCGATGGCGGCGAAATTTTCGATTCATCATTCCGGTCCGTTAGCCCGATCTCTGGTCTTCCTATCCCGTTACGTCCGCGCTGGTCGAGACGCTGAGCTTTCTTACTGACGATGGCTACGCCTCCGAGTTCAGGACTTTAGACAATCCCCCGCCTATAGGACAATACTTTGAGTTTCCGGATGAAGAAGAAACAGGCTTCACGCCGGACGAGGTAATCCTGTTCTCGGGCGGACTGGATTCTTTTGCCGGGACGGTCGAGCAACTGGCGCAGCATGGGAAGAAGGTCGCGCTCGTGAGCCACCGTTCGGCAACCAAGATTGCTGCTGTCCAGAAACACCTCGTCGATCAGTTATGCAGCCGGTTTGGCGCCAGCCGTGTGCTTCACGTTCCCGTCTGGGCGATTATCGACGCCGGCTTCGGCAGAGAGCCGACGCACCGGGTACGATCCTTTCTGTTCGCAGCACTCGGGGCTGCGACGGCACGGCTGTTTGACAAAGACCGTATCTGTTTCTTCGAGAATGGCGTGGTAAGTCTGAACCTGCCTCCGGTTGGACAGGTCGTCGGCGCTCGGGCTACCCGAACCACTCACCCGCAGGTCCTGGCGGGCTTTCGTCGCGTCCTTGCCGCGGTGCTCGGGCGGCCCTTTGCCATAGACAATCCGTTTGCTTGGATGACCAAGGCTGAAGTCATCGAACGGATATCGATGAACGGGTGCAGCGGTTTGATCCGATATGCTCGAAGCTGCACCCGGGTCCACGACATGACAACACTCCATACGCACTGCGGGCAATGTTCGCAGTGTCTCGATCGCCGTTTCGCGGTCTTGGCTGCCGGGCAAGAACATGAGGACCCGGAAGAGGCCTATAAAGTTGATCTGTTTCTGGGTGAACACCGGGCCGGGCCAGACCGAGAGATGGCCCTCGCTTATGTCCGTTCGGCCTCGAAGATTGATCAGATGGCGGATGTAGCCTTCTTCGCCCACTACGGCGAGACGAGTTGCGTTGTCGGGTTTTTCCCGGAACCCACGGATACCGTGGCCGGCCGCATCCTCGATCTTCACCGGCGCCATGCCTCGGCGGTCTGCCGAATTTTTGACCGGGCGATATCCTCGCATGCTGCGGCCTTGCGAGAGGGCTCACTCTCTTCGGCTTGCTTGCTTTCCCTCGTCGTTAGTCAGCGCGAGGGGGAAAGTGCCTACGTCGAGCGAACCGAGGTTATGGATCAGGCCGATACGATCGGTGCGCTCATCCGCATAGCCGTCGACGATAAGCAGAAGCGAGTTCTGTTCCCCGGGTGGGGAGAGATTAAAGGACAGAATGCCGCGTTGCTCATCGCTCTTTCCGTACCGTTCCGGCAGGCGATGCATGAAGAGCGCGCGCCGGGGAGCTACCCCTTTACCGAGACTTCAAAGCTCGCCCGGCGCTTCGATCAGGCGGTCCCGAAGTTGCTCTTTCGCCATTCAGGAAGATCCCAGCTTCCCGCAGCCTTATCGCTTTCTCGCCGCCTGCTACGCAAAGATGGGGCGGAACGAGGAGGCGAGGGATATCGTCGCCCGCCTACAGCCTGTTGACGAGTCGGCTTTGGTTATTGGTGTGAAGCGGGGGGACTGATCGGGGCTTTCGGGATGTCGATGGGGCGCGAGGGCGATCGGCAGGGGGATCTGATCGTGACCTGGGCGGAGATGCCACGCTCACCGGGGCATGTGTTTTACGACCGGCTTCAGGAAGTGCTGATCGCGGGCGGATTTGACGGGTTTATCGAGACGGCCTGCCAGCCATATTACGCGCCAAAGTTGGGGGCCCCGTCGTTGCCGCCGGGGCGCTATTTCCGGATGCACATGGTCGGCTATTTCGAGGGGATCGCCAGCGAGCGAGGCATCGCTTGGCGCTGTTCGGATTCGATGTCGCTGCGGGATTTTCTGCGGCTGGAGAACCGGGAAGAGGTTCCCGATCATTCGTGGTTGTCGAAGACCCGCGGGCGGCTTCCGCATGAAGTCCACGAGACGGTGTTCAGCTGGGTGTTGAAGCTCGTGGCCGAGAAAGGCTTGATCCGAGGCAAGCGGATCGGCGTCGACGCCTCGACGATGGAGGCCAACGCCGCGCTGCGCACGATCGTGCGCCGGGACGATGGCCGAACCTATCGCGAAATGCTGACGCAGATGGCCAAGGAGAGCGGCATCGACACGCCAAGTGCGGATGATCTCGTTCGCATCGACCGCAACCGCAAGGGCAAGAAGCTGTCGAACGAGGAGTGGACGAGCAAGATCGACCCAGAGGCCAAGATCGCCAAGCTGAAGGACGGACGTACGCATCTTGCCTACAAGCCCGAGCACGCGGTCGATCTCGACACCGGCGTCATCGTCGCGGCGGCACTCCATCCCGCCGACCAAGGCGACACCACGACAATCGAGGGCACGCTGGCGGCGGCAGAGAAGAACCTAGCTCAGGTTGGCACCGCGCCGACGAAGGACCAGCCGAGCGAACTGGTCGCCGACAAAGGGTATCACTCGCGCGCCGTCTTGAAGAACCTCAACGGCGGGGTGTGGAAGACGCGCATTGCTGAGCCCAAGCAGCCGGGGTTTTCACGCTAGCACGGCGATGACCAAGCGCGTGCGGCGGTCTATGCCAACCGCACCCGCCTGGGTTCGGGGGTCGGTAAGCATGCAATGCGGCTGAGGGCGGAAATCGTCGAGCGATCTTTCGCTCACAATCTCGACCGCGGCGGCATGCGGCGGACCTGGCTGCGCGGACGCGAGAATGTCCACAAGCGCTACCTGGTGCACGTCGCCGGGCACAATCTCGGTATCCTGATGCGGCTGCTGATCGGGGCCGGAACCCCGAGAGAGGCGGCTGCCCGTGGGTTGGCCTATCTCCTGTTCGTCTACACCGGGGAGGCCGTGGCGATCATCCTTGTCGCCGCCGCTCCCGACGGGTTCGCCGTCCTGGTCATGGCCGTTACCGCCGACCCTGGCTGATCAAAGAGCGACTTCAGCAACGGGCTCTACGCGCAATCACGCCTGCCGTGATCCCCGACGTCAGCTATCTGCGAGACGCGGAGCATCGCGAACTGTTGCTGTCAGGCCTGCGCACGGCGATGGGCGAGACGTCATGAGCCAGACCCGCCGTCTTGCCGCGATCCTCGCCGCCGATGTGGCGGGGTATTCGCGGCCGGATGACGAAAGCAAGCGATCCATAGCTTGCGCCATGGCGCTATGATGAAGTCCAGTCGATGAGAGAGGGCGAGAAATGGAGCTTTACACCGCCGGCACCGGCAATGGGCAGCGGGCCGCGATCGCGGTCAACGAATGCGGCGTTTCGTGCAAGATTCATGTTCTCAATCTGGGTCAGGGTGACCAAAAGGCCGCCGACTACTTGAAAATCAACCCGACGGCGCGCATTCCGACCCTGATTGACCCCGAGGGGCCGGGCGGAAAACCCCTGACCGTGACGCAGTCTTGGGCGATCCTGATGTATCTCTGCGAAAAGACCGGCAAGTTCTTGCCGGCGGACCCGGTAGCCCGGGTCCGGATGTTCCAGTGGATGGCCGAAGGCGCCGCCGACTACGCCCCGACCAACCAGAACATCTTCTTTCTCGGCGCGCGGATGCCGGAAGAGGTGCCGGCTTCGGCGATCAAGTTCTACGAGGACCGCTTTGTCAATCTGTGGCGCTTTGCCGATGAGCAGCTTGCCAAGACGCCATATCTGGCCGGCGGCGAAATCACCGCCGCCGACTTGGCGGTCTACCCGATTTATGCCGGCCGCAAGGCGCTCCCCGACAATGCCGGTCTGAAGCATCTGCAAGCCTGGGGCGAGCGAATTGGTTCGCGGCCCGGCGTGCAGAAGGGGATGAAGCTGGAAAACTGACCGCGAAGCTGGGGTGGGTTCCGGGGCTGGCGAGCCCGAACAGTATGATCGCGGAACCGCCTGAGGAGGGCCGGCGATGAACCGATTGGATGGCAAGGTGGCGCTGATCTCCGGGGCGGCGCGCGGTATCGGCGGCGAGACTGCGCGGCTGATGGTCGAGGCTGGCGCCAGGGTGGCGATCGGCGACCTGCTCGACGAACGCGGCCGCGAGACCGCTCGCACGCTCGGCGATGCGGCTCTCTACGTCCGCCTCGACGTGACCAGCGAGGCGGATTGGACCGCCGCAGTCGCCGCCGCTCTCGCCCGTTTCGGCAAGCTCGACATCCTGGTTAATAACGCCGGGCTGTTTCTCGGCAAAGATATCGAAGCCGCAAGCCTCGCTGAATGGGAGCGGCTATGCGCGGTCAACCTGACCGGCGTATTTCTCGGCACCAAGCTGTGCCTGCCGGCGCTGCGGGAGGCGGCGCAGCAGAGCCCTCACGGGAGCGCCATTGTCAACCTCGCCTCGACCGCCGGCCTTGTCGGTTCGACGCAAGACCCGCTCTACTCGATGAGCAAAGGCGGGGTGACGCTGTTCACAAAATCTGCCGCGCTGGAATTCGCCCGCAAGGGGTACCGCATTCGGGTCAACTCGATGCACCCCGGCATGACCGGCACCGATATGGGAGACCAAGTGCTGGTCACGCGAGCGCGCAATCTAGGCACCAACGACATCGAGGCGGCGCGCCGGCAGGTCATCGAGCGGCTGCCGATCGGGCGCATGGGCACGCCCAACGATATCGCCAAAGGCATCGTATTCCTCGCCTCTGACGACGCGGCCTTCATGACCGGCGCGGGGCTCGTCATCGACGGCGGCACCACCGCGCAATAGGTCCTCGGCGGGGAGGAGGAGGTAGCAGCCGCTGCCTGCTGCCCGGATTGATCGCAGATAACATTCATCCCAACGGCGGCGGTACGGCCGATAAGCGGCATTGGGGATCACCGCGGCGAATCACGGGCTCGGGTGGCGAGTCGCCGTTCCTGGAGAGTTTGGTTGCCGTGGGCCCACGCCGATTCCGGACATACGTACTTAACGACACGACCATAACGTGGGAGATTAGTTCGTCTCAATGCGACCGCTCGCACTAGCGGATCACCCAAGGACGAAGGCTGCGGCAAACGGGGACGGAAGCGTGGGCTTTGAGCGGGTCTTGAAAGAGGTCCTTTGGCGCCTCGTCACCGAGGGCAGCATCTCCTGTAGCCGGATAAAGAGAAGCTTTGGCCTCGACAACGATGCCCTTGAGGACGTCCGGCGCGTGTTGGTTGATGCATTACACATCGCGACCGATGTCGACGGCGAGCTTTTGGTCTGGGCGCCGGAGGGGCGCGCGGCCCGACCCGAACCCATGGCATTGCCGCAACTATTGCCAGCCTTGCGGCACGCTGAGAAGCCGACCGCCCCTGCGGCCGATCGCGACTTGCCGGTCGCCGCGGCGATCACCCTGCCGCCAGTTCCGTTCGCGCCTGTCGCGCCGGCCGCGATTGCCGCGGCGCCGGACGCCGAACGCCGCCAGCTGACCGTGATGTTTTGCGACCTGGTGGGATCGACCGCACTCTCCACCGGGATGGACCCCGAAGATTTGCGCGATGTGATCGCGTCGTATCAGAGCCGGTGCAGTGCCGCGATCCGGCGTTACGACGGCTTTGTCGCGAAGTACATGGGCGACGGCATCCTCGTCTATTTCGGCTACCCGCGCGCCCATGAGGACGAGGCCGAGCGTTCGGTGCGGGCGGGTCTCGATATCGTCGATGCGATGGCGGAGCTGAATGCCGCTGTCCCGCCGGCCGCCCGGGGTCGAGCTCGCGGTGCGGATCGGCATCGCCACCGGACCGGTGATCGTCGGCGACCAGATCGGCGAAGGAACCGCGTCGGAAACCGCGGTCGTCGGCGAGACGCCGAACCTGGCCGCACGCCTGCAGGCATTGGCGCAGCCGAACCAGATCGTCGTCAGCGCGGCCACGCGCGCGATGCTCGGCGATCACTTCGACCTCGAGGATCTCGGGCGCCTATGAGCTGAAGGGGTTCGCCGAGCCGGTGCCGGTCTGGCGCGTCTTGTCGGCGCGGGATGTCGAGAGCCGGTTTGCCGCAACCCGGACCGGGAGCGCGGCACCCCTCGTCGGGCGCCAGGAGGAGATGGGGCTGCTATTGCGGGCCTGGGACGGCAGTAGCCATGGCCGCGGCCAGGTCGTGCTGATCCAGGGCGAAGCCGGGGTCGGCAAGTCCCGCCTGGTAGAGGGCCTGAGGGAGGCGGCCGGCAAGGACCACATTTGGGTGGCGATCCGCTGCTCGCCGTTTCACACGGCGAGCGCCTTTCATCCGATCGTCGAGCATTTGAAGCGCGTGTTCGGCTGGCAGCCGGAGGATACCGCACCGCAGCACCTGGCGAAGCTCGAAGCCGGGCTCGCCGGCTTCAAGACCTTGCCCCTCTCCGAGAGCGTGCGGTTGTTCGCCGATTTGATGTCCGTGCCGGTGCCCGAGGACCGCTATCCGCGCCTGTCGATGACGGCGCAGCAGCAGCGCGATGCGACCCTCGATGCGATCGTTGCCTGGCTGATCGAAACGGCGGAGCGCGCCCCGGTGCTGATGGCCTGGGAAGACCTGCACTGGGCCGATCCGACGACATTGGAAACGTTGGGCATGCTGATCGAGCAGGCGCCGACGGCGGCGATGCTGGTCGTCGCGACCTATCGGCCGGAATTGACGCCGCCCTGGCCGCAACGCTCGCACATGACTCCGATCACGCTCAACCGCCTGGAGCGGCCGGAGGTCGAGACGATGGTCGGTCATCTCGCCGGCGGCCGGTCGCTGCCCGGCGAGGTGGTCGATCATATCGTCGCCAAGGCCGACGGCGTGCCGCTCTATGTCGAGGAGCTGACCAAGGCCATCCTCGGTTCGGGGGTGCTCGAGGCCCGCGGCGATGCCTACGTGCTCAACGGCGCGCTGGCGCAATTGCACATCCCGGAGACATTGCAGGATTCGCTGATGGCGCGGCTCGACCGGGCGCCGCAGTTGCGCGAGGTCGCACAGTTGGGCTCGGTGCTCGGACGCGAGTTTGCCTATGACATGATCAGTGCCCTGGCCGGGATCGAGGAAGAGATGTTGCAGAGCGGTCTCAGTCAGCTGGTGGCCGACGAACTGCTCTACCAGCGCGGCCGCCCGCCGCGCTCGCGCTACCTGTTCAAGCATGCGCTGATTCAGGATGCGGCTTACCAATCGCTGCTGAAGCGCACCCGCCAGCAGTATCACGAGCGGGCTGGCGAAGCTGCTGGAGGATCGCTTTCCCGAGGTGGCGAGCACGCAACCGGAATTGGTGGCCCATCACTACACCGAAGCGAACTGTCCGGCGCAGGCGATCGCGTATTGGCACAAAGCCGGCGTGGCCGCGGCGAGCAAGTCGGCGAACCTCGAAGCGATCGACCAATTTCGCCGAGGCCTGGCACTGGTCGAAGCGCTACCGGATATGCGCGAGCGGGCCGAGCGTGAGCTGGATTTGCAAATGGCGCTTGGTCCCGCGCTGATCGCGACCAAGATCGCCAGCCACCCCGACATCGGCCGAGCCTATGCCCGGGCCTGGGAGCTCTGTCAGCAACTCGGGGATCACCCCCGGGAATTCACGGCGCTCCGCGGCCTGCAGCTCCACCACGCGAACCTACTTGAGATGGAGAGGGCGCAGCATTTTGCCGAAGAGGCGATGCGTGTTGCCGAACGGCTTGACGATGCGGCCCGCCTCGTCGGGGCGCACAAGGCGCTCGGCGAGACGCTGTACCACCAAGGGAAGCTCGAGCCGGCGCTTGCGCAATTTCGGCGGAGCTTCGAGCTGTTCGATCCGCACATGCAGTTCCCGGATTGGCCGGGTTCCCATCCCGCCGTGCAATGCCAGTTCTAGCCGATGCTGATTTCCTGGATGCTCGGTTACCCGGATCGGTCCCTCGATGAGCTCAAGGCAGCGGTAAGAAGCGCCGAGACGCTCGGGCACCCGTTGACCCTCGCCCAAACGCTGTGTTTCGCCGCCGCCTTCGTTCACATCTTTCGCCACGAGCCACCGGCGGCCGCCGACTATGCCGAACGGGCTTTGAGGATCTGCGAGGAGCACCGCATCGCGCAATATCACGCGATCGCCCTTTGCGCGAATGGTTGGGCGCTCAGCGCCTCCGGCGACAGCGAGAAGGGGCTGGCCCAAATTGGACAAGGGCTGGATAGCTACGGTCGGTGGCCCAACACATGCTGCTGGCGTTGCAGGCCGATGCGCAATTGGCGATCGGCAAGCCCGAAGCGGCGCTTGCATCGGTCGCCGCCGGGCTGAAGGCGGTCGAAAAGATGGGAGGAGCGCCGCGCTTGAAGCCGAGCTCTATCGGCTCAGGGGCGAGGCCTTGCTCGCCGGCGCCGGAACGCTGAGCGAGGCCGAGACCGCCATCGAGCAAGCCATCGCCGTCGCCCGCCGGCAGAACGCGAAGTCCTGGGAATTGCGCGCCGCGACCTGCCCGCCGGCAGCAGGGCCGGCCGCAAGAGGCGGCCGCCCTCCTCGCCCCAATCCTCGCCTGGTTCACCGAAGGCCTCGACATCGCCGACCTCAAAGCCGCCAAAACCCTCCTCGACGAACTGACCGAGCCGGCGATTGCCGCGGAGGGTAAGTAATCACAAATGCGCGGCTGCACGGAGCCTACCCGACGACCGCTTCGGATCATCGCGGCTGCCTTGGGCCCAATGTGCAGAAGTCCCGTGCGGCCCTGCCCTGCAACCGGTGGAGACATAAAAGGTCGGTTCAGCTTCGACCTGAACCTGACGGCTCCATCGCGGCTCCGCAACCGGCAGGTATCGGCGCGTCTCGCCCGTTGCCGCTGCCTCCGGCGAGGGTCTCCTGTCGGATCACATAGCGGGCCCTGAGCCGGGGCGGCGGGAACCGCTCTTGACGCCCGAGGCCGTGGGAAAACGCGTCATGTGACGTGAACGGCGGGGCGTGTTTTCCGGCCATGGCGGTCGCGCCGCCGGTAGATCGGCTGGCGCGTGTGGCTTGAGCGAGGCGATCAGGACCTGATCGCCGCCATCAGCGGTCCGACACCGAAGATCGCGATCATTCGCTTCAGGTTATAGGCCAGGACGAGGAGGCTCATCTCGGTTCGGACCTTGTCGAGGGTCCGGGTCAGGAAATGGGTGGCGCCCATCCAGGCTTTGAGGGTCCCGAACGGGTGTTCGGCGGTCTGTCGCCGCACCCCCATGGCCTCGGGCATGCGGTCGAGCCGGTCCTGCATTCTGTCGAGCACGTCCTCATTCTCCCAGCGCTTGATGATCCGCCGCTTGGTCGGCGTGCACCGGGGTCTGAGCGGACAGGTGAAGCAGGCGCTCAGATGGCGGTAGCGGTCGAAGTCTTCGGTGTGATCGGCGCGGCGATGGCTTTTGGTGAGTTTTGCGCCCGCCGGGCAGGTGTAGTGGTCGTGCTCGGCGTCGTAGATGAAGTCCTGCCGGGCAAAGAAGCCGCGTTTGGTCCCGCTTGACGTCAGGGCCTTGGGCACGATCGGCGCGACCCCCGTGCCTTCGCACGACAGAACCTGGCCGCCGCTGAAGTAGCCGCGGTCGGCCAGGGCGGTGACCTGCTCGCAGCCCGTGGCCTGCTGCGCCTTCAGCGCCATGGGTGCGAGCTGGTGGCGATCGTATCCCTGGTTGATCACCTCGTGGGCCACGATCAGATGGTGCTCGGCGTCGACGGCGATCTGCACATTGTAGCCGACAGTCGCGGTGCCTTTGCCGCTGGTCGCCATCGAATGGGCGTCAGGATCGGTCAGCGAGACCTGCTGGTCGGGTGCGTCCTGAACCCTCTGCTCCATCACCTTCAAGGCCTGCATCTGTTGGCGCAGGCCGGCAATCTTCTCCTTCAGCCGGACCGACTTGGCCTCGGCGATATCGCTCTCTTCGCGGTCGGCCCGGTCCAGCGCCCTCAGGTAACGCGCGATGCTGGCCTCGACCTGCTCCATCCGCCCGGTGACCTTGGCGACCGTGTAGTTTTTGTCGCGATTGTTCACCGCTTTGAACTTGCTGCCGTCGATCGCAACAACGGCGCGGGTGAACAGGCCCAGCTGGCGGCACAACCCCACAAACTGGGAACACACCGCCCGGATCGCCGCGCCATTGTCCCGGCGGAAGTCGGCAATCGTCTTGAAGTCGGGCGCCAGCCGCCCGGTCAGCCACATCAACTCGATATTGCGCTGCGCTTCGCGCTCCAGCCGCCGGCTCGACTGAACGCGGTTGAAATAACCGTAGAGGTAAATCTTCAGCAGCGTCGAGGGATGATAGGCCGGCCGGCCCGTCGCCGCCGGCGTCATCCCCGAAAACCCCAAGGCGGCAAGGTCCAGTTCGTCGATGAAGACCTCGATCACCCGAACCGGGTTCTCCTCGCCGACGTAATCCTCCAGGCTGTTCGGCAGCAGCGTCAGTTGCATCCGATCGTCGCCGTCAATAAACCGATGCATCGCTAAGCCCCCGAATACCCCACCAAGCTTCAGGATTTTAAAGCAGCTGCGCCCACGGCGGAATCGGCCACGACCGTAATCTCGCGTTCTTTTCACACAGGCTGGCCCCTAAGGCGACACTCCGCGAGACCGCAGCGCCTGCTTGGCCGGAAATCGCCATGCGCCATGCCAGAACAACGGCGCGCTGACAAAAGTCGCACGAAGTGGTTCGCCACGCCGTTGCCTTTAGCCGACATAGCTGATTCAATGAGAAGCGCTCAAGCAATAATCCGGACGGTGTGTGGCTGCGCGCATCGTGACGCGCTGCTGCGCCGGATGCCGACAGCAATAACGGAGTACGCCGTGGTCCTGAGCGCCGACAGCATCCTCGCCCGCAGCACCCGCCGACGCCAGACGTCGACCGGCTGGAACACCGCGTATATCGTCGCCAACCGGTACACCTTGCCACCGGACGAGAAGCCGCCGGCCGACGATGCGCTGCACCCGATGGCCTTCCTGGTCGAGAAGGGTCCGGGCGCCGTCACCCGGCCGCACTTCCACCAAGCCGACCAATTCGATGGCGGCGATCCGTTGCCGGCCAATTCCTGCATCTTCATCGGCCCGGAGGAGCCCGCCTTTGCCGGCGCCTCGGGCCGTGTCGGCGCTGAATTGCTGTGCCTGCAATTCTGCCGCCGCGCGCGGGATTGAATCCCGCCTGCTACCGCCGCAATTGGTCGAACAAGGAGGAGGACGGCCATGCCAGTCATCGACGTTCAGGTTCATCCCTTCGACCGAAATCATGCCCTTCGGCCGTGGGCCAGTCCCTCGCACGGGCTCGACTCGGCCACAGGCGAAGAGATGGTCGCGGCGATGAACAGTGTCGGCGTCGACGGTGCGATCATGGTCTCGTCGTTCGGCGCCTATGAATACGATCCGAGCTACGCGCTCGAAGTTTACAACACCTATCCGGATAAGTTTCGGGTTGTGACGCCGGTCGACGCGATCAATCCAGCGATTGACGATGTGGTGGCGAAATGGGCGGCGACGCCAGGCGCCCGCGGCATTCGCATACGAATGCGCGACGGCCTGCCGATGGACGCGGACCATCCCGGTTTGAACCGCGCCTTCTCCGCCGCCGCCAGACACGGCTTGCCGGTCAATCTGCTGTGCTGGGGCATCCTGGAGAAGGGGCTGCCGCACATCCGGCAACACCCCGACACGGTTATCGTCATCGACCATCTCGGCCTGCTGCAGCCGGCCCGCCCGCCGGTGCCCGCCGATGTTTGGGCCGATCTCCCCAAGCTCCTCGCCTTGGCTCGATACGAGAATGTCACGGTGAAGATCAGCGGCGCCTGCGCGATGTCGCACCAACCCTTCCCCTACGACGATATCTGGGAGCCGGTATTGCGGGTCATCGACGCGTTCGGGCTGGATCGTTGCATGTGGGGCACCGACTGGACGCGGACGATCGGCATGCTGACCTATGAGCAGGGCGTGGCGCCATTCCGCGACACCAAACGCCTCTCCGAGAACGACAAGGCCGCGCTGATGGGAGGAACGTTGCAGAAAGTCTACAAATGGTAGTGCCAACGTACCGATTCGGCCCCGCCACAATCTGACGGAATAGCTCAGGAACTAGCCACGGCGCTGCTCATCGTTGATCTCGACAAGCATATCGGCAACGCCGGGGCGTGGCGCGAAAGTTATATAAAGGAGGCCCGGAACGAGACATGAAAGAAAACAGCATAAGGCGGGCGGTGCGCGAAGGACGGGCGGCGCTGGGCACCGGGCTCAAGGAGTTCGCCTCGCGCGGCGTTCCCTGGATCATCGAGGCGGCCGGCTTCGATTACTGCGCGATCGACCACGAACACGGGGCGTTCGACATCGAAACGATCGCCAAACTGGCGAGCTGGTTCCAGGCCACGAACGTCTCGCCCATCGTTCGGCTCCACAAATCATTCGCGCATCTCATTCCCGGCATCCTCGATCAGGGCATCATGGGCATCCAGGTGTCCGAGGTAGACAACGCCGAAGAGGCGCGCACGATCGTCCGCCTGGCGAAGTATCCGCCGATCGGAAACCGGGGTATCTCCGGCCAGGGGCCGCACACGGGATACAAGAGCTATGGCGCCCGCCACGCCACCGAATACGCGCCATGGGCCAACGAGAACATTATCATATGCCCGTCGATCGAGTCGCTCGAGGGCCTGGAGAATGTCGCGGAGATCGCGGCGGTCGAAGGGATCGACATGATCGCTTATGGGCATTCCGACCTGAGCGCGCAGCTTGGGGTTCACCTCGATCTCGAGCACCCGACCTTCAAAGCGGCGGTGCGGCGGATCGCGGCGGCATGCAACGCACACGGCAAGCTCGCTCGGGGATCGGCGGAGACCGAGGCGCAGATCGAGGAATATTGGCGGCTCGGGTGCAAGGTGTTGAACCTGCCGGGGAACGATGTGAGCACGTATCTTGACGGGATGAAAGCGCGCGCGGGCCGTGCCCATGCGCGGTTGAAGTCGATTGGGGTGCCGACCCCATAAGGAGACGGCACGAAGGACATCTTGAACACGCTAAGCGGAGGACACCCCATGACTAAATATTTGCACACGATGATCCGCGTCAGTTCGCTGGATGACACGATCGCCTTCTTCGGGGTGCTGGGTCTGCGCGAGATCCGCCGCCGTCCGGACGAAAAAGGCCGCTACACCAACGTGTTCCTTGCCGCCCCCAGCGACGAGGCGGCGGCCGTGGAACTCACCTACAATTGGGATCCCCAGCCCTACCCCGGCGGCCGCAATTTCGGCCATCTCGCCTACGCCGTGGACAACATCTACGACACCTGCAACGCCTTTATCGCTCACGGCGTGACGATCAACCGCCCGCCGCGCGACGGCCGCATGGCCTTTATCCGCACGCCGGACGGCATCTCCATCGAGCTGCTGCAGGCCGGCGAAGCGCTGCCGCCCGCCGAACCCTGGACCAGCATGGCCAATACCGGTTCATGGTAGCGTGACGCCCGGCGTGGATTGGATCCTGTCGCTGCTGGGGTGAACGAGCACCCACGGAGTACACGCATGATTGTACGGATATATACCGGCGACGACGGCCAGACCCATTTGAAGATCTCCCTCCGCCGGCCGAGGAGAGCCATCACGTTGCGCTTCAGGCGGGTGCCAACCTGGTATTCCGCTGTTTCCCTGCGGACTATTGGAGCGATTGGCACACCGCGCCCCGGCGACAGTACATTTTTATTCTCGCGGGGCAGATGGAAATCGGGATCGGCGACGGCACCACGCGCCGTTTTGGACCGGGTGATGTGGTCCTCGCCGACGACCTCACGGGCCAGGGCCACACGACGCGCTCGTTGGGAGTTCCGCGGATCAGTGCCACTGTGCCGGTGGGCGCCTAACGGGGTTCTGCCCCCATCCAGTTATGAGGATACCCATGGCACTTCGGCCACTGCGTTGTTCTGCGGCACCGCGAGCCATCTTGGCATGAGCCGGGGAGGTGCTGGCTGGCTGTCCGGTACCATGACTATCCCGCGACGCCAGCACGGTTCGGTCACACACGAGGAGACTGCGTATGCCAGAGCGTCAACGTATGACGACCCAACTGAAGACCCTGTTTCAACGGCCCGAATTATTTGTGTTAGCGGGCGGGATCAATCCCATTGGTGCGAAGATGGCGGAAGCGCTGGGCTATGACGCCTTCTACATGTCCGGGGGCAATACCTCGGCGCACCAACTGGGCTGGCCCGACTCCGGGACCAGTATGCGCGACATGGTGGACAACGCCCGGAAAATTGTCCTGACCGTGCAGATCCCCGTCTTCGCGGACGCCGACACTGGCTACGGTGATGCCATCAGTACGCATTACACCGTGCGGGAATACATTCAGGCGGGAATCGCTGGCGCCCACATTGAAGACCAGACGTTTCCGCCGAAATCCGGCCCCCGCCGCCGCTGTATCTCGATTCAGGAGATGGTCGGAAAGCTCCGGGCGGCGATGGATGCCAAAAAGGCTCTCGACCCGGACTTCGTGATCATGGCCCGGTGCGATCTCGGTGGCGTGCCGGGCGCCAGCTTTGCGGAGATTATCGAACGCTGCCAGGCCTACAAAACCGAAGCGCAGGTCGATGTCATCTGCCCCAACGGTTTGCGCACCTGGGAAGAAATTCAAGAGGCGATCCGCCTCATTCCCGGGCCCGTCGTCCCTCTCATTCCCGCCCACCTGTCGCCGTATCCCTCCTTGCAGGCGCAGCAGGATGCCGGGGCCGCCGCGGCTTGGTTCCCCGCGCTGACCACCATGGCAGGCTTGCAGGCTAACTGGGATTTCTTGAGTGATTTTCAGCAGCGCGGCACATTGGCCCTGGATGCGCTCCGTGCCCAGGCGGCTCAGAGTCCCTGGGGCGTCGCCAGTAATGGCCGCATTCTGGACGAGCCGCGTCTGCGCTCCATGGAGGAGATGTATCTTCCAGACTAAGGCTGGGAGACGCCGTCCCGGGGCTCTCGGCTGATCTTCACTCACGGGGTTTAGCAATTCGATCGTGGCTTAGCGAATGGCCGCTAACGGGAAGGGTTTCAACGGGAAGGGTTTCGGATGCCGGCCCGGCGCGAGCAATCGACCGGGTACAGGGGCCGGCGTCCGAAAGCCTCCGATGAACGAACCCGCGGGAAAGCGGCGAGCAGTTGGCCGTCTATGGGGATTTGGTCGTGGCAGTGGCGTTGGCGGGGGATGGTTTTGCGAGGATTGCTGAGAGCTGAAAGCCGCTGATGGATTGCGGATCGGGCTGCTGCCGCACTTGACGGCCTGATTGAGGACTGGTCCGTGGTGTCGTGCCGGCGTTTGCAGGCGCGGGGATGAAACGGGCGTGCCGCCGGGAACGAGATGTTCCGGCGAATGGATGCTGCCAGGACGAGACGAGAAGGAAGGTCATCGGATCAAGTCCCGCTCGCGGCGCCGGAGGGCGGGCCGCGCGGTGCGCCGCCGCGCCCGAAGACCTCGACGATGATCATGCGGCCGCCGCAGCAAGGGCATGGCGGGCGATGATCGGGTCGCGGCGTCCGGATCGGCGGTATCGTGCGCCGCCGGCGGATCAACCGCCGGCATCGGGGCGGCGATCAGCTCCCTGGCGCGTGCAATGTTGGCCTTGCAGCCGGGGCTGGCGAGCAGCCCGTAGTGGCGGATGCGATGGAACCCCTTCGGCAGGACGTGGAGCAGGAAGCGCCTGATGAACTCGTCGGCGCTGAGCGTCATTGTGCGGTACCGCGCCTGCCCGTTGCGGCGGTAATCCTTGTAGCGGAAGGTCACGCCGCGCTCGTCGAGAGCAACGAGACGACTGTTCGCGATGGCGACGCGGTGGGTGTAGCGGGCGAGATAGGCAAGCACCGCTTCGGGCCCGGCGAAGGGCGGCTTGGCGTAGACGAACCAGTTCTTGCGCTGCAGCGGCGCGAGATGAGCGGCGAAAGCCTCGCGGCGACGCAAGCCCTCGATCTCGCCGAAAAACGCCAGCCGGCCTGCTGCGTGGGCGTCGGCGAGCGCGGTCAGGAAGAGCCGCCGGAACAGGCGGGAGAGCACCCGCACCGGCAGGAGAAAGCCGGGCTTGCAGCGCACCCAGCGCGTGCCGTCGAGCGATATCCCGCCGCCCGGCACGATCATATGGACGTGCGGGTGGTGGGTCATTGCCGAGCCCCAGCTGTGGAGCACGGCGGTGGCGCCGATGCGCGCGCCGAGGTGCCTGGGATCGGCGGCGATCGTGAGCAGCGTCTCGGCCGCCGTGCGGAACAGCAGCTCGTAGACCACCGCCTTGTTCTGATAGGCGATCGGAGCAATCTCGGCCGGCAGCGTGAAGACGACGTGGAAATAGCCGACCGGCAGCAGATCGGCCTCGCGGGCCGCGAGCCAATCCGTCGCCGCCGCGCCCTGACACTTTGGGCAAGCCTGCCCTCGCGAAGGCGTGGCGGTTGCGGCACGAGTTGTAGGCGATGCGGCTGTGGCCGCAATCCTGGCAGCGCTCGACATGGCCGCCGAGCGCGGCCGAGCGGCACTGCTCGATCGCCGACATGACCTGGAGCTGACCCAGGCTCACATGCCCGGCATTGGCCCGCGCCAGTCGGCTCCATGGCGATGAAAGACGTCTGCGACCTCCAGCCTTGGGCGGCGCACGGCCGCCGGCTACGCCTCGGGTCGCGGCCTCCCGTCGATCAATGGTGCGAGCCGGTCGAGCGGGCTGGTGACGGCCCGGATCGTCGTATTGGCAACGCGGGTGTAAAGCGCCGTGGTGTCGAGCTTGGCGTGGCCCAGGAGCGTCTGGATCACGCGAATATCGACATCTTGCTCGAGGAGGTGGGTGGCGAAGCTGTGCCGCAGCGTGTGTGGCGACACGCGCTTCTTGATCCCCGCGGCCTGGGCGGCGGCACGGACGGCGCGGCAGAGCTGGCGGGCCGACAGCGGCTCGACCGGGTTGCGGCCGGGAAACAGCCAGCCTCCCGGCAGCAGCAGGCTGCGCCGCCGCCCCTCGCGCCACCAGGCGCGCAGCAGTTCGAGCAGCTGCGGCGACAGCATCGCGTGGCGGTCCTTGCCCCCCTTGCCGCGCTCGACGCGCAGCAGCATGCGCTTGGAATCGATATCGCCGACCTTGAGCGCGACGACTTCCGAGGCGCGCAGCCCGGCGCCGTACGCGGTGGCGAACGCCGCCTTGTACTTCGGCGCCGATGCCGCCCGCAGCAGCAGCGTCACCTCCTCGACGCTGAGCACCGCCGGTATCCGCCGCGGGTACGGCACGACGGTGAGCCGGCGCGCCAGATCCGGCCGGTCGAGCGTCACCGTGAAGAAGAAGCGCAGGGCCGAGACCGCGCCGTTGATGCTCGGCGGCTGCATGCCGCTCTGCGTCTGGTGCAGTTGGAAGAGGCGCAGGTCTTCCGCCGTCGCCGTGTCGGGCGACCGGCCGATGAAGGCCGCGAATGCCCGCACGTGTCGCACATAGTCGCGCCGCGTGTCGCTCCTTGAAGCCGCGCACGGTCATGTCTTCGATCATGCGCGCCCGCAGTGGGCTGATGGGCTGAGGTGAAGTATCGGAGGTCATCGGGGCTCTCCCGAGCTGAAGGTTGCTGGACCTTCGATGCTCGGGATCAGATGCCCCGACCGTCACGCGCTACCGCGCATCACCTCGTCGAAATTGCGCCGACCGCGACGCGTGCTCCCCTCCCGCGCGAGCGGGTTCGTTCATCGGATCATCGCGGTCAACCAGACCAGCGTCTTTCTCGGCACCAAGCTGGCGGCCGAGCAGATGGCCAGGAACGGCGGCGGCTCGATCGTCAACATCAGCTCGATCATGGGGTTTGTCGGCGGCGCCAGCGGCCATCCGGCCTATTGTGCCTCGAAGGGCGCGGTGCGGATCTATACCAAGGCCGCCGCGGTGCGCTATGGACCCCAGGGCGTGCGGGTCAACTCGGTGCATCCCGGCTACATGCCGCCGATGCTGAACGCGACCAACGCCGGCGAGCGTGCCGACAAGATCGCGCTGACCCCGCTGCGCCGGCTCGGCGAACCGCTCGAAGTGGCCTACGGCGTCCTGTTTCTCGCCTCCGACGAGGCATCGTTCATCACCGGCGCCGAACTGGTCATCGACGGCGGTTATATCGCTCAGTAAGCGCATCCATGCCGTACGTCGACACCGGCCGCATCAGCCTCTTCTTCGAGGATGCCGGGAGTGGCGGCATCCCGGTAATGCTGCTGCACGAACTTGGCGGCAGCAGTGAAAGCTGGCGCGCGGTAACTCCTCTCCTGGCGGCGGACCGCCGCGTCATCGCGGTGGATCTGCGCTGTGCGGGCCGGTCGGAGAAGCCGCCGGGTCCATTCGCCCTCGCTGATGTCGCGGACGAGTTGGACGGGTTGCTGCACGAGCTCGATCTTGAGGTGCGGGTCGACGTCATCGGCGCGGCGCTGGGTCCCTCGTCGGCGCACAGCTGGCAATCCGGCATCCCGACCGGGTGCGACGGCTGATGATGTGTGCGGTCGCGCCGGAAATGGCTGGAGCGACGCGGACCTATCTGGCGGAGCGGGCCGAGAAGGTGCCGGCAGTGGGCATGCGGGGTGTGGCGGAAGCCAGTCTCGCAAACTCCTTTCCCCCGTCACATCCGACAGAGCGGGCGGTCATATCGCGGGATCTACCTCGGCAATGACCCGGCCGCCTACGCCGAACTGTCGCTGGCGCTCGGCGAGGTTGGAGATGACAGAAGCGGATTGGGGGACGATCCGGGCGCCGGTCCTGGTTGCTTCCGGGGCGCATGATTTCCTGTGGCCGCCATCGACCGGCCGGCAAGTGGCAGCTTTGGCGCCGGGAGCGCGGTTCGAGGTGCTGGACGATGCCGGGCACTTCCCGCACCTGCAGGCGCCGGCAACACTGGTCGGGCTGGCGCGTGGATTTTTCGGCGCATGAGAGCGCCTTGTTTCGGCGTCCCCGGCACAGCTCGACCGTGTTAAGATTTTCCGATGCAGGTCTATGGACTGATCGGATCGGTCATCGCCTTGCGCCGCAAGCTGCGGGCCCTCGCCGCGATGATCGAAGACCCCGGCGCCACTGCGCCCGAAAAGGCCAATGCGGAAGCCCTGAAGAAACGCCTGGAGAGCCGGCTTCGAGCGTCAGGGGCGCCTGCCGGCGATTGGACCGACCACGCCTTCCGGCTCGGCCGGCGGGTTAGGGAAGCGCGGGAATCCACATCCCCAAAGGTGGCCCAAGGCGATTGGGCGGACAACGCCCACCGCCTCGGGAAGGTGTTTCGCCGCGACTACAAGAAGTGGTTGTCGGATTGAGCACGGTTTGCTGGGGCGGGTCGGATTTGCCTCAGTTCTCGGCATCCCGAAGAAATCGGGTTCAATAACTCGCTAACAAGAGGGAGAGGCAATGGCTGAGCTGAAGGGCGGTTGTCTCTGCGGCGTGGTGCGCTACACGACAACGGCGGAACCGGTGATGTCAACCGTATGCCATTGCCGCGACTGCCAGAGATTCACCGGCAGCGCGTTCGCCGCCCTGGTCGGCGTGCCTAAGGAGGCGCTGACGATCGACGGCCTCTCCTTGTGGGTCCGCGTCCCTTAACGCAGCCCATGGGTGGCCGCAAGCCGGTTCAACCGATCCGACTTGTCTGCCGCTTGTGTTGGCTCTAAACATCGTTCGGGCAAGCGGAATGCCAAACGGCGTTTAGGGAGGAGCGAGATCATGGTGCGGATCGACCGGCGGCGACTGTTCAAACTTTCGGGTGCCGGGGCGGTTGCGGCGGCGAGCGGCGGGCTCGCCGGCATTCTGGCCTCGGGCCGCGCGCCGGCCTATGCCCAGGGCGCCTCGGTGCATTGGCTGCGCTGGTCCGATTTCATCCCGGCCTCCGACCAGCTCCTAAAAAACAAAATCATTCCGGAGGGTGAAAAGGCGCTCGGGATGAAATTGCGGCTCGAAACCATCAACGCCAACGACATCCAGGCGCGCGTCACCTCGTCGATCCAGTCGGGCAACGGCCCCGACATCATCATGTCTCTCGGCAATTGGACGCAGCTTTATGGCACCAGCCTCGCCGATGTCGGCGATGTCGCCGAGGAGATCGGCAAGGCGCAGGGCGGCTATTACGACATTTGCAAGACGGTCGCCACCTATGGCGGCAAATGGATCGGCGTGCCCTGGGCGGTCGGCGGCGGGCTTGTCGCCTATCGGAAGTCCTGGCTCGAAGAGGCCGGCTATCCGAAATTCCCGGTGACCTGGGATGAGTGGCGCGACGCCGGCAAGAAATTGAAGGCGAAGGGCCGCCCGATCGGGCAGACCCTTGGCCACACCTTCGGCGACGCGCCCGGCTTCTGGTATCCCTATCTCTGGTCGTGGGGCGGCAAGGAGGTCGAGGCCGACGGCAAGACGGTCGCGCTCAACAGCAAGGAAACCATCGAGTTGGTCAAGTTCGCAGTCGGCTTCTGGAACGATTGCTGCGATCCGGGCGGGCTCGCCTGGGACGACACCAGCAACAACCGCGCCTTCCTCTCTGGCACAATTTCAGCGACCAACAACGGCGCTTCGATCTACATCGAGGCCAAAAAGAAACCGGACAATTACCAGACCGACAAGGGCGAGCCGATGTACAAGGACATCCAGCACGCTCCGCTTGGCAAGGGCGCCGCCGGCTCCTTCAACCTGCCCGGCCCGTTCACCGACATGGTCATGGGCTATTCACAGACCCAGAAGGCCGCCAAGGACTTTTTGCGTTGGGTCCACTCCAAACCCGTGTTCGAGCAGTGGTTCACCTCCCAGCAAGGCTATACCGCCGGCGCCACCAAGTATTGGGAGGAGGACGCGGTGTGGAACGCCGATCCGGTCCTGACCCCGTTCAAGAACCTGCCCGCGGCCGGTCGCCTCGTCGGCTATGCCGGGCCGCCGAGCCAGCAGGCCGCGGAAGTCGTGACCAAGTACATCATCGTCGACATGTACGCCAAGGCCGTGCAGGGCATGAAACCCGAGGACTCGGTCAAATGGGCGCATGACGAATTAGTAAAAGTCTACGGTTGAGGCGCGCCGCTCAGGGTCGGAGACCGGATGATGACGGATACCATTGTTGCCGCCCCGAGAGCCTATGTCGGCTCGCCGAAGCGCGGCCCCGTCACGCGGGTGCTTGAGGACGAGCGCTGGCTGGCGTTGACGTTGTTGCTGCCGACGGTTGCGCTGCTCGGCCTCTTTATTGCCTATCCCTTCGTCAAGGGCGTGTGGCTTTCGGTGACCGACACCAAGGTCGGCGTGCCGGGACACTTCGTCGGACTGGAGAATTTCCAAGCCGTCTGGAACGACAGCATCTTCCGCATCGCGGTGTGGAACACCTGCCTCTACACGCTGGTCACGACGATCTTCAAGCTCGCGCTCGGCCTCTGGCTCGCCATGCTGCTGAATCGGCATTTTCGCGGCAAGGCCTTTACCCGCGCGTTCATTCTGCTGCCGTTCATCATCCCGACCGTGCTGTCGACGCTGGCCTGGAAGTGGATGTTCGACCCGACCTTCAGCGTCATCAACTGGATGCTGTTCCAACTCGGGATCATCCATCAGCGGATCAACTGGCTGGGCGAGCCCACCCTGGCGCTGATTTCGGTGATGATCGTCAATGTCTGGCGGGGCGTGCCGTTCTACGCGATCAGCCTCTTGGCCGGGTTGCAAACGATCAGCAACGAGTTGCACGAAGCCGCTGCAATCGACGGCGCCCGCGGCTGGCAGCGCTTCATCCACATCACCTGGCCCCTGCTGCTGCCGGTGACGCTCGTCGTCGTGCTGTTCTCGGTGATCCAGACCTTCGCTGATTTCCAGCTGGTCTATGTGTTGACTGGCGGCGGCCCCGCCAACGCCACCCAGCTCTTCGCCACCTACGCCTACCAGATCGGCATCGGCACGGGCCTGTTGAGCGAGGGCGCCACGATCTCGCTTGCCGTCTTCCCGGTCCTCTTGCTCGTCGTCGTCGTCCAGCTCCTCTACATCCGCAAGGTGGAGGTCCACTGAGCCATGATCGAGGGCGCAATCTGGCGGCGCTGGGTCTTCTTCTATGTGCCGTTGACAGGTTTCATCGTTCTTTTGTTGTTCCCGTTCTACTGGATGATCATTACTTCCGTCCGGCCGGACCGCGAACTCTACCGGCCGTGGAATGCGGCGAATTACTCGCCGTTCTGGACGTGGAACCCGACCCTGGTCCACATCAAGGATCTGCTGACCGAGACGCTGTTCACGACCTGGATGCTCAATACGATGATCATCTCGCTCGCGGCGACGGCGATCTCGCTGTTCTGCGGCTTGCTGGCGGGCTATGCGCTATCGCGCTTGAAGTTTCCATTCGCCGGCACGCTCGGCACGGCGATCTTTATTACCTATCTGGTGCCGCAGACGCTGCTGTTCATTCCGCTCGCCGACATCATCCGCAACTTCAAGCTAGGCGATACCCCCTGGGCGCTGATCCTGACCTATCCGACCTTTCTGATCCCGTTCTGCACCTGGCTGCTGATGGGGTATTTCAAGGCAATCCCGAAAGAGCTTGAGGAATGCGCCCGCATCGACGGCGCGACGCGCTGGAGGGCGATGCTCTACATCATCTTCCCGATCGCGATACCGGGCATCCTGTCGGCCGGGATCTTCGCCTTCACCCTGTCTTGGAACGAGTTCATCTACGCGCTCGTCTTTCTCTCCTCACCCGAAGAGAAGACGGTGCCGGTCGGCGTCACTTCCGAATTGATCCGCGGCGACGTGTTTTATTGGGGCGAATTGATGGCCGGCGCACTCCTCGGTTCGATCCCGGTCGCCTTCGTCTACTCCTTCTTTGTCGAGCATTACGTCGCCAGCGTGACCGGCTCGGTCAAGGGATAACCTCTTTAAAGAGAACGCCATGGCCGAAGTAGCCCTGCAGGACGTCAACAAGAATTTCGAGGAAGTCTACGCCGTCCGCAACGTGAACCTGTCGATCCACGACAACGAGTTCATGGTCCTGGTCGGCCCCTCGGGCTGCGGCAAGACAACGACCTTGCGCATGGTGGCTGGTCTCGAATCGATCAGTTCCGGACGCATCCTGATCGACGACAAGGTCGTCAACGAGCTGCCGCCGATGGATCGCGACATCGCGATGGTGTTCCAGAACTACGCGCTCTACCCGCATATGAGCGTCTACGACAACATGGCCTTCGGCCTCAAGATGCGCAAATTCGACCGCGCCGACATCCAGAAGCGGGTGCAGGAGGCGGCCGAAATCCTCGGCATCCAGCAATTGCTGAGCCGCAAACCCCGGCAATTGTCCGGAGGCCAGCGCCAGCGCGTCGCGCTGGGCCGCGCCATCGTGCGCCATCCGCGCGTCTTCCTGTTCGACGAGCCATTGTCCAACCTCGACGCCAAATTGCGCGTCCAGACCCGCGTCGAACTCAAAAAACTGCACAACCGGCTCGGCACCACCGCAATCTACGTGACCCACGACCAGGTCGAGGCGATGACCCTGGGCGACCGCGTCGTCGTCATGAAGGACGGGCTGGTGCAGCAGGTCGGCGAACCGCTCGAACTCTACAACGAGCCCGCCAACCGCTTTGTCGCGGGCTTTATCGGCTCGCCGGCGATGAACTTTCTGTCGGTGCGGGTCGGCGAGAACAACGGCGCGGCGTGGGCCGAGAATGAAGGCGTGCGCATCAAACTGCCGCCCGAGATCGCCGCCCGGCTTGCCCGTCATGGCGTCAAGGATGTCGTTCTCGGGATTCGGCCGGAAAATCTATCGATCGCCTCGACCGACCAACCCATCGATCTGACCTTCGACGCCGTCGTCGAAGTCGTCGAAAAGCTCGGCTCCGAAACCCTCCTCGACTCGGCGGTGGGTCAGGAGATGATGGTCGCTTCGGTCGACCCAAGTATCCGTGTCGCCATCCACCAGAAACTGCGGCTGGCGATGAATCCCGATCGGATTCACTTCTTCGACGCCGGCACTGAAGCCGCGATCTGACCGGGCCACGTTAAATCAACAAGAACAAACGGCAGGGAGGAAACACGATGCGACGAGAAATCGCTTTACTCTCGGCGATCGGTTGTTTTGCATTTCTTGCGGCCGCCAGTGCTCAAGCCCCAGCGCCTGCGACGGCATTCGACGGCACCTACCAGCTGGCATCCGCCGCCCAGGTCAACAAGACCTACACGACCCGAAAAGGGCAAACGATCCCGTGTCCGGCGCGCCGAGCCGGACCGCTGAAAATCGTCAACGGCCGGGCCGAATACAGGACCGCCACGGCCTATCGGGTCCACGGCAGCGTCGGCCCGCAAGGTGAATTGGCGATGCGCGCGATTGCGCCCGCCGACAGCTCTCAGCCGATCGAGATGATCGTCCACGGCTCGATCGACGGGGCCGGCACCGCGCGCGCACGCCAGCTCGGTCATTCCTGCAGCTACGATTTCGTCTGGCAGAAGGTGTCTCGATAATCCGCAACAGACACCCCGCATTTGGAGGATCATGATGCAGCAACTCACTCGGCGCCGCTTATTGCGCCTTTCGGGCGGCGGCGGACTCGCGGCGATCCTTGCCTCGGCCCGCGCCCCGGCCTTCGCCCAAGGCACCAGCCTGCACTGGCTCAAATTCGTCGATTTCGTGCCGGTCTCCGATCAGTTGCTGCGCGGTAAGATCGCCGAGGCGGCCCAGAAGGCGCTCGGCGTCAAGCTCGAGATCGAGACGATCAACGGCGATTCGGTCCAGGCGCGGATCACGTCGGCGATCCAGTCCGGGACCGGCCCCGACATCCTGATGGCGGCCAACAATTGGCCGCAGCTCTACGCCGGCAGCGTCGTCGATGTCAGCGAGGTCGCCGAGGAGATCGGCAAGGCCCAGGGCGGCTATTACGATACCGCCCGCGCCGTCGCCAATGACGGCAAGAGATGGATTGCCGTCCCGTACACGATCCTCGGCGTGCTGTTCGCCAACCGCACCTCCTGGTTTGCCGATGTCGGCTACGGTCCCGACAAGTTCCCGCAAACCTGGGACGAATATCGTACCGTCGGCAAGCGTTTGAAGGCCAAGCAGCGTCCCTACGGCCAAACCCTGGCGCACGCTTTCGGCGACGGGCCCGCCTTCTGGTATCCCTATTTGTGGTCGTGGGGCGGCAAGGAAGTCGAAGCAGACGGTAAGACCGTGGCGATCAACAGCAAGGAGACGCTCGAATCGGTCAGATTCGCGGTGCCGTTCTGGAAGGAATGCTTCGATGAGGGCGGGCTGTCCTGGGACGACGCCGGCAACAACCGTGCCTTCCTGTCGAACACGATCAGCTCAACCAGTAATGGCGCGTCGATCTACCTGTTGGCCAAGGCCAAGGGCGATACCTACATGACCGAGACCGGGAAACCGCTGAAGGACGACATCTTCCACGCGCCGCTGCCCAAGGGCCCCGCCGCCCAGGCCAGCTATCACGTGCCGTTCTCGAACATCGTCCCGACCTACACGAAGAACCAGAAGGCGGCGATGGACTTTCTGCGCTGGTTCCAGTCGAAGGACATCTACGAGCAGTGGTTCACCTCGCAGCAAGGCTTTTCGGTCGGTGCCACCAAGGTGTGGAGCCAGGATCCGATGTGGAAGATCGATCCGGTCATGGCGCCATTCCGCACCGCCGCGGAAAGCGGACACTTTGCCGGCTATGCCGGCCCGTCCGGCCGCGCCGCGGCCGAGGTCATTTCGAAATTCATCATCGTCGACATGTACACCAAGGCGGTTCAAGGCATGGCGCCCGAGGACTCGGTCAAATGGGCGCAGAGCGAACTGACGAAAATTTACGCCGGCTAGCGCGCTAGGTTCCGACGATCGCGGCCTTGAGCTTGGCGACGGCGCTGCCGGGCGCGGTCAGCACTGGGCGGTCGAGAACTCCCGACACTGCCGATGCGGCGCGGGCGGTCGAAAAGTGCGCGAGCAGGACCGCGTCGCAATCGGCTAGGCGCGGCGCCGCCTGCGCAAGCAGGCGGTTATGCCCCGCGGCATTGCCGGCCTTGAGCGCCGCCATGGCATTCGGCACACAACACGTTTCGATCGTCGCCCGGATGCTGCGGGAAGCGGCGAGCGCCTGGAACTCCTCCTCCATCGACGCGACACTCGGCGCAAAGGTGGCGAGCATGCCGATATGGCGTCCCGCCGCAAGCGCCGCCTCGAACATCGCCTCGTTGGGCTTCAGCACCGGGATCGCCACCCGCGCCGCAGTGGCCTCGATCGCCTCGCCGAAAGCCGAGCAGGTGAACAGGATGCCGGCGGCGCCGAGGCCAGTCCCGTACTCCGCCAGGCTTGCGATCCGCCGGGTCATCGCCGCGGTCAGCATGCCGTCGCGCTCGCGATCGACGCTCAGCGAGTTGTCGAGCAGGTTCACGCATTCGGCCGCAGGCCAGAGTACGGCGAAGGCTTCCTGCACCGGCGCCATCGCCACCGCGACCGCATGGATCAGCACGATGCGCGCGCTCATTGGCGCCCCCTTTGTTGCGGTGCGGTATCTACGCGAGCCGGCGCCGCCCGAGCAAGCTTACTCGACGACCGGCAGGCTCAAGGGCGTGATTTCCTCGGCGCTGCGCCCGCGATAGTCGCGCCCGGGTGCCGCGTCGAGCATGCGCCGCTGCGCTTCGACGAGGCGGCGCCCGGCGTTTTTCTGGTCGAGCGTCAAAACCTTGCCGTCGCCCACCGCCTGGCGTCCATCGACAAACACGTCGCGCACCGCCCGGTCGGCCGCGTGATAGATAAACGAACGCACCGGGTCGCGCGCCGGCACCATCTGCGGTACCGTGAGATCGACCAGAACAAGGTCGGCCTTCATGCCCGCCGCCACACGGCCGAGATCGTCGCGGAGCAGGGCCTTTGCGCCGCCGACCGTCGCCGCGTGCAGCATGTCCGCGGCACTGACCGTCTCGATGTCGCGGGCGGCGACGCGGGCGAGAATGATCGCCTTGCGCATCTCCTCGACGAGGTTGTGCGGCGTCGTGTCGGTGCCGAGCCCCATATTGACCCCGGCGCGCAGATAGTCGCCGAAATTCTCCATGGCATGGCCATAGCGGGCGAACGGGGTCGGGCAATGCGCGACCGAGGAGCCGCTCTCGGCCAAGAGCGTCAGATCGGTCTTGGTCCACCATCGGATCCAGGAATGGGTGTCGAGAAAGAGCGCATGGCCGAGGATCGTCGAGGGTCCGAGAATGCCGATTTCGTGCGCCCATTGGATCGGCGTCTTGCCGTGGCGGCGGATCATCTCGTGCACCTCATTGACGCTCTGCGCGACGTGCAAGGTGAAGGGTACGCCGCGTTCGCGCGCCGCCGCGACACTGTCGCGCAACAGCTCGGCGGTGCAGTTTTCGATCTGCATCGGTGAGACGACACCCGCGAGCCGCCCGCTCGGATGCTGCGCCGCCCGGTCGATCAGCGACAGCGCCGCCTCCAACCCGCGTCGCCCGCGCGCCTCGTCCCAGTCGAATTTGAGCTCGTGGTCGTTGTCGAGCCGCCAGCGCGCCGAGGCGTAGCCGGGCGCCAGAAACGCGCGCAACCCGCTCCTCGCGAAGAGGTCGATCCAGCCGCCCCACGGCGCCGAAATATCGACGAGCGAGGTGACGCCGCACAGCAGGAGTTCGCAATAGGCGAATTCAGCGCTGGCGGCGCGGGCTTCCTCGTCCGGGGCGCTATAGGCCTGCGAGCGCTCGAAGAGCCCGCTCATGTACATGTTGCGCACGCCGTGCTCTTCGCGCACGCCGCGGTAGAGCGGCTCGTGTTCGGGATGCGAGTGAATGTCGATCAGCCCCGGCAACACCATCCGGTCGCGGCCGTCGATCTCCCGGTCCGCCGTTCCCGCATAGCCGCGCCCGACGAACGCAATCCGATCGTCGGCAAAGGCGACATCGACGCCGCGGCGATAGACATGGCGCCCGGCGTTCGGGTCCCATGCGACCACCCAATCGGCATTCCTGATGACGGTTGTCGTCACGGCCCATTTCTCCTCGATCGCTGGCCCCCGCGGGAGCGCCAATGATATACGCGATTGCGAGCCGACAGGGGGAGCGAGCGTGGCGACGACGGGCATGCGCAATCTGATCACCGACGTGCCGGGCATCCTCGTCGGCCAGGCGGAAGACCGCCAAGGCGTCACCGGCACGACCGTCGTGCTGGCCGAGGCGCCGGCGATGGCGTCGGTCGATGTCCGGGGCGGCGCCCCCGGGAGCCGCGAGACCGAGTTGTTGGCGCCCGAGGCTCTCGTCGACCGCATCGACGCGGTTGTGCTCTCGGGCGGCTCGGCCTTTGGTCTCGACGCGGCCGCCGGGGTAATGGACCGGCTGGCCCGCATCGGCCGCGGCTTTGCCGTGGGTGCGGTCAAGGTCCCGATTGTGCCGGCCGCAATCCTGTTCGATCTCGGCTTTCCCGGCCGTATTCCCTGGGCCGAGGAGCCGCCCTATCGAGCGCTCGGCCGCCGCGCGATTGCCGTCGCCGCCAAGAATTTTTCCTTGGGGAACGCCGGCGCCGGGCTCGGCGCCAGGGCCGGGACCCTCAAGGGCGGGCTCGGCAGCGCCTCGCTTCGGCTCGTCTTCCGGCGCGACAATCGGGGCCATCGTCGCCGTCAACAGCTGGGGATCGACCGTGCGGCCTGATTGCGGGCGCTTCTGGGCCGCCGATTTCGCGCTCCCCGGCGAGATCGACCTGCAACCGGCATCGCCCACGGCCTCGATCGACCTTGACGATCTCTCCGGCTGCGGCACGGTCGAAGCCGGCGCCAATACGACGATCGCGATCGTCGCCACCGACATGCCGCTCGACCCGGGAGGCTGCCGCCGGTTGGCGATCATGGCGCAGGACGGGCTCGCCCGCGCCATCCGCCCGGTGCACACGCCCTTCGACGGCGACACGGTTTTCGCATTGTCGACCGGCAGTGGCCCGGCCGCCCTCCCGGTCGAACAGTTACGGCTCGGCAACGCCGCCGCCGATTGCCTCGCCCGCGCCATCATGCGCGCGATGACCGCCGCCGAACCGCTCGGCGGTGTACCCAACTGGCGCGAAAGATGGGGCGTCCGCTAGACCCTCTCAGTCGCTTTTCGAAAGCGGTGGCTCATTTCCGTGCACAACGCCGGCAGCAGCAGCCCGGCCAACCGAGTGCCCGGATCACCGGTCGGATCCAGCGGAATAGATCGACGCCGATCTCGAAGTCCTCGGGCGAGCGCTCGGTCTGGGCGCCTCACAACGGATTGGCCAGCGCCCGCGGCTCGTCATCCGCCATCGCCAGCCTCCTCGATCTGTCGCGGCCGGCCGCCAAGACGCGGGTCAGGCCGCCTTGTGGACATATGGGCGGTAGGCCGGCTCCCAGACATAGGCGCCGATCTCGCGGTCGAGCGTTTCGGCGTCGCGGGGGTCGGCGACCCCATCGACCTGCGCCTGCTGGGCGACGGGCGGCGGCGACCTCCCGGGAAACCTCGCGGATCCGGCTGAGCGGCGGCAACAGGTTGGCCCGCGGATTGGTTCTGGCCTGCCGGTTCCTGGAATGCTTGCGCTTCCGGCCATCGGTTCGTTCAAGCGCAGGGCTTATTACGCGGGCAATCGACCAAAGAAGCGATGTGCCTCGGCGGCGATCCTCCCTGCAACGGTGCTCCGCCCTAGCTGGGCACTTCGGTAAGGCGGGTGCGCGTTGGGGCGGCAGAGGCGGCGCCATGGGCGATGCGCCGCCCGTCGGGGCCGAACAGGAAGACGCATTCGCGCATCAGGCTCAGCCCGAGCCTGTCGCCAGCCTCCGTCTCGGCCATCGACAGGCCCTCGCTGACCGCGATAAATGGGCGCTCGGCGCCGATGTCGAAATAGAGCAGCGTGTCCTTGCCGAGCGGCTCGACGAGGCGGACCGGCAAGTTCGATGTCGGCCGCCATCGCGCCTGCCCGCTGCACGCGCAGGTGCTCGGGCCGGATGCCGAGGGTCACCGGGCCGGCGGGCCGCCAGATCGAACGGCTCGGGCAGCGCGACCGAGATGTGAGGTGAGCGGAAGTGCGGCGCGCCGTCTTCGCCGACGATCTCGCCGGCGATCAAGTTCATCGACGGCGAGCCGAAGAAATCGGCGACGAAATCGGTTGCCGGTTGGGAATAGATCTCCATCGGCGAGCCGATCTGCTCGATGTCGCCGGCTCGCATCACGACGATGCGGTCGGCAAGCGTCATCGCCTCTTCCTGGTCGTGCGTGACGTAGATGAACGTTTTCTTCAGCTCCTGGTGCAACCGGTCGCATTCGGCGCGCAATTCGCGGCGCAATTTGGCGTCGAGGCTCGACAGCGGCTCGTCGAGCAGGAAGGTCGAGGGGTTGGTCACCAGCGTGCGGGCCAACGCGACGCGCTGCGACTCGCCGCCCGAGCAGGCGCTCGGCATTTTGTCGAGGAGGGCGGTCAGCCGCACCATCTCGGCCACCTCGCGCACCCGCCGCGCCCGCTCCGCGGCAGGCACTTTCTTCATGCGCAGGCCGAACTCGATGTTCTGGGCCACCGTTTTGTGCGGAAACAGCGCATGGCTCTGAAACACCATGCCGAGCCCGCGGTCGCGTGGTTCGAGATCGTTGACAACACGCCCGTCAATCCGGATCTCGCCCCGGTCCGGTTCCTCGAACCCGGCGATCAAGCGCAGCGTCGTCGTCTTACCGCAGCCCGATGGGCCGACGAAAACGATGAATTCGCCGTCCTCGATGTCGAAGCTGAGATCGCGCACCGCGACGGACAGGGCCGTAGGATTTGGCGAGGTTGACGAGTTCGATCCGGGCCATGCCTACCTCCGCACCATGCCGAAGCTGAAGCCGCGCGCGAGATGCTTGCGGATCGCGATGCCGACGATCATCAACGGCAAGGTGATGCCGACCGACAATGCCGCCTGGCGGCCGAACAGGCGGCCTTCAGTCGAGCCTTCATACTTCGACAATTCGACCGGCAAGGTCACCACATGGGTCTTTGACAGGATCAGCGCCAGCAAGTACTCGCTCCAGTTCAGGATCAGGATGAACATGAACGTCGCCACCAGCCCCGAACGGATCAGCGGCAACACCACCTCGAACACGGTGCGCCAGCGCGACGCGCCGAGGATCTCGGCGGCCTGCTCGACCTCGCGCGGCACTTCGTCGATGAAGCTCTTGGTCATCCACACCGCGTAAGGCAAGCTGCTGAGGAAGTAGAGAGCGCCGAGACCGACCATCGAGTTGAGCAGGCCGATGTAAGAAAAATAAAGCGAAAGCGGCGCGACGATGACGATCGGCGGCACCATGCGCAGCATCAGCAGCTGAAACATGCGGACGTCGCTCAGCAGGCGGTAGCGGGAGACGCCGTAGGCGATGATCGAGCCGTAGAGCACGGCGAGCGCCGTGGCGCCGAACGCCAGCATCGCGCTGTTGCGCAACGCCAGGAACGGCGTCTGCATCTCCATCGCGTATTGCCCGCCGGCGGCCACCGAGGTGGTGCCGAGCCACACATCACGATAGTTCTCCAAGGTCGGCGGCGACGGGAACCAGACCGGCGGCCAGGAGAACCACTGGTCGCTCGGCTTGAATGACGTGCTTATCATCCAATAGAGCGGAAACGCTACGATCAGCGCCCACAAGGTCAATATTGCATAGCGGATCGTCGACGCGGCGTAGCGCTTCTGCGTCCTGGTCATGCCGCCTCGCCCGCTTCACGCGGTTTGGCGTACATTGTGTCGAGCGATCGCTTTTCCTTGCGCAACAGCCGGATCGCCGCCAGCACGATAATCACCATCATCACCATCGTGACGTAGGACTGCGCCGCCCCCAGCGAGACGTTAAAATCCTGCCAGGTGGTGATGTAGATGTAGATGCCCAGGGTTTCGGTCGCGGTCCCCGGTCCGCCCTGCAGCAATGCCCAGATTATCGGGAAGGCTCCCATCGCGTCGAGAAAGCGCAATACCAGCGCCAGCAGTATCACCGGACGCAGTAATGGCAGCTGCACTTCAAGGAAGATGCGCCACGACGAGGCGCCGAGGATCTGAGCGGCCTCGATCGGCTCTTTCGGCAACGACGCCAACCCCGCGAGCATGATGATGAACGAGAATGGCGTCCAGTTCCAGATATCGAGCAGGGTCACCGTCAACAGCGCGATATCGGGGTCGGACAGCCACAATACCTGAACGTCATGACCGGTCAGCTGCGACAGGATATCGTTGAGCGGCCCGCTGCGGTCGAGCAGCATCTGCCCGGTGTAGGCGATCACGATCGGCACGGTCAGCATCGGCAGGATGAACAGCGCGTAATAGAGCGCCTGACCGCGAAACGGGCGATAGATCAGATAGGCCAGTAGAAAGCCGAAAACGAAGCAGCCGATCGTTGAGCCGCCGGCAAAGGCGAGGGAGCGCAATACCGCCCAGCCGAAGCGCGGGTCGGTGAACACATTCTTGAAAATGTCGAAGCCGACGAAGTCGGCGTTCCACCAAGAACTAAGGTATACGGTCCATTGATGGAACGAGAAGTAGAGCTGGAGCAGCAGGACCGGGGTTAACAGGCTGAACAGCAGCAGGACCAGCGGCAGGAGGATCACCCATTTAAATCGCCGCACCGCGCGGCTGCGCGACACATCCCGCCGCCTTGGCGCCGCATCGGCCGTGACGGCGCCAGCCAGGATCTCTGTCATTTCTTCGATCCTCCTACCCTGATGCGGGCGGAGCGGCCAGCACCCCGCCGCAGCGCCACCCGCGCCGTCAAGCCGGTTTGGTGGCCGTCGGCATAATGGCGACGTAGCTCTTGTAGTCATTCTTCAGCTTGGCGGTGCCGATCCGCTTGACGATTTTGGCGAAATCTTCGTCGATATTCTTCAAGACTTCGTCTGACTTGAGCTGACCGACATATCCCTGGCCCAAATTCTTGTCGAGCACGTCGACGAATTCCTGGTTGCCGGTCAGATAAATGTTTGGGGAGGCAACCTTGAGGTTCGCTTCGATCGCCTTGACCGCGGGGGGCGTATAGGCCGCCAGGACGGCCGGGTCGGTCATCTCCGGCCGGGTCCAGGCATCATGGAAGGTGTTGACGCGGTCGGAGACCATCTGGACGCTGGCGTGTTCGGTGCCGAGCCAGCACGCCATGTAGGCGGCGGCGGCCTTGCGCGGGCTGTTCCTGTTGACGACGAGCACAATCACCGGCATGCCCGCCGCACGGAACAACGGCTTGCCGTTGGCCTCGCCGCCCGGCACGAGCCCGTAGTTCCATTTGCCTACGGTCTTCGATTTCGCCGGGTTTTCGCACAGCTTGATCAGGCCGCCCCAATACTGGCAAGAGACCACGTGGCCACCGTAGATGTACGGGATCATCTGCGAGGTTCCCCAACTCGATGCATCCGGAACCGAGACGTCCTTTGTCCGCAGATAAACCTCGATCGCCTTCTTTCCCGCGTCGGTATTAACGGTCGGCTTCATGTCGGGATCGAACGGGAACCCGCCGAAGCTGTAGAGATACATCAGGAACCAGACATAGCCGAAGCCCCGGGCCCGCAGATTGCCCGAGCCTACGATCTCCTTGTCCGGGTTGTGGAAAAACTTCATCAATTGGTATTCGTCATCCCAGTTCTGCGGCCAAGCGAGCGGCTTGCTGAACTTGTCCTCGAATTTCTTCTTGTTGTCGGCATCTTCCATCAGGTCCTTGCGGATCTGCTGCACGAAGATGTTGCCGTCGGTAATGATGCCGTAGGTCTTGCCGTCATAGGTCGGCAGCTTGCCGTAATCGCCGACCGCGTTCATCTTGAAGTTGGCTTTTTTCATGTAGTCGTCGAGCGGCTCGAGATAGCCGGCCGACACCAGCGACGGGATCATCTCCGAGCCGAGGTGTATGAGGTCGAAATCGCCCGAGCGGGTCAGCGCTTCGGCCATCGCCGCCTGCGGGATCGTCGGGGTCGAGAGGTCCTTGATATTGGTGATGCCGATGCCGGTCGCCTTCTGGAACTCCTCCATCGGCGGCTTCATCGGCACGAAATAGTTCGACCACATGATCGCCTTGAGGTCGGTCTTGCCGATGCCTTTGGCGGCGGCAATAACGCTGTCGCCCTCGCTCGCCGCCAGCGCCGAACGCCCGAACGGCGTTGCGCCCAGAGCCGCCAGGCCGAGGCCGCCCTGCAGTACGCGGCGACGCGGAATCGATCGACGGAACATGCACTTCCTCCCTATTCGTTCGCCAATCCCGAGCCCCGCTCAGCCGCGCATCATAGAATCGCGCGCCCCGGCGCCATGGGATGGCGCCAACGAGGCAGATACTGGTTGGATACTCCCTCCCCCGGCCGAGGCTGTCAATCTGCCCCCGGAGCGACAAACTCACTCGGGCGCGCGTTCCGGCCGACACGCCCGGACTGGACAGTCGCGATCGAGTTGCCTCGTCCGCAGATTGGAGCGAGCAGCGCAAGGTCCAAGGCTTTGCTCTGCGTCCTCAGTTGTTCGGCTCCAACTGCCGGATTTAGGTTCAGTGATGGGCGGACGGCGACTCGAGGCCGCAAGGAAATCGGAAAGCCGCTGATCCGTTTCTCTTGTCAGTGATCCCGCAGCAACGCGCCGAAGCCGTCGATCGGGTCGGCGATGTGGTTGCGGCGCAGCGCCCACCAATAGGTGGCGGTGTTGATCGCGATGACGGGCTTGCCGAGCCAGAATTCGGCAAAGCCCGCCAGTCGGGCCATCGCGAGATTGGTCCCGACCTGAACGACCGCCTCGACATCGGGGCCGTCGACCACAAGGATCGCGTCGCGCAATTCTCGTTCCGAGACATGCGCGATCAATACCGGGCTTGCGCATTTGAGCCCGACGAGCCGCACGACCTCGAAGCCGCAATCGGTGAAGAAGCGCCGCACCTGTTCGTCGGCGACCGGCATATAGGGTGTGACGACCCCGATCCGCCGGATGTCGCCGTACCGTTGCAGCGCCTGGCGCGCGGCGTCCGAGCCCATCGTCACCTCAACCCCGGCCCGCGCCTCGATCCGTTCGCGCAGCCGCTCGCTGCCGTCGAGCCCGTCCCAGAAGGTCTCCGACGACATCCCCATGATCAGATGCTGCGGCTCGCAGGTCATCACCCGGTCGACCGCCGCCATCAGTTCGCCGCGCACGGTGTCGATCAGCTTCTCGAAATCGGCGTCGTTGCGGATCGGGTCGTTCGGGATGTGGATGCGGGCGAAGTGGTTGGTGATGCCGCGCGGCCGCATCGCATCGAATTCCGGCTGCACGACCGTGTTGGTGCTGGGCGCGATGACCCCGAACTTCGTCCGCCAGCCGAGCGCGTCGGTCATCCGACGATCCGGGCGCGACACTCGCCGAAGCCGATCGGCGCAAACCCGTCGCGCCGGCAATGGGCGCGGAAGATGACCTCGTCGCCGTTTTCGAGAAAGGTGCGCGTCTCGCCCGAGGAGAGCGGGATCGTGCGGCTCGCGTCCCAGCTCAGTTCCATCAGGCTGCCGAAGCCCTCGATTGTCGGGCCCGAGATCGTGCCGGTGCCGAAGAGGTCGCCCGGCTGGAGGTTGCAGCCGCCGCTCGCGTGGTGCGCCACCAACTGCGCCAAGGTCCAGTAGAGGTCGGTCGCGTTGCTGGCCGACATGCGGTGCGGCGGCATGCCTCGCCCGCGCATCGTTTCGGTGAGGAGCAGCGCTTCGAATGCGATGTCGAAGGCGCCCTCGCGCTGGTCGGCCTCGTCCCAGAGGTGCCGCAGCGGGCGCGGGTCGCCTTCGGGCCGCTTCGGCTGCGCCACGCGGAACGGCGCCAATGCCTCGGCGGTGACCACCCAGGGCGACACGGTTGAACCAAAGCTCTTGCCGAGAAACGGGCCGAGCGGCGCCGACTCCCAGCCCTGCACGTCGCGCGCCGACCAGTCGTTGACGAGGCCGAGCCCGAAAATATGCTCGCCCGCATGGCCGATCGGGATCGGCTTGCCGAGCTTGTTGCCGGGGCCGATCCAGACCGCGAGTTCGAGTTCATAATCGAGCTTCTGCGAGGGTCCGTAGCTGGGCGCCGCCTCATTCGGCGCCTTGCGCTGCCCGTTCGGCCGCCGGATCGAGACACCCGAGGGCGCGCACCGAGGAGGCCCGGCTGTGATAGCCGACCGGAACATATTTGTAGTTCGGGTTCAGCGGGTTGTTCGGGTCGCGCCGCATCCCGCCATTGCGCGAGTGATGAATGCCGGCAAAGAAGTCGGTGAAGTCGCCGATCGCCGCCGGCAGATGCATCGTGCATTGGCGGGCGTCGTGTAAAAGCCGCGAGGCCAGCGCCTCGGTCTTCGCCCGCTCGGGGCCGTCGGAGGCGAGCAATTCCGAGAGCCGCCGGCGCAACGCCCGCCGCGGGTGCGCACCCAATGCCATCAGCGGGTTAAGCCTGTCGCCAGCGGCCGCTTCCACCGCAGCGCGCGCCTCGCCCGAAAATAGCCCCGCTTCGAGCCCGGCCCCGAGGTCGAAGATCATGTCGCCGATCGCGACACCGCCGCGCGGCGAGCCGCTCGAAGGATTGAACACCCCGAACGGCAAATTCTGGATCGGAAACTCCGAATGCCCATCGGCCGAAGCAACCCAGCTCCGCCGCTTCGAATCGTGGGTCTCGTCGATCGCGCTCATCGCCCCGCCTTCCGCCCCGCCGCGGCAGTCACACAACGCCGGGCGCAGCAATTCGGATGTGAAAATATGGTGCCCCGGGTCGGATTTGAACTGACGACCTACCGCTTACGAAGCGGTTGCTCTACCGCTGAGCTACCGGGGCGCGACGGCGATCTTAGTCGGTTCTCCCGGTAGCGCCAAGCGGCGCGGCGGTGCCTCCACGACGGCCGCATGCGAGGGCGTGCGCCAGGCAAGCGCATCGAAACTACCGCAATGCGGGCAGAGCGAACGCCATTCCAGGCTGTCACCGCCGCAACTGGCGCAGACCCAGCACGGATCGGGAAACTCCGGGACCGAACGGCCGCGCCATTCGCGCGGCTGCTGCCGATCGTCCTGCGGCTCCTCGTCGAGCCGCGCGATCAGCCGGCAGAGCCACGGCGTGGCGCCGGCGCCAGGAAGGGTGCGGCGCGCACTGCCGCCGTTCGGCCTTGCCGCATTCGCCGGCGTATCGGCATAAGGCGGAAGCGGTGCGGCGAGGGCCAGTTCGAGATGGCGGCGCGCCTCGCCCCAGAGTTGGGCGTCGAGTGCCGCCTCGGCCTGCGCCAGATATGTCCCGCGGGCGCTCGGGTTCTGCGCGGCGAGTGCGGCGAAGGATTTGACGCGGGCGACTGGCGGCGCGCCACCCTGGAGGTCGCGGTAGACACGGGCGAGTTCAGGATGCGGCATTGTCCGCCAGGCGCGCTCGATCGCTCTCGCCGCCGGCCGGGTCCTCCCCTCCTCCATCAGGAGCCGGGCATAATGGGCGGCGGGCGTCGGCAGATCGGGCGTTAACGGCGCGGCTTCGGCGGCCTGGTTTACCGCCCGCTGCCGATCGCCCTCGGCCTCGGCGGCGCGGCTCAATTCGTAGAGAATGACGCCGCGGTGATGGCGCGCTCTCTCGGCCGTCACGATCCGCCGCCGCACCGCCCGCGCCAGGGTGTCGAGCGCCGCCGCCCAGCGCCCTTCTTGGGTTTCGAGTTCGATCAGGCTGAGGCTCACCCAGCGCGAATCCGCGCGCAACAGCCGGGCGCGCTCGGCAAGCTTCAGCGCCGTGCCGCGGTCACCGGCGCCAACCGCCTGGTTGAGCAATCCGCGCAAGCCCAGAAACTCGGTCTCCGGCCGGTCGAGCATTAGCGTGAAGAATTTCTTGGCGGCGGCCTCGTCGCCCTCCAGTTGCGCCGCCTGCGCCGACAGCAGCAAAGTCAGCGGCGGCTCGGCGAGCAGCGCCTCGGCACGCTTCGCGTTCCGCCGCGCCTCGACCGCGTCGCCGGCGGCGACCGCGACCATACCCTGTGTCAGGGCGCGGTAGCCGGCATGCCGCCGTCGTTCCCGCCGGCGCCGCAGAAATATGCCGGGACTGCCGACGACCAGCAGGATCAGCCGCAGCGCGAAACCCGCCGCCAGCGCCGCCAGAACCGCCGCCGCCACCAGCACGCCGACCGAGGTCCGCGCCTGCCACCCGCGCCAGACGATCTCGACCTGGCCCGGATGGTCGGCGAAAAAGACGCCGACGCCGATGAGCGCAGCAATGCCGATCAGTCCGGCGAGAACGCGCATCAAGGGGTTCCGGTTTTCGCCGGGGTCGGCGCCGTGGCCGCGGCCGGGGTCGCACTTTGCGAGGTTCCCGGGAGCCCGCCGAGCCGCGCCACCAGCATTTCCTGCAGCCGCGCCAACGCCTGTTCGGCTTCCAGCCGGCCGCGCGCCATCCGCAGCCAGGGCTCGGCGAGCTTCGCGTCCGCGCCCTCGAGCGTGGCGATCGCCGCGACGGCGCTCTTGAGATCGCCACCCCCAAGCATCGTCTGCGCCCCTGCAACCACGGCCTCGGGCCCGCTCGGGGGAGCTCCGATATGGCGGATCGACACCAGCCCCCGCAGCCGGGCGAGCGCCTCGTCCCACCAGCTGCCGTCGCTCGCGGGCTCGGCCGCCTCGGCGATCTGGTCGCCAAGCGCCGCCAGCCGCTCTTTCAGAACCTCGCGCCCGGCAATTCCCTCGCGCGCCGCCGCCGCCAGGGGTGCTGCCGCCGCGGTAAGGTCGGTGCGATCCCGGGCAAGCGCCTGAAACGCCGCGTATTCGCCCGGAAACGGCCGCGCCGCGGTAACCGCCTCGCGCATCTGCAGCAGCGCCAGCAGCATCGCCGCATCGCTGCGGTCGGCGTTCTTCTCCTCGCGCATCTGCTGTTCGATCGCCACCACCCGCTTACCGAGGCTCGTCGCGCTGTCACCGAGCCGGCTCAAATCCTGCGCGATCGTCTCGGTCGCGGTCCTTTGGCTCGCGACTTGCCCGTCGATCGCAGTAAGCCGTTCCTTGATCGCGGCGATCGCCGCCCGGGCCTGGGCGTCGCCCGTTTCGCGGCTGGTTGATTTTTCCGCCGCCTCCAGCCGGTCGAGGCGCTGGCCGAGTGTGGCTTCCGCCGATTTGAGCGCTCCGAGATCGACCGGCGCCGGCATCGGGCGCTGTTCGAGCGTGGCAACGCGCCCCGCCAGACCCTGATAGCGGAGGTCGGCCATTGCCGCCTTTTCGCCCCACGGCAGGAGCGGCGCCACCGCCGGCGCCCAAAACGGCGAGACCGCGACGAGGCCGACAACCGCGAAGAGCACGATGCCGAGCCACACCGCGATCCGCCGCGCCCCTCGTCCATCGCGAGAAGCCGGCGCTGCTGCAGAGGGCGGCGCTGCTGCGGGCGCCTCGGCTTCGTGGCCCTTGTCGTCTTCTACCTGCGTCACGCTTGCTCTCCCCGGTAGGCGCAATTGCCGGCCTGCAGACCGTCAAGAGCTTCGAGCAGGGCTGCCTGGTCCGGACGCGCCGCGGCCTCGCGACACCGCCACGGCAGTTCCGCGAGGGCGGCGTCGGCGGCGGCGCTGATCGACACCGCGGCGATGATCGCACAACTTTGCGCCACACCCGCAGCCTTAGCGAGCCGCACGAACACCGCCGCCGAACGGGGCGAAAAGAACAACGCGAAATCGATCGACCCGCTGCGCAATGCCCGCAACGTCATCGGGGTCAGCGCCTCTGCCGGCCTCGATTCGTAAAGGATTTGCCGCTTGACGCAATAGCCCCGCGCGCTGAGGGCGCCCGCAAGATCGCCGGCGATGACGCTGCCGGCAGCGTGCAGCAACTTCCCCTGCTCCGGGCGCAGCCGCTCGGCCGCAAGGCGGACGAGGTCGCCGACATCGCCGGCCGCACTGGCGACGTCGGCAAACCCGGCCGCGCGCGCGCGGGCCGCCGTCGTAGCACCCACCGCCAACAGTGGCAGCCGGCGCTCGCCCGTCGCCCGCGCCAGAGCCTCTACCCCGTTGCCGCTGGTGCACAGGAAGGCCTGCACGCCGGCAAGATCGAGCGGCGCAACATCGCGATAGCAAATCTGCAGCATCGGCTCGATGACCGCGTCGATCCCCCGCGCCGCCAGCACCGCCGCCAAGGCTTCGGCTTCTTCGCGCGGGCGGGTGACGAGCGCGCGCATCCCATGTGACGGCGTGATCGGCGACATGGCCTGTCATCGCGCACCTGACGCGTTGCCGCAAGCCCTGCGAACCGGTAGCCGAATTCCGCGGTTTCGGGCATAGTCGGGCGATCCAAACCCGGAGGCTGCGATGTCGCTGACCCAGAAGCTCGCGGGCATCCCGTCCGGTCGGCTGCGGCGTCTTGGAACGCTGCCGGCGAAGTCGGTCCCGATCTGAGGCGCCGAGGTGCCCCGCAGCGGAGCAGCGCTGCTGATTGCTACCGCCCTGTGCGGGCCGGGAGCCGCGATGGCGCAGACGGGTGAGCAACCGTCGACCGTATTGCACCTGGCGCAGACCGCCGAACGCGATGTCGTGCGCGATCTGCTGCGGGTCGAGCTTCGTGTCGAGGAAACCGGCTCCGATCCGCAGGCGATCCAGGCGGCGATCAACCGGCGCATGGCCGCAGCGCTCGACCGGGCGCATCAGGTGCAGGGGATCGAGATCGAGACCGGCTATTACGGCGTCGGCGAAGAGCGGCCGCAAAATGCGCCCGCGCGCTGGCGCGGCAGCCAGTCCGTTATCCTCAGCGGCAAGGACACGGGTTCGCTGTTGAAGCTCGCCGGACAATTGCAGTCGGACGGGCTCTTGATGTCGTCGCTCGGCTACACGGTATCGCCCGAAACCGTGCGCGGCGCCGAAGAGGATCTGACCGCCGAGGCCTTGGCGGCGCTCGACCGCCGCGCCGCCGCCATCGCCGAGCGGCTGCATCTTTCGGTGCGAGGCTATCGCGACCTCAAGGTCGGCAACGCCGACGAGGGCGGGATGCGGCCGATGCCGCGGATGGCCGCGATGGTAGCCGCCGCCCCGCCGCCGGTTGCCGAACCCGGCAAGTCGACGGTGCGGGTCACGATCGAAGCCGAATTGACGCTCGGCCCGCCGCGTCCGTGAAAGAGGGGACAGCTTCGCAAGGATTACGAATTCTCGCGCCGCACGATGGAGGAGCACTGGAAGTCGGGCTACAACGATGCCGTGCGCACGCTCCGCCACCCCGAAGTGTTGCAGCGGCCGCAAACCATGGACGGGGTCTTTACCTTCGATCTCGCCTATCAGGGACGGGAATAGGGGTGCCTGGAGGTTTTCTGACCATCATCAGGAGGCCTGCCGATGAACATCGCCGAAGTTCGCGAACGGGCGTTCGCGATGCCGCTCAACGATCCCGCCTACCCGCGCGGACCCTACAAGTTCTATAACCGGGAATTCGTCGTCATCACCTACCGCGCCGACCCCGAGCGGCTGCGCGAGGTGGTGCCCGAGCCGCTCGAAATCGCCGCCGACACGGTGGCCTACGAATTCATCTGCATGCCGGATTCGACCGGCTTCGGCGACTACACCGAAACCGGCCAGGTCATCCCGGTCCGCTTCAAGACCAGGGACGGCGCGGTGCAGGAAGGCGGCTATGTCCACGCCATGTATCTCGACGACAATTCGCCGATCGCCGGCGGCCGCGAGATCTGGGGCTTTCCCAAAAAACTCGCCCGCCCGAAGATCGCGCACGAGAGCGAGACCGTCGTCTGCACATTGCATTACGGCTCGGTGCTTTGCGTCTCGGCGACGATGGGCTACGAGCATCGCGAGATCGACCCCGCGCCGCTGCAGAAGGCGCTCGCCCGGCCCAACTTCATGATCAAGATCGTCCCGCATGTCGACTGCACGCCGCGCATCTGCGAACTGGTGCGCTATTACTGCGAGGACGTGACGATCAAGGGTGCGTGCACCGGGCCCGCCGCGATCCAGCTTTTCGCCCATGCGATGTGCGACGTGGCGCGCTTGCCGGTGCGCGAGGTCGTTTCGGCGACGCATTACGTCACCGATCTCACACTCGGCCTCGGCGAGGTCGTGTTCGACTATCTGAAGGACGCCTGAGGCGCCGCGAACCCCCTATTCCCGAAAAGGAACCCCGACATGACCCGTTTCGACGGAAAGGTCGCGATCATCACCGGTGCGGCAAGCGGCATCGGCAAGGAAATCGCCGTGCGTTTTGCCGCCTTGGGCGGCGTCCCGGTCATCGCCGACCTCAATCTCGACGCCGCCCACGCCGCGATGCAGGAGATCAAGTCGACCGGCGCCGACGCCTTCGCCGTGGCGATGAACGTCGCCGACGAGGAAGCGGTCGAAAAGGGTGTCGCCGACACCTTCGCCAAATACGGCCGCATCGACATCCTCGTCAGCAACGCCGGCATCCAGATCGTCAAGCCCGTCGTCGATTTCCCGTTCGCCGACTGGAAGCGGCTGCTCGCGATCCATCTCGACGGCGCCTTTCTGACGACCCGCGCCTGCCTCAAGCACATGTACCAGGCGAAGTCCGGCAGCATCGTCTACATGGGCTCGGTGCATTCGAAGGAGGCCTCGGTATTGAAGGCGCCCTACGTCACGGCCAAGCACGGCCTGATCGGCCTCTGCAAGGTCGTCGCCAAGGAGGGGGCCGAATACAATGTGCGCGCCAATGTCGTCTGCCCTGGCTTTGTCCGCACCCCGCTCGTCGACAAGCAGATCCCGGAACAGGCAAAGGAACTCGGCATCAGCGAGGAGGACGTGATCAAGCACGTCATGCTGAAGGACACCGTCGACGGCGAGTTCACGACGGTCGGCGACGTGGCCGAGGCGGTCTTGTTCTTCGCCGGCTTCGAGTTCGAACGCATTGACCGGCCAGTCGATGGTGGTGAGCCACGGCTGGTTCATGCAATAAGCCGACGTTTGCTGTTTTTGCTGTTATTTGCAACGAATCTACAGCAAATCACCTCTCCCTGACCCGCGCCGATCCTATTGCCGACCCCATATCATGCTATGCGATTGTGGCAATTTTAGCGGCGGCGGCGCTTTTCTGTTACGAGCCATGCCGTGTTCCCGTCGTCCCCGCGCAAGCGGGGACCCAGGATCGAGCCGCCGTCCCTCGCCGCCCCTGGGTTCCCACTTCGTGGGGAACGACGGATGAGTGACGCCAAGGGTTCAGGACAGCCCGTCCCGCTCGATCAATTCCTCGATCTGTTTCGCTTCCGGAAGTCGCAGCCGCCGTGCTTCGTCGAGTGCCAGACGGAGAAGCCGGCCGGCCTTGTCGCGATCGCCTTCGCCTCCGCGCTTCAGCAGGACGAAGCCGAGGTTCCAATTGCGAACACGAGATTGTGCACAGCGCCAAGGCGTTCGTAGACCGGCAGCACTTCCTCGCGCCAAATGCGTATGGCTTCATCAAGTTCGCCGCAGGCATGCAGGATGTCGGCGATCTTGCCCTGCGTCACCGCATGCCCGAGCACATCGCCCAGCCGCTTGAAGACCGGCAGCACTTCCTCTCTGTGGATGCGCAAGGCCGCGTCGAGTTCGCCGCGGCCTGCAGGATGTCGGCGATCTTGCTCTGCGCCACCGCGCGCAAGCGCACATCCCCCCGCCGCTCAAAGACCGGCAGCTCTTCCTCTCTGTAAATGCGCAAGGCCGCGTCGAGTTCGCCGCGGGCCTGCAGGATGTCGGCGATCTTGCCCTGCGTCACCGCATGCCCGAGCACATCGCCCAACCGCTCGAAGACCGGCAGTCTTTCTCTCTGCGGATGCGCAAGGCTTCGTCGAGATCGCCGCGAATTTCTAAGATGTCGGCGATCCGGCCCTGTGCTCGCGCAGCTCACGATCATCGCCCAGCCGCTCGTAGACCGGCAGCTCTTCCTCACGGCGGATGCGCAAGACCTCGTCGAATTCCCCGCGTGCCTCAAGGATGTCGGCGATCAGGCCGGCGGCGAGGGCCAGCCTCACGTTCCTCGCCGCGCTTGCGGTCGAGGTCGCGTTTTTCCTTGGCGGCGGCGAGTGCTCGGTCCGGGAGGCCGCCGCGCAGCGCAACCTGGCCGAATATCCACAGGAAATTCGAGCGGTCCGCGTCGCGTCTCGCCGGCGAGCGCTTCATCGCAGAATTGCAGCCAGGCGTGATACGGACCCGTTTCTGTCGCGAAGCGCTGCCGGTTCGGCCAACCCGTACCCGGTCGGCGGGCGGGATTTGGGCCAGCCATTCGATCAATGCTGCGGTTTCGTCGTGGATTTCCCGCCAGCGGCGGCCCTGGTCCTCGCCGCCCTGCGGCAGACGGGCGACGAACCATTCGGTCATACGGGCGAAGGCGGGCTCGCGCGCGGCGCGCGAGCGCAGCAGTTCGGCCAGCAGCGGATGCAGCCGGAAGGCGTTGCCGGCGCCGCGCGGGACGCGCTCGATCAGCGACAAGCGGGCGGCGGCCGAGGTCATGTCCTCGAACATGTCGGGGGATGGGCCCGAGATCGCCCCACCCAGGCTGGCGCCGAAACCCGATGCCGGCGCGTGCCCGAGCGCGGCAAAACCGGCGAGCCAGGCATCGCCGTCAGCCCCGCCCTCCCGCCGCAAGGCGTCGAGCGACAGCTCGAAGGTCTCGGACAACAGCGCGCGACTGCGCTGCAAGAACGTTGGATCCGCCGGATCGTCGCTGGTCAGGGCGAGGTTCTTGTCGCGCAACCGGCGCATGAAGGCGGCGGCGCTATGGCCGGTTTGCAGATAACCGGCGGCGAGATGCAGGGCCAGCGGCAGATGGCCGAGAGCCGCGGCGAGCGCCGGCCAACTGGCCCGGTCGGGCGCATCGGGACCGAGTTCCGCATCAAGCTGCTGCAGCGAAGTCGCCGCGTCGAACGGCAAGAGCGGCGCCTGCGGCCAGCCAGCGGCAAGACCCAGACCCTGGAAGCGGGCGCTGATCACAAGGGCGCAGCCGGGCAATGACGCGGCCACTTCGCCGACGACGCGGCCCGCCTCGCGAGTGTCGGCGTTTTCGATTTGGATGAGGGTCAAGGGTGTCAGCAGCCGGTCGGCCGGGGAGGCGGCGGCCGGGAGTTTCAGCCGGTCGCGCAAGACGGCGAGGAGTTCGGCGGCGGCGCCGGGATTTTCGGGGTCGAGCGGCAGCTTGATGTAGCCGCCGGGGAAGCGCGCGCATGTTCTCCCAATAGACGCGGTCGACCAGATAGGATTTGCCGACCCCGGCCATGCCCGAAACGACGATCGGCCGTCGCGTGCCATTCGCCGGGAAGAGCGCGGCGGCGATCCGCTTGAGTTCAGGCTCGCGGCCGACGAACACATCCTCGACCCGCGGATGCGCCTGCGACGCGGCTTGCGGCGGCGGCTCGACCGCCGGTGGCGGTTCGCCGTGGAGGAGCGGCAGGCCGGGTCCGCTCAGGCATGGCGCGTACTCGGCCGGGCGGCCGCCGGCGCACCCTCGGCTGACCGGTCAGCAGCCGGTACAGACCCTCGTACCCGTCTCGCATCTCGATATGGAAGATGCTCGCGCCTTGGACTGGCTCGGGGACATGCTCGAAGCGGCCATCGGCAAACAGCACCGGTACGTATTTGGAGCTGACCGAACCGGAGCGGTAGATATTCTGCTTGACGAGCCGCGCCTCCCATAGAACCCCGTACCCTACGCCCGGCTCCTCGTCGCCGTTAACGCGGCGAAGGTAGGTTGCGGTACAGACCATCAGCACAAATCCGACTCGCGGATTTGGCGTCTCGCACCAATTGGGCCAGCCTTCTGGCGGCGATTGCTCGTATTGGTCGATCACCGCATCGACGCCGTCATCACGCAGTCGCTCGGCGAAATCGCCAGCACGCGGTCCCGTGAGCCTTATCGTCGTGGCTGTAGCTGATGAAGACTTTTGCGGGTGTGCCTGCGGCCAAGGCGCTGTCTCCTTCGCGATCGGCCGGCTTGGGCGGGCGGCGATCGCTCCTCGCCGATCGCGATGGTATGCGCTGAGAGCAATTCGGGCAACGCGCGTGCGAAAGGCCCCTCACCCCGGCCCTCTCCCCGCCAGCGGGGCGAGGGAGGCGGCGCTACATCGGGGGTTTGACGCCGTCCTTTTCGACGGTGACGCGGCTGAGACGAGGCTGCCGTCGGGCTTTTTCAGGGCGACGGTCAGGATCGCCGCACCGGGCTTCAACAGGCTCGGATCGCCGGGGACGTAGGCCAGCACCGGCATCTCGGGGCCGACCGTGAACTCGGATTCGCCGCCTTTGTAGGTGACGTGGAGGACGCCGCCATCGGCGGTTTGCGAGACCGTGCCGACGGTCGCGTTGGTCATGACGCCATCGGGCTTGGCGCTCCACGGGCGCTGGCCGTCGCCGGTGCCGCGCAACGCCTCGGGGAAGATGCGCAATTCGACGGCGTGGATCTTGCCGTCGCTCCCGCGCACGCCGCCCGAGGCGATGAAATCGCCGGGCTTGATGTCGGCGACGCGGCGCTTTTCGACGCCATAGATTTTCGCGTCCGGGGTCAAGGTGACCGCGACTTTCTCGCCATCCGGGCGATCGACCGTCAGCACGGGGCCATCGAATTTCTCGATCGTCGCCGGTGATGCGGGTGCGGGCGCCGTCGGGCGGGGTCTGCGCGAAGAGCGGCAGGGCGACGAGCGCCGCCATCGCCGCGCCGAAGAGAGCGGATTTCCGGATCATCGATGCCTCCTGTTCAGGCGTGCCTTGCCACGGGGCGTTTCTGGTCGCCGCGCGAACTGCGGTCCAATCAATTTCGCTTTATCGGACGGAGTTTCGACGGCTCCGGCCGCGGGTTCAGATCGTTGCCGTGACGACGTGCGCCTGCATTTTGGCGCTGATCGGGCCGGGGCCGAACCGGGCGGCGACAGCGTTCGCGGCAGCCTCGGTCGCGGCTTCGAGGCCGACCGGATCGCGGGCCTCGATTTCGTTGCGCAGCGGGGTGCCCTGGCAGAGCCCGATGACCGCGTCCCATGGAGAGCTTGCGCGACTTTGGTGTCGGACGGTCTCGATCGCGACCGACGAAAAGCCGGCCGCCGCGAGGTCGCCGCGGATCATGGCGAGGTCGTGATAGCCGTGAGGGGTGCGCGCCAGGAACCGCACGCCTTCGTCGTTGAACCGCGCGACCATGGCGTCGGTGACGATCTGCGAGATCTCGTTCTCCTCGATCCGATCCCAGGTGTTGAAGACAAAATGGCCGCCCGGCTTCAGCACGCGGCGGGCCTCGCGATAGCCGGCAATCCTGTCGGGAAAGAACATCACGCCGAACTGGCAGAGAACGGCGTCGAAGCTGCGGTCGGCGAACGGCAGCGCCAGCGCGTCGGCCTGCTGCCATGTCACGCGAGCGGCGCCCGGCTGTGCGGCGGCGAAATCGAGCATCGGCTGGTTGAGGTCGGTGGCGACGATTTCGACCGTATCGGGCAGCGTGCGGGCGAGCACCCGCGTGACGATCCCGGTTCCCGCGGCGGTTTCGAGCACGCGGCCCGCCGCGATGTTGGCCAGCCGCCCGACGAGGTCCGCCGCGTAGAGCTCGAACAGGAACGGTCCCAGATGGCGATCGTAGAACGCCGGTATCGAGCCCGCAAAGACGGTGTCGGATTGCGCCATGGCGAGCCTCCCCGATTACGGAAGGCTCACAATACCAGCGGCGACAGGTCGATCCAGCGGCGTTCGCGGTGGCTCTGACGGCAGGCTTCGGCGAGCTGGACGCTTTTGGCACCTTCGAGGAGCGGCGAAGGGAATGGCGCGTCCTCGGCGACGTGGCGCAGGAACAACTCCCAGCCGGCGCGGTAGCCGTTCTTGACCGGTTCGAGGTCGGGCATTTCCTGCCACTCTTCGTCGAAGACCATCGACTGCGGCCGCTCGGGGTCGAAGAACGGCCTGGGCGTGGCGACGAGCGGTTGCACGAAGCAGCGGTGCAGGCCAGCTACCGCCGAACCCTTGGCGCCGTCGACCTGGATCTGCAGGAGATCGTCGCGCTTGACCCGGCTCGCCCAGGATGAGGCGATCTGCGCCAGAACGCCCCCTTTCAGCTCGAAGATCGCGAAGGCGTGGTCCTCGACATCGACCTCGTAGGGCCGGCCCGCCTCGTCGCGGCGCTGCGGCTGGGCGGTCATGTGACGGCAGGAAACCGATGCGATCTCGCCCAGCAGGCGATCGAAGACGTAGCGCCAATGCGCGAACATATCGAGGATCAGCCCGCCGCCCTCGGCCTGCTTGTAGTTCCAGCTCGGCCGCTGCGCCGGAAAGAGCTTCGCCGTCGAACACCCACCAGCCGAAATCGAGCCGCACCGAGAGGATGCGGCCGAAGAAATCGGCCTCGTAGAGCTTTCTGAGCTTGCGCAGGCCGGGGAGGAACAATTTGTCCTGGACGACGCCCGCCTTCAGCCCGGCGCGGTAGGCCTGGCGCGCGAGGTCGAGCGCCTCTTCGAGGGTCTCGGCGACCGGCTTTTCGACATAGACGTGCTTGCCGGCGGCGAACGCGGCGCGCACACGCTCGGCCCGGCCGCCGGTCGCGGTCGCGTCGAAATAGATTTCGATGTCGGGATGCGGCGAGACAGGCGTCGCGCTCGGTGCTCCATTTGAGCCCGCCCCGGGCATCGGCCAGTGCGCGCGAGTTTTGCCGGGTCGCGGCCGAGCAGGACCGGTTCCGGCACGAGGCGGTCGCCATTTGCGAGCGGCAGCCCGCCCTCGTCGCGGATCGCCAGAAGCGCCTTCAGATGCTGCGTGTTGCCGAGCCGGCCGGTGGCGCCGTCGACGACGACGCCGATCGTGCGCGTCGACATCGAGACATCAGCCGGTGGCGGCGCGGATCGAGGCGCGCAGGATTTCGGGGATGCGGTCGAGGGTTTCGGCCGGCGTCGACAAGGGCGGGGCGAGGCAGATCGTGTCGCCGATGACGGGATCGGCGCCGCCGGCGCGCACCCGCGCCAGGAGGCCGCGCGACAACGCCTCGCGGGCGACGCGCGCGCCGAGCCCCAAGGCCGGCGCCTTCGTGCCGCGGTCGGCCACGAGCTCGACGCCGCACATCATGCCGAGACCGCGCACATCGCCGACGGCAGGGAGGTCGCGCAGGCCTTCGAGAGATTGGAGGAGGAGGCGGCCCATCTCCCCGGCGCGCTCGACGAGCCCCTCGCTCTCGATGATCCCGACATTGCGCAGCCCAACGGCACAGCAGACCGGATGGCCCGAATATGTCGCGGCGTGCATGAACTTGCGATCGGCGGGGGCGCTCTCGATCGCTTCATGCACGTCGTGCGAGGCGATCACGCCGCCCAACGGCAGATAGCCGCTCGTCACCCCCTTGGCGAAGGAGACGAGGTCGGGCTCGATCCCCCAATGGCCGAGCGCAAACCAGCGCCCGGTGCGGCCGAAGCCGGTGATGACCTCGTCGGCGATCAGCAGCACCTCGTGGCGGTCGCAGATTTCGCGCAGGCGGGGGAAAGTAGCTAGGCGGCGGGACGATGACCCCGCCCGCCCCCATGACCGGCTCGGCGATGACGGCCGCGACCGTGTCGGGGCCCTCGGCGAGGATCGCCTGTTCGACGGCGTCGGCGGCCCCCCTGCCGGGCTCGTCGTTCCCCGGCCAGCGATAGGCGTAGGGCGCCGCCACCTGGACGAAGCCCGGCACCAGCGGCCCGAACATCCTGTGATAGGCGGCGATACCGGTGGCGCTCATCGCCGCCATCGTCACGCCGTGATAGGCGTGAATGCGGGAGATGATCTTGGTCTTCTGCGGCTTGTCTTTGACCTTCCAGTAGTAGCGGGCGAACTTGAACGCGAATTCGTTCGATTCCGCGCCCGCCGTCGTGAAGTAAACGGCGGCCGAGTTCGAATAGGCGTGGCCGACGATCTTTTCGGCGAGCCGCACGGCGGGCTCGTTGGTTTGGCCGATATAGGCCGAGGCGAAGGCGATTCGGCGCATCTGCGCCGCCGCGGCGTCTGCGAGTTCGCCCCTTCCGTGGCCGACATTGACGTTCCACAGCCCCGACAGGCCGTCGATATAGGCCTGGCCGTCGGCGGCGTGGAGCATCGCGCCCCGGCCCTCGACCACGACCAAGGGCTGGCGATGGTCGTCGGGGTGATGCAGCGGATGCAGCAGAAAACGCCGATCGGTGTCGATCAACTCGGTTGTGCCGTCCATGTCGGGCTCCTCCGCTGCGCGCTACCTGGGAGATTACCCTTAGCGCGACTTGACCCGGCCGACAACGCCCGCCGAACTCTTTGGAATTGTTTGGCGGCAGCGGTGTTTGCCTCGGCATGACACCGGACGCCGCCGCTGTTCCGCGCAGCACCATCCTTGTCGTCGAGCCCGACATCCTGGTGCGGATGTCGATCGCCGAGTTTTTGCGCGAGTGCGGCTACCGAGTGCTGGAAGCGGCGACGGCCGAAGACGTGGCGACCGTGCTCAACTCAGAGCAGCCCGTCGACGTGGTGTTTGCCGAGGTCCGGCTGACGGGCGGGCGGGACGGCTTCGAACTCGCCCGATGGGTGCGACAAAACCATCCGGGTGTGGACGTGGTCCTGACCTCGGGGGTGGCCGGCGCGGCCGACAAGGCGCTCGATTTGTGCGAGGACGGCCCGTTGCCGAAGCCATACCATCCGCAGGAGGTTGTACGTCGCATCAACCTCTTGATCGAACGAAGACGTGACGCAGACGCGCGTTCAGATTCTCTAGCAGCTACGTTGGCGTCTAAGCCCGGAGATGGCAACAAATTCTATTGAGAGGAGCGGTGGTTGTCGCCCTGGCATCGTGAACCCAATCAAGTCATACGTAACAGTTCCAAGCTCGCGGATCGCGCCGTCATGGTGGTCGAGGACGAGATTCTCGTTCGCAGCGCTACGGCCGAGTATCTGCGCGGCTGCGGCTATGTCGCCGTCGAGGCGGCCGACGCGTCGGAGGCGGTCGCCATCATCCAGTCGGGCACGGCGATCGATCTGGTGTTCAGCGACATCGAGATGCCGGGTTCCGAGGCGATGAACGGGATCGGGCTGGTGCAGTGGATGGCCCGGCATCGGCCCTTGATCCCGGTGATTCTGACCTCCGGAAGGCGGCGCTCCGCGGCCGAGGTCGGAGCGCCGGTCATGTTCTTGCGCAAGCCCTATCACATGCCGGATGCTCGTTCGGCGGATTGAGACGCTGCTTGCGGCTCCGCCATCCGATTGAGCGTGGCAGGGCATCAGTAGCCGAGATCCTGGAAGCTCGACGGCGCCGGGCTGACGACGATCGCACCTTGGGGCTCGACTTCGAGGACCGCGAGGCTGCGCTGCACCAATCCGTCGGGGTTAAAGCGGAACAGGCCGTCGACGCCGGTGTAGCCTCCGGGATCGAGGATCGCCTGGCGGGAGAATGGCGGGCCGCCGCCCCTTCCTTGCGCGAGGATTGCCGCGAGGGCGGCGCCGTCATAGCCGAGCGAGGCCAGACGCGGCGGCGCGTGCCCGTAGGTGGCGCTGAACCGGCGCTCGAAATCCCGCCTTGCCTCCGGCGGCGAGGCCGCGAACCAGCCGCCGACGAGGGCCGGCTCGCCGCCGATGTCGGGGACGTCCCACAAACCGCTGCCGAGGAGCCGCAGCCCCTGGGCGTCGGGACCGGCCGCCCTGACCTGGCGAGCGATATCCTTCAACCGGTCGCCGCCCTCGGGCAGCAGCAGCGCGCCGAAGCCCGCCGCGGATGGAAGCGCGTTCGGGTCCGCCGCGGCGGGCCACAGGCGCTGCATTGCAGCGCTGGTCCCCGCAGCCGAATCGTAGAACTCGACCTTTACGACCGCGCCGCCCGACCGGCTCGCGACATCACGCAGCGCGTCGACCATCAGATGGCCGTAGGGAGAATTCGGCGCCAGGGCGGCGAAGCGGTCGAGACCGCGATCGCGGGCAAAGCCGACTTCGCGGAAGACTTCCTGCCGCGGCAGGAAGCCCATCAAGAAAGTGTTGTCACCGGCAAGATCGGTGACGGTCGAGAAGGCGATCATGTTGACGTGGGCGTCGCGCGCCAAGGGCTTGACGGCGCGGACCTCGGCGGCGAGCAGCGGGCCAAGGATCAGCTGCGCGCCCTCGCCGATCGCGGCGCGCGCCGCCGCCGCCGCACCCTCGGCGGTGCCGCCGGTGTCGCGCGGGATCAGCTGGAACGAGCCGCCCGGCGTCTCGAACAGCGCCATCTGGGCCGCATCGAGGATCGCCTGGCCGAGCGACGCGTTCGATCCCGACAGCGGCACCAGCAGCGCCACCTTGGCCGGTCCCGCGGCGGTCGATGGCGGCGCCGGCGCCACCCCTTGACCATAGGGCGGTTGCGGCGGAACGAGCGGCGCCGGTACCCTCCGCGACGGCGCGCACGCGGCAAGCGCCGTGACAACAAGGACAAGCAGAAATGCAGCGGACCGGGGGTAGCACCAGCGCGGCAAGGGAGGCCTCGAGGAAGGGCGGCGGCGGGCGCGAGCCTAGCCGTCGCCCCGTCGCGAGTAAACCCGGCCACGCCGCCGTGGTTCCACTCTCGGTCGAACCGGAAGCCATCGTCGAGGCGCAATCGGCAGATGCGGCCGGGGTCACGCCGGGCCTCCATCTGGTCGCGACGCCGATCGGCAACCTCGGCGACGTGACGGTGCGGGCGCTCGCGGTATTGCGGGGGGCGGACCGCATCTTATGCGAAGACACGCGCATTACCCGGCGGCTGCTGGCCCGTTACGGCATCAGGGGGACGCTCGAACCCTATCACGACCACAACGCAGACGCGGCGCGGCCGGTCGCACTCTCGGCGTTGCGCCGGGGCGAGCGGGTGGCGCTGGTATCGGACGCCGGCACGCCGCTCCTCTCCGATCCCGGCTACAAGCTGGTGCGCGCCGCCCTCGCCGAAGGGCTGCCGGTGACGGCGGCGCCCGGCCCCTCGGCGGCGGTGACGGCGCTGATCCTGTCCGGGCTGCCCCCCGACAGGTTCTTCTTCGCCGGCTTTCTGCCGCCGCGGCAGGCTGCACGGCGGCGGGCGCTCGACGAATTGCGAGGGCTTGATGCGACATTGGTCTTTTACGAAGGGGTCTCGCGATTGGCCGCCAGTCTCGACGACATGGCCGAGTGCCTCGGGAACCGGCCGGCGGCAGTCGCTCGCGAACTGACCAAACTCTACGAGGAAGTGCGGCGCGGCGGTTTAGCCCAACTCGCCGCCCACTATCGCGATGCCGAAACGCCGCGCGGCGAGATCGTAATCGTCGTCGGCGCGCCGCAACCGGCAGCACCCGACGAAGCCGAACTTGACCGGCGGCTGCGGGCAGCGCTCGCCGAAACCGGGGTGCGCGAGGCCGCCGCGAGGCTCGCCGCCGAAACCGGGCTTCCGCGCGGCGGTCTCTACCGCCGAGCCCTGGCGCTGCGCCGCGAGCCCCGATGAGGTCGACGCATCCTGGCTTCAGCGGCCGTCGCCGCCGGCAATTGGCGCAGCGCCGGGGCCGCTTTGCCGAATGGCTCTGTCTGTGGCATCTGCGGCTGCGCGGCTGGCGGATCGTGGCGCGCGATTGGCGCTGCCCGTCGGGCGAGATCGACATTTTGGCACGCCGCGGCAAGACGCTTGCCGTCATCGAGGTCAAATCGCGCGGCGTCCTGCCGACGGCGGCGACCGCCCTGCTGCCGCGACAGCGCCGGCGCATCGCGCGCGCCGCCGAAGCCTTTCTCAACGCCCGCCCAGACTTTGCCGGCTGCGATGTCCGATTCGACTTGATGCTGGTCGCGCGGCGGCGGCTGCCGCGCCATTGGCCCGGGGCATGGCGCGCCGATGGCTGAAGCAGAAGGTCGCAACAAGGCGACAACTTACTGTAATAATGAAATATTGCCGATCTAAGGTGGCGACGGCTCCTGCCGCGCGATCCGGCTGCATTGGAAGGTGTGGGCAATTGTCCGAAAATACCGAGAGGTGATGTCTGAAGCGGGGGTGATCCGTGTCGAAGTCGCGACCGATCTTGTGGGCGCCGCTGACGCTCGCATTGCCGCTCCTTCTCGGGGGCTGTCCGGTGGCGATCGTCGGCGGGCTCGCCGCGGCCGGCGGCGCCGGCTATGCCGCCAATCAGGAGCGCGGCATGAGCGGCGCAGTTGACGATTTTACGATCAAGACGAATATTCAGAACGCCTGGATCAAGGCCAACCCGAACATGCAGGCAGATCTCAATGTCACGGTGTATGAGGGACGCGTCTTGTTGACCGGCTCGGCGCCAAATCCGGAGATCAGGACGCAGGCGGTGCAGCTCGCCCGCGGCGTGTCAGGGGTGCGCACGATCTACGACGAGATCGAGGTCGGACCGCCGGAGACCGCGATGAATTCGATGAAGGATTCGTGGATCACCTCGCGCATCAAGTCGGACTTCGTGTTTGACGGGAAGATCCGACTCGGTCAATTACACGATCCAGACCGTCAACAAATCGGTTTACCTGATCGGGTCGGCGCGCAGCCAGGCGGAACTCGATCAGGCCACGACGCTCGCCCGAAACACTTCCGACGTGAAGCGGGTCGTTTCCTATGTCGACATCCGGCCGGGCATGCCGCCCGGGGCGCCGCAGCCGAACGCGCCGAGCGCGCCCGAAACCGCCCGCGGGCCGGAGGCTCCGGTCGCTGCACCGTCGACCCCGGTCGAAGTGCAGAAGCTCTGATACGGCGGACATGAGCGAGAGGGTCGAGCCCGACGACCGAGAAGAGAGCGTGCGGTTTCTGCGCGCGCTCGGCGTCTCGCCGGCCCCGGTCCTGCCAATTGCCGAGGCGGCGCTGGCGCTTGCCGCCTTACAGCGGCCAAGAGTCGGGCTCGACCGCTACCGCGAGCACCTGCAATGGCTCGCCCGCGACGTCGGCCGGCACCCGGCAGCCGCCGGCGACCTCGCCGAACAAGCGCGCGCTCTCAACGAAATCATCCTGCTGAAATACGGCTATCGCGGCGACGAGGCGACCTACGACGATCTGCAGAACGCCAATCTGATGCGGGTCATCGACCGGCGCAAAGGGCTGCCAGTGGTGCTCGGCATCCTCTACATCCACGCGGCCCGGGCCCAGGGTTGGGACATGGTCGGGCTTTCCTTCCCCGGGCATTTTCTGGTGCGGCTCGCCACCGGCGGCCAGGAGCGGCTGATTCTCGACCCGTTTCACGGCGGCAAGCTCTGCAGCGCCGCCGAATTGCGCGAACTGCTGACCGCGGTCGTGGGTCCCGAGCAGAAGCTCTCGCCCGAGCATTACGCCCCGGTTGCCGACCGCGACGTATTGTTGCGGCTGCAGAACAACCTGAAGGCGCGCCTTCTGCGGGCGGAACAAGCCGAGCGCGCCGTGGCGGTCGTTGAATCGATGCTGCTCCTGGCCCCCGATCTGGCCGAGTTGTGGCAGGAGGCGGGCATCCTGCATCGCCGGCTCGGCAATCTGCAGGCGGCGGCAAACGCGCTCGGCGAGTTCATCGTCCGCGCCCCCGACGGCTCGGCGCGCCACCAGGCGGCGGCAATCCTGCAGCAGTTGCGCGGCCGATTGAATTGACCCGCCGGCGCGGCCGGCCGTAGCGCAGGGCGGCCGAGGACAGGTATATCTCTCGACGCGGCAATCGGGAGGCTGGCCATGGGCTTGGCGGTGGCGATCCAGATGGATCCGATCGATACGATCAACATCGACGCGGATTCGACTTTCGCGCTCGCCCTTGAAGCGCAGACGCGGGGCCATGCGCTGTTCCATTATCTGCCCGACGCCTTGACCTTGCGCGACGGCCGGATCTACGCCCGCGGCCGGGCGCTCGAAGTCACGCGGCGGCAAGGCAACCATCACCGCTTCGGTGAATTGGAGGAGCTCGATCTGGCCGGCTTCGACGTGATCCTGATGCGTCAGGACCCGCCCTTCGACATGGCCTACATTACCGCGACGCATCTCCTCGAATTGTTGCCCGAGGGCGGGCCGCTCGTCGTCAACGATCCGGCCGCGGTGAGGAATGCGCCCGAAAAGCTGTTTGTGCTGCGCTTCAAGGAACTGATGCCGCCGACACTCTTAACCCGCGACCGTGACGAAATCCGGGCCTTCTGGCGCGAGCATGGCGACATCATCCTGAAGCCGCTGTTCGGCAATGGCGGGGCCGGCGTGTTCCGGCTGCGGCAGGGTGACGAGAACCTGACCGCACTCCTCGAAATCTACGAATCCATCCAGCGCGAGCCGGTCATGGTGCAGCGCTACGTGCCGGCGGTGCGGCAGGGCGACAAGCGTATCATCCTCGTCGAAGGCGAGCCGATGGGGGCGGTCTTGCGGGTGCCGGCCGAGGGCGAGGCGCGGGCCAATCTGCATGTCGGCGCCCGCGCGGTGAAGACCGAACTCACGTCGCGCGACCGCGAAATCTGCGCGGCTATCGGGCCGAGCCTGCGCGACCAGGGGCTCGTCTTTGTCGGCATCGACGTGATCGGCGACTGGCTGACCGAGATCAACGTTACCTCGCCGACCGGCATCCAGGAAATCGCCCGCCTCGACGGGGTCGAGATCGCGCCCCGGATCTGGGAGGCGATCGAGGCGCGGCTGGCGGAACGCAGCGACCGTCGCCCGGCCTGATCAGATCCGAGCGCGTCGGCAAAGCAGCGGGCGAGCTCGGCGGCGGGGCGGCGCAGGATCGTCTCGTTGAGGGTGAGTTCGAACTCGGCCGCCGTCTCGGATGCCCGCAGAGCTTGGCGGATCACGACGCCATCGGCGGCAAGCCGAGTTCGGCAACCGGACGGCGCCCGGACGGCAGACCTGCAAGCGGATCACATTGGTCGCCCCGGCTGGGCGCAGCACCTCGCAGCCCGGCAGCTTCGAGAGTGCGTCAAAGAGAGTTTCGGCGGCGGCCGCGGCGCGGGCAAAGCGCTCCTCGAAGCCGTCGAGATAATGGAGCGCCACCGCGGCGTTCGGCCAAGCCTGCCGCAACGCGCCGCCGAACATCCGCCGCTGATGGTAGAGGCCGTCGAGGAGTTTGCGCGGCCCGGCAAGGATCGCCCCGGCGGCGGCGTTGAAATATTTGTAGAGCGATACATAGGCCGTGTCGAAGAGGGCGGCGTATTCCGCGGGCGCGAGCCCGGTATAGGGGGCCGCCAGAAAGACGCGCGCGCCGTCGAAATGAAGGCCGATCCCGCGCTCGCGGGCGAAGGCCGCAATCCGCCGCATCTCGGCGAAATCGAAGGTCTCGCCGGCGCGGCGGCGCACCGGGGATTCGATCGAGATCACGCCGACCGGCGAACGGACGCGGCCCGCCTCGGCATCGAAGACGGCGGACTCGACCTCTTCGAGCGAAAAACCGGCGCGGCCGGGACCGAGCGGGATGAGCGTCAGACCGCTCAATTCCTGCGCGCAGTCGCCGACATCGTTGTAGAGGTGGCTATCCTGCTGCACCAGCACGCGGCGGCCCCGCCGGGCAAGAAGACGCAGCGCCAGATGATTGGCGAGCGTGCCGCTCGGCATGTAGACCGCCATCTCCCATGCCGAGGAGCGCCGCCATCCGTTCCTCGAGCCGGGCGACCGTGCCGCCGAGCGAGAATTCGTCGGCCTCGATGCCGCCGGCGACAGCGAGCCGGGCGAGGAGTGCGGCGTATTCGGCCGGCGTCAGCGCCAGCCCATCCGAACAGAAATGGACGACGCGGTTCGCCTTGCTCGACATCGAGGTCTCAGGCGGCGGCGCTCGGCCGCGCCTTCATCCGCTGATGCCAGGCGGCGATATTGGCGTTATCGGGGTTGAGCGGCTGGCCCACTCCGGCGAAGAAATCGACAAAGGCGAACAGAAGGATGTCGGCCATCGTCAGCTTTTCGCCCGCGATGAAGGGCCGGCCGGCGATCAGCCCGTCGAGCCATTTGAGTCGTTCCTGCGCGATCTCCTTGAAATCGCCGGCGGCCTGCGGGATGCAGTGGATGCGGTTCTGGAACATCCGCAACCCCTCCCCATAGCGAAAGCCGTTCGCCATCGGCTCGAGGATGTTGAGGTCGATTCGCCGCGCCCACATCCGCGTCTTGGCGCGTTCCTCGGGTGTTTCGCCGATCAGCGAGGGACCCGGTGCGGTCTCGTCAAGGTATTCGCAGATCGCCGTGATCTCAGCGAGGACCGAGCCGTCGTCGAGTTCGAGGGCGGGGCATTGGCCGCTCGGGTTTTTCGCGAGATAGGGCTCCTGCCGGTTCTCGCCGTGGCGGATATCGACCTCGACCATCGGCAGGCTGACACCCTTCTCGGCCATGAACATGCGCACGACTTTCGGATTGGGGCCGATCGAATTATAGAGCTTCATCCCGTATCCTTCCGCGGGCCGCCGCAACAAGGCGCGGCGATGCTAGCATGGCGGCGATCGGAGATCGCGATGAAACCGCTTCGGCTTTGCCTGGCGATTGTATGCGCGGCGGCAGTGTTGGCTCCGCCCGCGGCATGGGCGTGGGGCAGCGAGGGCAACATGATCGTGGCGCTGGTCGCCGACCGGCTGCTGCAGCAGCAAGGCCCGGCGACACAGAAGAAGGTCGCGGCACTGCTCGCCACCGACAAAGACAATGACTGGACCAAGACCGACATCGCCGCGGAGGCGACCTGGGCCGATGCCTTGCGCGAGAAGAGCCCCGAGGGACGGATCGCGACGACGAACTGGCATTATGTGCGGCTCGATCCCGCGGCGCCCGACATCGCCAAGGCCTGCTTCGGGAAGCCGGGGCTCCCGGCATCAACGCCGGCGAGCCACGGCCCGAAGAACGATTGCGTCATCGACAAGATCGACCAGTTCGCCCGCGAATTGCGCGATCCGGGCGTGTTTGATCGCGAGCGAATGATGGCGTTGAAATTCCTGCTCAACCTCGTGGGCGACCTGCAGCAGCCACTGTACGCGATCGATAAGAAGGATGAAGGCGGGCGCTGCACGGCGGTGCTGCCGCCGGGCGCCAAGTCCCCGGTGCGGCTCAGCACCTATTGGGACGACACGCTGGTGGCCGAAGCCGTGGGCCGCGATCCGGCGAAGGCCGCCGCCGGGATCGTCGCAGCGCTCACCCCAGGCGACATCGAAAAATGGTCCGCCGGCACGCTCGAGGACTGGGCGCGCGAAACCCATGCCGTCGCCAAGAGCGCAGTTTACGGTTTTGCGGCCGACGCCGCGACCGGCAAGCACGCCTTTCCGACGCGCAAGGGCGAAAAGGATTCGTGCGGCGAGGTCAGGGTCTACCGGGTCGACGCCGCCTATCGCGACCGGGCGCTGGCCGCGGTCAAGGAGCAGCTCGCCAAGGGCGGGGTAAGGCTCGCCTTTCTGCTGCGCGAGAACCTGAAATAGGCGCGATCAGCGGTCGCGCGGCGGAGGCGCTTTGATCAGAGCGGCGCAAATCTCGATCGGGTCGTCGTCGGCGCCGGTCAGGAACTCGACCGCGCGCAATACCGGAGGGCGCAGCCGGTCGCCGATGCTGGCGGTCTCCGAGATGCGGCACCGGTCGGCCGTCGAGGTCGCGGGCGCATTTGTCGAGCACGCGTTCAAGCACGAAGGCCACCGTCGCATGCCCGGCAGAATGCGAGGAGGCGACACACCCGCGCGCCGAAATCGCGAGCTCATGGAGCGCGTCAAGGTTGCCGAAGCGGTCCCGCTGCGTCTGATAGACAAGCTGGCGCTTCAGATGCGCCGCGGCGAGATCGATGATCGACCTAGTCACCTGAAGTCACGCCAGGTAAAGAGCGCCGAAAACGGTATCCCCGCCTTGGCGAAGTTCTCCGCCGCCCCTTCCAGCCGGTCGACGATCGTGATGACCCGCAATATCGTGCAGCCGCGCCCGCAGCGCCTCCTCGACCGCCTGCATCGCCGAGCCGCCGGTCGTCGTCACATCCTCGAACAGGATCACGCGCGAGCCGGGGAATAGCCGGCCGTCCACCCGCTGGTCGGTGCCGTGGCCCTTCATGGACTTGCGCACGAAAAAGCCGCCGAGCGGCTTTTCCGGCCAGCTCCGGCGGCACAAGAGCGCGACGATCGGGATGGCGCCCGTCTCCAGCCCGCCGATGCACTCGACCGCCTCGTCCCGGATCATGTCGAACAGCAGATCGGCGAGGAGGGCCGCACCCTCGGGATCGAACATCGTCTTCTTCATGTCGAAGAAGAAGCTGCTCGACCGGCCCGAGGTCAGGACAAATTCGCGGTTCTGTAAGAGCGAATTGGCGCGGATGATCGCGAGCAGCCGCGCCCGCTTGTCCTCGACCTCCGCAGCCATGCCGCGACCCCCTCCCCGGCGGCTATGGTCGATCGCGCCGGGCGCATGCTATTCGCTGCGCGAATTAAGCCCGAAGGCGCGCCGCGAAACAAGGCAAAGGATAGGCCCGCGGCCGGCTCAGAACGGATCGAGCTCGGTATCCCAATAGAGATAGTCGCGCCAGCTCTGGTGCAGATAATTGGGCGGGAAGGCGCGCCCGTTCTGCTGCAGCATGTGCGTCGTCGGTTGCACCGGCCGGTGCCGCGGGTACATCCCGCTCTCGCGAGGCAGGCGGTTGCCTTTCAAGAGGTTGCAGCTGCCGCAGGCGGTGACGACGTTGGTCCAGATCGTGCGGCCGCCGCGCGAGCGCGGCACCAAGTGGTCGAACGTCAATTCATGGGAAGGATAAGGCTCGCCGCAGTATTGGCAGGCGAACCGGTCGCGCAAAAACACGTTGAACCGGGTGAACGCCGGATGCCGCGCCGTCGGCACGTATTCCTTCAGCGAGACCACACTCGGCAATTGCATTTCGAGAGACGGGCTGTGCACCCGCACGTCGTAATGGTCGATGATGTTGACCCGGTCGAGGAACACCGCCTTGATCGTGTCCTGCCACGACCATAGCGACAGCGGAAAATAGCTCAGCGGCCGAAAATCGGCGTTCAGCACCAGAGCCGGGCAATTATCAAGGCAATCGCTCAATACGACCCGTCCCGCTCACCTTTCTTCGCGGGCCGGCATAGCACGCGATTGTGACGGCTTGATAACGGATCGATCGGGGCGAGACAAGATTTTGCCGGTCAGCGCGTCGGCACCGGCTTCTCGCCGCGATAGTCATAAAAGCCGCGCCCCGCCTTGCGGCCGAGCCAGCCCGCCTCGACGTATTTAACGAGCAGCGGACAGGGCCGGTACTTGCTGTCGGCGAGGCCCTCATAGAGCACCTGCATGACCGAAAGGCAGGTGTCGAGTCCGATGAAATCGGCGAGTTCGAGCGGCCCCATCGGATGGTTGGCGCCGAGCTTCATCGCCGTATCGATCGCCTCGACCGAACCCACCCCCTCGTAGAGCGTGTAGACGGCCTCATTGATCATCGGCAGCAGGATGCGATTGACGATGAAAGCCGGAAAATCCTCGGCCGCGACTGGCGTCTTGCCAAGCTTCACCGCCAGGTCACGGGTCAGCTGGAAGGTCTCTTCATCGGTGGCGATGCCGCGAATCAGCTCGACGAGCGTCATCACCGGCACCGGGTTCATAAAATGCATGCCGATGAATTTGCCGGGCCGGTCGGTCGACGCAGCGAGCCGGGTGATCGAGATCGAGGAGGTGTTGGTGGCGATCAGCGCATCCGGGCGCAAGGCCGGCGTCAGCTTCTTGAAGATTTCGCGCTTGACCTCTTCCTTCTCGGTCGCCGCCTCGATCACCATGTCGCAGTCGGCAAACAGCGAATAATCGAGGCCCATGCGGATGCGGGCGAGGGCCGCTGCCCTCGCCTCTTCGCTAATCGTGCCACGCGCCGCCTGGCGGGAGAGATTGTGCTCGATCGCCTCGCGACCGCGCTGCAAAGTCTCTTCATTGATGTCGGTGACCGCGACGTCGAACCCGGCAAGCGCGCAGACATGGGCGATGCCGCCGCCCATCTGGCCGGCGCCGATGACGCCGATGCGGCTCAGACTGTCGAGGGTCACGGCTGTTTCGCTCATTGCCGGCGCTCGAGTTCGGCGGCGAGTTCGGGCAGGATCTTGAACAGATCGCCGACGAGGCCGTAATCGGCGATCTGGAAGATCGGCGCCTCCTCGTCCTTGTTGATCGCCACGATCACCTTCGAATCCTTCATTCCGGCCAAATGCTGGATGGCGCCCGAGATGCCGACCGCGATGTAGAGTTCCGGGGCGACGATCTTGCCGGTCTGGCCGACCTGATAGTCGTTGGGCACAAAGCCGGCGTCGACCGCCGCGCGCGAGGCGCCGACCGCCGCCCCCAACTGGTCGGCGACCTTTTCCAGGAGGTGAAAATTCTCGCCCGACTGCATGCCGCGCCCGCCGGAAATGATGACGCGAGCGCTGGTCAACTCAGGCCGCTCGGATTTCGACAACTCCGCCCGCAGGAATTCGGAGAGCCCGGCCGATCCGGTCGGTTCGATCGTCTCGATCGCCGCCGAGCCGCCGCTTGCCTCGCCCGGCGGGAAAGCGGTGCCGCGCACGGTGATGACCTTGACCGAATCCTTCGACTGCACCGTCGCGAGCGCGTTGCCGGCGTAGATCGGCCGCACGAAGGTGTCGGGCGAGACGACGGCGCTGATGTCGGAAATCTGCATCACGTCGAGGAGTGCCGCGACCCGCGGCATCAGGTTCTTGCCGGCCGTCGTGGCCGGCGCCAGCAGGTGCGAATAGCTTTGCGCGAGCTTGACGAGCAACGGCGCTAGATTTTCGGCAAGCCCGTGCTCGTAGGCGGCATCCTCGGCGAGCAATACCTTGCGCACGCCCGCGGTCTTGGCAGCGGCCTCGGCCACGGCGCGGCAATCCTTGCCGGCGACCAGGACGTCGACCTCGGTGCCGGCAATTTCCTTGGCCGCGGCAACGGCGTTCAGGGTCGCCGATTTCAGCGACGCATTATCGTGTTCGGCGACGACAAGAGAAGCCATCAGATCACCCGAGCCTCGGTTTTGAGCTTGTCGACGAGTTCGGTGACCGAGCCCACCTTGCCGCCGCCCTGCCGCTTCGGCGGCTCCTCGACCTTGAGCACGATAAGATGCGGGGTCACATCTACGCCCAGCGCCTCCGGCGTGGTTGTCGCGATCGGCTTCTTCTTCGCCCGCATGATATTGGGCAGCGAGGCGTAGCGCGGTTCGTTCAGCCGCAGATCGGTCGTCACCACCGCCGGCAGTTTGATCGAAATGGTTTCGAGACCGCCGTCGACCTCGCGCGTGACCTCGGCATGGCCGTTGGCGATTTGCAGCTTGGAGGCGAAGGTCGCCTGCGGCCAGCCGAGGAGTGCGGAGAGCATCTGGCCAGTCTGGTTGCAGTCGTCGTCGATCGCCTGCTTGCCGATGATCACAATTTCGGGCTGTTCCTGATCGATCACCGCCTTCAAGAGTTTAGCGACGGCCAAGGGCTGTAATTCGGCATTGGTCTCGACGAGGACGCCGCGATCGGCGCCCATCGCGAGCGCCGTGCGGATCGTTTCCTGGCATTGCGCGACGCCGAGCGAGACGGCGATGACCTCGGTGACGGTCCCGGCCTCGCGCAGCCGCAAGGCCTCCTCGACCGCGATTTCGTCGAACGGGTTCATCGACATCTTGACGTTGGCGGTCTCGACCCCGGTCTTGTCCGCCTTGACGCGGATCTTGACGTTGTAGTCGATGACCCGCTTGACCGCGACCAGCGCTTTCATCTCATCCTCGCATCCCTGGGCGGCGACGCCTCCACCGCCCGACCGCGTCTCTTTGTCGGTCGGAGGCGAGCGGATTTTGCACGTGCCCGCGGCGATATCAAGGGTCTCAGCCGAGGACCGTCCGATGCGGAAAGGAGCGAGCAGGCAGATGGAAGCCGTCGAACAGCATTATGCGACCACCGGCATTGCCGAGCGCATTCTCGCGGCCTTGCGCCAGGTGAATGGTTCCGAGGCGCCGGTCACGGTCGATGCGCTGGCGCCGCTCGACCATTTCCACAGCCGCGGCGTCGTCGCGACGGGCGAACTGGCGGCGCTCCTAGACCCGCAGCCGGGCGAGCGGCTTCTCGACATCGGCTCGGGGCTCGGCGGCCCGGCGCGCTGGATAGCCGTCAAGTTCGGCTGCCATGTGACCGGGGTCGATCTCACCGACGAATTCTGCAAGGCGGCGGTGAGCCTGAACGAAGCGGCCGGGCTCGCCGAGCAGGTCCGGATCCTGCGTGGCAGCGCGCTCGACCTGCCGGTGCCGGACGGCGCCTTCGACCGCGCCTATTCGCAGAACGTCGTCATGAACATTGCCGACAAGAGGCGGTTTTACGCCGAGGCGTTTCGCGCGCTGCGGCCGGGCGGGGTGCTGGCGCTCGCCAATCTCTGCGCCGGCGGCAGTGGCGACCCTACCTACCCCGTCCCGTGGGCTCGGGATGCGGCGACGAGTTTTCTCGTCCCGCCCGAGGAAATGCGCGCCCAACTGGCCGAGGCCGGCTTCGAGATCCTCGTCTTTCGCGACACCACGGCCAAGATCGCGTCGACCCAGGCGCGCAGTCGCCGGCAGCTCGAAACCGGCGAGCTGCCGGCGCTCGGCGTTCACCTTGCGATCGGCGAGCACATTCGGCAGGCCCAGATCAATTCGAGGCGTAGCCTCGAGGAAGGCCGGCTGTCGACCGTCGAAGCCCTGTGCCGCCGGCCCGGCTGAACGCGGTCAGCGGCGGAACGGGTGGTCGAGGACGGCACGCTGATCTGGGGTAAGCGCCTGATAGAGCGCCTCGACCGCGGGCTTGGCCGATTGCAGCGCGTCAAGCCGGGCGGACAGGAATTGCTGCATCCGGCCCATCCGGTCGAGTATGGTCCCCGTGCCGGGGGGGGTTAGCGCGGCGCAGAGCTGCCGCTCCTTCTGCTCCTCGCCCTTGGCGATCGCCTGGAGTTTGTCCCAGAGCGGCCGTTGCTCCGCGGTCAGGTTCAGTTTGGTCTCGACATAGGCATTGCGGGCGGCGCGCCAGGCGAGCCGATCGATGCAGCGCTCCTGCGGGTTCTCACCCATCATCCGATGCCGCATCATCATCTTCATCATCGGCGAGCCGCCCATCTCCGGACCGCCGCGGCCATGCATCCAATGACCCATGTGATCCATGCCGCTCGGCTGGTCGGCATCCGCGGGGGCAGGCGAGGGTGCGGGGGGGTTGTCGGCAGCGGCGGCAAGCATCGGGGCGGCGAGCGCACCAGCGGCGACCAGTGCGGCGGCAAACAACGTCGTTCTCACGGCAGTTCTCCGTCAGTTAAGGATGATTCGATGGCCCGCGTTTCGACGCTCTGGTCTTCGCTCGCGGTCCTGTTTTTAAGATAGGCAGGCGGAGGGGGAACAATCCCCGCGCCCTTTTCTTGGCTAGAAGAGAAAGAGGCTCATCAGGTCGCCGATCGCCGGCGGGTTCGCCGGGACGTAGAGATCGTCCAGGCTGGCGACGGGGTTCGGCAGACGGTCGCGGCTGCGCGACGAGATCGGACCCAGCCGCCAGTTCGCCTCGATGAATTTCAGGATCGACACATGGTCGCTGTAGGCATGGTCGATGGCGCCCTTTCTGGCGACGGGCGAGACCGCGATCAGCGGGATGCGGGTGCCGTCGCCGAAGAAATCGAGGATCTGAACATAGCCGCTGTCCCAATAGCCGCATGCCGCCGCTTTCGTCGACCGTCACCAGGATCGCGGTCTGCGCCCACAGCGCCTTATTCGCCTGAACCTTGTCGATCAGCCGGCGGAGAAATGTTTCGTATTGCGCGATCGTCGAATACGCTGGGTGGCCCGTTTCGCTGTTGGGCGGGATCACGAAGGCGACGGCCGGCATGTCATCGCCGTTCTCGATGTCGTGGAACAGCGTCGACTGGTCCTGCAGCCGCGATTTCAATGCCGTCGTCATCACTGCGCTCGAATAGGTCAGCGGGTCGGAGATCGGGCTGTATTCGCCGGTGACGGCGTCGCCGCTGCGCCCGCCCGAATACCATTTCCAGCTGATCCCCTTGGCCGCCAGCGCCTCGGCGATCGTCGGCTGCGGCTGCGGCGGGACGCGGTAGGTTTTGGGCCCGAGCGGCAGCGGCTTGCCACTGGGCGAAAAGCCGGGCCGGTAGTTGTTGACGAGGTAATAGGCGCCGGGTTCGCAATTGCCGTCCTTGAAGGCACGATAGGGCAGGCTTGTCAGATAGGCCTGGATCGCGGCAGCGCCGGGTTGCGCCGGGTCCAAGCAATTGACATAAGAGCCGCCGCGCGAACTTGAATTTTTATACCAGTTATTGCTGCCGGAGACCGGGTCGGGGTTTTCGATCTGGTGTTGCGGCGGCTGCGCCAGCGCGCTCTCCCGCCAATAGGCGATCGCGTGGCCGGTCGCCAGTGCCTGGAAATTGGCGCCGCTTCCGCCCATCACCGGCTGATGATGATTGTCGCTGAGCGTGTAGATCCGGGCGAGCTGCCGCAGATAAGGCGCGTCTCCCGCCGCCATGTTGTAAAAGCCCATCGCGACGCCGCCCTGGTTGGTGCCGGAGTCGGGATCGGCGCGGTGTTGCGAGCCCTCTCCCGAGGTTTCAGCCGTCCAAACGAAAAGGTCGCGCTTGCCGCCGTCGAATTGCTGCCACATCTGGAAAAAGCGGTGCACCGGATCGCCGACATGCGCAGCGTAATCGACATGGCGGGTGATCTGGAACGGGCCGTTCGGCAATACCGGCGGAAATCGTTCGTCGGGCGCAAAGCGCGGCTGGCCGACGGCGTAAGTCGTTCCGGGTCGCGGCAATTCGCGATAGACGCCGGTGATCGGCGGCGTCACCTGATATTTTTCGCGAACCTCGGCCCGATGCTGCGCCGCCAATGCAAAATTGGGGCCCGGATTGCCGTCGCGATCAACGATGCCTTGCGAGAGCAGGTTGCGGACGGTTTCCCCCGGCGGCGGCTCGTAGGTGGCGAAGAGGTTGTCAAAACTCAGATTCTCGCCGACCACGACGATCAGATGGCGGATCGGGGTGGCGGTCGGCGGCGGGGTCTGGGCGACGGGCGAAGCGGCGCAACAAAATAGAGCCGCGGCGGCCGCAAGGAACGCCCGCATCGGGCTCGCGGCTTAGACTTCCAGCCGTTGCAGGTACTGCGAGACAAAATCGCAGCCGACGAGTTCCTTATATGCCTCGGTCAGCCGGCGAGTGATGGGACCCGGCACCTCGGGCTCGGCAAAGTTGCGGCCATTTAAACTGCGCACGCCGCAAATGCAAAGGCTGGTCGAGGTCAGAAAGCATTCGGCGGCGGTATAGGTATCGTAAAGATCGAGGTCCCTTTCGGCGCACGGAATGCCGAGCTTGCCAGCGAGGTCGATCACTGCCTGACGGCTGACGCCCGGCAGCACGAAGCGCTCGCGCGGCGTCAACAAACCGCCCTCATGTACCAGGAATATGTTGCTGCCGAGCCCCTCGGCGAGATTGCCGTCGCCATCGAGGAGGACCGCCCAGGCGTCGGGGTTCTGCGCCTTCACCTCCCGGTCGGCCAGCACGAGGTTCAGGTACTGGTGCATCTTGGCGCGTGGCGAGAGCGCATCGGGCGGCGTGCGGCGCACGGACGGGGTAATCACCTCGATGCCGTCGCGGAAATGCCGGGCGCGCTCGCGCAATGGCAATGGCACGCATTCGACGATGACGTTCGGGCCGTAATGCTGCCAGTTGTCGCCCGGCACCGGATGAATGCCGCGGCTGACGCGCTGGGCCAGCCAATAATCCTCGCCCGGCGCCAACAGATGGCGGTTGCGCGCCAGGACGTCCTCGCTGATCGCCGCCATCTCGGCCGGCGAGAGGCCCGGATCGAGGTCGAGATATCTAAGCGAGCGATAGAGCCGGGCGATGTGCTCCTCGAGGCGAAAGGGCTCGCCGTTGAAGCTGCGGGTCATGTCGAAGACCGCGTCACCGCGCAGAAAGCCCTGGTCGCGAAACGGGATCAAAACCTCGCTTTCACGCACGATCTTGCCGTTGAACCAGGCGACGCGTTCGTTTTCGAGAGCCACCGCCATCTCCTGCCGAGGTTGCGCAGGGAGTTTCGCCAATCGCCGATTGCCGCGCAATCGCCGGAAAGCATGCCCGAGCCGGAAACCATATTTGCCCTCGGGCGCTGCGGCGAGTTAAAACGCTTAGCGTCGCGGTCGTCGGCCCGGCGACGGCAGCAAACCGAGAAATTAGGAGGGAATGTGACCCAGCCCCGCGCCGCCGATGATTTTGCCGCGATCCGCGCCCGCCTCAAGGAATTGCGCCAGGAAACCGAAACGCCGGCCGCTCCCGAGAGGGCCGCGCCGCGGCGCGGCGAGAGGCCGATGCCCGATCGCGAACGGCGGCTGCGCGAACGCCGCGAGGGCCATCCGCCGCCCTGGGTTCCGACAATCTTTCTACAGCGGCCGAGCGACAAGGCGATTGCTTGCCGCATCTGGCAATTGCGCACCGCACGCCTGCGCCGCGGGCAGGGCTGAGCGGCGCATTCTTCGCAAAAAAGGTGCTCATCAATTAGGCACCCGCCGCTCAGTTAGTTTCGGCCGCGGCACGGCGGACTTAGAGGAACCGGAGATTCCGGGCCCTCTCGGCGTGCGTGGCACGAGCGTTGCACCGCCCTTTGCGGGATTTCGAAACGCAGGGCGGAGGGTACATTGCGGCGACGGTCATTCTTGCAAAGTGCCACCACAGCGGCGGGCGCGGCGGCGATCGGTATTCGATTTCATGGCGCCGAGGCGGCCACACCGGCCGACACCTTGTTGGTGTTAGTCGAGAACGGGCCGAACAGCCTCGATATTCACGGGGTCGGCACGACGTTCCGCAGCTATGTAGCGTGCTGGAACCTCTACGATCGGCTGTTAACCTTTGGTCACAAGACGCTTCCTGACGGCAACCTCTCCTACGACCATACCAAGATCGTCCCGGAACTCGCCGAGGGTTACACGGTCGCCCCCGACGGCATGTCGGTGACGTTCAAATTGCGCCGTGACGCGACATTTCACGACGGGTCGCCGGTCACCGCCGAGGACGTGAAGTGGTCGCTCGACCGGGCCGTCACGGTCGGCGGCTTTCCGACCTTTCAGATGGCGGCGGGCAGCCTTAAGAAGCCGGAACAGTTCGTCGTGGTCGACCCACACACCTTCCGGATCGACTTTCTGCAGAAGGACAAACTGACGCTCCCCGACCTCGCGGTCGTGGTGCCGGCGGTATTCAATTCGAAGCTCGCCCGCGCCCATGCGACCGACAAGGACCCGTGGGCGATGGATTGGATGAAAACCAACGACGCGGGCGGCGGCGCCTACAAGCTAGAACGCTGGATCCCCGGCCAGGAGACGGCCTTCGTGCGTTTCGACGAATGGAAGAGCGGGCCGCTGCCGAAGATCCGCCGTGTCGTGTTGCGCGAGGTGCCGGCCGCCGGCAGCCGCCGCGCGCTGATGGAGCGCGGCGACGCCGACATTTCGATCGACATGCCGTTCAAGGACGCGGCCGAGATCAAGAGTTCCGGCGCCTATCGCGTGGTCGGGACACCAGTCGAGAACTCGCTGCAATATGTCGGGCTCGTCACCAAAATGAAGCCGTTCGACGATGTCCGCGTCCGCCAGGCGATCGCCTGGGCCGTGCCCTACGAAGAGATCTACAAGAGTGTGGTTTACGACATCTGCATTCCGATGTCGGGCGGCCCGTCCGACGAGCCCAAGACCGCCGCGTGGCCGCAGCCCTTCCCCTACAAACACGACATGGCCAAGGCCAAGGCACTGCTAGCCGAGGCGGGGCTCGCGGGCGGCTTCGAGACGACGATCTCGATCGATCTCGGCGACGCCACGCAATCCGAGCCGACCGCGGTGCTGTTGCAGAATTCGCTGGGTGAACTCGGCATCAAGACCAAGATCGAAAAGATCCCCGGCGCCAATTTCCGCAAAGCGATGCTGGAAAAGAACCGGCCGATCCATGTCGCAAGCTTTGGCGGCTGGCTCAACTATCCGGATTATTACTTCTTTTGGGGCTATCACGGGCAGAATGCGCTGTTCAACACGATGTCCTATCAGAACCCGGCGATGGACAAGCTGATCGACACAGCACGGTTCGACACCGACGCCGAGGCCTATGACGACGCGGTCAAGAAATTCATCCACATCGCAATGGACGACGTGCCGCGCATCCCGCTCTACCAGCCGTATCCTGGTGCGTCGGCATGCAGAAGAATATCACCGGCTATACCTACTGGTTCCACCGTCAGCTTGATTTCCGGCAATTGGGCAAGGCCTGAGTAGGGGCGTCGGCCGCGATGGGCCGACTGATCCGGATCGCGGCTGTTGGCCGCGATCCCGAGCGTGTTCGGCGTCGTCATCATCACGTTTCTGCTGACCCGGGCATTGCCGGGCGATCCGGCGGTGTATTTCGCGGGGCCGGCAGCGACCGAGCAGGCGATCGCCGAGATTCGCCACTCGCTGGGTCTCGACCGCAGCCTGCTGGCGCAGTTCCTCATCTACTGTCGAGCGATCTGGCGCATGGCGGCTTGGCAATTCGCTCATCGACCGGCCAGCCAGTATTGCAGGAATTATTGACCCGGCTGCCGGCCTCGATCGAATTGACCTTACTGGCGCTGATATTGTCGGTGGCGATCGCCGTGCCGCTCGGCGTCACTCGCCGCACACCGGCCCAATTCCTGGGTCGACCATCTCTGCCGGTTCGTCGCCACCGCCGGAGTATGCCTGCCGACCTTCTTCACCGGCCTGTTACTGGTCTACGTCTTTTATTACCTGCTGGGTTGGGCGCCGGCGCCGCTCGGCCGGCTCGATATGATCTTCTCGCCGCCGCCGCAGTGCACCGGGCTTCTACATTATCGACAGCCTGCTCGCGGGCGACGCCGCGACTGCCTGGGCGGCGTTGCGCAGCTGATCGCTGCCGGCGATTGACGCTCGCTATCTTCACCTTGGCGCCGATCGCGCGCATGACGCGGGCGGCGATGCTGTCGGTGCTCGAGCGCGATTTCGTCCGCGCCGCCCGCGCCAACGGCCTGTCACATCACGCCGCATCGTCTATGTCTACGCCTTCAGGAACGCGATGCTGCCGGTGTTGACCACGCTCGGCATGGTGTTCTCGTTCCTGCTCGGCGCCAATGTGCTGGTCGAGAAGGTTTTCGCCTGGCCCGGCATCGGCTCCTACGCGATCGAGGCGCTGATCACTTCCGACTACGCGCCAGTGCAGGGCTTCGTGCTGGCGATGGCGCTGCTGTTACATCCTGCTCAACCTTGCGATCGACCTGCTCTACGGGCTGATCGATCCCCGCGCCGCGGTCGAGGCATGACCGGCGTTGCTGCGTCAACTGCCGCTACGTGCTGGGCGAGAACCTGGTGACCGTCATCGCTTTCGCGCTCTTCGTCCTCCTCGTGGCGCTGGCGGTATTCGGGCCGTGGATCGAGCCCTACGATCCGCTAGCGACCGACGCGATGCACGCGCTTACGCCGCCCTCGGCCGCCCATTGGTTCGGCACCGACGCCCTCGGCCGCGACATTTTCAGCCGCATCGTCGCCGCGACGCAGGCTCGATCTCGGGCATCGCCTTCGCCGCCGTCGTCCTGTCGTTTGCGATCGGGGCGGTCGCCGGGCTCGCGGCAGGCTATTTCGGCGGCTGGACCGACCGCCTCGTCGGCCGCGCCGCCGACACGATCATGGCCTTCCCGCTGTTCGTATTGGCGATGGGGATCGTTGCGGCCCTGGGCAACACCGTCGCCAACATCGTCTATGCGACGGCGATCATCAATATGCCGCTCTATGCCCGCGTCGCCCGCAACGAGGCGAGTGTGCGGCGCGAGGCGGGCTTTATCGAAGCTGCACGGCTCGGCGGCAACGGCGAATACCGCATCCTCTCCACGCAGATCATGCCCAATGCGCTGCCGATCCTGGCGGTGCAGATGTCATTGACATGGGCTATGCGATCCTGAACGCGGCTGGGCTGTCGTTCATCGGCCTCGGCATCAGCCCGCCGACGCCCGAATGGGGGATCATGGTCGCCGAGGGCGCCAGCAACATCATCTCGGGCGAATGGTGGGTGGCGCTCTTCTCCGGGGCTGGCGCTGATGCTGGCGGTGTTCTGCTTCAATCTTCTGGGCGACGGGCTGCGCGACCTGATCGACCCGCGGCGGCGGACATGAACGCGGCCCCGGCGCCAGCACTCCTTACTGTCACCGATCTTTCGGTCGAATTCCGCACCCGCAGCGGTGTCGTGCACGCGCTCGAAAAGGTCGGCTTCACGGTCGGCCGCGGCGAGACCGTGGCATTGGTCGGCGAGAGCGGATCGGGAAAATCCGTCACCGCCTATGCGCTCCTCGGCCTCCTCGATCCGGCGGCACGGGTCACCTCGGGCGCGCATCGTCTTCGGCGGGCTCGACATGCTCGACCGCCGGCGAAAAGACGCTCGCCGAGATGCGCGGACGCGAAGTATCGCTGATCTCACAGAACCCGCGCGGTGCCTTGAACCCGATCCGCCCGGTCGGCAAGCAATTGGCGGACGTGCTGCTGCGCCACGCCAATATCCCGCGCGCCCAGGCGCCGGAAAAGGCGGTCGAGATGCTGGCCAAGGTCGGCATTCCCGACCCGAAACGGCGGGCGGCGGCCTATCCGTTCGAATTGTCCGGCGGCATGTGCCAGCGGGTGACGATCGCGATGGCGCTCGCCTGCTCGCCGTCATTGCTGATCGCCGACGAGCCGACGACCGGCCTCGACGTGACGACGCAGGCGGTGGTGATGGACCTTCTCGCCGAACTCGCGGGTGCGGCGCGGATGGCGACGATCCTGATCACCCACGACCTGGCGCTCGCCGGCGAATACTGCCGACCGGATCGTCGTGATGCATGCCGGGCATGTCGTCGAAAGCGCGCCGGCCGCCGACCTCTTCGCCACCCGCGCCATCCCTATACCGCGAAGCTCCTCGCCGCCACACCGGCGCCCGACACCAGGCTCGCCGATCTGGCGGCGATCCCCGGCAATCTGCCCGATGTCCGCCGCGCCGACCTGCCAGCCTGCCGCTACAGCGCCAGGTGCGAGCGCTACGCGGCGGAATGCGACGGCCCGCTGCCGCTGCGCAGCATCGGCATCGAGCCACGATGTCGCCTGCTGGCAGCCGCTATGACCGAGCCAATCCTCGAGGTCCAAGGGCTGAGCCGGCTCTTTGCGGTCAAGCGCGGCGCCTCGCATTGGTGGCGCCGGGCCGAGCAAAAGCTGGCTCCATGCCGTCGACAATGTCTCGTTCTCGATCATGCCGGGCGAGACGGTGGGCCTCGTCGGCGAGTCGGGCTGCGGCAAGTCGACCCTCGTGCGGCTGGTGACCCGGCTGCTCGACCCGACCGAGGGCAGCATCCGGTTTGCCGGCGCGAACTCGGGACGATCCCGGCCCGCCGTTTCGCCCGGCTCAAGGAACGCGCGCTGATCCAGATGGTGTTCCAGGATGCGGGCGAGAGCCTCAACCCACGCTATACCGCGTCTCAGGCGATCGCCGACCCGCTGCGCCGGCTGACACCGTTGCACGGCGCCGAGCTCACGGGGCGGGTGCGCGAGGCGGCGGGGCTGGCCGGACTCGGCGACGAGCTGTTGAGCCGCTTCCCGCATCAATTGTCGGGCGGGCAGAAGGCGCGCGTCGGCATTGCCCGCGCGGTCGCGGTCGAGCCGCGGCTGCTGATCCTCGACGAGCCGACGGCAGCACTCGATGTTTCGGTGCAGGTCGTGATCCTGCAACTCCTCGATGGGCTGAAGCAGCGGCTCGGCATGAGCTATCTCTTTGTCAGCCATGACCTCAACGTCGTCCGGTTGTTGTGCGACCGGGTGCTCGTCATGTATCTCGGCAAGATCGTCGAGAGCGGGCCGGTCGAGGAGGTCTTCGGCCGTCCGGCGCACCCCTATACGCAGGCCCTGATCGCCGCGATCCCATCTCTCGACCGGCGCGGGGTCAAGCGTCTGCGTTTGAGCGGCGAGCCGCGCAGCCCGATCGACCCGGACCCGGGCACCTGCCGGTTCTATGGGCGCTGTCCGAAGGGCGAAGCCCGCTGCGCGACGGTAATGCCGGAATTGCAGGCGCTGGGCGGGGACCACGAAGTCGCCTGCCACTATCCCGTAACCGCGCAGGCGGCGGAGCCGGCGACCGTCGCCTGAACCCCATCGGGTGCAGCCGCTGCACCGATTGCAGGCAGGCTCGCGGCGACGGCTGCCGGAAAACCCTCGATTCCCCGCCGTCGGCGATTGGCACCGGGTTTGCCGCGGGCACCGCAACAACAGAAGCAGGGCGCTGCGGAGGAATGCCGGAAGCAACCAATCCGGAGTCTGAGCGGGCGCATGGAACTTGGTGTCTTCATTCCGATCGGCAACAATGGCTGGCTGATCTCGACGACCTCGCCGCAATACCGGCCGAGCTTCGATCTCAATCGCGAAGTGGTGCAGAAGGCCGAGCGTTTCGGCTTTGATTTTGCCCTGTCGATGATCAAATTGCACGGCTTCGGCGGCCCGTCGCAGTTCTGGGACTACAATCTCGAATCCTTCACGCTGATGGCGGGACTGGCGGCGGTGACGAGCCGCATCCGCCTCTTCGCCACCTGCGCCGTGTTGACGATGCCGCCACCCTTCACCGCGCGCATGGCGGTGACGATCGATTCGATTTCGCACGGCCGGTTCGGCATCAATATCATCTCCGGCTGGCAGCGGCGCGAATACACGCAGATGGGGATCTGGCCGGGCAGCGAGCATTACCGCCGCCGCTACGACTACTGCGCCGAATACGTGACGATCATGCGCGAATTGTGGGAGACCGGGCGCTCCGACCTGAAGGGCGATTTCTTTACGATGGACGATTGCCGCTGTCTGCCGCTGCCGACCGGCGAGATCCCGATCATCTGCGCCGCGCAGAGCGACGCCGGCACCCGCTTTGCCGCGCAATACGCCGAATACAATTTCTGCACCGGCGGCGGCGTCAACCAGCCGACCGCCGTGGCCGCCAGCGTGGCGCGCCTCGTCGCGGCCAATGAAGAGACCGGGCGCGATTGCGGCGCCTTGATCCTGCAGATGGTGATCGCCGACGAGACCGACGCCGCGGCAATGGCGAAATGGGAACATTACAAGGCCGGCACCGATCTCGAGGCATTGGCCTGGCGCGATGCGCAGGCCGAGGATGATCCAAGCCGCGACCCTTACGCGCAGCCGAACCGGCGCCGCACGCTCGGCATCGAGAAATTGCCGACCAATCAGGGCGTCTTTGTCGGCTCCTACGCCTCGGTGGCGCGGATGCTCGACGAGATGGCGGCGGTGCCGGGCGTGCGCGGCGTGATGCTGACCTTCGACGATTTCGTGATCGGCATGGAGCAGTTCGGGACGCGGATCCTGCCGTTGATGCGCAGCCGCGACGGCATGCGCCAGGCCGCTTGAGCAAAAGGACGAGCATGATGACCGAGAACAGGACGCAGGGGATCTCACGGCGGCAGGTGCTGCGCGGCGCCTCGGCATTGGCCGGGGTGGTGGCGGGCTCGGGAGCGCTCTCCGGCTTTCCGACGATCTGGGCGCAGGAGATCAAGGACGTGACCCTTCTGCACGCCGGCCCGCCGGTCGCCGCGATCCCGAAAATCGCCGAGCAGGCGACCAAGGATCTCGGCTTCATGATCAAGATGCAGGCGACCGAGAACGTCGATCTGTTGAACCGGTTTCTGTCGCAGTCGAATGCCATCGATGTCGGCGACGTCAGCATCACCTTCATGAAGTATCTGGTCGGCCGCAACGTGCTGCAGGCAATCCCGCTCGCCAAATACAAATATTTGGACCAGACGCTCCCGACTTTCACCAAGGGCAAATATCCCGACGGCCGCGAGGTGTCGAAACAGGGGGTCTCGCCCTACAGCGTGCTCTACGCCACCGACGCCACCGGCCAGAAATTCGCCGACGGCCAGACCGAATGGCTGACCGGCATCCCGACGATCACCAACGCCGACACGCTGGGCGTTCGCCCCGACCTCGTCGAGCGGCCGATTTCAAGCTGGGCCGACCTGATCAATCCCGAATTCAAGGGCAAGGCGGCTCTGCAGGACCAGCCGACGGTCGGGATCATCGATGTGGCGCTGGCGCTGGAATCGCGCGGCGACATCAAATACGGCAACAAGGGCAACATGACCCGCGACGAGATCGACAAGACGATCAAGGTCATGATGGACATCAAGAAGGCGGGGCAGTTCCGCTCGTTCTGGAGCACCTTCGACCAGTCGGTCAACCTGATGGCGTCGGGCGAAGTGGTGATCCAGTCGATGTGGTCGCCGGCCGTCACCGCGGTCAAGACCCGCGGCATCCCCTGCGTCTATCAGCCGTTGAAGGAAGGGCTTCCGCGGCTGGGGCTACACGATGGCGCCGATGAAGCATCTGAGCGGGCTCAAGCTCGATTGCTTCTACGAATACATGAACTGGTACACTTCCGGCTATCCAGGGCGCCTTTATCGCGCGCGAGGGCTATTACTCGTCGGTGCCGGAGAACGCCAAGAAATTCCTGACCCAGGCCGAGTGGGATTACTGGTACGGCGGCAAGCCCGCCGCCACCGACATCATCGATCCCTTTGGCAAGCTGATGGAGAAGGAGGGCGGCGTGCGCGACGGCGGCGCGTTCTGGGACCGGTTGGGCAACATTGCCGTATGGAACTCGGTCATGGACGAGGACCGGTATCTGACCCGGCGCTGGAACGAGTTCATCACTTCATGACGCTATTGTCGCAGACCGTCGCAGCACTGCCGCGGCCTCGCTCCCTGGCCTGGTCGCGGCGGCGGCTGGCGCCCTGGCTCGTCTCGTGGATCCAGGTCAGCCCGCTGGCGCTGATCCTGATCGTGCTCTTCGCGCTGCCGACGGTCCTCTTCGTCGTCGTCAGCTTTTTCGACTACGACCGCGTCGGCATCTATCCGGCCTTCATCCTCGACAATTACCGCGATCTCCTGACGACGCCGGCGACGATCCGGGTCTATGTCAGTTCGCTGACTTTCGCGATCATCGTCTGGGCGGTCACGCTCTTCCTCGGCTTCAACATCGCGCATTTCCTGATCTTCCATATCCGCAGCGCCGCCGTGCGGACGCTCTTCTTCCTGCTCTGCGCGATCCCGTTCTGGACCTCGGGCATCATCCGCACGATCGCCTGGATCCCGTTTCTCGGCCGCAACGGCGCCTTCAACCAGATCGTGATGGGCCTCGGCCTGACCTCGCAGCCGTTGGATTTCCTGCTGTTTTCAAGCTTCGCCGTGTGCATCACCTACATCAATCTGTTCACGCTCCTGATGGTCGGGCCGATCGCCAATTCGCTGGCCAAGATCGACCCGGCGCTGATCGAGGCGGCGCGCGACGCCGGCGCCAGCCGCTGGCAGATCATGGTCGAGATCATCATCCCGCTGTCGAAGACCGGAATAGCGCTGGGCTCGATCCTGGTCTTTACCCAGGTCATGGGCGATTTCTTCGTCGTCAAGGCGATGAGCGGCGGGCAGAGCGCCTCGATCGTCTCGCAACTGGCGACCGAAATCCAGGCGATGCAATACCCGCCGGCCGCAGCCAGCGCCGTCGTGCTGGTCGCCTTTGTCGCGATCTTCGTGGCGCTGATGATGCGGGTCGTCGACGTGCGCAAGGAACTGGTGAAATAGCGGGCATGCGCGCGATGATGATCGGCGGGCAGAGCTATCAATCCGGCGCCGGCGTCGGGCGGCCCTGGACCTTCTACGCGCTGGCGACGCTGTTCGGGCTCTTCCTGCTGTTTCTCTACGGCCCGATGCTGGTGATGTACGTGCTGTCGTTCCAGGGACCGAACGGCGGCGTCACCTTCCCGATGGTCGGCATGTCGCTCGACTGGTTTGCCGACATCGTCAAGCCCGGCCAGATGGCCAACATCCCGGCCTCGTTCGGCCGCTCGATAGCACTCGCCTCGGTGGTCAGCCTGTTGACGGTGGCGATATCGGTCGCCGCCGGGCTCGCCTTCCGCCGCCGCTTTCCGGGCTCGGGCCTGCTGTTCTACCTGGCCGTGGCGAGCCTCGTCATGCCGAGCCTCTTGGTCGGTTTCGGCATCGGGCTCGGTTTCACGACATTGGACCTGAAGACGAGCCTCTTCACCTCGGCTCTCGGCGCGCAATTGACCTGGACCCTGCCGTTCGGGCTCTTCGCGATGTTCGCCGTCGTCAACCGCTTCAACCGCTCCTACGAGGAGGCGGCGAACGATCTCGGGGCCAGCCCCTGGCAGCGCCTTCGCTACGTCACGCTGCCGATCCTGCTGCCGGGAGTGATCGGCGTGGCGATGGGCGCCTTCACCCTCTCCTATGACGAATACGCCCGCACGACCCTGGTCATCGGCGACCGCAACACACTGCCGCTCGAAATCTACGCGCTGATTTCGAGCGCCACCTCGCCGACCCTGTTCGCGATCGGCACCGTCACGACGGCGGTGTCGTTCCTGTTGATCGGGCTGACCCTGTGGCGGGTGCTGCTGATCCAGCGCCGCCGGGCCGGCCTGCGCCAATAGCCAATAAAGGTAAAGCCCCGAAATGCCGGTCGAGCCCCGCTTTGACGTCGAACTCGTCGCGGTCACCAAACGCTACGGCGAGACCTTGGCGGTGGATGAGATCTCGCTGCGCATCCCGCCGGCCAGCTATTGCTGTCTGCTGGGCCCGAGCGGCTGCGGCAAGACCAGCACGTTGCGCATGATCGCCGGCCACGAGGCAGTCACCGACGGCGACATCCTGATCCGCAACCGCAACGTCACCGACTTCCCGCCGGCGCGGCGCGGCACTGCGATGATGTTCCAGAACTATGCGCTGTTCCCGCATCTGAGCTGTCTCGACAATGTCGCCTTCAGCCTGAAGATGCGCGGCGTAGGCAAGGCCGAACGTCATTCCCGCGCCCGCGCCTTTCTGCAGCTGGTCGAGATGGACGATTTCGCGCCGCGCCTGCCGTCGCAGCTTTCTGGCGGCCAGCAGCAGCGCGTCGCATTGGCGCGCTCGCTGATCACCGAGCCGCAGGTGCTGCTGCTCGACGAGCCGCTGTCGGCGCTCGACCCGTTTCTGCGGGTGCGCATGCGCGAAGAATTGAAGCGGCTGCAGCGCGAACTCGGGATCACCTTCATCCATGTCACGCACAGCCAGGACGAGGCGATGGCGCTCGCTGACCTGATGGTGGTCATGGACGAGGGCCGCATCCGCCAGAGCGGCGCGCCGCGCGAGATTTTCGAGCGGCCGGCGAGCGCCTTCGTCGCCCGCTTCATCGGCGGCCACAACGTGTTGCAGACGCCGCGCGGCGCGGTTGCGATCCGCGCCGATCACTGCCGCATCGGCCGCGCCGAGGACGGGACGGGATCCACCGGCCGGGTCGTCGCGGTCGAATATCAGGGTCCGGTCGTGCGCGTCTCATTGCAGACCCATGCGGGCGAGGATGTCGCGGCGCTCTTGCCCGACAGCCTCTATTTCGCCGGTCCGGTACAACCCGGCGACGCGGCAGCGCTCGTCTGGTCGGAGAGCGACGCCCACCATCTCGACGCCGCCTGATAGAAGCTCAGATGGTGCGGGTCAGGAGGTCGATCACCTCTTCGTCGCTCAGCTGGTGGAAGTCGCGGTAGTAGAAGCCGATGGCGCCCAAATCCTTGGGCTGCTGCAGGCACGACCGCTTCGTCGACCTCCGCCGCGAGCCGGGCGAAGGTATCGGGCGCGGCCACCGGGACGGCGAGGACGAGGCGCGCCGGACCCCGGCGCCGCGCCGAGCGCAGCGCCACCCGCATCGTCGCCCCGGTGGCAACACCGTCGTCGACCACGATCGCCGTACGACCGGCGAACTCGGCTGGTGCGCGCCTCCCGCAATACATATTGCGGCGCCGTTCGACCTCGGCGATCTGCCGCGCTGTCTCCTCTTCGATATAACTCTGAGGAATGCTGAGCCCGTCGGCGAGTTCCCGGTCGATGAAGATCTCGGGCCGGGCGCCGTCCGCCACCGCGCCGAGGGCCAATTCGGGCTGCCACGGGACGCCGATCTTGCGCACCAGCACGACGTCGAGGGGCGCAGCAAGTAGGCGCGCGATCTCATAGCCGACCGCCACACCGCCGCGCGGCAGGGCCAGGACGAGAGGCTGCTTCTCCTTCAGATGCATCAGCCGGCGGCCGAGACGGCGGCCGGCGGCAGCCCGATCGGCGTATTTCATAGCATCCGCCAGACCGGTCAAATCCGCTCCCAGAGCCCGGTCTCCTCGTCGAGGCGGTCCAATTCCGCACCGCTGAAGTCGAAGCGCGAGACGATCCCGATGATCTTGCCCTCCTCGACGATCGGCACATGACGGTAGCGGCCGTCTTCCATCAGCCGCAGCGCGGCGATCGCCGCCTCGCCGGACGAGACCGCAATGGGATCGCTGGTCATAACTTCGCTAAGCCTGGTGCGGGCAGCACTCCTCCCCTCGGCTAGCACGCGGTGCACGGCATCGCGCCCGGTAAAGATGCCGGCAAGCCGCTCGCCGTCCTCGCTCACTAGTACCGCGCCGACGCGTCGCTCGCGCATGCGCTGGCAAGCTTCCTTTACCGTGGCATTCGCCGGCAGGACGAGCGGGTCCTGATTGCGGACGATGTCGACCATTTTTCTCATCTGTGCATCCCTCAAACCCGACGGCGCCCGGCGCTTTTCGCCAAACCCGGCGAAGAAGCCGCCCGCGGCTCGGATGCGAGCGGCTCCACCTCGACGAAGCTTGCATGAATACGCCAATTGCCGACCCCTTCAAGTTCGGCAAAGCGCTTCTTCGCCTCCGCGGCCGCCTCTTCGGGGCTATCCGCCGAACGGACTACGATCGAGCGCTGACAGCAGCGGAAAAGCTTGTCGTTGCGGGGGATTTCATTGATGAAACACACGCGATAGCTCGGCATCGAGGGCCCTGCTCGGCAATGGACGAACCCCATCATGTCGCACCGATTGATGGTGCGATTTGATTCCGATCAATCGCCATAGGTAGTTTTACGTAGGTACAAGACCGAATATCGCCGCTCCCGGCCGCACGCGATCCTCACTCCCGGACAATTCTCGGGGCTGGAGGGGTGCGATGTACCGGCAATCAAGTCAGCTGAATTTGCTCCGAAATATCCCGGACGTGGCGCGCTCGGGTCATCTCGATGCGCTGATCGCGTTGGAAGGGATCGGGTCCCGGCTGCGGTTCTGCCGCAATCAGGCGATATATGCGCAAGGCGACGACGGCGGCTTCTGGTGCAAGGTCGTCTCCGGCGCAGTGCGCATCAGCAAGCTGCGGGCCGATGGGCGGCGCAACATCGCAGCCTTCTGCTTTGCCGACGACGCCTTCGGTCTCGAACCCGACCCCGAGCGCGGTTTTTCTGCCGAGGCCGTCGGCGACGTCACTGTCATGCGCTTTCCCCGCTTGGCGACCGAGCGGCTGGCCGACGAGAATTTCGGCATTGCGCGGCTGCTGCGCGAGGCCGCACTGAAGAGCCTCGCCGCCGCCCAGGGCCGGCTCCTGATCCTCGGACGCATGACGGCCTGCGAGCGCGTCGCCACCTTCCTCCTCGAACTCTCCGATCGGAATGACGGGGCACGGCGGATTGAGCTGCCGATGTCGCGCTGCGATATCGGCGATTATCTCGGCCTGACGATCGAGACGGTCAGCCGCACCTTGTCCGACATGCGGCGACGCGGGGTCATTGCCGTCGACCCGCATTCGATCACGCTGCTCGATCGTCGGGCGCTCGAAGAGATCGGCGAGGGCTGACGCAACCCTTACGGACTTACAGCGCTGGGCTTGGCAATTCGGCGGCGCCCGAGCTAGCTTTGCCCAGGGCCGTCACGACGACGGCCGGTTGCGGGACAGCCGATGCCGCCGACCATTTACATCGCCGACGACGACGCGGCTGTTCGCGATTCGCTGCAGATGCTGCTCGAGGCGGCGGGCCACCACGTCCGGTGCTTTGTTTCGGGCGGCGATTTTCTGCGGGCCGCACCGCTCCGAAGAGGAAGGCTGCCTGATCGTCGATGTGCAGATGCCGGGCATCGACGGCCTCGAATTGCAGGAGCGTCTGCGCGCCGCGGGGATCGGTCTGCCGGTTATCGTCGTCACCGGGCATGGTGACGTGCCTCTGGCGGTGCGGGCAATGAAAGCCGGGGCAGTCGATTTCGTCGAGAAGCCGTTCAGCGAACGCACGATCCTCGCCGCGGTCGATCGCGCCCTCGAATTCGCCAGGCAGCGGCGTCATGTCGATATCGAGGCGGCGGCGGCGCAGGCGCGCCTTGCCCCGCTGACCGCCCGCGAGCGCGAGGTGTTTGGCTTGCTTGCCGTGGGCAGGCCGAACAAGGTGATCGCCCACGAACTCGCGATCAGCCCGCGCACGGTCGAGATCCACCGCGCCCGCATCATGGAAAAGACCCGCGCGCGCAGCCTTTCCGAACTCGTGCGTTTGGCGATTGCGGCCGGCGTCTCGCCGGTCTCCGGGTGAGGTTGCGGTAGGCATTTCCAAATGCGGGCCCTATCCTGGATCGCGGCAGGCGCAGAAGAGATCAGGATGCAGGCTCCCAACAGCTTTCGCGGCGGACCCGACGAGCGCGGCCATTTCGGCATCTATGGTGGTCGCTATGTCGCCGAGACCCTGATGCCGCTGGTGCTCGCGGTCGAGAGGGCCTACGACGCGGCCCGCGCCGACCCGGGCTTTCAGACCGAACTCGACTACTATCTCGAACATTACGTCGGCCGCCCGAGCCCGCTCTATTTCGCCGAGCGGCTGACGCGCCATTTCGGCGGCGCCAAGATCTACTTCAAGCGGGACGAGCTCAACCATACCGGCGCGCACAAGATCAACAACGTGCTGGGCCAGACGCTGTTGGCGCGGCGGATGGGCAAGCGCCGCATCATCGCCGAGACCGGGGCGGGCCAGCACGGGGTCGCGACCGCCACCGCCTGTGCCCTCTTCGATCTGCCTTGCGTCGTCTATATGGGCGCCACCGACATCGAGCGGCAAAAGCCCAACGTCTTCCGCATGAAGCTTTTGGGGGCCGAGGTCGTGCCGGTGCATTCGGGCACGGCGACCCTGAAGGACGCGATGAACGAGGCGTTGCGCGACTGGGTCGCCCATGTCGAGGACACCTTCTATGTCATCGGCACGGTCGCCGGGCCCCACCCCTACCCGGCGATGGTGCGCGATTTCCAGTCGGTGATCGGCCGCGAGACCCGCGCACAGCTGGAAAAGGCCGAAGGCCGGCTGCCCGACACATTGGTCGCCTGCATCGGCGGCGGCTCGAACGCGATGGGCCTCTTCCATCCGTTTCTCGACGAACCCTCGGTCGTGATGATCGGCGTCGAGGCCGGCGGGCATGGCATAGCGAGCGGGCTGCACGCGGCCTCGCTCAATGGCGGCCTCCCCGGCGTATTGCACGGCAACCGGACCTATCTGTTGCAGGACGAGGACGGGCAGATCCGCGACGCGCATTCGATCTCGGCCGGGCTCGATTATCCGGGCATTGGCCCCGAGCACGCCTGGCTCAACGATTTGGGACGCGTGCAGTACGTTGCCATCACCGATCGCAAGGCGCTTGAGGCGTTTCAACTGGCAAGCCGGCTCGAAGGCATCATCCCCGCACTCGAACCAGCGCATGCGCTCGCCCATGTCGGCAAGATCGCGCCCACCCTGCCGCGCGACCATCTGCTCGTGATGAACATGTGCGGCCGCGGCGACAAGGACATCTTCGCCGTCGCCGAGCATCTCGGGGTCAAATTGTGAGCCGGATCGCGGCGCGTTTTGCGGCGTTGCGCCGGGAGGGGCGAGCCGGGCTTATCACCTATCTGACCGCGGGCGACCCCGACCCCGGCACCTCGCTGCGGCTTTTTGCCGGGCTCGCCGAGGCCGGCGCCGATCTGATCGAGATCGGTATGCCGTTTTCCGACCCGATGGCCGACGGCCCGGCGATCCAGGACGCCGGCCAGCGCGCGCTGAAGGCCGGCATGACCCTGCGCGGCACATTGGCGCTGGTGCGCGAACTGCGCCGCGCCGACGACGCGACCCCGATCGTGCTGATGGGCTATTACAATCCGATCTACCGCTACGGCGCCGAGGCCTTCGCCCGCGACGCGGTGGAGGCCGGGGTCGACGGCGTCATCGTCGTCGATCTGCCGCCCGAGGAGGACGCCGAACTGACCGGACCGGCGCGCGCGGCGGGGCTCGATTTCGTGCGGCTGGCGACGCCGACCAGCAACGACGAGCGTCTGCCGCGGATCGTCGAGCATGCCAGCGGGTTCATCTATTACGTCGCGATCGCCGGCATCACCGGCACCCGCTCGGCCAACGCAGCCGAGGTTGCGACCGCCGTCAACCGGTTGCGACATTTCACCGATCTGCCGATCGCGGTGGGCTTCGGCATCAAGACCCCGGAGCAGGCGACCGAGGTTGCGCGCGCCGCCGACGCCGCCGCCGTCGGCTCGGCTCTGGTGCAGCGTCTGGCGCTCAACCTCAATCCCGACAACAGTGCCAAACCCGGGCTCGTCGACGCCGTACTCGCCGACATCCGCGCCCTGGCAAAAGGGGTGCATGAGATCAGCAAACCCACCTCCTAGATTTCGACACGCGCGACTGCAATAGGGCGACGTATTCGGCGTTCGGTTAACCACGAATGAAGAAGAATTAACTATCAATATTATGGCGTATTCGATCAATCCTCGGCACAGTCGCGACGTCGGAAAGCGCAGGTGAACGAGGTCGAAACGCCGAGCCCCCGCCGCTCCTCGATCTCTGATCGATGGGTGGATTTGTTCGCCTGCCGCCTACGACCGATCGTAAACCGACGGCCAAGCGATGCAGCACATTCAGGACGACAAGTACATTGCGGGGGTTCACGAATTTCGCCCCGACCGGCGGCCGCGGCGCGGTCGGCCGGCCGGTCTTTGACCGCGGCGCCGCGATGGCCGAGCTGCCGCCCGCCAACGTCAAGCGCTGGACGATCCGCCGCAAGGCGGCGGTCGTCACCGCCGTCGCCAACGGCACGCTGACGGCCCAAGAAGCCTGCCGCCGCTATCAACTCACCGACGAAGAGTTGCAGTCATGGCGGCGCGCCTACGAAACTTATGGCCTGCCCGGCCTCAGATCGACCCGGCTGCAGCATTATCGCAATCCGGCCGACTCGCGCGATATCAAGAAGGCCTGATGACCGCCGCGGAACGTCGCCGGGACAAGCTTCCCTGATCGGCGCCGGGCCCCGATCATCGCTGACGCCGGGCATGCGGGCGCCCGGCCCAGCGCGGCGGCTCCGACCCCATCTGTTCGGCGAGCGCCTTCTGCGAGACTTCGGCGACCATGCCGCGCGCCAGGCTGCCGAGTTGGAACGGACCGTAGGAGAGGCGGATCAGCCGCGTCACATCGAGACCCAGATGTTCGAGGACGCGGCGGATTTCGCGGTTCTTGCCCTCGCCGAGCGCCATCGTGATCCAGGCATTGCTGCCTTGGAGGCGTTCGAGGGCGGCGCGGATCGGGCCATAGGCGATCCCGTCGATCCTGACGCCGCGTTCGAGGGCGGCGAGCCGGGCGGGGTCGGGCGCACCGTGGACGCGCACCTTGTAGCGCCGAACCCAGCCGGTCGCCGGCAGTTCGAGGCGGCGGGCGAGCGCGCCGTCATTGGTCAAGAGCAGCAGCCCCTCGGAATTGAGGTCGAGGCGGCCGACCGAAATCACCCGCGGCAATTCCTTGGGTAGTGCCGCGAAGACGGTCGGGCGGCCCTTCTCGTCGCGATGCGTCGTGACGAGCCCGGCGGGCTTGTGGTAGCGCCAGAGCCGGGTGCGATCGGGTGCCCCAACGGGTCGGCCGTCGACCGTGACGAGGTTCGCCGCAGTGACCGTCACAGCCGGGCTCGCCAGCACGGCGCCATCGACCGCGACCCGACCCTCGGCGATCCAGCGTTCGGCCTCGCGGCGCGAACAAATCCCGGCGCGCGCCAGGAGCTTGGCGATGCGCTCGGGGGCGGCGGGCGCCGGGACGGCGGGCTCGGCGCTCACTTGCCCGCGGCTTCGATCAACGCGCGGAAGATGCGGCGGTCGCCCTCGCTCAGCTCGAATTCCGGGTGCCATTGCACGCCGAGGCAGAAATGGCGGCGCGGGTCCTCGATGCCTTCGACAACGCCGTCCTCGGCAACGGCGTCGATGACGACCCCCGGCCCCGCGGTCTTGACCGCCTGGTGATGCGCGCTGTTGACGGCGAGCCGTGCCATGCCGGTGATCCGACGCAGCAACGTGCCGGCGACAATATCGACGGCGTGGCCGGGCTCGTCGCGCGGGTTCGGCTGGCGGTGCGGCAGGGCGTCCGGCACCTCGTCCGGGATGTGCTGGATCAAGGCGCCGCCCAGCGCCACGTTCAGCAATTGCTGGCCGCCGCAGATGCCGAGCACCGGCAGGTCGCGATCGAGCGCCAGCCGTGCCGCGGCGAGTTCGAAGGCGGTGCGGCGGTCCTTGGTCTTGACGCTCGGATGCCGGGTCTCGGCGCCGAAGAGGGCTGGATCGACGTCGAACCCGCCGCCGGTCACGACGAGCCCGTCAAGCCGGTCGAGATAAAGGGCGGCGTCATCGGGCATGTGCGGCAGCAGCACCGGCAGGCCGCCCGCGTTCCTGACCGCGTTGCAGTAGTTTTCGCGGATCGCGTACCAGGGATATTTCGACCAGCCGCCCGGCGGTTCGTGATCGAGGGTGAGGCCGATGAGCGGCTGCGCCATGCCGTGATCCCGCTGTTTCCCGAGCCCGACGGAATAACCGTTCGGACGCCCTCCCGGCAATACCGCCAAGCGGCGCGGCTGGTCTATGGGTCCGGTTCGGGTTTTGCTGTTTTTGCTGTTATTTGCAACAAAAATACAGCTACGGAGACTGCGCGCGAAATCCCTATCCGCCAGCGAACTGAGCACCGGCATCCGGTATGTAGCACATCGATGCGAGAATATCAATAATTAATCATGGGACAATCGTCAAGGCGCGCTCGCCCGCCCCATATGCAAGAATGCGGCGGGCGCTGCGGGAGGCGAATGGGGCGGCGATGAGCGGGGTCTACGAGCAGCAATTGCCGGTGCGGACTTACGACATCGACTTTGCCGGGATCGTCAGCAATATCGTGTTCGTGCGCTGGCTCGAGGATCTGCGGCTGGGGCTGATGGCCGAGGCCTACCCGCTGATCCGGGCGCTCGCCGAGGATGTGGCGCCGATCCTGATAGCAACGCGGATCGACTATCGCCGGCCGGTGACGATCGGCGACGCGCTTATCGAGCGGATGCGGATCGCCGGGCTCGGCCGGGTGCGCTGGCGGCTCGCGGCCGAGTTCGCGGTGGGCGAGACCGTGCATGCCGAGGCCGAGCAGGAGGGGCTTTTCATGCGGCTCTCGACAAGGCGGCCGATCGCGATCCCGGAGCCGATCCGGCGCTGGCATATGGGATGACGCTGGCGCGCGGGATGATCGGTCGGGGCTCGCCGATGCTGCGGGCATTGGCCGAGGCCGAGGCGGCGGCCGCATGCGGCGAAGTCCCGGTGGGCGCGGTGCTCCTCGATGGCGCCGGGCGGATGCTCGCCGCCGCCGGCAACCGCGTCGAGGCCGACCATGACCCGACCGCGCATGCCGAGATGCTGGTCTTGCGCGAGGGGGCGGCGCGGGTCGGCGCGGCGCGGCTCCGTGAATGCGATCTCTGGGTAACGCTCGAACCCTGCGCGATGTGCGCTGCGGCGATCGGCCTGGCGCGGCTGCGCCGGCTCTATTTCGGCAGCTATGACCCAAAAGGCGGTGCGGTCGAGCACGGCCCGCGCCTCTTCACGCAGCCGACGACGCACCATCGTCCGGAAATCTACGGCGGCATCGAGGAGAAGCGGGCGGCCAAATTATTGCGCGCGTTCTTTCGCGACCGGCGCTAGACCAAGCGCAACGGCTGGGCGATCAGGCACCCCTCGCCGAGAAATGCGCCCGCGCCGAGTACGGCGACAACCGCCTCTTTCCAGTGCTCCGACACGACCACGATCTTCACCTTGCCCGTTTGAACATAAAACACCGCCTCCGCCGGATCTCCCTGCGAGAAGGTTGCGGAACGGATCAAATCGACCCCAATTGAGCTACTCCCGGCTGCGGTAACGGATGGTTGGGCCGATTTCGAAGCGGATATTTGCATGTACCCCTCGAGATCTGGAGCCGGCAAGCCTCGCTGATGTGGTAGCTGCCGCAGGGTCGACTGAGGCGCGATGGCGGCGCTGCGGACAGCGGCGGGGGCGCCTCGATTGACGACCCTTGATGCAAAGCGGTCGTGGTTCACCAACTCTGCGTGCTGCCGTTTCTCGCCGCTGGCTCACGTCTTGTCGAGCCAGACTGTGTCATGCCGCACCGTATCGTAGATGCCGAAGGCGTCGCGGGCATGGCGGCCCTTGACGTAATTGTACCAGAGTTCGTGAATCCGCTCCCAGGCGACGGGCAAGAGCGGCGGGTCCTGCTCCGCGATGGCCTCGGCTCGGCGGATCAAATCCTGGCGCTTCTCGACATCGATCTCCCGGTCGATCTGCGCCGATAACGACTGGAATTCCTTGTTGTCCCAGAACGAATAGTTCTGCGGGCCGTCCTTGCCGTACCAGGCGTTGAAATAGTCGGAGGGATCGAGCAGCGCCGATACAATGGCGCCAATCGCCAGGTCATAATTGCCGCTCGCGGCGTCGCCGAACCACACCAACTCGACCACCGTGCGCAGATTGCAGTCGATGTTGAGCGACTGTTTCAGCATCGCCTGGATGGCCTGTGACCAGAGCTTGAAGATGGCGACCTCGCGGACCATGAAGTCCAGGCCCTTGATCCCGTCAGCATGACCGGCCGCCGCCATCAGCGCGCGGGCCTCCTTGATCGCGGGCTCCGGATCCGATTGGTAGCCGAGCCACTTGTCGCGCTCCGCCTGCGGCGTCGCGAACTCGGAGAACGGGTAGAGGAAACCGCCGACCATCATCGGCGCCACGTCCTTGACGACCTCGATCAGCACTGGCCGGTCGAGGACCAGATGCATCGCGCGCCTGACCCGCGGATCGTCGAACGGTTTTCGCCGGTTGTTGATCCAGGTGCCGTGCAGGACGCTCTGATAATGCGTCTCGGTCGACATTCCTGGCGTCGCTACGGCCCTGCGATGCGTAGTCGGATCGGTGGCAAACACATAATCCACCCGGTTGGCCAGGATCGCCGACGCCATTTCCGGGGAGAACGGCAGAACGTGGTAGAACTCGATCCCGTCCAGATACGGCAGTTCCTTGTTCCAACAATTTTTGTCGCGCGCGTTGATCTCGCTGACCGCCCTGAACAAAATGCTGCGCGGAATGCTGATGCCTTGCGGCGGCTTGGCGATCCTTTCGAAGGTGGCCTTCACGTAAAGCAGTGCAGGCCGTCACCGACAACGGTGCTGGCGGGCTGGAAATTGCGCGGCGCCAAGCTCGCGATTTCGGCCCGGCGGAACCCCTTCACGCGGCGCAACTTCAAGCGGATTGGCTGGCCCTCTGGTGTGGTTTCGACCGCCGCCACGATTTGGCGTCTTGCCAGGCGAACCGCGGCCCCGCTTGCCGCCGTTGCGCTCCCCGCCGAGATAGGCGTCGTCGATCTCGATCCGTCCCGTCAGGCGCTTTGGCGTCCCGCTCCATCATCGCCTGCATCAGCTTGTGCTTGATCTTCCAGGCGGTGGTCTGGGTGACGCCAAGCCGGCGGCCCAACTCGATGCTGGAGATGCCGCCCTTGCTCTGCGTGAGGTGGTGCATCACGGCGCGTCAAGACCAGGGGGCTACCAGCGTGCCACCTTGTCGACGGCAGACATTCGGCGATCGCCGGATGTTTTCGCGGCGACCAGGTGCTACGCTGTAAGCCCCTGGTCTTGACGACGCTGCCATGCTCGCCGGCGCAAACCGGGCAGACAAAGCCCGGATGGCCAGCGCCAGCGCCTCACCGCCTCCCGGCACTGATCCTCGGTTCCGTAAAGAACCGCAAACTCGACCTCGCTGAGCGCCTTTTGAAATTGCACCTTGTTGCGCGCCATCGCTCAAACCCGCAGAAACAACCGCATGTTCCTGTTTTGTATCATGCTTCCGATGGCTGAGGATAGTCCGTAATCAAGTCCGGCTTTAAGTCCAGACTCTCAGGGATTGCTTTCGGATTCGTGTGACCGGCACTTGGGCCGCGCGCATCCAGTTCGACACCCGCTTTCCGGAGTACATCAGCCGTCTGCCAGGCACTGTTGAAATACGCAGTTATCATAGTTGCATAAGCGCCTCCTGGGAAAGCCGACCCGCTCGGAGTCAGGCTGGCCTGAAATGTACCGTCCGGCGCGACTACCACCTTGCTATCCTCGGGCCCAGGAGCGGGTCTCGTTGAGCCACCGGGTTGACGAATAATGGTGACCTACAGTTTCGTGCCGGCCGGTGCATTCTGGAGTGTACCGGAGATCTTGATGCCTGGGCCATCGCGCCGGACGGTAAGCGGACCAACAACAGAGCTTTGACCCGAAAGTGCCGATGCCGCACCGATGGGGCCGAGAAGAACGACCAAACCCAACGCATTTATCAAATTTTTTGGAGTGGAGCATCAATCCCTCCGCAATGAAAGAGCGCGTCGTCACCTGCATTGAAAGCGGCTGTGGGCCCTTGATGCACGTTATAACGCGACAGCGCGCTGACGGCCTGTTTTGCCTTGCTTGATGCGTCCAGGCGGCGATCGGCGGCCGGATCGTCGCCCGCGAGACAGTCAAAGCGCTCAGAAAGGATGTGCTCGCCAAATGCTATGGCGGCGATGTCACCCGCAAGCGCAAGCTCCTCGAAGGGCGGAAGGAGGGGAAGAAGCGCATGCGACAGTTCGGCAAGGTCGAAATCCCGCAATCCGCCTTCATCGCCGCCCTCAAAATGGGCGACGGCTGAGCGCGTTCTTGCCGCAGACGCGGCGGCGGTATGGCGTTTTGGCGTGACCGGGAGGGCCCTGCTTGCATCTCGAATGCTGCCTCCCTAGACTTTTCATATGGTCGACGAACCCGAAAACATTGTCCTGCGCGGGCTGAACCGGATCAGGGAGCAGAACGACACGATTCTCCGCAAGCTCGATGAGGTGATCACCCGTCTGAGCAGCGTGGAGCGCGACATCGCCGGAATTAAAGTGGATTACGCGGCGACCCAGTTGCGGCTGGATAATATGGACCGCCGGATCGAGCGGATCGAGCGGCGGCTCGAACTCGCCGACGCATGATGCGTCGCTAACCGACACTCAAGATTGTGGAATTGTTTGGCTGAATGGCCTTTGCGGCCGGTTGGCGCATGCACCAGTTCGGCGGACGGCCGAGCCGGCGATCCGGCTCAATGCCGCAGCAGCAGGAAGATGAGCCCGACCGTCCCGGCGAGGTTGAAGCCGACCATCCAGCTGAGCAATTTCAGTTCCCCCTCGATGTGGACGAGGCGCTGCTCCAGCCCGGCGAACCGGTTTTCGTAACCGGCGATCGCCTCGGCGGCCTTTCGCGCTTTGTCCTCCGGCGATCCGGCGGCGATCAGCGCGTCGTACACTTCAGCGATCATCGTGGTCATCGGCAGTACGTTGGGCTCGCCGCAACCAAACGCAATCTTTTCGCGCCCCTCGATGGGGCCGGCGAATCGAGGCGCCTGTTCCTCATCGCGGCGCGGGTTCGCGCCGGCGGAAAAAGAAAAGGAAAATGAGCCCGAGCCCGATCAGGACGGCGAAGGCCCACCACAACAGGATGTTGACGATGATCCGGTCCCAGAGCTGCGCGGAGAGGTAGCGCTGGATCACCGCCTGAACGAGGTTGAGGCTCGAGCGATTGATCTCGTACCAGAGCTGGCCGAGCGCCATCGGGTCCCAAATCCTGTTGGCGATCCAGGCCTTGACGTCGAGAGCCAGACGGACGAGCCCGGCAAAGAGTAAGATCCAGCCGATCAGGCGCCCGACGACCATCCGCTCGATCCGCGCGATTTCACTGCGGCATGATAATCTTCCGACACACAAACGCAACGACACCACCTTGACGGCGCCGCGATCCTCTGCGGATAATCGCATCGTCCAAGGGGTGCCCCGACAGGGGGCTGAGAGGCCGCCGGCCCGATCCGACGAATCCGGAGCGGGGCGCGGCAACCCTTCGAACCTGATCCGGGTCGTGCCGGCGTAGGGACAGGAACAATGCGGCCACGGCCGCCTATCCTCTCGCAGAGACGCCCCGGATCTTCGTGCCACTGGTGCAACGGAGACCGATCATGCCCGATTCCGCCCCCCTCCCGTCTGCCAAGCTGATGCCGAAGGTCGAGGAGCTTCGGGTCACCACCGGGCCGTTTGCCGCCTCGCGCAAGGTGCATGTCCGGGGCCGGGCCAACCCCGACATCGCCGTCGCGATGCGCGAGATCGACCTCGAAGCCGCTTCGGGCGAGCCACCGGCGCGGGTCTACGACACGTCGGGCCCCTATTCCGATCCCGCGATGGTGATCGACATCAACCGAGGGCTGCCGGAATTGCGCAAGCCGTGGATCCTGGCGCGCGGCGACGTTGAATTCTACCAGGGCCGCGAGGTCAAGCCCGAGGATAACGGGCTGCGCCACGGCGAGGCGAGTGCGGTCTCACTCTTCGATCGCGGCCGGCGGCCGGTGTTGCGCGCCAAGGCCGGGGCGGCGGTGACCCAGATGGCCTACGCAAGGTGCGGGATCGTCACCCCCGAGATGGAGTACGTCGCGATCCGCGAGAACCTCGGCCGCGAGCAATTGCGGCGCGACGGCCCTGTTGACGGCAAGTCGTTCGGGGCCGCGATCCCCGATTATGTGACCCCGGAATTCGTGCGTGATGAGATCGCGCGCGGCCGGGCCATCATCCCGAACAACATCAACCATCCGGAAACCGAGCCGATGATCATCGGCCGGAACTTCCTGGTGAAGGTCAACGCCAATATCGGCAACTCGATCGTTTCTTCCTCGGTCGCCGAGGAAGTCGAGAAGATGGTGTGGGCGACGCGCTGGGGCGCCGACACGGTCATGGATCTGTCGACCGGGCGCAACATCCATACGATCCGCGAGTGGATCATCAGGAACTCGCCGGTGCCGATCGGCACCGTGCCGATCTACCAGGCGCTCGAAAAGGTTGGCGGCGCGGCCGAGGAGCTGACCTGGGAATTGTTCCGCGACACGCTGATCGAGCAGGCCGAGCAGGGGGTAGACTATTTCACTATCCATGCCGGCGTGCGGCTTGCCTATATCCACCTGACCGCCTCACGGGTCACCGGCATCGTATCGCGCGGCGGCTCGATCATGGCGAAGTGGTGCCTGGCGCACCACCAGGAGAGTTTCCTCTACACGCATTTCCGCGAGATCAACGAGATCATGCGGGCCTATGACGTCAGCTATTCCCTGGGCGACGGGTTGCGCCCCGGCTCGAACGCCGACGCCAACGACCGCGCCCAGTTCGCCGAGCTCGAAACACTCGGCGAGCTGACCAAGATCGCCTGGGAGGACGATGTCCAGGTCATGATCGAGGGCCCCGGCCATGTGCCGATGCATAAGATCAAGATCAACATGGAAAAGCAGCTCGAGGAATGCGGCGAGGCGCCGTTCTATACGCTCGGGCCGCTCGTCACCGACATAGCACCCGGCTACGACCACATCACCAGCGGCATCGGAGCGGCGATGATCGGCTGGTTCGGTACGGCATTGCTCTGCTACGTGACGCCGAAAGAGCATCTCGGGCTCCCCGACCGCGACGACGTCAAGGTGGGTGTGATCACCTACAAGATCGCGGCGCACGCGGCCGACCTCGCCAAGGGCCACCCGGCGGCCCGCGAGCGCGACGATGCCCTGTCGCGGGCGCGCTTCGAATTCCGTTGGCGCGACCAGTTCAATCTGTCGCTCGACCCCGAAACGGCCGAGAAGTTCCACGACCAGACCTTGCCGGCCGAAGGCGCCAAGCTCGCGCATTTCTGCTCGATGTGCGGCCCCAAATTCTGCTCGATGCAGATCACCCAGGAAATCCGCGAATACGCGCGGGCCGGGATGGAAGAAAAGTCGAAGGCCTTCCTCGACCAGGGGGCCGAGATCTACACCGACGAGCAGGGCCAACCACGAGCGGCGGCGGAGTGAGCCCCCTCCCATTCCCTCCCCCGCGAGCAAGGGAGGGTTAGGGTGGGGGTTGCAGAAGGCCCAGCCGGAGCCGCTCTCGGGAAAGAGGGACGGCGCTATCCGGAGCGGCCGATTGTCGGCGTGCTGGCGGTGGTATTGCGCGGCGAGCGGGCGCTTGTCGTGCGCCGCGCCAATCCGCCAATGGCCGGGCGCTGGGGCTTTCCCGGCGGGGTGCTCGAACTCGGCGAGACCGTCGCCGAGGGTGCGATGCGCGAACTCTTCGAGGAAACCGGCGTGGTCGCCGAACCCGCCGGTGTGTTGACCGTGATCGACACGCTCGACCGCGACGAGGAAGGCCGGGTCCGCTACCACTACACGCTCGTCGCGGTGCGCGGGCTCTGGCGATCGGGCGAGGGCGTTGCGGCAGACGATGTCGACGAAGCCGCCTGGCTCAGCCGCGACGACATTCTCGAAGGCAGGCTCCCCGTCGCCCCGGCGTTGGTGCCGTTGATCGACATGGCGCTTGCCCGCCAGGGATGAGGAGCAGTGCGGCGAAGGTTCAACCGGTCCAGTGGCCCTCGACCCAGTACCAGCCGGCCGGGCCTTGCTGCCAGTAGCCGGGGGTCCAGACCGAGACGGCGGTCGGCCGTAAAACATAGTGGCCGGGGGTCCAGGCGTATTGCCCACCGGTCCAGCTCCAATGGCCTTGCTGCCACACCGCCATTGGCGAGGGTGCCGGCGGCGGCGCCTCGACGCGCAGTGGCGGCGGGCCATACGGGGCGACGGCGACCGAGCCGCCGGCGTTGCTCGGCACGCTGACGGCGGGCGTTGACGAGCCGTAGGCCGGCGGCGGGTAGGCGGGCTCGACGGGCGTCGGCGTTGCTACCGCCACCGGCGGCGGGGGCGGCACATAGCACCCCGAGAGAACCGTTGTTCCTATCATGACTGCGGCAAGGCCCGCCGCGCGGCCGACGTAATGCATCCTCTCCTCCGATGATCGAGTTCCCAGCGCCGGCTGCACTGTGCGCGCCGGCGCTTTACCCTGGAACACGATCGGTCGGGGATAATTCCCGCACGCGTGGCGGCGGGTCGCGGGGAGCGTCGTCTCAGGAGGCCCAGCGGCCGGCAACAAAGGTCCAGCCGTCCTTTTGTTCCATCCAATAATCGGGGACCCAATTCGCGGTCGGGGCCGGTCGTTCGACGTAATGGCCGGGCGTCCAGACGTAATTGCTCCCGGTCCATCGCCAGTGGCCGACCAGCCACAATGCGCGCGGCGAGGGTGGCGGCGGCGGGATCTCGGCCCGCTTCGGCGGCGGCCGGTACGGAGCGACGATCGCCGCCATGTTGGCGCTCGGCGATGGCGGCGCGGTCCCGGCGCAACCGCCGAGCGCCAACGCGCCCAGACCCGCGATACCCAGGAGCCGCCCGAGATTGCGCATTTCGATCCTCCCATTCCCTGAGCGCCGGTTCACGCCGGCTGCTTCATATTGCTGTAATACTATGCTCAAAGGGCGCGATCGTACCAGCCCTTGTGCGTTCCTCCTTTCGGGTGATGTCGGGGCCGATTACGCGGTCTGCGGCGCCTTCAGCCCCAGTTCGCGGATTGTCTCCTCGCGCATCACGAATTTCTGGATCTTGCCGGTCACCGTCATCGGGAACTCATCGACGAATTTGATGTAGCGCGGGATCTTGTAGTGCGCGATCTGGCCGCGGCAGAACTCGCGGACCTCCTCGGCGTCGGCGGTCTCGCCGTCGCGCAGCCGAACCCAGGCGCACAATTCCTCGCCATAGCGCTGGTCGGGCACGCCGATCACCTGGACATCCTGGATTTTCGGGTGCCGGTAGAGGAATTCCTCGATCTCGCGCGGATAGACGTTTTCGCCGCCGCGGATCACCATGTCCTTGATCCGCCCGACGATGTTGCAATAGCCCTCCTCGTCGATCGTGGCGAGGTCGCCGGTATGCATCCATCGCGCGGCGTCGATCGCCTCCCGCGTCCTCTCCTCGTCGTTCCAGTACCCGAGCATCACCGAATAGCCGCGCGTCAACAGTTCGCCGGGCGTCCCGCGCGGCACGATGCGGCCCTCGGCGTCGACGATCTTGACCTCGATATGCGGGTGCACGCGGCCCACGGTCGACACCCGCCGCTCGATCGGGTCGCCGGTCGAGGACTGAAAGCTGACCGGGCTCGTCTCGGTCATGCCGTAGGCGATCGTGATTTCGCGGAGGTGCATGCGCTGGAGGGCGCGCTTCATGACCTCGATCGGGCACGGGCTGCCGGCCATGATGCCGGTGCGCAGCGAGGAGAGATCGAACTTGCCGAACTCGGGATGGTCCATCTCGGCGATGAACATCGTCGGCACGCCGTGCAGAGCCGTGCAGCGCTCGGCCTCGATTGTCTCGAGGGTGGCCAGCGGATCGAAGCCTTCGCCCGGGAAGACCATCGCCGCACCGTGCGTCAGACAGGCAAGGTTGCCGAGCACCATGCCGAAGCAATGATAGAGCGGCACCGGAATGCAGAGCCGGTCGCGTTCGCTGAGCCGCATCGCCCTCGCGATGAAATAGCCGTTGTTCAGGATGTTGTGGTGCGTCAGCGTGGCGCCCTTCGGAAAGCCGGTGGTGCCGCTGGTGAACTGGATGTTGATCGGGTCGTCGAACTGTAATTCGTCGGCCAATGCGGCAAGGCGCTCGCGGTCGGCGGGGCGGCCCTCGGCGGCGAGGTTGTCGAAACGCAGCGCCCCCGGCGCGCGCTCATGGCCGATCGTGATGACGAGCCTCAGGTCGGGAAGCCGGCCGGCGCGCAGTTCGCCGGGGCGCGCGGCGTCCAGTTCAGGAGCAAGTTCGCGCAGCATGCCAAGATAATCGCTGGTCTTGAACCGGGCGGCGGTGATCAGCGCCCGGCAGCCCGATTTGTTGAGCGCATATTCGAGTTCGGCGGTGCGGTAGGCGGGGTTGATGTTGACCAGGATCAGCCCGGCCTTGGCGGTGGCGAACTGGGTCAGCACCCATTCGGCGTTGTTCGGCGACCAGACGCCGATGCGCGCCCCGACGCCGAGGCCGAGCCCGATCAATCCCGCGGCCAACGCGTCGACGCGATCCTTCAGCTCACGCCAGGTCCAGCGGATCTGCTGATGCCGGACGACGAGCGCGCCGCGGCCGGGAAAACGTGCGACGATGCGATCGAAATGCCGGCCGATCGTTTCTCCGATCAGGGGCTCTTCGCTGGCGCCATGGACGTAGCTCGGTTCGGCCATCCTCTCCTCCCGGTATCGCGCGCGGCATTGTAACCGAGGGCGAAAGGTTCCGACACCGCCCCGCCATGCTATGTTAGGGCTTGCGCTCGCCATCGGCGGAGGACGGCTTCATGACCCGACGCGGTTTGGATTTCGGCATCTTTCTGGCGCCCTTTCATCGCCTCGGCGACAACCCGACCCTGGCGATGGCGCGCGACCTGGAACTTCTCGAATGGCTCGACTACCTCGGCTACGACGAGGCGTGGATCGGTGAGCACCATTCGGCGGGTTGGGAGATCGTCGCGCTGCCGGAATTGATGATCGCCGCCGCGGCCGAGCGCACCCGCAATATCCGGCTCGGCACGGGCGTGACCAGCCTGCCCTATCACCACCCGTTTCTGGTGGCGCAGCGCTTTGTCCAGCTCGACCATATGACGCGCGGGCGGGTGATGCTGGGCTGCGGCCCGGGCGCGTTGCCGTCGGATGCGTATATGCTCGGCATCGATCCGGTGGCGTTGCGCCGACGCATGGTCGAATTGCTCGATGCGATCATTTTGCTGCTGCGCGACGATGCGCCGGTGACGATGAAGACCGACTGGTTCGAACTGAACGAGGCGCGGCTGCATTTAGCGCCCTATTCCTATCCGCGCTTCTCGATCGCGGTCGCGAGCACGATCACGCCCTTCGGCATGATGGCGGCGGGCAAGCACGGGCTCGGCGTGCTGTCGATCGGCGCCGGCATTCCGGGCGGCCCCGAGGCGCTCGCCAAGCAATGGCGCATCGCCGAGGAGACGGCCGAAGAGCACGGCGTCAAGATGGATCGGCGCGAATGGCGCGTCGTCGTCAGCGCGCATATTGCCGAGGACGACGAGGAGGCGCTGCGCGATGTCGGCGCCGGCGAGCGGGTCGAGACAACAAGCTATTTCGAGGACACGCTCGGCCGCGAACCCGGTCTGTCGCAGGACCCGCTGCGCGATGGGGTGCGGGCTGGGACGACGCTCGTCGGTTCGCCCGCGACTGTGATCAAAGGCATCGAGCGCCTCCTCGAACTGAGCGAGGGCGGCTTCGGCGGGGTCCTTTTCTGCGCCCATGAGTGGGCCGACCGGGAAAAGACCTGGAAGAGCTACGAACTATTCGCCCGCTATGTCATGCCGCATTTCCAGGGTTCGGCGGCGCCGCTCGTCGCCTCAAACGAATGGGTGCGCAGCAACCGGCGGCGGGTGCTGGGCGGCAATGTCGAGGCGGTGCGGCGAGCCTACACCGACACCGGCCGGCCGGTGCCAGACGAATATCGTTATCGCACGGTCGGCGCCCGCGACATCGACCCGGCGCCGAAGCGCTGACGCCCCGGGCCATGCGCACCGGCATCGCCGATTACGACTATCTTCGCGACCCCGCCGAAATCTATCGCCGTTCGTTCGCTCTGATCCGGGCGGAATCCGATCTGAGCCGGTTTCCCGAGCCCCTGCGGCCGGTGGCGCTCCGGCTCGCGCATGCGGCAGGCGATTGTTCGATCCTCGCCGATTTCGACTGGTCGCCCGGCGCGGTGGCGGCGGGCCGCCGCGCGCTGTTGAATGGCGCGCCGGTTCTGGTTGATGCCGAAATGGTCGCGGCGGGCATCGTCCGTTCGCTTCTGCCGGCGGCGAACGAGATCGTGTGCAGGTTGCGCGACCCGCAGACCGCACCCCTCGCTGCAAGACTTCGGACGACGCGCTCGGCCGCCGCGGTCGAATTGTGGCGGCCCTTGCTTGAAGGTGCGGTCGTAGCGATCGGCAACGCGCCGACGGCGCTGTTCCACCTGCTCGAAATCATTGCCGCCGGGGCGGCGAGACCGGCGCTCGTCCTGGGCTTCCCGGTCGGGTTTGTCGGAGCGGCCGAGGCCAAGGCGGCGCTCGCCAGCTCAGTGGGCCTGGAGTTTCTGACCCTGCACGGCCGGCGCGGCGGCAGTGCGATTGCCGCGGCGGCGGTCAACGCGCTCGCCGGGAATGAGGCCGAGTGACCCCCTGGCTTGCCATCATCGGCATCGGCGAGGACGGGGTTGCCGGCGTGACCCCGGCGGCCCGCGCCCTGGTCGACACCGCCGAAATCCTGGTCGGCGGCAAGCGCCATCTGGCGATGGTCGCGGACGGGCCCGCCGAGCGGCTCCGGTGGGAGCGGCCGCTTGACCGCACGGTCGAGACGATCGGCGGGTATCGCGGGCGGCGGGTCGTGGTGCTGGCAAGCGGGGATCCGATGTGGCACGGCGTCGGCGTTACACTCGCCCGGCGTTTTGTGGCCGCGGAGATGACGATCTTGCCGCAGCCCGGCGCCTTCAGCCTCGCCGCCGCCCGGCTCGGTTGGCCGCTTGCCGATTGCGCTGCGATCAGCCTCCACGGGCGACCGCTCGACGGACTGCGGCTGCATCTTGCGCCCCGGCGCCGCATCCTGGCGCTGTCGGAGAATGGCGGCACGCCGCGCGCCGTCGCCCGGCTCCTGACTGACGCGGGATGGGGGCCGAGCCGGCTCACTGTGCTTGCCCATCTCGGCGGCCCCCGCGAGACAATTTGCTGCAGCGAGGCGCAATCCTGGGGCGACCGGCAAGCGCCGGACCTCAACACGATCGCGATCGAATGCCGCGCCTCGTCCGGGACCCGCGCCTTGTCGCGGCTGGCGGGGCTGCCCGACGATGCCTTTGCCCATGACGGCCAGTTGACCAAGCGCGAGATCCGCGCCGCAACCTTGGCAGCACTTGCCCCCCTTCCCGGCGAGATGTTGTGGGATGTCGGCGCGGGTTGCGGCTCGATCGCGATCGAATGGCTGCGCGCCGGCACGGGCGGCGCCGTCGCAATCGAAAAGAACCCCGCCCGCATCGCGCTGATCGCGCGCAACGCCGCCGAACTGGGGATACCCGGATTGGACATCGTCTGTGGCTCGGCCCCCGCGGCATTGGCCGGCCTGCCTCAGCCCGACGCAGTCTTTGTCGGCGGCGGCCTGGGCGATCCGGAGCTGCTGCTGGCCTTGTGGCGGGCATTGCGCGATGGCGGCCGGCTTGTCGCCAACGCGGTGACGACCGAGGGCGAGGTGCAGCTCTTCGAGTGGCAGCGCTGCCATGGCGGCGCCCTGACCCGGCTCGCGGTCAGCCGCGCCGAGCGCCGCGGCGCGCATCATATCTGGCGGGCGCTGGCGCCGGTGACGCAGCTTGGCGCCGTCAAGGACGGATAGATGGCGGGCCGCCTCTACGGTCTGGGGGTCGGTCCGGGCGATCCGGAACTTCTGACGCTGAAGGCGCTGCGGCTGCTGCGCGAGGCGGCGGTCGTCGCCTACCCGGCGCCGGAGAACGGGCCGAGCTTCGCCCGGTCGATCGTCGCTTCCTGGCTCGACCGCGGTCAGCGCGAAATTCCGATCCCGATCCCGATGCGCCCGCAACGCCCGCCCGAATCGATTTACGATGCCGCCGCCGAATGCCTCGCGGCCGAAGTCGAGCGAGGCTTTGACGTGGCCCTCCTCTGCCAGGGCGACCCGCTCTTTTACGGCAGCTTCAGCCATCTCTTCGTGCGATTGGCCGGCCGCTGCCGGGTCGAGATCGTGCCTGGAGTCTCCGCGCTGAACGCCTGTGCGGCGGCGGCAGGCAGCCCGCTCCTCGCCTATGACGAGACGCTGACCGTGATCCCGGCGACACTCGATGATCGACGATCTCTGCCGCCGCCTGGCGCAGGCCGACGCCGCGGCGATCGTCAAGCTCGGGCGCCACCTGCCCCGCGTTCGCGCGATGCTGGCCCGCCTCGGCCGCCTGCAGCGCGCAATCTATGTCGAACGGGCGAGCCTCCCGAACGGGTTCGCCTGTCCCCTCGCCGATCTCGATTGCGACCATGCGGCACCCTACTTCTCGATGGCGCTCGTCCCCGCTTACCGCCATTCGCGATGAGACAGATGGTCTCTTGCCGTCCTCGCCTATCCGGTTTATCGAGCGCCGTTTCTTGCCGCCGAGCGGCCCATAAGGCAGGGGTACATGCGAGCGACATTTTTTCTGACGGCGACGTGCTTTCTTGTGCTTGCCGGCTGCGTCAGCCCGGAAGAACAGCGGGCGATGGATCAGCAAAAATGCGCCGGTTACGGCTTTGCGCCGGGCAGCGACGCGTTCGCCAATTGCATGATGCAGACGGCGCAGCAGCGCGAGGCGCAGGCCGCAGCCGACAGCCGGGCCGCAGCCGATCGCCAGGCCGCCGAACGACGGGCGCGCGAGGCGAAGGACGCCGCCGACCAGGACGCCTGGGACAGGAAGACCCATCAGGGCAAATACTCCTTGTCGTCATCCCCGTCGTCGTCGCCCGATTCCAGCGACATGAAATGCACGACGACCAGCACCTCCTCCGGCAGCGAAAACAACCAGACGACAACGACCAACACCACCTGTCATAACTAGCGCTCGCCATCCGATCGGGTGATTTCGCCGATGATCCCGCGCTATAGCCGCCCGGAAATGGCCCGGATCTGGGAACCGGAAAACCGCTTCCGGATCTGGCTCGAGATCGAGGCCGCAGCCGCCGAGGCCCAGGCCACACTCGGAACCATCCCCCAGAATGCGGCGCGCGCGATCCGGGAAAAGGGCGCGTTCGAGATCGAGCGCATCGACGCGATCGAGCGCGAGACCCGCCACGACGTGATCGCCTTTCTGACCAATCTTGCCGAGCATGTCGGGCCCGAGGCGCGGTTTCTGCACCAGGGCATGACGTCGAGCGACGTGCTGGATACGAGCCTTGCGGTGCAGCTGAAGGAGGCTGCCGACCTGCTGCTCGCCGATCTCGACGCGCTGCTGGCGGCGCTGAAGCGGCGCGCTTTCGAGCACAAATACACGCCGACCGTCGGGCGCAGTCACGGCGTGCATGCCGAGCCGACGACCTTCGGGCTAAAGCTCGCCGGCCATTACGCCGAATTCGACCGCAACCGCACCCGTCTCGTCACCGCGCGCAGGGAGATCGCCACCTGCGCCGTCTCGGGTGCGGTCGGCACCTTCGCCAATATCGACCCGCGGGTCGAAGCCCAGGTCGCCGAGCAGCTCGGCCTCGAAATCGAGCCGGTCTCGACCCAGGTGATCCCGCGCGACCGGCACGCCGTCTATTTCACGACGCTGGCGCTGATCGCCGCCGGAGTCGAAAGGCTGGCGACCGAAATCCGCCATCTGCAGCGCACCGAGGTACGTGAGGCCGAGGAATATTTCTCGCCGGGGCAGAAGGGCTCCTCGGCGATGCCGCACAAGCGCAACCCGGTCCTGGCCGAGAACCTGACCGGGCTTGCCCGGCTGGTCCGCGCCACGGTGGTGCCGGCGCTCGAAGACGTGGCGCTGTGGCATGAGCGCGACATTTCGCATTCCTCGGTCGAGCGGGTCATCGCGCCCGACGCGACGATCGCCCTCGATTTTGCCCTGGCGCGGCTGACCGGGCTCGTCGACCGGCTCGTTGTCTATCCCGAACGCATGCGCGAAAACCTCGATAGCCTGGGCGGGCTTGTCGACTCGCAGCGGGTGCTGCTGGCGCTGACCCAGGCCGGGATGAGCCGCGAGGACGCCTACGCCGTCGTGCAGCGCCACGCGATGGCCGCCTGGCAGGGCGATGGCGCCTTCTCCGAACTGTTGAAGCTCGATCCCGAGATCTCCCGCCATCTCGACCCGGCGGCAATCGACGGGCTGTTCGACCCCGGCTATCACTTCAAGCACGTCGACACGATCTTCCGCCGCGTCTTCGGGGAGTAGACCGACGCGGGTGGCGGCGGTGGGCTCGCCGCGAACAACTGGAGAGCGCGATGAGTTTCCTGCGCAGCCGCAACGGCCCCGGCTACAAGCACATCGCCGACGAGGCGGCGCCCTATGAGACGATCACCGTCGACAAATTGACGCCGATCGTCGGCGGCGAGATCGGCGGGGTCGATCTGTCGCAGCCGCTCGGCAACCACCAAATCGACGAGATCCACCGCGCGCTCGCCGAGAATTCGGTCATCTTCTTCCGCGACCAGCACATCACGCCCGAGCAGCATCTGGGCTTCGGCCGGCTCTTCGGCGATCTGCACATCCATCCGGCGGCCCCGCACGAGCCGGGTGATCCCGGAACTGATGATCATCCACGCCGACAAGGATAGCCCGCGCGCCAACGGCGAGGGCTGGCACAGCGACGTCTCCTGCGACCCCGAGCCGCCGATGGGCAGCATCCTCTATATCCGGCAATGCCCGCCCAATTGGCGGCGACACGCTCTTCGCCAGCGAGGCGACGACGGCGCCAATCGCCTGTTTTGCCCCGCGCCGGGCTCGTAGGCGATGAAACCGGGCCTGGAGATAGCTGGCCTTTTCGCGGGCGGCGGCCCCGGCGCATTGGACGAGGGTGGTCTTGAGCCACGGCGCGCCCTCGCGCGTCCGGGTTGAGCGCCGCTGGCCGGCGCTCTCGTCGTTTTTCGGGCACGGGCCCAGGAGATCAGCTGTCCGGCGGTCGGGAAGCGGCTCATGTCGCGGCCGATTTCGGCGAGGATGACGCCAGCGCTCAACTCGCTGACGCCGGGAATGGCGGTCGAGATTTGGACCGCGGCGCGAAAGGGCTCGACCCGAGCGTCGACCTCCTGATCGAGCCGGGTGATGGCGGCGCCGAGCGCGTCGATATGCCGGAGGAGAAGGCGCGGCATGAACACCAAGGGCCAGCACACCATGGCCGCCGCCGCGATCCGCCGGGGCCTTCCTGCAAACCGATGCCGAGGCGGCGCGCCGGACTTGGCGGCATGTCGCCGACCAGCCGGGCCCGCGCTGGCCAAAGCTCGCCGCCCTGATGGACGACAGCGAGCACGACGTGCTCGCCCACATGCTCTTCCCGGCCCAGCGCCACACCAAGCTCCACAGTACAAACCCGTTGGAACGGTTGAACAAGGAAGTTAAGCGGCGGGCCGATGTTGTCGGCATCTTCCCGAACGAGGCCAGCATTACCCGGCTGATCGGCGTGGTGCTGTTGCGGCAGAACGACGAGTGGCCGCTCCAGCGTCGCGACATGCGGATCGAGGGAATGGCCGAGCTTTCCCCGCCGCCGATCCACCCCGATCCGGCAAAACTTCCACCCATGGCGGCCCGACCATTGGCCACCGCAAACTCCACCCCGATTCACAGCACCTTAACGGACGCGACCCAGCGCCGGCGGCTGCGGCCGGGCGACATCGTCCTGCTCGACAATTTGAGCGGCCACAAAATCGCCGGCGTCGAGGACGCGATGACCGCGCGGGGCGCCCGACTCATCTACCTGCCGCCCTACAGCCCCGACCTCGACCCGATCGAGCAGGTTCTTGCCAAATTCAAGGCGGCGCCGCGCAACCCCACGCACCCGCGACGGCCTCTGGCAGACCATCGGCCGAACCCTCGACCTCTCCCGCCGCAGGAATGCCGCAACTTCTTTACCAAGGCCGGTTACGCAACCTGATCGAAACCCGCTCTAATGGCGCTACGGTGTGTCGTCAATTATTGCAGGCTGCACGTAAAACGAGTTGGGTTCTTAAGTATATGACGTAAAAAGAGTTCTACTGCGGCATGAGTTTGTGTGATTAATGGAAGGTCGGCTATAGCAAAAGGCTGACCAATGACCCGATATGAGCTGCGCGACGACCAGTGGGATAGGATCAAGGAGCGGCTCCCGGGCCGGCGCGGTCATGTCGGCGTGACCGCCAAAGACAACCGTCGCTTCGTCGAGGCGGTGCTCTATCGCTACCGCGCTGGCATCCCCTGGCGTGATCTGCCGGAGCGCTTCGGCGACTGGAAGAATAGCCATCGACGGTTCAGCCGCTGGGCCAAGACGGGCGTCTGGCAAAAGATCTTTGCGCATCTGGCGGCCGACGCCGATGACAAATATGCGATGCTCGACAGCACGATCGTTCGGGGCGCATCAGCATAGCGCCGGTGCGCTCAAAAAAAGACCAGGACCAGGCGATCGGACGTAGCCGGGGTGGGCTGAGCACCCAGATCCACGCCCTGGTCGACGCGCTCGGCAATCCTTTGGCGTTTCTGCTGACGGCAGGACAGGCGCATGATCTGGCCGGCGCCGATGCGCTGCTGCCGCACATGGCGGCCGACCGGCTGATCGCTGACAAAGCCTTCGACGCCGATGCGCGGGTCCTCCAACCCTTGGCGCGGGCCGGCAAATCAGCCGTCATCCCGCCGCGGCCCCATCGCCTGACGCCGCGCGAATTCGACCGGCACCTCTACAAGGAGCGCCACCTCATCGAAAATTTCTTTTGCAAACTCAAACAGTGCCGTGCAATCGCCCCCCGCTACGACAAAACCGCGCGAAATTTCCTCGCCGCCATCCACCGCGCCGCCGCTACCATCTGGCTCAATTGACGACACGCGCTAGTTTCCAAACGAGGCAGCGCGCGAGGGCACGGCCTGGGGCAGCAAATAGGCGGGGGCTCTTCCGTCCCCCAACCGATTCTCACCGCGCCAACAGTGGATGAGCACGGTCTAGCGCGCGGACCATTTGGTCTCTTCGGAAGGGCCGGCAGCCTCACCACTCCCCGGTCAGCGCACGGCGGTCGATGTTCTCGGTTCCGTTCGTTTTCCAACGGAAACCCCAACAACCGGCGATTGCACGATCGAGGGGTGGCCGGTCGGCCTGTCATTCCAGTTGCTCGAACCCCTATCACGGGCCTCGATGAAATGAAGGACTCGATCCCTGGACAGCAGACATCTATGACGTAACGCCGCGAGCATGCGAGACTGCCCCGGTCACACGCCTGTCAGAGGTCTTTCAGAAATTCGGATGCGGGTGCGACCCCTGTCACCAACAGGCGGTCGCGGTCGCGGGTGCAGGAAACGTACAGCAGTTGTCGCTCCGTCTCGTAGATGTCATCGAGTTCGCCTTCGTCGGCCGCTTCCGCGATACGGGATTCGAGCGGCAGGATGTCCTGATCGCGGGCTATCACCGCGACAGCCCGAAATTCCAGCCCCTTCGCCAGATGCATCACGGAAACCGCGACCGGGTCGGCAAGTCCCGAAGCTTCCGAAGCCGTACGAGCCTGACCGATCACCTCAGGAGAGCGAACAAACACGCCGACCTCGCTTGGCTCGATGCCGTCGGCGACGGCGCTGCGGAGGAAATCCACCACTCGCCCGATCTCTTGCGCGGCATCCGCCGCAATCGCGATCACCGGCGCCGGCCCGTCAAAAACCGAGATCGTGCCGGCCCACGGATATTCGAGCGCCTGCCGCAACTCCTCCTCATCGACGATCAGCCGGATGCGGCGCTGTGCATCGGGATGGGCATAGGCATCGGCGACAGGTGCCGGCGCCGATATCGGCAATGTGCCGTCGGTTGCGTAGTGCAGCAGCGCTTCCGCCGCCTCGGCCGGCAGGTGCGGGGCCATATCGAAGAAGGTGTCCTCGGTTGCAGCGCGCAAATCGCCGAGCCAGTCGGCCGGCACCCCGACCGAGAGCAGCGCCGCATCGTCGAGCCCGGCAAAGGAAAGCTGGGTGGCGGCCTCGGACAGTGCGTCCGCCGCGACGGCAGGCCCGATTGAGGGCTCGGTGGCGGCGGCGACTTCCTCGACCCTTTCGCGCACTTCGACGATCTGAACCGCGCCGGTCGTCGGGTGCGCCTCGATCCGCCGCCGCTCGGCCCAGGCATAGGCCTTGTCGTGGTGATCGACATAGGCGACGAGCAGGCTGTCCGCCGTCTTGTGCACGATCAGCCGCAGATCTCGGCCAACCCGTACCGACCAGAAGTTCGGGTCCTTTGACTTGTCGATGCGATGGAGTGACAGCCCCTTGCCGCCGGGATCAATCTGCAAGTCGACGACCGTGGTCTTGACCGCCTTCGCTTCGGCCGCGGGCAGTCGGGCGAGCGCGCCGGTGAAACTGTCGGCGAGCAGAAAGCGCATGCGCGCCTAGACCCGGTAGACCTTCATCACCTCGTCGCCGAAGTGGTTGATGACCTTGACCGCGATCACCCCGTCGCGGGGGCGTGGGAAGGGGCGGCTGGTGGCGCTGTAGAGGGTCGACCACGCCTCCTCGTCGATCTCGGCGCGCAGCGCGGTCTTCAATGCCTTGTATGGATCGTTCGCGCCGAGAAAATAGGCGTGGCGGACGAAAAAGCTCTCTTCATTGTAGTCGGTATCGATGAACCAGGCGGCGATGTCGCGCACGTCGTTAGAACGGATGTTGCCGGTATTGGGGTCGTAGACGTCGATGCCGTTGACCGTCACCCGCAGCTCGCCCGCATCGAGCGTCTCGATGTCGATGTCCGGCTCGCCGAAGATGACAAAGAGGTTGCCCTTGCCGGTGTTCTTCAGTTCGTCGGACATGTGGAGGTCGGGGTTCATCCGCGCCTTCAGGATCGGCAGCGGGCCGAGCCGGTCGAGCTCCGAAGAATGGGCGTCGAAGTTGAAGGCGCAGGCAATCAGCATGTCGAAACCGGCTCTCGTTTGCCTCACGCGCCGCGGCGGTCAGGTCCGGCCGCGACACAGTGCCGTATTCCGGACCAATCAATATCGCGGCGCGGCGCATCTCGTCGCGCTCCAGAAAACGCCCCTCGGCGCCGATCCAATGACCCGGCCATGGCATCATGCTGTCGAAATCGATCTTGCCGCTTTTATCAGACTGGTGGATGCCGGCACTCTTCAGATAGTCGATGACGATCTGCGAGAAGTCGACCTGCGGCATACCAGTGCGGCGACGTTTTCCCTCGGCGGCATCGAGATCGTCGGCCAATTCGGTTTCGTCGCTCGCGGCGATGCGGTGCGGCGAGAGGCTCTCGACCGTGAACGGGCCAGCGACCCTGACACGGCCGGGATCGGCGTAGGGACGGTCATAGAGCTTTTCGACATCAGCTGCTTGGGCGATCACCGCGTCGATTTCCTGCTGGCGGGCGATGCGCGCCTGCCACCACGCGGCGTGATCGGCAAGCGCCGCTTCGGGCCATCCGGCGCGCCGGCCTCGCGCGGGATTTCCCAGTCTTCCCACGACTTGCCGAGCGCGCCGTTCAGTGAGGCGCGCAGCTTTTCGAGCGTCGCCTGCCATTTCTCATAGATGTCGTCGATGCGCGAGTTGTTGGCGATCGACTTCAACGTGATGTGCGGCACCCGCTCATAGACAAACCCTTGGCGCAGATCGCTGCGGGCCGCGTGTCCCGCCGCATCGTCTAGCGGCGGCTTGCCGGTCAGTTCGGCCTCCTTGCGCCGCCCCTCCGGGCTGTCGGCGAGCAGATACCCACGAGTAGCGTGCCGCCATCATCCGCGTCCGGGCCAATGCCAGCGCCACCCGGCTGGTGTCGATCGTGATCCAGCGCCTTCCCCATTGCTCGGCGACATAGGCTGTGGTGCCCGAGCCGCAGGTCGGATCGAGCACGATGTCGCCGGGGTCGGTGGCCATCAGGATGCAGCGCTGGACCACTAGGCAAGCTCTGCAAAAGCGGGCGGCGTGTGATCATGATATAGTCGGCAGCGGGGTTGACCTTCACAAGGTTTGGGGAGATGAAGCAGCCGAGGCTGGCGACGGCGGGGTCCGAGCGCGACGCCCGGACGACGCGGCGGGCGAGATTTCTGACCGAGATGGAACGCGTCGTGCCGGGGACGACGCTGTGCGGGTTGCTCGAGCCCTACTATCCCAAACCCGGTAATGGCCGGCCGCCGGTCGGGGCCGAGCGGATGCTGCGCCTCTACTTTTTGCAGCAATGGTTCAACCTGTCGGACCCGGCGGCGGAAGAGGCGCTCTATGCTTCGCTGGCGATGCGCCGGTTTGTCGGCATCGACCCCCGCCGTCGCGAGGGCAGGCTCTCGGCCGCGAGCCGGCGCCGGACGAGACCACGATGTGCCGCTTCCGCCCTCTGCTGGAACACCACGACCTCGGTCGGTTGCTGTTCGAAGAAGTGCCGCGGCATCTTGCCGAGAAGGGGTTGAAGGTCGCCACCGGCACGATCGTCGATGCGGCGATCATCGCCGCGCCGTCCTCGACCAAGAATGCCGACAAGGCGCGCGACCCCGAGATGCACCAGACGAAGAAGGGCAAGCAAGTGGTACTTCGGCATGACGGCGCATCTGGGCGTCGACAGCCGCACCAAGCTGATCCACGTGGCGGTGGCGACGCCGGCCAATGTCGCCGCCGGCACGGCGCTGCCAGAACTGTGGCACGGGCAAGAGACCCGGGTGTGGGGCGACCAGGCTTACCGCGGCCAGCGCGCGGTGATCCGGCAACACGCCCCCGCGGCGCGGGACTTCGTCAATCGTCGCGACCGCCACCGCGGCGTCGTGGACATGGTCGAGCGGGCGAAGAACCGAACCAAGTCGCAGGTGCGGGCCCGGAGCCTGCCCTCGCGAAGGCGGGGGTCGAGCATGCGATCGGGGTCGTCAAGCGGGTGTTCGGCTTCGCCAAGGTGCGCTACCGCGGGCTCAAGAAGACCGCTCATCGCCTCATCGTGACCTGTGCGCTGGCCAATCTGTTCATCATCCGGCGGCGACTATTGCAATATCAGAAGGCGTAGTGTCCCCATTTGCGCAAACGATCGTTCGACAGCCAAACGCGGCCCGACGATGCGGCCGCAAAGCACGTCCTACCGCTGACCAGAACTGTCTCCATGCCTCCCGGCCGCGCAATCACCCCTTTTTCAGACGTTCCCTAGGCTGGCGCGGCGGACGCTCGGACGTCGCCATTAGGTCGCAATTAGTAGGTATAGAAATGTCTCTCAGAGGCCCGATCTGGGGGTGCCGATGGATCGTAGGCCGGGCTGTCCTTGACCGTCTGACGATCGACCTTGAGGTTCACCAGTTTATTAGTCCAATCAATCTCTAACGCCGAGCGTGGTGAGATCAGGACCTTCTTCCCGGGCCACCAGTTCTTCGTATCGACGACGAGGTAATGGATACTCCAATCGGCATCCTCCAAGAGGAAGTCCTCAACGTGACCGACCTCGCCGTCACTGGCATGGATGTGGTACCCCGTCACCGCTTCGACGCTGCGCAGATGCGGATCGTCGTGGCTTCGCTGAGCATCGGCAATATCGTCTTCATGCCGCCTAGATCCCAGGTAAGGCGCCGTCATGGCCCCGGGCATATAGCCGTAGCCGCCCATATAAAAGCCGGTACCCCAATACGGGCTCCAGCCGTAGTAATCGTAAACGCTGGTCTCCATCTGCCGCGACACCGGCCGATCGGTGTTGATCTCCGGGCTGTCCTTGATCTGCTGCTTGGTCAATTGAACTGCGAATACCCGGTCCTTAGCATAGAGCCGTCCCAAGACGGAGGGAGGCAAAAGGACCTTGCGACCGGAGAGCCAGTTGCCGGTATCGACGACCAGCCAACGCACCAGCCAACTTGCGTCATCGAACAGGAAGTCGCTGACGGTGCCAATATCGCCATCGCTGGCCTCAATGGCGTAGCCCTTGATCACCGATGCATTCCACAACATTTCGCGCTCCTTTTACGTTCACGTGTCCTGGCAACCGCGGGGACCCAAGAATGGTGTCAACCATTGGACCCATTTTTGCCTTTGCTTGAGAGGTGCGTCTTCCAGTAGGCATCCACCTTCTGACTCTGCCGATCGAAGTGGCCGGCGGTCGTGAATTGGTCATGGTTCACCTCCGGGGCGGCCTCCATGGCGCCCTTGGTGGTGTTGAGCACCAGCAGGTTCACGTTCGGGGTTATCTTGAAATCCTCCCAGGGGACCGGGACGTATTTTTCATCGATCCCAAAAATCCCGCCGCGGGCGATCACCAGATAGGCTATCTTTCCTGTATGCGGATTCATCACGAGGTCATCGACGCTGCCAAGAGCCTCGTTCTGCAGGTTGCGCACGTCGGTGCCGAGCAACTGGTCGGACCGAAACGATGTATTCTTACTCGTAACCGGCTGCGCGGCGGCGATCTGCTGCTGCCGCCAGCCCGGCACGTCCGCGATCGGCACTCCCCCGCTGCGCATATCAGCCACGTAGAGCTTATAGATATCGCGGGTCGTGCCGAGCGCCCCCTCACACGCCTGCTGTTGGCCGTGTCGGGCGAGAATGTTGGCAGAGGCAATAAGGGTCCGGACCTCGTAGCCCGGCCGCACGTTCTGGTAACCGGTCGTGCCCTTCGCCGGGTTGCCGCCCTCCAGAGAGCCGTAGCCGTAGCCCCCGTAACCGCCCATCATCGGATAGCCGTACCAGTAGCCGGATCCGCTCAGCCAGTAGCCGTCCTTCTGCATCTGACTGTCGAAGGCGCGCAGATCGCTCAGACACCGCTCCGCGGGCTTAATAGCGGAGGGGTTATTCTCATCGGGAGACGGCTGGTTCACCGTGCCGGTTGCCGAAGGCTCAGCCGCCAGCAGCGGGGCGGCAAGACCAAGACAAAAACATGCTGCCACCGAGCCCGTTAGAGTCGAGCGTTTCATGTGTTGGATTCCTTGCCGCCGATTTGACCCGACGGCAACTGGGATTGCCGTTCCATGGCCGATGGGTTTAATAGTGGTTGTCGCCAGATCGCGCCGACAGCCTCGGAAACTACTCAGGTAGCCATTGGGCGACGCCAGACCTGCGGCGCACGAAGCGATGGCGCCAGCGTTCACTCAGGGCCTTTATCGATTTCCCGACGGCGCCAACGAGGAAGCGGTGATGAAAAGCCGCTGTTACTGCGGCGAACTCAGCCGCGCGACGTGTGCCCTCCCAGGCTCAGCGGCCCCGCTTATTTGTCCTGGGGTCGAATCTTGTGCCAGGCGTCCGCCAGTTCATGGGATGCCTTCTCGAAAGAGGTCTTGGCGCTCTCCCAACCGTCGGCGCCGGCGGTTTGCAGCTTACGTGATGCAGCCTCGGCCTTGGTCCAGGCCTTGTTCAGATCAACCTCGGCCGCGTTGCCCGCCTCTTTCCCCTTGGCCTCCGCTTTCTCGCTGAAGTCGTGCAGCTTTTGTTGCCATTCGTGCATTTCGTCGTTCGCCTTCTGCGTGTACGTGTCCCGGTCGGCCGTCGTATCGCCGCCGGCGGCCAGTCGCACGGGGGCAACCGGGCCGAGCGCCAGGGTCGACTTACCGGCGGCGGCGGGCAGTGCGCCGATCAGCACGAGCTGTCCGATTACCGATCGAGGCGTTGAGAATCCTCATGGCAACCTCCTTTGTGTCACTCGTCGGGCCATCTCGAGAGCATCTTGGCTGCACTATTCAGCCACCCGCATGAACCAGCTGATCCGCCGGCTCAAGCGCCTTCACCCCGGCATGTACATCGAGGCGTGAAGGGTTGGCCGTACCGAGGATCGCCTTCGCGCGAACCATTTCCGCTGCCGCGCCGTGCGCCATCACCAGAAAGCTATCGGCTTTCAGGGCGGTCTCGTATTGGATCACGCTGTCCTTCGGCACGCCGATGCCGTAGAGCGCCGCACCAAGCGCACTCAGTCCGCCAACCACGACGGCGCTCTCGACGGCGGAGACTGCCATGGCGGCCAGATACCCAAGCACGATGACATGTCCCACGACGGGAATGGTCATGAACAGCCCGCCAAGGAACAAACCCCAGAGACCGCCCCAGAACGCACCCCGCGTTCCCCAAAATTTGATTCGATCACCAATGTTGTAAAAGCCGACGACCTTTTCTTCACTATGGTATCCCTTGCCGACAACGCTGAGATTCTTCATCTCGAACCCGGCCGCGGCCAGCTTTTTCACGGCTGTTTCCGCTGCAGGATGGTCTGTGAAGACGGCAATGACTGTGTCAGCTTTTTCCATTTGATCCTCTTGCAGAACTAGGGGTGCTTGGTAATGGTTTTATTGCGTCGCCTCTATATCGAGGGGTTCACCCAGGCCCGTTCGCGCTCCTGACACGCCCAATGGGACGTCCTTCATCGGCGGGACACGCGTGGCGCCGTTGGCGCCTACCGGCTTGCCGACTTTCTCAAGCAACTGGAGGAACGGCTTGATGATGTCGATCGGCATCGGAAAGACGACGGTGGAATTCTGTTCGGCGCCGATCTCGGTCAAGGTTTGCAGGTAGCGCAACTGCATGGCGGCCGGGATGCTCGACAGGATCTGGGCGGCGTTGACCAGGGTCTGCGAGGCCTGAAACTCGGCTTCCGCATGGATGACCTTGGCGCGACGGTCGCGTTCCGCCTCCGCCTGTTTGGCGATCGCGCGCACCATGTTGTCCGTCAGTTCGACGGTTCTGATCTCGACGTTGCTGACCTTGATCCCCCAGGTTTCGGTCTGGGCATCGAGGATGCTCTGGACATCGGCGCTGAGCTTTTTGCGTTCGGACAACATCTCATCGAGCTCGTGCTGCCCGAGCACCGCGCGCAGGGTCGTTTGCGCGAGCATGACGGTGGCGGGAAGGAAGGACTGAACCTGGATGATGGCCCGTTCGGGATTGACGACGTTGAAGTAGAGCACCGCGTCAACCTTCATCGAAACGTTGTCGCGAGAGATCACGTCCTGGCTCGGTATCTCGATGACCTGGATGCGCAAATCCACTCGCACCATTTTCTGGAAAAAGGGAATCAACAGCACGAGGCCCGGTCCTTTGACTTTCTGGAACCGCCCTAAAGTAAAGACCACAGCTCGCTCGTATTCGCGCAGGATCCTCACGCTCGCCGTGACCAGAACGAAGGCAACGATCAGGACAAGCGGGGTGATATACAGAGGGAATAAGAACATGGCGTTATTCCTTTCACAACGAGAGTAACGGACCCTCGTCTCAACGGCCGAGGTGCAGCTGTCGAACAGCCCGATCCGAGCACCTGTCGGCATCAGCTGCGGCGGTTCGGATAGCCTTACCAAAGGCTGCAGTGCAGAATGTTGGGCGACGATGCCGCCACGGTAGGCTCGGAAACTACCTACGCGCTGTTCGCTGCCCGGTCGTGACTGGAGGAGGCCAGAGCCGGCGAGGCCAGAGCCGGCGAGGCCAGAGCAGGCAAGGCCGGAAAAGGTGGGTCAGCAAACCAAACGGGTGCTGCGGCTCATCCAGGCCAGCGCGCAGCGGGGCAGGAAACGTCGACTTGTTTCTCGACGCCCACCGGCAGGCGCCGAAGCAGATCATCCTCGACCTCGGTGCCGCCGACGACCCGCTGCACGGCCATCAGGAAGGGCGCTTCTTCCACGGCTATTACGACTGCTTGAGCACGATGCGGCGCAGCGCGCACAGCAGCACACAGACCATCGCACACCCAGTTCGCCGAGGCCACCTGCGGCACCATCCGCTTGAAGCCGTTGAAGATTGGCGCCCTCGTCCGGCTCAGCGCACGCCGCATCAAGATCGCGATGGCTTCGGCCTGTCCCCATCGGAACGATTTCGCCTTCGCCCATCTGTGGCTGACCGCCGCCGCGCGCTGACGACCCAAGCAGCAGCCAAACCGAGACACTCCGATCCCGGCGCCAAGGCCGACCCCGCCTTCATTGCGCCTGCCGAGACTGGCGCAGGTTGTGCTCGCACGCTCTCGCCACCGCCGCGCGCATCGCCGCTTTCGGCCGTCACCCCCTTGGAGATGGTCTGGCCGATCGCCTCGAGGTTGATCGCGTGTGCGCTGACATCGGACGGAAAATTTTCATCGAAATACAGTCGTGGTTTTTGCTTAAGATACATTGGCGGACCGCGTCAAATAGATTCAGGCGTCGCGGGTAGCGCGGCGCATGCTGGATATGCTGCGGTCGTAGCTGTCCGCCAATTCCTGCAACGTCGCGCCCTGCGCGCGACGTCTAGTGGTCTCTTTCTGCTGTGCCGGCTCAGGGAAAGAGGTCAGCCCAAAGGCTTTCCTTGAGCTTTTGCGCAGCTCCGGCCTTCGGCGGTGCGGGTGCGGATCAAATCCCGCTCGACGTCAGCCCGGTCCCCCCAAAACCGCCAGCATCAACCGCCCGGTGCTTGTGCCGGTCTCGGCCCACGGCTCGGCCAAGGATCGGAATTGCGCCTTGCCATCGACGACGCGCTTGACGATGCCGAACAGGTCGAAAGTGCTGCGCGCAAGCCGGTCGATGCGCGCGACCGTCACTACGTCGCCGGGTTGGAGACGGTCGAGCATGCGGAGAAGCTCGCGCCGGTCGGCGAGCGCCCGTTACCGTCTCGCGGCACATATTCCGGCTGCTACATCCGACGGCGCGAAGCTGGTCAAGTTGGGCGCCAAGCGTCTGCCCATGGTGCTGACGCGGGCGTAGCCGATGAATTGTTTTCAATTTCGACCATATCTTACAGCTCAACGCAAAACCCGGCGGTTGGCGCCGCCGGAGGAGATCACGCCATGACGAAGGATATCTACTATCGAGGGCGCGAGGTTCCATTGTTGGGTGCGGATTGGTTTGATCCGCTGGAGGCTGGGCTTCGCCAGCGCATCCGGAGCTTCATTGAAAACATGCTTGAAGAAGAGCTTGCCGCGAGCGTTGGGGCGAGGCCGGTATGACCGCAGCGCCGCGGCAGCCGGGCATCGCAACGGCCACCGGGACCGCCAGTTGCTCGGCACGTTCGGGCCGATGACGGTGTCGGTTCCTCGAGCCCGGGTGAGCAACAGCGATGGCCAGCAAGCAGAGTGGCGCAGCACGGCGCTGCCGGCCTACAAGCGCCTGACGGTGCAGGCCGAACGGCTGATCGCCGGGGCCTATCTGGCGGGCACCAACACGCGACGGGTCCGGCGCGCCTTGGCGGCGCTGTTCGGCGGCGCGGTTGGCAAGAGCCTGCTCCCGGAAGGCGGGGACACCGTCAGCCGGGCCTGGCGCAAGGTGCAGTCCGACTGGGAGGCCTGGCAAAGCGCGATCTTGCCGGGGATGACATCGTCCGCCTGATCCTCGACGGTACGGTGGTCCGGGTTCGCCTGGACAGGAAGGCGACCAGCCTTTCGGTGTTGGTGGCGCTGGGCGTTCGCGCACGCAGACGGCACTGCTCGCCTTGCGCAACATGGGCGGCGAAAGCGAGGCCGCTTGGCGGGCTCTGCTGGACGATCTGCTGGCCCGTGGCTTGGCCGCGCCCGAGTTGGTGATCGTCGATGGCACAGCAGGGTTGGCGCCGCATCAAAACCCCATGCATGCTGCCCTGCGCGGATACCGCTTGCATGCTGTTCTGGGCGTTGTTGGCCAGCGCGCAGATCACGCTGCGCAAAGTCGACGGCTGGAGGACCCTGAATGTCGCCCCGGCCGAGCAAATCCTTGATCTGCTCGCATGAACCGATAACATCTCTGCCGCAGATCGCCGCCATTGGCAATTTCCACCTACTGCCGCACCCGCTCGACGACAAAATACCAGATCACAGTGCTCCACTGAACGAGTTTTCAACGGTATTCTCAAATAATGCACGGTGACTCGATTTCGAGACTGCGGTGCGAGGGCTGGCGCGTTGCGATGGGACGCGAGCAACGGACAGCGATACAGCCCCACAGGTCAGCCATGCCAAGACCAATCTTTTGCCGATTGCCGGGCGGCCCCATATGCCACACCGCAGCAATTAGGATGTCAGAGGATGAGTCAGGCGAGCCTGTCGTGGAAATATCGCGACAGTAGGTCCGGAACGGGGCGGGTTGTTATCTCGGCGTGGGCGATCGTAGTCTTCGTCATATTATTGTTCGCCGGAATGCAGGCAGTGGCGTCGTTGCGCGACGTTTCACTGCGCCAAGCGAGCCCTACCGGCGCTATCGTCCCGCGACATAATTCCGATTGTGTCGGGCCGCGCATCCCCAACGCAATGGCCGACGGCCAATGCCGCGGTCGGGCTAATACTGACGCCTACACTGATTGATAAGTCCTCACAGCGCCGGATCCCGCATAGCAGCCCGTTGCTGAAGTCGCTCTTTGATCAGCCAGGGTCGGCGGTAACGGCCATGACCAGGACGGCGAACCCGTCGGGAGCGGCGGCGACAAGGATGATCGCCACGGCCTCCCCGGTGTAGACGAACAGGAGATAGGCCAACCCACGGGCAGCCGCCTCTCTCGGGGTTCCGGCCCCGATCATCAGCCGCATCAGGATACCGAGATTGTGCCCGGCGACGTGCACCAGGTAGCGCTTGTGGACATTCTCGCGTCCGCGCAGCCAGGTCCGCCGCATGCCGCCGCGGTCGAGATTGTGAGCGAAAGATCGCTCGACGATTTCCGCCCTCAGCCGCATTGCATGCTTACCGACCCCCGAACCCAGGCGGGTGCGGTTGGCATAGACCGCCGCACGCGCTTGGTCATCGCCGTGCCAGCGTGAAAACCCCGGCTGCTTGGGCTCAGCAATGCGCGTCTTCCACACCCCGCCGTTGAGGTTCTTCAAGACGGCGCGCGAGTGATACCCTTTGTCGGCGACCAGTTCGCTCGGCTGGTCCTTCGTCGGCGCGGTGCCAACCTGAGCTAGGTTCTTCTCTGCCGCCGCCAGCGTGCCCTCGATTGTCGTGGTGTCGCCTTGGTCGGCGGGATGGAGTGCCGCCGCGACGATGACGCCGGTGTCGAGATCGACCGCGTGCTCGGGCTTGTAGGCAAGATGCGTACGTCCGTCCTTCAGCTTGGCGATCTTGGCCTCTGGGTCGATCTTGCTCGTCCACTCCTCGTTCGACAGCTTCTTGCCCTTGCGGTTGCGGTCGATGCGAACGAGATCATCCGCACTTGGCGTGTCGATGCCGCTCTCCTTGGCCATCTGCGTCAGCATTTCGCGATAGGTTCGGCCATCGTCCCGGCGCACGATCGTGCGCAGCGCGGCGTTGGCCTCCATCGTCGAGGCGTCGACGCCGATCCGCTTGCCTCGGATCAAGCCTTTCTCGGCCACGAGCTTCAACACCCAGCTGAACACCGTCTCGTGGACTTCATGCGGAAGCCGCCCGCGGGTCTTCGACAACCACGAATGATCGGGAACCTCTTCCCGGTTCTCCAGCCGCAGAAAATCCCGCAGCGACATCGAATCCGAACAGCGCCAAGCGATGCCTCGCTCGCTGGCGATCCCCTCGAAATAGCCGACCATGTGCATCCGGAAATAGCGCCCCGGCGGCAACGACGGGGCCCCCAACTTTGGCGCGTAATATGGCTGGCAGGCCGTCTCGATAAACCCGTCAAATCCGCCCGCGATCAGCACTTCCTGAAGCCGGTCGTAAAACACATGCCCCGGTGAGCGTGGCATCTCCGCCCAGGTCACGATCAGATCCCCCTGCCGATCGCCCTCGCGCCCCATCGACATCCCGAAAGCCCCGATCAGTCCCCCCGCTTCACACCGAATCAACCAAAGCCGACTTCGTCAACAGGCTGATAAGTTCTGGGGCCTGCGCGGCCGGCGCTGTGATACCAAGGTTACGGCTGCAGCGCGGCGCGGTCTCGCTCCGCTTCATCAACTTCAGCAATAAATATAAGACGGAGACCGGACGGGACCTGATGGCCGCACCCGTTACTAGTAGGTATCAAGGGGATCAGGGCCGGCCGCGGAGTGCGATGGAAGCCGGTCCAGCATTAAAGATGCGGCCGAGCGGAAGGCTTTGGGGCAAGTCCGCTCGGCCAGTACCCAGAGCTAAATTGGGGGGAAGCCCAGGGAAAGGCGTTGGTATCGTCAATCGTCCGATCGCGGTAGGTTCGGAAACTACTCATATGCGCCCTGGCAACCGTCGGTGGATCTCGTTCCCGATTATGCGCCTCTCGGCGAAGCAACGTTGGAAATAGGATGACGGGATTTCAAATCGAGCTTCTTCATCGCAGGAATCAGCTCGACGAAACGCTCCGAGCGGAACGACACGAAATACATACCCCCGATCTTGGCGCCGCCATAGTGCAGGCCAGTGGATCGCTTCTAACGCTTATCTCCCGCGGGTGATGGCGGCGAGGATGGCGTCGGCGGATTTGGTCCAGACGAATGGCGTGGGCGCGCCGTTGGCCTCGGCGATGAAGCGGTTGATGGCGGTCTGCAGCTCGACGATCGAGGTGAAGACACCGCGCTTGAGGCGTTGCCGAGTGACCCGTCGGGAAACCACAATCAGGACTCTTCCGTCAGGTACCATACACTAGACTACGCCGCCGCCGACCATACGAGTACGATCACCCCACCTTGGACATCCGGAGGGGCGGCGGCCAAACTATCGATGGGCTACAGCGGCCTGGATCAGACGCGACGGGTTTCCCGAAGAATTGGGCTCGCACCTGCGACGAAGTTCACATACGACCAAACCGGTATTGCGCCGAGCAGCGAGCAGCCCGGAGCGGGACTACACAATTCGACCACCCCCAACTATTTTACTGGTACGCCCGGCGGTCAATTGATCAGCTCACGGCGGGGCAACAACACCTATTATTACATTGCCGATCGACTTGGGTCTGTCCTCGCTCTGATCGCCTTCAATCCGAGGACAGGAGATAATTTGGTCCCGTCGCGGAGGTGGTTGGAATTGGGTTGGCATAGTCTCCGGGTTGTTCAACCCAAATGATTGCGGCGTTGGCGCGCTGGAACGGCGACCACGCCATGACGAAGAATACCACGACGGAAGCGGCTATGGCCGCCGAGGGCTTGCTTTTCGATGATTGGTTCGACGCGATCGAGGACGGGGTCCGGGCTCGGGTGCGCGGCTTCATCGAGACGATGCTGGAGGCGGAACTTTCCGAGGCGTTGTCGCGTCCGCGCTACGGCCGGCGCAGGCTGGGGGAGGACGAGGCGGCGCCGTTGGTTGTCGGCGTGCGCCACGGGCATCGCGAGCGGACGCCGACGGGGCACGTTCGGCAAGACGCGGATCGCCGTGCCGCGCGCTCGGTTGACCGGCGAGGACGGCAAGACGCGCGAATGGCGGGGCGGTTCGCTGCGCGCCTACCAGCGCCGCACCCGGGCCGCCGACGCCTTGATCGCCGGGACCAACACCCGCCGGGTGCGGCGCGCCCTGGCCGCGGTGTTCGCCGGGCCGGTCGGCAAGGACGTGGTCAGCCGCGCCTGGCGCAAGACGAGGGGCAACTGGGACGCCTGGAACGGGCGCTCGCTCGGGCAAGAGCCGATCGTGCGGCTGATCCTCGACGGCACGGATGTCCCGTGTCCGGCTCGACCGAAAAGCGGCGCGCCGGGCCTCGAAAAGGCGCTGGCGTCGCTGTGGCCCGACATGGCCGTCCAACGCGGCGCCGCGCGCAAGCATCGCAATCTGCCCGCCCATGCGCCCGAGCGTCCGCACGAGGAAATCTCGAACGACCACCGCGACATGATCTACGCCGCGACGCGCGGCGAGCTCGAGACCCGGCGCAAGGCGTTCATCCGAAAATGGCGCATCAAATTCCGCGCCGTCGCCGACAGCCTGGAGGAAGCCGGCGACAAGCTATTCACCTTCACGCGGTTTCCGCCGAGCCAATCGAAGTCGATCCGAACCTCGAACGCGATCGAACGGCTACACGAAGAATTCAAGCGCCGGATCAAGACCCAGACCGTGCTGCCCTGCGCCGAAACCGCCGCCATGTTGTTCTGGGCGCTGTTCGCCTCGGGGCAGATCACCATGCGCAAGGTCGACGGCTGGCAGGCCCTCGCCGAGAAACCAGACGATCAGATCATTGACCGCGCCGCATGATCGGATAGCCTCATGTCGCCCGAAGACGCGCCAGTCAATTCCAACACAAGTCGCGACGGGACCGTGGGCGGCGGCGCCAAGATAGAAAGCGTATGTGACAGGGCCGCTCTGCAAGTCAAAAAAGGGGGTTCCCCCCGAACAGTCGCGGAGGACTTCACAGCTGCCAAGGGCTGTTTCGTGAGTGACGCGACCATTCACGCTTGAAGTCATCGTAATGTTCAAGACGCCCGCCGGTTTTCCCCTGCTATCGGTACCGATGCTGGCCACGAATCGTCCGCCAGAGGCGGCCGGTTGCCCCGAGGTCCCTTTGACACCCGGGCCAATTAGGGTGTTGCCCAGATGATCGACGGTGCGGCCTCGGGTGACGCCGGTTCCATGACCATCTGGCCGCGAGCTATGGGCTCGCTGCGATCCGGAACCTGACGTGGAGAAAGTCCATGTACCGGTCAGTGCTTGAAGGGGATTGGCGGGGTCCGCGCACGCGGTTGCCGTGCTCTGAGCTCGCGCCGGTAGTATAAGCACCAAAAGGATCGTAAAAATTAACGCAATCGTGTCGAAGGCTTTCCACAGTGACCTGTCGTGCATGACTATTCAATAAAAGGAGGAATCCAGCATTCTTTCTATCCAAGCAGCGCAGGTTTGCAAAATGTACATGTCGACGGCCTCGCCACGTTCGAAGCAAGCATCGCCGCGATCGCGCCGGCCGCCGATCGGAGGACTTGCGTGCGCCACTTCGGCTTTTGGCTCACCGTGATTTAATCAGACCGCGGCGCGGTCACGGAGCCTCTGCTATCAGTGGATTGAACGATCCGGGGGGCCGGCTTTCCTGCAAATTGATGACGTCCCGTCGAGGAAGCCGGGTGTCGCAGCCGGCGGAATGCTTCGGCGATAACCCGGCTCGAGCCGAAGCCTGCTGCCGCGTTAACGGAAAATCGATTGAAACTTACCGTGTTTTCAGTAGTATAGCTAACGCTGAGTTCAGCAAACCATGCGGCCGGACCCGGCTAGGTGTCAGCGGGGAAGTCGGGATTGCAGGCAAATCACAGGAGACACCGAACCCGCTCACGGCGCGTTACCGAACGCTCGGTCGAGGCGGCGCACAGAAGCAGATGGGGCTCTTCGATCGCCGCAGAGGCGCTCGATCGGCTCGCTGTCGGCGTAATTCTCTCCGATGAAGTCGGGCGGGTTGTCGAGATGAACCGTGCGGCCGAGGCAGTTCTCTGCGCCGACGACGGACTGGTCGTCCGCGACGGTCGGCGCTGCTTCCGGCGTCGAAGCACGGACCAGCGCCGGACGCATGCTGGTCGAACGGTCGGGACCCTCGCGCGCCTATGTGCTGACCGTGGCCCCGCTGCACGTCGACATTGCTGCCGCTGGTAGGCGTTTGGCGATGATCGTCGTCGTCGACCCGGAACGACACGCTCCCTCGGGACCGGACCTCGCCGTGTTCTTCGGGCTGTCGCCGGCCGAAGCGCGCCTCGCGGCGGCGCTACTGCGCGGACAGAAGCTGCCGGAGATCGCCGACAGCTTCGCTGTTCGCGTTACGACGCTGCGCACCCAACTCGCCTCGATCCTTCGCAAGGTGGGTGTGAGCAGGCAGTTGGACCTTGTCCGCCTGCTCTCGGGCATCGGGATCAGCTCGGCCGGTTGGCTCGGCTTGGCCGAGTCCCTGGCCGAAGCGGCGCCGTAGCTCCGCTCCGGATATTATTAGGGGAATGCAGCGAAGGGCGAACTGCAGCAGGTCCTCGAGCAGAAGGGCGTTTCGGTCCGCGCCTAATTCGCCAATCGCCCGAAGTCGAGGCGGAAGATCAGCGGATAGAAGGGATAGCGCAGCGGCGCGTTCCGGGCGCCCGCCTCAGAGACGGCCCAAAGGCTTCCCGGGGCGGCGAACGCGATCCCCTCGATGCCGCCGGGCATCGGATAGCGTTCCTGAAGCTTGCCGGTGATCGGGTCGAGCAGGTCGAGCGCACCCCAGGCGATCTCGCTGCGCGCCAGCCACAGGTGGCCATCGGCGTCAATAGCCGCACCTTGCGCATAGGTCGGTATCGCCAAATCGCGCACCGCCAGGTCGCGGGTCAGGACGGTGTCGACAACCAGACTGTGAACAAGCCCAAGGTCGAAGCCGAAGATGCGGCCGGGCTGATTCTCCCGATAGCTCCCGAGCCAGATCATGCCGGCGCCGGCGGTGGCGAGCCCGCCGATCACGCCGGGGCCGAGCCGCCATTTCCGCGGCGTGTCTGAAATTCGGCGGAGGTCGAATTCGAACAGGGTGTGCGTGTCGGCGACGTACAGCAGTCCGTCTCCGACATAGGCGAGCCCGCCGGCGTGGCCGCAGGGGGGCGGCACGTCGAAACGCCCGGTCTCACCGCCGGTCACCGGGTCGATTTCGAACACCCGGCACGGGCCGCGGCTGGCGAACATATGGCCGCGGCGATAGGCCGAGACGAAAAGCATACCTTCGGCGAAAGCCAAGCCCTGCGGCGTCCATCCGTCCATCAGTCCGGGAACCCAGATCCGCGCGTCGATTGCCGCTGCGTTGCGCACATCGCTGACACTCGCCGGGCCATAGTGGGGCCGCTCGCCGAGAATCCGGTCGGAGCCGGGGTCCTCCGATCGCCTCGGCGCGATGCCCACGACAGCGATCAACGCGATGGCGGCGAAGGTCCGGGCGAAACTCATCCCGTCTGATGAATCTCACGATAGCTGTCCGATGCTCGGCTAAAATGCGGCATAGGGCAATCTGTGCGGAAGGGATATGGAGCGCAATCATCCGGCGAGCCGCAGTTCGATCGCCGAGGCGGTCGCCTGGATCGACGCCGCGACCCGGCGGCTTGAAGCCGAGGATGTCCCGCTCGACGCGGCGTTCGGCCGCGTCGTCGCCGCTGATCTCCATGCCGAGCGGCCGATGCCGCCGTACGATGTGGCGGCGCTTGACGGTTATGCCGTGGAGGCCTCCGCCAGTTTCGGCGCCGGCGCATACAATCCGCTCGCGCTGCCGCTGCTCATGGTCGCGTCGGGTGCCCCATTGCCTGCGGCCGCCGACGCTGTCGTGCCACTCGAATTCGGCGAACCGGAGGCGGCGGCGGTCACCGTGATCGAACCGGTGGCGCCCGGCGACAACGTTGACCGCGCCGGCGCGGTCGCGACTACCGGCGCAGTGCTGATGGTGGCGGGAACACGGTGCGACGCGCGGCACATCGGGTTGCTCGCGGGCGCCGGCTACCGCTCGGTCCCGGTGGTCCGCAAGCCGCTTGTGCGGCTCGCCACAGGGGGCGCGATCGCGTTGGACGAAGCGGGCGACAGCGATGGTCCGATGCTCCGCGCGCTGGTCGGGCGCGACGGCGGAACGATCCAAAAAGCGCCGCTGGCCGAGGCCTTCGACGACGGCGCCGATCTCGTCCTCGTCGTAGGCGGCACCGGACCCGGCCCCGAGGATGGGGCCGCCTCGGCACTCGCCCGCGCCGGCGAACTCGCAATCCGCGGTGTCCGCCTACGGCCGGGCGAGACGGCGTGCTGCGGCCTGACCCGCGCCAGCATGCCGGTGCTGCTGCTCCCCGGCACGCCGCCCGCCTGCTGGTGGAGTTATGAACTCCTTGCCGGACGCGCCATTCGGCACCTCGCCGGGGGCGATCCCGGTCTGCCCTATCGCGCGGCCGAAGCGACGACGGCGGGCAAGATCGTCTCGGCGATTGGCGTGACCGAGATCTGTCCGGTAAGGCGGTGCGCCGACGGCAGGGTCGAGCCGATCCCGCCCTTCGCCGAGATCGGCATGATGGGCGCGGTCGCCGCCGACGGCTTTGTCATAGTCCCGGAGGCAAGTGAGGGTTATCCGCGGGGGGCGGCGGTCACGGTATATTGGTGCGACCAATGAAGGGTGGACGACCGCTGGATGTAGATGGGAGAGGAGCGCTCGATGAACGACTTTCCGACGACCCTCGCAGCGTCGGCGCGCCAGGAGCAGTTCCTGGATGTCGTCGATCGCGACGAGGCCGTCCGCCGTTTCCACCGTCATCTCGAGCTGCGGCCGCTGGGCCCCGAGACGGTGTCGTTGGCGCAAGCATTGGGCCGGGTATTGGCCGAAGCGGTTATCGCCGAGGTCGATGTCCCGGGCTTCGACCGGGCCAATGTCGATGGTTTTGCGGTGCGTGCCGAGGATACGGCGGGTGCGGCCGAGCGCACACCGCGACGGCTCGCGCTGAACCCGGAAGTCCTGACGCCGGGGCACGAGCCGCGCCTGCCGGTCCTGCCGGGCACGGCGACGCTGATCGCCACCGGTGGCATGGTCCCGCGCGGCGCCGACGCCATTGTCATGGTCGAGCACAGCGAGGCGATCGAAGGTGCCGGAGACCCCGCGATTGATATCCACCGGGCTGCCTCGGCCGGACAGTTCATCTCCTTTGCGGGTAGCGATATGGCGCGCGGCGAGACAGTGTTGCGCGCCGGCCAGATGGTGTCTTCGCGCGAGATCGGGATGCTGGCGGCGGTCGGCCGCGCTGCGGTCGAGGTCTGGCGCCAGCCGCGGGTCGCCGTGATTTCGACCGGCAACGAGATCCTCGCGCCGGGGGAGCCGCCGCGGCCGGGTGCGGTCTACGATTCGAACGCGGCGATCATCGCGGCGGCGATCGAGGAGACGGGCGGCGTCCCGCAGCCTCTCGGCATCGGCCCAGACGACGAGACGGTGCTTTGCCGCCTTATCGAAGACGGCCTGGCAGCCTGCGACATGGTCGTGCTGTCAGGCGGCACATCGAAGGGGGCGGGCGATCTTTGCTACCGCGCCGTCGCGCGCTATGCCAACCCCGGGATAGTCGTGCACGGCGTCGCGCTAAAGCCGGGGAAACCCTTATGTCTGGCGGTGACCGGCGGCAAGCCGATCATCGTCCTGCCGGGCTTTCCGACCTCGGCGATCTTCACGTTTCACGAGTTCGTGGCGCCGGTGATCCGCCGCTTCGGTGGATTGGCGGATGAGCAGGCAGAACGGATGCCCGCGACGTTGCCGCTGCGAATTTCGTCCGAGCGGGGGCGAACCGAATACCTGATGGTTGCGCTGATCCGCGGCGATGACGAGGGCAATCTCGCCGCCTATCCGACCGCCAAGGGCTCGGGCTCGGTCACCGCCTTCAGCCAGGCCGATGGGTTCGTGACTGTCAACGCGCAGGTCGAGAGCGTCGCCGCCGGAACGCCGGTCGAGGTCCGGCTGATCGGTCCCGCGCGCCTCGCCGATCTCGTCGTGATCGGCAGCCACTGCGTCGGGCTGGACATACTGGTCGACCGGCTGCATGCCGAAGGGGTCGCGGTCAAGATCCTCAATGTCGGCAGCACCGGCGGGCTCGCCGCCGCCAAGCGCGGCGAGTGCGACATCGCCGCGATCCATCTGATGGATCCCGCAACCGGAGAATACAATCGGCCCTTCCTTACCTCGGAACTGGAACTGGTGCCCGGCTATCGCCGGCGGCAGGGCATCGTCCATCGAAGCGACGATCGACGCTTTGCCGGCTGCTCGCTAGCGGACGCCGTCGCCGCCGCGCTTGCCGATCGCGATTGCCTGATGGTCAACCGCAACGCCGGCAGTGGGACCCGCATCTTGACCGATCGCCTGTTGAATAACGCGAAACCGGCCGGCTACTGGTCGCAACCGAAATCGCACAACGCCGTTGCCGTTGCCGTGGCCCAGCGCCGCGCCGATTGGGGGATCGCGATCGAAAGCGTCGCACTCCAATACGGCTTGGGCTTCATCGCGGCGCAGGACGAATGCTATGACTTCGTTGTGCCGCGGGCCCGGTTGGGGCGCCCGGCGGTCCTCCGCTTCCGCGCGCTGCTCGAAGAGCCTTCGGTGCGAGAGGCTCTGTCGGGATTGGCATTCACGGTATAGTGATGTGAGGGGAAAATCCCCGTCGCGTAGGGAGACGGGTAGAATAAGAGGCCTTCATTTTCAACCATATCAGCGCAAAAAACATGATGATTTTTAATTCCGACCTGGAGTTTTATAACCGGGCTTAACGAACATTAACCGGCTCACAGCCGGATACCTAGGGGATCGACGGCTTTCCGGCCGTCTCAATCGGGGGGCAAATTATGCGAGCGAAGCAGAGGCGGGGCCTCGTTTGGGGCGCCTTGGGCATTGCCGTTTTGCTCGGCTGGACGGGTTCGGCCGCCGCGGCCAATTGCGCGCTTTACGCCCGCGCCGCGACCGGCGTCTCTCTATTCGGCGCCGCCGGCGGTTGGTGGGACGAAGCGGCCGGCCTCTATCAACGCGGATCGGCGCCCTACGTCGGTGCGATCATGGTGTTCCGGCGCAGCGGGCACATGCCTTCGGGTCATGTCGCGGTCGTTTCCGGCGTCATCAACTCGCGCGAGGTCCTGATCGACCATGCCAATTGGTATCGGGGAAGCGTGACCCGCGGCGTGGAAGCGATCGATACCTCGCCCAACAACGACTGGACGAGCGTCGCAGTCCGCGATTTGCGCTCCGGGAAGTTCGGTCGCAACAGCCCGACTTACGGCTTTGTCTACCCGAGCACGGGTCCGCGCGACATCGTCGAAACCCGTTCGGCCGTGGGCTACGATAGCGCCACTTATGACGGCGGACCGCCGTCGCGATGGCATCCGAAGCGCAATTTTGCCCACGTCGCCATCGTCACCGACGATCGCCATCACCGCGGAAGGCAGGCCAAACGATCGGGGCATCACAGCGGCCCGGCAGCACGTTCCGGCCGTCAGGCATCCCATTCGCGGGCGGCTGCGCATCATCCTTCGGCGCGCAAACCTGCGATCGGCGTCCGTGTCCCCCACGGGGCGGGCAACAGAACGGCCGAGGTCAAACGCAATCGTGGCTAGGCTGGGCGAGGAGCCAGTTGACAGCCTTTACGGCGGCGGGTCTATGCTGCGCCGCTCCGATCGCAGCAATACGGCAAAATGGCCTCACCGATCAACGACCCGGCATTGCTGCCGGCCCATATCCTGTCGCGTGAAATCGCCGGACGCCGACTGTCGCCGGTAGATCCTGTCGGTGCCTGCCTCGCGCGGATAGCTGCCGGCGACGCGAAAGCGCACGCCTTTGTGGAGGTTTACGACAAGGATGCGCGGCTCGCCGCGGAAGCCGCCGACAAGGCGATCCGCGCCGGCCATGCAGTCGGGCCGCTGCACGGCATTCCGATTGCTCTCAAGGATCTGATCGAGATCGAAGGAAGGATCACGACCGGCGGCTCGCAAGTCTGGCGCGATCGACGGTCGACCTACACTGCGACCCTGGCGCAGCGCCTGATCGCCGCGGGGCTCATCATCATCGGCAAGACCCACACGGTCGAGTTCGCGATGGGCGGCTGGGGGACGAACCAGCATCGCGGCACTCCGTGGAACCCGTGGGACCCGGCGCAGGCGCGCACGCCGGGCGGGTCGAGCGCGGGCTCGGGCGTGGCTGTCGCTGCCGGGTTTGCACCCTGGGCGATCGGCACCGACACCGGCGGTTCGGTTCGGCTGCCCTCATCCTGGTGCAGCCTGACTGGGCTCAAGACCACGATCGGCCGGGTCAGCACCTACGGCATCCTGCCGCTGAGCCCGACCCTCGACACGCCGGGCCCGATGGCGCGCTCGGTCGAGGATGCCGCGCTCCTTTATCAAATCATGCAGGGTCCCGATCCCAACGACCCCCGCACCCGCGGCATCCTGCCGGACGATCCGATCCTGACGATGCGGCGCGGTGTGCGCGGAATGAGGCTGGCGCGAATGCCGCGGAGCGAACGCGACGGGGTGGCGCCCGAAATGCTCGCCGCCTACGACGCTGCGCTCGACACCCTGGCCGGCCTCGGCGCCGAGATCGTTCCGCTCGACCTGCCGCGCCGCCTTACCGATTACACCGCCGCGACGGGCCGCATTATCGGCGCCGAAGGCTATTTCCTGGTCGGCCATCTGACCGACGACATGAACCTGCCGGTCGACGATGCGGTGCGCCCCCGCATCGGCGTCGGGCGCAGCCTGTCGGCCCGCGATTATCTCGGCGCGCTGCGCGACCAGGCGGCGGCCAAGGCGGAATTTGCCCGGGTGTTCGCCGATGTCGATGCGCTGCTAACGCCGACGACGCAGACCGCGGCGATCCCGCTCGACGCTGTCGATCAGAACTCGACCCCGGCGCATTTCACCCGTTTCGTCAATATCCTGGAGCTTTGTGCGCTGGCCTTGCCGAACGGCTTTACCGCGACCGGGCTGCCGCTGTCACTGCAGATCGTCTGCCGGGGCTATGACGAGGCGACCGCCTTGCGCATCGGCTGGGCCTACCAACAGGCGACGGATTGGCATGAACGTCGCCCGCCGGGGGTCGGCTGACAACCGCGGTCAGCGGCCGAGCCCGAAGCGACGCGTCAGGAAATTCGAGCACGTCGGCGGCACAGCGATCGGGGTAGGCGTCGCATATGTTGTGCGGCGCGCCGTCATAGACCCGCATATCGACGTCTTTGACCAGGCGACGGAACGGCTCGTAATTGGCGGTCGAGCCGATCGGTTCGGCTCCTGGTACGACGACAAGTGTGGGACAGCGGATGCGGGCAAGCTCCTCGCTCCAATCGTAGCTCGCCATCAGCAGCACGAATTTGCCGATATAGGCGGGATCGTTCTTGGCGGCCTCGTCGAGAAACCATTCGACCAGTCCCGGATCGACCTCGGCGAGTGGCAGCCGCTCGGCGATCGTCTCGGCGAGAAAGCCGCGTAGACCCTTCGCCTCGATCTGCGGGATCCAGCCCGGCGCCTGGCTGTTCTTCAGCCCCGGAGTCGAGCCGAACAGCATCAGGCTGCGCACCCGCGCGCCATGGTTCATCGCCATTTGCTGGCCGAGATAGCCGCCGGCCGAATTACCGACGATATGCGCGTCGGCAAGCCCGAGATGGTCGAGCAACTCGACGACGTCGCCGACCAGCCGCTCCAGCGTCAGCGTCCTATCGGCGGGCGGCACCGGCGAGGCGCCGTGGCCGCGCAGATCCATCCGCACCACTCGGTAATGGCGGCAGAGCGGCGGCACCCAGGCGTAATATCGCCTGGCGCTGCCCATCGCGGCATGCAGCAACAGAAGGGTCGGCGGCTTCCTCCAGGGGTCGGTGAAATCGTCGATATAATAGGCAAGGCGCGCGCCGTCGCTGGCGGTGAAGCTGTCCACGCCGGTTTCCTCCTGTCCTGTCTTGCCGAGGCCCGGGCGATCATCTACGACCGAGGCCCTTGGAACAACCATCGGCAATGGAGGCGTCATGAAGATCGGCATCTTTCTGACCTGCCAGCACCCACCGGGCAGCGATATGGTCGCCGCCCTCGAGGGCCAATACGCCATGGCGCGGCTCGCCCGCGACCGCGGTTGGGACGCCGTCGCCACCGGCCAGCATTATCTGAGCGAGGGAGTGCGGCAGGTGCAGCTCGTGCCGTTTCTGGCGCGGCTCGCGGCCGAGGCGGGCGAGATGACCGGCATCGCCGGCGTCCTGCTGGCGACACTGCACAACCCGGTGGAACTCGCCGAGGCGGTCGCTTCGCTCGACGCGATCTGGCGCGGCAATTTCATCTTCGGCGTCGGGCTCGGCTATCGCGACGTCGAGTTCGACGCGTTCGGCGTGCCGCGCGGCCAGCGCGTGCGCCGCTTCGAACAATGCCTCGAAGCGGTCAAGCGGTTGTGGACCGAAGAACACGTCACCTTCGAGAACGACATCTGCCAGCTCGTCGACGTGACGATGACCTGCCGCCCGGTGCAGCAGCCGCACCCGCCGATCTGGTTTGCCGCCAACAACGACCGCGCGGTGCGCCGCGCCGCCCGGCTCGGCGACAGCTGGTTCGTCAACCCGCACGCCACGATCGCCGAGATCACCCGGCAACTGGCCCTCTACCGCGCCGAACTGGCGGCGCTGGGCAAGCCTTTTCCGGTGGTGCTGCCCTATGCGCGCGAGATCTTCTGCGCCAAGGACACCGCGACGGCGCTCGACATGGCCGGCCCCTATCTCGCCGAAAAATACCGCACCTACGCCAGCTGGGGGCAGGACGAGGTGCTGCCGGGCAAGGATTCGTTCCGCCAGCCCTTCGAGGCGCTGTTGCGCGATCGCTTCGTCCTCGGCAGCCCGGAGGAATGCTACGAGCAGTTGCGCCCGTGCTGGGAGGAGGCTGGGGCGAATTTCCTGATCTTCCGCACCCATTGGAGCGGCATGCCGGTCGGCCACGCACTCTCCAGCATGCGGCTGATCAGCGACGAATTACTGCCGGCGCTGCGCCGGGTGTCGCCGGCGCTGTGACGCGCCGGCGGCGAGTTCGGATCAGGCTTCGGGCGGGAAAAACACCAGCGTGCGGACTTCGAGGCTCTCCCGCGGCGGCGCGTCGGGCGGCGTTTCGGGATCGTCGAAGCCGGTATGCGCCGAAAACCGCGCAGCGCCGCTGAGCTTCGAGTTGAAGCAGCGGATCAGCACGATCTCGTCGGCCGTCATCTTCGGGAAATAGTAGTACCGCTGGTTCGGGTTGTAGGTGATCGAATAGGTCTCGCCGGTACGGTCGGGATATTTGAGATCGCTCGCGACCAGGTCTTCTTCCGACAGGCTCTGCGCGTCACACAGCGCCAAGGGCGAGTCGAGCAGCGGGCCGCTGATCGGCCGCCACAGATTGATGATCGCGAAGTGGTGCTTCAGCAGTTCTTCCGCCTCCTCGCCCATCAGGTCGCGCACCCGCTGCGGCGACGACCAGGCGGTGTAGTCGTTGTGGAGGCGCTTGGCCGGCATCTTGATGCCGCTGTCCTTGATCGCCGCCTTTGCCGCATTGCGCACGATGTGGTCGAACGCGACGACGCGGGCCGCACCGGTCGCTTCTTTGACCACCCGCTCGCATTCGGGATAATAGGTCGAGGCAATCTGGCTCTCGTCGTAGAAATCCGCGACCGCCGTCTGATGCCGCAGCAGCACAAAGCCTTCCTTGTCGAGAGACAGCTGGCCGGCGATCGGCCGCGCGTCGCGGATCGGCACGCGATATTCGACGTTCTTGCCGGTGCGCGAGCGGCGTCCCGGGCGGCGGGTCGTAATTGTACGCGACCGGCTTTTCCGGCATTGGGACGAGGAAATTGAGCGGCGCCACGACAGTCTTCAGGTCCGGAAACGCCAAGCCGTCCATCATGTCCTCCGCGAGTGCTCGATGGCCTCGATGCTTTCAATCCTAAGATAGCAGTTTCGGGCGGTCAAATGAGTTATTCTGGCGGCCGATTGAGTTATCCTCACCGCTGAACCGGGCAAGGAGCACACGAGATGAGCGAACCGATCGAACTCAAGGGCTATCACGCGCATGTCTATTACGACGCCGCGACCCGTCCGGTCGCCGAGCGGCTGCGCCAGAAGATCCTCGACAAATTCGCGGTCGAACCCGGCGGCTTCAGCGACGAGCCGCGCGGGCCGCACCCGATCTCGCAATTCAACGTCATCTTCAAGACCGAGGAATTTCAGAACGTCGTTCCGTGGCTGATGCTGAACCGCGAGGGCCTCGACGTTCTCGTCCACCCCCTGACGCATAGTTCCTATGACGACCACAGCCAGAACGCGCTGTGGCTCGGGACCCCGGTGCCGCTGCGCCTCGATATCCTGCGCCCGACCTACCGCACCGAACTGCTTCCGACCGGCTGATCGGGAAGCGGCCTAGGAGGGATGAGAGGGCGTGTCGGCGACGATCGTCGCCGCGCTGAGCGCCGCGATTCCGGTCTCTAAAATTGATACCGCGCAAGTCTATGAGCGCTTCGGCTGTTGGACGACGATCCCCGGCGCGATCGGGTGCTGGGTAGGTTTCGACGAATTAGCAAGCGGAGAACAGTGGCGGCCGCGCGCATCATCCTATCGCTGCTGCTGTCGCTTGCTCTTGGCGCTTCCGCCGGCGCCGACGAGCTGGTGCGCTGCGGCCGGTTCACGGCGCAGGAATTGCCACCGCCGATCCCGCGTGCCGGTACGCATGCAGTGGCACGCGCCGAGCGCATCACCGAGGAAGTCAGGACGGTTCCATACAAGACGTTGTTCTTCGGCGATTCGATAACCGAATACTGGGACCGGGAATTGTGGCGGGAAAAGCTCGCGCCGCGCGGCGTGATGAATGCCGGCGTCAGCGGCGACCGCACCGACCATCTGCGCTGGCGGCTCGAAAACGGCAATCTTGACGGGCCGCCGCCCGAGCGCGTCGTCGTACTGATCGGCACCAACGATCTGGGCTACGGCCGCTCGCCGGAGGAAACCGCCGACGGTATCCCGCGCGGTCCTGCAGACGCTGCGGCAGCGCCTGCCGGGCAGCCGTATCCTGCTCCTCGGTCTATTGCCGCGGGCCGGTTCGCCCGACGCGGCCTTGCGGCGAGCGGTCGGACAGGTCAACCGGCTGATTGCCGGCTGCGCCGGCGGAAGCCACGTCGTCTATGACGAAATCGACGGCGGGTTGCTCGATACGAACGGCCGGCTCGGCCCGGCGATGTCGCCCGACCGGCTCCATTTTACGGCGGCGGGCTATGCGCTCCTGACCCGACACCTCGTCGCACTCCTCGACCGGTCGCGCGACTCAGCTGCCCGCGGTTCGCAGTAACTCCGCCGCGGCGTCCAAATCCTCGGGCCGGTTGGCGTTAAAGAACGGGTCGATCGGGGTGTCCGCGAACGCGACCGTCATCAGCCTGTAGCGCGCGGTAAAGACGTCGACCTTGCGAAGACCCTCGTCCGCCAGGGCGTGGCGCAGATCGTCGCGCAGCCGGACAGGCCACAGCCCGAACACCGGGTGCGCCCGCCCGCCCGAGGCGGCGCAGGCGAGGTCGGCGCCGGCCTCCTCGACCCCAGCCAAGAGCCGTGCCACGAGGTCGGTCGGGAGGAATGGCGCGTCGGTCGCCGCACTTGCGACAAAAGGGCAATCCGGCCGGTTGGCGGCAGCCCAGTCGAGTCCGGCCAGCACACCCGCCAAGGGGCCGGCGAACCCGGCGACACTGTCGGGCACGACAGGCAGGCCGAACCCGGCAAAGCGCGCCGGATCGCCGTTGGCGTTCAGCACCAGCGCCTCGACCTGTGGGCGCAGCCGTTCGACAACGCGCGCCAGCAGGGTCATCCCGCCCAACGGCCGCAACGCCTTGTCGCCGCCGCCCATGCGCCGCGACTGTCCGCCGGCGAGCAAGAGCCCGACGATGTTCACGCCGCATCCTCCTCGGCCCTGCTCGATTTTCGGGCGAGCCGCGGATGCTCCTCCTCGACCATCCGCAGATCGCTGTCGAAGACGATGCGCTCATTGCCTGAGAGCGCCACAAAACGCCTGCCCTTGGCCCGGCCGATCAGCGTCAGCCCGGCCTGACGCGCCAAGTCCACCCCCCAAGCAGTGAAGCCCGAGCGCGACACCAGGATCGGGATGCGCATCTGCACGGTCTTGATCACCATCTCCGAGGTCAGTCGGCCGGTCGTGTAGAAAATCTTGCCCTCGGGAGAAATGTCGTGGAGGCGCATATAGCCGGCGATCTTGTCAATCGCGTTGTGCCGGCCGACATCCTCCATATAGAGCAGCGGGCGGTCCTCCTCGCACAACACGCAGCCGTGGATCGCCCCGGCCGTCAGGTAAAGGCTTGGCGAGGTGTTGATCTTGCGCGTCAGCGAGTAGAGCCAAGAGGTGCGCAGTGTGGCGCCGGGGTCGAGCCTAACCTCGTCGAATTTCTCCATCAGATCGCCGAAAACCGTACCTTGGGCGCACCCCGAGGTCAGCGTCTTCTTGCGCAATTTATCCTCGAAATCGGTCTCCCGGTCCGTGCGGACGACGACCGTTTCGAGCTCCTCGTCGTAATCGACGCCAGTGATGCGGTCTTCGGTCCCGAGCATGTTCTGATTGATCAGATAGCCGACGGCGAGCCAATCCGGATGGTCCCCGATCGTCATCATCGTGACGATTTCACGGCCGTTCAGGAACAAGGTCAGCGGCCGTTCCATGACGACCGCCGTCTCGATCGCCCGGCCCTCCTGGTCGATGCCGCTGACGGTACGGGTCAGTCGGGGGTCGTCGGGCGCCGGACGGATCGCGAATTCCTGCATGTCGGAGATGATGGATCGCGCAGCCCCTGGCTTCAAGCTGCGCCCGCGTCTTTCGGGCGTCTGCGACCGGGAAATCGCCACATTCGACCACTACTGTGGGTGATGGTGCGGGGGGCCGCTTTTGCGAGTGGGCGGCCCGTCGCGGGCGGGTGGTGCGCCTGTAAATTCCCTACGAGAACAGGCGAAGACCCGAATTCAGATGACGCCCTTGGCGCGCAGGCGGTCGAGATCGGCGGCCGTCACGCCTAATCTCCCGAAGACTTCGGCGTTGTGCTGACCGAGTTTGGGGGCGGCTGCGCGCACGGCGATCTCGTCGCCGATCCGGATCGGAGTGCGGATGTGGGGAACGTCGCCGAGTTCGGGATCGCGCACATATTGCACGAGGCCGCGATGGCGCACCTGCGGGTCGGCGAACATTTGTCCGTAGTCGTAGACCGGGCCGCAGGGCACGCCGGCCGCTTCGAGAACGCCGACCCAATGATCGGTTCTTTCGGCGGCGAACACGGCTTCCATCGCGGCTTCGAGCGCCTCGCGGTTCGCCATCCGCGCCCGATTTGTCGCAAAACGCGGGTCGTCGCACCATTCCTGATGACCCATCGCGGTGGCACAGCGCGCCCAGATCGCCTCGCCGGCGGCGCCGATCATCAGATAGCCGTCTTTTGTCTTCATCCGCTGATAGGGCGCGTTCTGCCGGTGACGCGAACCCTGCCGCGTCGGTTCGACATGGTCGGCAAGCCACTGCGCGCTGGTCCAGGAGCTGAAGCCGATCGCGGTTTCCAGCAGCGAACACTCGACCAGACGGCCCAGACCCGTGCGCTCGCGTTCATAGAGTGCGGCGAGAATGCCCTGAACCGCCCACATCCCGGTGCCAAGATCGCAGATCGGCAATCCGACCGACATTGGCGGGCCGTCAGGCTCGCCGGTGGCATGCATGATGCCGCCCATGCCCTGGGCGATCAGGTCGAAGCCGCCGCGCCCGGCATAAGGGCCGTCGTAGCCCAGGCCCGACAGCTGGGCGTAGATCAGCCGCGAGTTCAGCCGGCGCAGATCTTCGTAGCCGAGTCCGGCGCGCGGCATCACGTTGGGCCGGTAGTTCTCGACCAGCGCGTCGCTCTCCTCGACGAGGCGCTGGAACAGGGCCTTGCCCTCGGGATCCTTGTAGTCGAGGGTGATCCCCTTCTTGTTGCGGTTGATGTAGCGGAAATAGGGGTTGCGCTCGCTGCCGTCGCCCCAGGCGCGCACCGAATCCCCCTTGCCCGGCCGCTCCAGCTTGATCACCTCGGCCCCCATATCGGCGAGGATCATCGTGCAGAACGGCCCCGCCATGTGCTCGGTCAGGTCCAGCACCTTGAGCCCGGCGAGCGGGCCGTTCGCGGCAGTCGGGTCAGCCACTTCGATATATCCTTAGAAATCGGCGGCGGGCCGCCTCAGCCTTTCTCCGCATCGAGCGTCGGCAGGCGGTAGCGGTCCTGCGGGTCGTTCCAGCCCTTGAAGTTGGGCTTGCGCTTCTCGGCGAAGGCGGCGCGCGACTCGATCAGATCGCTCTTGGCGCCATGCTCGTGCAAGGCCTTGGCGAGGCGCTGCTGCTCGGACGAGGGCGTCGGGCGCATCTGCCGCATCATGTGCACGGTGTTGACGCGCGAGGCGGGCGGCAGGGTCAACAGGTGCTCGGCCATCGCGACCGCCGCCGGGATCAGCTGGTCGGGCTCGACCAGACGGTTCAGAAAAGCCGATTTCGTAAAACCGCTCGGCGGTGAAGCGGAAGCCGAGCGCCATCTCCATCGCGATCGGGTAGGGCAGATTGGCGAGATGGCCGTGATTATAGCCGCCCAAGAGCCATCGCTTGGCCTCGGAAACCTCGAACACCGCGCCCTTGACGGCGACCCGCAGATCGGTGCGCTCGACCAGCATGAAGCCGCCGCCCATGGCAAAGCCGTTGACCGCGGCGATGACCGGCTTTTCGAGCGCCCCGGTCATGAACGGGTCCTCGATATCAGGCCGGCGGCCGCCGGGCATGTTGTTCTGCAGCGATTCCTTCATGTCCTCGCCGGCGCAGAAGCCTCTGCCGGCGCCGGTGAAGATCGCGACCTCGAGATCGTTGCTGTGGCGAAACTCGGTCCAGGTTTCGGCGAGCCGGGTGCGCATTTCGTGGTTGAGCGCGTTCAGCCGCTCGGGCCGGTTCATCCGCACCACGAGGATCTGTCCCAAGCGTTCGGTCTCGACGACGGCCATGTCTTTGGTTCCTTCTGCAACGCGTGACGAGGCGAGCATGGCGAAGCTACCATTCCCGCCCGGGCAATCGCGAGGAGTTCCGCACTGATGGGCCGAGAGATCGAGAGGCTGGCGCAGTTCGTCGCCGAGACGCCCTTGGACGACATACCCGAAGCGGTGCGCCGGCACTCCCGGCTGGTGTTGCTCGATACGATCGGCGTGATCCTCGCGGGGTCGGCTCGGCCAGAGGTTGCGGCGTTGCGTGAGCGGCTGATCGATGGCGGAGGCGCCAGCGCCACCGTCTACGCCCGCCGCTGGCCGAGGGCGGATGCGAGGACAGCGGCGCTGTTGAACGGGATCGCCGGGCGTTCGATCGAGCTTTGCGAGGGGCTACGGCTGGTTTCGGGCCAAGCCGCGATGCAGGTTCTGCCGGGTGTCCTCGCGGTCGCCGAAGAGCGCAAGACGTCGGGAGCGGAGATGCTCACCGCTTTCATCCTCGGTTACGATGTCGTCGCGCGGATCTCGATCGGATTCCGGCCGCGGTCGCTGGCGCACCAGAACGGCCAAGTGTCGTTGCTCGCGGCGGCGGCGGCGGGCGCTCGCCTCCATGGGCTCGACGCTGCGGGTGTCAGCAGCGCCATGCGCATCGCCGCGACCTTGATGCTGACGCCGAGCTACACCAACGCCGTTGCCGGCGCCACGGCGCTCAACGTCGCCGGCGGGATGAGCGGGTTTGCCGCGGCGCTGGCGCCCCAACTGGCGCTTGCCGGGTTCGTGGCGCAGCCTGAGGCGATCGAGGAGGCGCTGGGCGGTCTTGTCGGCGACGGGTTCGCACCCGACCATGTTCTCGATGAGATCGGCCGCCGCTGGGAAATCACCCGCAACTACTTCCGCCTCTACGCCTGCTGCAATCCGATCCATCCCGCACTCGATTGCCTGAAGGCCGCACTGGCGCAATTGCGGCCTCGGCCGGCCGAGATCGCCTCTATCGAGATCGCGACCTATCGATTCGCCTCGGTCATGCGCAATCCCGACCCGCCCAACTATTTCGCTTCGAAATATTCGCTGCCGCATGCCGCCGCGGTGATGGCGGTGCGCGGCGGCGCCGGTTTTGCCGAACTCGACGACGGCGCGCTCGACGATCCCGAGATCGCTGCGCTCCGCCGATCGCGTTCAGGTCAGCGAGGACCCGGCGATGACTGCATTGGCGCCGCGGCTTCGTCCGGCGCGGGTCACCGTGACGCTCAGCGACGGCCGGAAGGCGAACGAAACCCGCGAGAGTCACCGGGGCGACTTCAACGAGCCCTTCGCGGAGAGCGAGATCCGCGGCAAATTCCGCGAACTCGCAGGCACCGTGCTGACGCCGGCCGGCGCCGAGGCGGTCGAGCATGCTGTCAACGAGTGCGAGGAATGGCGGGATGTCGGGGTCCTGACCGACCTTTTCCGCCGTCATGGCCGTGCCTGACGCTGAAGCGCGCCTGGCATCGGTCTTGCGTCGCTCGGGGCGGTACCAATCAGGAGAACTGACCGGATGAACCCGATCGACGATGGGGCGATCGCGACGTTGTTCGCGGAAGCTCGCACTTTTACCCGCTGGCAGGAGCGGGACGTGCCGAAAGAGACCGTCGATGCGGCGTTGGCGCTCGCTCAACTCGGGCCGACCAGCGCCAATTGCGAGCCGATGCGGGTGGTGCTCATCAGGAGCCAGGCGGGGAAGGCGCGGCTGCTGCCCGGCGTCTCTTCCGGGAATTACGAAAAGGTCCGCACCGCCCCGGTGACGGCGATCGTCGCCTATGACCGGGAATTCTACGAGCAACTGCCGCGGCTCTATGCGCACACCGACGCCCGCGGCTGGTTCACCAGCAACGAGGCGCTGGCGATCGAGACCGCATTCCGCAACAGTACGCTGCAGGGCGCTTATTTCATCATAGCGCTGCGGGCGCAGGGGCTCGATTGCGGTCCGATGTCCGGCTTCGACAACGCCAAGGTCGATGCCGAGTTCTTTTCCGACGGCCGCTATCGCAGTAACTTTCTGATGAATATCGGCTATGGCGACCGGGAGAGCCTGCGGCCGCGATTGCCGCGGCTTGATCTCGGCGAAATCGCCGAATGGATTTGACGGGAGGCGGGGATGGGCGAGGCGCAGCCGCTCTTTGACCTGGCGCTCTGCGGCGCTCGGGTGTGCGATCCCTTAACGGGGATCGACAAGGTGTGCGATGTCGCGGTCAGAGGCGATCGCATCGCCGCGGTCGGTCCGGGTCTCGGCGAGAATGCGAAGGAAACGATCGACCTCAAAGGGAGGATCGTGACGCCCGGCTGGGTCGATCTGCACGTGCATGTGTTCGAGTGGGTGACGACGTTCGGGCTGCCACCCGACGACGCCGGCGTCAATGCCGGGGTAACGACGGCGGTCGATCAGGGCGGCGCCGGCGCTTACACGATCCCGGCCTTCGAGCACTACATCGCACGGCGCGCCGCGACCGACATCCGCGCCTTCCCGTCGATCAATTCGGCCGGCACATTGCGCGGCGGCTGCGCCGGTCCGATCATTCACACACCCGACATCGTTGATGTCGATCTGCTGGTCGCCGAGGCGGCGGCGCATCCGCGCCTCGTCCGAGGCTTTGGCGAGATTCATTGCGAATCCGGGGCCTATTCGCGGTGGGGTTTCGACGTCGTGCGCCGGGCCCGCGAGGCCTCGGACCGCACCGGCCTGCCGCTCTATATCCATACCGGCGAATTGTTCGAGGTCGACGAGGCGCATCGCCCGGAGCCGCGCTCGCTGTTGCCGCTGACATTGGAGATCGCGCGCCGCGGCGACATTCTCGCCCATGTCTATTCGGCGATGCCCGACGGCGTCCTTGGCGCGGACGAGGACCCGTCGCCGCTGCTCTTCGACGCGGTCGAGAAGGGAGTTCTGCTCGACATCGGTTTCGGGATCAATTTCAGCTATGCGACGGCGCGCCGGATGATCGCCGCCGGCCTCTTCCCGCACATCATCAGCAGCGACGCGCACGGCCTTTTCCCGGTCATGCATGACGACAGCGAACTCGATTACAGCCTCGCCGGCGCCTTCGCGCGGCTGGTGGCGCTGGGGATGCCGTTTGCCGACGCGGTGGCCGCGGTGACGCGCAACCCGGCGCGCGTTCTGGGTGAGGAGAGCGAGATCGGCACGCTCGCGCCGGGCTCGCGCGCCGATGTGACGGTGCTCGAGGAGCGCATCGAGGACTGGCCCTTCCCCGACTGCCGCGGCGAAATCTTGACCGTCGAGCGGCGCTGGGTTCCGCGCTTGGTGCTGCGTGCGGGTCGACCGATCGTGCCGAGCCTGAGGCTCGTCCGCGACGTGGTCGGCGCCGAAGAGAGATCCGCGGCCTGATCTCGGGCGGGGGCCGCGTCCATGTCGGAATCGGGCAGGCGGGTTGGGGTGATCGGCGCCGGCATGGTCGGCGTCTGCGCCGCAAGCTGGCTGCAGCGGGACGGCCATCATGTCTTCATCATCGAGGTGGGCGAGCCCGGGCAGGGCGCTTCCTTCGGCAATGCCGGGGCGCTCAACGCCTCCTCGGTGACGCCGGTCTCGATGCCGGGCATCATGTGGAACGTGCCGCGCTGGCTGTTCGACCCGGTGGGGCCGCTGTCGCTGCGCTGGACCTACCTGTCGACGATCGCGCCCTGGTTGATCCGCTTCGTCCGGGCAGGTGCGCCCGACAAGGTGCATGCCGCGGCGCGCGCCTTGCGGCCCCTGGTCGGCGCGACCTTGACGGCGCTCGAACCCCTGGTGCGCGACGCCGGGGCGCAGGACCTCGTGCACCGCCTCGGGCATCTCTACGTCTATCGCTCGCAGGAGAGCCTGGAGAAGGAGCGGCTCGCCTGGGAGTTGCGGCGGGAAAACGGGGTCGAAACCGACGAATTTGACGCCGCCGCGTTGCGCCAGTTCGAACCGAGCCTGTCGCGCGACTATGTCCGCGGCGTCCTGGTGCGCGAAAACGGCCACACCTCGAACCCGCTTGGTCTCGTGCAGCGCCTGCTCGATCATTTTCTGCGCCAGGGCGGCGAACTGGTGCGGGCGCGAGCCGCGGGATTTCGTCTCGACGGCCGCCGGCTTGTCGCGATCCGCACGGACGGGGGCGATCTTCCGGCCGATATGGCGGTGGTTTGCGCCGGCGCCTGGTCGAAGCCGCTCGCCGCCTCTCTCGGCGACCCTATCCCGCTCGAAACCGAGCGCGGCTATCACCTGATGATCCGCGACCCCGAGGTGATGCCGCGCATCCCGACGGCCGACGCCGACGGCAAGTTCGTCGCCACACCGATGGATACGGGCTTGCGTTTCGCCGGCACCGTCGAACTCGCCGGGCTCAAGGCTCCGCCCAATTGGCGTCGCGCGCGCATCCTGCTCGAACAAGGCCGGCGGATGCTGCCTGGTCTTGCCGCCGATCATCCCGAGGAGCGGATTTCGGTTTGGATGGGCCACCGCCCGAGCCTGCCCGAACTCGCTGCCGGCGATCGGACCCTCGGGCGCCACGCCCGATGTCGTCTATGCCTTCGGGCACGGCCATGTCGGCATGACCTCGGCGCCGATGACCGGCAAAGTCGTCGCCGATCTCGTCGCCCGGCGCCCGCCCTCGATCGACATCGCCCCATTCAGCCCGGCCCGCTTCGCCTGAGCCTCGCGCACACCTGTTCTTGCATGGAATTTGCAGGCGCCTCCTCTCCGACATTCCCATAACGCTGACGATAAGTCGAGATTTTGGCAATTTTAGCGTCGTCGTGCGACTTAGCCGGATCTGCGGACACGCCGCCCAGACAGTGTGACACGTCACATTGCGATGGGAGCGGACCAGCTATAATGACCCTCGAAGCATGATCGCCGCTTGGCGAGCGCCGGGTGGGTCCGAACCTGCCGGGGAAAACTTTTGAAGCGATGGCGGACCCTCAACGGCCGATCGCCGGGCAGCCGATCTCCTGCGGACGTCTTGGCCGCGTGGGGGGTTATTTTCGCTGTTGCTCTTGCGTGGATGGCGTGCTCCGGCCCCGCGCGATCCGCCTGGGTCCCGATCTGGGCGGTATTCACTCCAGAAAACAGTGATCTGCCGAGCGGTCGTGTCCTGGCCCTGGCGTTCGGGCCGGACGGCTCCCTTTGGGCTGGGACTCTCGGCGGTCTGGCCCGTCATGATCAGGACGGCCACTGGCAGACGTACACCAAGGCCAGCACCAATGGCGGCCTGCCGGGCGATGAGGTCTTGGCGTTAGCGATCGGGCCGGACGGCACCCTGTGGGCTGGAACCGAGGGTGGCCTGGCTCGGCTCGGTAAGGATGGCCATTGGCAAACCTACAGCGATGCCAGTACCAATGGCGGCCTACCGGACGATCGAGTTGGAGCGTTGGCGCTCGGGCCAGACGGTACTTTGTGGGCCGGAACGGCTGGCGGTCTGGCCCGGCGTGCCAAGGATGGCCACTGGCAGAGTTACAGCCAAGCCAGCACCAATGGCGGCCTCCCGGATGATCGGGTTCGGGCGTTGGCGCTCGCGTCGGACGGCACTCTATGGGCCGGAACCGTAGGCGGCGGCCTGGTTCGGCATGATAAGGACGGCCGCTGGCAGACCTGCACCAAGGCCAGCACCAATGGCGGCCTGCCGGACGATCGGGTCCGAGCGCTGGCACTCGGGCCGGACGGTTCCGTTTGGGTCGGTACCGAAAGCGGTCTTGCCCAGCTTGACAGGGACAGCCATTGGCGGACTGACAACCTTGCCAGCATCAACGGCGGGCGGCCGGCCCATCAGGTCTTGTCATTGGCGATCGGGCCCGACGGCTCTCTGTGGGTCGGAACCTTTGGCGACGGCCTGGTCTGGCTTGACAAGAGTGGTCACTGGCAAACCTTCAGCGAGGCCAGCACCGGTGGTGGCCTGCCAGACGATCGGGTCATGGCATTGACGTTCGGTCCGGACTACTCGGTTTGGACGGGGACGGTAAGCGGCCTAACTCGGCTTGACAAGGCCGGCCGTTGGCATAGCTACAGCCGCGCCAACACCAATGGGGGCCTACCAAACAATCAGGTCGAGGCTTTGGCGCTGAGCCTGGACGGCTCCCTATGGGCCGGAACCATGGGCGGCGGCCTGGCCCGGCGTGACAAGGACGGCGGCTGGCAGACATACACCAAGGCCAGCACCGGCGGCGATCTGCCGGACGATCAAGTCCAGGCGCTGTCGATCGGGCCGGACGGCTCCCTCTGGATCGGCACGGCCAGCGGTCTGGCCCGACGGGACGAGGCCGGCCGCTGGCGGACGTTCACCAAGGCCAGCAGCAGTGGCGGCCTGTCGGACCAGCGGATCCAGGCGTTGGCTCTTGCCGCGGACGGCTCACCGTGGATCGGGACCTTCGGCGGCGGCCTTTTTCGGCTGGACAACACCGGTCGCTGGCAGACCTTAAGCAAAGCCAGCACCAATGGCGGCCTGCCGGACGATCGCGTCACGGCGCTGGCGCTCGGGCCGGACGGCACCCGCTGGGCGGGAACCCTTGGCGGTCTGGCGCGGCTCGACAAGGGGGACCGCTGGCAGAGTTACAGCAAGGCCAGCACTAACGGTGGCCTCCCGGCCGATGGCGTCTTGGCTTTGGCGCTTGATTCGAAGGGTTCGCTCTGGGTCGGGACGGTCGACGGTTTAGCGCGGCGTGACAAAGGTGGCCGATGGTACGTTTATAATGCAGTGAGTACCAACGGTGGCCTACCGGACGATTTGGTCAGCGCGTTGGCGCTCGGGGCGGACGGTTCCCTCTGGGCCGGCACCTTTGGCGGTCTGGCCCGGCTCGACAAGGATGGGCACTGGCAGACCTACACCAAGGCCAACACCAATGGTGGCCTGCTGAGTGACCATGTCCAGGCGTTGGCGCTCGATGCTGACGGCTCGCTTTGGGCCGGAACCGATACCGGCGGTATGAGCAAATTCAATCGTCCCCCGGATCGAACCGTGCGGATTGTCGAGGTGATCGGCAATGTCGGCACGGTCATCCAGGCGGAACAGACCGTTGCGGTCGTCGCGTTCGACGCCAGTTATCTGACGCAGCCCGGGATGTTTCATTATCTCTGGCGCATGGCCGAACTCAGCCTATTCGGCGACCGGCCGGGGCCGGAGATCAAGACGAGGTCGTCAGTCTACAGAGCAAAGTTCGATCATGACGGGGCCTATCGGCTCCGCGTCATCGCAGTCGATCGCTATGGCAACCGCAGCGAACCGAAAGACATCGATTTCAGCGTGACGCTGCCCAAACCGAAGACGCTTTGGGATACGCTTGCGTCGATGTGGCGGGCGATCCTTGCCGCGCTGGGTGGCCTTTACACCCTCGCCCTCGTTGCTCTGATTTTGCTGACGCGGCGGCGCGCCTGGGCGTTCCGCATACTGTCGGATGCGGTTTGGGCGAAGTGGCTGACCTGGCCGTTCTTCTTTCTGCGTCATGTGCCGGCGGTGCAGCGCTGGGTGCTGGAGCCCTGGTTCCAGACCGTGCGCCGCAACACGCCGACCGATGTCCGGTTTCTTGACCCGCCGGTGTCGGCAGCCGGGGGTTTGCACTCGGAGGGAACGGCCCTGCTGCAACGGCTACGCGGCGCACCGCGGCTCTGGCTGCACGGCCGCAGCGGCATGGGCAAGAGCAGCGTCTTCGCGGCCTGGCAGCGGGGGTATTTCGCGGCCGAGGATCTCCCCGATCTCCGCGCCGCCGTCCGCCGGTACGGATTTATCCTGATCATGCTGCCGCTGCGCGACTACGCGGCCTTGCCGGCGCCGGACGCCAACCGGCCGGAATCCTGGGTGTTGGAGGCGGTGCGCCGGCAACTGGAACAGTTCGGCTTTGCGACGCGCGATCTCGGCCTGATCGACGCGATGCTGCGGGCGGGACACATCGCGCTGGCGCTCGACGGCGCCAACGAAGCCGACCGGGACCTCTCTCTGGCCGCTTTCGCGGGGCAATTCCGGCAGACGCGTCTGCTGGTCACCTCGCAGGCGATCGGCGACGAGCGCTGGGAAACATGGGAATTGCCCGCGGATATCGGCGGATTGCGTGACGGGCTCCTGGCGCTGTGGCTTGGCGATGAGAAGGGTGCCGCACTCTCCCGCCGCATCACGGCTGAGGGGCTCTCCGGCGCCGTCGTCTCAGGTTACGATGTACGGCTGCTTGCCGACCTCGCGGCCGCCGATCCCGAACATGCGTTGCTCCCCGCCGACCGGATCGAGCTCTACCGCGCGATGCTGGCGCGCGCCGACGGTCCCGACGGGCAGCCGCTGCGCCTCGAAGGGCTGAAGCAGCTGGCATGGACGATGGTCACGCAGCGGCGGCGCAGGATCGTGCCGGAGGACGAAAAGCTGCTCGGCGGCGGCACGTTGAAGGCGCTGGAGAGAGAGGGTCTGCGCATCGTGCGGCCGATCGGCGCGGAGCATGAGTTCCGGCACGACCAGATGCGGGCTTTTCTCGCGGCGCTGTGGCTGGTCGAGGAGACGCCGACATTGCCGGCTCTGCAGAAGAGCGCGAGCGAGGCCGGCGCGTTCGGACTCAATCGCCGCGACCAGGAAGAGCTTTGGACTTTTGTTGCACCTCTGCTGAACTCGACGGCCGACCTCGAAGCCTTATGGCGTTTCGCGAACGATGACCCGGTGGAGCGCGCCATCCTTCTTGCCGCCCTGCAGGCGGAGGCGGACAGACGCGGCGTAACGCTGGTTCGGGCGGCCCAGCGGCGCGAACCGGAGGTTGTGCTGTAGCTCGGTCGATCTCGGCCATTTCGCTGCGAAATCAGGCATAGTTTCTTAGCTGCACTCGCGTTTTCAGGATAAGCTCGGGATGAACAATAAACCGTCTTTTCCTATCAAGCTTAAGCGGCCAATTAATCTTGGGATTCGATAGGGAACCATGTGCAAAAAATCTGTTTTGTTTTACACCGCTCGCCGGACACCGTAAACGAGCGGCAGAGACATAACAGAAAGGAGTTTTCACATGTCGGATCGTGAGCATCCCCAGACTTCGAACCGCGGCTTTGCGTCGATGGACGAGGACAAGCAGCGCGAAATTGCCAGCAAGGGCGGCCAGGCGAGCGGCGGCAACTTCCGCAACGACCGCGAACGCGCCGCCGAGGCGGGCCGCAAGGGCGGGCAAAGCGTCCCGGCCGAGGAGCGCAGCTTCTCGAAGGACCATGAGTTGGCCACCGAGGCCGGTCGCAAGGGTGGTGAGCACAGCCATGGCGGCATGGTCGGTAGTGCCCATCGCGGCGGAAGTTTCGCCGAGGATCGCGAGCGCGCCGCCGAGGCGCGCCTCAAGGGCGGCGAACACAGCCCCGGCAGGCGCTGACATTTCCGGCGGAACGGAGCCTTGTTGCAAGACCGGGCTCCGTTGCAGTCGGCCGGCCGATCCGCCGCAGGCGAGCGCTCTGGTTTACCGCCCGAATGCCCGGCATCATATGCCCGATGAGGCGGCTGACGAGGCGGCAGAATGGCGACAGGTTTTCCCGATGGGTTTCTCTGGGGCGCTTCGACGGCGGCCTATCAGATCGAGGGGGCGGTCCGGGAAGACGGACGCGGGCCGTCGATCTGGGACGTGTTCACGCATCTGCCGGGGACGATCCTTAACGGCGACACCGGCGACATAGCCTGCGACCATTACCACCGCTGGCCCGAGGATGTGGCGCTGATGCGCGAACTCGGGCTCGGCGCTTATCGCCTCTCGACCTCGTGGTCGCGGATCCTGCCCGAAGGCCGCGGCGCGGTTAACCTCAAGGGCCTCGAATTCTACGACCGGCTGGTTGACGGCATTCTCGACGCCGGGATCGAACCGTGGATCTGCCTCTATCATTGGGATTTGCCGCAGGCGCTCGAATATCACGGCGGCTGGCGGAACCGCGACACCGCCTCGTGGTATGCCGATTACGCGCAACTGACGGCGCGGCGGCTTGGCGACCGGGTCAAGCATTGGGCGACGTTCAACGAGCCCAATTGCGCCTGCGTCAAGGGCTATGGCGAGGGCGAGCACGCGCCGGGGGTGCGCGGCCGGGCAAATGCGCTCTCGGCGATCCACACGATGAACCTCGCGCACGGGCTCGGTATCCTGGCGATGCGCGCCGAACGGGCCGACCTCTTGCTCGGCGACATCTACAATTTTCATCCCCGCGACCCGGCAAGCGAACACGAGGAAGACGAAATCGCCGCGACCATGCTCGATGCGCTGTGGAACCGCTCGTTCCCCGACCCGCAGATGCTCGGGCATTACCCGGAGCCGATTGCCGCAGAAATGGAAGCGCTAGTGCAGCCGGGCGACCTCGAACTGATCAAGCAGAAGCTCGACTATTTCGCCTTCAACCATTACACGCGGACGAGGGTGCGCCGCGATCCGGACCATCCCTTCGAGGCCGGGACGTTGCCGGCCCCACCCGGCAGCAAAACGACCGATATGGGCTGGGAGATCGCTCCGGCCGCATTCCGCGAGGTGCTGATCGAGGCGAAGGAACGTTATAGCGGCGACCTGCCGGTCTATGTTCTCGAAAACGGCGCGGCCTTTCCCGACCGGATCGACGCCGACGGCCGAATTCGGGACGCGGATCGCATCGCCTATCTGCGCGACTATCTGGGTGCGGTGCAGGACGCGATCGCGGCCGGCGTTCCGGTGCGCGGCTATTTCGTGTGGTCGCTGCTCGACAATTTCGAATGGACCTTGGGCTACAGCAAAAGGTTCGGGCTCGTTCACGTCGATTTCGCGACGCTCGAACGGCGGCCCAAGGATTTGTTTTATTTCTTCGCCGAACTGGCCAATGGCGGCGCTCTCGAACGCGAGTAGGGAAGGCGGGTTCAGCCGGCCGGCCGCCAGCGCATCGGGCTCGGCGCGATGCGGCCCGCCCTCGCCCATTCGACGAGTTCGCGCTTCAGGATCTTGCCGCTGGCGGTCAGCGGAAACGCCTCCATCGCGATGAAATATTCCGGCATGTCGTAGCGCGACAGCCCAGCCAGGTCGAGATGGGCGAGGATTTCGTCGGCGGTCGCCGTCTCGCCTTCGTGGAGGATGACGGCGAGGCAGACTTTTTCGCCGAGCCGCGGATCGGCGACGGCAAACGCGGCGCAGCGGGCGACCGCTTCGTGGCGCATCGCCAGATCCTCGATCCGGGCGGGATGGATGTTGTGGCCGCCGCGAATGATCAAATCCTTCTTGCGGCCGACGATTTCGAGATTGCCATTGGCGTCGAGCCGGCCGAGATCGCCGCTCATGAACCAGCCGTCGCGGTTGAAGGATTCCTCGGTCGCCTGCTGGTTGTCGAAATAGCCCGAGCGTCAGGCAGGCGCCGCGCCCGCCGATTTCGCCGATCGCACCCGGCGCCGCCTCGAGGTCAGGGTTCTCCTGGTCGAACATGCGGATCTCGTAGGCGCGCACAGGCCCGCCCGCAGGTCTCGACGATGGTCCGCGCATCGTCGCCGGGGAGCGTGTACTGGTGCGAGCCGTTCTCGGTCATGCCATAGACGTTCTGCGGCAACGACCCCCTGTCGAGAAAGGCTTGCGCGGTTTCGCGCGGGATCGGCGAGCCCGCCATGTAGAAGGTCTTGACCGCACCGAGGCGATCGAGCCCGCGGCCGCGCATCGCGGCGAGGATGTCCATCGCATGGGTCGGCACACCCATCACGTAAGTGGCGCCGGTCTCGATGATCCAGTCGAGCGGCGTCATGCCGGCGGGCGGCGCGTTGACGACCAGTTCCATCCCGGCCGCCATCATCTGCGTCGACGGCGACGGTGCGCGATGTGATGGCTCATCGGGCTCAGGCTGAGCAGGACCGAGCGCTCGTCGTGGCCCCAATCGTCGACCATCGCGCGGCCGTTCGCCAGCAGCGTATTGTCGGAATGCATGACGCCTTTAGGCATGCCGGTCGTGCCCGAGGTGAAGGCGAGATAGACGATCTTGTCCGGGTCGGCATCGGCCGGCGGGAGGCGGGCCGAGCTCGGTCGCGGAAGGTTATGGCGTCGCCGGCGGGGCTATCGCCGAGGCGTGTATATCCGTCGCAATGAGGGTAGCGCCGCCGGCGGCGGCAAAGATGTCGGCAGTCTTTGCGTCGGCGCCGTAGCCGGGCTGGGCGAACAGCGCCGCGGCCCGGGTCCGGCGTCAGCAGTTCGACGATCTCGGCGACCGGTAATTCTGGTGCAGTGACGGGTTGCAGACATAGCCCTGGCGCGAGCAGGCGAGGAACACCGCCACCGCCTCGACCCGGTTCGGCAGCCATACCGCGACCCGCTCGCCGCGCTTCAACCCGGCCGCGTGGAGATCGGCCGCGACTGCGTCGACCATCGCCGCAATAGTCGCCGCCAGGTCAGCCGCCGCCTCCCGTCGCGCAGCGCAAACGCCGTCGGGCCGCTGCGCCGCGTGCGTTCTGCAGGAGCGCGTAGAGCGTCTCCCGCGCGCCACAGCCCCTCGGCATAATAGCGCCGCGCCATCGCCGGGTCGTGCAGGGTGAGGAGCGTGTTGGTCATCGGGCGATGATTGACTTCGCGGATTTCACCTTGTATACCATGTATAATTATCCGGATGGAGGAGCGCGATCGTGCAGGCAAGCGACAGCACGGTGTGACGGCGGGATCGGGGCCGCGCTAAAGGCGGCATCAAGCTCGACGCGTTGGCGCGAATTTGCACCAAACGGTCGCGGCGTATCTCGCTGCCGAAGCCATCTGCCGCCTATGTCGCGCTCGAATCGAGTTGGCAGGATCGTGCGAGATCGAGGCGGGCATTGCCGAACTCGATGCCGGCCAGGCGCTATCGGAAGAACAGGCGGCGGAGCGGTACGAGCGCGCTGTCACGCATGCCGTACCGGTCGACGCCGCGAAATTCGCGCCGCACTATTCCCGCGACGGCTGACGTCCTAGGAACGTGTCGCCGCAGACGAATCCGGCCGCTGCGGTGCGGCTGATCGAGCGCATCCAGACCGCCGGTCGGTCACCTCGCCGCTGCCTCCGGCGATCGTGCCGCCGGGCCGCGTTGCCGGAACGCGCGGCTGGTCATCGCCGGTACGCCCTACATCGTTCCGTACCGGGTGACGGGCGATGCGATACAGATCATTACGATCCTGCACGGTTCGCAGCGCTGGCCTGACCATTTTGCGTAAATCTGCGCTGTGGCGCTCAGTGCCCGAACTTGTCGGGGCCGGGGGTGCGCTTTTGGGCGAAGGCGGCGCCCAGTTCATGCAACTCCTCGCCTTCGAGATAGCCGCGCAGCAAGAGGTCGTGGGTAATGCGCGACAGGCCGGCCACGCCGTCGTGGCGGGCGGTGAAGGCGGCCTTCAGCGAGGCGAGCGCGAAGGCGCCGCGCTCGGCGATTTCGAGCGCCATCACGCGGGTCGCGGCGGCGAGCTCGCCGTCGGGCACCACCTGGTTGATCATGCCGATCGCCAAGGCCTCGCGCGCCGAGAGGCGCGGATTGCGGAACCAGATTTCCTTGGCTTTCTTCTTGCCGACCAGGTCTTCGAGATACCAGGTGCCGTAGCCGGCGTCAAAACTCCCCATCATCGGCCCGACCTGGCGGAAGACCGCACTCTCCTTGGCGATCGTGATGTCGCACATGACCTGGAGCACATTGCCGCCGCCGACCGCATAGCCGTTGACCGAGGCGATGACCGGCTTTTGCAGCCGCTCGATCGCCTCGTACATGTCGAGGGTCGGCAAGACGCCCGGATAAAGGAGCGTGTCCTCCATCCCCTCCTTGCGCCCGCCGATGCAGAAGAAGCGGTCGCCCGCACCGGTGATCACCAGCACGCGGGTGCGGGTTTCGCGACGCACCTCGTTGATGCAGTCGCGGATCTCGTGGCACATCGTCGGCGTGAACATGTTACCGTCTTCGGGACGGTTCAGCGTCAGGGTCCCGACAGGCCCGTCCTCGGCGTAGAGGATCGTCTCGTAACTCATCGCGGGGCTCCTCGCGCGGCGAGCGCGGCAAAAGCAAACGGAGGGTGAGGAGGATGCTACAGGATCTGCTGCCCCAGGCGGAACGCATCGCTGCAAAGCTGAAGGCGAACAACCAGACGATCTCGATCGCCGAATCCTCGACCGCCGGGCTGCTCTCGGCGGCGTTGCTGGCGATTCCCGGCGCGTCGGCCTATTTCCTCGGCGGCGCCGTCGTCTACACCCGCCAATCGCGGGCCGAACTCCTCGGCGTGACCGAGCAGGAGCTCGTCCGGCATCACGCCCTCGACCGAGCCCTACGCGCTGCTCTTTGCGCGCAAGATCCGCGGCAAGCTCGCCACCACCTGGTCGCTCGGCGAGACCGGAACCGCGGGGCCGACCGGCAGCCGCTACGGTCACGCCGCCGGGCATTCCTGCATCGCCGTCATCGGCCCCAATGGCGAGCATTCGATCACGGTCGAGACCGGCAAAGCTGATCGCCTCGACAACATGCGCGCGTTTTCGATTGCGGCTCTGGAGCTGCTCGAAAAGTGCCTTGGCTGAAGCCCGTCTTGTTGCTGCTGGCGACCATTGCCGCCGTCTACGCGGCGCTGCTCGCCATCTACTGGATTACTTGCCTTGTCGTGACGCGGTTGAACCGGCATGCCCCGAAGCTTCAGCCGCGCCAGACCCCGCCATATCTGATCCGCCGGGATCAAAAGCAGAGCGTGTTGTCGCTGCTGGTGATCGCCGCGCTGTTCGGCTGCGGGCATTGGAGCTACGAGAGCCTGGGCTGGGGCTTTCGTGCGCTGCCGGGCGTCGGCGGCGCCGCGTTGTCCTTTCTCGTTTCTCTGGTGTTGTTCGACACGTGGTTTTATTGGCTTCACCGGCTGATACACGCCCGCCCATTCTACCGGCGGGTGCATCAATGGCACCATTTGACGGTAACGCCCGTCGTCTGGTCAAACAACAGCGATCGGCTGATCGATAATCTGTTCCTGCAATCTTACTGGCTTGTTGCGCATTTTCTGATACCGGCCGCGCCGGCGGTGCTGCTGGGTCACAAGATTTACGACCAGATCACAGGGATCATCGGCCATTCCGGGCATGAGCATGGCGGCCGCTGGTGCTGGCCACCGTCGCCGCTGGTCGGCGTCACCCATCACGATCAGCACCATCGCTATTTCCGCTGCAATTACGCGACCCACTTCAGTTGGTGGGATCGAGCCATGGGGACACTGCATCCCGATCACGATGACGAACTGAAGCGCAACATCGCAGCCCGAGACCTGCCGGTGGCGGCGAGGGAGTGCCAGCGATAGACCTATTCGGTCGGTCTGACGATGAAACCGAAACTGGTCTCGTCCTCGTCGGGAACGATGGCAGCGTCGACGACCTGAGCGCCGCGGGGCCCGGATCGGCTCAACTCGAGCATCGTTGCGACGGCCTCGTCGGCGCCGGTCACCAATGCCTCGACACTGCCGTCCGACCGGTTGCGCACCCAGCCGCGCAGCCCCAGATCCAGCGCGGCGCGCGCCGCCCAGGCGCGGTAGCCGACGCCCTGCACCCGGCCGGTGATCCGCAGCCGCGCCGTCCTCATTCGAATTCGAGGATCACGTCGTCGACCGCGAGGCTGTCGCCGGGCTTGGCGCGGATCGCCGCGATGCGGCCGTCGCGTTCGGCGCGCAGCACGTTCTCCATCTTCATCGCCTCGACGATGACGAGGGGTTCGCCGGCTTTGACCTCCTGGCCCGGATCGACGATCACCGAGGAGAGCAGGCCCGGCATCGGCGAGAGCAACAGGCGCGAGGTGTCAGGCGCCTTCTTTTCCGGCATCAGCGCCAGAAGTTCGGCGGCGCGCGGCGACAATACGCGCGCCTGGCGCACGACGCCGCCATGGACCAGGCGAAAGGCGGCGCCCGGCAGGCGTTCGATCTGAACAGTGATCGAACGGCCGTCGCAATCGGCGTGCAGTAGCGGCCGACCCGGACGCCAGTCGGTGGCCGCACGGTGCGAGATGCCCTCGGCGGCGACGGCGTACTGTCCGGCTTCGACGCCGAGCGTGACGGTATGCGGCGCGCCGTCGAGCAGCACGACGTAGGTTTCCTCCGGGGCGAGGCGGCGGCCAGCAGCACCGTCGATCGAGGTTTCGCTCTCGCGGATGCGCCGCCGGGCAAGTGAAGCGGCGATCAGGATGGCCCGGTCGGCGGCGACAAAATCGGCCGGCGGCGCGAAACCTGACGGAAACTCCTCGGCGATAAGATTAGTCGAGAGCCGCCCCGAGCGAAAACGCAGCCCACGGACGATCGCCGCCAGAAAGGCGACATTGTGCTGCACGCCCGAGACGTAGAAGGCGTCGAGCGCCCGGGCGAGCCGGTCGATCGCAGTGTCCCGGTCGGGGCCGTGCGGCGATCAGCTTGGCGATCATCGGATCGTAGTGGATGCCGATCTCGGCCCCTTCATAGACGCCGGCGTCGAGCCGCAATCCCTCGCCCTCGGGCGGCAGATAGCGCACCAGCCGGCCGATCGACGGCAGGAAATTGCGCGTCGGGTCCTCGGCGTAGATCCGCGCCTCGATCGCCGAGCCCGCGAGGCGCACCTCGTCCTGCGTGAAGGGCAGCTTCTCGCCGGCGGCGATGCGGATCATCAGTTCGACCAGATCGAGCCCGGTCACCAATTCGGTCACCGGGTGCTCGACCTGCAGCCGCGTGTTCATTTCGAGGAAATAGAAATTCCGCTCGCGGTCGACGATGAACTCGACCGTGCCGGCCGAGCGATAGCCGACCGCGCGCGCCAGCGCCACCGCCTGCGCGCCCATCGCCGCGCGGGTCTCGGCGTCGAGAAACGGGCTCGGCGCCTCCTCGATGACCTTCTGGTGGCGGCGCTGGATCGAGCATTCGCGCTCGCCGAGATGGACGATGTTGCCGTGCGCGTCGCCCAGCACCTGGATCTCGATGTGGCGCGGCTCCTCGATGTATTTCTCGATGAAGATCCGGTCGTCGCCAAAGCTCGACTTGCGCCTCGCTGGCCGCCGAGCGGAAGCCGTCGCGGACCTCCTCGTCGCTGCGGGCGATGCGCATGCCCTTGCCGCCGCCGCCGGCCGAGGCCTTGATCATGACCGGATAGCCGATCTCGCGGGCGATCGCGACCGCCGCCTCGGCGTCGGGGATCACGTCGAGATAGCCGGGCACGGTCGCAACGCCGGCGTCGCGGGCGAGCTTTTTCGATTCGATCTTGTCGCCCATCGCCGCGATCGCTTCCGGCGTCGGGCCGATGAATGTCACCCCGGCCTGCGCGAGCGCGCGCGGCAAAAGCGGGATTTTCCGACAGAAAGCCATAGCCCGGATGCACGGCCTCGGCGCCGGTCGCGCGGCAGGCCGCGACGATCCGCGTCGATCGACAGATAGCTCTGCGGCCGACGGCGCGGGGCCGATCGCGACCGCCTCGTCGGCCATCGCGCACATGCAACGCCTCGGCGTCGGCCTCGGAATAGACCGCGACCGTGGCGATCCCCATTCGCCGCGCGGTGCGGATGATGCGGCAGGCGATCTCGCCGCGATTGGCGATCAGGATTTTGCTGAACATTCGGAATCAAGCAAGACGCCGTTGTCGGCTCGCTCGCAACCGCCTCGCCGCGCTCGCGGTGACGCGAGGCCAAGGACATTGTCATGCGGGTGTGCGCGATGTCGCCGCGCCAGTGCTCGAACAGCATGTACCACTGATCGAGACGGGCCAGGACAAGGGGGGCGATAATCCGGTCGAGACGCGCGATATTTTCGGCCAGAGCGGCCGAGGCGTTGTCTCCCTCGGGGGCCAGATCGACGGCGGGCAGAAAGGCAACCCGGAAACGGCAACCCCGCAGCCGCTCGACATGGACTGGAACCACCGCCGCCCCGCTCGCCCAGGCGAGGCGGATGACGTTCAGCAGGTTGGCGCGCCGGGGAAGGGGGCGGCCGAACAGGGGCGCTCGCACGTAGCCCTCGCGCTCCTCGTCGACGTAGATCAGCAGCACGCCGCGGTCATCGACCAGATGACGGCGCGCGGCCAGTGCCCCGGCAACGCCCTGGCCCAGCAGAACAGCGCCATAGCGCCGGCGCGCGGCGACCGCAATCCGGTGCTCGAACCGGCTGCGCGGCGGCTGGTAGATGAAGTTGAAGCCGCGAAACCCAAGCGCGACTATGGTCGGCCCGATCACCTCCCAATTGCCGAGATGGAGGCCCATCACAATGACGGGCTTGCCGGCGGCGCGGGCGGTCAGCAGATGCTCGGCGCCGACGACCGCAATTCGCCCGGCGGCCCATAGCCTGTCGAGCAGTGAGAATTCGAGCATGGTGCGGCCGACACCGTCGAATAGCTGCATGACCGCGCGCTTGGAACCCGCGGCGCTGCCTCCCGACAGCATCAGATGGCTCCGGCAGGCCCGCCTGCGCTCGGATTTGTAGCGGTATCGGCCGTTGAGAATGCCGAGGGCGCCGCCGATCGCCGAGCACCAGTCGATCGGCAGCCAGCGGCATCCGTAATGAATTGCAAAGTCGAGCCCGCCAAGGAATGGATCGCGTATCCAATAGCGACGCCAAGCCCGCAGCCGCGGACCAAATGCCACGCCGCCCGGTGCGCCGGAACGCGGCAGCGGGATCGGACGCGGCTCAGCCACGGTGCTCGATCAGCATCGGCAGCGTGTCGCCGGGCCGCAAGGTCAATCGGCAGACCGGCTCGACCACAGCGCCCGGGGCGAGACGCAGCCTGACGCGCTGCGCCAGAATAGCCACGCACAGGACCGCTTCGGTCAGACCGAAGGCCTGGCCGACGCAGACGCGTGGCCCCACGCTGAACGGGATGTAGCTGTAGCGTTGCCGCGCGCCGGCATTCTCGGGGAGAAAGCGCTCGGGGACGAAATGATCGGGTTTTTCCCACAAATGCTTGTGCCGATGCAGCAGCCAGGGAATGACGACGAGCAGCGAGCCGGCGGGGACTGGCCGGTTCCGGATCACTTCGTCGTGCAGGACCTGACGCCCGAGCAGCGGGACCGGCGGATAGAGCCGGATCGCCTCCTCGAAAACGGCTCGGGTGAAGGCCAAGCGCGGCACGTCCTCCAGCACCGGCAGCCGTCCGCCCAAAACCTCGTCCAGTTCGGCGTGCAATCGCTCTTCCGCCGCCGGCGCCTGGGACAGCAGAAACCAGGTCCAGGCGAGCGAGTTCGCGGTCGTCTCGTGACCGGCCATAAAGATCACCGCGGCTTCGTTACGCAACGCCGCGCGACCGAGCGCCTCCCCGGTCTCCGGATCGCGCGCATCGAGCAAAAGGCGGATCATCGCCTCCTCGCCGCTGGCCCGACGGTCTTCGCATTGGCGAATGATATGATCCAGGACGTCGTGGATGCGGCGGGCGGCTCGGCGGACCCGCCACGAATGGTAGCGTGGCACCCAATCGGGCAATCCCAGCAGATTGATCAGATCGATCTGGCCGACGAGGCGCTGATATTCGCTGAAGGCGGCGACGATCGCGGCGGCGTGCTCACGGCCGAGATCGGGCCCGAACACGGCGCGGCAGATGATTTGGGCGGTCAGCGTCGCCATTTCGCGCAACGCGTCGATTGGCGCGGATGCCGGCAGGCGAGACCAGCGCTCCGCCGTCTCGGCCGCCGCGTTGACCATAACCGGCGTAAAATGCTGAAGGCGCGACGCATGCACGATCGGCGCGACGATCCGTCGCCGCTGCGTCCAGGTCTCGCCGTCGCTGATGAACAGCCCGTCGCCCAGCAACGGCGCCAGCGCATGACGCATTTGCGGCGTCTTGCGCTCGAAGCTGTCGTGCATGGCGATGAAGGCCTGCGACACCGAGTCCGGGCTATTGCACACGGATAACTGCTGGTTCAGCACCCGCGCCGAAAAAAACCGGTACTCGAAGCATTTCTCTTCGAACACCGCGAGGAAATTGCGCCGCGCCGTAGCCAGCGCGGCGAGCGGCGACAACGGCTCGCGCGGCCGCGCCGGATATGGCGGCACGTAATCGGTCATCGCCCCACGGGTTACACGCACATCTGTTGAAGTCAACGTTGCGCGCAACCGGCTGCCGGGACAACCGCGGCGTCGCCATGTTTGCGGGGGGCGCCTCGACCGCAGCCGAAGGCGTTGCCGAGCGGCCTTATTCACAGCGGGATGTTGTCGTGCTTTTTCCACGGGTTCGAGAGCTGTTTGTCGCGCAGCATCGCGAGCGCACGGCAAAGGCGGCGGCGGGTGGTCGCCGGCTCGATCACGTCGTCGATAAAGCCGCGGCTCGCCGCGACGAACGGGTTGGCGAATTTCTCGCGGTACTCTTCGGTGCGCGCCGCGATCGCCGCCTCGTCGCCGAGATCGCCGCGAAAAATGATCTCGACCGCACCCTTCGGCCCCATGACCGCGATCTCGGCCGTCGGCCAGGCATAGTTCAAATCGCCGCGCAGATGCTTCGAGCTCATCACGTCGTAGGCGCCGCCATAGGCCTTGCGCGTGATCAGCGTGACCTTCGGCACCGTCGCCTCGGCAAAGGCGAAGAGAAGCTTGGCGCCGTGCTTGATGATGCCGCCATATTCCTGGGCGGTGCCGGGCAGAAAGCCGGGTACGTCGACAAAGGTCACGATCGGGATGTTGAAGCAGTCGCAGAAGCGCACGAAGCGCGCGGCCTTGCGCGCGCTGTCGATGTCGAGGCAGCCCGCCAGCACCATCGGCTGGTTGGCGACGATGCCGATCGTCGATCCCTCCATTCGCGCGAAGCCGATCAGGATGTTGCGGGCGTAATCGGACTGGATCTCGAAGAAATCGCCCTCGTCCACGGCCTTCAGGATCAATTCCTTCATGTCGTAGGGCTTGTTCGGATTGCTCGGCACCAGCGTGTCGAGCGAGGGCTCCATGCGGTCCGCCGGGTCCGCGGTCGGTCGCAGCGGCGGCTTGGCGCGGTTCGAGGCCGGCAGGAAGTCGACAAACCGGCGCAATTCAAGCAATGCCTCGACGTCGTTCTCGAAGGCGAGGTCGGCGACACCCGAGCGGCTCGTATGGGTCACCGCGCCCGCCGAGTTCTTCCTGCGTGACGGTCTCGTGGGTCACGGTCTTGACCACCTCGGGGCCGGTCACGAACATGTAGGAGGTGTCCTTGACCATGAAGATGAAGTCGGTCATCGCCGGGGAATAGACCGCACCCCCGGCGCATGGCCCCATGATCATCGACACCTGCGGCACCACCCCCGAGGCCAGGACATTGCGCTCGAACACCTCGGCATAGCCGGCGAGCGAGGCGACGCCATCCTGAATGCGGGCGCCACCCGAGTCGTTGAGACCGATCACAGGCGCCCCGACATTCATCGCCTGGTCCATGACCTTGCAGATCTTTTCGGCGTGCGCCTCGCTGAGCGAACCGCCGAAGACCGTGAAATCCTGGCTGAAGACAAAGACGAGGCGCCCATTGACCGTGCCGTAGCCGGTGACGACGCCGTCGCCTGGGATCTTGAGCCGGTCGATGCCGAAATCGTGGCTGCGGTGCTCGACGAACATGTCCCATTCCTCGAAGGAACCGGGATCGAGCAGGAGTTCGAGCCGTTCGCGGGCGGTCAGCTTGCCGCGCCGGTGCTGCGTCTCGATGCGCTCGGCGCCGCCGCCTTGCCGCGCGGCCGTGCGCATTTGTTCGAGCCGGTCGAGAATGTCGTCCATCGCGCCTCGCCACCAACGGTTGGGGCGAGATAGCATCGCGCGTCTCGGCATGCCAGCGCCGCGACCCCGCGGCTTGTCGCCGGCCTCAATCGCGGGGCAGAATTGGTCCGGCGGAAATGGGACCCGAAAAGCGAGGGCAAGCCGATGGCAGAAAGCGAATTATACAAGAAGGGCGCGGCGAAGCGGCGGCAGCTGATGGGAGATGCCGCGGTCGAGGCGGCCGCCAAAGGAACTCTACAGCGACCCGGTGATGAAGAAGTTCATCGATGTCGCGACCGAGACCGTCTTCGGCGCGCTATGGACGCGGCCCGGCCTCGATGACAAGACGCGGGCGCTGATCTGCGTAGTCTCCGACACCTGCACCGGGCGCGAGCCGGAACTGGGGCTGCATCTGCGCATGGCGTTGCGCCAGGGCTGGACCGAGGACGAACTGACCGAGGCGCTGCTGCACCTCTCGGGCTATGTCGGCGTTCCGATCATCCGCGAGTCGATGATGGTGGCGAGCAAGGTCTTCGCCGAGCATCGCGCAGAACAGGCGGCGGAGAGGCCCGTATCCGCCTAGGCTGAAGCGGGAGCCCGCAGCAGGGCGACAAATCTGGCGGCGGCGTCGATGTCGGCGGCTAGTGCGCGGCGGCGTTCGGTCTGTTCCGAATCCTCGCCCCAGGCTTCGATCTGAAAGCTTTCTTCGAGTTGCGAGGCGGCGAAGGCTTCGTCCGGACCGAGGCGGCCTTCGAAGAGCGCCAGCGCAATGACCAGCGAGCCGCAGGCGCCGGTCGCCACATGCAGCGCGGTCAAGGCGAAATCGTCGTATTCGGAAACAGCGGCAAGAATGGCGTGCAAACTCGCCGGCGGTTGGCCGGTCGGGATGACCCCGGAAGTTACGGCAAGCGGCGCGTCATAACGGAGGATCGCCCAGTCGAGGAGCGGTTGCCAGACCGCCTGCTGGCGTGCCGCGAACTCTGGCGGATGCGCCGCTCGATAGCAGACGAGATCGGTTCCGGCATAGCCGGCGACTTGCCGCACGATCGTGTCGCGATGCGCCGGATCGCGGTCAAGCGCGGCATTGGCCAGTCGGGTCAGTGGCAATTTGGCCAGGCGCACCTCGCCCTCCTGCGCTGCCCATTCGCTGGCAATGGCCGCCGCAAGCGCCGAACTCGGCACGACGAGATCGTGTTTGCCCGGGGTTTTGATTCGGCGGCCGTCGAGGGTGACGGCATAGCCCGCCCCGAGCGGCGCCACGCCCGTCTCGCGATAGAACCGCTTCACCGCGCCAGCTCCAATCGGGCGAACGGGTCCTTTGCGTCGGCCGCGAAGCCAAAGAAGTTCCAGGTTTCCCGCATGTGAGGGGGGAGTGGTGCGGTGACCCGCAATGCCCCGCCTTGGGGAAGCGGGATCGCGATCTCGCGGGCGTGCAGATGCAATCGCCGCGAACCCGGCACGCCCGCAATGTGCGCGGCGGCGGCACCGTATTTGCCGTCGCCGAGGATCGGCGTCCCGATCGCCGCGCAATGGGCGCGCAACTGGTGCGTGCGGCCGGTGACCGGCAGGAGTGCGAGCCAGGAGGCCCGCTCGCCGGCACTCTCGATCACCCGGTAATAGGTGACGGCGTGCTTGCCGTCGTCAGGGTCGGGACGGACCCGCTCGCCGCCGCGGCCGGGGGTTTTGGCGAGCGGCAGGCCGATCCGCCCCTCGTCCGGTTTCGGCAGGCCGACAACAATGGCCCAGTAAATCTTCCGCGCGGCCTTGTCGCGAAAGGCGCGGGTCAGAAAGGCGGCGGCCGCGCCCGTGCGGGCAATGACGAGGGCGCCGCTCGTATCGCGGTCGAGGCGGTGGACGAGCCGCGGCCGCTCGGCGCCGTCGAAGCGCAACGCGTCGAGGAGCCCGTCGAGATGCCGCTCGGTTCCGCTGCCGCCTTGCACCGCGAGCCCCGGCGGCTTGTTGAGCACGATCGCAAACTCGTCACGGTAAAGCACGGCGTCCTGCAGCAAAGCCGCGTCCGCCGCCAGAGATCTGCCGCGGCCCTTCGCTGGCCGGGACCGGGACGGTTCTCGAACGGCGGCACCTGGATCGCCTGACCGGGCGCGACCCGATCGCCGGAATGCGCGCGCCTGCCGTCGACGCGGATCCGCCCGGTGCGCAGCAGCTTTTCGAGCCGACCGTGCGGCAGCTCCGGATAATGCCGGCGGAACCAGCGGTCGAGGCGCAATGTGCCGTCTTCGGCGGCGATCGTTACGGTTTGGCCGGGATCGCTCATGGCGGCGGCGGTGCTGCGCGCTCGCGCAGCCTCTCCCAATAGTCGAGCCGCTTCTTGATTTCGCGCTCGAAGCCGCGCTCGGTCGGCCGATAGAAACTGCGGCGGGCAATCCCGTCGGGGAAATAGTTCTGGCCGGAAAATCCCTCCTCGGTGGCGTGGTCGTAGACGTAGCCCTTGCCATAGCCGAGCTTGCGCATCAGCCGGGTCGGCGCGTTCAGAATGTGCATCGGCGGCATCAGCGAGCCGGTCTCGTTCGCCATCTGACGCGCCTCGCCGAAAGCCGTGTAGCCGGCGTTCGATTTGGGCGCGGTCGCGAGGTAGATCGCCAATTGCGCGATCGCGAGTTCGCCCTCGGGCGAACCCAGCCGTTCGAAGGCGTCCCAGGCGGCGAGCGCGTGGACCAGCGGCCTGCGGGTCGGCGAGCCCGATATCCTCGACCGCCGCCCGGGTCAGCCGGCGCAGGATGTAGATCGGGTCCTCGCCGCCGGCCAGCATGCGCGCCAGCCAGTAGAGGGCGGCGTCGGTGTCGGACCCGCGCAGCGATTTGTGCAATGCGCTGATCAGATTGTAGTGGCCCTCCTGCGCCTTGTCGTAGAGCGGCGCGCGGCGCTGGACGAGGCGCGCGAGTTCGCCCGGGCCCAGAGCGTCGGCGGCCGGCAGACGGGTGATTTCCTCGACCATGTTGAACAGAAAGCGGCCGTCGCCGTCGGCCATCGCGCGCAAGGCGGCGCGGGCCTCGCCGGTCAGCGGCAAGCGTCGGCCCAAATCCATTTCGGCGCGCAGCAGCAGCGTTTCGAGCGCATCGTCGTCGAGGCGACGCAGGACAAAGACCTGGGCGCGGGACAGCAGCGCGCCGATCAGTTCGAAGGACGGGTTCTCCGTCGTGGCGCCGACCAGAATCACCGTGCCGTCTTCGACGACCGGCAGAAACGCGTCCTGCTGGGCGCGGTTGAAGCGATGGATCTCGTCGACAAAGAGAAGCGTGCCGCGGCCCGTCTCGCGGCGCTTCTTGGCGGCGTCGAATACCTTGCGCAGATCGGCCACACCGGAGAAGACCGCAGACAGCAGTTCGAAAGCGAGATCGGTGTCGTGGGCCAGCAATCGCGCGATTGTGGTCTTGCCGCAGCCGGGGGGTCCCCAGAGGATCATCGAGGCGAGGCGGCGCGAGGCCACCATGCGGCCAATCGGCCCGTCGGGGCCGAGGAGATGGTCCTGGCCGACAATGTCGCCGAGACTCCGCGGGCGCAGCCGGTCGGCGAGCGGGTGCGGCGCCTCTTTTTCGAACAGCGTGCTCATCGCGCGACGGGTTCAAGCGCCCAGTTGCCGCGCCGCGAATTCCCAATTCACCAATTTGTCGAGCCAGGCGTTGACGTAATCCGGCCGGCGGTTCTGGTAATCGAGGTAATAGGCGTGTTCCCACACGTCACAGGTCAAAAGACAGGTCATGCCCTGCGCCATCGGCGTGTCGGCGTTGCCGGTCTTGACCACCTTGAGCTTCTTGTCGGGACCCTGCGCGAGCCAGGCCCAGCCGCTGCCGAACTGGGTGACGGCCGCGGTCATGAATTCCTCGCGGAACTTGGCGTAGTCCCCGAACGAATCCTTGATCCGGTCGGCGATCGCACCGCTCGGCGTGCCGCCGCCCTTGGGGTGCATGCTGTTCCAGTAGAAGGTGTGGTTCCAGTCCTGTGCGGCGTTGTTGAAGACGCCAACCCTCTTGGCGTCGCCCGCCGTCGCCTTGACGATGTCTTCGAGCGATTTGCCGGCCAGATCGCTGCCGGCGACCAGTTTGTTCAAATTGTCGACATATGCGCGATGGTGCTTGCCGTAATGAAAGCTCATCGTCCGCGCCGAGATCACCGGGGCAAGCGCATCCTCGGGGTAGGGGAGCGGCGGCAGCGCGAACGGGCCGGCCGTCTGCGCGAAGGCGGGACGCGCTCCGCACATCGCGGCAAGGGATCCGGCGGCAAGCGCGCTGCCGATAAACCCGCGGCGCGTCAGCGGGCGGTCGGCGGAGGGTCGCGTGGTGGAAACCTTTCGGATCATGGCGGCTCTCTTAAGCTGGTACGGCAGGGCGGCACTCCGCCGGCTGCAGCAAAGCCTCGGCGAACGTAGCGCGCAAGACGGCATCGACCTCCGCCATCGCGACCAGAATGCCGAGTGCGGCCAGCGAGGTGACGCCGTGCTCGGAAATGCCGCAGGGAACAATGCCGCGATAATGGTCGAGATCGGGCGTCACGTTCAGCGCCATGCCGTGATAGGTCACCCAGCGCCGCACCCGAACGCCGATCGCCGCGATCTTCGCCTCGGCCCCGCCGCGGCTGACCCAGACGCCGACGCGTCCCTCCCGGCGCTCGCCGGCGACGCCGAAATGCGCCAGGGTTTGGATGACCCAGTCTTCAAGGTGATGCACATAGCAGTGAACGTCGTCGCCGCGCCGGGCGAGATCGAGCATGACATAGGCGATGCGCTGCCCCGGGCCGTGATAGGTGTAGCGGCCGCCGCGCCCGGCGCGATAGACCGGGAAGCGGCCGGGATCGAGGAGTTCGCCCGCATCGGCGCTGGTCCCGGCGGTATAGAGTGGCGGGTGTTCGAGGAGCCAGACGAGTTCGGGCGCCGTACCGGCGTGGATCGCCGCAACGCGCGCCTCCATCGTGGCGACCGCCTCCGGGTAATCGACCGGAGCAGGGCTGGTTCGCCACTCGATCCCAGCATCGTCAATGCCTATCTCTGGGTCCATCTGCCTTGATATGGTGGGCCGGATTTGCTAATCACCCCGCCCCATCGTGCGGTCGTGGCGGAATTGGTAGACGCGCAGCGTTGAGGTCGCTGTGGGGGAAACTCCGTGGAAGTTCGAGTCTTCTCGACCGCACCACCTCGGGCCGCCGGGAGCTGATTGATGCAGAATGTGCGGCTCCCGATGCTTGATTTCGATCTCGGTTCCGAGATCGACATGCTCCGCACGACTGTGCGCGGTTTTGCCGAGGATCGGGTGGCGCCGATCGCCGCCGAGATCGACAAGACCGACCGTTTCCCGATCGAGCTGTGGCCGGAGATGGGGGCGCTCGGGCTGCACGGGATCACCGTCGAAGAGGAATATGGCGGCGCCGGGATGGGCTATCTCGCCCATTGCGTGGCGATGGAGGAGGTGAGCCGCGGCTCGGCTTCGGTCGGCCTCTCCTATGGGGCGCATTCGAACCTTTGCGTCAACCAAATCCGCCGCAACGGCAATGAGGCGCAGAAGCGCAAATACCTGCCCGACCTGATCTCCGGAAAGCATGTCGGCGCGCTGGCGATGAGCGAGCCGGGCGCCGGTTCGGACGTCGTCTCGATGCGACTGCGCGCGGACAAGAAGGGCGATCGTTACATCCTGAACGGCACTAAGCTGTGGATCACCAACGGTCATTTCGCCGATACGCTTGTCGTCTATGCGAAAACGCGGCCCGAGGCGGGTTCCCGCGGCATCACCGCCTTTCTGATCGAAAAGGGGTTCAGGGGGTTCCGCCCGGCGCAGAAGCTCGACAAGCTCGGCATGCGCGGCTCGCCGACCTCGGAACTGGTGTTCGAGGATTGCGAGGCGCCCGAGGAGAATGTGCTCGGGACCGTGGACCAGGGCGTGCGGGTACTGATGAGCGGGCTCGATTACGAGCGCGCGGTGCTGGCGGCCGGCCCGCTCGGGATCATGCAGGCCTGTCTCGACGCGGCGATCCCCTACATTCATGACCGCAAGCAGTTCGGCCAGGCGATTGGCGAATTTCAGCTGATCCAGGCCAAGATCGCCGACATGTACACCGCGATGAACGCCTGCCGGTCGTATGTCTACGCGGTGGCGCGTGCCTGCGACCGCGGCCAGACGACGCGCAAGGACGCGGCGGGCGCCATCCTCTACGCCGCCGAAAGCGCCACCAGGATAGCGCTCGACGCGGTGCAGATCCTGGGCGGCAACGGCTATATCAACGACTTCCCGACCGGTCGGCTGCTACGCGACGCCAAACTCTACGAGATCGGCGCGGGCACCTCCGAAATCCGCCGCATGCTGATCGGCCGCGAGATCTTTGCCGAGACGGCATAAAGGTGAGTTAGCCCCCAATGAGTGAGCGATGAGGATTGGCTCGATCAGCTACGGGAAAAGCACAATTCGCAGATTATTAGGATTCGTTTATGGGTCTGGCGCCTTCTCGTAATATATCTTGCGGCAGTCTCGTTGAATGCTATGTCGGTAGTGGTGTGCTTTTGGCTCAATGTGTTACACATAACCGATATTCCATATCAGTGGCTTGCCGGATGGGCGATTGGCAGCGGCGGCCTGGGGTGCTGGCTCGTTGATTTTTCGTTTTCCCGTCGAGAAGCTTTGGGGAGGACCCGTATAGACGTGTAATCGGGTTGACAGGCGTCGCCGGCACTCCCAATCCTGAGACCGTGACCCTCGAATTTGTTGCCAGGCAGCTCGAACGCGTGCTGGCTGAACAAGCCGCGACCCGCGACGACCTGCGCGTGCTGACCTCGATTGTGCTGCGCCACGATGCGACGCTGAACGCCCTCCTCGAGCAAGTTCGGGTAATGGTTACGCAGCATCAGCGCTTCGACGCTCGCGTCCGTCGGCTCGAAGAGCAGGCGACGCCTTGACGGGGAATGGGTCTTTGTCGCCGGCACCACCGGGTTTGACTATGCGGCGATGACGATTGCCGAGGATCCGGTGGAGCAGGCGCGCCAAGCGCTGCGCAATATCGAGGCGGCGCTGGCCGAGGCGGGCGGCAGTCTCGCCGATGTCGTGCGGATCCGTTACTACCTGCCGAACGTCGAGGACTGGCCCAAGATCGTGCCGGTAATGGGGGAAATCTTCGGCGCGATCCGCCCGGTGGCGATGGCGTTGATCTGCGGCCTCGTCGATCCGCGCATGAAGATCGAGATCGAAGTCACCGCCCGACGGCGGGCTAGCGGGCCATAATGAGCTGCGCATGAGGCGCCGCGAGTTCGTGCTCCTGCTGGGCGCACAGATGACTGCGGCGGGCAAGCTGCGCGCGCAGCTGAAGGCGTTGCCGGTGATCGGTTTTCTCGGGGTCGCGACGGCGGAGGTCTATGCACCCTGGATCGCTGCGTTCCGACGTGGCCTCGACGCAACCGGCTATGTCGACGACAAAAACGTGACGATCGCATTCCGCTGGGCGGAGGGTCATGTCGATAGGCTGCCCGCATTGGCCGCTGACCTCGTCGCCCGCAAGGTCGACGTGATCATGATTACCGGCGGCACCAATGGGATTCTGGCGGCAAAAGGCGCGACCGCGACCATCCCGATCGTCGCCATCGTCGACTTCGCGCCCCTCATAGCGGCCGGGCTCGTCGCCAGCCTGGGCCATCCGGGCGGCAACCTGACAGGATTGAGCATTCTCGTCGGCCAGCTGATGACCAAGCGGCTCGAGCAGCTATCCGAACTGGTTCCGCAGGCCAGGACGATCGCCCTGCTGGTGAATCCGGATCTGCCGAATTCCTGGCTCGGAGAGACACAGCAATCAGCGCGTGCGAAGGGGGTCGAAACCCCTATTCTGAAGGCCAGCACCGAAAGCGAGATCGACGCCGCCTTCGCCTCCCTGGTCGAACTGCGTGCCCGCGCGCTCCTGGTCGGCCCCGCTACGTTGTTCCAAAATCGGCGCGAGCAGATCGTGGCGCTGGCGGCGCGCTATGCCATCCCGACGAGCTATGAGTGGCGTGAGTCGGTCGCGATTGGCGGCCTGATCAGCTATGGACCGAGCAACGCCGACACATGGCGCCAAGCCGGGGCCTATGTCGGCCGGATCCTCGCAGGCGCCAACCCCGCCGACCTGCCGATCCAGCAGCCGACCAAATTCGAGCTCGCCGTCAACCTGAAGACCGCGAAGGCGCTCGGCGTCAGGGTGCCACCGCATATCCTGGCCCGCGCCGACGAAGTCATCGAGTGAGGGGTTAGCCCATGAAGCTCAGCGACGAGCAGCGGATGGTGCGCGATGTGGCTCGCAATTTTGCCCGGGAATGGCTGGCGCCCTACGCCGCCGAGCGGGACCGCGAGGCGAGCTTCCCGACTGAGGCGGTGGCCGAACTCGGCAAGCTCGGCTTCATGGGCATGCTGGTGCCGCAGGAATATGGCGGGGCCGGCGCGGACCATGTCGGATATGCGCTGGCTCTCGAAGAAATCGCCGCCGGTGAAGGCGCGGTCTCGACGATACTGAGCGTCCAGAATTCGGTCGGCTGCCTGCCGCTGCTGCAATATGGGTCGGAGGAGCAAAAACGGCGGTTTCTGGCGCCGATGGCGAAGGGGAAAATGCTGTCGTGCTTCTGCCTGACCGAGCCACAGGCGGGCTCCGACGCCGCCGCGATCAAGACCCGCGCCCGACGTCACGGAAACAGGTGGGTGCTAAACGGCACCAAGCAGTTCATTACTACCGGCAACCATGCGCAGATCGCGTTGGTCTTCGCCGTGACGGATCCGGAACGTGGCGGCAAGGGAATCAGCGCGTTTCTGGTGCCGACTGACAGTCCGGGCTTTCGTGTCGCCGGGCTCGAGCACAAGCTCGGCCAACGCGCTTCCGACACCGCTCAACTCGTCTTCGAGGATGTCGAGGTGACGCCCGACTTGATGCTGGGCGGGGAGGGCGAGGGCTACCGGATCGCGCTCGCCAATCTCGAAGGCGGACGCATTGGGGTGGGCGCGCAATCGGTCGGCATGGCGCGCGCCGCCTACGAAGCGGCACTTGCTTACGCCGGCGAACGCGAGGCCTTCGGCGCCAAGCTTTTCGCGCATCAGGCGGTGGCCTTCCGCCTTGCCGACATGGCAACGCAGATCGCCGCGGCGCGCGGGCTGGTGCTCGACGCTGCCGCCCTGCGGGATGCGGGCGAACGCTGCGTCAAAGAGGCGGCGATGGCCAAGCTCTTCGCCTCCGAAATGGCCGAGCGGGTGGCATCCGACGCGATCCAGATCCATGGCGGCTACGGCTATGTCGAGGGGTTCCCCGTGGAGCGGATCTGGCGCGATGTCCGCGTTTGTCAGATCTACGAGGGGGCGAGCGACATCCAGCGTATGATTATCGCCCGCGAGATCGCGAAGGAATGACCGTGCCGGTAAGAGCCGCGAACTAATCCAGGCCTGGATCCTCTTCCGCAAGCACTTGGGCAAAGAGGGCGCGGTCGACATTGCCGCCCGATTAAAATCACCGCCACGCGCTTGCCGCGCAACCGATCGCGTTCCTGCAACGCGGCCGCCAGCGCGGCGGCGCCCGCCCCCTCGGCGACGTTGTGCGTATCGGTATAGAGGATGCGCATCGCATTTCGAATCTCGGCCTCGGACACAGTGACGATATGCGAGGCGTTGCGGCGGATGATGTCGAGTGCCGTGGGGTCGGGAATGCGCACCGCGAGACCATCGGCGATCGTGTCGGCGGAGTTGGTGTTTACCGGCTTGCCGGCCGCGACCGAAAGGGCGTAGGTCGGGGCGTTGGCCGCGACGACGCCGACGATCTCGACGGCAAGCCCGAGCGCTTCCCGGGCGGCGATCACCCCGCAAATCCCGCTGCCCAAACCGATCGGTACATAAACCGCATCGAGCTCCGGGACCGCCTCGAACAATTCGAGCCCGTAGCTCGCCACACCCCGCGCGAGCAGCGGATCGTAAGAGCGCACGAGGTGCAGATTTTCGCGCTCGGCCAACGCCGCGGCGTGCTCGTAGGCCGCCTGGAAATCGTGGCCGACTTCGACCAATTGGCCTCCGAAGGCCGCCATTGCCCGGTTCTTCTCGACGCTGTTGCCGTGCGGCACGACGATCGTCGCCGAAAGGCCAAGGCGTGCTGCGGCAAAAGCGATGCTTTGCCCATGATTGCCGCGGGTTGCGGTCACAACCCCCGCGATCTGCGGCTCCCTTTGCCGCAAGGCGTCGAGATAGACCAGCCCGCCGCGCAGCTTGAACGCGCCGATCGGGGTGTGGTTCTCATGCTTGACCCATATTTGCGCGCCGATCCGACGGCCGAGCGAGGGCCAGCAGTATTGCGGCGTCGGCGGCAGCACCCGGTGAACCAGGTCCGACGCCGCGCGCAGCATCTCAAGTTCGCTCATGGCGGCCGTATTGACCCCGGTTTTAAAGCCGGGTCAAGCCGAACCGCCGCCTACGAAGCCTCAGGCGGCGTTTGACTTCTGTTCCTTCGGCCGCAAATAGGCCAGCGCCGCATGGTCGGCGCAATAGGGCTTGCCGGCCAGCGGGTGAGCGCCGCAGAAGTGAAAATTGGCGTCGTTCGGATGCCCATAGGGCCACAGGCAGCTAGGCCCGCTGAATTCGAAGACATTGCGCCGCGGCGGCTCCTTGACAGCCGGCTCCCGCCGGGTCATCGCGCTACGGTGCAAACGGCCGATCACCGCGTTTTTGGTCAGTCCCATGCGGCGGCCGATCTCCGATGTCGGCAACCCCTCGGCGAACAGTTCAGCCAGACACGCTACGCGCTCCGGCGTCCAAGTGATTTCCATCGATCCCCCCGTATACTGTGGACAACGTGTCCACCCCCACAAAATACGGTAGCACGCTTGTGGGAGCTTGCCAAGCGAGATCCATCTATGGTGTTAAAATGACGAATCGCTTCGTCGCCGATATGTTAAAACCTTGGAAAAATAGGCCCGAAAGCGTCCGGCGGGGCTAAAGAGCGGATGCGTCAGGCGATCGAAGTCCTCGGCCAGATAGCTCTGGAAATAAGGCTCGTGAAACCCGTGCGGGAATGCTTCGAGCATCGCGTCGTAATCGGGTTCGTCGCCGGTTTGCAGCGAATCGACGAGGATCAGAACGCCATCGGGTTTCAGCACGCGGGCGATTTCGCCGATGACGGCGCGGCGCACGGCAGGCGGCAATTCGTGAAACAGATAGATGCAGGCTGCGGCATCGAATTCGGCATCGGCAAAGGGCATCGCCTCCGCGGCGCCTTCGACGAGGCGGACGCGCGACCACGGCTGCAATTCGCGCCGGGCGACGGCAAGGTAGTAAGGGGAAAGGTCGAGGCCGGCGATGCGAAGTCGCGGATGATTTTCCTTCGCCGCGCGCAGAAACCGGCCGGTGCCGCAACCGATGTCGAGGAAAGAGGGGTCGTCGCGGCCGGATAGCGCGGCCTTGAGCGGGAGCAGCGCCTGTCGCCGCATAGCGGCGGCGCCGCCACCGAACAGAACCTCGACCTGATGGTCATAGCGCTCGGCCGAGGCGGCGCTCAGATAGCCGTCGCTCTGAAAGTGAAAGTTCTGCCGGTAGTAGCAGGGAAGGCCGTCGCACGCTTCTGCCCGAGCGATTTCCGCCGCGTCAGCGGCATGGCGCCGACGCTCGACCGCAGGCAGGTCGGCAAAGAAGTCAATGGCGCGGCGAACCGCCTCGATCGGGGAACCGAGCTCGGCGCCCGGAGGAGCGTAATACCCCGCCTCGACGTTGCGCCAATCCTGTTCGACCAGACTGCGCAGATCATCGAGGATGCGGCGGCGATCGGGCATTGGCCGATCGCGGACCGGTTCCGGCAGCGGCGCCGGCCGGCTGAGCCGCGCCGCCAGCAGCTTCTGGCCGAAAAACCAGCCTATCCGGGCGTGCTGGGCCGCGTCGAAGACAATCTTGTCGATGGCCGACGGCATCAACCCAGAGCAATTGGCCCGCAGGCGCGGCTTTGCAAGCGACAATCTTGCTGGTCTGGGAGCCGCCTCCTATTATCGGCTTCCGAAGCAAGTTGATCGATCGAGATGGCGCTGACGAATTGCGGTGTGTCGATGCCCACGCGGTCCACGCCCTTGATCGCAGGTTCGGTTGCGGGTTGAGCCGACTTCCCTTGCGATCGAGACCGGCGATGACGAAGGACAGTTCAGTGCGCGGCCCGTCGCTTCGCAGCGTTCCCGAGGGGGATACGCGCGAGCGGATGGTTTGCGCCGACTGCGGCTACATCCTCTACGACAACCCAAAGATCATCGTCGGCTCGGTGGCGCGGTGGGATGACCGCATTCTGCTCGTCCGCCGCTCGATAGAGCCGCGCTACGGCTTCTGGACGTTGCCCGCGGGCTTTCTCGAACTGAATAAATCAGCGAGCGGCGGCGCCGAACGGGAGGCCTGGGAAGAGGCTCGCGCGCGGATCGAGATCGAGGGGCTGTTGGCGATCTACGACATTCCACGCATCAGCCAAGTGCAGCTGATCTATCGCGCCCGCCTGCTCGACGAGGCCATCGCCGCCGGCCCCGAAAGCCTCGAAGTCGGCCTCTTCCGCTGGCAGGAGATCCCCTGGTCCGAGCTCTCCTACCCATCGATCGCGTGGGCGTTGCAGCATGAGCGCGAGGCGAGGGAAACCCGCGATTTCACCGCAAGGGTCAATCCGCCGGGATCGTGAGCAATTGCCTGGCAATCAAGGTTCTAGCCCGACCAGGCTGCGGGCGTAGGAGCGCGCGTCGAACGGGCGCAGATCGTCGGCTCCCTCGCCGACCCCGAGCGCGTGGACCGGAATGCCGTATTTCTCGGCAAGCGAGACCAGCACGCCGCCGCGCGCGGTGCCGTCGAGCTTGGTCATGACGATGCCGGTGACGCCGACCATCTCACGAAAGATTTCCGCCTGGGCGTGGGCGTTCTGACCGGTGGTCGCATCGAGCACCAGAAGCACAGAATGCGGCGCCTGCGGGTCGACCTTTTTCAGGACCCTGACGATCTTCTGCAGCTCGCCCATCAGGTCGGTCTTGTTGTGCAGCCGGCCCGCGGTATCGATCAGCAAAACATCGCTGCCCTCGGCCCGCGCCTGGAGCAGCGCGTCGTAGGCCAGTCCAGCCGCGTCGGCGCCGTTCGGCCGCGTCACGACAGGGCAGCCGGTGCGCTCGCCCCAGATCTGCAGTTGCTCGACGGCGGCGGCGCGAAACGTGTCGCCGGCGGCCAGCACCACCTTCAGACCGTCGTCGCGGTATTGTTTGGCGAGTTTCGCGATCGTCGTCGTCTTGCCGCTGCCATTGACGCCCACCACGAGAACAACAAAGGGCTTGCGGGTGAGGTCGAGACGCAGCGGTTTCATCACCGGTTCGACCAGCCGGATGACCTCTTCGGCCAGTGCTATGCGCACTTCCTCCGGCGCCACTTCCTGATTGAAGCGCGTTCGGCGCAGCGCCTCGGTAACCTCGGTCGCGACTCCTAACCCCATATCGCTGGCGATCAGCAACTCCTCGAGTTCGAGCAGCGCCTCGTCGTCAAGCCGACGGCGGTTGAAGATCGTGTTGATGCCTTCGGTGAGACGCTGCGAACTACGGACGAGCCCCGTCCGGAGCCGGCCGAGCCAGCCGCCGCGAGGCTCCGTCTCCATCGTCGGGGGCGGCGACGGTTCGGATGGCGGCGATGCGAGTTCTGCCCCCTCGTCGGTTTCCGCCGCCGGCTCGGTCGGGACGCCGCGACGCCAGAACCTCATACGATGGGCACTCCGACCAGTTCTCGATCACCGCTCCCGACGATCCGCATGCGCCGGATCGAGCCGGGCGCCGCCGCGTCGGCGAAGGTGACTGGAGCATAAAAGGTCGCGCGACCCGCGCCGGGGCGCTCTATCAACACATCGGTCTCGTCGCCGATGCGGCTCGCAAGTTCGGCCGTAAGCGCCGCATCGCCCGCCTGCCGCAGCCGCGCCGCCCGCTCGGCGACGACATCCGAAGCGAGCTGCGGCATTTGCGCGGCTGGCGTGCCCGGGCGGACGCTGTAGGGAAAGACATGGACGAAGGCTAGTCCGCATTCCCCGATCAGATCGAGACTGCCGCGGAACATGCTTTCGGTTTCGGTCGGGAAACCGGCGATCAGATCGGCGCCGAGCGCAATTTCGGGCCGCAACGCGCGGGCGCGCCTGGCGACGGCGACGGCGTCCTGGCGCCGATGCCGCCGCTTCATCCGCTTCAGGATCAGATCGTCGCCGGCCTGCAGCGACAGGTGCAGATGCGGCATCAGGCGCGGCTCCTCGCCGAGCACCCGCCAGAGATCGTCGTCGATCTCCGCCGGGTCGAGCGAGGAAAGACGCAGGCGCTCTATTTCCGGAACCGCCGCGAGCAGATCCCCGACCATTCGCCCAAGGCCTGGCGTTCCCGGAAGATCGCCGCCATAGGCCGTCAGATCGACCCCGGTCAGGACGATTTCACAGTGGCCGGCAGCCACGAGCGAGCAGGCCCGCTCGACCAGAGCGTCGAACGGCACCGACCGGCTGGAGCCGCGGGCATAGGGGATGATGCAAAAGGTGCAGCGATGGTCGCAGCCCTGTTGGACCTGCAGGATAGCGCGGGTCTTACCGGCAAAACCGTCAAAGGGTGCGATAAGAACCTTTCCGGATGGCGGGCGCGCCTCCTCGGCCGAACAATAACTTTCCGGGCGCAGCTTGGCGCGATTGCCGAGAACGCGGTCGACCCCCGGCAGGGCGGCATAACGCTGCGGCGCGAGTTCCGCAGCGCAGCCCGTCACGATAATCGGGGCATCCGGACGGCGGCGATGAGCGCGACGGATCGCTTGGCGCGCCTGCCGTTCCGCCTCCATCGTCACGGCGCAGGAATTGACGATGACGGCGTTTTCAAGCCCGGCGATGGCGGCAGCACGGCGAATCTCGTCTGATTCGAAGGCGTTCAGTCGGCAGCCGAACGTGATGATCTCGTTTTCCGATGCCATGCTGCTCAGCCCCGGCCGAGGAGCGACTCGTCGAACGTCCCGTCAAAGCTGATTGCCGCCGGCCCCTTCATCTCGACATGTCCGTCCTCGCGCCAGCGGATGTCGAGAGCTCCGCCGTCGAGGATGACCTGCGCATGCCGGCAGGCGAGCCGGCGCCGCGAGGCTGCGACCAAAGCGGCGCAGGCCCCGCTGCCGCAAGCTGGCGTAACGCCGGCGCCGCGCTCCCACACGCGTAGCCGGATCCGCCGGCGATCGATGACCGTCGCGACCCCGATATTGGCGCGCTCGGGAAACAGCGGATCATGTTCAAGGACCGGGCCGAGCGCGGCCAGATCGACGCTGTCGACGTCGTCGACGAAGAAGGTCGCGTGCGGATTGCCGAGATTGGTGCAGACCGGCATCGACAGCGGACCAAGGGTGAGGGGGATGCGGTCGGTGTCGATTGCCCGCGCCAACGGTATCTCGTCCCACCGAATGCGCGCCGGGCCCATATCGACCGCGATCTGCGCATCCGGGCCGATCTCCGCCTGTAGCAAGCCGGCAATCGTCTCGATCCCAAGCCGGGGTTCGCCAGTCTCGCGATAGAGCATGTGGGCGACGCAGCGAGCGGCATTGCCGCAGGCCTCGGCCTCGCTGCCGTCCGGATTGCGGATGCGCATCAGCAGCCGGGCGGCGGGATCACGCGCAGGTTCGAGGATGATTACCTGGTCGCAACCGATCCCGATGCGCCGGTCGGCGAGCGTCCGGACGGCCAAGGCATCGATTTCGACAGGCTTCCGACGGCAGTCGATTACGACAAAATCGTTGCCGAGGCCGTGCATCTTGAGAAACGGGATTTTGCCCATCGCCGGGTTATATGGCGGCGTCGCGGGCTGTGTCCAACGCCACAGCGGCCGCGACCAACTTGTCAATTGTTCTTTGCGAGCGAGGTTCTTACCGATTTGGTGGGGGTGCGACTGGCGGCATGATGCTTGGCGGCTTTGCCTGATTTGGCGGCTTTTGCCTTACCAGGGCTGGCCGAGCGCTGCGCGGTCCGGGTCTGCGCCGCCGACTTGCGGCTGGACGCGGTCCGGGTGCCCCCGTTGGTCTTCTTTGTGGCCGAATGCGTTGCGCGGGAATGCGACTTCGCAGAGGCGTGGTGTCTTGACGACTTGCCAGCCGCGACCGATTTGCCGTGACCGGACTGCTTTGCTCGCGATGAATGATGCGCTCGTGGCTCGGCGGGTCCGGCTTCGGCCGTATCGTTCACATCGGATTCGACTGCGGCGCGGTCGGCGCTGCCGATCGGCGGCGAACCGTTCTCGCGGCTCAGATAGGACGGCGTCGCCGCATCTGGAGTGAAGTTCTTGGTCCCGTAAACCGGCAGGTCCGCGGCCGAGGCGGGCACGCAGAGGGCGATCAGGAGGGCGGCGACGCCGCCGATCGTCAGCTTTCTTCGCATCGGGCAATCCCTCGCAAGCAGGTCAGGCGTAGCGCTGCCCGTTCAGCGCTCTTGCGCCTCCCAATCCCCGCGGCTCAGCCGATCCATCAGGAAGAGGTCGGTCGTGCGCGCATACCAGCCGCGGCCATGCATGCGACCGATCAGTCGCATCTTTTCGGTCGCGACATAATACTTCGCCGGGTCAACAAGGTCGTCGCGGATGTGAATATGGATGACCCTGCCGATTTCGAGCACCGAGCGCGGCCCGAGCGAGAGGCCGGTGATGCGGCGGCACTCGAAGCTGACTGGCGACTCCGCGATCCGCGGCGGTCGAACGCCCGTTGAAGGCAAGGCGGTCAGTTCCGCCTTTTCCAGTTCGCCGATCCCAGCCGAAAAATCGACCGCGCAGATGTTCATGCGCTCAGCCAGCGTCTCGTCGACAAGGTTGACGACAAACTCGCCGTTGTCGCGGATGTTGCGTTCGGTGTCCTTGTAACCGTCATCGGAGTCGCCCGGGCTGATGCCCAGTACGACGACCGGCGGCACCGAACTTACAGCATTGAAAAAACTGAACGGCGCGGCATTGACCCGGCCCTCGCGGTCGACCGTCGTTGCCAGCGCGATCGGCCGCGGCACCACCGTCGAGACCAGCAGCTTGTACGCATCGGCGGCCGGGATCTGCGCCAAATCGAAATGCATGGTTCCCCCGAGTGTGCTCAATCCCCACGGTGGATAATGCCCATCCTTAGTCGCGGCGCGCAATCGGGGTCCGAACGATCGAGCAAAACAAGAGCCCGCGCCGACGATGCGACGCGGGCGATTGTGGAAATCCGAGGAGCGCGTCAGGCGGCGCGTCCGCTCGCTCTGCTCCTCGAGACGGCGGCGGTTGGGCGCACGACGGTCGATCGCTTGATCCTCCGAGACGTCAGCCGCGGTCGAACCGCCGGTCCCTCTACGCTTGACCGGGGCCGGGCGCGGGCAGTGATCCAGGCGCGGCCCTCGGGGGCTTGCTCGGTCGGGAACACGCGAATCTCGCCTGGGATCAGAAACCGGATCGCCTTCACGGTCAGCCTGACCCACCCGATATCGGTCACGATCGCGATCCGTTCGCAGCGTGCGGCGGGATCGATGCCGAGATCGAGATCGTCCCACGCCGCACCCGGAAACCGCGATGCGAGCTCGTAGTAGAGCCGGATCTTGTCGTGCCGCCGCAGCGAGCGTTCCACCGCCGGCGTCAGGACGTCGTGGCAATCCTGCATCGTGACCCGCCCCTTGACGGCGATGCCGACCACGTTTCTCGGAAGTCCATCGATAATTTCCATCATGACTGTCGAGCCCCGGTCGGTTTTGTTAAAACTTGACGCGAACTTTGCTGATTATCGCTTGCTCCTTGGAACGTATATTCGCCACTGTCCTGCGCTGACCCCACATATATTCAATACCGGTGTCGATAAACGCGACGGGGCTCCAGATCAAGTTGATGTGGGTGGTGACTAGCTCTCAATTCTGGTTGACCGATTGCAGGGGGCCAAGCAGCTGCGAAGAATAGCCATATTGGGCGTAGCCAAATGTGACATTCGATCGCAAATTCGGCAGCCACCAATGCTGATAGCTGGCGCTCGTCCCAAGCCCGAAGGCGGGCCGCACGATTATGTTGCCGGCCTGTGCGGCGTTCGTTGGTGCATTGCCGCTATTGTAGTTAGTAACCAGCGACGCGTTGTCGCCTTCGTTCAGGTAGCGGCCAAGGCCGTTACCGACCGTGAACTGCCAGGTAATGTTGTCTTTCTTCCAGCCAAACCAGTCTGGCTTGACATTGCTGGAAATTCCGCCGCCATACCCGACGAATTTCCGATCGACGAACTTCCCGTCATTGACCTGAAGGGTCGGGCGTACGACCGCTCGGAAATCGACATGCCCCCAAGGTTGCGACCAGTATGAGGCGAAGGTGATGTCGGGCGCCGAAGCCTTGGTAATGTTGCGTGGTAGCGCACAGGTGGAAGTCGACCTGAAATTCGGGTCGAAGATGCCACCATTGACGACCCCGTTGGCGACGCAGCCGCTGGTGTTTGCGGCGCCCACCGATGTTGACGGGGTCGAGTTCGAATCGGATTGGACTAGACCTGCCGGCGTCAGCACATCCGTTTCGGGCGTCTCGAGCGACGCGGACCAGGCGCTTCCCCATGGGCCGGCGTAGGTATAGCGGACCTGCGGGATGCGAACCACGCCCGACTGACCGACATCGCCGCCGAAATCGAGCGTCTCGGGGTTGGCGTCGGGGTCGCCGAAGTTCGAATTGGCCTGACCGGCGAGGAACCCGCCCAACGTGCCGTAGGCATAGCGCAGGCGGGGCAACAGGCTGTCCGACACGTGCGTCGCATTGTTTACGAGCGTGCCGGAGCCGGCGAAGTCAAAGGAGATAAAGGTCCGCGCCTCGCCGTAGGCGGTCGGTGTGCGTGTCTCGACGCTGAGCCGCAACTCACGCGGGGTCATCTGGAAAACCCCGTTACCGCGCGAGTGGTCGACGTTCACGGGGGGGGTGTTTCCTCGGGTCGGGAAGCCGGGTATCGACTGCCCGTGGATGTCGAGCGGCATGCTCAACAGCCTGCCGTTGTCGCCGACCGTCGAGTTTTGCGTCCCGTTCACCTGCCCGTTCTGCATCCAGTAGTCGATCGTCAGATCGGCAAAGCCGCCGACGCGGATCGAGGTGTCGGTGCCCGGGATCAGAAACGATCGCGGAAAACTGCCGCCCATCATCTGCACCGTGGTCGGGCCGCCCTTGGTCGGCGCCAGCAGGACGCGCGGCGTCGTCGGCACTTGGGACAACTGTTCGATCCGGCGCGCGAGGAGTTCCTGATTGGCCCGCAGATCGGCCAATTCATCGGCCTTGGCGGCTGGAAGGCTCGTCAGCAATGCGACCGTGGCGGTCAACCCGCCGATCGCCGCTGTGGCCAAAATCGCCTGTGTCCTTTTCATCACTCCCCCACCCCAATAACTACCTAAATCAGTAGTTGATCTGACAGAGCGGAAGAGCGACGCCATCCCTCCTTCGATTGAAATCGGATTGAGGAAGCGGGTTTAGAAACAGTATCGATCTTGGATTGAATATTAGATTGGGATCTGGATTTAAATCTATTGGGGAGCGCGGTCCGATTAGAATTCCCGGAACCCGGCACAATCCAGCGGCCGCGAGCCCACGCAACGGCAGCCTGCGTCGGGCGGCCCGATGAGGAAGGGAACGCCTTCTTTCTTACGGATTTGTCTGGCGAAGCCCGGTAAGAGCTACGGCGCCTTGCGCGAAGCGGAGGTAGGCAACGAGCCTGCCTTCATGAGGTGGGAGTTGTTAGTGCGAGCGCAAGCAATCGGCAACCTGACTACGGCGCTGCACGCTGAGTTTGCCGAGCAGATTGTGTACGTGCGTCTTCGTGGTCGCCAAGCTGACGTTCAGTTGGCGGGCGATTTCCTTGTCGCTGAGACCGGTCCTGACCAATTCGGCGATCTGCCGTTCGCGTTTGGTTAGCGACGGCGCCGGAGGGGTTCCATTGCGTTTGGCGGTGACCGCGATCCGGCGCAGCAGCCCGGTGGCGACCCGCGCCGAGCAGGGCTGCTCCCCGCGATGGATATCCGCTACCAGCCGCACGAAATCGGTCAGAGGAGCGGTTCTCGGGATATACCCGATCACCCCTGCCTCGGCCCAGGCGATGATGTCGGCTTCCGTTTCCCTGACCGCGGACGCGACAATGCGCATCCCTGGCGCAATGTCGAGCGCGCGCCTGACCGCAGCCGTACCGTCCGGGATCCTCGCATCCAGCAAGACCACGTCTTCTTGCAGAGCGGGGCTCAGTTCCGCCGCCTCGAAAAGGTCCGCGCATTGCGCCACGACCGAAACCGAGGGATCACGCTCAAGAATTTGCGCGAGGCTTTCGCGCATGAAGCGTACCGGCCATACGACAACAAGGCGCAAATTCGTGCGCGCAGCCGACCCATCCAGCGCGATCATTGTTGTGTCCACGGCGTGCCTCCCCCGAAACCTGCCGGCCGCCCGCCCGCATGGCTGCCGCATGGGCGCGGCTCACTTCTCCCTGTCCGGGGACCGTTATCAACCGAAGGTTAAACTTTCGGCCCCCTTCGTCGTCGCCGCCGTGGCGCGCCTTTTTGCTTACACGGGGCGCGTCCAACGACGTGGCAACCTGTTCTAAATGCGAGCGTATGCTTTCCTTCGGCGACTGTCCAGCACGCGAATTCGCCCATGGGTTTCTATGATCCATTCGGGAGGGGTGTGGCGAATTTGCAACTCGTCAGGTTTGTCGGCCGCCCATTCGATTGACAAGCTAGGCACGCGGCAGCTAATTTCCGCCCGCGTCGGCCGAAGGCTGCGCATCCTCTCCGAGCCGCACCTCGGAGCCGCCAGTCCGCGAGTTTCGCGCACTGGCAATTTTTGTCGGTATCGGGTGGTTCGGGACTGGCGATGTTCGATAGCCTCAGCGACCGTCTTGGCGACGTTTTCGACCGGCTGCGCCGTCACGGCGCGTTGACCGAAACCGATGTCGGGGCCGCGTTGCGCGAGATCCGCATCGCGCTCCTCGAAGCCGATGTGGCGCTGCCGGTGGTTCGCGATTTCGTTGCCGCTGTGCGCGAAAAGGCGCTCGGCCAGGAGGTTTTGCGTTCGGTTACGCCGGCGCAAATGGTGGTGAAGATCGTTCACGACCATCTCGTCGAGGTGCTTGGCGGCGATGCCGAGGACGGCCGCGTCGACGGCATCGATCTGAACGCGCCATCGCCGGTCGCAATCATGCTGGTCGGGCTGCAAGGCTCGGGCAAGACGACCACGGCCGCCAAGATCGCCAATCGATTGAAGCAGAGGGGCCGCAAAAAGGTGCTCCTGGTTTCGCTCGACGTGCAGCGGCCCGCGGCCCAGGAACAGCTGGCCGTGCTCGGGCGTCAGATCGGGGTTGTGAGCCTGCCGATCGTGCCGGGCGAAAAGCCCGTTGCGATCACTCGACGCGGGCTCGGCGTTGCCCGCACCGAAGGCTACGACATCGTCATTTTCGACACCGCCGGCCGGCTTCATGTCAATGAAGAGCTGATGCTCGAAGTGGCGGCGGTGCGCGAGGCGGCCAATCCGCACGAAACCTTGCTCGTCGCCGATGCGATGACCGGGCAGGATGCGGTCAACGTCGCCAAAGCCTTCGGCGAGCGCGCCGGGGTGACCGGGATCGTCTTGACGCGGGTCGACGGCGACGCCCGTGGCGGTGCGGCGTTGTCGATGCGGGCGATTACCGGCAAGCCGATTGTGCTGATCGGCACCGGCGAGCGGATCGGCGCGCTCGAACCCTTTCACGCCGAGCGCATTGCCGGGCGCATTCTCGGCATGGGCGACGTCGTCAGCCTCGTCGAAAAGGCGGCCGAGACGATCGACCAGGACGAAGCGGAAAAACTCGCCGCCAAGCTCGAAAAAGGGAATTTCGATCTCGACGATCTCGCCGGTCAGCTGCGCCAGATCAAGAAAATGGGCGGGATGGGCGGCATGCTCTCGCTGCTTCCGGGGATCGGCAAGATCAAGAAGCAGCTCGACGGGGCAAATATCGACGAGACGGTCCTGCAGCGCCAGCAGGCGATCATCTCGTCGATGACCAAGGCCGAGCGGCGCAATCCGAAGCTGTTGAACGCATCGCGGCGGCGGCGGATCGCCGGCGGTTCGGGCACCTCGGTTCCGGAGATCAATCGGCTCCTGAAGCAGTATCAGGACATGGCCGACATGATGAAAAAGATGAAGAAACTGGGCCAGAAGGGATTGGCCCGCCATGGGCTTGCGGGCTTAATGCCGGGTGGGGGTTTTCGTCATTAGCACAAGGATCAGGGCATGCCGTTGAAGATCCGTCTCGCGCGGGGCGGGGCAAAAAAGCGACCCTATTACAGCATTGTGGTCGCGGATTCGCGCAGCCCGCGCGATGGGCGCTTTATCGAGAGGCTCGGCACGTACAATCCGATGCTCGACCGCTCGCATGCCGATCGCGTGACGCTGAAAAGCGAGCGCATCCAGCATTGGCTTGGGGTCGGCGCCCTGCCGACGGATCGCGTGGCCCGGTTTTTGGGTGATGCCGGGCTGATCGAGAAGCCGCCGATCCGCGAGACCCCGGTCAAGTCGGCGCCGAAAGCGCGCGCCCAGGAACGCGCCAAGGCCGCTGCCGAAGCGGCCGACGCTGCGGCCGGGCGCAGCTGAGCGGCGTGCAAGCTTGCCGGCGAGCCGATGACCATGTCGAGAAACGTCCGTCTGCATCGGGGTCATCACCGGCGCGCACGGGGTGACGGGCGCGGTGCGGGTCAAGAGCTTTACCGCGCAGCCCGGAGGACATCGGCCGCTACGGCCCGCTCGCCGATGAACGCGGGCGATCGCTTCGTGGTCCGCGTCGTCGGGTCGGCAAAGACCGTGCTGATCGCCCGGCTCGCCGGCGTCGAGGATCGCAACCGGGCCGAGGAGCTGCGCGGGCTGCGGCTCTATCTGCCGCGCTCGGCCCTGCCGCCGACCGACGCGGAGGAATATTACCACGCCGATCTGATCGGCCTCGACGCGGTGCTCGCCGACGGGCGCCTGCTCGGGCGGGTGCGCGCTGTGCACGATTTCGGCGCCGGAGACACGCTGGAAATCGAGCGCGAACCGGGGCGCCGCCCGCCCTGGTTCCGTTTACGCGCATGGTCGTGCCGGTTGTCGACCTCGACGCCGGACGGTTGGTGATCGACCCGCCGCCGGGCCTGCTCGACCCGACCAGTCGCAAGGCAAGGACGTCCGCATGACTTGGCGGGCGACTGTGCTGACGATTTTTCCGGAGATGCTGCCCGGGCCCCTCGCTGTTCGCTTGCCGGCAAGGCGCTGCGACCGGGGCTGTGGCGGCTCGACACGGTGGACATCCGGCGAGTTTGCCGGCGACAAGCACCGCACCGTCGATGATGCGCCGTTCGGCGGCGGGCCGGGCATGGTGATGCGGCCGGACGTGCTCGACGCTGCCATCACTGGTTCCGACGATGTCGGGCCGCTGATATTGCTGTCTCCGCGCGGCTGCCGGCTCGACCAGAAGAGGGTGTGCGAGCTTACGGCGGGCCCGGGGGTGAGGCTGATCTGCGGCCGGTTCGAGGGCGTCGACGAGCGCGTGATCGAAGCGCATTCGATCGAGGAAATGAGCCTCGGCGACTTTGTGCTTTCGGGCGGCGAACCGGCGGCGATCGCGCTGATCGACGCCTGCGTAAGGCTGTTGCCGGGCGTTGTCGGCAGCGTCGAAACATTGTTCGAGGAAAGCTTTGCCCAGGGCCTCCTCGAATATCCGCAATACACCCGGCCCCAGATCTGGCACGCTCGCGCGGTGCCGGAGGTGTTGTTGTCGGGCGACCATGCGCGCATCCGCGCCTGGCGCCGGGCCGAGGCCGAGCGACTGACGCAGGAGCGGCGGCCGGATCTCTGGGAGCGCCGTGCGCCGACAGCCGGGATCGCGACAGGAATTGAAAGGTAGACCGATGAATCTTTTACAGCAATTGGACCGCGAGCAGACCGAGAGACTGAGCGCCGACCGGCCTGTGCCGAAATTCGATCCCGGTGACACCGTGCGCGTCAGCATCAAGGTCGTCGAAGGCGAGCGCGAGCGCATTCAGGCTTTCGAGGGTGTGTGCATCGCGCGCAAGAACGCCGGGGTGAATTCCAACTTCACCTTGCGCAAGATCTCCTATGGCGAGGGTGTCGAGCGGGTGTTTCCGCTCTATTCGCCGCGCATTACCGCAATCGAGGTGGTGCGCCGCGGCGTCGTCCGGCGGGCTAAGCTTTATTATCTGCGCGGACGCACCGGCAAGGCCGCGCGCATCGCCGAACGTCCTCGCGACAGCGTGCGCCCCGAGCCCCATTCGTCGCCGGCCAAGACCGGCGACGGCCGATCCTGATTTTCATTCGGAGTGACAGCGATGGCCGCGCCGCGCACCCTGTTCGACAAGATCTGGGACAATCACGTCATCGCCCCGCAGGGCGAAGGCACCTACTTGATCTATATCGACCTGCATCTGATCCACGAGGTGACGACCCCGCAGGCCTTCGAGGGGCTGAAGCTCGCCGGGCGCAAGGTGCGCCGCCCCGACGCGACGATGGCGGTCGCCGACCACAACATCCCGACCACCAACCGCAGCGCCGGCGTCGCCGGCATCCTCGAACCGGATTCGAAGCTGCAAGTCGACACGCTTGAGCGCAACGTGAAGGAATTCGGCATCCCCTATTTCCCGATCGACAGCATCGACCAGGGCATCGTCCATATCATTGGACCGGAGCAGGGGTTGAGCCAGCCGGGCATGACGATCGTCTGCGGCGATAGCCACACCGCGACACATGGCGCCATGGGCGCGCTCGCCTTCGGTATCGGCACTTCCGAGGTCGAGCATGTGCTGGCGACCCAGACCTTGATCCAGTCCCCGGCCAAGAACATGCTGATCGAGGTCAACGGCTCGCTCGGCGCCGGGGTCAGCCCCAAGGATGTGATCCTGGCGATCATTGCCAAGATCGGCACCGCCGGCGGCACCGGCCATGTCTTCGAATATGCCGGCAGCACGTTTCGCGACATGTCAATGGAAGGCCGAATGACGGTCTGCAACATGTCGATCGAGGCTGGTGCCCGCGCCGGGCTCGTCGCGCCCGACGAGAAGACCATCGCCTATGTCATGGGGCGCCCATACGCGCCGAAAGGTGCGGCCTGGGAGCAGGCGGCCGCCTATTGGCGCACGCTTCCCTCCGACCCCGGCGCCAACTACAACAAGGAGGCGCATCTCGATGCCGTCGACATCGCGCCGCACGTGACCTGGGGCACCAACCCCGAACAGGCAGCACCAGTAACCGGCCGCGTGCCCGACCCGGCGCGGATCGACGATCTGCTGCACCGCGCCGCGATCGAGCGCGCACTGCAGTATATGCAGCTGAAGCCGAACACGCTGCTGACCGACGTGCCCGTGCAGCGGGTGTTTATCGGCTCGTGCACCAACAGCCGCATCGAGGATTTGCGCGCCGCCGCGGCGATCGCCAAGGGTCGCAAGGTCGCCGACGGCGTTGTCGCGCTGGTCGTGCCGGGCTCGGGCCACGTGAAGCACCAGGCCGAGGAAGAAGGGCTCGACCGCATCTTCCTCGAAGCCGGGTTCCAATGGCGCGACGCCGGCTGCTCGATGTGCATGTCGATGAACGACGACAAGGCGATGAACGGCGAGCGCGTCGCCACCACCTCAAACCGCAACTTCGAGGGCCGCCAGGGCAAGAACGCGAAGTCGCACCTGATGGGCCCGGCAATGGCCGCCGCCGCCGCGATCACCGGCAAGCTGACCGATGTGCGGCAGCTAGGCTGAGGGGACATTCGATGGACAAATTCACTCAGTTGGCCGGCGTCGCGGCGCCGCTGCCAATCATCAACCTCGACACCGACAAGATCTTCCCGGCGATCTATCTTAAGACGATCAAGCGGACGGGTCTCTCGCAGTGGCTGTTTCAGGAAATCCGGTTTCGCCCGGACGGGTCGGAAAACCCGGAGTTCGTCCTCAACCGGGCCCCCTACCGCAATGCCAAGATACTGATCGGCGCCGATAATTTCGGCTGCGGGTCGAGCCGCGAGCACGCGCCCTGGGCATTGCTCGATTTCGGCATCCGGTGCGTCATAGCACCCAGCTTCGCCGACATCTTTTACAACAACTGCTTCAAGAACGGCATCTTGCCGATCGCATTGCCCAAGGAGATTGTCGACGAGTTGATGGAGGATGCCGAGAAGGGCGCCAATGCGGTCATGACGGTCGACCTCGAAAGTCAGACGATCACGCGTCCCGACGGGCAAAAGGTGCATTTCGAACTCGAAACGTTTCGTAAGCACTGCCTTTTGAACGGGCTCGACGACATCGGCTTGACCGAACAGAAAAACTCGGAGATCGGCGCCTATGAGGCGAAGGCGCGGGCGGCGCGGCCCTGGCAGTTCGGCATGACCCAGCGGGGAGCTTGAAAAGTGGCCGACAGCCGCGCCTCCAACCGCAAGGTGCTGGTGTTGCCGGGCGACGGGATCGGTCCCGAAATCATGCGTGAGGTCTTGCGCGTCGTCGAATTCTTCGACCGCCGGCATATTGCCAGTTTCGACATCTCGGAGGACGCCGTGGGCGGCGCCGCCTACGACGCCTATGGCATACCATTGGCCGACGCCACCTTGGAAAAGGCACTCGCCAGCGACGCTGTGCTGTTCGGCTCGGTCGGCGGCCCGAAATGGGAGGCCTTGCCGTTCGAGCTGCAGCCTGAACGCGGCCTTCTGCGCTTGCGCAAGGAGATGGACCTTTTCGCCAATCTGCGCCCAGCGGTGGTGTTCGACGCGCTCGCCGACGCGTCGAGCCTCAAGCGCGAGCTGGTCGCCGGACTCGACCTGCTGATCGTGCGCGAATTGACCGGCGGCATCTATTTCGGCGACCCGCGCGGCATCGAGACGCAACCCGACGGCAGCCGCCGCGGCATCAACACCGAAGTCTATACCGAGGCCGAGATCGAGCGCGTCGTGCGCGCCGCGTTCGAGCTAGCGCGCAAGCGGCAGAAGCGTCTGTGCGAGGTCGACAAGGCCAACGTCATGGAATCGGGCCTCCTGTGGCGCGAGGTCGCCAACCGCGTGCGCCCGGATTACCCCGATGTCGCGCTGTCGTTCATGTACGCCGACAATTGCGCGATGCAGCTCGTGCGCAATCCCAAGCAATTCGATGTTATCGTCACCAGCAACCTTTTCGGCGACATCCTGTCCGATTGCGCGGCGATGCTGACCGGCTCGCTCGGCATGCTGCCCTCGGCTTCGCTCGGGGCGCCCGACGCCACCGGGCGGCGCAAGGCACTCTACGAGCCAGTGCACGGCAGCGCCCCCGACATCGCCGGCAAAGACGTCGCCAACCCGCTCGCCTGCATTCTGTCCTTCGCGATGATGCTGCGCTATTCGTTCGATCTCGTCGAGGAGGCCGACCTCGTCGAGAACGCAGTGCGCCGCACACTCGCCGCCGGGGTGCGCACGGCTGACATCCTCCAGCCGAACACCGTCCGCGTCTCGACCCGCGCTATGGGCGACGCGATCCTGCGCGAACTGGAAAAGGTCGGCTAGCGAGCCGACGGCTCAGCGCTGGGGGGTGTCATTCACGAGTTCCGCCGGTGCAATGCCGACCTCGCCCTGGCGCAATTCTGCAGTGTCGTTTCGACCGCTGAGGAAGGACCTGATGTTGCGCGCGGCTTGGCGCAGCCGCTGCCGGTTCTCGACCAGCGCAATGCGAACAAAGCCGTCGCCGTATTCGCCAAAGCCAATTCCGGGCGACACCGCGACATTGGCGCGTTCCAGCAGGAGTTTTGAGAAGGCAAGACTGCCGATCGCGCGAAACTGCGGCGGGATCGGCGCCCAGGCGAACATCGTCGCAGCCGGACACGGCACCTCCCAGCCGGCCTGCCGCAATCCGTCGAGCATCACGTCGCGCCGGGCGCGGTAGCGCTCCCGGATCTCCGAAATGCAGTCCTGCGGGCCGTTCAGCGCCGCCGTCGCCGCTACTTGGATCGGTGTAAAGGCGCCGTAATCGAGATAGGATTTGACCCGCGACAGAGCCGCGATGAGCCGGGCGTTGCCTACCGCAAACCCGATCCGCCAGCCGGCCATCGAATAAGTCTTGCTGAGCGAGGAAAATTCGACCGCGATGTCGCGTGCGCCCGGCACTTCTAGGATCGAAGGCGGTGGAACGCCGTCAAAGTAAATCTCGGCATAGGCAATATCCGACAGCACGATTATATTATGATGACGACAGAAATCGACGATTTCACCATAAAAATCGCGATCGACGGTTTGCGCGGTGGGGTTGGCGGGAAAATTGAGCACGATTGCCAGCGGCGCGGGGATGCTGTGCCGCACCGCTTTCTTCAGTTCGGCCAGAAAATCGAAGTCGGGCCCGACCGGCACATGACGCACCGATGCTCCGGCCATGATAAAACCGAAGGCGTGGATCGGATAACAGGGATTAGGAGCTAGAACGATGTCGCCCGGAGCAGTGATTGCTTGCGCCAGGTTGGCCAAGCCTTCCTTCGAACCGAGGGTAACGACGATCTCACGCTCGGGATCGAGGTCGATATTGAACCGGCGGGCATAATAGCCGGCGCATGCGCGACGCAGTCCGGCAATGCCGCGAGACACGGAATAGCCGTGCGTCTTGGGATTCTGCACCGCTTCGATCAGCTTGGCGACAATATGCGGCGGCGTCGGGCCATCGGGGTTGCCCATGCCAAGGTCGATGACGTCGCGCCCGGCGGCGCGGGCTTGCGCCTTCAGCGCGTTGACTTCGCTAAATACATAAGGCGGCAGGCGTTTGATGCGATAGAAATCCTCGGGCATGGCGACTCGACCATTTTTGCAGCCCGCCTTTTAGCCGGCCTTGCCGAATTTGGCGAGCACCCTTTACACCCTCCCTCGCTAGGCTGATCCTCTAAGCGGCGAGGGTCGGGATGGCGGATCCGAACAAGCGAGCTTAGATCCTCGGATCTGCCGAGGGCACATGGGAATCATCGAGACCAGCGCCGGCCTTGCGATCTCTGTGATCGTGCTGGTCATCGCGATCGTGCTGGACCGACGACCCTATCGCCCGGGCAAGCCCAACTACATCCCTCTCATGATTATCTGTCTCGCCGCCGGGCTGGTGCTTGGACGCCACTTGTTAACCCTGGTCCTTTGATCCGCCCCGCGCGGATGCGCCGCTATCGACAAAACCGTAAGTCGTCGCGCTCGTTTTCGTAATCGTCCATCGCCTGATGCAGGACGCTGTCGGAAGGCAAGGCCTTCAATGCCTGCGTAATTTTTTCCAAGGTTGCGTCGTCATATGCCACAATTGTGGGGCATTTGCAGGTCGTATCTTTAGAGCCGGCGCAACCCGCCAGAAGCGCGGCCATAGCTATTGCCGCGAGGACCCCCCTTACCGCCATCTCGTACCCCCTTCCTACCGTCTGCACCATGACGGCAGCGACCTTCCTAATCAAGCTGGGGATCCTCAGGAGCCTGCCTTCCTTTCGGACACCAATACGGCCGCCAAGCCGGCCAGCGCGACCAGCGCTTGGATCGAAGTCTGCAAGGCTGCATCGTCTACATGGACGCCCGCCGCCGCCAAAATCGCTCCAAGTCCAGCATAGGTCGAGGGCTCGCGCAGACGATCGAGTACGAATTCGAGCAAATTCATGGTTGAGGCCCTTCCCCGGATGGTCATTTACGGTCCTGCTTCAGCACGATCTGCGTACGCAGATCGCCGAGGGCCTCGATGATCCGTGCGAGCGCGGACCGCGTTTCCCCCTGAAAGCTGTGATCGTCGATCCGGCGCTGCTCAAGGGTCCGCTCGGCGGTCGCGATGCGCAGTTCATGAGCGGCGATTTGGACTCCAAGCTCGGCGCGCAGCCGCTCGATATCGCCGCGCAGACTGATATAGCTGGTCACCGCGCCGCCGCCGATGGTCAGCACCAACACGGTCGCTTGTAGAACATGTCCGAGATTGACCTCGGGCGTAAAACGCGGCCGAACCATCATGGCACCAGCGGGGCGACCGGTGTCAGCTTCAGCACCTCCGCCAGAACCCCGGCCCAGACGGGCTGACAGGTCGGCGTTTCCAATGCCGCCTTGAACGCGCGCTTCTCTTCAATCAGGGTCAATATCCCGGTCGAATTTCCGGTAGCGGCGATCGCATTTCCGGTTGTTGCCAGCACCGGCCAACACTGTTCGCCCGCCGTATCGCCGACTGCCGCGGCAACTTTCGCCGCCGTCTCGGCATCCTGCGCCGTAATCTGCCCAAGCTGAGCACAACCGCCCAAGCAGAATATCGCCAATGCCGCCATCGTGAACGCCGCGGCAATGACGATATGGTGACTGCGGCCCGTGCCGCGATCGATAAAAGATTCCAGGATGTTGAACATGCTGATTTACCTCCCTGCTCCAATCAGCCTGATGCCGTGTGGCCCGAAGCTGAGTGTCTTGGTCTCGCCTTTTTCGGACACACAGCAGTCGCCGGTGGTCTCATCGGCGGCAATGATCTCGCCTGGGACCTCGGCAAAGGTGTCCAGGCGCACGATTTTCCAGCGACGCTTTTCCTGCGTCGCATGCCACGAACTCCAGTTTCATGGGAACTCCTCAGTGGATGCCGACGAGGGTCCAGGCAAGATTGGCGAGCGTCGGGTCGGGCGTCGCCGGCGCCACCAAGGTCAGTGTATCGCCCGGACCAAAAAAGGTGGCGGTTGCCATCGTGAATGCGGCCGTGGTCCCTGTTGCGGCAAAAACCATCACTCCGACATCCGCGCCGTTCCTTTGGATCCGAAAAGTGGCGGAGCTCGTCGCAGCAATGCCGGCGGTCCCTTGACTACCCGATAGGCCGGCCGGAAACGTTACGGTCTGAGCGAAGACATATCGCTGGATGACCTCGCTCGCGCCGGGCTTGCCGTTGACGAACGTCCCGGTCACTACGGTCGACGTGGTCTTACCGGCACCGGTGATCGTGTAAGTATAATCGGGAACCGAGCCCAAATCCTGGATGCCGCCGCCGACAATATTAAGCGAGACGAACTTGAAATGAACAGTTTGGCCAATCAGGTTTGACGGATAGGGGAAGTGACCGACGGCACTGTCGAGCCGCACAAACTGTGTGCCAGTCGGATGGCTGGCGATCGGAGTGTCGTAGGCGCCGCGATACAGCACAGTCAGGTCGTATGTATGGGATGCGGTCAATGCCGCCGTCTGATAGGACAAGAGTTCGCCATCGACCCAGCTGAGGGTCACCAGGTTTTGCGCGTCGGTAGCCGAGACCGAAAACAGTGCGCCTCGACTTTCCGATAAATCGACCGACAGGGTGTGGATCGTGTCCGGCGATCCGTCTGCCGGTAAGTCCGCGGTCAGGACGCCTTGCGCCGCTGGTCCTGTCACCGTACCGGCCAGCGCATAGGAGCTGCCGTCGCTCGAAATCCATACCTGCGCCGAACCCCAATTAGCGCCACCGGACAGCGCTATCCAGATTTCCAATCCCCCTGAGAGAAGACCTGGCGGGGGCTCGAAAATGACCGGTGGATTGACGTATCCGGGATCTGAATTCCAGTTCGGCACATAGCCGCCGCCGCCTTGCTTAGGATAAAGCACGGCAGTGGAGTAGCCGCCGAAAAAATCCTCGGCGGTAATCGACAACGTTCCCTCGTCGTCTTCTTCGACAGCGGTGATGCGCACGGTGAGCGCCGTCGCACCAAGCCGCTGATCCGAAATCTGAACGAGGTCCATCGGCTCGAGCAGACAATATTTCCAACCGAGCTGAAAAGTGTATGTGTTGCGGAACAGCAGCTGTCGCTGCAGGACCAGTTGAGCGACGATCGGCGCGACGTTGACCGGATCGACGATTGCATGTGCCTTGAGGGAAGTGTCCCGTCGGATGCCATAAAGATCGATCGAGGCCTGGTCGAATGCCTCCACAACGGCGGTATTATAGCTGTTCGATCGGTCGAGACATTCGATCTGAACCGAATTGTTGGCGTCGGCTGGCGTCGAACGCATAATGTGAACCGGATCGTCGCCAAATCCGCCCGTGGCAACGCCAGCGCCCGACCGCAGGGCCGGCCCGCCGGGGGAGACGCCGGCGTTGCTGCCGACGCTCGATTCCTGGACTATAAAATCGTCTTCACCAAGGCTATAGAGTGGGATGGTATTAGGAATATACGTGGTCTGGCTACCGCTTACCGGCATGTCTCCATAGGGGATGATCTTCAGGACGCCACCTGACCAGACAATAGCGCTGTTGGTGATTCGGGCGATGTCGGACAGGTGCTGTTGCGCCTCTTGCTGCGTGTCGAGCATTGGCGATAAACACAGCCCGACCGCTTGGCAATAGGTCGCGTAGGAGCTTAAATCACCGAGATTCGTGATGGGAAACCCGGCGCCATAACGTGAATTAGTCAAAAAGTCGGCGACGATTGCTGCCGGGTTGGCGTCGAGGCCGTTCACCCCGGTGGTGGACGCCATGCCATGCACCTCAAACGAGAAATTTGGCAGAGCAGCCGTGTTGCCGAGACCATAATTGTTTGCCGCTATGTTGGCGGTTCCGGAGTAGCCCAACGCCTGATCGGGGTGATTGGTCTGCCAGAATGGATCGGGAGCTTGGCCGTCTGTACCGACATAGAGCGCCGCCGGCAGCGACGCGACGGTCCCAGTGCTCTTATCCCACCATGCCGTTCCAACGCCCTCGATCGGGCCCTGGCACAGGCCCATGACGACCGAGGCGCTGTAGGTGTATTGCCCGGCCGTCTTTCCGCCGCCTCCGCCTTTTCCTTTGGCGCTCGAACTTGCTGGAGTTGCGCTAAAATCGGTGTAGGAAATCAGGTTGGGCGCCACCCGAGTGGTGCCGTAAACCAGCGGAACCACGCCGCCTCTTTGCGAGGTTTGAAACTGCAGCGAGCCGATTGCGGTTTTCTGTTTCGCATTCGACCCGCCGCCGACGATAGCGGCCATTCGACCAATGCCTCAAAAGGGGCTGAAGAAGCGGACTTCCCTGGTGGCGAGCGGCGCTTGATGGGCATCGCCATAAATGACGCCGGCGCCGTGCCAGGCGTGGATGAGACGCGGCCATCCGACGACGACGGCGCCGTGAGCAAAGCAGCGACCGAACTTGAACAAAGCCGCATCACCGGGTTCCGGCAAGGCGATCTCTCGGGCGTAAGCCAGAATCCCTTCGAGATAACGCTCCGCGCTGCGGTGCAGGTGCCAGTCGGGCGGGTAGAAGGGAACCGATACCGGCGAGATTATCCCCACAGCCGTATAGATTTCGGCGAGCAGCATTAGGCAATCCGTGCCGGCGCCGCGGACACGGCCCATGTGATGGTAGGGCGTCCCTAGCCAGGACTGGGCCTCGCCTAGAACCGCGCCGCGGCGGCGGTCCGGCGCACTCATACCGCCGTCTCCGGCGTCGGGATGAATGGAAAACCGCCGAAATGCGCCAAATTATTGAACACCGTGTCGCAGGTGGCAGCGGTGCGATCGCAGCCCGGGAGAAGTTGAAACTCGTCTCCGACCACGACCTCAGACAAGAATGGCTTGCGAACCAGAACAAAGCCGCCGCTTAGCTGTGCAACCGAGCGGCCGGCGCCGGCATTGCCGCCGTTTTGCCCGACGATTGTCCCCTGGTCGTATAGTGTGGCGGGATTGGGGATGAGATCGGTCGCAATCGCAGTTTGGCTCGACCCAGCAAGACAGGAGAAGCTTTGCTGCCGACTGATACGGTCGAACTGGCACATCCGATCGCCAAAGGTATGGGTACAAGCCGATTGCCATAGCCGACGCGGCATCTGAATGTTCAGCAATTCAAGGTGTGAGCGGCAATGCAGGTCGGCGGACGTACGGCTGCAATCAATATCGGAGACTCGGCCGGCGAACAGAATCACAGTGCCCGCACTGGTGTCGCCGTAGGTGGGCATGAACAGCCGCTCGAGTTGGACGAGCGCGCCGTCGAACAGGCCCAGCCACAGCGCGTTGAGAAATCCGAAATCGCCGATGAGATCGGTCTCTTCCGGGTAGATCCTAATTTGTAGCTCGTCGACCTGGGTGCCGATTACGGTCTTGGTCTTGGAGCGCTCGAATTTGGGGCCTAGCGCAAAGTTGAAACCGCCGACCACAAGCGCCGTCGGCGCTGAGGAATAGCGTAGGACCTCGCCGCCAACCAAAGTGAACGTATAAAGATCGGCCATAATAAAACGATCACTGCTGTTGAGCAGCGCGATCAGGGTAGGTGAGGCCTGCTTCATGGTCGCACCGAAATGAAGCTCAATTTCTTGAGTTGCCACAGTCGATACATGAAGTTATCGAAATCGTACCGATCTTCGATGAAACGGCATCGGAAAAAGTAGGTAAAATCAGCTGTAATAGCTGATCCGGAGCCGGGTGGCGCCGCGAAGGTCAGCACTCCCGTTTCGCTGTTGACGCTGTAGCCGGCGCCATTCTGCACCAATCCATTGAGGTACACGGCGTCGATTGCCTGAGGCGCCGTCACCGGCTCGGCATATCCGCCGCCGGGAAGCTGGGCGCCCATCGTTCGCTTCAGCTGAAAAGCGACCATGTTCGAATCGCCGGTGCCGAGAACTTCGCCGGTCGCACTGTGGTCGCTCGGATCGCTGAAAAGGAACGATCCGTAGGCGCCCTGACACATCAGATAGAAGCCCATCAAGGTTCGCAGCTCATCCAGGCCGGCAGCGGGATCGTCGCGCAGAAACTCGAACGCCAGCGTGAACTGCCAGAGCGGATACGGGTAGTCGAGCGCCCCAACTCGCGGCCCGACACGGCTCGCTGGATCCGGGTCTGAAACGTGGGCGACTTCGTCACGCTCCAGGCGAGCCCGGGCAGTGTCGGAAAAACCAAGGCCATCAGGCGCTCCGCAGAGTGGCTCCGTTGCGCATCGCTTTGTTGATGGCGGCGACGAGCTGATTGCCGTTGCTTTGAAAAAATCGCCTCACGTCTTGGCTGTCGATCGCCGAGACATTGATGACGACTGGGGTCCCACTGCCGCCGCCCGCGATCATTCCTTGTAGTCCTTGCGATAGTGCCGCCGGCAGGATCATCTCGTTCTGATGAACCAGCGCCAGTTGGTCGGAGGGCACCACCCATCCGCCGGCGGCCGAGGCGACCGAGCCCGCCGCCGCCAACACGGTCGCCTGTCCCGCGGCCGCTGGACCGGCAGCGGCCGGTCCCAGAATGGGTGACAGAAACGCGAATATGCCGGCGAAGGCCTGGGCGCCGTCGGTGATGATGCTCTTGACTGCGTTGAGCGCCTTCATCGCTAATCCGGCCGCCAAGCCCTCGTTTTCGGCGCTGGTCCTGGCGGCGGCTCCGGCTGCGGTCGCCGCGGTCATGCCCAGTTCCGCAGCGATCCAGTTCGTCACCATCTTAACCCCGGCGTTGACGAATTCGGCGACGATCGACTGCCCGATGTTCGCCACCGCCTTCTGCAAGGTTGTCGTGCCTAGGATCATGCCAGTGATTGCGGTGTCGAACGCGCGCTGGATCGGCTGCATCAGGCTTTGCCAGGCTTTTTCGCTGTTCAGTACCGCTTGGGTGTCAAGCCGCTGTTTGTCGGTGAGAAATTTTTCGTAAATCAAGCGCTCTTCATCGAGCAGCTTTTCCCGCGTGTGGCTGTCACTCTCGGCCGCCGCCAGCTTCTTTTCGAAATAGTCTTGGTCGAGCGCCCATTTTTCGTCCAACAGCTGTTGCAGCTGGGCGATTTCTTCGTTGGCCGAAATCTTGCCGGTCTGCGCCGCCGCCTCGATCGCCGCCTTCTTTCTCGCGTAGACGGCGTCGCTGACCTTTTCGTCGGCGCTGAGGGCGGCGAGTTGGTCCCGCTCGCTCTGGACCGCTAACTGCTTCTCTAACTGATAGATATTGTTCTGAATTGCAAAACGAGCTTTTGACCCGGCTTCGGTCAAGGCAAGCTTGTCTTGCCAGAATGTCAGCTCCTCTGACTTTAAATCGCGAAAGAACGCCTGCTCGTCGATCAGTTGGGCTTGGAGTTCGGCTCGCCAGGCGCGAACACGATCCTGGCCACTGCCGGTCGAACCGCCTTGTCCCCCGTCTCCTCCGATGACCTGGCCGGATCCGATCTGGGCATCACCTGAATCTCTCGGCATCAGACCGCTGACCGTCGCGCCCGACAGTCCCGCTATTTTGGTTTGAAATGATCCAATGCTGCTGCCAGCTTGCGCAAAAGCGGTTCCGATTTGCGATTGCGCCTGTTCGGCGGCGGCACCCAAGGCGGCAAACTGCGCGCGCATCGCGTCCGTCGCCAATTCGACGGTATTCGAAGCCTGTTCCATCCCCGACCGAAGATCGTCGGTCTGGGCGCTGACGACGACGCTGGTTTCAATATCGGCCACGTCATCCTCTCTGGTAGGGATATTGAACTGGGCGAATCGGAAAGAGACGGTAAAGTCACCCGGCGGAATCGCCTCGGCGCTTCAGCTCCGCGAAGTCGAGAACCACCGATGCCAGCCCGGCATGCACGTCGCCGGTGGTGAACCCGGGACCGAGCGATGCCGCAAGCGAGCCGCATTCGTCTGGTATCGCACAGGATTTTCGAGCAGGGGCGCCGATCAGTGTCCGAGATGAACTCGACTGTTCCCGCCCGACGCCGAGATACGCCGCCAGCAACAAATGCGGCGGCGGATGCTTGTTCCAATAAGCGACCAGCTCCTCGAAATCGAGGAGGGTCATCGCGTCGATTACCGGGTAGCTGAAGCCGCAGGCGGTGGCGAGAAGACCGTAGACTTGTCCCCAGTCATCCCCGAGCTCGCCACCGCGACCGATTCCCCCGACGTGGTTTCCCGCGTTTTCAGTCCGGAGCCGGTCAGCACGGCGCTAAGCACGTCAGCGGCGTTGCCGAGGTCGAGCACGCCTTCTATCGTCTCGGGCGTGACTTCGGGATAATTTCGCTGCAGCGCCGCAGCCACGATTTCGACCAGAGCGCCGATCTGTTGCTCGTCCATTGCCACGCCGATATCGGCTAGCTGCCTGACCTTTGGCATCAGACGACGCAACTGTCCTAGCGTCAACGGCGGGACGATCCAATCACGACCCCCATCGTTACCGTAATGCCCGGGATCATCATTCGACGGTGCTCAGATAGCCAATAATACCTGAGGCGTCGGAAAATGCCGTGAAGTCGAGTTCGTTAATTGTCCAATCATCAACTTTCGTCGGCAAAGACAGTTTGCTTGCCGTGCACGCATTCAGGCGCAATGCGGTGCCCGTGCCGCCATAGGTCGAATAGAATGTCGCTTTGAAGGTCGGCGTGGTGCCCATCAGCTGGTTGGTTATAGCCAACCGGTTGCCGGTAGTTGTATTATTGTAGGTATAGGATACCAGAACGGCGGCATTCGCGTCTGCAGCTGAAAATGTATAGATCCCGCTTGCAAAGTTGACCGAATACTGCCCGGCGGCCGAAGGCGTGCTCACCCGGTTAAATCGCTTACCGGTGGTAGCATAGACTACGCCGAGGTCGTCATTATAGCTCGCCGCATTGGCGACGGTGATGGTGAACGGAGTCACCGCCGGCACCGTGCCGGCTTCGAGTTGCGACACTGCAAACTGTCCAGTCGCGGCGTTTAACCCGAAAAAGATGTCCGAATACAGTAGCCCCAGGATCTGGGCAAACTTGGCCTTCCCGGTTATCTTCCCTTGACCGCGCGCAATCGCGACCGGGAATTGGAGCTGACCGTAGAGTTCCTTGTCGGTCCAGTCAAAGTCGATCTGGATATTCTGCAGGATGCCAAACTGGCGGGGGCCGATGCCGGAACCACTGACGTCCGTGCGTTCGCCCCAGACCGCCCCCGAACCAAAGCTTAATTGCATGTCATTCACTCCCTTTCCCAGCGGTGTCCCGGGTATCGGCCAGGATCCGCTTTAGCGCTTCCTTAGCGGCATGGGCGACGTTCCAGGCTTCTGCGTGGCGCGCCACAGCCGAGCCCGGAAAATGGTCTCGCCACCACCGTTCGATCAGCAAATGGACGAGTGTCGGCATCCTTTGCAGACTGTGCGAATCAGTGGCGGGTGCGGGATCGTCATCAGCCATTCGACTGCTCCCATGATGCGAAAAAGAGCCAGGGCATGTTGTGTCCCCGCAGCCTTTGCCCGTCGGTCACACACAAAGGATCTCGACGGGCACGATGGCGATCGCCTGGTTCCCAAGGACGCCCTCGTCAGTTTCGATCTTGCCGGCGATATAGGCGTGGCTCACCATATCCGGCAGCCCGAGGTGTTGGAGCCCCGTCGCAGGCGACGGCGCCAATGCGGACTCGAGCGCGTCGAGCAACGGATTGAGGACTGTTGCCGGCGCGAGATAGGGATCGCTCGAGTGGACGTAGATGAAGAAGTCCGCGTAGAGCGTCCAGACTATCGGTCCGCCAAGCGCTTTGACCACAGCATGCCCGCCCCTCTCGCTCATGAACAACGCCGGCTGCTCTACCGGATCCACATCCGACCAATGCCGCAGCCGACGGTTGACGGTAACGAATTGGCCGACGCCCGCCGCGAGCGCCCACAGGGTCGAATAAATCGCCTCGCGATCGATCATTTCGTCACCGCGTCGTGCAATGCTGCGTCGATGTCGCTTTCGATTTGCGCCGACATGTCCTCGAGCGCATCGCGCAAGAAGGATCGTTCAGGCAACTCCATTCGGCGAGAGTGCGCTCGCACACTAATTGTTCTCCCGGCGATCGTTCGACCGAATGCTTCCTGGATGCGGCGCAAGCTGGCGCGAACGTTGACCGTGCCGCTGAACCCGTATTCCTGGGCTTGCGCGTATTCGAGGTCGCTGTAAACGGTCGCGCTGGTTGCGGCCCCGTTCTGGTCAACTCGAACCTGGATGCTCGACTGCAACGACCCGCTCCGCACCCGCAGC
>CAWCWA010000001.1:0-318884 GCA_963799085.1 uncultured Alphaproteobacteria bacterium | reverse complement strand
GCCATCAGATTGTCGCCGACGGTCTGCCGTGCCGCACCGCCGAAATCGGCGAAGGCGCGAACATGCGCGGCGATCCCGTCCGGCAGCTTCTGGCGCCACACCGCCTCGGCGTGGGTGAAGCGGAGGCGCCGAGCACGGCGACGAAGATCGGCACCGGCACGATCTCGCCGGTGTTGGCGTCGATCACCTCGCCGGTGCGGCCGGCGAAATCGACGAACAGCTTCTCGCCGGCGAGGTGGACCTGGCGCAGCGTCGGCTTCAGCCGCCCAGCCCAGGCCCGGTAGAGATCGCAGAATCACGAATAGCCGAAGCCGTCGGGCGCGCCGGCGCGGTATTCCTCCCACAGCGGCGCCAGCGTCACGTCGGGGCGGCGCGGCTCGCGGTGCACCCAGCCCCAATCGGGCATCGGACGCTGATCGGCGGGGGTTCCGGAGGGCGGCGGAAACAGCAGCGCTTCGAGCCGCGCGTCGTCGAGATCCTCGGGCAATGGCCAGGCAATGCCGACAGCGCGCGCCCGGCTCAGATAGCGACTTATCGCGCCCTGGCTCAGGCCCAGGCTCCGGGCGATCGCCCACTGCGGGCTTCGCGGCAAAACACAGCCGCAAGACATCACGGATCTGGCGCATCGACAGTCTCTCGGCCGGCATCCCGTCCCCCTTTCGACAAAGAGGACGAGGCTACCTCCGGTTGAGAACCGTCAGCGCCGCGGAGCGCTACACCAGTGCGCCGGGCTGATCACAATCACCGGATCGGGTGATCACGATCGACCGGAATACATGAGGGTTCAACGAGGTCCCGCGAGGCAACTGGCGGGCGCGGCACGGTGCGGGACGTCGTTGAAGCCTGATTGAACGAAGCCGCGTTGGCCGGCACGGCCTATGGGAATTGAACCCGGCGGTAGGCCCAGCGATGCCGGTGCCGACGGCCCATACCGGCGATGTGCGCGGTCGGGATAGGACGCGCTCCCGCTGACGCACGGCAGAGCATGACGGGGCAAGGGATATTGCGGTGCGCTCTGGCATCGGCGATCGCGGGATTGCTTGTCGCGGGCAATAACAGCGTGCGTTCGACGCGCGGCATTGGCGCGGTCGATCGGAAGCGGACAGTGATCGCGGGCGCGCCGCTCATGAGCTGTCGCAGGAGAAGGGCCGGGGCGCCGATCTCGCCGCACGCTCGAGTACGGCGATTTCAACGAGGTGTCCGCCACAGGCCGGGCAGATGTCGAGCGATCGCCCGAAGAGCCGAGCATAGCGCTCGCGATAATCGGCCGGTTCGGGGATCGTCTCGGGTTCAGGGAGATTGAGCAAGTGCCGGATCAGCGCGAGCTTGGCGCGGCGATGGGCGTTGGCGAGGAAGCCGAAGTGGCGGACTCTGCGGAAGCCGTCCGGCAGGATGTGCAGCAGGAAGCGCCGGATGAACTCGCCGACCGGCAAGGTCATGGCCTTGGGCCGCTGCGGGTGGCGGTAGTCCTTCCAGCGGAAGCGAACCTGTCCGTTGACCAGAGCGATGAGCCGAGAGTTGGCGACGGCGACCCGATGCGTGTAGCGGCCGAGATAATCGAGCACCTGCTGCGGCCCGCCGAATGGGCGCTTGGCGTAGACCACCCATTCGATCCCGCGTAAGGGTCGCAGATGGGCGGCGAAGGCCGCCGGCTTGGCGAGCCCGGCCAGCTCTCCGAAGAAGCTCAGCATCCCGGCATGGAAGGCCGCCTGCAGTCGTTCAAGGAACAGCCGGCGGTAGAGGCGGGAGAGCACCCGGACCGGCAGAAAGAAGCCGGGCCGGCAGGCGATCCAGCGGCCCTCGGGCGATAGCCCGCCGCCCGGCACGATGCAATGAACATGCGGGTGATGGAACAGATTCTGCCCCCAGGTGTGCAGCACTGCGGTCATGCCGATCGCGGCGCCGAGATGCTTTGGATCAGCGGCGATCGTCTGCACCGTCTCGGCCGCCACCCGGAACAGGATGTCGTAGACGATCGCCTTGTTCTGCAGCGCGATGGCGGCGATCGCCGACGGCACAGTGAAGACGAGGTGGAAATACGGCACCGGCAGCAGCTCGGCGTGGCGATCGGCGAGCCACTGCGCGCGGGTCAAGCCCTGACACTTCGGGCAGTGCCGGTTGCGGCAGGAATTGTAGGCGATGCGGGTCTTGCCGCAATCCTCGCAGCGTTCGACATGGCCGCCGAGCGCCGCCGTCCGGCAGGTCTCGATCGCCGCCATGACCCGGCGTTGTCCGAAGGTCATGCTGCCGACCTGATCGGCGCGATAGGCGGCGCTGTGGCGGCGGAAGATGTCCGCCACCTCGAGCGCGGGGCGCATGCCGGGCGATCAGCTCGACGGCATCACCATCAGGCTAAGACGGTCGAGCGGGCTTGTCGTGTCGGCGATCAGTGTTGTCGCAACCTGGGTATAGCGGGCGGTCGTCGACAGCCGGGCATGACCGAGCAGCACTTGGATGATGCGGATGTCGGTGCCGGCTTCGAGCAGATGGGTGGCGAAGCTGTGGCGCAAGGTGTGCACCGTCACCGGCTTGCTGAGTTCGGCGCGCCGTGCCGCGACCCGGCAGGCCTCCTGCAGTGTGGCGACGCTGACCGGCTCCCCTGCCGCCCGGCCCGGGAACAGCCACCGGCCCGGCCGCGCCAACCGCCAGTAGGCGCGCAGGATCTGCAGCAGCTGCGGCGACAGCATGACGTAGCGGTCCTTGCCGCCCTTGCCCTGCTCGACCCGGATCAGCATCCGGCGGCTGTCGATGGCGCCGATGGTCAGGCGCGCGACCTCGCCGACGCGCAGCCCCGCCCCGTAGGCTGTCGTCAGCGCCGCCCGGTTGCGCAGGCCGGAAACCGCTTCCAGAAACTGCACGATCTCGTCGGCGCTCAGCACCACCGGCAGCTTCTGCGGCTCGCGCGCGGCGACGATGCGTTCGAGAGCGTCGCTCCGGCCTAAGGTGACGCCGTAGAAGAACCGCAAGGCGCACACGGTCTGATTGATGTGCGACCACGAACGCTGCTGCGCGATCAGGTGGAGCTGGTAGGCTCGTACCTCCTCCAGATCGAGCCGGTCCGGCGAGCGGCCGAAATGCCGGCTGAACTTGGCGATCGCATAGAGGTAGGATTGCTGCGTCGCCGGCGACAGATTGCGGATCATCATGTCGTCGATCATGCGCCGGCGTAGAGGGCTGATCTCAGCCATCGGAACTCCTGTCTGATCAGGTGGTTGTGCAACTCCACCCTCTCAGACAGGAGACCCCGGCGTCAGCCGCTCCTTACCGCGGAGCGGTTTCGTTCAATCGCACCGATCCCGACGACCGTTCGATGGCGACCAGCGGCAAAGGCACCGCGACCGTCGGCTACAATGTGCAGATCGCCGTCGACGCCGAGCACCATCTGATCGTGGCCCACGACGTGATCAATCGTAAGCATCCGCCGAGGACCGCGGCGCGCAGCGGTCAAGCGGCGGCGGCTTGGTGCTGGGTGGCCCTCCAGTGCCATGGCAGAAGCTCGTGCAGCCGGGCGGCGGGATGGTCGGCGATGCGGGCGAGCACGTCGGCGAGCCAGGCCTGCGGGTCGATGCCATTGAGTTTGCCGGTGGCGATCAGCGTGTACATCGCGGCGGCGCGTTCGCCGCCGCGATCGGACCCGGCGAACAGCCATGCCCGGCGCCCGAGGGCAATACCGCGCAGGGCGCGCTCGGCGGCATTGTTGCTGAGGCAGATCCGGCCGTCGTCGAGGAACCGGGTGAAGGCCGACCAGCGCTTGAGCATGTAGTCGATCGCCTTGGCGGTCGCGGCGTGGCGCGACAGCCGGGCGCGCTCGGCGCGCATCCAGGCTTCGAGATCGGCGACAATCGGCCGGCTCTCCCGCTGCCGCGCCGCCAGGCGATCGGCGGCCGGTAGGCCGTTGATCTGGCGCTCGATGGCGAAGATCTCGTCGATGCGCCGAACCGCCTCCAGCGCCAGCGGCGCCTTGCGCAGATCGGCCAGCTCGAAGAAGTGGCGCCGGCCATGGCTCCAGCACGCCGCCTCGGTGATCGGCGCCGGCTTGCGTTTGCCGTCGTAGAGCTCGCCGAACCCGGCATAAGCATCGGCCTGCAGAATGCCGGCATAGCCGGCGAGATGCCGGGCGGGATGCTCGCCGGCGCGGTTGCGCGAGTAGAAGAACACCGCGGCGGGCGGATCGGGCCCGGCAAATGGCCGATCGTCGCGCACATACGTCCATAATCGAGCGGTAATCGTCTTGCCCTTGGCGAGCAGCGGCACCGTGGTGTCGTCGCCATGCACGCGCGCGGCGGCGAAGACGTGGCGGCGGATCAGCTCGGTCAGCGGGCGCAGCACGGCCGCGCCAGGCGCCGACATGATCGGCCAGGGTCGAGACGTCGAGGTCGACGCCTTCGCGGGCATAGGCTTCGCTCTGCCGGTTCAGCGGTTGATGCTCGCCATACTTGGCGTAAAGGATCATCGCCAAGAGGCTGGGCCCGACATGGCCGCGCGGAATGACATGAAACGGCGCCGGCGGCTGGGCGATCTGCTCGCACGACCGGCAGGTGAACTTCTCGCGCACGGTCTGGATCACCTTCCACTGCCGCGGCACCACCTCCAGCGTCTCGGTGATCGTCTCACCCAGCTTGCCGAGCTTGCCGCCGCAACACGGACAGGCGCTCGGCACCGGGATCACCACGCGCTCGCGCGGCAGATGCGCCGGAAAGGGCGCGCGAACCGGCTTTCTGCGGGTGAACCGGTGCACCGTCGTGCCGGCCGGTGCCGTTGCGATCTCGTCCTCGGCGGCACTGGCGGCGACTTCCTCGAGCTGCAGTTCCAGCTGGTCGAGCAGCCTGCGGCCGCTCGGCGGATTGCCCGTATTGCTCGCGCCGCAGCTTGGCGATCTGCAGTTTGTAGTAGGCGACCAGCGCCTCGGCGCCGGCGGCGCGCCGGGCGCGGACATGGCCCGCAAATTCGATCTCGATCACCGGCATCGGCGCCGGTGCCGCAATGACGTCGCCGGTCGGCGCCACCAGAACTCGAGCAAAGCCGTTCGCCGCCGCTCGCAAATCCCGCCGCCATCGGTAGATCAAACTCGCCGTTACGTCGGCCCGGCGCGCCACCTCGCGCACCACTGCGCCAGGCGCAAACGCCGCCGCGACGATCGCTTGCTTCTGCTCGCTGCTCCGCCGACGCCGCCGCTCGGGACCCGCCAGTACCTCGATCCTCGCCACTGCCCGTCGCTTACACCGGTGCAAACACCGGCGTTTGCACCGGTCCTCACCAGCCCGATCAACTCGCAAATCGCAAGGCGGCACTCGGCGGACGGTTACGTTCATCTTGGCGGTAACGATCAGGCTGTACATTGCCGCGGCGCGCTGTCCGCCGCGGTCGGAACCCGCGAACAGCCACGATTTTCTGCCCAAGGCAATGCCGCGCAATGCGCGTTCGGCAGCGTTGTTGGTGAGGCAGACCCGGCCGTCGTCGCGAAACCGGGTGAATGCCGACCAGCGCTTGAGCATGTAGTCGATCGCCTTGGCGAGATCGTTGCCGCGCGACAGCTTGGGCCGCGGCTCGCGCAGCCAGCGCTCCAGATCGCCGACCAAAGGGGCGCTCAATCCCTGCCGGACATCGCGGCGCGGCTCGGCGCTCTGGCCGTTGATCGCGCGCTCGATGTCGAACAGCGCGTCGATGCGCCGAACCGCCTCCAGCGCCAGCGGCGAGATCACGCTGGTGGTCTTGCCCTCTGCCTTACGGCGGACGGCCGCGGCAACATCGGCCAGCACGAAGAACGGCCGGCGCGCATGCACCCAACATGCCGCCTCGATAAGCGGGCCCGGCTTGCGGTTGGCCTCATAGAGCTTGGTGTATCCGGCAAAAGCGCTGGGACCGGCCCAGCCGCGGGCCAGGACATGGAACGGCGTCGGCGCCTGGCTGATCTTCTCGCAATCGCGGCAGGTGAATTTCTCGCGGACGTGCTGGATCACCTTGCGTTGCTGGTCCTGGCTACCGCCTGCTCGGCGGCGATCTCGTCCTCGCTCGCCGAACTCTCGAGCTCCTCGAACGCTGGCGCCATCTGATCGAGCAGCTGCACGCGGCGTTCCGAGCGCTGGCCGTAGAGCGCGCGCGTCAGCTTGGCGATCTGCAATTGCTGATGCGCAATCAGGGCCTGATCATCGGAAGCCTTGGCCTTGGCAACCGCCAGCTCGGCCTCGACCCGTGCCGCCCTGGCGAGCTCGGCGATCAGCGCCGCCTGCAGCGCGGCGATGTCGTTGGGGAGGTCATCGGTCGTCCTCACGAGCGGGATTATCCCACATCGCCGCGCCCAACCGCTCCTCAACCACAGGGTGAGTCAATCGGCCGCAGCTTCAGCCGGCGACCTCCGGACGCCAGGTGCGAACCGGATTTCTCCCATCGATCCCGTCGAGCATGTAGGCCAGCTGCGAGGCGCTGATCGCGACAATGCCGTCAGCCGGCGAAGGCCACAGGAACCGCCCGCGCTCCAACCGCTTGGCGTACAGCGACATGCCGATGCCGGCATGCCAAACAATCTTGATCGGGTCACCTCTGGCGCCTCTGAAAACGTAAAGATCGCCAGCATGCGGGATCGCGGCCCGGCACCTGCTGCACCTGCAACGCCAGCCCGTTTATGCCTTTGCGCATGTCGGTCCGGCCGACTGCCAGCCAAACCCGCACGCCGCTGGGAACCGGGATCATCGCCGCGCCAGCACGTCGAGCACTCGTTCCAATGCCGCCGCGTCGACGTCGCGGTCGACGCGAACCCGGCGACCGCTCTCCAGCTCGATCTCGATCAGCCCCGCTTTCCGGCGCCGCCGGCGACGGGGGGCGTCGTTGACCGACGCGGCCTTGTCCTCGGGAAGCGGGGTCGGCAGCGCCGGCACATCCCTGGTGATTTCCACCGCCACAAACGACGGCAATTCCGAGACGCCCGGCACTGTAGCGCGGCGATCTGGATGGGAAAGCGGCGACAATCAGGGTGGGAATCCGGCGTCGCGGCATCCGGATGATTGTCGCTGATTGCGGGCGGCGCAAGGTTTGATTGTCGCTGAGCGTCAATCAGGCGTTGGCTTTGATTGTCGCGGTGACGGGCGGCCGTCCAGGGCCGCGTTTGCGTTCGAGGGCAGCGCGGCGGCGGTAGCTTTCGACGTTCATCTCGAAGATCGTCGCGTGGTGCACGAGGCGGTCGACGACGGCGACGGTCATCGCCGGATCGGGAAAGACCTTGCCCCACTCGCCGAACGGCTGGTTGGCGGTGATCAGCAGCGAGCGGTGCTCGTAGCGGGCGCTGATCAGCTCGAACAGCACGCTGGTCTCGGCCTGGTCCTTGGTGACGTAGGCGAGGTCGTCAAGGATCAGTAGGTGATATTTGTCGAGCCTGGCGATCGCAGCTTCGAGGGCGAGCTCGCGACGAGCGATCTGCAGCCGTTGCACGAGATCGGTGGTGCGGGTGAACAGCACACGCCAGCCGTTTTCGACGAGCGCGAAGCCGAGCGCTGCCGCCAGATGGCTCTTGCCGCCGCCCGGCGGGCCGAACAGCAAGAGATTGGCGCCCTGGTTGAGCCAAGCGTCGCCGGCGGCGAGCGCCATGACCTGCGCCTTGCTGACCACCGGAACGGCCTCGAAGTCGAAGGTGTCGAGGGTCTTGCCGGGCGGCAGGCGGGCTTCGGCGAGATGACGCTCGATGCGGCGGCGAACGCGTTCGGCCATCTCGTGCTCGGCGAGCGCGGCCAGAAAGCGCGCGGCCGGCCAGCCTTCCTTGTCGGCCTGGGCAGCCAGCGCCGCCCAGACGTGTTTGACGGCCGGTAGGCGCAGCTCGGCGAGCAGCAGCTCGACGCGGGCGGTGTCGATCGGGTCGGCGGCCTTCATACGGCACCGCCCGCCCGGACGATGCCGAGTTCGTCATAGAGATGCAGCGGCGTTAGTTTGACGGTGATGTCTGGAATGGCGGCGGGATCGGGCCCGAAGTGCCGGCCGAGGATGTCCAGATCAGGCAGTCTGCCGGCGTCGAGTTCGGCGTCGATGATGCCGGCGAGTTCGGCCTCGCAGGCGCGGTCGTGCGCCAGCGCCAGCAATCCGACGATGGTGCGGCACGCCCGCTTCTCGCCGTCGGCCGCCAACAGCGCCTCGAACGCGCGCTGGTAGGCGCGGCGTGGAAAGAGCTGCTCGCGATAAACCAGGTTGAGCAAAGCCATCGGCTTGCGCCGCAAGGCGTGAATGACATGCCGATAATCGACGACATGACCGCGCTTGCCGCTGGGATGCGCCCGGCCACGGCGCAGCGTCATCAGCGGGGTGCTGCCGAGAAGGCAGTCGAGCCGGTCGTCGTACAGGCGCACCCGTAGGCGATGGCCGATCAGTCGCGACGGCACCGAATAGAACACCTTCTTGAGCGTGAAGCCGCTCGTCGAGGTGACGATGACGATCGTCTCCTCGTAATCGGTCGTGCGGCGCTCCGGCAGCGACTGCAGTGCCGGGCGCTCGAGTTCCAGCCGCTTCTTCAGTCGGGCGTTGCGGCGGCCGACGATCTCGTCGATGAAGCAGCGGTAGGCATCCAAGCTGTCGAAGTCGCGCGAGCCACGCAGCAACAGCGCGTCCTCAATCGCCTGCTTGAGATGGCCGTGCGGGCTTTCGATCGATCCGTTCTCGTGTGCGATGCCGCGATTGTTGCGGGTCGGCTCCATGCCGTAATGCGCGCACAGCGCCTCGTAGCGGCGGGTCTGATCCTGCCTTGAGTTCCTCGTCAAGATTGCGAAAGGCGGCCGACAGGCTGTCGCTGCGGTGCTGCAACGGGGCGCGGCCGAGCGCCCACAGCGCATTCTGCAGGCCCTCGGCCAGCGCCACGAAGCTTTCGCCGCCGAGCACGACACGAGCGTGCTCCCAGCCCGAGAAGGCCAGACGGAAGTGATAGAGCCGGTGATCAAGCGGCACCCCGGCGACGCTGACGCCGCGATCGCGCAAGTCGGTAAAATCGGACAGCCCAAGTCGACCCGGTGGGTGCTCCTGCCGGAAGATGACATCCTGCTCGGTGCCATGCAGAGCCCGCCAGGTACGGATGCGCCGCTCCAACGTGCGGCGGATGCCGGCGCCGATCTCGGGGTGGCGCCGCCGGATCTCGTCGAAAATGGCGACCGGCCGCAAACCGGGGATGCTCTTCAGCAGCGGCACCACCTCGCTGTCCCATACCTCGCCCAGCGGATCGGGCCGCCGCCGGCCGCGCGGGGCTTTCTTTTGCGAGGGCATTCGAGAGTTGTGCTCGAAGCGATAGCCGCTGGAGGTCGCGAACCCGGCCTTGGCGGCGGAAACGGCCGGCGTCTCGGTCTGACGGAAACTCATATACAGCCTCATCTGGCAATCGGTGATGTGGCGGCCGGGCAAGTGCGGTTCCTCATCGGTATGAAGAACCGCTCCATATCCAGCCGGCTGCGATCGCCGGATGCGCGCCCCTCTCCGGGTTCGCGCCGCCGCTGGATTTGCGACTTCGGTCGGGCTACGCCCTCCCTGCGTCGCGAACCCAGCGGCGCTTTCTCATCCTGATTGACGTGCCGTTCTCACCCTGATTGCCGCGCGGCACGGCACGCCGATCACCCCAAGCTCGGCCAGCCGGCGCCACTTGTAGACCTGCGCCGGCAATAGCCCGTGACGGCGCGCGACCTCCGACAGGTCGGCTCCGGGCGCCGTCGCCTCGGTCAGAATGGCAAGCTTCTGTTCGGCACTGAACCGGCGCCGCCGCTCCACACGCCCCAGCAACTCGGCAGTCGGGTAGGACATCGATCTTGCGCTATTGCTAGCGCCACTTCCAAGCCAGCATCCGGCAGCCGCATCTCGCCGACCGCAAGGCGGCCCTCACCGTAGGGAAACGATCGAGCGCGCCGCAACGAGAAAGAATGCGCCGATTGCGGTCGTTAACCGTCGACCGCGCAAGTAGGCCACCAAAGCCTCGATATGGTTGCGGTCGCTTGAAGGCTACGTGTCCGTCGGGCCGGATGACAAGAAGCGTGATCTTGTCGACGCCCAGCGGGCCAGCGGTGGCTGGCGTGAGCCGTGTGTACGGATTCTGATCACCTGACGGGGGCGCCCGTCCTGCGCGCGACTGGTCTCCGCGCTGGTAATATAAAGCGTACCAAAAGCTATGTTGCTTGCCGAGGCGGTCTGACCGAGCAGCCGCACCGCCAATAAAAGCACACTCCGAAGAGGCAAATGGGCGTTGGGAGTTGCGCGTTATCACATGGGGTTAGGCATCCTTGATCGTGATGTCCTCGAACGGTGCGGTGTAGGGGAAGCCCGGGATCGCACCGAACAGCCGAACGCCCGCCCGATGGCGAGCATCCTCGATCTGTTCGACGGCAAGGCGATCGGCGCCGACCTGCCAGCCGCCCATGGCACTGCCTGGGGGCTGGTCAACGCCGCCACCCAATACTACGACCACCGGGCCGGCCGGAGCGCCAACTCCCGCCTGTCTTCGGCGTGGTTCGGGCCGGCCTCGGCGTCGCGCCGCGGCGCCGCAGCGGGGCTCCTCGACGACGTGCTCAGCGCCACCACCCTGGCGTAGCCCAACGCTTCCCGCGCCCCCACCCCCGCACACCCCCGTGTGCGGGGGTCGAGGCGTTGAGCCCGTCAGGCATCGCGACGCGGCCGGAACCCCTCCTCGATCAGACGAGAAGCCGGCGGCGGTCTATGTCGGAGTTCTGACGCGCGGCGAAAAGCTCCCACCAGCACGGCCTCCTCCCCCTCGCCGACCAGAGTTGACGAGGGCCGAGGCGTCACGAGCATCCCGCTCGCGAAGGTTCACCGTCGCCGGCGAACTCTACACCCGCAACGAGACCCTTCCCGAACACTGGAAGTATCGGCCGGGTCTGCGACCGGTAGACCCGGACGACGGCAATACCGTCATCGTCGCCGGCGCCGCTGCCGCGACCCTCTTCGAGTTCATCAAGATCATCGAGGCGGACGCCAGCCGGCTCAAAGCCGCGGGCAAGGATTACTGAGCCCGGCCCCACCCCCATGCGTCACCGCGCGTGGGGGCCGGGGCGTCGAGCAATCCCGCTCGACAGGAGATCCCCCGAGCATGAGCTTTAAGCCCGAAGTCATCGCCGACAGTTCCGGCAAATGGTGCGGCAACGCCCTGCGTTTCGCCACTCGCGAAGAGGCCGAGGCCAATGTCCACGACCTGATGATGCGCTGGTTCGCCGTGCGCGAGACGCGCGTCGTCAAAACCGACGATCCGGTCAACTCCCGGTACCGCGATCACCTTCTGACCCCGCTCTAGCCGATCTCTCCCGGCCCGACCCCCATGCGTCACCGCGCATGGGGGCAGCACCTTCAGGAGCATCCCGCTCCCGAAGGAGAACCCTCATGCGGTACAGCTTCGAGCCGGGAACCATCCAGACCGGTTTCGACTGCCACAAGAATCTGGGTCCCAACGGGGCCTTTGCCGTGATTGTCGACCGGATCGGCCGAGCCGACACGGTCGCGCACGCGATCACACTGGGTCACACCGAAGACCTCGCCCATTACCGCGCCAGGCGCCTCGCTGCTCGGCTTCTCGCAGATGCTGACCGCGCACGAGTTGCGGCAACTGGCCCGCCTCGCTGAGAGCGAGGATTGGCGCTGGCTGGTGATCCGCACCCTGATCCGGTCGGTCGCCGACATCCCCGAACACCCGAACGATCTCGACACCTAGCCGCTCTCCACCCCGCCCCCGTACGCCACCGCATGCGGGGGCGAGGGCGTGCCGGCATCCGGCCGGCAGAAGGAGAAATCCCCGATGTTCAAACTGAACATAGCCACTGGAGATGAACCGAAGCACGAGATCTGCCGCATCCTCCGGGATGTCACCGACCATATCGAGCGCGACGGTTACCTCCATGGCTCCTGCTACGACGCCGCCGGCAACACCGTAGGCAACTACGACTTCCTGGTCGAGCCCGGCAACGCGCTGGCGCCCTGACCCCCGCCTGTGTCGGCCCCCGCAACCACCGTTGCGGGGGCGTGCGGCATCGAACAATCCTCAGACCAAGTCGACCCCCATACGCAATCAACCCCGCGCGGGCAATCCCGTGCGGAGTTTTGCCGTCTTCGGGGTATAGCGGTGATGCGGGGCGAACCTGCCGCAAAAAGGCATTGCCTTTCAAGACCGCCGAGACCGGCTTTCGCCGACCCTTTTATGCCCAGGCGCAATGCGGCCGATTTCAGCGTCGGTGAGGACGCTCCGAAATGCCGGATCTCCGATCGTCGGGCCTCACCCCCCACACTCGAAGAACCCCCGGCGCCGATGCCGGTGACCATCGCAGGGCCAGGCGGTTGCCTCTAGGGACTGCTTCGTTGCGTGGGAGGGAAGGACCGCCGAGACCCCGTGTAACCGGCAGAAACCCCCGGGGTTTTCAGGCTTCTCCTGGGATTCCGAGGCTGCGTTGGACGCAGGGTAATCGAGGATCCCCATCAGCCCTGATAAATCCGGGGGAAAAGCGAGTTCTCGGAGATTGTCGCTTCCTGCTGTTTTAGGCAGGGCGGCTCACATGGACACGAGCGGGCTATTGTTCCGAATCAAACGCTTGCAGGTGGCTATCGCGTGGCAGTGCCGGCCAAGCTTCCTTCCTCTTTTGTTTTCCTGATTATGCATGATGCTCAGCCAATTTGAGGAGGCGGTATGGCATCGGTGGGGTTCGGACGGCGACATAGCCGAGGTGTCGCATCATGGCGGCGAGATTGTAGCGGCGGTTGCAGCGGTACTGGAATTCGGCGAGGTAGCGGGGTACGTGCTTGTCGCGGATGGCACGATAAGTGCCAGTGATGGCGCTCTTGATGTTGCCGAGGGGGGTGTTGACCCACTTGAAGGCGGGGTTCAGGGCGGCCTTGCGACCGGACCCCGTGATGATTGGCTGGTGAACGCAGCCGGCGTTGCCGCCCCCCGTAAAGCAGTGCAGGCCGTCACTGACAACGGTGCTGGCGGGCTGGAAATTGCGCTGCGCCAAGCTCGCGATTTCGGCCCGGCGGAACCCCTTCACGCGGCGCAACTTCAAGCGGATTGGCTGGCCCTCTGGTGTGGTTTCGACCGCCGCCACGATTTGGCGTCTTGCCAGGCGAACCGCGGCCCCGCTTGCCGCCGTTGCGCTCCCCGCCGAGATAGGCGTCGTCGATCTCGATCCGTCCCGTCAGGCGCTTTGTGGCGTCCCGCTCCATCATCGCCTGCATCAGCTTGTGCTTGATCTTCCAGGCGGTGGTCTGGGTGACGCCAAGCCGGCGGCCCAGCTCGATGCTGGAGATGCCGCCCTTGCTCTGCGTGAGGTGGTACATGGCGCGAAACCAGGTGCTCAGCGGCACCTTGGTAGCCGCGAAAATCGTTCCGGCGATCACCGATGTCTGCTGTCGACAGGCGGTACACTGGAAAAGCGCCCGGGTCTTGACGACGCTGTGATGCTCGCCGGCGCAAACCGGGCAGACAAAGCCCGGATGGCCAGCGCCAGCGCCTCACCGCCTCCCGGCACTGATCCTCGGTTCCGTAAAGAACCGCAAACTCGACCTCGCTGAGCGCCTTTTGAAATTGCACCTTGTTGCGCGCCATCGCTCAAACCCGCAGAAACAACCAAGCGTTCCTGTTACGTACCATCATTCCATGGCTGAGGATAGTGCGTCGTCAAGTATCCTTTTTGATTGCGGCCAGTTGCGTCATTGGATTGATCGGGCGGCCGCTTTCGGGCGGCAGCCGGTCGATCAGCCGCGACTTGTCGAGATGAATGTGGGTTTCGATCAGACCGGCGCAGGCGAGCCGGCCGCCTGCGTCATAAATTCGTGGCGCCTCGCCGAGCCCATGCCCGATCGCGGCGATTCGGTCGGCCTTGACGCCGATCTCGGTCGTTTCCCCCACTCGATCGGGGAGTCGGGCATTCCGGATGATCAGGTCCATCCCGCACGGATCCTTAAGGCTGCCCTTGGCTGCGGCGACAGATACCGTCGATTGTCGAGCAAATCCAGGTTCCTCGCGCTTGCGTTCGCCTCCCGGCCGGGTCTTGATCCGGCCCGCTCCAACTTGGCGCCGTGCAAGGCTTGACGTTCATGGCGTGAACGCGGTATCGAGCCCGCCGCAGGGTGGATAAGATGACGAGTGCGGCGTGAGCGAGCATAGCCAGGTCGAAGGGGCGGCCAATCCGGGGATCGTGTTGAGCGTCTTGACCACGGTCGAGCGCGACAGCGCGATTACCCAGCGCCAACTCGCTCGCGAATTGGGGATCGCGCTCGGTCTCGCCAACGCCTATCTGCGGCGCTGCGTGCGCAAGGGCTTGGTCAAAATGCGGCAGGCGCCGCTCAATTGCTACGCCTATTACCTGACGCCGCAAGGCTTTGCCGAGAAAAGCCGGCTGACCGCCGAATACCTTGCTGTATCGCTCGATTTCTTCCGCCGGGCGAGGATCGATTGCGCGGCATTGTTCCGGGATCGCGAGGCGGCGGGATGGCGCACGGCGGCGTTGTACGGTGCTGGCGAGTTGGCCGAAATTGCCGCGCTCAGCGCCGGTGAAACCGCGGTCGAGATGCTGTGCGTCATAGACCGCGCCGCGGTCAGACGCCGTTGCGCCGGCCTTGCGGTGGTTGCCGATCTTGAAGCGGCGCTCAGAAGTGCCTCGCCGAAGCAACTCGACGGCATCGTCGTGACCGACACGCAAACCCCGCAGGCGAGTTTCGACGCCTTGACCGCGGCGGCGGATGCGTGCGGGCTCGGCCGTGAGCGGATCGCCGCCCCGAGCCTGCTGCATATCTCGCCGGCGTCCTTCTTCGATGAGGCGGCGCAGTGACCGACTGGTGCGCCGTCCACACCCAACCGCATGCCGAGACACGCGCCCTCGAGCGGCTTTTACATCAGGGCTATGAGGCCTATCTGCCGCGTTACCGCACCTGGGTCAGTCACGCCCGGCGCCGGCAGATGGTGCAGCGACCGCTCTTCCCGCGCTATCTCTTTGCCGGGCTCGACCGGGCCAGCATGCGCTGGCGCCCGATCGCCTCGACCGTCGGCATTTCCGACATCGTGCGCGCCGGCGACGAGCCCGCCGTGGTTCCGGCCGCGATCGTCGTGGCCATCCGAGAGCACGAAGCGGCCGGTGTCTTCGACCGGACCAACCCACAGCGGGGATTGCGGCTGGGCGAACTGGTCCGGGTGACAACCGGCGCCTTCGAAGACATGGTCGGCCGACTCGTCGAGCTTCGCGACCAGGATCGGGTCGTGGTTCTGCTCGAATGGCTCGGCCGCACGGTGCGCACGCAACTTCACGCCGAGGCGGTCGCAGCCGCCTGACGTAATGGCGCCCCGGCCCGGCCGCGGCGACACAAATCCCGGCAACCTCTCCGATGACGTGCGCGTCACCCGGACTGCGGCAGCATGGCAAAAGGGGCGATCTTGGACGAGCAAACCATGCCATTCCCCGATCGGGCTGTCGCCAGCCTGCCGCGGGTGGCGGTGATCGGCTGCGGCTATTGGGGCAAGAACCTGGTGCGCAACTTCGCGGAGTTGGGCGCGCTGGCGGCGATCTGCGACCCCGACCGCGAGGCCGCCACGCAACTGGCCGACCGCCATCGCAGCGTCGTCGGCCGAATTCGCCTCCGTATTGCGACGACCCGAAGGATCGAGGGCGTTGCGATCGCAGCGCCGGCGGTCGCTGCATGCCGAACTTGCCACGGCGGGCGATCGAGGCCGGCAAGCACGTATTTGTCGAAAAGCCGCTGGCGCTGACCGTGCCCGAGGCCGAGGCGCTGTGCGCGCTCGCCGAGCGCCAGGGCCGGCGACTGATGGTCGGCCATCTGATGCAATACCATCCGGGCTTCAGCAAGCTGCGGGCGCTGGTGCGCGAGGGCGCGCTCGGCCGGCTGCATTATCTTTATTCCAACCGGCTCAATCTCGGGAAAGTGCGGCGCGAAGAGGACATTCTGTGGTCCTTCGCGCCGCACGATTTGTCGATGATCCTGTCGCTGGTCGAACAGGAGCCGGCCGAGGTCACCGCGCAGGGCGGGTATTACCTGCACAAGACTATTGCTGACGTGACGACGACCACTCTGGCGTTTCCCGGCGGCGAGCAGGCGCATGTCTTCGTCTCGTGGCTGCACCCGTTCAAGGAGCAGAAGCTCGTCGTCATCGGCGACCGGGCGATGGCCGTGTTCGATGACGGCCAGCCTTGGGAGCGCAAGCTTCTCGTCTATCCGCACCGCATCGAATGGCGCGACGCGATACCCGTGCCGCAGCGCGCCGAGGCCGACCCGATATCGCTCGACGAAGGCGAGCCGCTCCAACTCGAATGCCGGCACTTTCTCGACTGCATCGCCGACGGCCGGCGACCGCTGCACCGACGGGCGCGAAGGATTGCGCGTGCTTCGCGTCCTGGCCCGGGCGAGTGCCGCGTTGCGGGCCGAACCGGCGATGCCGACCAACGCCGAGCGGCGGCCGCCTACCCCGGCGTGCAAAATCCATGAATCCGCCTTCATCGATGATGCCCTGTGAGATCGGCGCCGGCACCCGTATCTGGCACTTCTGCCATCATGCTGCCGCACACGCAGGATCGGCCGGAACTGCTCGCTCGGGCAGAATGTGATGGTCGGGCCGGACGTAACGATCGGCGACGACTGCAAAATCCAGAACAACGTCTCGATCTACAAGGGCGTCACCCTCGAGGACGGCGTATTCTGCGGGCCGTCCTGCGTCTTCACCAACGTCAACAATCCGCGCGCCGAGATCGAGCGCAAGGACGAGTTCCGCCCGACCCTCGTGCGCCACGGGGCGACGATCGGCGCCAACGCCACGATCGTCTGCGGCCACGAGATCGGCGAATACGCCTTTATCGCCGCCGGCGCGGTGGTCGCGGCCGACGTGCCGGCCTTTGCCCTGATGGCCGGCGTTCCGGCGCGCCGCATCGGCTGGATGAGCCACGCGGCGAGCGGCTCGGAGCCGACCTTGTTTGTCCGCGCACCGGCCGTCGTTACCGCGAAGTCGGGGCCTAACCGCCTCGAGGAGCTCGTGTGATGCCCGACGCCGCCGCTATGCACGTAACCCCAGCACCGCCGATCGAGTTCATTGATCTGGGGGCGCAGCGCCGGCGGCTCGGCCGCGAACTCGACGAGGCGATCATGCGCGTCGTCGATCACGGCCGTTACATCATGGGTCCCGAGGTCGCCGTTTTCGAGAAGGAGCTTGCGGCGTTTTGCGGCGCCAAGCACGTCTTGAGCTGCGCCAACGGCACCGACGCGTTGGGGCTGGGCCTGCTGGCGCTCGGCGTCAAGCCCAGACAGGCGGTATTGGTGCCGTCGTTCACCTTTGCGGCTACCGCCGAGGTCGTGGCCTGGTATGACGCGGTACCGGTCTTTGTCGATGTCCGCGAGGACACCTTCAACATCGACCCAGCTAGCCTAGAAGCCGGTATCGCCACCGCCCGGCGTCTCGGGCTCGAACCGGTCGGGATCATCCCGGTAGATCTCTTCGGTTTGCCGGCCGATTACGATGCTGTTCTCGCGATTGCCTCGGCGCATCGGCTGTGGGTATTGGCGGATGCCGCACAGAGCTTTGGCGCCGCCTATAGGGGCCGCGACGTCGGCACACTAGGCGACCTCGCCACGACCAGCTTTTTCCCCGCCAAGCCCTTGGGCTGCTATGGCGACGGCGGCGCTGTCTTCACTGACGACGACGACGCAATCGAGGTGCTCAAGAGCCTGCGCGTGCACGGCCAGGGCAGCGACAAATACGACAATGTGCGCATCGGCATGAACGCGCGCCTCGACACGATCCAGGCAGCGGTATTGAGCCGCAAGCTCTCGATCTTCGGCGACGAGATTGCGGCCCGCAACCGGATCGCGGGACGCTATGCCGATCTACTCGGCGACTTGGTCGGGGTGCCGCGCGTGTCGGAAGGCTGCACCAGCGTGTGGGCGCAATACACCGTGCGGCTGCCGTCAGGCGCCGACCGGGACCAGGTGGCGGCGCGGCTCAAATCGGCCGGTATCCCGACCGCCGTCTATTACGCCAAGCCGCTGCATTTGCAGACCGCCTACCGCGGCTATCCGGTAGCCGGCAACGGCCTGCCGGTCTCCGAACGCCTCGCCGGCCAGGTCCTCAGCCTGCCGATGCACCCCTATCTCGACGAGGCGACGCAGGACCGGATCGTCGGCGGGTTGCAGACGGCGGTGCGCGACACCCGTCGGTGACGTCTGCCTTCTCAGGTAGCTCTAAGAACATATGGACCTTCGCGACAAACGGCTGGTGGTGATTGGTGGCGCCGGGCTGATCGGCTCGCACACGGTCGATCTGCTCACCCGGGAGGACGTGGCCGAGATCATCGTCTACGACAACTTCGCTCGCGGCACTGCGGCGAACCTTGCGGCTGCGCTGCGCGACCCGAGGGTCAAGATATTCGAGGCCGGCGGCGACATTTGCCAGACTGACATCCTCAACGCGGCGCTAGCCGGCGCTGACGGCGTGTTTCACTTCGCCGCGCTGTGGCTCCTCCAGTGTCATGAATTTCCGCGCGCCGCATTCGACGTCAATATACGCGGCACATTCAATGTGCTCGAAGCCTGCGTTCAGCAGCGGGTGAAGCGCCTCGTCTATTCTTCCTCGGCCTCGGTCTATGGCGATGCGGTCGAGGAGCCGATGACCGAAGATCATCCGTTCAACAACGAGAATTTCTACGGCGCGACGAAGATCGCCGGCGAGGCGATGGCGCGCGCGTTTCACCATCGCTACGGCCTCGATTATGTCGGGCTGCGCTACATGAACGTTTACGGCCCTCGGCAGGATTACCTGGGCGCGTATATCGCCGTCATCATGAAGATGCTCGACGCAATCGATGCCGGCCTGCCGCTGACCGTGTACGGGGACGGCAGCCAAGCCTATGACTTCGTCTATGTCGGAGACTGCGCGCGGGCCAACTTATGCGCGATGCGGGCCGACATCGTCGACCGATTCTATAACGTCGGCACCGGCCGCCGCACATCAATCAAGGAGTTGGCCGAACTCGTGCTACGCTGTACCGGCTCCAACCAGCCCATCGAATATCGGCCGGACGGCCTGACCTTCGTGAGGAATCGAGTCGGCTCGCCGGAGCTCTCGTCAGCAGAGCTAGGGTTTACCGCCGAGATCGCCCTTGCGGACGGATTGCTTCGTCTGATCGAGTGGCGCGCCACCGATCGACATCGCCGCGCGGTATCCTCCGATGCCTGCTGACGGAAATCGATGTCCTCGATAGACGCCGCCAATTCCGCGTACTGGGATGAACTCTGCGGCACTCCGCTGGCAAAGTCGCTTGGCATCAGCGATGCCTCGCCGGCGTCGCTCAAGAAATTCGACGATTGGTACTTCGACTTTTACCCCTACTTGCTGGAGGAGGTTCCGGTTGCCGAGTTTGACGGCCGCGATGTGCTGGAAATCGGCCTCGGCTACGGGTCGCTCTCGCAGAGAATCGCTGAAAGCGGTGCCCGTTATGTCGGCCTCGACATCGCGGCGGGACCGGTCGAGATGGTCCGTCATCGATTACGCCAGACCGGACTGCCGGGCGAGGTCGGCCAGGGCAACTCCTCGATCCATCGTTTCCCGACGGCAGTTTCGACCGTATCGTGACGATCGGCTGCCTGCACCATACCGGCGATATGAAGGCAGCCATCGGCCGCTGCTGGCGCTTGCTGCGATACGGCGGGTCGCTGACGATGATGGTATACAATGCATATTCATACCGGCGTTGGATGCAGGCGTGGCGTCAGACGCTGCGCTATCTGGTGAAGGAAATCCTCGGTGATCGCTGTGCTCTTGGCGCGGGCAATACTGCGGAACGCTGGGCGTACGACCATGACAGCGACGGAACCGCGGCGCCGCACACCGATGTCATATCGGTCAAGTCGCTGCGCGGGTATTGCCGGCAATTCTCGAGCATAACCTGTCGGCGACGCAACATCGGACAGGAGCCGCCGTTTCAAAATCGTATCCGGCCGGAACTGCTGAGGACACGATGGCCGACGGTCTGCGGCCTCGACGTTTATGCTTCCGCGGTAAAATGAAGCGGCGCTGGCCAGCAGCAGTGAGGCGGCGGGCAACAAGGTCGATACAAGCTACAATTTTTCGCGAACTGATCTGAGCATCTGTGCCATGTTTTTCGAGGTTCACTAATGCCGGATACCGGCGCCGGGCTTGACTTGGGGCGGTCGCGTCTGCTGGCGACGTTCGACGCGGTCGTGATGCTGACGTGGTCGGATTGGAAGACTGAACCGCGCAGCAACCGCTACCATTATGCGACCCGCTTTGCGGGCCAACTGCCGGTGTACTTTGTCCAGCCCGACGGCGTTGGCGACGAGGTTAGGTTCGAACCCGTCATCGGTTACGACATCGCGCTGCTTCACGTCGCCCCCGACTACGGCGCAAGCCAGGCGAGCCGTTTGGCGGCGGCGCTGAAAACACGAGGTGTGCGACGGCCGTTGGTATGGGTCTACAATCCGCTGTTCGAGCACTATCTGCGACGCTGCAATGCGAGACTGATCGTTTACCATGCCACCGAGGATTATTTCTGTGAGGCGGAAGATTGGGCTGTCTGCAGTGATGCGGTTTGTACGCCGCTGATGCGGGCGTTGTCGACCGTTGACTTGCTGGTCGGGGTGTCGGAAGCCGTAACGCAAAGCTATCTGCGGAGCGGGTATCACGGCCGCGCGTTGACGTTGAAGAACGGTTGTGATTTCCGGTTTTGGGAAGCGAGCGGCGCCGCATCCTACGTGCAGCCGCTGGACGGCGCAATGGTGGCGCTGTTCCAGGGAGGCATAAACGCGCGGCTCGACTACGGCCTGTTGTCCGAACTGGCCGATTGCAAGCCGGATTGGCAGTTCTGGTTCTGCGGAAAGGTGCAGTCCGAATGCGCCGAATGGGACCAACTCGCCGCCAGGCGCAATGTGCGCTACAGCGGCGAGTTGGATCCAAATGGCATTGCCGACCTCGCGCGGCAGGCGCGCGCCGGCTTGATACCGTTCAAGCAAGACGCGCTCATTCGGGGATCGCTGCCGCTCAAAGCATACGAATATGTCGCCTGCGGTCTGCCGGTGGTCACGGTTCCGATCGACGCGCTGAACTCCCGTCCGGACCTGTTCCGTAGCGAAACAACCGTGGCCGGCTTCGCCGCTGCGCTCGACGAATTGGCGGCCAGCCGCACCGATCCGAATATGGTGTCATACCGCCGGGCGGTCGCCGCGCTGGAATCGTACGACGATCGTTTTGACCGATTGGAGCGCGCAATTGCAGCTCTGGTGGCGGGCCGCTCGCGGGCCAAGAGCCGGCTCAATCTGCTGCTGCTCTACGATGATGGCAGTATCCACGTGCGCACGGTCAGCGAGCATATCGAGGCCATCCAGAAATATTCGCGGCATAGCGTAACGCTGATGCCCGCAACCGGGGTTCTCCCCGGAGTTGACACGCACGACGCGACGCCGGATTTTGGCATGTTCGATGCGGTCCTGGTTCATTACAGCATTCGGATTTCGCTGGATCTGCATATCTCGGCCAGCGTGGCGCGCGCACTCACCGCGTACGACGGCCCCAAGGTTCTGTTCGTTCAGGACGAATATGAGAACACCGAGACCGCTCGCCGGTGGATGGAGAGGCTGGGTATCGACGCCGTATTCACCAATGTGCCGCTGGACCAAGTCGAGCGCGTGTATTCGCGCGCCCGGTTCCCTAGGGTCGATTTCCTGCCGACATTGACCGGTTATGTGCCGGAGGACCACAGTCTCGGCGGTTACGCTTGGCCGATCGCCGATCGCACGACGTTGATCGGCTACCGCGGCCGACGACTGCCGCACCAATACGGACAACTTGGTTACGAAAAATGCCGCATCGGCCTCGAGATGAAACGGCTAGCGTCGGAACGAGGCTTGCCCGTCGATATCGAAGTGGATGATGCGAAACGCATATACGGCAATGACTGGTATGCATTCCTCGGTTCGTGCCGAGCAACTCTGGGCACCGAGAGCGGTGCCAACGTGTTCGACGACGACGGGTCGTTGAAAACGCTGGCTGCCGCCCATGCTGATCTACCGTTCGCGGAATTTGCTCGTCGCTTTCTCGTCGGCCGCGATGGGGAAGTCACAATGAACCAAGTGTCGCCGAAGATTTTTGAGGCCATCCGGCTGAGAACGGCCCTGGTTCTGTTTGTCGGTGCCTATTCCGGGGTCGTCAAGCCGGACGTGCACTATATTCCGCTCGAGAAAGATTTTTCCAATATCGATGAGGTCTTCCGGAAGGTGCAAGACGTCGGTTATCTGGAACAGCTTACGGCCCGCGCCTATGCCGACGTTATCGAGGGCGGCCGTTACTCGTATGAGGCCTTTGTAAATGGAGTTGATGCCTATCTCGACCGGCGAACCCGCGGGCGGCCTCGGGCGAAAATCGTTTCGGTGCCGATCGCGGTAGCGTTCCGGGGCGAAGCTCCATCACCGCTGCCGTTGGAGCAGGTCAATGGCCTGATGAGCGGAGCCATACTTGATCCGAGCGAGTTGTCGCGCGATGCAATGCACGCCCTCGTTGCGCGAGCCGTGAGCGGCCGAATGCCGGTGCAGCTTGCGGCTGCGCTGCGGCATACTTGGCCGCGAGCGGAAATGTTGCGACGCGGTATGGCCACGGGCATCTATGCCACGGGAAGCCGAACGCGAACGCAGCTTGCAGCCGCGCTGCGGCATGCGCGGTCGCGAGCCGACGGATGGCACTGCCGCGCCGCCGAGCGGCTTGCGGTCGTTCGGGCGCTTCTCCGCGATCCCGGGGGGCGCCGCGTGCTGTTGCGGTGGTTGGCCGGCGGCTATTTTGCCAAGCCGTTGCTTGTCGAAGCGGCGAGGCTGATCCTGGCGCGCGAACTCAGGACAGGCCAGGGAGCGCCGGAGCCGGTCGCGCTGGCGGTCACCGTAACCGATGAAGAGGTGAAGCTGCATGTCGTCGCGAGGCGGCTTGCAGCAGAGCTGAGCCTTTCCGCAATCGGGCGGCAGGCGCTGAAGGAAGCCGCTGCCAGGGGCCTCACCAACGTCACGCTGAGGCTCGACGGCACCGCTTCGCCGCGCCCGGCACTGATCGCAAGGGCTTGCTATAGGCTGCATCACCTGGGTCTTTGCCTCGTCGCACATCCCGACACTGTCGAGCAGCTGATTTTTGATAACGAGGCAGCCGCTTCATCGGGGCACGCGACGATCGACACTTTCAAATTACTGGCCGGCGCGACGCAATATCCGGATCTAACACCGTTGCTGCATGAAATCTACCGCCAGACTCTAGGCGCCGATGCCCCTCCTCCATTCAATCTGCCCAGCGCGGCGCAGTTCGGGCGGCCCGCCGCAGCGCCCCGGCGCCGCTCGGTGCTGTTCCTCAACCAGTGCTATTATAACTTCAAGTATCTTGCGGCGGCCCTGCGCGAGCGCGGCTGGGACGCGCTCGTCGTTAATCTGGCTTCTCCAGAAGGCCCTGACGCCAAATATTTCCATGGCGAGGACGTCAGCCTTTACGTGGCGGATCCGGTCGAATTCAGCAAGCGGCTACAGGCGTTCTTTGACGAGACATGCCAGCGGTTCGGCATGGTCCATTCGTATGGCGTGGGGGCTCTGGGCCTGTTCCCGGAGATGTGGGATATAGAGGTAAACCACGCCACGATCCCGTGGGACGTTCTGGAATGGCGGCGGCGCGGAATCATAATCGGCTACACGCCGACCGGCTGCCTCGACGGGGTCACGCAATCGACGTTTGGCGCCTGGAGCCCGGCCTGCTGCGCGCGCTGTTCGTGGCGCGATCGGCCCGACATCTGCTCGGACGCCAAAAACCTCGCCTGGGGCCGCAAGCGGGATATGCTGGTCGACCTGATCGCGCTGGATTGCGGGCCGGCGATCGATTTCAATGCGTCCGAGAAGGCGTTCCGCGGCCCGCTGACAGCGGCGCTTGATCCCGACGTGTGGCGCCCCGATCTCGAGCCGCCCGCGCATCTGCGGCGGCCGCGAACCCGGGATGACGAGGTCATCGTCTATCACGGGGTCGGTAATTACGCGGTACGCACCCGTGACGGCATCAATGCGAAAGGCACACACGCGGTCATCGCGGCCGTCGACGCGTTGCGCGCGGAGGGGATCCCGATCCGGCTCGACTTCGTCGACGACGTACCGAGTGTCGACAACCGCTTTGTCCAGGTGCAGGCCGACATCATAGTCGACCAACTCAACCACGGCCGTTATGGTGCCACCGCGCGCGAGGGGATGATGCTCGGCAAGCCGGTAGTGGCCCGCATCAATCAATGGGACGCCGACGGCGTTCCGGCAACGCGCTGCATTATCGAAACGCCCGTGCTAAACGCCAACGAGGAGACGATCAAGGATGTGCTGCGCGATCTCGCGCTTGACCCGGCAAAGCGCGCAGCGATCGGCCGAGCCAGCCGCGACCACGCACTGAAATGGTGTGCGGCGTCAAGTCTCGCTGAACGGTTCGAGCACGTGTACGAAGTCTTGCGCGAAACCGGACGACTGCCACAAGATCTCGATTGATTGGTCACAATGCCGAAATCGAAGCCGATACAAATCGCAGAGCCCGTGATGGGCGAGGAGGAGCTAGCGGCTGTTCGCGCTGTGCTGGCTTCCGGCTGGCTGACGCAGGGCCCGCGGGTTAAGGCGTTCGAGGAGGAGTTTGCGCGCCGTCACGGCGCCACGCGGGGCATCGCGACGACAAACTGTACGACCGCCCTGCATTTAGTACTCGCGGCACTGGAGGTCGGTCCCGGTGACGAAGTGGTCGTACCCGCTTTCACGTGGGTGGCGACCGCCAATGCAGTGCTTCATTGCGGCGGGACGCCGGTGCTCGTCGACGTGGCGCGCGACGATTTCAACATCGATGTCATGGCGGCTGCGGCGGCCGTGACGCCGCGCACCCGCGCCGTCATCCCGGTGCATCTGTTCGGCCGCTGCGCCGATATCGACGCGCTGCGCGCGGCACTGCCGGAGCGCGTCGCCGTCGTCGAAGATGCCGCCTGCGCTGCCGGCGCCGTCTATCGTGGCCGGCCGGCGGGCAGTCTCGGCGCCGCCGGCTGCTTCAGCTTTCATCCGCGAAAAGCGATCACCACCGGCGAGGGCGGGATGGTGACGACCGACGACCCCTCGCTGGCCGAGCGCGTCGTCCGACTGCGCAATCACGGCGCAGCAATTCCCGAGGAGATGCGCCACATCGCTGCGAAGCCATACCTGCTGCCGGATTTCCCGGACCTCGGTTTCAACTACCGCATGACCGACATACAGGCGGCAATCGGGCTGGTCCAGCTTGCGAAGCTGGATCGTTTTGTCGCCGAGCGGGCCGACTGGGCCGCGTGGTATCGCGCTGAACTCGCCGAGTTCAAATGGCTGCGCGTGCCGGAGGAACCGCGGGATGGCCGGCACGCCTGGCAGTCGTTCGTGGTTTATGTCGATCCCGCCGGTGCGCCGAGGCCGCGCGTAGAAATCATGGAGGAACTGCAGGCTCGCGGGATCGCGACACGGCCCGGTACCCATGCGGTGCACCGGCTGTCGTATTATTGCAAGCGGTACGGCTTCGCCGCCGATGACTTCCCGGCGGCGCGCGACTGCGATGCCAATTCGTTGGCGTTGCCGCTCCATAACCGCATGTCGCACGCCGATTACCAACGCGTGGTGGAGGCCTTACGGGAGATCGACTGATGCGCCCCGAAAGCGACCATCGTCGCGAGTTTGGCGATTTTACTGAGGCGAGTTATCGTGATTTGCTGCAGATCGCTCGTGCGCGCTATCGATTCGCCAGATACGGCGACGGAGGTTCCGACCGCCATGTCTTGTGGCGCCACGACATCGATATCTCGGTCAATCGCGCTGTGCGCCTCGCCGAGATCGAGGCGGACTTGCAGGTCGCTGCGACGTATTTTCTGCGCCTGCGTAGCCCGTTCTACAATTTGCTGAACGAGGAGATGCGAGGCCTCGTCTATCGTATCATCGCGCTCGGTCATGATATCGGGCTGCATTTTGAACCGGTGCGACGCGGGTCAGACCTGTCGCGGCCCGCGCTCGATGAGGCAATCGCAACCGAGAGCGAGTTGGTCGCACGCGAGTTCGGTGTGGCGCCGTGCGCCGTCAGCTTTCACGATGTCACCATGCTGACGGAACCGGTGCCCGACGACGAACGCCTGTGCGGTTTGGTCAACGCCTATTCGAAACATCTGTCCACGAATTACGGTTACGTGTCAGATTCCAACGGTGTCTGGATTCACCGTCGGCTGAGCGACGTGCTCGCGGCGGCGGTCGAGGAGCGGCTGCAAGTGCTGACCCACCCGGAATGGTGGACGCCCGAGGCCATGGCGCCGCGTCAGCGGGTGCAACGCGCGATCAATGGCAATGCCGCCGCGCTCGCGCGACGTTACGACGCCAGCCTTGCTCTCGCCAACCGCCCCAACATCCGGTGAGCGGTTCGGCAGACAAAGCGCATTGATGGACAGCGCGTTTTCGGAGATTGCGATGCGGGGGGAGATCGTTCGGCTGGGAGAATTCTTGCAGGAGGACAAGAAGCCGCTGTTCAGTTGGATCAACGATCCCGAGGTTGTGCGCTTCAATTCTACCTATCGGCCAATCAGCTGGGAGCAGCACTGCGCGTGGTGGGATTCGCTGAACGAAACCGAAACAAAGCGAAGCTTCTCGATCCGTGCGCTCGACGACAATCGCATCATTGGTACCGCACAGCTTATGGATATTCACCAAGTGCACCGCCGCGCCGAAGTATCGATCCGTATCGGCGAGCAATCGGACCGGCAGCTCGGCGCCGGGTCGGAGGCGTTGCGCCTACTACGCCGTTACGCGTTCGTTCACCTGAACTTGAATCGTATTTTCACGCACGTCTGGGCGGACAACCCCCGGGCGATTCGGGCCCATGAAAAGGCCGGATTTCAACGCGAAGGCATCATGGCGCGGCACGTCTTCATCGCCGGTGAATGGAAGGACGTCGTTATTATGGCGGTATTGCGGGCGGCAGGCGAGTGAGGCGGCACGGAAGAGCTAGGAAGCGCTAGCGTGTGCGGGGTGGCAGGCGAATACCGGTTTGACGGGGCGCCGGTGTCCGAGCGGCGGCTTGCGGCGATGCGGGACGCGCTGGCGCATCGCGGCCCCGATGCCGAGGGGCTTTATTGCGACCGCCATGTCGGGCTGGCGCATCGCCGCCTCGCGGTGATCGATCTGTCGGCCGAGGCGAACCAGCCGATGCGCTCGCCCGACGGCCTCACTGTGATCTCGTTCAATGGCGAGATATACAACTTTCGCGATCTACGGGGTCTCCTCGAGCGCGACGGCTGCCGCTTCCGCACGCGCTCCGACACCGAGGTGTTGATCTGGGGCTATCGGTCGTGGGGGATCGAAGGATTGATGCGCCAGATCGACGGCATGGCGGCGCTAGCGCTGTGGGATGCAGCGGCCGGACGGCTGCATCTGGCGCGCGACCGCTACGGAACAAAGCCGCTGTACCTGTGGCGGCGCACGTGCGGCATTGCGTTCGCGTCGGAGATGAAGGCGTTTCTCGCGCTGCCGGATTTCACGGCGCGGCTCGATCCGGTGGCGCTCGGCGAGTATTTCACCTTCCAGAATGTGTTTCGGCCGCACACGCTGATGGCCGGCATCGAGCTTCTGCCCGCGGCCTCGGTCCTGACACTCGGCGGCGGCGGCGGCGAGCGCATGACGCGCTACTGGGATTTCGATTTCACCCATCGCGACGAGAGCATCGACGAAGCGGAAGCGGCAACTGCAACACGGCGCCTGTTGTTGGCAGGGGTCGAGCGCCAGCTGGTGGCGGACGTGCCGGTTGCCGCCTACCTTTCGGGTGGCGTCGATTCGGCGTCGATGGTCGCCGGCGCGGTACCGCATATCCCGCGGCTGATGACCTTTACCGCCGGCTTCGAGATGTCGGCCGTCGAAGGCATCGAGAGCTCCTTCGACGAGCGGCGCGACGCCGAACTGCTCGCCTACCATTTTAAGACCGAGCATTATGAACAGGTCATCAATTCCGGAGATATCCGCTGGTCGCTGCCGCGCGTCGTTTGGGCGATCGAGGATTTGCGCCTCGGTATGTCCTATCCGAACTATTACGTTGCCCGGCTTGCCTCGAAATTCGCCACAGTCTGCCTGTCGGGCGCCGGCGGCGACGAATTGTTTGGCGGTTATCCCTGGCGCTATTACCGCATCTTCCGGGCGCTCGACCGCACCGCTTATTTGCAGGCTTATTATGAATTCTGGCAGCGGTTGACCTCGGAAAATGACCGCAAGACGATGTTTCGCAACGGAACCGGAGCCGCCCTCGCTCGCGAGGAGAGCTTTGAAATCTTTTGCAGCGTTTTCGACGACGCGGCGAATTTGCGCTACGAAACACCGGAAGACCATATTGCCAACTCACTGTACTTCGAGTGCAAGACGTTTCTGCATGGTCTGTTCCTGATCGGTGACAAGTTGTCGATGGCGAGTGGCTTGGAGGAGCGCTTTCCGTTTATGGATAACGCTTTGGTCGATTTCGCGCAGCGTCTGCCGATCCGGCACAAACTGGCCGATCTTGAGCAGATGCTGCTGATCGATGAGGATGAGGTCAGCAAGAAGGCGCTTGCGCAGAGCCATTATGACGTCGGCAAAAGTGCGCTACGGCGGGCGATGGCCCCGCTCCTGCCAGACGCTGTGATGAAGCGCCCGAAACAGGGATTTTCGGCGCCCGACGGTTCCTGGTATCGCGGCGAGAACGCCGATTACGTGCGCGATCTGCTCCTCGGGGCGGACCTGGCATTGGCGGATTTCATCAACCCTGATTTCGTACGGCAGCGCGTCATGGAGCACATTGACGGGCGAGCCAATCATCGCCTTCTGATATGGTCGCTGTTGAGCTTTGAATGGTGGTGCCGCATTTTTCTCGGCAACGAGCGGCCAGCCCCATGATGACGGGCAATGGTCGTGCCATCGCGGTGACTTGCGAGGGAGTAAGCAAGGCGTTCGAACTGTTCGAGAACGCCTCCGGCTGGCGTTTCGTCTTCGGGATGCGGCATGCCGAGGACAGCGTCCAGGCGCTCGACAACATTAGCTTCGTCGTGCCCCGTGGTGAATTCGCCGGGATTCTCGGGCGCAACGGCGCCGGGAAATCGACGCTGCTGCGCATCATCGGCGGCATTTATCATCCAGACCGAGGCCGCGTGCGGGTCCGCGGCGACCTGTCGGGGCTGTACGAAATCGGTTTGACCGGCAATGTCGAACTGACTGGCCGCGAGTATGCGCGCCGGTTTCTGCAGATCGGCGGTTCCAAAGGTAACGAACTCATCCGTCTGATCAACGAGGTTCAGGAATTCTCGGAGCTCGACGACCGCTTCGACGATTGCGTTCTAACTTATTCGAGCGGCATGACGGCCCGGCTCTACTTTGCGGTCGCGACGGCACAGCAGCATGAGGCTTACCTGATCGACGAGATTCTGTCGGTGGGCGATAGTCATTTCCAGGCGAAATGCTGGAGACGCATTCGCGATCGGCTCAGCCATGGCGCATCGGGCGTGCTGGTTACGCACGATTGGTCGGCGATCTTGAAGCTATGTCGTACGGCGTACATTATCGATCGCGGCCGAGTTGTGTTTGCGGGGCCGGCCGAGCGTGTTGTCAGGCGCTATCTCGATCCGGAAAACGACGGTGTCGAACCGCCGAGCGATATCGCGCGCTTCGAGGATGGCGTGCCCGAGCAGGTTACTTGGTACGCTGGCGAGGACAGCCGGCTCGCTCTTCCGGTGTGCATCATGCGGCCGGCGCCGGTCTGCATCCGGGCCACGATCCAGCGCATGGGAGTAGGGCTCGGCTGGGAGATCGTTTTGATGTCGCGGCATGCCGCGTTGATCGGCGAAAGACCCGGCCGGTACATCGCTGAACTGATGATCCCGAAACTGCCGCTCGCGCCCGGAGGCTACGTGCTGACCGTGGCCCTGATGCTTGAGCCGACGCCGGATCAGCCCGAACGCATCGGGCTCGACCGGCGCAATTGGCTGAGCGGCGACGGCATCGACCTGACCGTCCTAGGCGATCCGAGCGAGTCTGAATTGCATCTGCCGATGACTTGGGAGCTATCATCGCAATGAGCTGCTGCGTGCTGCTCGAAAACGTCACCAAGGTCTACCAATCGCCGGCGAATTCCGGGGGGCGCATGACGCTGCGGGCTGCGCTGCGCAGCCGCCCGGCCGCTGTCGTGATGCGGAATATTCGTGCTGTCGACAGCGTGTCGCTGCAGCTGCGCGAGGGCGATCGGCTTGGCATCATCGGCCGTAATGGCGCCGGCAAGTCAACGTTGCTGCACCTGATCGCGGGACTGAGCGAGCCGACCTCTGGGCGGATGAATATCGAAGGCCGCGTCCATGCGATCATGACGCTTGGCACGGTGCTGCGCGACGAAGTCACAGGGCGCGGGAACATTTATCTCGACGGCGCCGTACAGAACCGTACCCGCGCCGAGATCGACCGCATTGTCGATGCAGTCGCCGAATTTTCCGAGCTTGGTCCGTTTATTGATCGGCCGGTTCGCACCTATTCGACCGGGATGAAGGCGCGCCTCGCGTTTTCGATGATTGCGTTCATCGATCCGCAAATCCTGATCATCGACGAGACGCTGTCGGTCGGCGATGTCCACTTCGCCGCCAAGGCGAGCCGCCGCATGCGTGAGCTTTCTGGCGCCGGCCGCATCGTAATCATCGTGTCGCACGCGCTGTCGAGCATCGTCGAGATGTGTAACCGTTGCCTGTGGCTTGATGACGGGAGGGTTATGGCGGACGGACCACCGCAGGCGGTGACCGCCGCCTACGAACGCGCGGTCGTGGAGGCGGACGAAGCGGCGCTACGACGGAAGTTTGCCACCGATCTGCCGCCGATCGCACCCGATCGCCGCGGAGAGCTGACCTCGCTGGGGATTTATCAAAATCATGCGCGGGGTGGGGCCGACCTTTCGCTGCGTGCCCTGTCCGACTCGATCATCGAGATCGCCGGACGCGGCAGCTCCGAGTTGCAGGCCCCCGACCTCTCGGTCCGGATCGTGCGGATCGACGGCACGCTCATCGCCGACGATCGATTAAGCCGCCACGGCGACCCGGGTGGCCTGACCGGGCCGTTTTGGCTGCGCATCGCGATGCGGCCCCTGGCATTGGGTCAGCACGCCTACCGCATCGACGCGCTGTTGCTGGAGCGCGGCGAGGTGATAGCCGGCCGTTCGATCGTGTTCGAGGTGCGGGATGAGGAGGGCCAGATGGGAGGCGCACCGATGATCCTTTACCCGCCGCTGGTCAATGCCGCAGCGTTGGAGGAACTCGTGTGATGAGCTTGTCGGCGTTTGGCCGCGCCGACGTGCGGATGGGCTGGAGTCTCTTTTGCATGGCGCTGCGTGATCGGTTTCTCGGCTCTGGCCTCGGTCTGTTATGGGCGATTGCTAATCCGGCGATGCTGCTAACGATCTTTACCTTCGTGTTCGGCTTCGTCTTTCAGTCACGGATGCCGGGAGCAACCACAAGTCTCAGCTTCGTGATCTGGCTAGTCAGCGGCTACGGGCCGTGGTTGGCGATCTCGGAGGGGCTGTCGAGCAGCACCACCTCGCTCACAGGGAACACGGGCCTTATCAAAAACCTGGTCTTCAAGCGCGCCTTGCTGCCGATGGTCGGCACGATGATGGGACTGGTGCCGCTCGCCGTCGCCACCGTTTACCTGGTAGCCTTGCTCGCCTTTGAGCGGCGCGTCCCCAATGCTAGCTGGCTCATCCTCCCCGTCGTCGCCTTGCTGCAGTTCTTCGTGATTGCCGGGATCGGACTGGTGCTCGCGGGGATCAACGTGTTCGTGCGCGATACCGCACTTGTGCTGCCGAACGCGCTGACGCTGCTTCTGTTCGCCTCGCCGATTTTCTATCCCGTTGCCGCTTTTCCGAAGGCGCTGCAGCTCGCGGTACAGCTCAACCCGTTCTATGTGATCGCCTTGGGCTATCGCGACCCGGTCATGAACGGCGTATTGCCGCCGCTATGGTCATTGGCGTATCTGATAATTCTCGCCGTCGTCGTTTTTATTGCTGGATTGACCTTCTTTCGCCGGCTCGAGCCCCATTTTGATGCGCGTCTGTGAGCCGGGCGGCGCTACGGCCGGGTGAGCCTTGCAGGCATGATCTGCGCGATTCACCAGCCCAACTTCTTTCCCTGGCTCGGCTACTTCGACAAGATCCGCCGGGCTGATGTATTCGTGTTTCTCGACGATGTCGCCTACGGCAAGAGCGGCAGCGGCATGGGGAGCTGGACCAATCGGGTACAGATCGATATCCAGGGGAGACCGGCATGGTTTGGCTGTCCGGTCCGGCGCTGCCCCGGCAGGCAAGCGATCCGCGACGTCGAGATCGACGACTCGCGGCCGTGGCGACACCGGCTGCTGCGTACGCTCGACCTCAACTACAAGCAGGCGCCCGGCTTCGCGGCGGCGATGGAGCTGTTGCAGTCGCTATTGGGGCACCCGGAACGCCGGCTGGCATCGTTCAACGAACATGCAGTACGCAAGATTACCGTCTCGCTGGGCTTGGAATGCCGCTTCGTGCACCAATCGCAGCTTGCCGTCACGGGCCGGGGAACGCAGCTGCTCATCGGGATTACAAAGGCGGTCGGCGCCGACGCGTATCTATGCGGCGGCGGCGCGGCCGGGTACCAGGAGGATCGGCTGTTTGCCCCAAACGGCATTGAGCTTGTCTATCAGAATTTCGAAATGCGCCCCTACCGCGACCCCGACAGGTTTTTGCCCGGTCTATCTGTCATCGACTATCTGATGTGGACGCCCGACTGATGTGGACGCCCGACGCACCGATGCGGAGGGGGGCAAGGGTCAGCGAGCCGCAGCTCGGGTTGGCAAATCGTCGCGACCGATGAATTCCGGTTTTCTGCTCATCCTTGGCGGCAATCGCATGGCAGTGCCGGCGATCGAGCTTCTCGAGCGATCAGGCTATCGCACGCTCGTGCTCGATCGCGACGGCGGCGCACCGGGGCAGGCGGCGGCATCGCGTTTTATGGCCGTTAACTTTTCTGATGCTGCATCGACCCGAGCCGCGCTCGCCGATGTTCCGCTGTCTGGCGTCTTGCCGCTGAATGATTTCGGCGTGCGGACTGCCGCCGCCATCGCGACAGAACGCCGGCTACGCGGTCTCTCGACAGAGGCCGCCTACCGTGTCACGAACAAGGTGGCGATGAAGCAGGCTTGGGCGGCAGCGGGACTATCGACACCGACATGGACGTGGGCGACGAAGGCCGACATTCTGGCCGGACACTTCCCCGGCTGGCAGAGCTTTCCGTGCATCGTGAAACCAGCGTTTTCGGGCGGTGGCAGTCGCGGGGTCGGGCTCGCCCACGATTGGCCGGGCGTCCAGACGATCGTTGGGGCTTCGCTGCCAAAATACCTCGACGACGAGGTCGTAATCGAGGAATTCGTCGAAGGCTCCGAGCACACGGTTGAGATGATTATCGCGGGGGCTGAGACGCGCCTCCTGTCGATTTCCGACAAGCAGAACTACCCGAGAAGTGTCACGGTCGTGAAGAAGCTGCGCTTTCCCGGTCCCGTCGGCCACGCACATCGTCAGCTGATCGAGCCGCTGGTCGCCGCCTCGGCGCGAGCCCTCGGCCTCGGTTACGGCACGACGCACACCGAGGTGCTGCTTCGCCGCGGCAAACCTTATCTGCTGGAAGTTGGGGCGCGGCCGGGCGGCGGGATCAACTTGCATCCGATCTGTGAGCTGTCGACCGGCTACTGTTACCCGGCGATCCTCGCCGCCGTACTGACCGGCGGAACGCCCAATTACTCGCGCAGCCGGCCGGTGCATCTTGCCTGGCACTACTTCGATCACGGGCCTGGCACGATTGCCGCGATCTGCGGTTTCGACGCGCTGGCCGATGAACCAGATGTTGTCGCTGCCGAGATGTACGACCGTCCCGGGCTTCCCGGGCTCGACAAGCGCGACGACCTCGCTCGCCCCGGCTTCGTGCTCGTGAGAGGAGATACGTCCGAAGCAGCTGCCGCACGGGCGAGCGTACTGGCGGCCGGCGTCAGGTTCATCATGAGCCCCGACGAGAGCCGGAACGGTAAACTGGCGCGAGCCGCATCGGCTGTCGGCTCGGCGATTTCAGCGCCGGAGCGAGCCATCGATGCGTGAGGCTTCGACGGATCGCGATCGCTGCCCAGCCTGCAAATCGGAAGACGTCGAGCCGCTCGGTATCGGACACCGGGGTCCGATCGTTGCATCCAATTGGGCTGTGCTGCCGGACGCAGAACTGCGTCCGTGCTGTTGCCGCGGGTGCGGGCTCGTCTATGAAAGCCGTGGCGTGCGATCGTCACTGAAGGGCTTCTATCAGCAGGTGTTCGCGCCGACCCCGATGATGAGATTCTACGGCGACGGCAGGGCGCAGCTGGTCGAGCTGATTGGCAAGCTCGCGGCAATCCCGCAACGTGGACGCTTGCTGGAGATCGGTTCCGGCCGTGGCCAGTTTCTCAGGCATTTTCATCAGCTCTATCCGGGATATCAGCTGACCGCAATCGAGCCGAGCGTGTCGTTCGAGGCGCTGGTGGAAGCGGTGCCGACGGCCCGCGTGTATCGCTGCGGCTTTGAGGACTGTGAATGCCCGCCGGGTAGCCAGGATATCGTTGTCGCGCTCAGCGTCATACAGAGTGTGGCGGATCCGCTAGCGCTGTTGAAATGGGCGGCCCGGGCGCTGCGGAGAGGCGGCGTCTGTTTCCTCGAAGCGTCAAACTTTGAAACCCATCCAAATAGCCTCGTATGCGGCGATCATCTATCGAAGCTGACGCAGCCAGCGCTGAAAAATTTGGCGGCGCGTGCCGGGCTCTCGGTCGAGACGATCCAGCCCGCCGGAGTGCCGATGTACGCGGTGCTGCGAGCGGACGGCTCCGGATCCGAGGCGCCCCCCACAGCATATTCGGAGAACATGCGAGTGGCGCGGCGTAACGAACAGTTGGTCAGAGGGATTCTTCAATCGGTAGCGGATGCGCGCGCCGCCGCGCGCCGTCGCGGCGAGCATTTCGCGATTTTCGGTTTGGCGACCGCCGGGTTGATGGCGCCCTTCATGCTGGGCTTTCCGCCATCGGACATCCTGACTTTTATCGACGAGAACAACAGCGTATGGGGCGCCGAAGTGCTGGGCCGTCCGGTTGGCGGCCCCGGACTGATACGCGACCAGGAAATCAGGCACGTTGCATTGGCGCTGAGCCCGGTCTACGCCGAGCCGGTGGCGGCAAGACTGCGCGCCCTCGGGGCAATCGTCTACACACCAGCGGTCGGCGCGGGGCTCGAAGCAAATCGATGAGCGCCGCCGAGACCCTGCATGTCAAGTCAGTCGGAGACGTGTCGCGGCGGCCGCGGATCTGCATCATCGCGCTGTCGGCGATCGCGGACGATCCACGGGTCCGGCGCCAGGGAGATGCGTTCGCGCGGGCAGGTTGGGACGTTGTCGCGATCGGGTTATCTGGCGCGAAATCGCCGCCGCCGGCGTGGCCGATCTTGACCGGCGACGATCTGTTACGAGCGGCCCCGCCATCGACATACGCAGCGCCTACGATGGCGGCTGAGGCCGTGCCGGCGTCCCTTTCCGAGCCCTCCGGCCGCCAGCACGACATCCGATCGGCCCTGCGTCGGTGGGTGGTCCAGCAGTTTCGCCGGATGGCGGGCCTGGTGTTGGCCGACGAGGCGCGGCAGCAGTGCGTCGAGCAACCGCGCAGGCACTGGCTTGGCCGAACTCAGGCCATGTGCGTACGCTTTGGTTTGGCACGGCTCAGCGGTGTCCGCTACCGGATGCGGCTGCTCTTGGTGCGATTCCTCCCGGAAGTCGCTGAAAAGATCTATTGGACCCGGTTTCAGAATATCCTCGATCTGTACCGATCCGCGCAGCACGTCGAGGCGGACGTATGGGTCGCCAATGATTGGAACGTGCTGCCGATCGCCGCCCGCCTCACGGCCGAGAAAGGCGGCGTCTACGTCTACGACACGCATGAATTCGCGACCGAAGAATATGCCGAGAAATGGCGGTGGCGGATATGGCACAAGCCCATGGTCTGTGCCATAGAGCGCCGCTTCATTCGCGATGCCGCCGCCGTTTCCGCCGTGTCCGCAGGCATTGCCGATAAACTCGACGCCATTTACCACCTGCGGCGGACGCCGCTGGTCATCCGTAATACGCCACCCTACCGGTGTTGCGAGTTCCGGCCGAGTGGGAATCAAATCCGGGTCTTGTACCACGGCATCGTCGCGACCGGTCGCGGGCTAGAAGCGGCGATCGAAAGTGTCGTACTGTGGCTGCCGGATTTCGACCTGACGATCCGCGGCCCGGAAAACTCGGGCTACAGCGACCGGTTGCGCCGCCTCATCCGCGAGGCCGGGCTCGGGGATCGCGTCCATCTGGCGCCAGCGGTGCCCATGACCGAGCTGGTGCGCGAGGCGGCGACGTTTGATATCGGCTTCTTTGCGTTGCCCGGCCACTCGCGCCACAACGAATTCGCGCTGCCCAATAAATTCTTCGAATACCTAATGGCAGGTCTTGCGTTGTGCGTCAGCGACCTACCGGAGATGGCTCGGCTGGCGCGGGAATACGAGCTCGGCGTGTTGATCCCGACCGTCGAGCCTGCAGCCATCGCAGCGGCGATCAACGGCCTGGATCGCGAGCGTATTGACGCCTACAAGCGCAACGCGCTGGCGGCGGCGCGCGAGCTTTGTTGGGAGCGCGAGTTCAAGCGGCTCGTCTCCGCCTACGCGGCGTTCGCGAAGCAGGTGGTCGGGTAGGATTTGCGATGTGCGGCATCTGGTTTTCGATTGGCTTCGATCCGGATCCCGACGCGGCTCGATCGGGTGGCGCACCGCGGGCCGGACGGGTGTGGTTGGCGGGTGTTCGACAGCAGCGCCGGCGCCGTGGCGCATGGGTCACCGCCGGCTGAGCATCATTGATTTGTCCGACGCCGCAGCGCAGCCGATGGCCTATGCCGACGGGCGCTATTGGACCATCTATAATGGCGAGATCTACAACTACATCGAACTGCGTCACGAGCTGGAAGCGCTAGGGCACCGGTTTCGCACCCAGTCCGACACCGAGGTGCTGCTCGCTGCCTATGCACAATGGGGCGAGGCGGCGCTCGACCGGCTGGTCGGAATGTTCGCGTTCGTGATTTGGGACGAAGGCGAGGCAGGTCACCTTCGCCGCGCGCGACCGCTTCGGGGTTAAGCCGCTCTATTATTTCGCGACAGCGGACGGGTTCGCCGTTCGCCTCGGAGATCAAGCAACTCATCGGGTTGCCGGGATTTGCGTGCCCGGCTCAACGTGGCGCGGTGCCTACGATTTCCTCTCGTCCGGGATCATGGAGCACACCGCGGAGACAATGTTCGATGGCGTCGGGCAGTTGCGCGGCGGTGAATGCGTGCGGCTCGATCTGCAGCAATGGAGGCCCGGGCGAACAGCTGCCGGTGCGGCGTTGGTATGCGATTCTCGAGCCGGGCACGCTGGCAATCGACGAGCGCGAGGCGGCCGAGCGGTTCGGCGCGCTGCTGACGGAATCGGTACGCTTGCATTTGCGTTCCGACGTGCCTGTTGGGACCTGCCTTTCGGGTGGGCTCGACAGCTCCTCGATCGTCTGCCTGATGGCGCGGGAACTCGAGGCCGAGGGCGGCGGCGCCCGGGTCAATACCGTCAGCGCCTGTTACGACGTGAAGGCGGTCGATGAGCGGCCGTTCATGGAGGATGTTGTACGCGACGCGGCGTGCCTGCCCCATTGGTGCCATCCGCGGGTCGAGGATGCTTTCGCGCAGGCCGAACGGATCACCTGGCACCAGGACGAGCCCTACGGCAGCACCAGCATCTTCGCGCAATGGTGCGTATTCGCCGAGGCACGCGGCGCCGGCATCAAAGTGATGCTCGACGGCCAGGGCGCCGACGAGCAGCTCGCCGGCTATCACGGCGGCTTTCCGTATTACTATTGCGAGCCTGATCCGGCGCCGCCGCTTCGCTCACGCTGGCTGCGCGCGATGATGGAACGGCACTGCTGGCACGGCATCGTCGCTCGCCGCAGCAGGCGCAGGATGTTCCTGCTGCCGCTCCTGCCGCGCGTCCGCTGGCGCAACGGCTGCGCCGCGACGCGTCATGCTGTGACGCAGCATAATTGGCTTGACGGCGAGGCTTTGCGCCCGCATCTCGGCGCGCAGCGCCTTCGAGACCGCGCGCGAATCGATCGGCCGGCCGCCGATCGCGGGACATCGGCGATCTTTGCGTCGCGCATGACCCAATCCTCGAACCTGACGATGCTGCTGCATTGGGAAGACCGCAACAGCATGGCGCACGGCATCGAGGCGCGCGTGCCGTTTCTCGATCACCGGCTCGTCGAGTTCTCGATCGCGCCTCGGTGAGCGGCACAAGATTGTCGGTGGCGACACCAAACGGGTGCTGCGGCGGGCGATGACCGGCATTCTTCCCGAAATCGTGCGAAGCCGCCGCGACAAGCTCGGCTTTGCGACCCCGGAGGAGGCGTGGTTTCGCGGCCCGTTGCGCGAGGCGGTGCTGGGCGGAATCGAGCAGACCTTGGCGCGGTTTCCGGGGCTGCTCAATCGCCCAGGGCGTGCGCGCACATGCCGCCGATATGCTGGACGGCCGCCGGCAGATCGATTTCTCGCTGTGGCGGATCGTCAATCTCGGCATCTGGGGGCGGTTGTTTGGGGTCAGCGCGTGAACGGGGGCGTCGATCCCGGCCCGAGGCGTTGCGGTATCGCTGACGCCGGTAGCGCTCGAGGCGGACAGCCGCGCCGTCCGGATCGCCAACTCGCTCGCCGAGATGGGTTTTCATTCGATTGTGCTCGAGGGCACGGCCGAGCGCCCGGCGTTTCTGGGGAGACGCGGATCGAGGTACGTTCGCTCGGCGGCGCTCGCGCCGAGCCCCGCAGGCGGCGATGTCGCCCGCGGCCGGCCGGTGGTGGCCGGGGCGCCGGCGCTGGCGCTGCGCAATGGGCGCTTCGGAGCCCTCGGGAATGGCGGCTTTATGCCGGTTTCAGGGGATACGACTGGTGGCGCCACTGTTATCGGCCGCGTGCGGTTGTTGCCGCCGGCGACCCTCTGTTACCTTCATTCTTTCGAGCTCTATCGCGCGGTGCGGACCGATGGCGCGAGCGGCTGGCGCCCGGATTGTCTATGACGCGCACGATTTCTATCGCGGCATTGAGCCGCCGGCGGCACTGCGGAGCCGTTCGACCGTCACCGGCTCCGTCCGTTTCTCGACGCGCTGGAAGACTGCCTGATGGCCGAGGCGGATGCGGCCGTTACGGTCAGCAATGGGGTGCGCGGCCTCGATGCGAGCGGACCTTCGGGCGCCGGCCGGTCGTGATCCGCAACTGCCATGACGAGCGTCGCGACCGGACGCAGGCGCCTGACCTCAGGGGGTGCTGGGTTTGGGCGCGGCCGACCGGCTGTGCGTCGTGGTCGGCAACTGGAAACCCGGGATGGCGGTCGTAATGGCCGTTGCCGCCCTGGCGCTTCTGCCGCAGCGTTTCCACCTCGCATTTGTCGGTCGCGGCTACGAGCGGGTTGCACACGAATTGACGCGAGAGCCGGTCCGCGGTCGGGTGCATCATGGCATTGCGTTGGCTCCGGACGCGATCGTGCCGGCGATCCGGTCTGCCGATGTCGGGTTGGTGATCTATGGGGCGTATTCCGAGAACTACCGCAACGCACTGCCGAACGGCTTCTTCCAAGTCGTTGCCGCCGGGCTACCGGTTGTGCGGATGCCGCTGCCTGAAATCGAGGCGACGGTTGGGAGGAGCGACATCGGTGTCTGTCTCGATTGCCCCGACGCGCCAAGCCTGGCACAAGCCATATTGGACTGTGCTGATGACGACGTCCGGTATCGCGCCGGCGCCGCGACACTCGCGCGGGAACTCAGCTGGACTGCAGAGGCGACCCGGCTTAGGTGTCTTGTCGATGCGCTTTTTGCGGAGCGCGGAAGCGCACCCGCTCGTTACGATTGCAGCCATGCCGCAGCGGCGGTGGGAGCCGAGCGGTCATGTGCGGAATAGCCGGTATCTTTTCGATCGATGGAACGCCGATCCCGCGCCTTGCCGGCGCGCTCACCGTCCTCGATCGTCTGATCGCGCACCGGGGTCCGGACGGGCGCGGCAGCTGGAGCAGCCGGTCCGGCCGGGTCGGCCTCGTCCACCGCCGTCTTGCGATCATCGATCTGAGCGACATGGCGCGGCAGCCGATGCAGGCGCCGGCGAGCGTCATCACCTATAACGGCGAAATCTACAACTACCCGGAGTTGCGGGATGAGCTCGCGCCGGGGTGGGCGTTCCGCTCGACTTCGGATACCGAGTGCATCCTCGCCGCTTATGAAAAATACAGCGAGAGGTGTCTCGGACGTCTGCGCGGCATGTTTGCGTTTGCGATCTGGGACGAGCGGCAGCAGCGACTGTTCTGTGCGCGCGACCGTTTCGGCATCAAGCCTCTTTATTATTCTGTCGTCGGCAATCTGCTGGTGTTCGCGTCGGAGGCCAAGGCGCTGCTGCCATTTCAGCCGGCTATTGACACGGATCCCGGTGCGCTCGGCGAATACCTGACATTTCAATACACGATCGGTGAAGCGACGCTGTTCAACGGCATTCGCCAGCTGCTGCCCGGTCATATGCTGTCCGTGGCGAACGGTCGAGTTTCGGTTCAGCGCTATTGGGACGTTCGCTACCAGATCGATTTCGATCACAGCCCGTGCTACTTCGAGCGCCGCTTGACGGAACTGTTGAATGATGCAGTCGAGGTGCATCTGCGCGCCGACGTGCCGGTCGGCGCCTATGTGTCGGGCGGTGTCGACTCCAGTCTGATCGCGATCCTTGCGGGCAGGTTGGAAACGGCCGCTCGCGAGTGCTTCCACGGCCGCTTCACCGAGCACCCCGGCTACGACGAGAGCGGATACGCTGCGGCCGCCGCCGAGGCCGCGCGCGGCCGCCTGCATGTCATCGACATCACGTCCGACGACTTCCGCAACTGTATCGCGGACGTCATCTATCATCTCGATTTTCCGGTCGCCGGACCAGGGTCGTTCCCCCAGTTCATGGTGTCTCAGCTCGCCTCCCGCCACCTCAAGGTCGTGCTTGGCGGGCAGGGCGGCGACGAGATTTTTGGCGGTTATGCCCGGTACCTGCTCGCCTATTTCGAGCAATGCATCAAGGCGGCACTCGAAGGCACGTATAAGAACGGCAACTTTGTTGTAACGATCGAGTTGATCGTCCCGAACCTGGGGTTGCTGCGCGAGTACCAGCCGATGATGAAGGAGTTCTGGCGCGACGGACTGTTCGGTGAGCTCGACGCGCGCTACTTCCGGCTGATTGACCGCTCGACCGACATGGCGGCCGAAGTCGACTGGTCGCTGCTCGACAGGCGGCAGGTATTTGAAAGTTTCCGCGCTATCTTCAACAATTCTGCCAATGTCGGTCACGAGGCCTATTTCGACAAGATGACGCATTTCGATTTCAAATGTCTGTTGCCGGCCTTGCTGCACGTCGAGGACCGGATGAGCATGGCGCACGGGTTGGAGAGCCGGGTGCCGTTGCTCGACCATCCGTTGGTCGAGTTCCTCGCCACGGTGCCCGCCGACATCAAGTTCACCGGCGGCCGCATGAAGCATCTCTTGAAGCTCGCCTACGGCAGCATTCTGCCGTCACCGATCGCCGACAGGCGCGACAAGATGGGTTTTCCGGTGCCGCTGGCGGAGTGGTTTGCCGGGCCGCTACGCGAGTTCGTCAGCGACGTATTCCACAGCCGCAGCGCCCGCGAGCGGCCGTTCATGAACTCCGAGGCCGTACTTGCAAATTTCACACAAGCCGGACGGTTTTCGCGCAAGACCTGGGGACTGCTGAGCCTCGAGCTCTGGCAGCGGATGTTCCACGACCGCGCCGCCGAATACCGGCGCATGTTGTCCGACGCGGCCGACGCGCCGCGCGCGCTGGACACGGCCGCTGCGAACTGAGGCGTTTCTTTAACCCCATTGCCGGGGAGATCAGGCTGAATGAAGGTGCTTGTCACGGGAGGATCGGGTCTGGTCGGCTCGACCGTTGTCGATCTGCTTTTGGCGCGCGGCGACGAGGTCGTCGCGGTCGACAATTTCGCGACCGGCCGGCGCGACAATCTGGCGCCGCATTCGGCGCTGCGGCTGGTCGAAGGCAGCATTGCGGATAAGCGGCTGCTCGACGAGCTGATCGGCGGGTTTCGTCCCGATGTAGTGATACACACTGCCGCCTCGTACAAGGACCCCGACGACTGGCATTCCGACGCATTGACCAACTGCGTCGGTAGCGCCAATGTCGCTCGCGCCTGCCGGGACCACACGGTCGCTCGCCTGATCTATTTCCAGACCGCACTGTGCTACGGCACCCGACCGCGCGAGCAGCCGATCACGCTCGACCACCCGATCGACCCGGTCAACAGCAGCTACGCGATCTCGAAGACCGCCGGCGAGCACTACATCCAGTACAGCGGCGTCGACTGGGTCACGTTCCGGCTGGCAAACGTCGTCGGTCCGCGCAACGTCAGCGGGCCGCTGCCGATCTTTTACGAGCGGTTGTCGCAGGGAAAAAGCTGCTTCGTGACCGAGGCGCGGCGGGATTTCGTGTTTGTACGCGATCTTGCGCGCTATGTCGTGAGAGCGGCCGACGGAACCGGCCACGGCACTTACCACTTTTCCTCCGGCCGCGACGTTGCGATCAAAGAACTCTATGACGCGGTCGTTACCGCGATGCAGATCAACGCGTATCCGAAACCGGAAATCCGGCCGCTCGGGCCCGACGACGCGCCGTCGATCCTGCTCGACCCGTCGCGTACCTTCAAGGATTTCGGGCCGATCCCGTTCACCCCGCTCGACGAGATCGTCGCGCAGACCGTCGCCTACTATCGCGAGCACGGCGTTCAGGGCGGCTACACCCATCTGCGGCACGAGGACAAATAGTGCGGGTCTTGATCACCGGCGGGGCCGGCTGCCTCGGAACGAACCTGATCGAGCATTGGCTGCCCGGCGGCCACGAAATCTTCGTCATTGACAATTTCGCGACCGGCAAGCGCGAGGCGCTGCCGCCGATGCCTGGGCTGACGGTCGTCGAGGGCACCGTCGCAGACCGCGATATGGTCGAGGACGCATTCCGCCGGTTCGCGCCGACGCATGTCGTGCATGCCGCCGCCGTCCTACAAAAATCCCGACGACTGGCGCGAGGACGTGCGCAGCAACATCGAAGGCACGATCAATGTCGTCGAGGCGGCGCGGCGGGCGCGCGTCGAGCGCCTCGTCTATCTGCAGACGGCGCTATGCTACGGCAGGCCGCAGACGGTGCCGATCCCGGTCGATCATCCGCTCGCGCCCTTCACCAGCTACGGCATCTCGAAGGCGGCGGGCGAGAGCTACCTGTTGCTGGGCGGCGTCGCAGCGGTGTCGCTGCGCCTCGCGAACGTCACCGGGCCGCGCCTCGCGATCGGCCCGATACCCACCTTCTACAAACGGCTGAAGGCCGGGCAACCCTGCTTCTGCAGCGACACGGTCCGCGACTTTCTCGATATGGAGGACTTCCTTGCCGTCGATGGACAGGGTCGTCGCGGCGCCAGCCTCTGGCGCATACAATGTCTCCACCGGCGAAGGGCATGCGATCAAGGACATCTTCGAACTCGTCGCGCGGCATCTCGGCGTCGGGCTGGATGCGCCGGTGCCGATCGTTGCCGCCGGGCGCCGACGACGTGCCGATCGTCGTGCTCGACCCATCGAAGACGACGCGCGAACTCGGCTGGCGGCCGCGGCACGACTTCACGGCGACGATCGGGCGAATGCTCGCCTGGTACGACGCCCATGGCGTCAGCGACACCTACACTCACCTGCGGCAGCCCGAGGCCGCGAGCATGGCGGATCGATGAGCGCCGCCGGATTCGCCGGCAGCACGATCCTCGTGGTCGGGGGCGCCGGCTTTGTCGGCAGTAACCTGATCCGCCTGCTGTTGACCATGCGGCCGCGGCGCGTCGTGGTTGTCGACAACCTGCTGTCGTCGGATATCGGCAACCTGCCGCAAGCGCCCGAAATCGATTTCCGGCTCGGGTCCATCGCCGACGATCGGATATTGGCGGCTCTGCCGGATGAGCTCGATTGGGCGTTCCACCTTGCCTGCTACCATGGGAACCAGTCCTCGATCCACGATCCGCTCGCCGACCACGACAACAATACGATCACCTCGCTGAAGCTGTTCGACCGGCTGAAGGATCGTCGCTCGCTGCAGAAAGGTCGTCTATGCCGCGGCCGGCTGCGCCGTCGCCGAGAAGACGTTCGGGGACGCGACCGCGACGGCCGAGGATGCTCCCATCTCGCTGTTCCACGACAGTCCCTATTCGATTTCGAAGCTGATCGGCGAGATGTATGGAAACTATTACTTCAGCCGCTACGGCCTGCCGTTTGTCCGGGCGCGCTTCCAGAACGTGTATGGCCCGGGGGAGATCCTCGGCGCCGGGCGCTGGCGCGGCACGCCGCACACGGTGTGGCGCAACGTGACGCCGACCTTCATCTGGAAGGCGCTGCATCGCGAGGCGCTGCCGGTCGAGAACGGCGGCATCGCCAGCCGCGATTTCATCTATGTCGAGGACATCGCGCGCGGCCTCGTCGCCTGCGCCGAGCGCGGCATGCCGGGGCAGGCCTACAATCTCGCCTCGGGCGTCGAGACGTCGATCCTCGACCTGGCGAGGCTGATCAACGACCTCACCGGCAACCCGACGCCGATCGCACTGGCGCCGGCGCGCGACTGGGACCATTCCGGCCGCCGCTTTGGCGATCCCGCCAAAGCGCGGCGAGATCTCGGCTTCGCCGCCGAGACCGAATTGCGCAACGGCCTTCGCGCGACGATCGAGTGGACCCGCGCCAATCGCGACGTGATCCGCAGGGCCATGCTGCAACACGCGCCCTTCATACCGGGCCTGCGCAGCGCGCTCGCGTCATGCCGTTCCGCAGGCTGACGGTCGCCGGCTCCAAGCGGCCGCGTTTCCCTCACCGGCTCCTCGCGAACCAAGGCCTGCGTCATGTCGACCGCGGCGGTGGGCATCCGTCCAGAACCGAAGAATTCTCGCGTGCCGGATGACTTCAGCGACCCGACCGGGCTCGATCCCTCGATACTAGTCAGCGGGTGGTGTCGGCGGCGCGGGTTTGTTCGAGGTCGCTCAGGCGGCGGTCGAAATCGCTGGTTTCGATCGCCCTGAGATAGGTTTCGACGGTCTGCGAGAGGGCATGCGCCTCGCCGGCGGTGATCCGGCCGCGCGCGGCGGCGGCGAGGAGGGCGGCCATCGCGCCCGCAATGTCGGCCGCCCCGCTGATCGGCGGCAGATCCAGCGTCACCGGCTGTTCGCGGCGCGGCGCCACGGTGCGGTCGAGGCAGAGCCGCAATGCCGCGGGGTCGCCGTCGAGCGCCATCTCGACCGCCTTCCGCGCCAGGTTCTCGGCCTCGCCGTCGAGCAATACCGCCGCCGCACGGGTCCCGCGATTGACCGAACCGCGCGGCCTTCCCGCCGGATTGCCCGACTGCCCCCTTTCAAACGGCCGTCCGCGCGGCCTGCCGCGTTTTGCTGCTTTTGCTGTTATTTGCAACGAATTATCAGCAAAATCTCCGTCCATGGTCCCACTCACCCCGTCCAAGCCATCGCCGACGGGGGTATTGATACCATGCAATTATGGCAATTTTACCGTCGCCATCTCGGCAATGACCGATGGGCGTGGCGCGCGAAGCGGCGGTTTGGTGCTATCGAAATCGCCTGATCCCGTGTCACCAAGCGCTTGGCTTGGCGTCACTCATAGACCAAGCGCGCTATGCGAGCCGAGCCGGACGAGCTCCAGGCTTGTTTGGTCTGGCTTCCGGTAAATCAGGATGAGGTCGGGTCTGATGTGGCAATCGCGGTGATCGTTCCACTCGCCGCCGAGCGGGTGATCGAAATATCGCCGGGGCAACGGCTCGTCCTTCGCCAGCATGGTTACCGCTGCCATTAGCTCGGCGTCGAGGCGCTTGCTGTGCCGTCCCTACTTCTCCCGCTGGGTAGTCACGCCTGAAACGATTAGTGTGCTTAACAGTCCGCATTCAGGCTAGCGAGCAGCTTCCCCGGCGGCCCGACGGTCACCAGCTCGCCGCGCCGCGCCGCCTTCATCGCCTCGATGGTTTCCTCATTAGGAACCAGCGGCTCGAACGGCAGCGCCTTTTCCTTGGCAATCTTGATCATCATCAGGCGGAAGGCGTCCGACACGGTGAGGCCCATAGCGGCCAGCACGGCGGCGGCTTCGTTCTTGATGCGCCCGTCGATGCGAGTACGGACAACAGAATTCGCAGCCATGGCTTATCTTCCTTGGTGAGCCACGATGTGGCCCACTACCGGAACAAATTCAATGTTGTTGCCTTCGGTGACCGGCGGCGAAATGGCCGCGGTAGGGGGACGCAGCAAGCGCAGCAAGCGTAGGATGGGTCGAGTGGAGCGGAACCCATCACCTTTCCCCGACGGCGCGCGCCTCCCCGCTGGGATTTCCTCCTCAATCGTTCGGATGGGCACCAGCTGCACCCGGGACGAAACGAGTGGCATGGCTGGTATTGCACCCGTATCTCGTGCCCGCGCTTCGCGAGGCTGAGGGATTTTTGCACCTGCACCTGCCGGCCGCACCAATGATGCGATGGGTTTCGCTTCACTCAACCCATCCTACGTTACTGGAAAATCGGCGGCAGGGAACAATTTGTGATAAATTAACGCCATGGAAGGCGTCGGCCAAAAGAAAGAGGAAATTCGTCCGCTAGGATGGGGCGACGACAAACTTTCCAATTTTCTAGAGGGAGCACGTCCGCAGCAATTCGCCACCTTCGCTAATAATCCGGCCAACAGTTACAGTATCATTTGCGAGGTCGATCTCTGTTTTGTTAAGATCACAGAAAACGTGACCAATCCGAAAAACCTTCTCGCGGCAGTGTTGTTGGTTCGTTCACATGCGGCCTATCGAGCGGCGTGCGGTACTGCAATGGGGACGCAGCTTCCAGAGACGTTTGTTTTGCTCCGGTCGTGCCTCGAATATGCCGCTTACGGTCTGCATCTGCATGTCAATCCGTCGCTCGGTGAGACTTGGCTTAAGAGGCACGATGACGCCGCAGCGCTAAGGGCTATGAAAAATGCTTTTCTCGGCGTGGAGGTAGAAAAAACTATTTTTGGTAACCGACAAGAAACTAGCAGACATCTATAAAGTCCTTTACGACCGAACAATTGATTTTGGCGGTCATCCGAATTTGTGCGGCGTCGTCAGCAATATGTTGCTGAACGAAACTGCTGACAAGCGGCAACTGCAACCAATATATCTGCACGCCAATGAGACTACCGTACTTCATGCGCTGAAAACTACGGCTCAAGTTGGGGTGTGCAGTCTGCATCTATTCCAACACGTTCTAGCGGAACGATTTATGCTGTTGGGTATTCGAGAGAAGCTTATGGAGCTGAGGAGGCGCCTGTAGCCCGCGAAACCCATCACTTTTCCCCGAAGGCGCGCGCCTCCCCGCTGGGATTTCTTCCTCAATCGTTCGGATAGGCACCGAGCTGCACCGGGACGAAACGAGTGGCATGGCCGGTATTGCAGCCTATCTCATGCCCGCGCTTCGCGGGGCTGAGGGATTTTTTGCGCCTGCACCTGCCGGCCGCGCCGAAGATGCGATGGGTTTCGCATTCACTCAACCCATCCTACGTTACTGGCCGAAGCCGGAATATCGCGCGAGATCGACGACCTTGTGGCAACCCTCCTTGACGGCGGCTAACCCATGGATCGTATCTAACCCGCCGCAGCTACCTTGTCATACCGGCGCAGGCGGGTATCCATACCAGAAATGGATCCCGGCCTCCGCCGGGATGACGAGAACGGGAATACGAATCATACAATGCAATACGAAGCGGAATACGACTATGTCATCGTCGGGGCGGGGTCGGCGGGGTGTGTGCTGGCCAACCGGCTGAGCGCCGAGCCGGGAACGCGGGTATTGCTGCTCGAGGCGGGCGGCAAGGATACGAACCCGTGGATCCATATTCCGGCCGGGTTCTACCGCAACATCTTCCACCCGAAGATCACCTGGCAGTTCGAGACCGAGCCGTTGGAGCATCTGGGCGGGCGGCGCATGGCCTGGCCGCGCGGCAAGGTGCTGGGCGGGTCGAGCTCGATCAACGGGCTGATCTACATCCGCGGCCAGCGCCAAGATTTCGATCTGTGGCGGCAGCTCGGCAATGCCGGCTGGTCGTATGAGGACGTGCTGCCCTATTTTCGCCGCGCCGAAAAGCAGGAGCGGGGTGCGGACGAGCATCACGGGGCCCAGGGGCCGCTCTCCGTCTCCGATCTCAGGGCGCGGCACGAACTGCACGACGCCTTTATCGCGGGGGCGGTCGAGGCCGGCTATCCGCGCAACGCCGATTTCAACGGCGCCGAGCAGGATGGGGTCGGGCCTTTGCAGGTGACCGTGCGCGGGATGCGCCGCGCCTCGACCGCAGTCACCTACCTGCGGCCGGTGATTAAGCGAAGAAATCTGCGGGTCGAGGTCCGCGCATGGGCGCATCGCGTGCTGTTCGAGGGCAAGCGTGCCGTCGGTCTCGAATATGCGCGGGAGGGTGTCGTGCAGCGGGCGCGGGCGCGGCGTGAGGTATTGCTTGCCGGCGGGTCGATCAATTCGCCGCAACTGCTGCAGCTTTCGGGTGTGGGGCCGGGCGAACTCTTGCGCGGGCTCGGGATCGAAATCGTGCACGATCTGCCGGGCGTCGGCGAGAATTTGCAGGACCATGTCAATACCCGCGTCGTCTATCGCGCACGCCGGCCGAATACCTTGAACGAAATCTCGCACAGCTGGGTGCGGCAGGCGCGCGCCGGGCTCGAATACGTATTGGCGCGGCGCGGGGCGCTGATGATGGGGGCGGCACCGATCGGGCTTTTCGTGCGCACCCGGCCCGGGCCTCGAATCGCCCGACGTGCAGTACCAGTTTCTCGCCGGCAGCTTTGTGACGCCGGGCGGCAAGATGCACGATTTCCCGGCCTGCCAGGCGACCTGCATCCCGTGCCGGCCGGAAAGCCGCGGCTGGCTCAGGATCCGTTCGCCCTTTCCGGCAGCGCCGCCGGCGATCCAGCCGAATTACCTCGCGACGCAGGGCGACCGGGATACGCTGATCGCGGGGCTGCAGATCGCGCGCGGCGTCTTCCGGACGAGGGCGATGCAAGAGGTCGTCGTCGAGGAGTTCATGCCGGGGGCGGCGACCGAGAATGATGCGGAATGGCTCGACTACATCGCGCGGAACGCCGGCACCACCTATCACCCGACTTCGACGTGCATGATGGGGCCGCCCGAGCGCGCCGTCGTCGACACGCGAGTTGCGCGTGCACGGGGTCGAGGGGCTGCGCGTCGTCGACGCCTCGGTGATGCCGACCGTCGTCTCCGGCAACACCAACGCGACGGTGATCATGATCGCCGAGAAGGCGCGCCGACCTGATCCGCGCCGCCGCGCGGGCGGGCGCCTCGGTCAGGGCCGCGGCGTGACCGTGCGGGTCGGGCTGAGGCGGGCGGGCAGTGCGAGCGCCAGGGCGAGGCTGACGAGCGCGACGAGGATCGCGATCACGTAGACGATGTGGAGCGAGGCGCCGACGGCGTCGGCGAGACGGGCGATTTCCGAGGCGCCGAGGCTCTCGCGGCCGGCCGGCGTCATCAGCCGGTTGACCGCTTCGCTCGCCCCCGGAATGCGGCGTTCGAGGCCGAAATTGAGGATCGCGCCGAAGACCGCCGCGCCCACCGACTGGCCGACGATGCGCATGAACATCGTCGCCGAGGTCGCCATGCCGCGCTCGGTCCAGCCGACACTCGCCTGCACCGAGACGATGAAGGCGGTGTTGCAGAAGCCCATGCCGACGCCGAGCATGAACGCGCCGAAGCACGGCAGAAAGAGGCCGCTCTCCGGCGTGACGGCGGCCAGCACCAGGCTGCCCGCGACGAGGCAGAGCCCGCCGACCGTCGCCGCCAGGCGGTAGGAGGTGCGGATCATCAGCCGGCCGCCGGCGAAGCTCGCCAATGCCCAGCTGACCGAGGAGGCGGCGAGCACGACGCCGGAAGCGATCGCGGTCAGCCCCATCGCTCCCTGCACAAAGGCCGGCATGAAGGCCGAGAGCGCCATCATCAGGGCGCCGTTGAAGAAGCCCGCGACGCAGCCGACCGCGACCACCCGGTTGCGCCACAAGGCGACCGGCAGCATCGGCTCGGCGGCGCGGCGTTCGTTCGCCGCCAGGATCACGAGCGCCGCGGCGCCGATCGCGACGAGCAGAGCCACCGTCAGGCCGCCGGCTCTGCCGATCTGGACCAGCGCCAGCATCGGCGCGCCGATGCCGAGCATCAGGAGGCCGGAGCCGAGATAGTCGATGCGGTGCTGCCGCGGCTGTCGGTCCTCGTGCAGATAGAGCCCGAACATCAGAAAGGTCGCCGCGCCGATCGGCAGATTGACCCAGAACACGACCGGCCAGCCCAGATGCTCGACGACGACCGCGCCCAAGGTCGGGCCGATGATCGCCGCGACGCCGAAGACGCCCGAGATATAGCCCTGGATGCGCGCCCGCTCGACCGGCTCGTAGATGTCGCCGACGATCGTCGTCGCGATCGGCTGCACGGCGCCGGCGCCGATCCCTTCGAGTGCGCGAAACAGGATCAGCGGCACCATGCCCCAGGCAAAGCCGCACAGGGCCGAGCCAAGCAGAAAGATGCTGGTTCCGGCGAAGAACACGCGCTTGCGGCCATAGAGGTCGGCGAGCCGCCCGTAGATCGGGATCGCCACCGCCTGGGTCAGCAAAAAGGCGGCGAAGGCCCAGCTGAAGAGATCAAAGCCGCCGAGATCGGCGACGATCGTCGGCATCGCGGTCGCGACGATGTAGCTGTCGATCGCGGTCATGAAAATCGCCAGCATGACGGCCGCCAGCACCAGATGGCGTTTCGGCTTCGCCGCCGCGGACGATTGAGAAAACTGCCGACGGCCGATCGGTTGGTCGAGCAACGCACACTCCGCTGTCGCCGACCGCGGGCCGGCCGGGATTATCTATCGGCAAAGCGGGTTGCCCAACAAGACGGCATCGCGCGCAGCAGGATTGCACGCAATTTGCGCATCGAACGCGGCGTCGACAGAGTCGGTTTAAAGCGGTGCCGACGCGTCGACCGCGGATGTACGGCCGCTGGCGGCGGGGTAGGGCAGGGGCTTGGGCAGGTCATGACGCGCCGAGCGCTTTGTAGATCGCGCGTTCGAAGGCGCCGAAAAGCGTGATCGCCCGCGGGTCGGCGAAGGGCAGGAACTGGGCCAGCATGACACCGGCAATCCCGGCTTTCGGGTCGAGCCAGTAATACGAATTGTAGATCCCGGCCCAGGCGAGGCTGCCGGCGCTGCGACCGTTCGGCCCGCGCTCGGGGTTGATCAGAAACCCCAGCCCCCATTTGCAGGGCATTCCGGGAAAGAGGTCGAGATCGTGGGAACGCTCCCGCATCGCCGTCCGGATGATTCCGGCGCTGAGGTCACCGATCTGGTTCTGCGCCATCTGCCGCACCGTTTCGGGTTGCAGCAGGCGGCCGCCGCCGCTCTCCCCCCGGCGCAGCAGCATCCGCAGAAGGGCCATATAGTCGGGGCCGGTCGAAACCAGCCCGCCGCCGCCGCTGAGAAATTCGCGGTCGGCCGGCGTCACTACCGAGATCGGTGAAAAGCCGCCGTCCGCATTGCGCTGCTCGATGCCAACGAAACGCGTGAGCTGCGCCGGCGCAACCTCGAAGCCGCTGTCCTTCATGCCGAGCGGCGCGAAGATGTGGTCCTGAAAATAGGCGTCGAGCCCCTGACCGCTGACGGTTTCGACGGTCCGGCCGACCCAATCGACGCCGATCCCGTATTCCCAGCGCTCGCCCGGATCGAATAAGAGCGGCAGGTCGAGCGAGGCGAGCTTGGCGCTCAACGTCGTTGGGGTATGCGTCCGCTTGACGTAGCGCAGCAGGTCGGCGTTGCCCCAGTCGTAGCCGAAGCCCGAGGTATGGGTCAGCAGCTGGCGCAGCGTAATCGGTCGTCGCGCCAGGCGCAGTCGCGGCATGCCCGCGGCGTCGAACCCCTCCAGCACCTGCGGTGCGGCGAGTTCCGGCATGAACTCGCCGACCGGCTCGTCGAGCTGCAATCGGCCAAGTTCGACGAGCTGCATCGCCGCGACCGAGGTCACCGCCTTGGTCATCGATGCGATGCGGAAGATTGTATCGACCGCGATGGCACTGCCGGCCCTGCGGTCGGATATGCCGAAGGCGCCTTCGTAGATGATGCCGTCGGCATTGGCCGCCACCGCCACGACCCCCGGCACGTCGCCGCGCTCGACAGCCTCGGACAGCACGGCGTCAATCCGGCTCAGCGACTGCATCGGGGGCCCCTTTTCATGCGCGGCAGATCAGCGTCCATTCCGCATCGAGCGGGCCGATCGTTTCCCTCCGCTGTCAAGCACGAAGCTGACGCTCGTCTTGTTCCCAAAATGGGCGCGCGTTATCTTCTAGGCGATGCGAATTATTGCCCGTCGGACACTTCGAGAGTTCGTCGAAGCCAGGGCCGGGCACAGGGACCAACAGGCGCTCAAGACAGCGCTCGATGCCTGGTTTGATGAAGTGCGAAAGGCGAAATGGTCGAATTCGGCCGATGTCAAACGGCTCTATGCATCTGCGAGCATCGTCTCAAGCGATCGCATAGTATTCAATATCAGGGGAAACGCCTACCGTTTGGTGGTCGCCGTCGATTTCGACAGAGGGATTCTCTGGATCAAATGGCTCGGAACGCATCGCGACTACGATCGCATCAACGTCAGGGAGGTCGATCTTGAGTGAGATCAAGCCAATCCGCACCGAAGTGGATTACGAGGCAGCCCTTGCAGAAGTCGAGCGGCTGTGGGGCGCCCCTCCGGAGACGCTGGAAGGCGACCGGCTTGATGTGTTGGCGACCTTGATCGACGCTTACGAGAGTGAGCACCATCCGATCGATCCACCCGATCCGATCGAGGCGATCAAATTCCGGATGGAGCAGCAGGGTCTCACCCGCAAGGACCTGGAGGGCATACTCGGTACTCGCACCAGGATCGCCGAGGTGCTGAACCGCCGTCGAGGCTTGTCGATCAACATGATCCGCCGACTGCATGAAAAACTCGGCATCTCGGCCGAGGTGCTGATCCGGCCATCGCCCTCAGAGCGGGCGTAGAGTGGTTGCCGGGACGGCTCTGTCCGGCGGGGCAGTGATTACGGCGCTCGCGCCGGAGCTTGGTTTATCGCGGCCATTACGCGGCGGGGGGTGATCGGGGTTTCGTTGACTTCGGCGCCGATTGACCGCGAGCGCGTCGCGCACGGCGTTGGCGATCGCGGCCGGCGGGGCCACCGCGCCGCCTTCGCCCATCCCCTTCATGCCGTATTCGGTGGCGGCGCCTGGCGTGTGCAGGTGGCCGATCTTGATCGCGCGGCAGTTCGAACGCGCCCGGCAGTAGGTAGTCGAGCAGCGTCGCGGCGAGCGGCTGGCCGGCCTTGTCGTAGGGGATCTCCTCGTACAGCGCGGTGCCGATCCCCTGCACGACGCCGCCGCGGATCTGGCCCTCGACGAGCATCGGGTTGACCATCGTGCCGCAATCCTCGGCGACCGCGAAATCGAGCAGTTCGACTGCGCCGGTCTCGGGATCGACCGCGACGACCGCGCCGTGCGTCGCGTAGGAATAGACGCCGGTGCTGATCGCCGGCTCGTAGGTGGCGGTCGCGTCGAGCAGCGGTTCGACGCCGGGCGGCAGCCCGTCCATGCGCAGATGCGCGACCTTGGCGATCTCGGCGATCGTCACCGAGCGCCCTGCGGCCCGCTCACCGCGCCGTCGGCGCAGCGCACCTCGGCGACGTCGCATTGCAAGCAGATGCGCGCCGATGCGCGCGAGCTTGTCGCGCAGCATGCGGCTGGCGCGCGCCACCGCACCGCCCGACATGACCATGCTGCGCGAGGCGAAGGTGCCGAAGCCGAAGGCGCGTGCTCTCGGTGTCGCCGTGCCGCACCGCGATCCGCGCCGGGTCGATGCCGAGTTCCTCGCGCGGCGACCTGCGACAGCGCGGTTTCGAGCCCCTGCCCGTGCGACTGGATGCCGACCATCAGCACGAGGCTGCCGTCGGTCAGGATGCGCGCGGTGCAGCTCTCGAAGCCCGGGATGATCGAGGCGCCGCGCGACGGCGAATTCGGCGGCGCCATGCGCGGTCTGCTCGGTGAAGCTGGCAAAGCCGATGCCGATCAGCCTGCCGTCGGGCTTCGCCGCGCTGCTGCCGCTGCGGATCGGCACGGCAGGTCGAGCAGTTCGGCGCACAGCCGGACGCTCGCCGCGTAATCGCCGGTGTCGTAGCGCATGCCGGCCGACCGACGTGAACGGCATCTGCTCGGCGGCGATCATGTTGTCGATGCCGCACCTCGGCCGGGTCGCGGCCGACCGCGCGCGCGACCTCGTCGATCGTGCGCTCGATCGCGAAGCAGGCGCCGGGCCGGCCGACGCCGCGATAGGGGCCGAGCGGCGCCTTGTTGGTCGCGACCGTGTAATGCTGGCGCGGTAATTGGCGATCGTGTACGGGCCGGGCAGCGCGCGCGCCGCCATGTTGGCCTCCTGGTAGGGCCCCTGCGGCCACAGCCCGTAGGCGCCGGCATCGACGATGATCTCGGCGTCGACGCCGAGGATCTTGCCGTGCCGGTCGGCATAGGCGGTCACCTTGTAATGGTGGTCGCGGGTATGGGCGGCGGTCAGCAGGTGCTCGTTGCGGTCCTCGATCCAGCGCACCGGATGGTCGAGCTCGCAGCGCCAGCGCGGCGAGGATGATCTCCTCCGGGTAGAGCCGCGCCTTGGGGCCGAAGCCGCCGCCGACATCGGGCGCGACGACGCGCAGCCGCCGCTCGTCGAGGCCGAGGATCTCGGCCAATCGCGACGCGCACCGTGTGCGGCGTCTGGGTCGAGGCGTAGACCACGATCTCGTCGAGCCGGTGGTCGCGGCAGGCGAGCACGGCGCGGCCCTCCATCGGCGAGCCCGACTGCCGGTTCATGCGGATATTCGCGGCGTGACGACGATCTCGGCGGCGCGCGCCGCCGCCTCGATGTCGCCGCCTTCGAGGCGTGCGGTCGCTGATAGAGATTGTCGCCCCAGCTTTCGTGGACGAGCTGGCGGCTGCCGGCGCATGTCGCGGCGGCGCATCGACGACCGCGTCGAGCGCCTCGTAATCGACCGCGACGGCGGCGGCGAGGTCTTCGGCCTCGGCGCGGCGTGGGCGCGACGCAGGCGGCGATCGCCTCGCCGACATAGCGCACCTTGTCGGTCGCGAGCGGCGGCCAGGCCGGCGACTTGGCGCCGGCCGCGTGCGACACGACGCGGATCGGCTTGCATGCGCGGCAGGTCGGCGGCGGTGAAGACCCGGCCTTTCGGCGCCGGGCGGCACGGCGATCGATCGGATGCGGGCATGCGCGTGCGGGCTGCGCAGAAAAACGACCTCCTTCGTGCCGGGCAGTCGGATGTCGGCGACGAACTCGCCGCGGCCGCGCAGGTGGCGATCGTCCTCCCGGCGCAGGAGCGAGGCGCCAACGCCCCAATTGTCATTCGGCATCGTTCGGGCGTCCCTTCAGCGCCGTCGCGGCCTCGGCGATCGCGGCGACGATATTGGTGTAGCCGGTGCAGCGGCAGATGTTGCCGGCAAGGCCGTCGCGGATCTCGCGGTCGGAGCCGGCGCGCCCGCGCAGGATCAGGTCGCGCGCGGCGATCAGCATGGCGGGCGTGCAGAACCCGCATTGCAGCCCGTGGCGGCGGTGAAAGCTGTCGCGCAACGCCGCCATGATCGCGTCGCCGGCAAAGCCCTCGATGGTCCGCACCTCGCGCTCGTCGCAAGCGACGGCGAGCATCAGGCAGCTGCGCGCCGGTTCGCCGTCGACGAGCACCGTGCAGGCGCCGCACACCCCGTGCTCGCAACCGAGATGGGTTCCGGTCAGGTTATGGCGTTCGCGCAGATAATCGGCGAGCGACAGGCGCGGCACGACATCCTCGGCGACCGGGGACCCGTTGATCGTGACGCGGATCGCGGTCATGCCGTCGCCTGTCGCACCGCGCGCAACGCGGCGACGCCGTGAAGATTGCGCTGGAACGCGTCGAAATGGCGATCGGCGGCGCGGTCGAGATCGGCGGCGATGGCTTGCCGCAGCATCTCAGCGTCCGGACTGCCGGCGGCGAGCGCTGTCGCTGTTTGGGACAGCACCAGCGGCGCCCCGTTCGCCACGCCGAGCACGACGCGGGCATAGCCGCGGCCGGGATCCGACACAGCGACAGCCAGCGCATGGGCGAACTCGCCTGATTTGCGGCTGAGTTTCACATAGCCCCAGCGCGCGCCGGACGACAGTTTGCGGATCCGCACGGTCTCGATGATCTCATCCGCCGCCAGCCCAGTCTCGAAGATCCCGGTCGCGAACTCGGCGCATTCGACCGAGCGGGTTCCGTTCGGCCCGCGCAGCCGCAGCTCGGCGTCGAGCGCCGACAGCACCGCCGGCCATTCGGCCGCCGGATCGGCGAGCGCAAGGCTGCCGCCGATCGTGCCGAGGTTGCGGATCGCGCGATAGGCGAGGCTGGCGGCCGCCCGCGGCATCAATCCGCCCGACGGGTCCGGGACCCGGCGATCCTCGATCGCGGCATGGGTCACGGCGGCGCCGATGGTCACCGCGTCGGCATCCTCGGCGAACCCCGCCAACTCGGGCAGGCGGGCGATGTCGATCAGCAGCCCGGGCGCGGCAATCCGCAGATTCATCATCGGCAACAGCGACTGTCCGCCGGCGATGACCCGAGCCTCGCCATTGCCCTGCGACAGCAGCGATACCGCCTCGGCGAGGCTCTGCGGCCGCACATATTCGACGGCCGCGGCCTTCATCGCCGGTTCCGCGTGCGCGCGGCCATCTCCGCCGCTGCCGTCGCGCGCCGCTCGGCGAATTTGGGCACCAGCCCGCGCGACGGTCCGATCTCGTTGCCGGGGCCGCCCGGGTTCTTTTGCGCGCCGCCCCAGCCATTGTGCGAAATGTCGAAAATGACGCCGTTGGGGTCGTTAAATTTGACCTCGTAGAAACTGCCGCCCTTGGCCTCGGGCTCGCCCATCAGCCATTCGCCGCCGGCCGTTTCGATATGCGCCTGCGTGGCCGCCGGATCGTCCACCCAGAAGCCGAGATGATGCAGCCCGACATGGTCGCGGCCGGTCCCTTGCGCCGCCTCGTCCGATTTGAAATGCAGGAGTGCCACGTTGATCACGCCGTCGGACAGGAATACGCCCTCGGCGAGGCTCGAAATCGGTCTCGCCCACCACCTCCATGCCAAAGACCTGTTTGTAGAATTCGGCGGTCTTCCAGGGGTCGGGCACCGACATCGCGATATGGCGCAGCTTACCCATCGAGTTCTCCCATGGCGGACTGCCCGGACTGCACCACCAGCCCCACGAGCTGTCAACATATCTGGCCTGCAATCTCGACAGACCCGCGACGATAGGCCAGCGATATGATATGGACGCTCATAATCACAGGGTGCTGCGATGCAGCATGAAATCCCGAGCCGAACGCTTGGTTTTGTCATCAGCGACGTCGCGCGGATGCTGCGCAAGCGGTTCGAGCAGCGGGCACGGGCGGCATCGCTCGGCTTGACGCGGGCGCAGGCCTCGGTCCTCGCGCACCTTGCCCGTCAGGAGGGGATCAACCAGGCCGCGCTGGCGCAGACCCTCGATCTGGAACCGATCACGCTCGCCCGCCTGCTCGATCGCCTGCAGGCCGCGCGGCTCATCGAACGGCGGCCCGATCCCAAGGATCGGCGGGCGCATCTGCTGTATCTGACCGAAGCCGCCTATCCATTGCTCGACCGGATTTTCGCGCTCGCCGCGGAAATCCGCGAGGAAGCGCTCCTCGGCATCGCCGAGCGCGACCGCGGCCAGCTCCTCGACATGCTGATCGCGATGAAGGCTAATCTGATCGAACGGGCGGCCGAGATCGAGCCGAGCGACAGCGCCGCTCCGGGACTGAACCCAAGAGGGCGAACGCAGGCCCCTTCTCAAGGCGGCGCATGCCCGGTTCTGAGCGCACGCAGCGCATTGTCGACATAGGTGACGCAGCTCCGGTAATCTGCGCCGGCCTTCATATTCCGGGCGATTTCCAATTCCTGGGCCGCCGGCCGAACCCTGGCTTCGTCGGAAATGGCGTCGATCATGTCGTCGAGCCTGTTGATCCCGAACGCGCAACTCTTGCTGAGCGGCGAGAAATCCTGCGTGGGACGTCACCGGCACCGGATCCCGCGCCGAGCGGGGAAGTGCGATGAACGTAGTCAGCGCAATAACGGCGAAATAAACTCCGATCAGGCGCATGGCTCAGTCCTCTGTACTCGTCCTTCTGAACGATGTAGTCCGTTCTTTCGAAATCTGTTGTGAACCAGCTCACAGAAAATAATACGCCACGCAGGATTGGAAGATTTTTCGGCTTTGTTGGGGGTGCTGGCCTGGTTTTCGGTGAGGTCGGGGTCGCTTGCAGGGGCGGCGCCGAAGCCCGCAGAGCCAGCCCTCCCCGAGGGCAAATCCGACTGCGTTGCCGCGGCGAGCGCGGTCGATCGGCTGGTCTGCAGCACGCCGTCTCTGCTGACGCTCAACACCGAGCTCGCTGCGGCCTACGCCGACAATTTGGGCCGCGCGGCCAAGCCCGCCGAGCGCGAAGCCCGCCGCGAGCGATCAGCGGCGTTGGCTCGATCTGCGGCGGACTGCCTGCCCCGCGCCGAGCGGCCAATCCGAGAACCCCAGTTCGGACGTGGCGCGCGAGGTCGCCATCGACTGCCTGTCGCGCATCTACGAGCAGCGGATCGCGGTGTTGGGCTATGAACGCAACACCGCCCAATGGCCGCAGATCCGCTTTCGTCCGGCCATCGTCGAGGGCGCCGGCGTCAAGCTTTGCGACGAATTGCAGCGGGATTTGACCGCGAGCTTTCTCGGCCCGGCGTTGTCGGTCAATCCGCTCGGCGAACGCGAGATCGGATTTGCCCCGATCCCCGGCCTCGGCGAAAGCCCCATGGTGCTGCGCGCCGATATCGACGTCTACAATCTGGGCAAGCCTTTTCCGGTGCTGCTGTGGATCGACGCGGGCAGCGGGCGAACCGCGCCGAAGACGGAGTACCGCCGCTTCGCCTCGGCGGCCGAATTGCTGCGCGCGGTCGGTCGAGGGGGGGAACCATTGCAGGAAAGGGTGCGGCGCTCGGCTGAGCCCGTCGTCGCCATCGATCGGCTGGAACGCCCCGACCCGGCAAAGCCGCTCTCCCGTCCGCGAGCCATCTTTGCCGACGCCGCCGTCCTCGACATTGACGAGATGCCGCGGTTCTTCAGTTACGACGGTCATGTCTATCTGCTGGCGTCGATGCGGCCGGCGCCGGGCAAACCGGGCGATCTGGGCGTCTACCGGCTGTCGGGACCCGCGCAGCTGCATCGCCTCTGCGTCTTCGACGCCCATCGGGCGACAGCCCAAAAGCCCGATCCCGCGCTGGCGTTGCCGGAAATCCCCGCGCTGAAGCGGGCCGCCCGGCCGTTGATGCCCACGGGACGGCTATGCGCCGCGGAGGGCGAGGACGCGCGCACCCTCGCCGATCAGGCGGCGTGGCGGCCATGGCTGCTCGACCGGCGGCGATCCGGCTCGGCCATCAGCGGCGAGAAGGTGGCGCTCTATTTGCACAACCGGGCGCTGACGGGCCCGGAGGCGGCGCGGCGGTATCGCGCCTATATCGCCGCCCGCAGCCGCCGCGATCGCGGCATTGGCGCCGTTCTACCGCCGCGAGTTCGGACGCAGCGAGGCGAAGAGCCGACATTTGGCCGGCGTCTATCTCGATCGGCTGATCGCCGACGGTTTCGAGCTCGATCCCGACGACGAGGCGAGCACGGTCCTCTTGGCGCCCGATTACGCCGAAAAGCACTCGCTGCAACGGGCAGCGCTCGACGGCGACACGGCAGCGGTCAAGGCGGCGCTCGGCCCGGAGCCGAAGGCCATCGCCAAGGGCGCCCGAGGCGATCTCGACGAGCCGCTGGTCGCCGACGCGCTCGAACACGAAGAGACCTTGCAGGCGCTGCTCGAACTCGGCCTCGATCCGAATGAAATCGGCGCCTCGGGCCGCACGGCGTTGATGATGGCGGCGCGCCTCGATCTGCCGGAGGCGGCCCAGCTGCTGCTGGCGCATGGGGCGTCGCCCGGCCTCGGCGCCGGCGACGCGGTGGCGCAGACCGACCGCAGCGGCGACCCGGTATGCATGCGCGGCGACGCGGCTGCCGCCGACACGCCGGGACGAACCGCTCTTTCCTATGCCGCCGAATTCGCCTCGCCCGAACTGGTGAGGTTATTGCTGCAGGGCGGCGCCGATCCCGCCCAACGCGACAGTTCAGGACGTCGCCCGGCCGACTATGTCAAGACCCGCTCCGGCGACGCCGAGCGATCCGCGCAAATCGCGGCAATGCTGAAATAAGGTTCGAAGGCTTGTTCGGCGGGTTCGACGGTAGCATGCTGTCACATCCCAAACGAAAGGCGCCACCATGACCGGCCCGATGGACCAGCGCGAATCGGAGTTCAAGACCAACCCCGACTACAAGATCACGTTCGAGCCCTCGCCGCGGCGGGTGCGGGTCAAATTGAACGGCCAAACCATCGCCGACAGCACCAACGCGCATCTGCTCTTCGAGACCCGGCATTTGCCGGTCTACTACTTCCCGCGGTCTGATGTGCGGTTCGATCTGTTGACGCCGACCGAGCACCACACCTTCTGCCCATACAAAGGGACCGCGTCGTACTGGACGATTGGCGTCGACGGCCGGGTCGCCGAAAATGCGGTCTGGGGCTATCCCGAGCCCTTCGAGGAGGTCGCGGCGATCAAGGATTTTGTCGCCTTCTACTGGGACCGCGTCGACGCCTGGTACGAGGAGGACGAGGAGATTTTCGTGCATCCGCGCGACCCCTATAAGCGCGTCGACGTGCTCGACTCGGCGCGGTCGGTGCAGGTGATCGTCGGCGGCGCGGTCGTGGCCGAGACGCGGCGGGCGCGCTTCCTGTTCGAAACCCGTCTCCCGACCCGCTATTACATCCCGCCCGAAGATGTCCGCATGGACCTGCTCGCGCCGAGCGACAAGGTCACACGGTGTCCCTACAAGGGCCGCGCTCGCTATTATTCGGTCAAGGTCGGGGACAGGCTCTTCGAGGACCTCGTTTGGAGCTATCCGGACCCGATCGCAGAGTGCCCGAAGATCAAGGACTATCTCTGCTTCTACAACGAGCACGTCGACGAGATCCGGGTCGACGGCGTCGCGCTGCCGAAGCCCGTGACCCCATGGTCGAAGGATTGGAAGGAAAAGGCCGCGATGGTGCCCGATCCGCGCGGACCCGTGCTGCGCCCTTGACCCCTATGGCACCCCGCGCGGGGTAAAGGCGCGCATAAAGGTATCGACCGCGCGGTCGACGGCGCGGCGGATGCCAGGGTCGCTCGCCGTCGGTTCCAGACGCAGCAGATGGCGCAAATGGTTCTCGCCGCGCATCAGACCGACAAATTCTTCGGCGGCGAGGCGCGGATCGTCGATGTCGAGCGATCCAATTGCCGCGGCCCGGCGCAGAAAGGCCTCGATCTGCGAGAGGGTGCGCTCGGGGCCGGCATGCCAGAACACGTCGCCCAGGGCGGGAAAGCGGGTGACCTCGGCGACCATGATGCGGTGCACGGCAATCGCGTCCGGCGACAACACGAGTTCAAGAAAGCGCCGGCCGAGGGTGGTCAAGGAGGCGCGCAGATCGCGCGGGTCAAGCTCGCCCGCCGAGAAAGGCTCGAAATAGCGCTCGCAGACCCGGCCGACCATCGCGCCGAAGAGGTCTTCCTTGCCGGAGAAATGGGCGTAAAGCGTGGCCTTCGAGACGCCGGCCTCGCGGGCGATCGCATCCATGCTGACGGCGCCAAAACCGCGCGCGAGAAACATCCGCGTCGCGGCGGCGAGAATGCTCTCGGCCTTGCTTTCCGATAGCGCTTCGGCGTACCCGCTTCGCCCGGCCAACCCTCGTCGCCCTTTTCCGACGCCGCGCCCGCTGGCGGTCGAGCGCAAAGCTTGACAGAGCCTAGGCGCTCTCACATGTTGGCGCAAGAACAAAACTGAACGGTTTAGTTTAGAGGAAATGCGTACGAAGATCGTGGCCGGGCTTGTCGTGCTCGGTCTGGCGGCCGGCGCCTGGGGCGGCTGGTATTGGTGGAACACGCTGCGCTTTCTGCAGTCGACCGATGACGCCTATATCCGCAGCGACGTCACCGTCATCAGCCCGAGGGTAGAGGGCTACATCAAGGAAGTGCGCGTCGGCGACAATGAGGAGGTCGCCGCCGGCGACGTGCTGTTCGTCATCGACGACGCCGATTTTGCCGCCAAGGCGGCGCAGGCCGAAGCCGCGGTTTTCGCCGAGGAGGCGGTGATCGCAACCTTTGACAGCCGAACGCAGTTGCAGCACGCGATGATAGACCAGGCCGAGGCAGCGGTCAAATCGGCCGAGGCCGATCAGTCGCGCACGCAGCTGGACTTCAAGCGCTACAGCGCGCTGATGACGAGCGATTTCGCGAGCCGCCAGCGCTTCGAGCAGGCGCAAGCCGACGCCCGCAAAGCCGAGGCAGAGACGCTGAAGGCGCGCGCCGCGCTTGCCGCCGAGCAAAATCGGCTCGTCATGCTGCACTCGCAACGCCGCGAGGAGGAGGCGAGGCTGCTGCAGGCCCGGGCCAATCTGCGTCTGGCGCGGATCGATCTCGAAGACACCGTGATCCGGGCGCCGGTGGCGGGGGTCGTCGGCAACCGCGCGGGGCAAGTCGGCCAATACGTGAAACCCGGCACGCTGCTGCTGTCGCTGGTGCCGCTGCCGAAGGTTTACGTGACGGCCAATTTCAAGGAGACGCAGCTGACGCACATCCGGCCAGGCCAGCGCGCGGAAGTGCTGGTCGACGCCTATCCCGATCATCCGATCGTCGGCCGCGTCGACAGCTTTGCGCCGGGCAGCGGCGCCCAGTTCAGCCTGCTGCCGCCGGACAACGCCACCGGCAATTTCACCAAGATCGTGCAGCGCGTGCCGGTGCGGATCGCCTTGCCGAACGAGGGGCAGTTGACCCGGTTGCTGCGGCCTGGGCTGTCGGTGACGGTGACGATCGACACCCGCAGCGAGGGCACGCAAACCGCCGACGACGGCATTGTCGGCGCAACCCAGGCCAAATCGGCCGAACTCCCGAAGCCGTCGGCGCTGCGATGAGCTGGAGTTCGGCACTGCCGCTGCGGCGGCTGCGAGTCCGTCCGCGCACGGCGCCTCTCGCGCCGAGGCCCGCTCCTGCCGCCGCACCGCCCAGACCCCGGCGCCGACGCCGAATTTGCGCGATTGGATCGGGGTGCTGGCGATGGTCTTCGGCCAGTTCATGGCGATCATGGATGTCCAGATCGTCACCAGCTCCCTGACCCAGATCCAGGGCGGGCTGTCGGCGAGTACCGACGAAATCGCCTGGGTGCAGACGGCCTATCTGATCGCCGACGTGGTCATGGTGCCGCTCTCCGGCACGTTGTCGCGGCTGTTTTCGACGCGCGTCGTCTTCTGCACCGCGGCACTCGGCTTTACCGCGGCAAGCGCGCTCTGCGCCACCGCGACCAGCCTAAGTCAGATGATCGTCTACCGCGCGATGCAGGGGTTCAGCGGCGGCGCGATCACGCCAACCGTCTTTCCGGTCGTCTACACCAAGTTCCGCGGCCCGCAACTGGCGAGCGTCATGGTGCTGATCTCGCTGATCCTCAACCTGTCCTCGACCTTAGGCCCGACAATCGGCGGCTTCCTGACCGACGCCATCTCGTGGCACTGGCTCTTTCTCGTCAACATCGTGCCCGGCATCAGTGTGGCGATCGTCGTGTGGCTGACGATTGATATCGACAGGCCGGACATGTCGCTGGTGCGCTATTTCGACGTCGTCGGGCTGGTGCTGATGGCGATGTTCCTCGGCTGCCTGCAATACGGGCTGCAGGAGGGGCCGCGCTGGGATTGGCTTCAGGACGGCACGATCCGCATCGCGTTGATCGTGTCGGGCGTGGCCGGCGTCTTCTTTTTCTACCGGGTGTTGACCTACCGCCAGCCGATCGTCGACCTGCGCGTCTTCATCAACCGCAATTTCGCGGTCGGCAGTTTCTACACTTTCATCATCGGCACCGGCCTTTACGGCGCCACCTATCTGATCCCGCTGTTTCTCGCCCAGGTCCGCGGTTTCAACAGCTTCCAGATCGGCATGACGGTGGTCGTGACCGGTGTGGCGCAGATGCTTATATCGCCGTTTTCGGCCCAGGTAGCTCGCAATCTCGATTTGCGCATCATGCTTTCGATCGGCATGGCCCTGTTCGCGGTCGCGATGTACCTGACGGCCGGGCTGACCAACCAATCGAGCTTCCCCGAACTCCTGGTGCCGCAGGCGCTGCGCGGCTTTGCGCTGATGTTCTGCTATCTGCCGGCCAACCTCCTGGCGCTCGGCACGACGCGGCCCGACCAGCTGAAGAACGCCGCCGGCCTCTACAACCTGACCCGCGATCTCGGCGGTGCGATCGGTCTGGCGGTATTGGGCACGGTCATGAACAGCCGGCTCCATTTCCACTGGAACCGGCTGATCGAGGACATCAACCCGGCGCGGCCCGCGGTGCAGCAGTTTCTCGACATGCACGCGAACCGGCTCGACCCGCTGATCCCCGGCGACCCCGCCCACGCGGCGCTCGAACTCCTCGGCAAGCTGGTCGAGCGCGAGGCCCTGGTGATGACCTATAACGACGCGCTGATGATCCTCGGCGCCACCTTCGCCTGCGCGCTCCTGCTGATGCCGCTCGTCAGGAGCCCCCGCACCGTGATGAACGCCGACCGCCACTGACCGCCGTCGGCGTCCTCCCGGGCGGCCCGCCGTCGCGCGTTCGGCGGCACTTCGAGGCTGATCCCTCGCGCGTCCGGCATCATCTAAGTTATTCCGTCAGCTTGCCGAATTCGCCCGGACGGCTTGGTCCAACATCTCGGTGAGCAGCGGCAGAAGTTGCTCTCCCATGCTTTGCAGACCTGGATCGGGGTAAAGCACATTCAGGAACCGTGGGTGAAGCATGGAGACGTGCGTCACACCGCCGGCCTGCCAGATACCGATATGCCCGCACGGCGCCATCGCGGAGACGTGCATCCCGGCAGCCCATAAGGACTTACCGAATTCAGGCACGCAGACCAGGACCTGCAGTACTTGCCCCTTCTTTAAGGTATAGTCGCCGACATACTGCCACTTCTTCGCCGCCACGTAGGATTTGATGCTCGCCCGGACCTGATCAGGGGTTTTCGGCGTCTCCCTGGTGATGAAATTCTCGTTGGGAGCTCCCGCGTGTGCGGAGACCGTCAGCAATAAAACCCCGGCCAGGACAAAAACAAGCATTTCACGCTCCTTCACGATTGGTCGGCCAGTCTTCGGGGCGCCCCGGGCGGACTTGGGTAGCGGCGCGCCCCGAACCGGGCTAACTTTTCCGCATCGGAAATTGCTGAGCCCGGCGCGCGCTATGAGCATCGTGGTTGGCCCGGATGTCCCGAAGGATCGCCGAAAGCCCGGCGAAATTTCGCCGAGTTCCGATCGGGGTCAGGGCGCCGGTGACGGGTCGACCGGCGCCGGCCCTGCGCCGCAGCTGCAGTTCGCCGGTTTTGTGATCGATCTCCAACGCGGTTGCCTCCGCCTCGCGGAGGACGAGCTGGAAATCGCGCTTAGGCCAAAAACCTTCGATCTGCTGTGCTATCTGATCCGCAACCCGGGCCGTCTCCTGTCCAAGGACGAACTGTTAAAAGCTGTCTGGCCGGACGTCCTTGTGACCGAGGATTTGATCGTGCAGTGCGTGACCGAACTCCGTCGTGCTCTGAACGATCAAAGTCAAAAGCTGATCCGCACGGTTCCGCGGCGTGGTTATCGCTTTGAGGCGACCCCGTCACTGCTGACTTCGCGGTCCTCGACGGGCGCGTCCGCAAGGTTGGCGTCCTCGGGCGAGGATGAAACGCCCGTCTCGTCCCGCTGTCGCGGCAAGCGGCCTACCTGGGCGCGCTTTCATCTCGTAACGCCTGCTGCGGCAATCTGCGTGCTGGCGGCACTCCTCAGCGTTTGGTTGGGCTCAAGACCGGGGCAGGACGCCGAACCGCCGCCGTTGTCTTTAGTTGTCCTGCCTTTTCAGAATTGGGGAAGCGGCCAGGATCAAGACTATTTCGCGGAGGGCCTCGCCAGCGATCTGGCCACCGACTTGTCCCGTCTTCCGGGCTTCTTCGTAATCGCGCACGCGACCGCGCGAACGTTCCGAGGCCCGTCCCTCGACGCTCGCCAAATCGGGCGCGACCTCGATGTCCGATACGTGCTCCAGGGCAGCGTGGGCCAATCTGCCAGCCAGGTGCGCATGAACGTGCAATTGAGCGATGTCGAAACCGGGCGCGTGGTATGGGCCGAGCGATATCAGCGGGAACGCGGCCAACTCCCGCTCTGGCGAAACGAGATAATCGGAAGGATCGCACTTGCCCTCAACTACCGGCTTCCCGCCGTCGAAAGTGAACGCGCTTTCCGCGAGCGCCGCGACAGTCCTGAAATATCCGACCTGACGATGCGAGGGTGGGCGTTGGTTCATGCCGCGAAGACGCCGAAAAACTACGAAACGGCGCGGATGCTTTTCGCGGAAGCGCTGAGGCGGGACCCGAATGCGGTAAACGCGATAGCCGGGATGGCCTGGACTTCTGCTGTCACCGTGCTCGACGGCTGGAGTGCTTCGCCCGCGGAGGACCTCAAAGCGGCTCAGCATGCGGTTGAACAGGCGCTTACCCTCGAGCCGAACCATGTCGTCGCTCATCACGTCCGCGGCTTCACATTGCGCATTCAGCGTCGCACCCAATCGGCGTATGACGCCTTTCAGACTGTTATCGGCCTCAATCCCAACTTCGCCCCCGGCTACGCGCAATTAGGGGTAACCGAACTCGAGCTTGGCCGTCCGGAAGCGACCTTTGCGTTGATCGAGCGCGCCATCCGGCTGAGCCCGCGTGACCCGAGCCTCGGCCCTTGGTTCGGGATAGCGGGGATAGCCGCACTGCATCTGGGCCGCGACAAGGAAGCGGTAAATTGGCTCAGGCGCGCAACCGACACGGGTACGCAGGTGGCCTTACAATACGCATATCTCGCCAGCGCCTTAGCCCTGACGGGGCAAGCCGCCGAAGCGCAGGCGGCGCTGGCCCGGTTCCGCGATCTCAAGCCAAAGGCGACCATCACCACGATCCGGGGTTCACCCCGTTCGACCGAACCCGGATTTCTTACGCAACGCGAGCGGCTGTACGCGGGTCTTCGGTTGGCCGGGCTGCCGGAATGATGCTGATCAGCGGCGGCGGGGCGATGCGTCCTTCGCCAGCGGCGAGGTGATGTCGGCGAACGAGTCACGGCGAGCGAGGTGCGGACGTCGATCACGGTCGGCGCGCGGGCGCCGAGCGCCTCCTGAAGCGCCGGGCCGAGCGCGGCCGGCTCCTCGACCCGCTAGCCGCGGCAGCCCATGCGCGCGGGCGATCGCCGCGTGATCGAAATCGTTGAACTCGGCGGCAAACGGCCCGGAACCGTGCAACACCCAGCCGAGCGCGCGGTTGTTGAAGACGACGACGACGATCGGGATGTCGTGCTCGAGCGCGGTCATCAGCCCGTTCATCGTCATCGCAAACCCGCCGTCGCCGCAGACCGCGACGACCGGACGGTCGGGATGCACGAGCTTGGCCGCCGAGCGCCGCCGGGATGCCGAACCCCATCGGCCCCGAGCCGGCCGCCTGCAGAAACCCGCCCGGCGCCTTCGTCTGATAGAAATGCGTCATCAGGATGCGGTTCTCGCCGGCGTCGCAGGTGACGATCCCGTTTTCCGGCAGGTTGCGCATCAGCTCGCCGATGACCCGCTGCGGCAGGATCGGCTTGTCGTCCGCGAAATAGGCCCGGTGCGTTGAAATAGCCGTGCGCCTCGCGGTGCCGCGGCGACGCGCCGCTCGGCCGCCTCGCGCCGCCCGTCCGCGCGCGACCGCACCGCACTCGCAGAGCTGGCCGAGGATCTGCGCCGCGTCGCCGACGAGCACGACGGTCTCGGCCGGGAAATTCCACGAGGCATGGCGCGGCTCGATGTCGATCTGGACAAAGACCTGCCGCGTCGGGTCGAGCAGCTTGCGTGTTCTCCCAGGCGGTGTCGCTCGGGCTGCAGTTTCGAGCCGACGACGAGGACCAGATCGGCCTCGCCGACGCAGGCATTCGCCGCCGGCGTGCCGAACGTGCCGAACACGCCCAAGCGCCAGCGGATGCGTCTCGGCAAAGCAGCCCTTGCCGGCGGCGGTCGTCGCGACCGGCATCCCCGCCGTCTCGGCAAGCTCGCGCAGCTGCTCGTAGGCCTGCGCGATGCGCACCCCGTTGCCGGCGACGATGCACCGGCGCTCGGCGGCGAGGATGCGCTCGGCGGCGGCCGCGACCTGCGCCTGGTCGGCCGGCGGCGGCGGCCGGCGGCAGATAATAGCGGGTCGGGTACAGCACCGGCTGCGAGTTCGGGCGCGACCGATGCCGGCCAGCGCGTCGTGGCCGAACAGCACGGCGACCGGACCCGGCTGGCCCGGCCATCGCGTGCTTGATCGCGAGCTGCGTCGCCTGCACCGCGGCGATCGGCTCCTGCGCCTGCATCACCTGCTTCGTGACGCCGCCGAACGCGCGGCGCGCGTCCCAGCTGCCGTAATCGCCGGTCGCCTGCTGATAGGGCGCGTGCAGCGTGAAGCGCGGCGCGTCGCTGAAATCGGTCAGCAGCAGCATCGGCGAACTGGACAGAAAGCGCTTCGAGCGTGCCGATCAGCCCGTTGCCGAGCACCCACGGCCCCTGCCCGATCATGACGCCCGGCCGCCGCGTCAGCCGGCCGTAAACCTCGGCCATCACGCCGGCCAGCGACTCCTCGCGCACCGTCACCATGCGCACCTGGTTCTGGACCTGCGCGAGGCCCTGAGACGATGCGCCCGGTATGGCCGCCGGAGATGCCGAAGACGTATCTCGATCCCGGCCTCCTGCAGCACGCGCGCGACCAGCACCCGGGCCGGCACTTCCTCGCTCAGCATCCGCTCGATCGTCATAGCGTCATCCTCCCATGCCTGGCGCCCGGCCGAGCTTGCATCGCCGGCAGGCGGAAGACAATCTTCGGGATCGGCGAGGCGGGAGCGACGCAATGCAATTGAGCCTGATCGTGCGCGGGCAGCATCCGGCGGGCGAGGACATGCGGGCGAGGCTCGCCGACGACCTGGCCCTGGTGCGCCGCGCCGAGGAATTAGGCTTCGACGGCCTCGTCAAGGGTTCGCATTACAGCGCCCACCCGCTGCAATCGGTCCAGCAGATCCCGTTTCTGGCGCAGGTCGCGGCGATTGCGCCAAAGCTGCGGCTGATCTGCGGGCTCGTTCTGTTGCCGCTGCACAAGCCGCTCGATCTCGCCGAGCAACTGGCCACACTCGACATCATGAGCGGCGGCAAACTCGTCTTCGGCTGCGGCATCGGCTATCGCGACGTCGAATTCGCCGCCTTCGGTGTTGCCCGAAAGGACGCGGCGCGGCGCTTCGAGGAATGCCTCGTCGCGATCAAGCGGCTGTGGACCGAGGATTTTGTCGACATGGCGGGCTCGCATTTCGCGCTCGACCATGCCAACAGCACCGTCAAACCCGTTCAGAAGCCGACGCCGCCGATCTGGATCGGCGCCAATGCCGACGCGGCGGTGCGGCGCGCTGCTCGGCTCGGCGATTGCTGGTATGTCAACCCGCACAGCACGCTGACGACGCTCGCGCGGCAGATGGAACTCTACCGCCGCGAACTCGACCGCTGCGGCAAGCCGTTTCCGGCGGAACTGCCGATGCGCCGCGAGGTTTTTGTCGCGCGTACGCGGGAGGAGGCGATCCGCCTCGCCCGGCCCTATCTCGAAACCAAGTACAAGACCTACCGCGAATGGGGGCAGGACAAGGTGATGCCCGAGGGCGACGATTTCGACCACGGCTTCGATGAACTCCTCGAAGACCGGTTCCTGATGGGCTCGCCGGCCGAAATCGCCGAGCGGCTGATCGGGCTCGGGCGCGATTTCGGGATGAACCACCTCGTCGCCTCGCTGCACTGGCCAGGGATGCCGGTGAGCCTCGCGCTCGAGCAGATGCAGATCCTGGCGGAGGAAGTCATGCCGGCCGTGCGCAGCGCCGGATAAACGGGTTGTGCCGCGCGACAAATCTGGAGGGGGAACGCCGCCATGACCGATCTGCATGCGGACTATGTCGTCGTCGGCGCCGGGTCGGCGGGTTGCGTCGTCGCGAGCCGGCTGAGCGAGGACGGGGCGCAGGTGGTGCTGCTTGAAGCCGGGCCGCGCGACTGGCACCCGATGATCCATGTCCCGGCGGGCGCGCTGCATCTGCGCGCCAATCCGCTCGTCAACTGGAATTACTATTCCGAGCCCGAAGCCGGGATCGGCAACCGGTCGGTTCATTGGCCGCGCGGCCGGGTCCTGGGCGGGACCAGTTCGATCAACGGCATGCTCTATGTCCGCGGCAACCCGGCCGATTATGACGGCTGGGCGCAGATGGGCTGCCGCGGCTGGACCTATGCGGAGGTGCTGCCGTTCTTCAAGAGATCAGAGAATTACGCTGCCGGCGATCCCGAATACCGCAGCAAGGGCGGGCCGTTGCCGGTCGAGGATTACCGCACGATCCTGCCCCTGACCCACCGATTTGTCGAAGCGGCGCAGGCGGCGGGGTTCGGACTGACGCCCGACTACAACGGCGCCGTGCAGGAAGGGGTCGGCTATTCGCAGATGACGCGCGGCGGCCGATTCCGCGGCTCGACCGCGCAGACCTTCCTCGCCGCGGCGCGCGGGCGGCAGAACCTGCGGGTCGAGACCAAGGCGGTCGCGACGCGGCTGCTGTTCGACGGCCAGCGCTGCGTCGGCGTCGCCTTCCGCCAGGGCGGCGGGGAGGAGCGGCGGGTGCTGGCCGCGCGCGAGGTCGTGGTTGCGGGCGGCACCGTCAACTCGCCGCATCTTCTGCAGATATCGGGGATCGGGCCGGCGGAGCATTTGCGGTCGATCGGCGTCGAGGTCCTGCGCGACCTTCCGGGGGTCGGCGCCAATCTTTCCGACCATATCGCGGCGCGGGTGACGCACCGGGTCAGGGACGCGGTGTCGGTCAACCAGCTGGCGCGCGGCCTGCGGCTAGTCGGCGAGATCGGCCGCTACGCCGCGACCGGCCGCGGCGCGCTCACCTTTGGCGTGACGACGGCGATGGTGTTCTGCCGCAGCCGCGAGGGGCTCGAAAGCCCGGACCTGCAGTTGCTGTTCACACCCGGCACCTATGACCAGGGCGCCATCGGCAAGCTCGAACGCGAGCCCGGCATGACGATTGTCGTTTGCGCGGTCAGGCCCGACAGCCGCGGCACGATCATGGCCCGCTCGGCCAACCCGTTCGACCGCCCGGCGATCCGGCCCAACTACCTGTCGGCCGCGAGCGACGTCGCGGTGCTGCTGTCCGGGATCGCCCATACCCGCCGGATCTTCGCCGCCGCCCCGCTGGCGCGCCACAGCACGGCCGAAACCATGCCCGGTTCCGACAAGCAATCGGAAGCCGCGCTGACCGGGTTCATCCACGAGGCCGGCATCAACCTGCACCACCCGGTCGGCACCTGCCGCATGGGGGAGGACCCGATGGCGGTCGTCGATTCGCGGCTGCGGGTGCGCGATATCGGCGGGTTGCGGGTGATCGACGCTTCGGTGATGCCGACCGTCACCACCGGCAACACCAATGCGCCGACGATCATGATCGGCGAAAAGGGGGCGGCGATGATCCGCGAGGATGCGCGGGCCGCGTGAGCGTTCGCGGGATGATTTTTGCGGCAGATGTCGCGCGGATTACCGGCCGCCCTCGGGCTCGGCCGACCGCTAGCGCCCTTGCGGGGCCGCGCGTTTCAACTATATTCCGAATCGTTCCGACGGGGTCGGCGATGCGCGCCGCATTGGGGGTGGGCCAAAGGCCCATTTTTTATAGGCCGTTGGGCGATTTCGGACATTGAGGCGAGAGGGTTCTTGGTCGACACGAAAGTTATCGCGCAAATGATCGAGCCGTCGCTCGACGCCATGGGCTACCGTCTCGTCCGCGTGGCGTTGACGAGCGGCCGCGGGCCGACTTTGCAGGTGATGGCCGAGCGCGCCGACGAGGCGCCGATGACCGTAGAGGATTGCGCCGAGATCAGCCGATCGGTTTCCGCCATTCTCGACGTTGCCGATCCGATCGCCGGGGCCTATACCCTCGAAGTCAGTTCGCCCGGAATTGACCGGCCGCTGGTGCGGGCAGAAGATTACGATCGCTTCAGCGGTTTCGAGGCGCGCATCGAATTGGCGCGGCCGGTGGACGGCCGCAAGCGGTTTCGCGGCCGACTGCTGGGAACGGAGGAGGGCGAGGTACGCCTTGCCACGCAGGCCGGCGAAACGCGGCTCCCTCTCGAGGCCGTTGTGCGGGCAAAACTCGTCTTGACCGACGAGTTGCTTGCCGCGGCTCGCTCGAAGCTCGCGCCGCATTGAGTTGCTGTTTGCTATAGAGAACGCCATGGAAAGCACCGCCACCTATGCCCGTCCGGAATTGCTGCAAGTCGCCGATACGGTCGCCCGCGACAAGGGGATCGACCGCGACGAAGTGCTCGAGGCGATGGAGCAGGCGATCCAGAAGGCGGGCCGCTCGAAATACGGCCAGGAATACGACATTCGCGCCGAGATCGACCGGCGCAACGGCGAGATCAGACTGTTGCGGTTTCGCGAGGTCGCCGAGCCGATCGAGAACGAGGCGACCCAGATCCCGCTTGGGGAAGCGCAGCGGCTGAACCCGGAAGCGGAGATCGGCGATTTCATCACCGATCCGCTGCCGCCGATCGATTTCGGCCGGATCGCGGCGCAGACCGCCAAGCAGGTCATCGTCCAGAAAGTCCGCGACGCCGAGCGTCAGCGCCAGTTTCATGAGTTCAAGGATCGCGTCGGCGAGATCGTCAACGGGCTGGTTAAGCGGGTCGAGTTCGGCAACGTCGTCGTCGATCTCGGCCGCGCCGAAGCGATGCTGCGCCGCGACGAGCTGCTGCCGCGCGAGAGCTTCCGCCAGGGCGAGCGGGTGCGCGCCTATATTTACGACGTGCGCCAGGAGCCGCGCGGGCCGCAGATCTTTCTGTCGCGCACCCACCCGCAATTCATGGCCAAGCTGTTCGCCCAGGAGGTGCCGGAAATCTACGACGGCATCATCGAGATCAAGGCGGTGGCGCGCGACCCCGGCAGCCGCGCCAAGATCGCGGTGATCTCCCGCGACAGCGGCATCGATCCCGTCGGCGCTTGCGTCGGCATGCGCGGCAGCCGCGTCCAGGCGGTTGTCGGCGAGCTGCAGGGCGAAAAGATCGACATCGTGCCGTGGTCGTCGGACCCCGCCACCTTTGTCGTCAACGCACTGGCGCCGGCTGAAGTGGCCAAAGTCGTGATGGACGAGGAGCAGCGCCGGGTCGAGGTCGTGGTGCCGGACGATCAGCTGAGCCTGGCGATCGGCCGCCGCGGCCAGAATGTCCGGCTCGGCTCGCAGTTGACCGGCTGGGACATCGACATCCTGACCGAGGCCGAGGAATCGGAACGGCGGACCGAGGAGTTCCGCAGCCGCACGCAGATGTTCATCGAGGCGCTCGACATCGACGATGTGATCGCCCACCTGCTGGTCACCGAGGGCTTCAGCTCGCTCGAGGAGGTGGCATACGTCGCGCCAGAGGATCTGGCCGAAATCGAGGGCTTTGACGCCGATGTCGCGGTCGAATTGCAGGAGCGCGCCCGTAACGCGCTCGAACGGCGCGACCTCGAGTACGAGGAGCGCCGGCAGGAACTCGGCGTCAGCGACGAACTGGCCGTACTCGATGGGCTGACCCCCGGCATGCTCGTGGCGCTCGGCGAGAAGAATATCAAGACCCTCGACGACTTCGCCGACCTCGCCGGCGACGAATTGCTCGAACTGTTGGAGGAGTCCGACAGGGGTGGCGTGACGCTCGATCTCGAAACGGCCAACGATTTGATCATGCGGGCGCGGGCCCACTGGTTCGCCGACGAGGCCGGCGCCGCGGCAAGCCCCGCTCAGGAGTAGGCGCGACGGCTATCTGCGAGAACAATGCAGCCATCCGTCCCGACGAGCCGGCGCAAACCGACGCGCGCCATCGCCGCTGCATCGCCACAGGTGTCCTCGGCGACCGCGCCCGATTGCTTCGATTTGTCATCGCGCCGGACGGTGAGATCGTTCCCGACGTCAGCGCCAGGCTGCCTGGTCGAGGCTTCTGGCTGACCCCGCGTCGTGAAGTCGTGGAGCAGGCGATCGCTCGGCGGGCGTTTGCCCGCGCTGCCCGCCGGCCGGTGACGGCGCCAGCGGGGCTCGCCGACCGCGTCGAGGCGCTGCTGATCCGGCATTGCTGCGACGGTATCGGTCTGGCCCGCCGCGCCGGGGCGGCGGTGGCCGGCTTCGAAAAGGTACGCGAGGCGGTGCGCGGCGGCAGAACCGGTTTGGTGCTGTGCGCGTTGGACGCGGCCGAGGGCAGCCGGCAAAAGCTGCGAGCGCTCGCCCGAGAGGCGCCGTTCGCCAGCATCTTGACCGCGGCGGAAATTGGCGCGGCCTTCGGCCGCGATCATGTGGTAAATGCAGCGGTTGAAAACGGCGGGCTCTGTGCCCGCATCATGGTCGACGCCGAGAAGATCGCAGGGTTTCGCGCGCAGGCGACGTTCGACCGGAGGATGGAACCCGCGCCGGCGCAGACGGCGCGGCCATATCGTGGTATTGGACCCAAATGAGTGACGCGACCGAGCAAGAGCAGAAACGGCCCCTAACCCTCGCCCGCAGCGGCGGGCGCTTGGAGCTGCGCAAGAGCGTGGAAACGGGCCAGGTGCGCCAAAGCTTCTCGCACGGGCGCTCGAAGACCGTCACGGTCGAGGTGCGCAAGAAGCGCACGATCGGCCCCGGCGGCGCACCCGAGCCCGGGCGCGTGGAGACGGCGCCGGCGGTGGCCCGCGAGCCGCAACCGGCACCGCGTCCGCCGGCGGCCGAACCGGCGCGACGCCCGGTGGTGATCCCGCGCGCACTGACGGCCGAAGAAAAGGCCGGACGGGTGCGTGCGCTGCAGGACGCGCGCAAGGCCGACGAGGAGGCTCGCCGTCAGGCGGCGCTGGCCGAGGCCGATCGGCGGCGTCAGGAGGAGGAGCGGGCCGCCGAGGAAGCGCGGCTGCAGGCGGAAGTCGAGGCGCGCCGCAAGATTGAAGAGGAGGAGGAGCGTCGCCGCTCCATCGATGAGGCGCACAAGCGCTCCGAAGAGGAGGCACAGCGGCGCAAGGAAGAGGAATCGCGGCGCGAAGTCGCCGAACGGGCCGGCAAGGCGGCCGCGGCGAAGGTCGCGGCGTTGGCGGCGGCCGGTAAGGTCGCAACCCCGGTCGAGGAGGAGGAGCCCGCTGCCGGGTTGCGGCGCGGCGCCCGGCCCGAGGTCAAGAAGCCCGCGGCGCCAGCGCGACGCGACGAATTTCGCCGGCGCACCGGCAAGATCACCGTCACCCGAGCGCTCTCCGACGACGAGGGCGAGCGCATGCGCAGCCTCGCCTCGGTCCGCCGGGCGCGCGAGCGCGAGCGGCTGCGGCTGCACCAGGGCGACCAGGATCAGATCAAGGTCGTGCGCGAGGTCGTCATTCCCGAGACCATCACGGTCCAGGAATTGGCGAGCCGCATGGCCGAACGCGGCGTCGACGTGGTCAAGGCGCTGATGCGCATGGGGGTGATGGCGACAATCAACCAGGTCATCGACGCCGACACCGCCGAACTCGTCGTGACCGAGTTCGGCCATCGCCTGCGCCGCGTCTCCGAGGCCGATGTCGAGGTCGGCCTGCGTGGCGAGGAAGACCTTCCGGATGAGCTTGAACCGCGGGCGCCGGTGGTCACCGTCATGGGCCATGTCGACCACGGCAAAACCTCGCTGCTCGACGCCCTGCGCCAGACCGATGTCGCGGCCGGCGAAGCGGGCGGCATCACCCAGCATATCGGCGCCTACCGCGTCGAACTGGGCGACCACAAGCAAATCACCTTCATCGATACGCCGGGTCATCAGGCGTTTACCGCGATGCGCGCCCGCGGCGCCAACGTCACCGACATCGTCGTGCTGGTGGTGGCGGCCGATGACGGCATCATGGAGCAGACCGTCGAGGCGATCCGCCATGCCAAGGCCGCCGAGGCGCCGATCATCGTCGCGATCAACAAGATCGACCGTCCCGATGCGCGGCCCGAACGCGTGCGTCAGGAATTGCTGCAGCACGAGATCGTGGTCGAGGAACTCGGCGGCGAAACTCTCGACATCGAGGTCTCGGCGCTGAAGAAGACCAATCTCGACAAGCTCGAAGAAGCGATTCTGCTGCAGGCCGAGCTGCTCGACCTGAAGGCGAACCCGAACCGGCCGGCCGAGGGCGTGGTGCTCGAATCCAAGCTCGAGCGTGGCCGGGGTGCGGTCGCAACGGTGCTGATCCAGCGCGGCACGTTACGGGTCGGCGACATCTTCGTGGCCGGCAGCGAATGGGGCCGGGTGCGGGCACTGGTCGACGATCGCGGCCAGAGCCAGACCGAAGCCGGACCCTCGACTCCGATCGAGGTGTTGGGCCTCAACGGCACGCCGCTCGCAGGTGACGATTTCGTCGTCGCAGAAAACGAGGGGCGGGCCCGCGACATCGCGGACTTCCGGCAGCGCCGCCGGCGCGATGCGGTCGCGGCGGCCGGCACCCGCGGCACTCTCGAACAGATGTTTTCGCAGATCGCCGCCGGGGTCGCGCGCGAATTACCGATCGTCGTCAAATCGGACGTGCAAGGTTCGCTCGAAGCGATCGTGGGCTCGCTCGAAAAACTGTCGACGAGCGAGGTGTCGATCCGCGTCCTGCACTCCGCGGTCGGCGGGATCAACGAAAGCGACGTGATCCTGGCCAAGGCATCCGACGCCGTGATTGTCGGCTTCAACGTGCGGGCCAACCCGCAAGCGCGCGACCTCGCGCGGCGCGACGGCGTCGAAATCCGCTACTATTCGATCATCTACAACTTGATCGACGATTTGCGTGGAACCCTGTCGGGCATGCTGGCTCCCAGCATCCACGAACGCTTCCTCGGCAACGCCTCGATCCGCGATGTCTTCAATATCACCAAGGTCGGCAAGGTTGCCGGCTGCATGGTCACCGAGGGCACGGTTCGGCGCGGCGCCAAGGTGCGGCTGCTGCGTGACGACGTTGTGATCCACGAGGGCACGCTGAAGACCTTGAAGCGCTTCAAGGACGAGGTCCGTGAGGTCAATCAGGGATACGAGTGCGGCATGGCCTTCGAGAACTATCAGGACGTGCAGACCGGCGACGTCATCGAATGTTTCGAATTGGAGGAGGTGGCGCGGGCCCTGTAACGCCGCCCGCGCACTACGCTCGCAATGGGTAGAAAACGACGCGAGGCCGGGTCATTCCTGATTGATGGCGAATCCGATCGCCGACAAGGCCAACGGCCGCTTCGCGTCGGTGAGGAAGTGCGGCACGCGTTGGCGAAAATCCTGCGCGAGGGCGAATGCCGCGACCCGGCGCTTCACGACGTCAGCATCACCGTCGCCGAAGTGCGCATGAGCGCCGACCTGCGCAACGCCACGGCCTATGTCATGCCGCTCGGCGGCGCCAATGCCGAGGCGGTGCTGGCTGCGCTTCGCCGCAGCGCGCCTTTTCTGAGAGGCCGGCTCGCCCGCGTGGTGCCGTTGCGCCGTGTTCCCGAACTGGTTTTTGCGCTGGACGCCGCCTTCGACCAAGCCGAGCGGATCGCCGCCATTCTTGCCCGACCCGAGGTGGAGCGCGACCTTCTCCCGTCCGGCCCGGCCGATACGGATGCTTGCTGAGGGCGCCCTCGACGGCTGGCTTGTCATCGATAAGCCGGCCGGGCATGACCTCGGCCGGGTCGTCGCGCGCTGTCAAGCGCGCGACCGGCGCCAAGGTCGGGCACGCCGGCACGCTCGACCCGCTGGCGACCGGGGTGTTGCCGCTGGCGCTGGGCGAGGCGACGAAGACCGTCGCCTTCGCGATGGCCGGGACGCAAGACGCTACCGCTTTCGCATCCGCCTGGGGCGTGGCGACGCGACACCGACGACCGCGAAGGCGAAATCGTCGCCGAATCGGCGGTGCGGCCAGACGTCCGCGACGCGATAGCGGCGGCGCTGCCGCGCTTTATCGGGACGATCTTGCAGACGCCGCCGGCCTATTCGGCGATCAAGATCGCCGGCCGGCGCGCCTATGCGCTCGCCCGGGCGGCAAAGCGCCGGACGCTGGCGGCGCGCTCGGTCGAGATTGCCGAGCTGCGGCTGCTTGGAATTCCCGACCCTGACCACGCCGATTGCGAGGCGGTGGTTGGCGCGGGGACCTATATCCGCGCCCTGGCGCGCGACCTCGCGCCTGGCTCTGGGTACACTCGGCGCATATCGCCGAACTGCGCCGGTTATCGCGTCGGGCGCTTTACCGAAGCGCAAGCGATTTCTCTGGAATAGGCAGTGCACAGCTCGGCATAGTCTGGCGACTTGCGGGTATCTTTTGCCGATCGAGACGGCGCTGGACGACATCCCGGCGCTCGCCGTGACGGCAGACGAAGCCGCTCGATTGCGCCACGGGCAGCGCGTTCGGCGTGGCGCGCATCTCCGGCGAACGAAGAGGGATGCCGAGCGGGATCGAGGAGGGGCGCTCGTCAGCGCGCGGCATGATCGCATCGTTGATCGCGCTGGCGCAGTATCGAGGATGGCGGTCTTCGGCCGGTGCGCATCATCAATCGTTGAAGGGACATACCCGATGTCGATTACCCCCGAGCGCAAACAGGCGCTCATTGGCGAGTATGCGCGTCAAATCCGGCGATACCGGCTCGCCCGAGGTGCAGGTAGCGATCCTCAGTCGGAACGCATCCGCAACCTGACCGACCACCTGGGCACGCACAAGAAGGATTTTCATTCCCGGCGCGGGCTTTTGGTCATGGTCGGGCAGCGCCGGCGGCTCTTGGACTATCTGAAAAGGTCAAGCGCGAGCGCTACAAGACGTTGATCGGCCGCCTCGGCTTGCGCCGCTGAGCAGCATTCGTCGGCCGCTGCCGAAGGCGATCCAGTCCGCGAGCGGGCGAGGCCGGCATCCGCCCGCGCGAGGCCGGTCATTGCGGCCGCCGCAGAGTCGCCATATGCGTGCGTATCGCGGGCGAGCGATCTTCGGGGCGGCGGGACGGCCTGTCGCCGGACGGCGACGGATCCGCCGCCGTCGACCGGTTGTTCGGAAGGAAAATAACGAATGTTCCAGGTTTTTCGTAAGGAACTGATCTGGGGCGGCCGCCGCCTCGTGCTCGAGACCGGCAAGATCGCCCGGCAGGCCGACGGCGCGGTGCTGGCGACCTATGGCGAGACGACTGTCCTGTGCACCGCCGTCGCAACGCGAAATCGGCCAAGCCCGGCCAGGATTTTTTCCCGCTGACAGTCAATTATCAGGAAAAGACATTTGCCGCCGGCAAGATTCCCGGCGGCTTTTTCAAGCGCGAAGGACGGCCCTCCGAAAAGGAAACCCTGGTGTCGCGGCTGATCGATCGGCCGATCCGGCCGCTTTTTGCGCCGGGTTTCCTCAACGAGACGCAGGTCGTCTGCACCGTGCTGAGCCACGACCTCGAAAACGATCCCGACATCGTGGCGATGATCGGCGCTTCGGCGGCGCTGACGCTGTCCGGGATCCCGTTCATCGGGCCCGATCGGCGGCTGCCGCGTCGGTTATATCAATGGCGAATACGTGCTGAACCCGACCCTCGACCAGCTGCCGCGTTCGCAGCTCGACCTTGTCGTCGCCGGCACGAGCGAGGGCGTGCTGATGGTCGAATCGGAGGCCAAGGAGCTTTCCGAGGACGTCATGCTCGGCGCGGTCATGTTCGGCCACCAGAGTTTCCAGCCGGTCATCGAGGCGATCATCGATTTGGCCGAGACCTGCGCCCGCGAGCCGTGGGCCCTGCCCGCGCCGCCGGCCAACAAGGACGGCGATCGCGGTCGCGGCTGCGCGAGGAGATCGGGCCGCTGATCGACGGCCGCCTATCGCGAACGCGGCAAGCAGGAACGCAGCGACCGGCTCGATGCCGCCAAGGCAAAGCGCCGGTCGCCTTGTTCGAGAATGACGAGGAGCGGGCGCTGGCGCTCAAGCTGTTCAAGGACATCGAAAAGGAAATCGTACGCGGCGCGATTCTGCGCGACGGAACCGCGGATCGACGGCCGCGACACCAAGACGGTACGGCCGATTCGATTGCCAGGTCGGCATCCTGCCGCGGGCGCACGGCTCGGTGCTGTTCACGCGCGGCGAGACGCAGGCGCTGGTCGTCGCCACGCTCGGCACCGGCCAGGACGAGCAGATCATCGACGCGCTGGAAGGCGAATACCGCGAGAACTTCATGCTGCACTACAATTTCCCGCCCTACTCGACCGGCGAAGCCGGCCGCATGGGGTCGCCCGGGCGGCGCGAGATCGGCCACGGCAAGCTCGCCTGGCGCGCGGTGCGACCGTTGCTGCCGCCGAAGGAGAGCTTCCCCTACACGGTCCGCGTCGTCTCCGAGATCACCGAATCGAACGGCTCGTCGTCGATGGCTTCGGTATGCGGCGCCTCGCTGGCGCTGATGGATGCCGGCGTGCCGCTGCCGCGCCCGGTCGCCGGTATCGCGATGGGGCTGATCAAGGAGCCGGACGGGTTCGCCGTGCTCGTCCGACATCCTCGGCGACGAGGACCATCTCGGCGACATGGACTTCAAGGTGGCCGGCACCGAGCGCGGCGTCACGGCGCTGCAGATGGACATCAAGATCACCTCGATCACCGAGGAGATCATGCGCGTCGCGCTCGATCAGGCGAAGGACGGACGCGCGCCACATCCTCGGCGAGATGGCCAAGGCGCTGACCGGGCGCGCGCGACGAGGTCAGCGAGAACGCGCCGCGGATCACGACCTTCTCGATCCCGCGCGACAAGATCCGCGAGGTCATCGGTTCCGGCGGCAAGGTCATTCGCGAGATCATCGAGACGACCGGCGCCAAGATCGACATCGACGACGACGGCACGATCAAGGTCGCCGCGGTCGACGGCAAGGCGGCGCAGGCGGCGATCGACTGGATCCGCGGCATCGTCGCCGAACCCGAACTCGGGGTGATCTATACCGGGCAAGGTCGTCAAAGTCGTCGATTTCGGCGCCTTCGTGAACTTCCTCGGATCGCGCGACGGGCTCGTCCATATCAGCGAGTTGGCGCAGCAGCGCGTCGGCAAGGTGTCGGACGTCGTCAAGCTCGGCGACCAGGTCAAGGTCAAGGTGCTCGGCTTCGACGATCGCGGCAAGGTCAAGCTCAGCATGCGGCAGGTCGATCAGCAGACTGGCGAAGACCTCGGCGCTCGGCGCCCCGAACCGGCAAAGGCGGCGCTCTGAATCTCGTCGAAACCGGGCGGGACGGTCACGCCCTTCCCGCTGCCCTCGCCGTTCCGCCGGTTATCGGGCATCGCGGCGCGGCGGGGCGGGCGCCGGAAAACACGCTGGCGGGGCTGCGCGCCGCCAAGGCGCTCGGCTGCGACTGGGTCGAATTCGACGTGCGGCTGACCGCCGACGGCGCGACTGGTGTTGTGCCACGACGCCCGCCTCGACCGCACGACCGACCGCACCGGACTGGTGGCGGGCCAGACCCTCGCGACGATCCGCCGATGCGATGCCGGCTGCTGGTTCGGTCCGGCTTTCGCCGGCGAACGGGTACCGACGCTGGAAGAGGCACTGGCGCTTGCAGCCGAACTCGATCTGGCGCGTCAACATCGAGATGAAGGCTGATCCCGGCCGCGAATACGCGACCGCCGCCGCCGTCGCCGGCGCCGTGAACCGACTCGGCCGGCGCCGCCGCCGCTCTTCGTATCGAGCTTTCTGCCTGACCGCCATCGCGACGTTGCGCGATCTGGCGCCGCAGTCCGGCGCGGCATGCTGTTCCGCTCCGTGCCGAGCGGCTGGGCGGAAATCGCGAAGCGGCTCGACTGCGTCGTGATCGGGGTCGATCACCGGCGGCTGCGGAGGCGGCGCGTCGCCGAGATCCGCGCGGCTGGATACGCTGGTCGCGGCGTACACCGTCAACGACCCGGCGCGGGCGCCGCTTGCTGTTCGGTTGGGGCGTGACTTCCGTTTTCTCGGATGTGCCCGATATGATTCTGCAGGCCGGCGCGGTGGCATGATGTCAGACCGCTGACGCCGTTGGCACCGGGCAGACAGCATCCGCCGAGGGAGCCGTTCAGTGAAGCCGCTCAATCCGATCGTCATCTCCGGGCGCGAGGTGCTGCCGCTCGTCGAAGGCGGCAAGGGCATCTCGGTGTCGAATGGCGAGAGTTCGGGGGCCTGGGCCGCCTCGGGCGGGGTCGGCACCTTTTCCGGCGTGAACGCCGACAGCTACAACGAAGCCGGCGAGCTGATCCCGCAGCTCTATTACGGCCGCACCCGGCGCGAGCGCCACGAGGAACTGGTCGCCTACGCGATCGAGGGCGGCATCCAGCAGGCGCGCGTCGCGTACGAGCGCTCGAACGGTCAAGGCCGCATCCACATGAACGTGCTGTGGGAGATGGCGGCCGCCGAGCGGGTGCTGCACGGCGTGCTCGAAGGCGCGCGCGGCCTGATCCACGGCGTCACCTGCGGCGCCGGCATGCCGTACAAGATCGCCGAGATCTCGGCGCGATACGGCGTCTATTACTATCCGATCGTGTCGTCGGCGCGAGCCTTTCGCGCGCTGTGGAAGCGCGCCTACCACAAGTTCCGGGACTGGCTCGGCGGCGTCGTCTACGAGGACCCATGGCTGGCCGGCGGCCATAACGGGCTGTCGAATATCGAGGATCCGGAACAGCCCGAGCCGCCCTATCCGCGGGTGCGCGAATTGCGCGGACTGATGAGCGAATTCGGCCTGGCCGAGACGCCGATCTTCATGGCCGGCGGGGTGTGGTATCTGCGCGAATGGGGCGACTGGATCGACAATCCCGAGCTCGGTCCGGTCGCGTTCCAATTCGGCACGCGCCCGCTGCTGACCCGCGAAAGCCCGATCTCCGATGCCTGGAAGCGCAAGGCTGCTGACCCTGCGCGAGGGCGAGGTCTTACCTCAACCGGTTCAGCCCGACCGGATTTTATTCCTCGGCGGTGCGCAACGGCTTCCTGCAAGAGCTGCAGCAGCGTTCGGAGCGTCAGGTCGCCTATGCGGTCGAGCCGGTCGGCGAGCATGTCGCGCCGTTTCACGTCGGCGCCCGCGGCCGCCTCGTCTATCTGACCCCGCATGACCGCGAGTCGGCGAGAGGCTGGGTGGCCCAGGGCTTTACCGAGGCGCTGCGCACGCCCGATTCGACGCTGATTTTCGTCACCCCGGCAAAAGGCGCTCGAAATTCGCAACGACCAGATCAGCTGCATGGGGTGTCTCAGCGCCTGTCAGTTCTCGAACTGGGCGCAAAACGAGCAGGGCTCCACCGGGCAAGAAGGCCGACCCGCGCAGCTTCTGCATCCAGAAGACGTTGCAGGCGATCCGGCACTCCGACGATGTCGCATTCCAGCTGATGTTTGCCGGACACAACGCCTATCGCTTCGCCTAGCGACCCGTTCTACGCCAACGGCTATGTCCCGACTGTCAGCGAACTGGTCGAGCGCGTGCAGACCGGCGATTGAGGCGGCGCGGCAGGAATTTATCCAGGCAAGATGCCCGAATGGCGTGCGGGCCGCTTGACAGGCCGCGGGGCTAGGATCAAAATCGTTCTAAGGAGCAGATCCCGCGATAACCCGCCGCGGTCGCCCGCGGGGGACAAAGCCGGCACGTATCGCGATCGGCCCGAGGTGAGGAAATCGTGCACCCAAGGGTGTTCCACCGCAAATCTTCGGCTGCAACCCGCTGCCACGCCTGCGGCTTGATCTGCTCGACTATCGCTTCAACACTCGCTTCGGCCGCGGCGTTCCCTTCTGCGGCCGATATCTTTCGCTTAGCGTGACCGACCAAGACGAGGAGGAGACCAAAGAATGGCATACCAAGACGACATCGCCTTGATGGCGCATCTGATGCGGCGGGCCGGCTTCGGCGCCGGCCGCGACGAAATCGAGGCGCGCGCGGCCAAGGGCTACGACGCCACGGTCGAGGAACTGCTCAACCCGGAGTCGCAGCCGCCGGTCGATGCCTATGAGCTGCTGCGCTATCAGCCGGCCTCGTTGCTCCCCGGCGGTCAGCCCCCGATGGGCAACGTCAACTGGATGTACTATCTGGTCAACACCAAGCGGCCGCTCGAAGAAAAGATGGCGCTGTTCTGGCACCATGTCTTCGCCACCGGCAATTCGAAGGTCGACAATTACGACCAGCTGCTGGAACAGATCGAGCTGTTCCGCCAGAACGGCATGGGCAACTACCGCGACCTGTTGCTCGACGATCGCGAGAAATCCGACGATGATCTTCTGGCTGGACAACCAGCAGAACCATGGCACGGCGGTCAACGAGAACTGGGGCCGCGAACTGCTGGAACTGTTCAGCCTCGGCGCCGGCAACTACACCGAGAAGGACGTCCGTGAATGCTCGCGGGCCTTCACCGGCTGGACCTTCGAGACCAAGATGCCCGCGCGCGCCCTACGGCCGGTTCCCCTGGAAGTTCGAGTACCGCCCGGAAGACCACGATGACGGCGAGAAGGACTTCCTCGGCCACAAGGGCCGTTTCAACGGCGAAGACATCATCGACATCATCGTGCAGCAGCCGGCTTGCGGCAGGTTCATCTGCCGGCATCTGTACAACTTCTTCGTCGCCGACGAGCCGCAGGTGCCTGCCTGGCCGATCGAGCCGCCGCGCGACCAGAAGGCGATCGACACGCTGGTGGGGGTCTTCCGGGACTCGAAGTTCGACATGACGCCGGTGCTGCGCGCGCTGTTCAAGTCGGACTTCTTCAAGAACGCCCGCTTCCAGCACATGAAGTCGCCGGCCGAGGTGGTGGTCGGCACGCTGCGCCTGGTCGGCGGCCACGAGCTCCCGAAGCCTGGGTATGGCGAGCTGTCGATGACAGCCGTCCTACATGGGCCAGGACCTGCTGAACCCGCCCTCGGTCGAGGGCTGGCACACCGGCAAGGAGTGGATCAACAGCGGCTCGCTTGATGGCGCGCATCAACTTCGTCGCGGAACAGAGTCGGCGACCCGTCGCTGCCGGGCGTCCAGCGCCATCATCAACCGGCTTGAAGGCGCAGGGCACGCTGACCCCGGAGCAGCTGGTCGATGGCTGCCTCGACCTGCTCGGCCCGGTCGAAGTCGGCGCCGACACCAAGCAGGAGCTGACTGCGCAGGCCAAGGAGTGGGGCCAGATCAACTGGGACAGCGCCTCAAACGCCCAGATCGCCGATCAGCGCACCGGTCAGATGCTGCAGCTGATCGCGGCGACCAGAGAGTATCAATTCGCGTAAAGACTACATCTTATGCCAGACGAGGAGAATACCCAATGCCGGCAACACAGGCAACGCAGAAAGACCCGGTGATCGTCGTACTGCAGCTCACGGGCGGGAACGACTATCTGAACACGGTGATCCCGTACAACAACCCGCTGTACCGCGATAACCGCAAGGCGGTCGGGATCCCCGACAACCAGATCATGCATCTCGACAAGGACTACGGCATCCCGCACTACATGGCGCCGCTGAAGCAGTTCTGGGATGACGGCAAGCTCGCCATCCTGCACGGCGTCGGCTTCAAGGACTCGCCGCGTTCGCACTTCCGGGCCATGGACATCTGGCACACTTGCGAGCCGATCAAGGTCGGCACCGAAGGCTGGCTCGGCCGGGTGGCGCGCGAGTTCGATCCCGAACAAGGAAAACGTCGTCACCACGGTCAGCTTCGGCCCGAGCCTGCCGCGCTCGCTGGCGGTGCCGGGCGTGCCGGTCGCCTGCGTTGCCGGTCCGCTGGAGCACTACGGCTTCCTGCCGACCATTCAGGGCGAGCAGCGCAAGCAGGTTCTCGATCGCTTCGCGCACATGTACAAGCCCGCGGTCGGCGTCGGCCCCGTCATGGACTACATGAGCAGCACCGGGTTCGATTCCTTGAAGGGCGAGGACATCCTGAAGGTCGCGCCGCAGAAGTACACGTCGACGGTGCAGTATCCGAACACGCCGATCGCGCGGAAGCTCCGGGGCATCGCCCAAGTCGCATCTCGCCGATCTCGGCAGCCGGATCTTCTACTGCGACCACAGCACCTTCGACACGCATGCCGGCCAGAACCCCGGCCACGGCAATCTGTGGACCGCGGTGACCGAGGGCATCGACGCCTTCATGAAAGACCTGCGCGAGCATGACCACGCCGACAACGTGATCGTGCTGATGTTCTCCGAGTTCGGCCGCCGCGTGCGCGACAACGGCTCGGGAACCGACCACGGCGCCGGCGGCGTCGCCTTCGTGCTCGGCGAGAAGGTCAAGGGCGGGCATTACGGCGAAATGCCCTCGCTCAAGCCGGAACACCTCGTCCAGGGCGATCTGAACCCGAACATGGACTTCCGCAGCGTCTACTCGACGATTCTCGACAAGTGGCTGAAGCTCAATCCGGCGCCGATCGTCAACGGCACCTTTGAGCAGCCGGCCTTCCTGAACTGACGGCAAGGCTCGCAACTCTCTCCTTTCCGCGGCAGCCCTCGGGAGGAGGGGCGAGTTGTGACAAGACTGGGTAAGCGAAACACGTCGATCAGAGAGGAGGAGCGCTATGCCGCTCACAACAGTCTCCGAAGGACGCGTCTATGATTGGAGCCATGCCGTCGGGCGCAACGCCGCCCGCGGACCGGGTTTCAATTATATCCAGACGATGTGCCTTGGTAAAAACGGCGTTCTTTACGCCGCCAACCGCGGTAACGAGAACAATTTCGGGATGCACGTCAACAAAGTGCAGCTCGGCGGTCCGGGCGAAGAAGAATGGCTCGCCGATTTCTGCGAATACGGCGAGGGCGACGGCCATGCGGTCTGGCCGTTCGGCGTCGCGGTCGACGACAACGATCATGTCTATGTCTCGGACGATTGGACAAATACGATCTCCGTGTTCGACAGCAGCGGCAAATTCCTGCGGAAATGGGGCAAGACCGGCAGCGGTGACGGCGAATTGATGCGGCCGGCCGGTCTGGCGGTCGAGAAGAACGGCAACATCATCGTCGTCGACAGCGGCAACAACCGCCTGCAGGTCTTCACCCCGGACGGCAAGTTTGTCGGAAAATGCGGCCGTGCCGGCACCGGTGACGGCGAGTTCAACCAGCCCTGGGGGATCACCCTCGACAAGGACGGCAATATCTATGTCGCCGACTGGAAGAACCATCGCGTTCAGAAACTCTCGCCCGAGGGCAAGTTCCTGATGAAGTTCGGCGAGTACGGCAAGGTTGAAGAGCCTGAGGGCGCCTATGCCGTGACCATGCTCGGGCCGTATGTTTCAGCTACTTCCGAGACGGCGCACTACCCCAAGCCGGGCCTGCTCAATCATCCGACCGATGTTGCCGTGGATACCGATGGCGACATCTATGTCACCGATTGGGGCAATCATCGGGTTTGTGTATTTGACGCCGAAGGCAAACCGGTTGCCAATCTGATCGGCGATGCGCAGGAATTGTCGAAATGGGGCGCAGCAAACCGTCGATGCCAACCCGGACATGAAGAAGGCGCGGCGTCGCGTCAAAAGCCTTGAGCCGCAATGGCGGTTCTGCTTCCCGACAGCGGTCGAGTTCGATCCGGCGACCGACAGCATCATCGTCGCCGACAGCCAGCGGAACCGCCTGCAGATCTACAAGAAGGTTCGCGACTACAGCGACTTCCAGGCGAACCTCTAAGCCTCGAATTCGGCTCCCTTCAGACCCGATCCGTCCTGACCGTTTCTCTCGCCGCAAGCGGCGAGGGGAACGGCGGCGGGGGCTGCGTGTTTACCCCTTCCGCGCGTGCCTCGTGTAGTTTTGCGCAGAAAACGCGATCAATGCGCGACAGATCTGTTTATTTCTGACGGGTCCATGGTTATATTTGTGTCATGAATAAGATGTCCCCTTCGTCGATCTCCCTGAAGCGGCTGCGCGAAGTTGGCTTGCGGCCGACGCGGCAGCGTATCGCGCTGGCCCGCCTTCTCCTCGAAAACGGCGACCGCCACGTTACCGCCGAGCAATTGCACAGCGAGGCTCTGGCGACCGGGATTCGGGTGTCCTTGGCGACCGTCTACAACACGCTCCACCAATTCACCGAGGCGGGCCTGTTGCAGGAGGCGGTGGTCGAACCCGGGCGCTCTTATTTCGACACCAACACTGCCGAACACCATCACTTCTTTTGCGAGACGACCGGGGAATTGCAGGATATTCCGGCGCATCATCTCTCGGTCACGGGTTTGCCGTTGCCGCCCTTCGGCACCGAAATCCGCCGCGTCGACATTATCGTCAGGGTCCGTCCCGGCGCCGCCAAAGCTTGAGGCCCATCTGACGCTGAAGACCCCAGGCAGTCGGGCTCAGACTCGAAGATATTGTTGGATGGCTGCGCGACGGGCACTTTACCAGATAAGGATTACAGGCGCCGGGTGGATCGTACTCGGCAAGCGGTCTCGGTCTACGGCCGCTGTGGTCGGCCGATAGATTATAATCCTTCGAGACTGTTGAACTCGTAGGGATAGGCGCTTATATCGCCCTTCGTGAGGCTTGATCTGAGTGCCTCCCGGCGGTGGACAGTAAAGGGCGTTCATGACTGATTTGAAGAATTCCAAGACAGAGGAAAACCTCAAGGTCGCCTTTGCGGGCGAAAGCCAGGCAAACCGGCGCTATCTCTATTTTGCCCAAAAGGCTGATATCGAGGGATATAACGACGTGTCCGCGGTGTTTCGCTCGACCGCCGAGGGCGAGACCGGTCACGCGCACGGCCATCTCGAATACCTGGAAGAAGTTGGTGACCCGGTGACCGGGCTGCGGATCGGGGCGACCGACGATAATCTGCGCTCGGCGATCGCCGGCGAGACCCACGAATATACCGACATGTATCCCGGCATGGCCCGGACCGCGCGCGAAGAAGGTTTCGACGAGATCGCCGAGTGGTTCGAGACGCTCGCCAAGGCCGAGAAATCGCATGCCGGCCGTTTCCAGAAGGCTCTCGACTCGATGGCCTGAAGCGCATCGCCATCGTCACGGCGGGGGCGCCGGAGCGCAAGCTTCCGCGCCCCTATTTTTTGGCCGCCTAATATCGGGAACACGGAACACGATGAAAGAAGGCAGCCTCGACGCGCCGATCCGCCATCCGATCGCTTGGCGGGATCCCGACTTCGCCGATCGCGCGAAGACCGAGGCAGAGATGCGTCGCGTCTTCGACATCTGCCACACCTGCCGCCGCTGCTTCAATCTGTGCGATTCTTTCCCGCGGCTATTCGACCTGATCGACTCCTCGGCGACCGGCGAACTCGATTCGGTTGACGTCGCCGATTATCAAAAAGTCGCGGACGCCTGCACGCTCTGCGACATGTGCTTCATGACGAAGTGCCCGTATGTGCCGCCGCACGAGTTCAACGTCGATTTTCCGCATCTGATGCTGCGCTACCGCGCCGTCGAGGAGCGCGAGGGCAAGATCGCGTGGCGACATCGCCAATTGGTCAAAACCGACCGCAATGGGCGGCTGGCGGGGTTGGCGGCGCCATTGGCCAACTGGGCTGCCGACCGCGGCAACGCGTTGACCCGACCGGTCATGGAGAAGGCGCTCGACATCGATCGCCGCGCCGCTTTGCCGACCTATCACGGCCGCACCTTCGTCATGCGCGCTAGGCGCGGCGGGCCACCGGTCGACCGCACAGCGCCGGCCGCCGGGCGCAAGGCCGTCCTCTACGCGACCTGCTTTGTCAATTACAACAATCCGAGCATCGGCGAGGCGACGCAGGCGGTGCTCGCATGCAACGGCGTCGAAACCGAGGTGCTCTATCCCCGGTGTTGCGGCATGCCGCAACTCGAACAGGGCAATCTCGCCGCCGTGAGCGCTTCGGCGGCGCGGGTCGCGGGCGAACTCGGCCCCTGGATCGACAAGGGTTACGATGTGATCGCGCTCGTCCCGTCCTGCGCGCTGATGCTCAAATTCGAGTGGCCGCTGATCCTGCCGCAGGACCTGGCTGTCGCCAAACTTGCCGCGGCGACGTTCGACATCAGCGAATACATCGTAGATATCGCGCGCAAGGAGGGGCTCGCTCCCGGACTGCGACCGCTCGAAGGCGGCGTCACGGTTCAGCTCGCTTGTCATGGGCGGGCCCAGAATGTCGGGCAAAAGGCCGTGGAAATGCTCCGTCTGCTGCCCGACGCCGAGGTGGCGGTGATCGAGCGCTGCTCCGGCCACGGCGGCTCGTGGGGCGTGTACGCCGAGAATTTCGAAACCGCGATCAAGGTTGGCCGTCCGGTTGCGCGGCAAGCCCTGAAGAACAACAAGGCCTTTCTTGCCTCGGAATGCCCGCTTGCCGGCATGCACATCCTCCAGGGGATGGAGATCGCGGCCAAGGGCGCCGTGGCGCTGCCCGAACGCTCTCTCCATCCGATCGAACTCGTCGCCCGCGCCTACGGCATCGCCGGCGCGTGGTCTGACCAACCAGCGGGTACATGATGAGTGAAACTGCCCTGACGCAAAAACGGCGGCTGACTCATGCCGACATTCTGCCGCTTGCCGAATATGCCGCGATCCGGCGTGAGGAGCGGCGGCGGCTCGGTGAAATCAAGCGGTGGCGTCGCCTCGAAGTGGGTCCCTATTCGACCTTCTCCTTCGAGAATTGGGCGACGATGCGCCATCAGGTCCAGGAAATGCTGTTCATCGAGAAGGGCGGCGAGGCGCAGATCGAGGACCAGCTTGCCACTTACAGTCCCCTTATTCCGAACGGGCGCGAACTGGTCGCGACCGTGATGTTCGAGATCGACGATCCGGTGCGCCGCGGCGCCGCGCTCCTACGGCTTGGCGGGATCGAACACCGCGTCTTTCTCGATATCGATGGCGAGCGGATCGGCGGGGATCCCGATCCGACGCGCGAAAACACCAGCCCGGAAGGCAAGGCCTCGGCGGTGCAGTTCCTGCGGTTTGCATTTTCTCGCGAACAGATCGCGCGGTTCAGGATCCCGGGGGCGCGCATCGTGGCGGGCATCGATCACCCGAATTACGCGCATATGGCCCAGATGCCCGAAGCGATGCGCGCGGCGCTCGCAGAGGATTTCGACTAGACGACGAGCGGCGGCGCCGTCAGGCTGCTGCAATGGCTGACGAAACCGATCCGGCGGACTCGGCGCCGTTCGAGCGAGCGCTTGCGGAAAAGCGGCGGGGCCTCGGCGAGGATCATCCGGAGACATTGACGGCGAAGCTCGATCTCGCCGAGGCTTTCTGGCGCCAGGGTCGGCTGATCGCCACGCGACGGCTTGAGGAAGAGGTCGTCGCCGCCCACCGCCGGCTCTTCGGCGACGAACATCAGGACACGCTCAAGGCGCTCGGCAAGCTCGCCGTCACGGTCGGAATGCAGGGCGATCTGGACCTTGCCCGGGAGCTGCAGGAGGAGGTTGCCGCCGGCCTTTGCCGCCGGTTCGGCGAGGACAGCCGTGAGGCCCTGCTGGCGCTCAACAATCTCGCGGGAACCGTCGCCGCCCAGGGCGATGTCGAAGCGGCCCGCGCGCTTCTCGAAGAGACGCATGCCGCTCTCTGCCGACTTCTCGGAGAGACGCACACCGACAGCCTCGCGGCGATGGGCAATCTCGCGGCAATCTTGTGGCAGGCCGGCATTTGGGACGAGGCCTATGAATTGCAGCGCCAAGTCGTCGAGATGCGTCGCCAAAGTCAAGGGGAGGACCATCCGGCCGTTCGCGCCGCCGTGGCCGCGCTCGAAACGATGGAGCGGCAGGCCGGGTTCTAGTTCCGGCCGTCCTGCCCATGCTTTATGCGCAGGCAAAGGCTGCAATGATCGCAATTTGAGCAGAGCGTCGGCTGCGGCAGAGTGCATGTTTCGTTAGAAACGACGCCGCCGTACGGGATACCCACCCTCAAATGAGCTCTTTCGCCAGCCGGGGTCAGGCGCGTCTGATCCTGATCGGGGCCGCGCTGCTCCTCAGCCTCGGCATGGGCCTGCGGCAGAGCCTCGGCCTGTTCCTGACCCCGGTCACGCGTGATCTGGCGCTCGCCGCGTCCGACTTCACCCTCGCCATTGCGATCCAGAATATCGTCTGGGGCCTGTCTCAGGCGCCGATCGGCGCGCTCGCCGACCGCTTCGGACTGCGCGTCACGATGCTGGCGGGAGCGGCAGTCTATGTCGTCGGGCTCGGGGTCATGGCGGCGGCGGGCGGGGCGACGGCGCTCTTCGTCTCGGGCGCCTTGATCGGGGTGGCGCTTTCCTGCACCGCCTCCTCGCTGGCGCTGACCGCCGCTGCCCGCGCGGTTCCCGAGCAGCAGCGCAGCAAGATGCTGGGCGTGGTCTCGGCCGCCGGGTCGCTCGGCACGTTGCTGGTGCCGCTGACGACGCAGAGCCTCCTGAACCACCACGCCTGGCAGATCGGCGCGTTGTTCTTTGTGGCGCTGGCGGTGGCGATGCTGCCGGCGGGCTTCCTTGCCGGCGGCGCCGACCGGATACCGGCCCGTAGCGGCGGCCGGACCACGATGCGCGCGGTGCTCGGCGAAGCCGCAAGACACCGCCCGTTTCTGGTGATGTCGGGCGCTTATCTCGTCTGCGGGCTGAACCTCGTCTTTCTGACGACCCATCTGCCGACCTATCTGGCGATCTGCGGCCAGGACCCGATGCTGAGCGCCGAGGCGATCGCAGTGATTGGCGGCATGAATTGTGTCGGCTCGCTCGCCGCGGGCTGGCTCGGCGCCCGCTATCCCAAGCATATCCTGTTGGGGCTGCTCTACATTCTGCGCGCCGGCGTTTTCACCGCCTATTTCATGATGCCGCCGAGTCCGGCGAGCACGCTTCTGTTCGCGGCGGCGATGGGCATGCTGTGGCTCAGCGTGGCGCCGCTCGTCAGCGGGCTCGTCGCCGAGATGTTCGGCACGCGCTACATGGCGACCCTGCTCGGCATATCCTTTGTCATGCATCAGGTCGGCTCGTCGCTCGGCGCCTGGGGCGGCGGCCTGATCTTCGACGCGACCGGCTCCTACGACCGCGCCTGGCAGATCGGCGTCTTGGTCGGCTTCAGCGCCGGGGTCATCCAGATCCTGGCCGGCGGCCCAACCCGGCGGCGCGATCCGGTGGTCGAACCGCGCCTGGCGCCAACCTGATCCCCAGGACAAGCGGGAGAGTTGGTAGCGGGGGAGGGATTTGAACCCCCGACCTTGGGATTATGATTCCCCTGCTCTAACCAGCTGAGCTACCCCGCCGCGCGGGCCCGGATATAGGAGATGCGGCGAGGAGGGTCAAGCCGCCGCCTCGGCTCCGCCGGATCCAGCCGCCGCCGACGACGCGATCGCCGTCGTAGAGGACCGCCGCTTGGCCGGGCGCCACCGCTCCTACGGGAGCCGCCAGTTCGAGCCGCATCTCGTCACCATCGCCATGCAGAAGAGTTGCGGGCGCAGGGGTCTGCAGTCGAGCGCAGCTTCGCCGTGACCGCCATCCGTGCGGCCGGACGGGTCAGCCAGTTGAATTCGGCAAGAGCCAGTTGCGTCTGCGCCAAAGCGGTGCGCGGTCCGACGACGATCCGCCGATGCTCGGGCTCGATCCGCAATACATAGAGCGGCTCGCCGCCGCCGAGACCCAGCCCCTTGCGCTGGCCGACCGTGTAACGACCGATGCCGGAATGCCGGCCGAGGACACGGCCGGCGAGGTCGACGATGTCGCCGGGCATTGCCGCTTCGGGCTGCAGCCGCTCGACCAGCCGGGCATAGGAACCCTGTGGTACAAAGCAGATGTCCTGGCTGTCGGGCTTGTCGGCGACGCGAGGCCGAAGCGCCGCGCCAACGCCCGCGTCTCGTCCTTGCCGAGATCGCCCAGCGGAAACCGCAGAAAATCGAGCTGGGCTCGGGTCGTGGCGAACAGGAAATAGCTCTGGTCGCGGGCAAGGTCGCGGGCGCGGTGCAGTTCGGGCCCGTCGCGGCCGACGACGCGGCGCGACATAATGGCCGGTCGCCAGCGCGTCCGCACCCAGATCGCGCGCAGTGTCAAGCAGATCGCGGAACTTGATGCGCTGGTTGCAGCGGATGCACGGAACCGGCGTCTCGCCGCGGCGATAGCTCCTCGGCGAAATCGTCGATCACCTCGGCGCGAAAGCGGCTCTCGTAATCGAGGACGTAATGCGCGATGCCGAGCCGGTCGGCGACGCGCCCCGCATCCTCGATATCCTGGCCGGCGCAGCAGGCGCCCTTGCGGCCCGACAGCGGCGCCGTGGTCGTAGAGCTGCAAGGTGACGCCGACGACCTCGAAGCCGCGCTCGACCATCAGCGCCGCCGTCACCGAGGAGTCGACGCCGCCCGACATCGCCACGACGACGCGGCAGTCGGCCGGATTGCCCGGAAGGTCGAAATCCTGTGCGGTCACGGTGACGCGTCGAGCCCCATCTGCCAGAAATCGGCTTCGAGCCGGGAGGCGGCGGCGAAATTGGCGGCAAGCGAGGGAAGGCGGCCCTCGCCGCCGCGCCGGGTGAACTGCTCGTCGAGAGCGGCGGCGGCCTCCGCGGCAAGGGATTGATAGTCGGCGCCGGCATACATGTCGAGCCACTCGCGATAAGCGTTGCCATCGAGCCGGGTAGCGGGATCGGCCATCGCGCGCGGCGGCGATTACGGCGTAGCCGACCACACAGGGCGCCAGTGCCGTTTCGAGGTCGAGCCGGTCGCCGGCGGCGCCGCGATCGAGGACGAAGCGGGTATAGGCGATCGTTGCCGGCGCTTCCGGCGTGGCCGCCATCACCGCTTCGGAGAGGCCCCAGCCGCGGCAATAATCGATATGGAGCCCGATCTCAACGTCGAGGGTCGCGGCGACCAGGCGCTGCGCCCCTCGCATCTCGGCGAGGGTATCGGATTTGTAGATCGCCAATCCCCAGGCGCGGGCGAAATGGATCAGGAACAGGTAGTCCTGAACGAGATAGCGGCGGAAACATGCCTCGGGCAAATCCCCGGCGGCCAGACGCAGAACAAATTCGTGCTCGGTATAGGCCCGCCATGCATCGCCCGAGGCGGCGACCAGACGCGAGAAGAGCCCGGCCCCTTCCGTCATCGCGAACTCCGGATCAGCCCAGCAACAGGTTGCGCGTCGCCGCCGGCAGCCGCACCGTCAACCCGTCCAGCTCCTCGGTGATGATGATCTGACAGCCGAGCCGCGAGGTTCGGGTCAGGTTGAAGGCGAGGTCCAGCATGTCCTCCTCGTCCTCGCTGGCTTCGCGCAGCAGCTCGTACCATTCGGGATCGATGATCACATGGCAGGTCGAGCAGGCGAGCGAGCCTTCGCACGCCCCTTCGAGATCGATGCCGTTGCGATGGGCGACTTCGAGCACGGTCAACCCGAGCGGCGCGTCGACCTCGCGCTGGACGCCGTCACGTTCGACAAAGACCATCTTCGGCATCATTACGCATCCGCCGTTGACGGCGGCTCCGGCCGGGGCGCCAGGTCTTCGGCCAAGAGCGCCGCGGCGAGCGCATCGCCGATGCGGCCGAGACGCAGAATTTCGAGACCGGCGCCCGCCGCCGCCTGCCGAACGCGCGCGGCGGTTCCGCTGTCGGGATCGCTCGCCAGCGCCACAACCGCGTGGGTTGCGGGCCGAGCCAACGCGCGCTCCGCTCGCAGTCGCGCCCCTTCAAAAACCGCCTGCCAGAGATCGGCCGGGGCATCCAGCGCCGGCGTCGGCAGCGACTTGCTCGAACCCTTCGCGATCGGCGAGGACCACGGCGTTGCCGCCGACGGCAAAAGCCACGACAACCTCCGCGCCGCGGAAGTCGATGCCGATTGCCGCACCCGGCGCGTCCGGATCGGCCGGTTCGCCGTCCGGCTCCTCGATCTGGAACAGCTTCAAGCCGGAGTCCTAGTTGTTAGACGTGGAACGACTCGCCGCAGCCGCAACGGCCTTTTTCGTTCGGGTTGTGAAAGGTAAAGCCGCTTTGCAGTTTCTCTTCGACATAATCCATTTCGGTGCCGAGGATGAACATAACCGCCTTCGGATCGACCAGCACCGTCACACCCTTATCCTCGACGACCTCGTCGAATTTGCCCTTCTCGTCGGCGTATTCGAGCGTGTAGCTGAGGCCCGAGCAGCCCCGGGACCGCACCCCGATGCGGACCCCGACCGAGGGCTTGCCGCGCTTGGCGAGGAGCGCGCGTATCCGCTCTGCGGCGGCGTCCGTCACCGACAAGGCCTGTTTTCTCGCCATCATTCGACCGTTCTCCGGTGCCAGTTCATGATCTATGTGGGAGTGCGCCGGCCCGCTTTCATCCCGCCTTCGGCGGTGAGCCGGGTTGCCGCCGCAGCCAGTGCGTCGACGGCGAAATCGATGTCGGCGGCGGTGTTGAAGCGGCCGATGCCGATGCGGATCGCGGCATTGGCAACCTCGTCCGGCAGGCCCAGCGCGCGCAGCACATAGGACGGCTCGATTGCGGCCGACGTGCAGGCCGAACCCGTAGAAATCGCGATGCTCGGGCAGGCCTCGATCAGGTCCGGCGCGGTGATGCCGGGGAAAGTCAGATTGAGGCTGCCGGGGAGCCGCCGTTCGGCGTCGCCGTTGAGGCCGAGCCCGGCGACCCGCCGCGCCAGACCGGCGTGCAGCCGATCGCGCAACTGCCGCACGCGCGCCGCCTCCTCGGTCATCTCCGCCTGAGCGATTGCCGCCGCGCGGCCGAGCCCGACGCAGAGCGGCGTCGGCAGGGTGCCCGATCGCAAGCCGCGCTCCTGGCCGCCGCCGTCGATCAGCGGCATCAGCCGCACCCGCGGCCGGCGCCGGAAATAGAGTGCCCCCACTCCCTTGGGCCCGTAGATCTTGTGACCGGAAATCGACAGGAGGTCGATCCGCATCGCCTCGACATCGAGCGGGATCTTGCCCGCCGCCTGCGCCGCGTCGCTGTGGAACAGCACCCCTTGCGAGCGGCAAAGCGCGCCGATCTCGGCGAGCGGCTGGATCACGCCGATCTCGTTATGCGCCGCCATGATCGACACGAGGAGGGTCTGCGCGGTCAGCGCCCGCGGCCAGCGTGTCGAGCGAAACCAAACCATCGGGTTCGACCGGCAGATAGGTGACCGCGAACCCCTCGCGCTCCAGTGCAGCGCAGCTTTCGAGCACGCATTTGTGCTCGGTGGCGAGAGTCACGATGTGGTCGCGCGGCAGGCCCGCGGTCGGATGCGTGCGGACGAAATGCGCCGCCCCCTTGATCGCGAGGTTGTTCGCCTCGGTGGCGCCCGATGTGAATACGATCTCGCGCGGATCGGCATGGATCAAGGCGGCGAGCTCGCCGCGCGCCGTTTCGATCGCGGCGGCGGCGATGCGACCGTAGGGGTGGCTGGCGCTGTGCGGATTGCCGAACTGCTCGGTGAAATAGGGCAGCATCGCCTCGAGGACGCGTGGATCGACCCGGGTCGACGACTGGTTGTCCAGATAGATCGGCATCGCATTGGCGCCGGTGTCGTTCATGCCGCCCATGCTCCGACGGTTGCTGTCTCGGTTCGATTGCGACGGCGCCGATATAGCTTCGTCCAGGCGTCAAGAAAATGCGCGATGTCGGCCTCGGTCGAACTCCAGCCGAGACTGACGCGGATCGTCGAACGGACAACATCGGGCGCGACGCCCATGCTTTCCAGCACATGGCTCGGCCCGACCTTTCCGGACGAGCAGGCCGCACCGGCGCTGACCATGACGCCGTCGAGGTCGAGCGCCATGACCTGCGTTTCCGCCGCGATCCCGGGCATCGCGAGCGCCGTCGTGTTCGGCAATCTCGGGGCCGCCTTGCCGATGACGATGGCGTCGGGCGCCGTTGCGGCGATTTCCGCCTCCAGACCATCGCGCAGTGCCGCCACGCGCTCATAAACGCCGATCTCGGCCGCTGCGATTGCCGCGGCGGCGGCGAAGCCTGCGATTGCCGGGTGGTTTTCGGTGCCGGCGCGGCGGCCGCGCTCCTGTCCGCCGCCCCGCAGTTGCGGCTCGAGCTCGAGATCGCCTGCCACGATCAGCGCGCCAACGCCCAGCGGGCCGCCGATCTTATGCGCCGACAAGGTTATCAGATCGGCGCCGATAGCCCTCGCGTCGAGCGGGATCCTGCCGGCCGCCTGCACCGCGTCGCAATGAAACAGCGCGCCGCGCCGCCGCGCGATGCGGGCGATATCGGCGACCGGCTGCATGACGCCGGTCTCATTGTTGGCGAGCATGACCGAAACCAGCGCCGGGCGCGGGTCATCGGCGAGAAGACGGTCGAGCGCATCGAGACGCAGAAGGCCGTCACCGTCGACCGGGATACGTTCCGCCGCGGCATCGGCGTGCAGGACCGAGTGATGCTCCACGGCCGAAACCAGCACGCGGCGCTGTCCGCCGCCGCAGATCGCCAGATTATTGGCCTCGGTGCCGCCGCCCGTGAAGGTTACAACGGCCGCGGTCGCGCCGATCAGCGCCGCCACCGTTTCGCGATCCCGCTCGATTGCGCGGCGCGCAGCCCGACCCCAGCGATGCACAGAGGAGGCATTGCCGCAGTGGCCGAGTGCTGCGGTCAGCGCCGCCAGTGCTTCCGGGCGCAGCGGCGCTGTTGCATTCCAGTCGAGATAGGTTGTGCGCGGCATTTGCCGCTGAGATACGGCGCGCGAGGTCATCGCGTTCCCGTCGCCGCGGCCCGCAGCGCTTCGCAATGGAGGCGGCCGCTGGTGCCGAGCACGCGCTGTTCGCAGATATCGGCGAGCGACACCGAACTCAAATATAGATGGATTTGATTGCCCAGTTCTTCCCACAAATCGTGCGTCAGGCAGCGGGTGCGGTTGCCGCGGCAGCCGACCGGCGCGCCAGGGGTGCAGCGCGTCGCGCGGATTGGCTCGTCGACCGCGAGGATGATGTCGGCAATCCGCGTCTCGCTGCGATCGTGGGCGAGCAGATAGCCGCCGCCGGGGCCGCGCACGCTCTTAACAAGCCCGCCCTGGCGCAACTTGGCGAACAGCTGTTCAAGGTAGGAGAGCGATATTTCCTGCCGTTCGGCGATTTCAGCGAGTGAAATCGGCTGACCGCCGCTGTGTCGGGCGAGATCGACCATCGCCATGACGGCGTAGCGACCCTTGGTGCTCAACCGCATGACCCGGCCCTCAACAAACTCGGTCCGTATCCACGACACCGTTGCCGCTGCCGTTGTGTCCACTCTCGCCGTGAACAAGCCCCTGCGCCGAGGGTGCGCGCTCCAATTCGACCAGTCGCGCCCGCAAGCTTGTAACTTCGTCGACCAGGCCGTTCAGGGCGCGGGCGATCGGGTCGGGGATGTCGCCGCAGACCGCATAGGGCTGAAAGCTCGGCTCAGGGCGCGGCTGGCCCCCGCGTGCGCCGACCGGACGAGCCGGATTGCCGACCACGGTAACGCCGTCCGGCACTTCTCTCAGCACCACCGCGCCGCCGCCGACCCGGGCGCCGTCGCCGACCCGGAAGGGTCCCAGGATCTGCGCGTGCGAGCCGACAATAACGCCGTTTCCGAGGGTCGGGTGGCGCTTTTCCTGGCGCAGCGAGGTGCCGCCCAGCGTCACTCCCTGATAGAGCGTGCAGTCGTCGCCGATCTCGGCGGTTTCGCCGATGACCACGCCCATCCCGTGATCGATGAAGACGCGCTTGCCGATGCGCGCGCCCGGATGGATTTCGATCCCGGTCAGCACTCGGCCGACATGCGAAACGAAGCGCCCGCAGAGGAGCCACCGCCGCTGCCACAGCCAATGGCTGAAGCGGTGGAACAGCAGCGCGTGGAAGCCCGGATAGCACAGCACGACTTCGAGCCGCGAGCGGGCGGCAGGATCGCGGGCGAGCGTCGCGTCGATTTCCTCGCGCAGGTCTTTCAGAAGCATCGTGATCACTATATTAAGTTCATCGGCGCTGCGGCGCAGGATCGCGCCGCGTCGCGCACGCCTTTGGCGAGGATATAATTGTCCGACGAAAATGATCAAGAATTCCGCGGACAGCTATGGGCCGCCTCAGGGCGGATAGCCGATCGCCAGGTCGGGAATTTGAGCAGGATCGACTATGCCTGACGTCATCATCAACGGGCCGGAAGGCCGTATCGAGGCACGCTACCACCACAACCGCGCGGCCGGGGCGCCGATGGCGCTGGTGCTGCATCCGCATCCGCAGCACGGCGGCACGATGAACAACAAGGTCGTCTACACCTTGTTTCAGTGCTTCGTACGGCAGGGCTTTTCAACCTTGCGCTTCAACTTTCGCGGCGTCGGGCGCAGCCAGGGCAGCTTCGACCGCGGCGAGGGCGAACTGTCCGACGCTGCCTCGGCGCTCGATTGGCTGCAGACCTACAATCCTAGCGCGGGGTCGTGCTGGGTCGCCGGCTTCTCGTTCGGCGCCTGGATCGGCATGCAATTGCTGATGCGCCGGCCCGAAATCGAGCGGTTCGTCTCCGTAGCGCCGCCGGCCAACATCTACGATTTCACCTTTCTGGCGCCGTGTCCGTCCTCGGGTCTGATCCTGCAAGGAGACCAGGATACCGTGGTGCCGGTCGAGTCGGTGCAGAAGCTAGTGACGAAGTTGTCGCATCAACGCGACATCAAGATCGACTTCCGCAAGATCGCGGGCACTGATCATTATTTTGGCGATCAGCTGGAGGCGATCGGCGCCCATGTCGACGGCTACATCCGCGACCACAGCGGCGCGGAGCGCGTGCCGGCGACCGCCCAAGGACGCGCAATGCGCTGAAGCGACCGCGGGTCTAGTCGGCGAAAGGGTCGCGGACCAGCACCGTGTCGTCGCGCTCGGGGCTCGTGGACAGCAGCGCCACCGGCGCGCCGATCAGTTCTTCCAGGCGACGGATATACTTGATCGCGGTCGCCGGCAGATCGACCCAGGAACGCGCGCCGCGCGTGCTCTCGCGCCAGCCCTCGGCGCTCTCGTAGACGGGTTCAAGTTCGGCCTGCGTGGTCATGCCGGCTGGGACATGGTCATATCTGGTCTTGCCACGGCGATAGGCGGTGCAGAATTTGACCTCGTCGAACCCGTCGAGAACATCGAGCTTGGTCAGAGCGATGCCGTCGATGCCGCCGGTCTTGACCGCCTGGCGGACGGCGACCGCGTCGAACCAGCCGCAGCGCCGCTTGCGGCCGGTGACGACGCCGAACTCACGGCCGCGCTCGCCGAGCCGCTCGCCGATCTCGTCCCTGAGTTCGGTCGGGAACGGCCCACTGCCGACGCGCGTCGTGTAAGCCTTGGTGATGCCGAGCACATAGCCAACCGCGCCCGGCGCGATACCCGACCCGGCGGCGGCCTGGCCGGCCAACGTATTCGACGAGGTCACGTAGGGATAGGTGCCGTGGTCGACGTCGAGCATGGCGCCCTGCGCGCCTTCGAAGAGGATGCGCCGGCCCTGGCGGCGGGCGTCGTCAAGCACCCGCCAGACCGTGTCGGCATAAGGCAGAACACGGGGGGCGATCTGGTGCAGCGCGGCTATCAGGTCGCCTCGGTCGACCTCGGGTTTGTCGAGGCCGCGCAGCAGCGCGTTGTGGTGCAACAACAGCTGATCGACCCGTTCGTCGAGCGCTTTCGGGTCGGCCAGGTCGCACACGCGGATCGCGCGGCGACCGACCTTGTCCTCGTAAGCGGGGCCGATGCCGCGGCCGGTTGTGCCGATCCGTCCGTCGCCGCTGCGTTCCTCGCGGGCGCGATCGAGCGCACCGTGCGAGGGCAGGATCAGCGCGGCATTGTCGGCGAGCTTCAGACTGCGCGGCGTGACCTCGATCCCCTTGGCGCGTATCGCGTCGATCTCGGCGATCAAGGCCCAGGGATCGACGACGACGCCGCTGCCGATGATCGCGAGCTTGCCCGGGCGTACGACCCCGGACGGCAGCAGGCTCAGCTTGTATTCGACATTGCCGATGACGAGGGTGTGGCCGGCATTGTGACCGCCCTGGAAGCGGACCACGACATCGGCCCGCTCGGAGAGCCAGTCGACGATCTTGCCCTTGCCCTCGTCGCCCCATTGCGCACCGACGACGGCGACGTTCCCCATCCTCAGCCCTCCCTCAGCCGGCCGCCACCGGCTTGCCGCCCTCAAGAACATGGTCGCAGCCAAGCCGTCGGGCTTCGGCGCGCCAATCTGCGGCGGGCGCCAGCGCGGCGACCGTGATCCAGCCCTCCGCGCGCAACTCGCGCGCCCGGCTGCACTTGGCGCCAACCGGGAGCAGCAGGCGCCGCGGCGGCGGCTGGTCGGGCAAGGTGCGCAGGATCGCGTCGGTATAGAGGGTGAAACCGGTAGCGGGTTCCGGGTCGGCCGGGTCGCCAGCGTGATAGCGGCCGCCGCGGCCAAGTTCGCCCGGCGATGCCCCCGATGCCGAGCCCCCAAAAAAGGTGAAGCTGATGCCGCTGTGATACTCGAAGCCGCGGTTTTCGACCGGATCGATCGTCGCTTTCAGTTCCGGCGCGGCGGTGTGAAGTCCGTCGAGCACTGCGCCAAGCCGAACCCGCTCGGCGCGTGCCCGTTCCGGCAGATCGAGGCGGTCAAGGGCCGCGAGCGCTGTCGCCGCCGGGCCGGCGGCCGCGACGAGGCGGACCAGCAATTCCCCGGCTTCGTCGCCGATCGCGGCCACAGCGGCGGTGTCCTTGTGATCGAGTGCGGCGCGCAAGGCCGCCGCGCGTCCGCCGTCGATGCCGTAACCCTCGACGATCGCCGGCACCAGGGTCGGCATCGTGATGTCGACCGAGAGGTGCGGCACGCCGACCGCGGCGAGCGCCTCGCCGGCGATCGCGATGACCTCGACATCGGCGGCGGCGCCGGCGGCGCCGATCAGTTCGGCGCCGACTTCGCCGATCTGCCGCTCGGGCCGGATTTCCGATCCCGACACCCGCAACACCTGGCCCGCATAACTCAGCCGCAACGGCCGCGCCGCGGCGCCAAGCCGGGTTGCCGCGATGCGCGCGATCTGCGGCGTCATATCGGCGCGAACGCCAATCATCCGGTGCGACACGGGGTCCATCAGCCGGAAAGTCGTCGTCGTCATCGCGGCGCCGGCGCCGGAGAACAGCGTCTCTTCGAATTCGACGAGTGGCGGCTTGACCCGGCGATACCCGTGCGCGGCGAGCGTGGCGATCAGCCGTGAGACAATCGCCGCCTCGATTTCCGCCTCCGGGGGAAGCAGGTCATGAATGCCGGCGGGGAGCAGGGCCGGGTGCAGTATGTCGTTCATCGCGACGGCACTCTACGCGCGCATGCCGCCTCTCGGCTACTCCCGGCGCTCGAACCTAGAAGCTGAGCGCCTTGACCTGGATCACGTTGGGCAGCGCGCGCACGGCATCCAAAATCTCGTGGGTCAGCGGCTGATCGACCTCGACGAGCGCTATCGCATCGTGCCCGGGCGCGGCTCGGCCGAGGTGAAAGGTCGCGATGTTGACCTGGGCGGCGCCGAGCGTATTGCCGAGGGCGCCGATAAAGCCCGGCTTGTCGAGGTTGCGCACGAACAGCATGTTCCCGCCGAGTTCGGCTTCGAGCGGGATGCCCTCGACCGAGACGAGCCGCGGCTTGTCGCCGCCGAACAGCGTACCGGCGACCTCGCGCCGCCGCCGCTCGGTGGTCACGACAACCCGGATCAAGGTCTGGTAGTCGGCCGGCTCGGCGCGCAGCGTTTCGCTGACGCGAATGTCGCGCTCCCGGCAGATCACCGGTGCGTTGACCATGTTGACCGAGGCGAGCTGCGGCGACAGCAACCCGGTCAATGCAATCGCCGTCAACGGCCTGACGTTCTGTTCGGCGACCGCACCCTCGTATTCGATTTCGACCGAAACGATCCCGGTTTCCGTCAACTGCCCGGCAAAGCTGCCAAGCTGTTCGGCAAGCTTCATATAGGGCCGGATGCGCTTGGCTTCCTCGGCGGTCAGCGAGGGTACGTTGACTGCGTTCGAGATGGCGCCCGTCAATAGGAAATCGGCCATCTGTTCGGCGATCTGCAGGGCGACGTTTTCCTGCGCCTCGGTCGTGGCGGCGCCCAGATGCGGAGTGGCGACGACATTATCGCGGCCGAATAGCGGGTTCTTGACCGCCGGTTCCTCGACGAACACGTCGATCGCGGCGCCGGCGACCTGGCCGCTGTCGAGCGCCGCGGCGAGATCGGCTTCGACGACGAGACCACCGCGGGCGCAGTTTACGAGACGCACGCCGCGCTTCATCTTGGCGAGTGCCGCGGCGTCGATCAGGTTTCGCGTCGCCTCGGTCAACGGCGTGTGCAGGGTGACGAAATCGGCGCGGGCGAAGAGTTCGTCGAGCGTCACCTTTTCGACGCCGAGATCGATTGCGCGCTCGGCCGACAGGAACGGGTCGTAAGCGGCGACCTTCATGCGCAATCCGAGCGCCCGCTCGGCAACGCTCGATCCGACATTGCCGCAGCCGATCAGTCCCAACGTCTTGCCGGTCAACTCGACGCCCATGAAGCGCGACTTCTCCCATTTGCCGGTCTGCGTCGACCGGTCGGCGGCAGGGATCTGCCGGCAGAGCGCGAACAGCATCGCGACCGTGTGCTCGGCGGCGGTGATCGAGTTGCCGTAGGGTGTGTTCATGACGACGATGCCGCGCTGGGTCGCCGCCGCCACGTCGATGTTGTCGACGCCGATTCCGGCGCGGCCGACCACCTTCAACCGCGGCGCCTGCGCCAATAGATCGGCCGTGACCTTGGTCGCCGAGCGCACCGCCAGGCCATCATATCCCGCGATGCGCTCCTTCAATTCCTTGGCGCCGATGCCCGGCAGCATGTCGACCTCGACCCCACGGTGGTCGAGAATCTCGGCCGCGCGCGGGCTCAGCGCATCGGAAATTAAAACCTTCGGCATGACCCTTCTCTCCCTCAGGCGGCCATTGCCGCGCGGCGCTGTTCTTCCCAGCCCCAGTCGAGCCAAGGCATCAGCGCCTCGACATCGCTCGCCTCGACAGTGGCGCCAGTCCAGATGCGGATGCCGGGCGGCGAGGCGCGGTGGCTCGCGATGTCGTAGGCGGCGTGCTCCTCCTCGAGCCGCCGCGTCATCGCCCGCACCGTCTTGAAGCGGTCGTCGGGCGACAATGCGGCGAACCACGGATCGGTGATCTTGAGCTGCGGCGAGGTGCAGGAAATCGTCGCCGGGTCCTCCGCCAGAAACTCGACCCAAGGCGCTGCCTCGACCCAGGCGGCGACGACCGCGAGATTGCGCTCCGAACGGGCGATCGAGGCCATCGAGCCCGCCGACCGATTCCGCCCAACGGAGCGAGTCGAGCGCGTCCTCGACGCAGAGCATCGAGGGCGTGTTGATCGTCTCGCCCTGAAAGACGCCCTCGATCAGCTTGCCCTTCGCGGTCATGCGGAAGAGCTTCGGCAACGGCCAGGGCGGCGTGTAGCTTTCCAGCCGCTCGACCGCGCGCGGCGACAGCGCCAGCATGCCGTGCGCCGCCTCGCCGCCCAGCGCCTTCTGCCACGACCAGGTGACGACATCGAGCTTGTCCCAGGGGAGCCGCATCGCGAAGACGGCCGAGGTCGCATCGCAAATCGTCAATCCCTCGCGGTCGCTCGGCGATCCAGTCGCCGTCCGGCACCCGCACCCCAGCGGTCGTGCCGTTCCACGGAAAGACGACGTCGCGGTCGAAATCGACCTGCGCCAGATCGGGCAGCCTGCCGTAGGGCGCCTGCAGCACGCGCACGTCGGGCAGCTTCAGCTGCGCTGACGTCGGCGACCCAGCCCTCGCCGAAATTCTCCCAGGCCAGCATGTCGACGCCGCGGGCGCCGAGCAGCGACCACAGCGCCATCTCGACCGCGCCGGTATCCGACCCGGCGACGATGCCGACCCGCCAATCGGCCGGGCACGCCGAGGATCGCGCGCGAGCGGCTCGACCACCTCGACGATCCGCGCCTTGCCGACGCCCGAGCGGTGCGAGCGCCCGACCAAGGCGCGCTGCCAGCGCTTCCGGCGACCAGCCCGGCCGCTTCGCGCAAGGGCCAGAGGAGAAACAAGGATTATTCGGTCGCCGGTTCGGCTTGATCATTCTATCCCTCGCAGAATAGTGCGACCCGTTGGGGGGCCGTGTCCCGCGGCGGACCTTATGGGCGCGCCGCAATGCCGTCAATGCGGCACTGCAGCATTAACGATGTTGCCGGTGACATGAGCCCGCCATAGAGAAGAGGTTCCTTAATCGTAAAAGACCGCGAGCCAGACGGTCGGGCGCGGCCGGATCGGTCCATTCGACGCGATGGCGGCGGTGCGGCGCGATGTCCACGGCATCGCCCGGGGGAGAGCCGGCGCGGTTCGGCCTCGTCGGCGAAGCGCAGGGCCGCGGCGCCGGCCAGCAGCAGCACCCATTCGCCCTCCGCCTGGTCGTACCAGAAGTCCGGGCGGGCTTGCCTGGCCCTCGCGACACGATCCGCTCGATGCGCAGACCGGGGCGGCGCAGCAAGATCTCGACGGCTTCGCCGGCGCTCGCGTCGGGCAGTCGGGCAAACAGGTTCACGTCGCGGCGCCGCGCTCCAGCGCTGGCGCGGTCCCACTCGGCCCGGATCGGCGGCGGCCTCGTAGGTGGTCTGCAGGAAACCGAGCAAGTCCCGGTCGGGGTCGGGCGCCTGCCGCACCTGCCTCGTAGGGCAGGATGAACTCGCCGAATTCGCGGGCTGTAATAGGCCGCGGCCGGGCGGACGCGGCGGCCTCGGCGAAACCCGGCCGGCTGCGGATAGGCGTAGGCATAAAAGATCGGCTGCTCGCAACCCGGCGCCGCCCGGCCAGAAACCGCAGCTGCTGACCTCGTGCGAATAGGCCTCGCGGGTGACCCGGTCGGCGATGTTGGGCGCGCCCGGATGCGGCGGCGCCGCGCCGGCCGGAAAACCGCGTCACCGCCAGGTCGAAGCTGCCCCAGAAGAAATGCACCGGGCTCGCCTTGCCGAGAAAGCGCGCCGCGGAACACGGTAAGGACCCGGTCGGCCTGCGCCAGCACCCGCCAGAAGCGGTTGGCGTATTCGGGGTCGTAGGCGGCGTGGTCGCGGTCGTTGCTCGAACGGGATCGGATCGGGGATTTCGACCGGCGTCGTCCAAATCCGGATGTCGAGACCGAGCGCGCGCAGCCGGCGCATCACCTCGGCATAGAAATCGGCGACCGCGAGCGGCCGCAGCGCGCAAGCCCGTCATTGCCCCGTCGCTGGCACGATCGCCAGGCGATGATCGATGAAATCGAAATCGATCTGAAAGCTGCGCGCCGCCGTAGGGAATGGGCGAGGTGGTCAGACCGCGGCTGGTCACGTAGAGCGGCACCTGCCACCAGTGATTGACCGGCGGCGCCTGCGCCAGGCGGATCTTGCCGACGACCTGCGTCCACAGGTGCAGCGTGGCGCAAGTCTCGCGCCATTCCGCAAGCGGCAGGCTCGGCCATTCTTCCATGCGTGTCATCGGCTTTCTCCGGGGATCAGGCCGGCGTCGCGGCAAGCACGCCGGCGACCGCGCGACGCCAGCCGGCATAACGCTCCTCGCGCTCGGCTGGCGCCATTTGCGGCGTAAACCGGCGCGCGGGCCGCCGCCGCGCGGCCTCGCTTCGGGATCGGGATAGACGCCGCGCATCAGCCCGGCGACATAAGCCGCACCCCAGGCGGTGGTTTCGACCGAGGCCGGGCGCTCGACCTCGGCCGGCAGGATGTCGGCGAGAAACTGCATCGTCCAGTCGCTGGCCGCCATGCCGCCGTCGACCCGCAGCGCGGCACGGCGCATGCCGGTATCCGCCGCCATCGCCTCGACGAGATCGCGCGTCTGGTAGCCGACCGCTTCGAGAGCGGCGCGGGCGATCTCGGCCGGGCCGCAATCAGCGGTCAGCCCGATGAGCGCGCCGCGCGCCTGCGGCGCCCAATAGGGCGCGCCGAGCCCGGCGAAGCCCGGCACCAGATAGAGGCGCTGGCGCGGATCGGCGCGGGCCGCAAGTGCAGCCCTTTCAGAGGCGCCGGCGATGATGCCGAGCCGGTCGCGCAGCCATTGCACCGCTGCTCCCGCGACGAAAATGCTGCCTTCGAGCGCATAGGCGGTCCCGCCGGCAAGGCGGTAGGCGATCGTCGTCAGCAGCCGGTGGCGCGAGCCGGACCGGCTCGGCGCCGATATTGAGGAGCGCGAAGGCGCCGGTGCCGTAGGTCGATTTGATCATGCCCGGCTCAAAGCAGCCCTGGCCGAGGAGCGCCGCCTGCTGGTCGCCGGCAATCCCGGCGATCGGAATCTCGTCGCCGAAAAGTCCGGGGCGGTGCGCGCCGTAATCGGCGCCGGTAGTCGAGCACTTCCGGCAATATCGCGCGCCGGGATACCGAACGCGTCGAGAAGCTCGCGGTCCCATTCAAGGCGCGTGATGTCGAACAGCATCGTGCGCGCGGCATTGGTTACATCGGTCGCGTGCGCGCCTGCCGCCGGAGAGCCGCCACAGCAAGAAAGCTATCGATCGTGCCGAAGGCGATCTCGCCGGCCTTGCGGCGCGCCGGCGCAGCCCCGGCACGCAATCGAGCAGCCAGCGGACTTTGAGGCCGAGAAATAGGGGTCGATGACGAGCCCGGTCTCGCCGCCACGAGGTCGTCGAGCCCGTCGCCTGCCAGCGCGCGCAGAGGTCGGCGGTGCGGCGGTCCTGCCAGACGATCGCGTTCCCCACCGGACGGCCGGTTGCGCGCTCCCACAACACCGTCGTCTCGCGCTGGTTGGCGATGCCGATCGCGGCGATCGGGCCATCGGCCGCCGCGGCCGCCTCCCGGCAGGTCGCAACGACGCTCTGCCAGATCTCCTCCGGGTCATGCTCGACCCACCCGGGCCGCGGATAATGCTGGGCCAGCTCGATCTGGGCGCTCGAACGGATCCGCCCCGACGCGTCGAACAGGATCGCGCGGGTGCTTGTCGTTCCCTGGTCGATCGCCAGGACATAGGCCGATCCGGTCACCGTTTCACTCCGGCGCTTTCAAGGTGGAAAGGATCCGGCAACCACCCTATGGCAGTCTCGCCGATCACGGCGTCTTGTCAAACACACCGCTTGGTCGCGCCGACGCCCGGTCGTATGGTCGCGACGCGCGGACGCTCCAAGGCAGTTAAATGAAATTGTCGAGCTTTATTGTCGCTCTGGTTCTCGCCATGGCGATCGTCTCGACCAGAGCATCGGCGCAGAATTCGCCGCAGATTGCTCGCGTCGGCTTGCTCTCCGTCGGGGCCGATCCGACCGACCAGAGCCCGTTCGCCGCCGGGCTCATTCGCGGCTTTGCCCGGCATGGCCTCGTGCTGGGCCGCAACCTCGCCTTCGAACGACGGGCCGCGCACGGTCGTCTCGACCGCCTGCCACAACTGGTCGACGAGCTGGTCGCGAGCAAAGTAGCCCTGATCGTGACTTCGGGTTACCCCGCGGCCGTCGCGGCCAAGGACCATGCGAGCCTTCCCGTCGTCGTGGTGCGGGCGGGCGATCCGGTCGCGGACGGCCTTGTCGCCAGCTTTGCCCGCCCTGGCGGCCATGTGACCGGTCTTTCCGAGGTCGCGGCCGAACTCTCGGGCAAGCGCCTTGCCCTGTTGCAGGAGGCGTTGCCTAGCGTGCATCGCGTGACGATGCTGTGGAACGCCGAGGATCTGGGCATGTCGCTGCGCTACAAGGCCGCGGAGACGCAGGCGCAGGGTCTGGGCCTCACGGTTAAATCGCTCGGCGTGCGCGCGCCCGACGATTTCGAGACGGCGTTTGCGGTAATGATGCAGAAGCCGCCCGACGCGATCCTGATGGTCAGCGACGTATTGACGATGCTGAACCGCAAACGGGTCATCGACTTCGCTGCGGAACACAAACTTCCAGCGATCTACGAATACGATTTTCTGGTGCGGGAGGGCGGCCTGATGTCCTACGGCCCCGATGTCGCCGAAATGTTCGACCGCGCCGCCGAACTCTCCTGGCGTATCCTGCGCGGCGCTGACCCGGGCCAATTGCCGCTCGAGACGCCAAGCCGCTTTGTGCTGGCGATCAATCTTGAAACCGCGAAGCGGATCGGCCTGACGATCCCGCCCTCGCTGCTCGCCCGCGCCGACGATGTAATCCAATAAGGGATCGGTGTTTCGTGTTCGCCGGACGTCATGCCGTCGCCGATTTGACCGCAACCGCGGGCCGACACGCGCGGCGTCCGTGGCGGCTCGGTCTCGCGCTCAAGCTCGGTCTTGCCTTTGTCGGCCTGGTAAGTTTGGTCCTGGCAGTCGACGGCGCGCTCGAAATGTGGCTCGGCTATCGCGCCGCCGAGCGCACGGCATTCGCTATCCAGCTCGAAAAAGCCCGCGACGCCGCCTTTCGCATCGAGGAATTCGTCACCGAGATCGAGCACCAGATCGGTTGGACGACGTTGCCGCAATGGGATGCGCTGCCGCTCGATCAGCGGCGCTACGATTTCATCCGCTTGTTGCGCGTGGTGCCGGCGATCACGTCGGTCGCCGAGATCGACGGCGTCGGCAGAGAGCAGCTGAAATTGTCGCGCACCGCGCCCGATCTGGTCGCCGGCGGCGCCGACTATTCCGCCGATCCCGGCTTTATCGCCGCCGAGGCCAAGGGCGTGTGGTTCAGCCCGGTCGAGTTCCGCAATCAATCGGAGCCCTATATGCGGATCGCGGTGGCGCATGCCGGGCGACAGGCCGGCGTCACCCTGGTCGAGGTGAACCTCAAATTCATCTGGGATTTGGTCACTTCGATGCAGGTTGGGCAGGGCGGCTACGCCTTTGTCGTCGATCGGCGTGGCCGATTGATCGCCGATCCGGACCTCAGCCTGGTGTTGCGCGATACCGACTGGTCGCGCCGACCGCAGGTTGCCGCCGCCTTGGCAAGCCTGCACGGCGACCCGAACGCCACCGACTCGCACATCACCGAACTGCCGGGTGGCGCCAAAGTGCTGACATCGTACGCACCGGTGCCGCGGCTCGAGTGGATCGTCTTTGTCGAGCTGCCGCTCCGCGAGGCGTTGGCGCCGGTCTATGCCGCGCTCTATCGCATGGCGGGACTGCTCGTGCTCGGTCTGCTGATGGCGGCCGGGCTGGGCGCCCTGCTCGCGCGGCGCATGGTTGTGCCGATCCGCCGGCTGCAGGACGGCGCCGACCGGTTGGGCTCGGGCGAGCGCGGCGGGCCGATCGAAATCCATACCGGGGACGAAATCGAGATCCTCGCCGAGCGCTTCAACCAGATGGCGGCCAAGATACAGGAATCCCACGACACCCTCGAAGCCAAGGTCGAGGCGCGCACCGAAGCGTTACAGGCGAGCGAGCACACCGCCCGCGAGGCGCGGCTCGCGGCCGAAAAGGCGCTCGGCGATCTGCGCCAGGCCCAGGATCGCCTGGTCGAAACGCAAAAACTCGCGGCACTCGGACAACTGACCGCCGGTATCGCCCACGAGATCAAGAACCCGCTCAATTTCGTCAACAATTTCGCCGAATTGTCGAGCGAATTGACCAAGGAATTGCAGGAAGCGCTGGCTGGCGGCAAGGCGGCGCTCTCGGACCACGCGCGCGCGGAGATAGAAGATTTAATCGGCCTGCTGAACGGCAATTTGGCTAAGATCGCCGAGCACGGCCGGCGCGCCGACAGCATCGTCAAGAACATGCTGATGCATTCGCGCACTGGCTCGGGCGAACGGCGCCAGGCCGATGTCAACGCTCTGGTCGAGGAAGCCTTGAACCTCGCCTTTCACGGCGCCCGCGCCGAACATCCGGACTTCAACGTCACCCTCGAACGCGATCTCGATCCCTCCGCTGGCGCGCTCGATCTTTACCCGCAGGAAATGTCGCGAGTTCTGTTGAACCTGTTCGCCAATGGCTTTTACGCCGTCCGTCAACGCCGGCGCGCCGGCGACGCCGATTATGCGCCGACCGTGTCGGTCGCCACCCACGCGCTAGGCGACCGGGTCGAAATCCGCGTTCGCGACAACGGCACCGGCATTCCCGCGGCGGCGCGGGCAAAGATCTTCGACCCGTTCTTTACCACCAAGCCCGCCGGTGAGGGGACCGGCCTCGGCCTGTCGTTGAGCTACGATATCGTCGTCAAGCAGCACGGCGGCGGCTTTGCCGTCGAATCGGAGGAGGGGGCCTTCACTGAATTCATCGTCACCCTGCCAAGGATCAGCGCCGGGGCCGCCGCCGAGGAACCGGCATGACCGCGACAATCCTTGTCGTCGATGACGAGCCCGATCTCGAAACTCTGGTGCAGCAACGCTTTCGCCGCAAGATTCGCGATGGCGAGGTCAATTTTCTGTTCGCCCGCGACGGCGCCGAGGCGCTCGAGGTGCTGAGCAAGAACGGCGCCGTCGACATGATCGTCAGCGACATCAACATGCCGCGCATGGACGGGCTGACCCTGCTGCAGAAGATCCAGGAAACCGACGATCCGCTGTCGACGGTAATCGTCTCGGCCTATGGCGATATGGCCAACATCCGCACCGCGATGAACCGCGGCGCCTTTGACTTCCTGACGAAGCCCATCGACTTTGCCGACCTTGAGACCACGATCAACAAGACCTTGCAGCATATCGGGCGGCTGCGCGAAGCCAGGCGCCGGCAGGCCGCCGCCGAACGGGCGCACGAATTATTGTCGCGCTATTTCTCGCCGAACCTCGCGGTACGTCTGGCGAGCGACCCCGGAGCGGTCGATCTCGGCGGCCAGCGGCGCGAGATCACCTCGCTCTTTACCGACATCGCCGGCTTTACCTCGCTGGTCGAGACCCTCGAGCCCGAGATCATCGCGCCGCTGCTCAACGACTATCTGGGGGAGATGACCGAAATCGTCTTTGCCCATGGCGGCACCGTGGTCAAGATCATCGGCGATGCGATGCATGTGCTGTTCGGGGCGCCCGCCGAGCAGCCCGACCATGCGGCCAGCGGCGTCGCCTGTGCGCTCCAACTCGACGCCAGTTCGGAGAAGTTCCGCGGGCGCTGGTTGGAGAAAGGCGTCGCCCTCGGCTCGACTCGTCTCGGCCTCAACACCGGGCCGGCGATCGTCGGTAATTTCGGCAGCGGCCATTACTTCGACTACACCGCCTATGGCGACACGGTGAACATCGCCGCTCGGCTCGAATCGGCGAACAAGCAGCTCGGCACCCGCATCTGCGTCGGCGACAGTGTCGTCGGCCGTGCTCCCGACTTCAAGGGTCGGCCGGTCGGCGATCTGTTATTGCGCGGCCGCAGCGAACCGCTGCGCGCGTTCGAGCCGTTGCCGCCGGCGGTTTACGAGGAAGCGGCGACGGCGGCCTATCTCGACGCCTTCGCCAAGCTCGAAGCCGAGGACCCGATGGCGATGCCGGCCTTTGCCGCCCTACTCGGGCAGCATAGCGAGGACCAGCTGGTAAGTTTCCACCTGAAGCGTCTGTTGAACGGGGCAACCGGGACCAGAATCGTTCTTGATTGACGCCCGAACCGGGTTTGCCGCTCAGTCTTCCTCGGCACAGGTCGATTGTTGCGGAGTTCCGGTACAGCGCAGCCCGAAGCAGCATTCCTCGCTCGAAGAACAGCTTTCGCCCTCGTCGGCGCACTCCTTGGCCTGGGCCTTTACCAGCGGGTTCAGCCGTAATTTGGCGAACAGACCGTTGAACTGGCCGGTCGCGGCGAGCCGAGTCAGAACCGCCGGCGAGGATGCGGAAGCCGAGGCGGGCTCGGCGGCGGAGGCCCATTGCTGGCCCGCCAGACCTAATAGGAGTGCAAACCCCAATACCAGACTGCGCATGTCGAGTCTCCATCGAGGAAGTCGGTGACGATCCGGACCAGCCGGAGCATTTCCAAAGGTTCGCGGCGATGCACCGTCAGGGAAATACTTCCCGGACCTCCCCGCTCGCATTCCAGCGATGCCGTTATGAGCGGTTGATAGCACGCGGCGATGAACGCTGCCTGAAAGATCGAGACCGCCGCTTGGGGCCGCGCGCTCAGCCCTCGGTCAGCTTCAATTCGATGCGGCGGTTGCGGCGATAGGCCTTGGGTGTGTCGTCGGTATCGATCGGCTGCTTGTCGGCAAATCCGGCGGCCGCGAGCCGTGTGGCCGGAATGCCTTGCTCGATCAGGAACCGCACGACCGACAACGCGCGGGCGGTGGACAATTCCCAGTTCGACGGGAATTGGGAATTGGCGATCGGCCGCTTATCGGTATGGCCGTCGATCCGCAGGATCCAATTGATGTCGGGCGGAATCTTGTCCGAGATCTCCTTCAAGGCGGCGACCACCGGCATCAGGTCCTTTTTTGCCTCATCGCTGAGATCGGCGCTGCCCGGCGCGAACAGGACTTCGGACTGAAAGACGAAGCGGTCGCCGACGATCCGGATATCGGGCCGGTCGCCCAGAATCTGGCGCAGCCTGCCGAAGAACTCGGAGCGGTAGCGCGCGAGCTCTTCAACCTTGCTGACGAGCGCCATGTTGAGCCGCTTGCCGAGATCGACGATCTGCCCTTGCTGCTGCTTGACCTTGGTTTCGGAGAGGTCGAGTGCCGCCGAGATCCGCGCCAGCTGCTCGCGCAACGCCGCGACCTGGGTGTTGAGCCGATCGACCTGTGCCAGCGCGTTGCGACTGATGTCCTTTTCCAAGGCGAGCGCCTGCTGCGTCTGGTCCGCCTGCGCCCCGAGGTCGCGCAGGCGGATGTCGCGGGCGTCGATCTCCTTCTGCGCGAGCGAGGTTTTCTCCTCTTCGCTGGCGAGCTTTGCTTCGAGTTCCTTGGTCCGGTCGCGCAAGGCCTGTGTGTCGGACTGTGGCGACAGGGCGGCGACCTTGGCTTCGAGTTCGGTGCGCACGGTCTTCAGCGCGTCGATGTCGCGCTGCAGGCTTTCGATCTGGCGCAATTGCAGTTCGATCTTGTCCTTGTCGGCGCTGACGAGCGCATTGGCGTCGCGCAGTTGCCCGGTGGCCTGATCGGCGCGCTTGGCCTCCGCATCCGCCTTGGCGGCGAGTTCTGCCACCCGGGTCGTCAGCTGGTCGCGCTCGGCCTGGGCGCTCTTCAACTCGGCCGAGAGCCGCGCCGAACCCAGCCGCAATTCGTCGCTCGTCTGCCGTTCAAGAGCCAGGAGATTGGCGAGTTCGTCGACCTGACGCTGCAATTTGTGCAATGCCTGGTCGCGGCCCGACAGGGCCGCCGACAGAAAGAACTGCCCGGCGGTGAACACCAGCAGCAGGAAAATGATCAGCATCAACAGCTGGGACAGGGCGTCGACGAAGCCCGGCCAGATGTCGATGCTCGGACGGCGGTTGTGGCGTGGGGCGATGGCCATGGCCGATCCCGCGCGGACGCCTCAGCGCCCGCCTTCTTCGGCCAGTGCCGCGATCGTGCGGGCGAGGATGCGGATCTCGCCGCGCAATTCCTGCACGCTCTGCGCCCGGCCTTGGGCCAGATCCTCGGTCAGGCGGGCGATGTAACCCTCGATGTTGCGCAGATGGCTGCGCAGCGCGTCGTCATGGCCGAGCGAACTCTCGGCGAGGTTCGCGAGGCGCGTCAGCGAGGGTTTCAGTTCGAGCTGGTTTTCGGCGAGCCGCACCATCAGCAATTGGCCGGCCTTCATCTGCTCGCCGAGAATGCCGAGCCGCTCGGTCAGGCTGCCGAGCGTTGCATTGGCGCCGATCCGGCTCTCCTCGCTGCGCGCCAGAATGCGCTGCAGGTTCTCCAGGCTGTCGGCGGTCTGTTCGAGGAGCGCCTGGATAAACACCGGCACCGCCGTGTCGCCGCCGTCGCCCAAGGCGCCGCCCGACAATCTCGTGTAGGTCGACAACCATTCCTCGAGATCGTTGTAGAAGCGGTTCTGCGCCTGCCCCGCCTGCAGATCGAGAAAGCCCAGCACAAGGCTGCCGGCGAGACCGAACAGCGACGAACTGAACGCCGTCCCCATGCCGTGCAGCGGCGCTTCCAGACCCGATTTGAGATCGGCAAAGGCGCGGCCGAGATCGCCGCCGCCGACATTCAGCCCGCCGATCACACCGCCGACCGAGCGCACGGTTTCGAGAAGGCCGTAGAACGTGCCGAGCAGGCCGAGAAAAACGAGGAGGCCGATCAGATAGCGCGAGGTCTCGCGGGTCTCGCTGAGCCTGGTGGCGATGCCGTCGAGCAGCGTCTGCAACGAGCTTGTCGACAAGCTGACGCGGCTCCCCGGTCGCGCGCTCAGCATGCGCGCCATCGGCGCCAGGAGCCGCGGCGGCGGCGGAGGCGAGTGCTCGCGGGTTCGCCGCCCGATTCGCTCTGACGGAAATTTTCGATCCACGCGACTTCCGGATTGAGCAGCAGGACTTGGCGAAAGATATAGGCGATGCCGGCGAGCAGGATGCCGAAGATGACGCCGTTTACCGCCGGATTGGCCATGAACGCGGTCAGCAGCGAGCGCCCGAGCAAACCCGCCAGCACAATCACCAGTACGAGAAATAGCGCCATCCGCAGCAGGAAGCGCCGCGACGAGCTCATGCCGCGGGCCCGGCGAAATCAAGCTCGGGCCGCGGCCGCGGCAAAGCCGATCGGCAATTCTCCCGCCGGACAAGCGCGATGCACATTCCCGAACGCTACCCCCGCTCCCGTCCCGCCGCAACGGACGACCGTCCGCGCGCCGCCGCAAGCCGCGCTAACTTAGCCGAAACAAATTGCGAGAGTACAAATATCGAACTCTACTTCAACGGTTATCGGCGGAGCGCGGATGGCGGGTCCGCGTCTCCCGGATCAGCGCCGCCAGCGGCAGATGCAGATGGTCGTTGGCGGCAAGCACGTCGCCGCTCGCCATCATGTCGCGCCCGCCGGAGAGATCGCTGACATAGCCGCCCGCCTCGCGCACCAGGAGAAGCCCGGCGGCGATGTCCCAAGGCGACAGGCCGAACTCCCAGAACCCGTCGAAGCGGCCGGCGGCGACATAGGCGAGGTCGAGGGCGGCCGCCCCCATGCGGCGCACCCCGCTGGTTGCCGCGCCGACCGTCGCCAGGATGTCGCTGTCGACCGCAGGCTCGTCCCGCCCGCTGGCGGAGAGGCCGGTGCCGATTACCGCGTCGGCGAGCTGGCGTCGCGCCGAGACCCGCAGGCGGCGGTCGTTGACATAGGCGCCCAGACCCTTTTCGGCCGCGAACATTTCGTCGCGGGTCGGATCGTAGACGATGCCGGCAACAATCTCGCCGTCGCGCTCGATCGCGATCGAAATCGCGAAATGCGGAATGCCGTGCAGAAAATTCGTCGTGCCGTCGAGCGGGTCGACGATCCAGCGGTGGCGCGGGTCGGAGCCCGGCTGCGCGCCGCTTTCCTCGAACAAGTGGCCGTAGCCCGGCCGCGCGCGCGACAGTTCCGTCTTGAGGATGCGCTCGGCCTTGAGGTCGGCCGTCGATACGAAATCGCCCGGACCCTTGACCGAGACCTGCAGCTGCTCGACCTCGCCGAAATCGCGGATCAGCGCGCGGGCGGCCTTGAGCGCGGCGTTCGCCATGACATTGAGGTTGGGCGAGCGCATCACCATCGCGAAAATCCCTCGACCTGCTGTCCGCTCAGTCCTTGGCGCGTTCGACAAAGCTGCCGTCGGCGGTGCTGACGACGATGCGGGTGCCGGCCTCGATATAGGGCGGGATCATGACGCGCCGGCCATTTTCGAGCTTCCCCGGCTTGTACGAGGACGAGGCCGTCTGGCCGCGCACCACCGGATCGGCCTCGACCAGCTCCATCGACACGTTCGGCGGCAATTCGACCGACAGCGGCGTCCCCTCGTAGAGCATGACGTTGCATACCATGCCGTCGCGCAGAAAATCGGCCGGCTCGCCGATCATGTCGCGCGGGATCGCGATCTGTTCGAAAGTGTCGTTGTCCATGAAGGTCGCCTGGTCGTTCTCGGTGAACAGGAACTGCATCTCCTTCTCGTCGAGGCGGACGCGTTCGACGGTTTCCTGGGTGCGGAAGCGCTCGTTGAGCTTGGTGCCGCCGCGCAGGTCGCGCAATTCGACCTGGGCAAAGGCGCCGCCCTTGCCGGGCTGCACCAGGTCGCGCTTCAGCACCATCCAGAGTTTTCCTTGATGTTCCAATACGTTGCCTGGTTTCAAATCGATCGCGTTGATCTTCATGGGGCTGGTCCGGACAAAAGGGGTATGGGCGCGGCGCCAGTGTACGGCGGCAGTCGATCAGGAAATTAGCACAGGTCGGGGTGCGGACAAGGAGGAGGGCAGACGAATGGCGGAATGGTGGCGACCGGAAGAATTCGCTTTGCGCCGCGAACGGCTCGCCAAACGCGGCTCTATCCTGCGGGCGGTCCGGCAGTTTTTCGCCGCGCGCGACTTTGTCGAGGTCGACACGCCGGCCCTGCAGGTGAGCCCCGGGCTCGAACCGCATTTGCGCGCCTTCGCCACCCGGCTGCACGACCCGCTCGCCGGCCGCTCGCTGCCGCGCTACCTTCATACCTCGCCCGAATTTGCCATGAAGAAGCTGCTCGCCGCCGGAATGCCGCGGATCTGGCAACTGGCCCACGTCTTTCGCGATGGCGAGCGCGGTGCGGCGCACCATCCGGAATTCGCACTCCTCGAATGGTATCGCGCCGGCGCCTCCTATGACGATTTGATCGACGACTGCATCGCGCTGCTCCGCGCCTGCCAGGAGGCGGCCGGCGCCGAAGCGCTGGTCTGGCGCGGCCATGCCGCCGACGCCCGCGCGTCCTGGCAGCAGCTGACGGTCGCCGAGGCCTTCGACCGATTCTGCGGCATCGACCTGTTGGCGACCGCACCTGACCCGTTGCAGCCCGATGTCGGTCTTCTCGCAATCGAGGCGCCGCGGATCGGCGTCGAGCCGCATCCGGGCGACGATTGGGAAAGCCTGTTTTTCCGCATCTTTCTCGATCGGATCGAGCCCCGTCTCGGACTGTGGCGCGCCGGCCGCGCTGCGCGACTATCCGCTGTCGATGGCTGCGCTGGCGCGGCGCCACCGGCGCGATCCTCGCCTTGCCGAACGCTTCGAGCTTTACGTCTGCGGTCTCGAACTCGCCAACGCGTTCAGCGAATTGACCGACGCCGCGGAGCAGCGCGCCCGCTTTCTCGCCGACCAGGCGAAAAAGCAGCGTCTCTATGGCGAAACCTATCCGATCGACGAGGATTTCCTCGCCGCCCTCGACGCCGGATTGCCGCCCTCGGCCGGGATCGCGCTCGGCTTCGACCGCCTCGTCATGCTGGCGACCGGCGCCGCCGACATCGAGGAGGTGTTATGGGCCCCGGTGCGCTGAAAGGCCCGGTTAGGATCGACGGTGGAATTGCCACATTCGCATGGTACGCATCGTCGTCGCCGGTTTGGCAATCCGGCGGGCGTAGGGTCTGCGGCCTGGGCGTTTGCTGTTTTTTCGTTGCAAATAACAGCAAAAACAGCAAAGGCCGCGGGCAGAGGGCAGGATCGCGTAGGATGGGTTGAGCGGAGCGAAGCGCATCTTCCGTTGGATCAGGGGGCGCTTCGCCGTCAAGCAGCGACGAGCAGTTGGCGGATATGGTACTCGTGGCGATGGCGGTCATCAATTGCACCGTCGCGGCGACGGCGTCGTTCGCGCTGGTGAGAGAGCGGAGGAGAGGGGGGATGAAGTACAGCACCGAGCGCGTTCTGACGACCCATGTCGGCAGCCTGCCGCGGCCGCCCGATCTGATGGAGTTTCTCGAAGCCCGCGAGGTCGGACGAACGTTCGAGCAATCGGCCTTCGACGCCTGTCTCGCGACCTCGGTGCATGATGTCGTCAGAAGACAGGTCGCCGCCGGCATCGACAGCGTCTGCGACGGCGAACTCGGCAAGATTTCGTACACCTTCTATGTCCGCCACCGGTTCTCGGGCATCGGCGTCTTCAAGGGCGGCGACAACGACAAGCCGCCGCAGACGGCCGCGCATCGCGACCTCCTCGACCACCCCGATTTCCACCAGCGGCTCAACCGGGCGCGCGGCGGGACCTCATGGTTCAGCCGTGCGGCGGTGCCGTGCTGCACCGGCCCCGTCGCCTATCAGAACCGCCACCCGTTGCAGACCGATCTCGCAAACCTGACCGAGGCCTGCGCCGCCGCCAAGCCCCTCGAAGCATTCATGAATGCGGCCTCGCCCGGCGTACTGACCAAATTCGTCCCCGACCGCCATTACCACGACGAGGACGCCTACGTCGAAGCTCTCGCCGACGCCCTCCAGCAGGAATACGAGGCGATCGTCGCCGCCGGCTTCGTCCTGCAGATCGACGCGCCCGATCTCGGCTCGGCGCGGCACAACCAGTACCAGCATCTCTCCGACGACGAGTTTCTGCGCATCGCCGGGCGCAACATCGCCGCCCTCAACCACGCGACCCGCAACATCGCGCCCGAAATGATGCGGATGCATCTGTGCTGGGGCAATTACGAGGGGCCGCACACCCACGACATCCCGCTCGCCAAGATTTTCGACGTGGCGATGCGGGCCCGCCCGCAGGGCTTGTCGTTCGAGGCGGCCAACCCGCGGCACGCTCATGAGTGGGAGGAACTGGGCGACAAGAAGATCCCGGACGACAAGGTGCTGATCCCGGGCGTCATCGATTCGACGACCAATTTCGTCGAGCATCCGCGGCTGATCGCGCAGCGGATCGGCAATTACGCCGATCTTGTCGGCCGCGAGCGGGTGATCGCGGGGGCCGATTGCGGCTTTGCCACCTTCGCCTTTGTCGATAACGCCGTCGCCCCTTCGATCGTCTGGGCGAAACTCGCCGCCCTTGCCGAAGGTGCGGCGATCGCCTCCGAGCGGTTGTGGCCCTAATCGATCGGCAGGTTGTCGATCAGCCGGGTGCGGCCGAGGTGTGCCGCGACAAAGACGCGGGAGGGTGCGGTTACGACCGTCGTAACCGGCGCCAGCGTCTCGGCCTCGCGGATTTCAAGGTATTCGACCGCGAAGCCGGCGGCGGCGAGTTCTCTTGTCCCGCGCGCAAGTTCCCGTGCGACCGCGGCCGGCTCGTCGGCCAACGCGGCGGCGATGCTGCGCAGCACGCGGGCAAGCTCGGGCGCGATGCGGCGTTCCTCGGCGGTCAGATAAACGTTGCGTGAGGAGAGCGCCAGACCGTCCGGCTCGCGAAAGGTGGCGACCCCCTCGATCCTCGTCGGGATGTCGAGATCCCGCGCCAGCCGGCGCACGATCTGCAGTTGCTGGTAATCCTTCTCGCCGAAATAGGCGATGTCGGGCAAGACCTGGACCAGGAGCTTTGCCACGACCGTCGCCACCCCGTCGAAATGGCCGGCGCGATGCGCGCCGCACAGCCCCTCGCTCAACCCTTCGACCCGCACGAGCGCCGAAAACTGCGGCGGATACATCTCCTCGACTCCTGGGATGAAGGCGAGGTCGGCCCCGGCCTCCCGCAGCATTTCGAGATCGGCCGCCTCGCGCCGCGGATAGGCGGCCAAATCCTCGCTCGGCGCGAATTGCTTGGGGTTGACAAAGATCGACACGACGACCCGGTTGCAGCCGGCCTGCGCCGCCTCGACCAACGCCATATGGCCGGCATGCAGCGCCCCCATCGTCGGCACCAGGCCGATCGTCTCACCCGATCGGCGCCATTCGCCGATCTGCGACCTCATCTCAGCGACGCTGTGGGCTACGTTCGGCACGTCAGAAAGGAAAGACATCGGCGCACCCGGCGAGATTCGAACTCACGACCTCTGCCTTCGGAGGGCAAGAAAAGATGGCGAAAATAACCAGTTTCCTGCGGTTGTGAACGACAGTGTCCTGTTGCATACACCCCTGGCGCCGGATGCGACGGGAATATTTTGCGCCAGGCTTCCCTCGTTCGCGGTGGGCGATGTTTGGCCGCGCATTCGAACCCATTTGAGGGTTGCCAGTCATCTACAACGGGGTGAGCCATGAAGATCGTCGTCATCGGCGGCACCGGGCTGATCGGCTCGAAGACCGTCGCCATTCTGCGAGAGCGCGGCCACGAGGTCGTCGCCGCCTCGCCCAAAAGCGGCGTCAACAGCATCACCGGCGAGGGAGTCAGCGAGGCCATGACCGGCGCGCAGGTGGTGATCGACCTCAGCAATTCGCCCTCATTCGAGGACAAGGCGGTGCTGGAATTCTTCGAGACCTCCGGGCGCAACCTTCTCCCGGCGGAGCCCGCAGCGGGCGTGCGGCACCACGTGGCACTCTCGATCGTCGGAACCGACCGGAGCGACAATGGCTATTTCCGCGCCAAACTCGCCCAGGAGAAACTGATCGAGGCCGCCGCCATCCCCTACACCATAATCCGCGCGACCCAGTTCCTGGAATTCCTCGGCGGCATCGCCAATTCGAGCGCGGATGGAAACATCGTCAGGCTTCCGCCGATCCTGTTCCAGCCGATCGCGGCGGACGACATTGCTCCGATCGTCGCCGATGTAGCGCTCGCGGCACCGCGAAACGGCATCGTCGAGATCGCCGGCCCGGAGCGAGCGCCCTTCAACGAAATCGTCGCCCGCTATCTGAAGGCGGTTGGCGATCCGCGCGAGGTGGTGCGCGACCCCGCGGCCCGATACTGGGGCGGCCGCGTCGAGGAGTTCTCGCTCGTGCCATTGGGCGAACCGCGCCTCGGCCATATCGGTCTCGACGAATGGCTCCGCCGTTCACAGACAAAAGCCTGATCCCGCATCCGCCAACCGAAGGATCGCGCCCGGACCCGCCGAGCCGAGGCTGGCGCCAATCAGCCGAAATTTCGACGCCAGTGTTGGGCAATCTCCAAGCGCGTCGCCGTCCAGGTTTTTCCGCGTCCGGCAACGTGATTGAGAAACCGGTGTAAGCCGCTGATCCTGCCCGGACGGCCGATCAGACGTGGATGAATGCCAACGGACAGCATAGCCGGGCGAACCGCACCCTCCTCCCAGAGCCAATCGAAGGCTGCGATACAGTAGGTTGCGAAGTCGTCGCCCTGAACGAGGTTGCCGCCGGCCATGAAGCGCATATCGTTTGTGTCAAACGCGTACGGCATAACGACGTGACTTTTTCCCGCGACCTCCTGAAGATAAGGGAGGTCATCGTCGTACGCATCCAAATCGTAGAGAAATCCGAACTCTTCCACGAGCAATCGCCGGGTGTTGGGCGAGGCCGCGCCCTTCGTGTGCCAGCCGAAAGGACGCTGTCCGGCCGCGGCTTCTATGGCTGTAACCGTGTTGGCGATCACCTTGCGCTCTTCTTCGACTGACATCTGAGCGTGCCGCTCCCAGCGGTATCCGTGAGCGGCAACCTCGTAACCCCGGGCGATGGCGTCATGAGCAATCCATGGCGCACGCTCGACGGCCCGACCTGCAGCGCTCACCGTACAGGTGACGCCGAAGCTTTCCAGCACGCGTACGATGCGCCAATAGCCAACCCGTGTCTCATAGGCGAAGTGGGACGATAGCGCGGGGTTTGGTGCACCCGCGACCGGTTCGACGATCTCGTAAACTGCTTCGTTCTCTTCATCGCCGTACGCCAGCGACAATTCCGCTCCCGCTTCGATGTTCATCACGATGGAAACGGCGATGCGGGAGCCGCCGGGCCAGCGCGGATCCGGTGGCTCTCCGGCATAACCTCGAAGATCGATCTGGCTGGCGAGGGTCATGAAGCATCTCTCTTCGTAGACCGGGGTTGCTGGTGCAGTCCACGTATCGTCGACCTACTCTCGTCGGCTGTCGATCGAATCCTTCAAGCGAGGGAAGCTGTGCCGCTAGCACTCAGCAGCAGGCTGCCTTCCGGCGGCTGGCGGGCATCGGCGTCGTCGAGGCGACATCGAGCGCGTGCTGAAAAAGGCCTGACGGCCGCCCTGACCCGCTCGCCGGCGATCTGCAGCTTTTGATAGGCGATCAAGGTTTCGGCGCTGGAGGCGCGCGCCTCTGCCCGTTGCCTCGCTTCCCCCTCGGCGGCCAGCGCCGATCAGATCCCCGACCACGACAAACCCGCTAGCGATACCCCACACATTCAACGCCTCTGGGGTCGCGAGCCCGCCGACCGCGTCGTTGACTGCGAGCCCGCCCGCACCGCCCGCTCGCATCGTCTTCGTGCGCTTCTGGATAACCAAAATAAACAACGACCCCGGCGCTTATATTTTTCGCGACAAAGCCGGTGACCTCCGGGCGCAACCTTCTCGCGGCGGAGCCGCAGCGGGTGTGCGGCAACCGTGCAGCAAAAATTGCCACAATTGCATGATAGCAATCGGCCTGTCGGCGGCGGGATTGGCGGGGTGCGTGATGGGAGCGGGACTATGGACGGAGGATTTGCTGATAATTCGTTGCAAATAACAGCAAAAACAGCAAAATGCGGCGGGAGGCGAGGCCGGTCTTTCCCGAAGGGTCGGTCGGACAATCCCGCGGGCTAGCGGCGTGCGCCTTCACTCTCGGGCGCTTCTCCGGGCGATTGTGATCCGTCGATCGGCGCCAGGCGAAAATTATCGGCTATGATGCGGATCAGCGGTTTGCAGCGGGGGAAGGAACCAGCAGATGATCTGCGATGTGCACGCGCATTATACGCCGAAGAATTTCAGCCGGTTTATGGGTGACCGGTTTGCCTCGCCGACCCATCTGCCGGTCAAGCGCGGGATGGCATTGCACCCGTTCTCGGATTCGGCCGAGGACATCGAGGGCCGGTTCACGCTGATGGATGACGCCGGTGTCGGAAGACAGGTCCTGTCGCCGAACCATCCGCCCTACCTCCCCGACGAGGCGGAATGCGTGACCGCGGTCAAGATGCTAAACGACGCCTATGCCGAGTTTGCGCACCGCTTCCCCGACCGCATCAGTTCCTATGTCATGCTGCCGTTGCCGCACATCGACGCGGCATTGAAGGAGATGGAGCGCGGCTTCGACGAACTCGGCTGCGTCGGCGTCAACATGAACATCATCTGCCTCGGCCGGTCGATCGCCGAAACCGAGTTCGAGCCGATCTACGCCGAGATGAACCGGCGGGGCGCGGTGTTGTTCGTGCATCCGGCCGGAACCGGGATCTGTTCGCCCTTTATCGTCGATTACAAGTTCCGCGCGTCGGTCGGCACCTCGCTCGAGGACGCGACTTTCGTCCTGCATATGATCGCCAAGCAGATCCCGTACCGCTATCCGAACATCAAGTTCATCGTGCCGCATCTGGGCGGGCCGATCCCGATGCTGATGAACCGCCTCGACAAGCAGGGCCAGAACCCGGGCGGCCATCCGAACCTCGCCGAGGCGCCGAGTGTGACCGCCAAGAAATTCTATTATGACACCGTGTGCTACGGCTCGAAGCCGGCGTTCCTCTGTGCGCTCGAAGCCTTTGGCGCCGACCATCTGGTGACCGGCAGCGACTACCCGGTATTGCAGGATTACGAAGCCTATAAGGAGACCTTCGCCTACATCGAGCGGCTGGGACTGGCGACATCCGATACCGACAAGATCCTGCACCACAACGCGCAGGCGCTCTTCGGCTTTGACCACTAAAGCGCGCGGGGTCGCGCCGATAGTTTGCCCACCGGCGCGATCCCGCTGAGATCAGTCGTGCTCAGTTGGCGGCGAGCTTGTCCGCCGTCTTGGTGTCGAAATCGCTGGCGTCGTGGCGCTCGTGCAATTGCTCCGAGGGGTCGCCCGAAAGCCGGTTGACCATGCGCCCGCGGCGGACGGCCGGCCGTTCGAGGAGCGTGTCGGCCCAGCGCTGGACGTTCTTGTACTCGTGGACCGCGAGGAACTCGGCCGCCCCGTACTGGTTGAACTTCGCCAGCCCGCCATACCACGGGAAGATCGCGATGTCGGCGATCGTGTAATCGGGACCCGCGACGTACTGGCTCTCCGCCAGCCGGCGGTCGAGGACATCGAGCAGGCGCTTCGTCTCCATCGTGAACCGGTCGATCGCGTATTCGATCTTGACCGGCGCGTAGGCGTAGAAATGGCCAAAGCCGCCGCCGACATAAGGCGTGCTGCCCATCTGCCAGAACAGCCACGACAGGCATTCGGCGCGCGCTGCGGCCTCCGTCGGGAGAAATTCGCCGAATTTCTCGGCGAGATGCATCAGGATCGCGCCGGTCTCGAAAATGCGGATCGGCTTGGGGCCGCTGCGGTCGACCAACGCCGGGATCTTCGAGTTCGGGTTGATCGCGACAAAGCCGCTGCCGAACTGGTCGCCGTCGCCGATCTTGATCAGCCAGGCGTCGTACTCCGCGCCCTTATGGCCGCGGGCCAAGAGCTCCTCGAGCATGATCGTGACCTTGACCCCGTTCGGCGTGCCGAGCGAGTAGAGCTGCAGCGGGTGCTTGCCGAGCGGCAATTCCTTCTCGTGCGTGGAACCCGCGATCGGGCGGTTGATGTTGGCGAACCTGCCGCCGCTCGGCTTGTTCCAAGTCCAAACCTTGGGCGGCGCGTATTCGGGCGTGTCGGTCATTCCTGGGACTCCAAATGGGGATTACGGTCTCATCTTACACGACAGGCCGGCCGTTGGGCGCGCCTTGCGCCTCAGAGGGAGGAAATCACGCTCCGGTTTGCCGCCCAGTAGCCCGGCGCGATGTGCGCCAGCCTGTCGCGGATCTCGAGGTGGAGTGCCGGCAGACGATGAAACGGCACCGCCGGATACAGATGGTGCTCGGCATGGTAGGGCATGTTCCACATCAGCATACGGATCGGAAGCCCGGTCAAAGTCGTGCGCGTATTGGTCAGCCCATTGCGATCCTGGCTGCATCCGGTGTGCTCGACGATCAACAGGGCGCGCAGAAACGGCTGCGCCAGCAGCACCGGCAGGAACCAGTAGAGGAGCGCCGCGTAAGAACCGAACGCGATCGACGCCGCCGCCGCGATATAGATCAGCAACTGCATGGACATCGACAGCGCGATCGATCGTCTCGCATTTTCAGGAATAAAATGCAGTTCACGGGCGCGGCCAAAGGCAAGGCGCGGGTAGTCGATCGCCCGGCGCAGCCAAAAATTAGCGCCGCTGATTTCTTTGAGATATTCCGACCGGCTTCGCGCCTTCGGGTTGATTAGCTCCGGGTCCCGCGCCGGGTCTTGCGTGTAGCGGTGATGCCAGGCGTGGAAATGACGGTAGAACGTCGAATTGTAAAAGCTCAGCACGCCGGCGATCCACCCCACCAGGTCATTCGCGGACCGCGACGCAAAGGCCGTTCGGTGCACGCATTCGTGCATCGGCGCGAACATCGTGACGATCGTAACGCCATGCAACGCCATCGCCGGGATCAGCAGGTACCAGTAGGGAGAGACCAACCAGACCAGCAGCGCCGTCGCCATGATGCACGCGACATGCGCTCCAAATTGCAGGCTCCCTCGCAAATCAGACCGGCGCGACAACGCCTGCAGCGCCTCCGCCGCGAGAAGCCGCGCCGGCATCCCCCCGCCCGGAGCGGCGGTATCGGACGTTTCCATCGTCTGGTATGTCATGCCGGAGTAACGCATCGGTGGCGGAGCGGGTCTGCGACAGTATGACAAGACAGCATGCGTCGTGCCAGCCCGGGACCGATCGATGCAAGCCGGCCTTTCGGCATAATCGTCGCAAGTCCTTCCCCCTTCATGGCGTGAAATCGTGACCGATATTCGCATTACCGCCGGCTCCTTCGCCTTTACGGCTCGGTTCGAGAGCGCCGCGGCGCCGCAAACCTGCGCCAGGTTCACCGGCATGCTGCCGTTCCGAGCGCGTCTAATCCATGTGCGGTGGAGCGGCGAAGCGTGCTGGATCCCGCTTGGCGATCTTGATCTCGGCCTCGGTTACGAGAACGCGACAAGCTATCCGGCGCCGGGTCAGCTGCTCCTTCACCCCGGCGGCATCAGCGAGACCGAGATGCTGCTCGGCTATGGCAGCGTCCGTTTCGCGAGCAAAGTCGGACAGCTCGCAGGCAACCACTTCATGACGATCGTCGCGGGGGCGGGGCATTTGCCGGAACTCGGCCGGTTGACCCTGTGGCAGGGTGCGCAGCCGATCGCTTTCGAGGCGATCTGAAATGCTCGCCGGCATCCGTCTACGAAAGAGGCACGGCGAAATAATTGCCCTCTCCATAGGCAATCTCTCAAACTCACGACGCTCAGCGGTATGTCAGGCTGCCCCGGTCCGAGGAATGCATGATCGTCAGTCGTGTGCGGGAGGACACTGATGATCAGCAGCTATCCGCGCGACATGATCGGCTATGGCGCCGAGCCGCCGCATGCGCAATGGCCGGATGAGGCCCGCATCGCATTGCAGTTCGTGATCAATTACGAGGAGGGTGCGGAGAACGCGATCCTGCACGGCGATCCGAGCGCCGAGGCCTTTTTGTCGGAATCGATCGGCGCGCAGCCCACACTCGGCATGCGCAACATGAACATCGAGTCATTATATGAGTACGGCAGCCGCGATATGAGTACGGCAGCCGCGCCGGTTTCTGGCGACTTTACCGCACCTTCACCGAGCGCAACCTTCCGGTGACCGTCTATGCGGTGGCGATGGCGCTCGAACGCAACCCGCCGGCGGTCGCGGCGATGATGGACGCCGGCTGGGAAATGGCGACCCACGGTTATCGCTGGATCGACTACCAGTACGTCGCCGAAGCGGTGGAACGCGAGCATCTCGCCAAGGCGGTGGAGATCCACACCCGGACGACCGGAAGCCGACCGCTCGGCTGGTATCAGGGCCGCTGCAGTCCGAACACCCGCCGCCTCGTGGCCGAGGAGGGCGGTTTTGTCTACAACGCCGACAGCTACGCCGACGATCTGCCCTATTGGGACATGACCACGGGAACGCCGCAGCTGATCGTCCCCTACACCCTCGATGCGAACGACATGCGCTTCGCCACGCCACAGGGGTTCAACTCGGGCGGCCAGTTCTTCGCCTACCTGAAAGACTTGTTTGACGTGCTTTATCGCGAGGGTTCGACCCGACCGCGCATGATGTCGGTAGGGCTTCACTGCCGGCTCTCCGGGCGTCCCGGGCGAACGGCGGCGCTCGAGCGCTTTCTTGATTACGCCATGGGGCACGAACGGGTCTGGATCACCCGGCGCATCGACATCGCGCGACATTGGATGGCGACCCATCCCTTCAGCGGAGGCGGCTAGGCCCGGGGAGTTCGCGCCATGGAATGCCATGTGCACCGCGTGCCGATGCGCGATCCGGGCGATGCGTCAGGGATCCTCGGGCTGATCGAGCAAGGAGTGCTGGCCGCCGGAGAAATCGTCGCGATCTTCGGCAAGACCGAGGGCAATGGCTGCGTCAACGACTTTTCCCGCGGCTATGCGCTGACCGTGGTCTCGGCGGCCTTGGCGCAGCATCTCGGCATCGCTGCAGAGGTGGTTTCCGAGCGAATTGCGATGGTGATGTCGGGCGGCACCGAAGGCGGCCTGTCACCGCATTTCCTGGTTTTCGCCGCGCGGTCGGGCGGCGCGCCGCACCCCGGTCAAAAGGCGCTGGCGATCGGCACTGCGCGGTCCGACCCGTTGCGCCCGGAGGAAATTGGCCGTGTCTCTCAGGCCGTTGCCACGGCGGCTGCCGTACGCGCCGCTATGCAGCGCGCGCTGATCGCCGATCCGGCCGAGGTGCATTGGGTCCAGGTCAAATGCCCGTTAATGACCAGCGAACGGATCGCAGAGGCAGCGTCGCGCGGCGTGCCGGCAGCGACGGCGGACACCTATGCCTCGATGGGGTTGTCGCGCGGAGCGGCGGCACTCGGCGTCGCGCTCGCGCTCGGCGAAGTCGAGGGGGCGTCGTTGGACAACGGCGCGATCGGCCGGGATTTCGGACTTTGGTCCGGGCGCGCAAGCAGCTCGGCCGGGATCGAACTGATGCACAATGACGTTGTGGTGCTCGGCAACAGCGCCTCGTGGTCGGGCGATCGGATGATCGCCCACGGTGTCATGCGCGACGCCATCGATTTGCCCGTCGTCGCCGGGGTGCTGCAGGAGCTCGGCTTTTCCGCCGCAGGCCAGCTCGACGCAGTGGACGCGACACGGATCGAGGCGGTCCTGGCTAAAGCCGAGGCCTCGCGCGGCGGCACGATCCGGGGCGCCCGCCACATCCGACGCCGGGTGATGCTTTTGCCGTATTTTGTCATGGTCCCCTCATGCCACGGAGCGGTCACGCTGCGCATTGCCGGCACTGGGGTCAATCAGTTCAAGGAACTGGCCGACAAGTGCAAGGCGGATATCGGCTTCAGTGTGCAGTACACCTTGCGCGTCTCCGACGACGTCGTGAAGCGCGCTGAAAGAAGGCTACCGCGGCTGGGCGGCCGGGCTTGGCATGCCGACCCACGTTGAAGGCAAGCAACTCGACATTTGCTACGAGTTCATCAACCGGCACCTCTCGGGATGGGTCGGCGCCTTCCTCAACCGCCAAGGCTACTACACCGGCCCGACGCCGCGGCCGAACTGGAACGTGTAACCGCGCGCGAAGCCGCGCGACGGATCGGTTTCGTAGAACTCCTTGCTCCACAGGCAGGTCGGCGGCGCGCGGTTGCTGTCGGTCGGCTCGTCGACATAGCCATAGATCTGCGCGTAGGAGTGGAACATCAGGTTCTTGCCGACCAATCCGCCGGAATTGGCGAGCCCGTTCGGGAACCGCCCGGAGGGCGAATTCAGCAGCAGCCGCGGCGTGCCGACGCCGTTGCAGGCGAGCACGACCACCTCGGCGGCTTGAAACTGCTCGATCCCGTCTTCGTCGTAATAGACGACGCCAGCGGCCATGCCGTGCTCGTTCGTCGTGATCTCGCGCACCCGGCAATGCGTGCGCAGTGCGACGCCGGCCCGCCGCGCCGCGGGCCAGTAGGTGATGTCCGTGCTCGCCTTCGCCCCTGCGCGCAGGCGGGTGTGCAATGGCCCAGATTGATGCAGCGCGCGCGGCCCTCGTAGTCCACTGTCGCGACCGTGGTATCGGACGGCCACCAGTGCCAGCCGAGCCGGTTCATCGCCTTCGCCAGCATAGTGCCGGAGCGGTCAAGCGGCAGCGGCGGGTCCCGCGGCGGCACGCCGGGATCGCCGGCAAGGCCGGAGACTCCCATCATCCGGTCGTTCTCGGCGAAAAATGGCGCCAGCGTGTCGTAATCGATCGGCCAGTCCTCCGCCACGTCATCGAGGCTCTTCACGCGGAAGTCGGAAGGATGGAGGCGCGGGAAATGCGCCGTGTACATCACGGTGCTGCCGCCCACGCCGTTGAAGTTAACGCCCTCCCGTTTACCATCGACGCTCAGCTAGCCATGGTGGTGGTATTATCTTCCTGAAATCGCGATGAATTTCAGGATCAAGCCGATGCCTTGCAACCGCCTGCAACACCAGAAGGGGCTCTTGGATGATGCGTTCGAGCAGTTCTACCCGAACGAGGAGGCCTGCCGGACGGCGTGGTTCGCTTGGCGTTGGCCTGAGGGCTTCAAGTGTCCGCGGTGCGCCGGAGCAGCATATTGCGAAATTCGTGGTCGGCAACTACTGCAGTGCCGTCGCTGCCGCTACCAGGTGTCGCTGATCGCCGGCACCGTCCTGCAGGGCACCAAGCTGCCGATGCGGGTGTGGTTTCGTGCCATGCACCTGCTCGCCCAGGGCAAGAAGGGCCTGTCCAACATCGAACTGGGCCGGCGGCTCGGGATCTCGACCAACGCCGCCTGGCGGATGCAGCACAAGCTGATGCAGGCGATGCTCGAGCGAAACCGGCGCTACAAGCTCGGCGCCGCCGGGCCGCGGATCGAGATCGACGACGCCTATATTGGCGGCGAACGAACCGGCGAAGGCACCGGCCGCGGCCGGCGCGGACATACGCCCTTCATCATCGCGGTTGAGACCACCTCGGACGGACGGCCGCTGCACACCCGCCTCCAGGTCGTACGCGGGTTCCAGACGGTCGAAACCAAACGGCTGTGCACACACGAATGTCGAGGCGGGAACCACCATCGTCAGCGACGGCGGCCAGTGGTTTCGCTGCATCGCCGAGCAGCCCGGCATCGTTCATGAATGCCACGTCACCGGCACCGACCGCGCCAGCGCCCGCCACCCTGCCTTCCGCTGGGCGAACACCATGCTCGCCAACATCAAGAACAGCCTCCTCGCCACGCACCGCGCCGTCGCCGCCAAGCATCTGCCACGCTACCTCGGCGCCTTCGCCTGGCGCTTCAATCGCCGTTTTGTCCTGAGGACGATCCATCAGCGCCTCGCCGTCGCCGCAGCAACAACCCCGCCCATGCCCTATCGCCTCCTTAAATTGGCTGAAGCTCGATGGTAAAAAGGACGACCTTAATCGGCGGTCTGTTCCTCCCGCTCAGGCGTCGCGGCGGCGTTCCCCCGGGGACGGATCGGATCTACCGTCATGGTGCGATTTGGGAGAACAGAGCGATGGCGCGCTTACTGTCGGTCAATGTGGGTATGCCGCGCGACATCGAGTGGCAGGGGAAAACCGTTCACACTGCCGTCTGGAAGACGCCCATCGAGGGCCGGCGCGTGGCGCGGCGGCTCAACATCGACGGCGACGGCCAGGGGGATTTGGCCGGGCATGGCGGCGAGCATCGGGCGGTCTTCGTCTACCAGATCCAGTCCTACGCCTATTGGCAGAGCCAGTTCGGCCGGAGCGACTTCATCCATGGACAGTTCGGGGAGAATTTCACCGTTGACGGCCTGCCCGACGACGAAGTCTGCGTCGGCGATCACTACCGGATCGGCGGCGCTCTGTTCGAAGTGACGCAGCCGCGCGTCACCTGCTACCGGGTCGGCATTCGCATGAACGAGCCGCGGATGGCCGCGCTGCTCGTCGCACACGGTCGACCCGGCTTCTATCTTCGCGTTCTGGAGGAGGGAGAGGTCGGGGCCGGCGACGAGATCCAGAAGGTCGCTTCGGGTCCCGAGCGCATGACCATCGCGGAGGTGAACGCGCTGTTGTATCTGCCCGGCCATCCGACAGCCGGGCTCGAACGGGCGTTGCGCATCCCAGCGCTGAGCGCCGGGTGGCGGCGCTCCTTCGAGGCGCTGCTCGACCGGAAGCGGAAGGATGGCGGGGCGACCGGCAATCCCGGTCTGGCGCCGGCGGCCGGTCCGCCTCCCGCATGGCCCGGGTTCCGCCCGCTGCGCGTAATGCACAAGGAACGCGAGACCAGCAATGTGACCTCGCTGACGCTCGAAGCGGCCGACGGGCAGCCGCTGACCGCGGCGCTCCCCGGGCAGTTCATCGTCTTGCGGCTGCGGTTGACCCCGGAAATGCCGGCTCTGCTGCGCAGCTATTCGCTGTCGGCCGAACCGAGCGACAGGCGCTATCGCGTCAGCGTCAAGCGGGAGCCTCGGAGTGCTGCTGGCGCCTACATCGAGGCGCAGGTCCAGATCGGCGAGGTCATCGAAGTCAGCGCTCCGCGCGGCAATTTTACGCTGGGATCTGGCGAAGGGCCGGTCATTCTGTTGAGCGCCGGGATTGGCGCCACCCCGGTTCTCGCCATGCTGCACGCATTGGCGGCCGGCGCCTCCCCCCGGCAGATCTGGTGGATTCACGGCGCTCGCAGCGGTGCGGAGCATGCGTTTGCGGCAGAGGTGCGGCGGCTCCTCGCGGCTTTGCCCGGCGCTCGCAGTCATATCCGCTACAGCGCGCCTGATCCCGCCGACCGGCCGGGCGTTGATTTCGACGCTGCCGGCCGGGTGAGCGTCGCTGTCCTTCAGCAGCTGAGCGTGCCGCGCGAGGCCGACTTCTATCTCTGCGGACCCGCCGCCTTCATGAGCGAACTCGCTGCCGGCCTCGGCGGCTGGGGCGTCGCCGCCGATCGGCTCCACACCGAGAATTTCGGGTCGGGCCCGTCGATGACGCCCGGGATTGCTGCCGCCCGACAGCCGCCGCCGCATCTGCCCAAGGGGCCCGCCGGCGCCGGGCCGCTGGTGTCCTTCGCGCGCAGCAACCTCGATGTCCGATGGGACCCGGCGTTCCACAGCCTGCTCGAACTGGCCGAGGCTTGCGATATCCCTGTGCGCTGGTCGTGCCGCACCGGCGTCTGCCACAATTGCGAAAGCGGGCTGATCTCCGGCGCTGTTCGCTACGGCCCCGACCCGGTAGAGTCGCCGGCCGCCGGCAACCTCTTGATCTGCTGCAGCCGGCCCCAGAGCGACGTCGTTCTCGACCTCTGACCCCGGGGACCGGGTCGCATCGGCGCGGCTGCAGCCGCCGCTTACATCGGCCGCGAGGGTTTGGCGTCGCGGAAGGGGGTATTGGTCTCGGCGAGGCGGCGCAGGAACGGGGAGGGGGCCCAGCGCTCGCCATATTGCTGGTGCCAGGCGGCGATCTGGCGGTAGACCTCGGCGACCCCGATGCCGTCGGCCCAGTACATCAGGCCGCCGCGGTAGCGCGGGAAGCCGAAGCCGTTCAGCCACATCACGTCGATGTCGCTGGCGCGATAGGCCTTGCCCTCGTCGAGGATGCGGCAGGCCTCGTTGACCGAGGCGAACAGCAGCCGGCGCAGGATTTCCTCGTCGCTGAAGGCCCGCTGCTCGACCCCCATCTCGGCCGCCTTCTCCCTGATGATGCGCGCCACCTCGGGGTCGGGATGCGGGGCGCGGTCGCCCTTCTCGTATTTGAACCAGCCGGCCCCGGTCTTCTGGCCGAGCCGCCCGGCCTCGACGATCGCGTCGGCGATCGGCAGTTTGCGGTAGTTCGGGTTCTGCGCCGCGCGGCGCTGGCGGCTGTCATAGCCGATGTCGAGCCCCGAGAGATCGGCGGTCGCAAACGGCCCGATCGGATAGCCGAAATCGACCATGACCTTGTCGACCTGCTCGGGCAGCGCGCCTTCCTCGAGCATGATGATCATCTCGCTGCCGAAGGGCGTGCGGCTGCGGTTGGCGACAAAGCCGTCGCCATTGCCGGCCATCGCACTGATCTTGCCGATCTTGCGGCCGAGATCCATCGCCGTCGCCAGCGTGTCGGGAGCGCTCTTCGCGCCCTTGACGACCTCGAAGAGCTTCATGACGTTGGCGGGCGCGAAGAAATGCGTGCCGGCCACGTCCTGCGGGCGCTTTGTCGCATTGGCGATGATGTCGATGTCGATGCCCGAGGTGTTGCTGTAGAGGAGCGCCCCCGGCTTCATGACCTCGTCGAGCTTCTTGAACACCTCTTCCTTGACCGGGATGCGCTCGAACACCGCCTCGATCACGACATCGCACTGGCCGATGTCGTCATAGCTGGTGACCGGCTCGATCAGCGACAGCCGGCGGTCCATCTCGGCCTCGGTCAGACTGCCGCGGCGCACGCTCGTTTCGTAATTGGCGCGAATGCGGGCAAGGCCGCGGTCGAGCGCGTCCTGGCTCACTTCGAGCAGCCTCACCGGAAAGCCGAATTCGGCAAAGCTCATCGCGATGCCGCCGCCCATCGTGCCGGCGCCGACGATCGCGGCGTTCTTGATCGGCCGCAGCGGCGTCTCGCGGGGGATGTCGGGGAGTTTCGCGACTTCGCGCTCGGCGAAAAACGCATAGCGCAGGGCGCGCGCCTCGGCCGAGTTTTCGAGTTCATTGAAGAGCGCGCGCTCGCGCTCGACGCCCTCGTCGAAGGAGAGCGTGCAGGCCGCCTCGACCGCGGCGATGCAGTTGTAGGGCGCCTTCTGGTTGCGGGCGCGCCGCGCGATCGATTTGCGCATCGCCTCGAAAATGCCGGGATCGGCCTTGGCCTCGGCCAGTTTCTGATCGCGGTCGCGGATGCGCGGCAGCGGACGGCTGTCGGCGATCCGGCGCGCGAACGCGATCGCCGCCTGGCGCAGATCGCCGCCCTCGGGGACGAGCTCGTCGATGATGCCGAGCCGGTGCGCCTCCTCGGCCGGGACATGGCGGCCGGACGTGATCAATTCCATCGCGGCCTTCGGGCCGATCAGCCGCGGCAGGCGCTGGGTCCCGCCGCTGCCCGGCAATATGCCGATCAGCACCTCGGGGAGCCCGACCTTGGCGCTCGGCATGGCGATGCGGTAGTTCGAGGCAAGCGCTATTTCGAGCCCGCCGCCGAGCGCATAGCCATGGATCGCGGCGACGACCGGCTTTTCGCTCTTGTCGAGGATCTGGTGCGGGCGGCGGCCCGGCACCGGCGGCGGCCGGTTCGTGCCGAAGGTGCGGATATCGGCGCCGGCGATAAAGCTGCGCCCGGCGCCGATCAGCACCATCGCCCGGATCGCCGGGTCGGCGTTGCCGCGCTCGACATTCTCGACGATGCCCTCGGGCACCCCGGGCGAGAGCGCATTGACCGGCGGGTTGTCGACCGTGATGACGCCGATCCCGTCTACATTCTCAAACCGCACCAAATTGTTTCTCGGGCATGTCGTCGCTCCTCCCTGTTCTGATTGTCGTGCTGCGGTGCCGAGGATGACCGTGCTTTGCGACGACAGCACGCCGCCGTTGCCGTGGGCGAGCGCCGTTTCACAATCGGCGACCTGGCGCTCACCGCATTCGCCGCGCAGTTGGCGCGTCGCCTCGATCAGCAGGAACAGGCCGTACATGCCGGGGTGGCAGTAGGAGAGGCCGCCGCCATTGGTGTTGACCGGCAGGCTGCCCGCCGGGCGCGATGCGGCCGCCTTCGACAAACGGCCCGCCCTCGCCCTTTTTGCAGAAGCCGAGGTCTTCGAGGAAGAGGATCGTGTTGATCGTGAACGCGTCGTAGAGTTCGACGACGTCGATGTCGCTGGGCCCGAGCTTCGCCATCTCGTAGGCGGCGCGGCCGGACGGCAAGCGCGCCGGTCACGGTCAGATCGGGCATGCTCGAAATATTGGCGTGGGTGATCGCCTGGCCGCAGCCCAAGACAAAGACCGGCGGCTTTTTGAGCGAACGGGCGCGCTCGGCGGTGGTCATGACGATCGCGCCGCCGCCGTCGGTCACGAGGCAGATGTCGCGCACCGTGAACGGGTAGCTGATCATCCGCGCCGACAATACCTCGGCGACGTCAGCGGCTTCTTCTCCCACGCGGCCGGGTTCATCAACGCCCATTCGCGCGCCGCCACCGCCACCTCGGCCAATTGCTCGCGGGTCGTGCCGAATTCGTGCATGTGGCGCGAGGCGGCGAGCGCATAGGCGGTGGACGGCAGGAACGGCCGGAACGGCGTCTCGAACGGGTTGTTCTCGCGCACCGAGGCCTGGCGGCGGCCGATCGTGCGCTGCGTCGAGCCGTAGGCGATGACCGCGACGTTGCAGAGCCCGAGCTGCATGCCGCCAGGGCGTGCGCGACATGAAACATGAAGGACGAGCCGCCGATGATCGTCGTGTCGATAAAGGCCGGCGAGATCCCGAGATATTCGCGAGGTTGAGGCCCGAGGTGCGGCTCTGCGCCGTGGCGCAGATCAGGCCGTCGACATCCTTGAGCTGGCAAGCCCGCAATCGGCGAGCGCACGGATGGATGCCCTGCGCCATCAGATCGATCGGGCTCATGTTCGGCGGCGACCGCGCCGAGATCGCTTTCCGCGGCCCCGACGATCGCGGCCGAGCCACGTATGAGGCCGTCCATGACGCACCTCCCACGGGAACAAAGACCGGATAGGCGGGCTCGTCGCCGCCCGGGCCATGCACTCGGAACTTGACGCGCATGCCGATCCGCACATCCGCGGGGGCGATGTCCTCGACCCGGCTCATCAGCCGGAAGCCCTCGTCGCAATCGATCAGCACGATGTTGTAGGGCGCCCCGTCGCGCGGATAGGTGACGGTCGTCGCGTAGACCGTCCCGAGCCCGGCGCTGACCCGCCATTCGAGCCGGTCGCTGCCGGTGAAGGGGCAGATGACGCGCGGATAGAAGACCGCCTTCTGCGCCTCAAGGCTCCATTGATAAGCAAGTTCGCCCTTTTCCAGATAGGACTGGTAGACCGCCAGCGGCGATTGCGTGATCCGTTCCATCGCGTCGATCCTGTTGCGGCGGTCATTCTGGCCGCTCCCCACCGCCGCATCAAGCTTGCGCGGTGGCAGTTACGGAGTACGGTCGCAGGGAAAGGAGCACGGCCATGACGGCAGAGCTGATCCTGACGGGCGACGTGAATTTGATGAACGTGACCGATGCGGCCACACCGTTTGCATTGGTCGCCGACGAGCTGCGCGCGGCCGATCTTGTCTTCTCGAACCTCGAATGCTGTCTTTGCCGGCCGCCTCGGACGCACTCGCTCGACGCTGAGGGCTTTTTCGCCGATCCCGAGATCGCCGGCATGGCGCTCCGGGCCGGCGGCATCGCTGCGGTCGGCGTCGCCAACAACGTCAATTACGGCGAGGCGGCGATCACCGCGTCACTCGCGCGCCTCGACCAGCTCGGCATCCCCCACACCGGCGCCGGAGCCGACCGGGCGGCGGCAAGGGCGCCGGTGATCCTGGAGAAGGGCGGCCTCCGGTTCGGCTTCCTGCAGCGCAGCTCGGTCTATTGGCCGACCAACCACGAGGCCGGCGACAATTCGGCCGGCATCGCGGTGATCCGCGGCCACACCGCCTATCAGGTCCCGATGCATGGCGGGCGTCCGCCGGCCAACCGGCCGGGTCTGCCGCCGCAGATCATAACCTGGGCCGACCCGCAATATCTCAGATGGTTCGCCGAGGATGTCGCGGCCTTGCGGGAGCGGGCCGATATCGTTGTTGCCTCGTGCCATTGGGGGGTCGGCCGCGAGGTCTTGCAGTATATGAAGGAGATCGCCCATGCCGCGATCGACGCCGGCGCCGACATCGTGATCGGCCATGGCCCGCATTATTCGCTGCCGGTCGAACTCTACAAGGGCAAACCCATCTTCTACGGGCTCGGCAGCTTTTCGTTCCATACCGGCCATCGGGGGCATCGCCACGGCGACTGGCTCGGCATGATGGCGCGGGCCGAATGCGGCCGCGGCGGCATCGAAAAAGCCGGCTTCCAGTTCGTGCGCCACGACGCGCAGAACCGCACCCTGTTGCGCTCGCCCGCCGAGGAGGGTGCGGCCTTCGACCTGATCGCGCAGGAGAGTGCGGCATTGGGCGCAACGCTGACCGCTTCCGGCGATCGGGTCTCGCTCGCGCTCCAGGCTTGACGGCGCGCGGAGGGTGTCCGATGTAGATCGCGCCTTCGCCCTCCCGCCAGCCAGCCGATAGGAAGACGATGCCGAAAATAACCTATGTTCACCCCGACGGATCCGAGGACGTGCTCGACGTGCCGGTCGGCACCAGCGTCATGCGCGGCGCGATCCTCAACGGCGTCGACGGCATCGTGGCCGAATGCGGCGGCGAGATGATGTGCGCCACCTGCCACGTCTATGTCGAGGAGGACCGGCTCGCTCAGCTGCCCGGGCAATCGGACGACGAGAAGGCTATGCTCGAATTCACCGCGAGCGAGCGCAAGCCCAATAGCCGGCTCAGCTGCCAGCTGACCGTGACCCCGGAGATGGAGGGCCTTGTCGTCCATCTGCCGGAGACGCAGGTCTGATGCCGGAACCGGTCGTCGCCATCATCGGCGCCGGCCAGGGCGGGTTTCAGGCCGCCTCCTCGCTGCGCCAGGAGGGGTTTGCCGGGCGCGTCCTGCTGTTCGGCGACGAACCGGCTCTGCCGTACCAGCGCCCGCCATTGTCGAAATCCTATCTCGCCGGCGAAAGCAGTCTCGACGAATTGTGGCTGCGGCCGGAGGCCTTTTACGAAAAGCAGAGTATCGAACTGGTCAGCGGCGAGACCGTGACCGCGATCGACCGGCGCGGCGGCAAGTTGCGGCTCGCTTCTGGCAATGAAATAGCCTGCGATCGGATCGTGCTGGCGACGGGCGCGCGCAACCGGCCGCTGCCGGTCCCGGGCGCCGATCTCGACGGGGTTCTCGGACTGCGCGGCCTTGCCGATGCCGACGCCTTGCGCCAGCGGCTCAAGGAGGCGCGCGAGGTCGTGGTGATCGGCGCCGGCTTTATCGGACTTGAGTTCGCCTCGGTCGCGATCGCCGCCGGGGCGGCGGTGCATATCGTCGAACTGACGCAATTGCCGATGGGCCGGGTCGTCTCAGTCCCGATCTCTCGCCTTTTCACCGAGGCGCATCGCGGCTGGGGCGCGACACTCTCGCTCGGAACCGGGGTCACGCGCATTCTCGGCGACCGTGGCCGGGTGACGGGCGTGGAGACCGGCGACGGACGTGATCTGCCCGCCGATCTGGTCCTCGTCTGCATCGGCGTCGTGCCCAACGCCGAGCTTGCGGCGGAGGCCGGGCTTGCCGTCGCAAACGGGATCGTCGTCGACGCCAATCTCGTCACCGAAGATGAAGCGATCTTTGCGATCGGCGATTGCGCGAATTTTCCGACGCGCTTTGCCGAGGGCCCCGTGCGGCTCGAATCGGTGCAGAATTGCGTCGATCAGGCGCGCGCTGCCGCCGCCGCCATCGTCGGCAAACCCGCACCCTATCACAAGGTGCCGTGGTTCTGGAGCGACCAGCGCGATCTCAAACTGCAGATCGCCGGGCTCGTCATCGGGCATGACGCCGCAATCCTGCGCGGCGAACCCGAGAGCCGCAGCTTTTCGGTATTCTGCTTTCGCGACGGCCGGCTGATCGGCGTCGAGTCGGTCAACCGCCCGGCCGACCACATCGCGGCCCGCCGCATTCTCGCGGGCGAGCCGCAGCTTTCGCCGGAAGAGGCGGCCGATCCGGATTTCGATCTGCGCGCGCACGCGGCCCGCAAATGACGACCGCCGACATCCTGATCCGCGGCGGCACGATCATCGACGGCAGCGGCTCGCCGGGTCGTCCGGGCGATGTTGCGGTGCATGACGGATACATCGCGGCGATCGACCGGTCGCTGCCGGTGGGTGGGGCGAGGATCATCGACGCCGAAGGCCTCGCGGTGACGCCGGGCTTCATCGACATCAAGACCCATTCCGATTTCACATTGCCGATCAACCCCAAGGCCGAAAGCAAGGTGCGCCAGGGGGTCACGACCGAGATCATCGGCCATTGCGGGTTTTCGGTGGCGCCGGTGTTGCCGGGAAAAGCCCAGCTTCTCGCCGATTATCTGAGCGGCGGGGCGCCGTGGCTGCCGTTTCGCGAGATGCGCTTTCCGGAATATCTCGACACGTTTCCCGCGGTCGCGCTCAACGCCGGCATGCTGGTCGGCCATAACACGTTGCGGCTGATGGTCATGGGGCTCGAAGACCGGGCGCCGAGCCCGGCCGAGCTTGAGGCGATGACAGCGCTCCTCGAGGAAGGGCTCGAGGCCGGCGCGCTGGGCCTCTCTTCGGGGCTCTTCACGCCGCCCGGCAGCTTTGCCGAGCCTCAGGAATTGCTCGCCTTCGGCCCGGCCTTAAAGCGTCATAACGCGCTCTACTTCACCCACATCCGCGACGAGTCGAACCGGGTGATCGAAAGCGTCGAGGAGGCGATCGCGTTCGCCCGCGCGGTCGGCGTTCATGTCGAGATCGTGCATCTCAAATGCTCTGGCCTCGACAATTGGGGCAGGGCCGCGCAGATCCTCGACATGATCGACCGCGCGCGCGCCGCCGGCTGCGCTATCGACTGCGACGCCTATCCCTATGCCGCCGGCGCCAACCCGCTGAAGAATCTGCTGCCGCCCTGGGTGCAGGTCGGCGGGCTCGACGCGATGCTGGCGCGCCTTGCCGCGGCCGAGAGCCGGGCGCGCATCCGCGCCGAGATCGAGCGTGACGGCCTCAACAATTGGGGCCGCATCCCGTCCTGGGAATGCGTTCAAATCTCGATTTCGCCGCATCTGCCGCAGCATGCGGGCGAAACGATCGCCGCCATCGCCGCCGCCCGCGGCGTCGACCCGATCGACGCGCTCTGCGATTTCCTGATCGCCGACAACGGCGCCACGCGTGTCCTGATTACCTCGATCGCCGAGGACGACATCCGCACAATCCTGTGCTCGCCGACAGCGCTTGTCGGTTCCGACGGCAATTGCGTCGCGCCCTACGGCGTCGTCGGCCAGGGAATGCCGCATCCGCGCTTCTACGGAACGTTTCCGCGCGTGATCGGCCATTACGTGCATCAGGAACGCCTGCTGCCGCTCGAACTGGCGGTGCGCAAGATGACGGGCGCCACCGCCGCAGCCCTGCGGCTGCGCGACCGCGGGCTATTGCGGGAGGGGTATCGCGCCGACATCGCGATCTTCGACCCGGCCGATTTCCGCGACCGCGCCACCTACGCCGAGCCGCACCAATTCCCGAGCGGGCCGCGCACGACGGTGCTGGTAAACGGGGTCGTCGTCGTCGATAGCGCCAAACACACGGGCGCCTTGCCCGGCGTCGTGCTGCGACGCGCCGCCGATGGCTCGGTCGGGTGAGAGCGGCCCCGCGCCGATGAGCCGCAGGCCAGCGGCCGGCGAGCTCCTGCTCGAACTCCTCTCCGAGGAGATCCCGGCGCGGATGCAGCGCCGCGCGATCGAGGATCTCGTCGGCTTGCTGCGCGCGAAACTGGCCGCGGCCGAAATCCTCGCAGCGGCGATCCGCGGCTATGTCACCCCACGCCGGTTGACGGTGATTGCCGAAGGCATCCCACACACCCAGCCGGACCGGACCGAGGAGCGCCGTGGCCCGCGCGTCGGCGCGCCGCAACCGGCGATCGAGGGGTTTTTGCGCGCGTCCGGGCTTGCCGATATCGGCGAGTGCGAGGTTCGCGACACCGGCCGCGGCGAATTTTATTTCGCCGTCCTGGAGCAGCCGGGCCGACGCAGCGCGGAAATCCTGCCGGAATTGATCCGCGCGGCGATGGCGGAACTGCCGTGGCCCAAATCGATGCGCTACCCGGCCTCGACGCTGCGCTGGGTGCGGCCGCTGAATTCCGTCCTGTGCCTGTTCGAGGGCGAGGTTCTGCCGTTAGCGCTCGACGGCGTCCCGGTCGGGCGTACGACGCGCGGCCACCGCTTTATGGCGCCGGACGCGTTCGAAGTCGCAGACGCGGAGGATTATCTGGCGCGTCTTGCCGACGCCCGGGTCCTTCTCGACCACGAGGCGCGCAGGGAGATGATCCGCGACGCTCTCGCCGACGCCGCCGCGGGGCTGCGGGTCAAGCCCGATCCCGGATTGCTCGACGAGGTCACTGGTCTCGTCGAATTCCCGGTGGTCCTGGCGGGGCGGATCGACGCCGATTTCATGTCGCTGCCGCCCGAGGTCCTGGCGACCGCGATGCGCGCGCACCAGAAATACTTCTCCTGCCTCAATGCCGACGATACACCGGCGCCGCGCTTCTTGTTCGTCGCCAACAACGTGGCCGTCGACGGCGGCAAGACGATCGTCGCCGGCAACGAGCGCGTCCTGCGCGCGCGGCTCTCCGACGCCCGCTTCTTCTGGGACCAGGATAGGAAGACCCGGCTTGCCGACCGCGTAGACGCGCTGAAGGGCCGCGTCTTTCACGCCAAGCTCGGCAGCGTCTACGACAAGGTCCGCCGCGTCGAGGCATTGGCCGATTATCTGGCGCCGTTCGTTCCCGGGGCCGACCGCGACCGCGCGCGCCGCGCGGCATATCTCGCCAAGGCCGATCTATCGTCCGGGATGGTCGGCGAATTTCCCGAACTCCAGGGCGTCATGGGCCGCGACTACGCGCTCCATGACGGCGAACCCCTCGTGGTCGCGGACGCGATCGCCGACCACTACCGGCCGCTCGGTCCCAACGACGCCTGCCCGCAGGCGCCCGAAAGCATCGTCGTCGCACTCGCCGACAAGATCGATTCCCTGGCAGCCTTCGTTGCGATCAATGAACGTCCGACCGGATCGCGCGACCCGTTTGGGTTGCGCCGTGCTGCACTTGGGATCATCCGACTAATTATTGAGAATGAACTAAGGCTTTCGCTGGGCGACGTCTTTCGGGACGCGATGGTTCATCTGGATCCCACCCTGGTTAATCGCAGTGCAATCCCGGGTGAGTGTCTGGTTTTCATTTTTCGCCGGGCGGAAGTGCACATGCGCGCCGAAGGCGTCCGGTATGATTTGATCAATGCGGTTTACAACCTTCCTATCGTTGTTGCTGACGATCTTGTGCAGTTGCTGGCGCGTGTGAAAGCGCTAGCAAATTTCCTCCAAAGGGAGGACGGCATGAACTTGCTGATCGCTTACCGCCGAGCGTCGAACATTGTCGCGATCGAGTCGCAGGGTTGGACCCGAGGTAACATCGATCCAAATCTCTTCCGCCAGTCAGAGGAGCAGGCTCTTGCCGAGCGGCTGACTGAGGTTGCCGGGCGCGTGGATCAGGCCCTGCATCGGGAGGATTTCGCCGAGGCGATGGCCGCACTCGCGGCATTGCGTCATCCGGTTGACGAATTTTTCGACAAGGTGACCGTTAATACGGATGAGCGAAAATTTGCGCGAGAATCGGCTGCGCTTGCTGTCCCGCATCCGCGCGGTGATGGAACAGGTCGCCGCTTTCTCGGAGATCGAAGGATGAGCGAGGCATGACCAAATGGGTTTACCGGTTTGGCGCGGACAAGACCGAGGGCCGGGCCGAGATGCGCGATCTGCTCGGCGGAAAGGGCGCGGGCCTCGCCGAGATGTGCAATCTCGGGCTGCCGGTACCGCCCGGATTCACGATCACGACCGAAGCCTGCAAATATTATTTCAACCACGAAAATTCCTAACCGCCTGAGCTGGAGGACGAAGCCGCGGCGGCATTGGCGGCCGTTGAAAAATCGCTCGGCGCGCGGTTCGGCGACGCCGACAATCCGCTCCTTGTCTCGGTGCGTTCGGGCGCCCGGGTGTCGATGCCGGGGATGCTCGATACCGTACTAAACCTCGGGCTCAATGACCGCGCCGTCGAAGGCCTTGCGCACAGGAGCGGCGACGAGCGCTTCGCCTATGACAGCTACCGGCGCTTTATTCAGATGTACGGCCAGGTCGTGCTTGGCGTCGACCACCATCATTTCGAGGAACTGCTCGACGACTACAAATTCGAGCATGACTTCAAGTCCGACACCGATCTTGGGGCCGCGGATTGGAAGATCATTGTCGACGGCTTCAAGGACGTGGTCGCCGAGGTGCACGCGCACCCGTTTCCGCAAGACCCGCGCGAGCAGCTTTGGGGCGCCATCGGCGCCGTCTTTTCCTCCTGGATGAACCCGCGCGCGGTAACATATCGCCGGTTGCACGACGTGCCCGCTGATTGGGGGACTGCGGTCAATGTCCAGGCGATGGTTTTCGGCAATATGGGGTCGGATTGCGCCACGGGGGTCGCCTTTACCCGCAATCCGTCGACCGGCGCCGACGAGCTTTACGGCGAATATCTGGTCAACGCGCAGGGTGAGGATGTCGTCGCCGGCATTCGCACCCCGCAACACCTGACGATCGCCGGCAAGGAAGCGACCAATTCGTCGCTGCCGGCCATGGAAGAAGTGATGCCGCAGGTGCTGGCGCAGCTTTACGAGGTGCGGCGGACCCTGGAGCGTCACTATCGCGACATGCAGGACATCGAGTTCACGGTGCAGCGCGGCAAATTGTGGATGCTGCAGACGCGAACCGGCAAGCGCACTGCGCAAGCGGCGCTGAAGATCGCGGTTTCAATGGTTGCAGAAGAGGTGATCGACCGCAACGAGGCGATCCTGCGGATCGAACCCAACTCGCTCGACCAGTTGTTGCACCCGACCCTCAACCCCAGGGCTAAGACCACGGTGCTGGCGCAAGGGCTACCGGCCTCGCCGGGTGCGGCCTCGGGCAAAATCGTGTTCTCCGCCGAGGAGGCCGAAGCGGCCGCCGCGCATGGCGAAGCGGTGATCCTGGTGCGGAACGAGACCAGCCCCGAGGATATCCACGGCATGCACGCCGCCCGCGGCATCCTGACGACCCGCGGCGGCATGACGAGCCACGCCGCCGTTGTCGCCCGGGGAATGGGCCGCCCCTGTGTCGCGGGCGCCGGCGACATCCGCGTCGACTACGCGGCGCGCACGATGTCGGCGCGCAACAAGGTCGTGAAGGCCGGCGAGATCCTGACCCTCGACGGCGGCACCGGCGAGGTGATGATCGGCGAGGTGGCGACGATCCAGCCCGAATTCTCAGGCGATTTCGCCACCTTGATGGGCTGGGCCGACGCTGTACGGCGGATGAAGGTGCGGACCAACGCCGAAACCGCGGCCGATGTTCGCACCGCGCGCCGCTTCGGCGCCGAGGGCATCGGGCTCAGCCGCACCGAGCATATGTTCTTCGAGGCCGACCGCATCGGCCCGATCCGCCGGGTTATCATGGCCGAAGACAGCGCCGGACGGCGCGCCGGGCTCGCCAAGCTGCTGCCAATGCAGCGCCAGGATTTCATCGAGATATTCCGAGTCATGAAGGGTCTGCCGGTGACGATCCGGCTGCTGGACCCGCCATTCCACGAATTTCTGCCGAAGACCCAGGGCGAGTTCGAGGAGATGGCGCGCTATCTCGACAAGGATGTCGGCCAGGTCCGCCATCTCGCGGCGCGCCTGCATGAGGCGAACCCGATGCTCGGCCATCGCGGCTGCCGCCTCGGCATCACCTACCCGGAAATCTACGAAATGCAGGTGACCGCGATCTTCGAGGCGGCGGTTGCCGTGGCGAAGGAAGCCGGCGAGCCGGTCGAACCCGAAATCATGGTGCCGCTGATCGCGACGCGAAAGGAATTCGACATCCTCAAGACGATGATCGACCGCGTCGGGCGCCAGATCATGGAGAAGGCCGGCATCGACATCCCCTATCTCGTCGGCACGATGATCGAATTGCCGCGGGCGGCGTTGCGCGCCGGCGACATTGCGCACGGTGCTGAATTTTTCAGCTTCGGCACCAACGATCTGACCCAGACCGTCTTCGGGCTGTCGCGCGACGATGCGGCGAGCTTCATCGGCGCCTATCAGAAGCTCGGCATTTTCGAGCATGACCCGTTCGTCACGATCGATGTCGAAGGGGTCGGCGAGATGGTGCGGATCGCAGCCGAGCGCGGACGCGCCGTCCGGCCCGATCTGAAGCTCGGGATCTGCGGCGAACATGGCGGGGACCCGGCTTCGATCCGGTTCTGCGAGAGCGTCGGGCTCGACTATGTGTCGTGCTCGCCCTATCGCGTGCCGATCGCGCGCCTCGCCGCGGCGCAGGCGACTCTGTCGGGCGGCGCGGACGCCACCGTGTGAACCCCGGCGCGGGGTGGGTCCTGCTACTGGGGCTGACGGCGATCTCGGTCATGGTCGCGCCCGCCGCCGAACTCAAAGCGGCGGGCCCGGCATGGGCGCCCGGGATCAACCCCGGCGCTCCGGTCCCTATCCCGGGAGCCCCCGTTCCCGCTCCGGGCGCCTTCAGCGCTGTCCCGGGCGGCCTCGCGCCGCTGCCGCCGCCGGTCAATCCCGGCTACGCCCCGGCGCCGCCGCTGAGCCTGTCGCCAATCCTGACCCAGCCGGGGCCGCTGATCACCGCACCCGAGCGGCCCTACGCGCCCTATCCGCCGCTACAGCTTCCGGGACCGATCGATCAGCAGAAGACGCAATCGTACCGCAACAGCCTCACCGACCGGCAATGGCAGCTGGAACGTCAGGGAGTAAGCCCCGCCGACCCGCGCAGTCGCGAAGTTCAGCAGCAATTGAACCAGCCCGCCGCCGTCTCCGGCGGACCCTGATCCAACGCTGATCTCGGGGCGCGGTGAACGATTATTCGAGGTTCAGCCAGTCCGGCGCCATCGGGATAAGACGGGCCTCGCCCGCGGCAAGCGGCCTGCCGGCGGCGACGGCGTCGAGGCGCAACAACGCCAAGCCCACGCCGTCGCGGGCCGATCGCATTTCACCGGCCTCGCGACCGCCCTCGGTCACGATCGTCCCCGGCGGCGGCGGCGGACCCTCGATTCGCACCGGCATCAGCCGCTTCTTGATGAGCCCGCGGTATTTGGTCCGCGCCGTCAATTCCTGGCCGATGTAGCAACCTTTCTGCCAGTCGACCCCGTGCAATTCATCGAACCCCGATTCGAGCAGGATCGACTTCTCAACGACGAGGTCGCGGCTGCCGTCGGGAACGCCGAGCCCGAGGCGCAGCCGGTCATAGGCCTCCGGGGCAGTCTCCTCGAAACCAGACTGCGTCAGCACCATTCGGATCTCGTCGCGCGGCAGAATCGCCCGCGCCCCTAGCGCCGAGAGCCGCGGATCGACCAGGGCGATTCCCGCTCCGAAGGGCCGCGCCGCGCCGGGTTCGTCCGGAAGCAACAGCGCTGCAAGCGCATCCTCGCCAAAAACCGCCGCCACCGCGAGGTCGTCTCGCGCATCGATCGCCGCCTTGGCGCGCAGCCGATAGATCGACAGCCGCCGCTTCAGATCGGCGAGCCGCCCGGCCTCGGCGTCGAGCCAGATCGCATCGTTCGGCTCTACCATTATGAAATCGTGGAGGTATTTTCCCTGAGCGGTCAGCAGTGCTGCATACTGGGCATGATTCGGGCCGACTTTTTCGACGTCGTTCGAGACGAGGCCCTGCAGAAAGGCGCGCCGGTCCTGACCGGAGACGACGATAATGCCGCGATCGTCGAGAAGGGCGAAAGAGGGACCGCTCATGGCCGGCTACAGGTAGGCCTCCGCCGCCGCCTTGGCAAGCCGCCGGCCGCCGGCTATAAGGCGCGAGGATCGGCCATGAACATCCTGTTCGTCACCGCCACGCGCATCGGCGATGCCGTGCTCTCCACCGGTCTACTCTCCTACCTGATCGAGAGCCGGCCGAGGGCGGCGCTGACGATTGCCGCGGGGCCAGCGGCAGCCCCGCTCTTTACCGAGGTGCCGGGACTGAAACGGCTCATCACCGTCGCCAAGCGCCGCTGGTCGTTGCACTGGCTACCGCTCTATGCCGCCGTCGCCCGCCGGCGCTGGGACCTGGTCGTCGATCTGCGCGGCTCGGCGCTCGCCTGGCTGTTACGGGCCGAAGAGCGGCGGGTTATGGCCAAGGGCGATGAGCGCGAGCACCGGGTGCGGCAGCTGGCGCGGCTGTTCGATCTCGATCCGCCGCCCTCGCCGCGATTATGGACCGGCCCGCAGCATGACCGCGCCGCCGCCTCGCTGCTGGCGCAAGGCGGGCCGGTGTTGGCGATCGGCCCGGCGGCGAACTGGCGCGGCAAGCAATGGCGGGCCGAGCGTTTCGCCGAATTGGCGCGGCGGCTGACGGGACCCGGCTGCGCGTTCGCCGGAGCGCATGTCGCGGTCCTCGCCGCCGGCCACGAGCGTTCCCAGGCCGAGCCCTTGCTGGCTGCCATCCCGCAGCGCCGCCGGATCGATCTCGTCGGCCGGCTCGATCTCTTGACGGCCGCGGCGGTGCTGCGCCGTTGCGCGCTCTTTATCGGCAACGACACCGGGCTCACCCACCTCGCCGCCGCGACCGGCGCCCCGACCCTTGGCCTTTTCGGGCCGAGCCCGGTCGACCAATACGCGCCATGGGGCCCATGCACCGCCTATGTGCAATCGACCGAACCGCCTGAGAGCATGTTCGCTGCGGGCTTCGACCATCGCACCACCGACACATTGATGGACGGGCTCAGTGTCGAGGCCGCCGCCGCGGCCGCATCCGATCTGTGGCGGCGATACGGGAAGGCGGTCGCGTGAGCCTCGCCACCGAGGCCGCGCCGCGCACGGCGCCCGCCCTCGCAAGCGGATCGAACGCGACGCTCTCGGTCCTCGTCGTCGCGCACAATGAAGAAGCGCAGCTTGCCGCGTGTCTCGCCCAGCTGGATTTCGCCGACGAGATCGTCGTCCTGCTCGACCGCTGCAGCGATCGCTCGCGCCAGATTGCCGGCGAGTTCACCGATCGCCTCGTCGAGGGCGAGTGGCCGCGCGAGGCCCCGCGGCGAATCGCCGGAGTCTCGGCCTGCCGCGGCGAGTGGGTCTTCGAGGTCGACGCAGACGAGCGGGTGAGCCCCGAGCTGGCCGCCGAGATTCGGGCGGTGGCGGCAAATTCAGCGTCGGACTGGCACCTTGTCCCGGTCGACAATTATATCGGCGACCGTTTGGTGCGGTGGGGCTGGGGCGCTTTTTTCGGCCGCTCCGCGCATGCCGGGCTCTATCGCAACGGCGCCAAGACCTGGCGCGACGACCGCATCCTGCATGCGAGCGTCGTATTGAGCGGGCGGCAGGGACCCAATCTGCAGGCCCGGCTCGCGCATCACGTCGACCGCAACATCTCCGACATGCTGCTCCGGCTCGACCGCTATACGACGCTGCGCGCCCGCGATTTGCGCGAGAGCGGCGATATCGGCAGCTACGGCCACAATCTGCGGCGCATCGTTTCGCGCTTCTGGAAATGCTATGTCGGCCGGCGCGGCTACCGGGAAGGCCCCTACGGCTTCCTGATCGCGCTCTGTGCCGCCCTCTATCCGATTCTGTCCTACCTGAAGGCGCGGCTCGAGCCCGATTGATGGCGAGCGTGGTGATGGCCGATGACGGCGCCGCCTTCGACGGCGCCATCGCCGAGGCGGGTCCGCTGGGCGGCGCCGAAACGGCGTTTGCCGCACTTGCCGCGGCGCTCGCCGGGCGCGGCCACCGGGTTGAGGTGCGCAACCGGTGCAGCAGACGCCTGCGAGCACGCCGGAGTGCGCTGGGCGCCGCTCGACGACGGAGCTCCCGATCGCTGCGACCTCTATATCGGCAGCCGCAGCCATCGGGTCATCGGGCTCGTCCGGCAGGCAAGACGGCGGCTGTTCTGGCTGCACAATCCGGCGCAGTATCTGCGCAAATGGCGCAACGTATGGCGGCTCGCGCTCTACCGTCCGACGCTCGTCGTGACCGGAGCCTATCACGCGCAAACGGTCCCGGCATGGCTGCCGCGCGGCGGCTGCGAGGTCATCCCATACGGCGTGCTCGACCGGTTTCGCCACGCTGCCGCGCGCGAGCCGCCGCCGCCCCGCGCGGTCTTCACCTCGAACCCGCTGCGCGGTCTCGACTGGCTGCTCGATCTGTGGGTGCGGCGGATCGCGCCCGCGGTGCGGCAGGCCGAATTGCACATCTACGCCGGCCCCGCGGTCTACGGCGCCGCCGCGATGCGCCGGGCGAGCCGGATGGAGGCGGTGCTGCGACGCGCCGATGCGCTGGCGTCGCACGGCGTGCGTCGCTTTACGCCGGTCGGCCGCGAGGCGCTCGCCGATGTGTTGGCCGGGGCACGCGTCATGCTCTACCGCGGCGATCCGGGCGAGACCTTCTGTCTGGCGTTGGCCGAGGCGCAGGCGATGGGCGCCCCTGCGGTCGTGACCCCGTTGGGTTGCGTCGCCGAGCGGGTCGTCGACGGCCAGACCGGGCGGGTCGCGCCGGACGACGCAGCCTTTGTCGACGCGGCCGTGACCGCGCTGACCGACGACGCGACCTGGCGGCGCTGGCATCTTGCGGCGCTCGAACGCCAGCGCGGGCTCAGCTGGGACGCGGTCGCCGCGCGTTTCGAATCGCTGATCGAATGATCCGGCGGTTGCTGCAGGCGCTCGCCGGGGCGCGGCACGGCGGCGCGGAGATCTTTTTCGTCCGGTTGGCGGCGGCATTGCAGCGGGCGGGCGAAACCCAGCGGGTGCTGATCCGCCGCGACGCCGAACGCTCCGTCAACTCTGCGCGCCGCGGGCGTGGCGGTCGGCGAATATCCGTTCGGCGGCCGGTTCGATCTCGCCACAAGGCTGGGCTTCCGCCGCGAGATCGCGCGCTGGCGCCCCGATATCGTGCTGACATGGATGAGCCGGGCAACACTCCTCTGTCCGGCGGGCGATTTCATTCATGTCGCCCGGCTCGGCGGCTATTACGATCTGAAATATTATCGCCCGCTGCGACCATTTGATCGGCAATACCCGCGCCATCGTCGACTACGCCGTGGCCCAGGGCTGGCCGCGCGAGCGTGTCGTCTATCTGCCGAATTTCGTGCCGGAAGCCCGTCGTCGAGCGCCAACCCGGGATGCGCCGCGGCGGCGCCCTGGCGCTCGGCCGGCTGCATCCCGACAAGGGCTTCGAATTGCTGCTCGAAGCGATCGCGCAAACGCGGGGGATCGAATTGCAGATTGCCGGAGACGGCCCGTCGCGGTCGTCGCTCGAACGGCTTGCCGGCGCGCCTCGGCATTGCCGACCGCGTCCGCTTTCTCGGCTGGCGCAGTGATGTTCCGGCGTTGATGGCGCAGGCCGCTCTGCTCGTCTGCCCGTCGCTGCGCGAACCGCTCGGCAACGTCGTGATAGAGGCCTGGGCGGCGGGGTTGCCGGTCGTCGCGACCGCGAGCGACGGGCCGGCGGCGCTGATCGAGGACGGCGAGAGCGGGCTCCTGGTGCCGCTTCCCGGACAGCCGGGCGGCGGAGCGGCGGCGTTGGCCCGCGCGATCGAACGCATCCGCGACGACCCGGCATTGGCGGAGCGGATCGCCCAGGGCGGCCGGAAAGCCTACCGGCGCGACTTCACCGAGACGGCCGTCGTCGCCCGCTATCGCCAGTTTTTCGACCGGGTCGCGTCGCGATGTGCGGCATAGCCGGGATCATGAGCCGCGACGGCGGCGCTCCGCCGTCGGCGCCGCTCCTGGCGATGGGCGCGGGCCTGCGCCACCGCGGCCCCGACGGCGACGGGCACTACCGCTCGGGCGATGTCGGGCTGGTGCAGACGCGGCTCGCCATCATCGATCTGGCGACCGGCGACCAGCCGCTCTACGAACCCGGCGGGGCGGCACTGATCGGCAACGGCGAAATCTACAATTACGTCGAACTGCGCGCGGCCCTGACCGGCGAGCGTGGCGTCGTATTTTCGACGCAGTCGGATTGCGAGCTGCCGCTGCATCTTTACCGCCGGCACGGCCGCGATTTCACCCGCACCTGCGCGGCATGTACGCGCTGGCGCTGCACGATCCCGGCGCCGGTCGGCTGGTGCTGGCGCGCGACCCGTTCGGCATCAAGCCGCTCTATTACGCCGAAACCGCCGACGGCTTCGCCTTTGCCTCCGAGCCGGGGGCGCTGATCGACGCCGGGCTTGTGACGCCGGCGCTGTTGCAGACGGCGCGCGACGAACTGCTGCAGATGCAGTTCACCACCGGCCGCGAGACGATCTTCGCCGGCATCAACCGCGTCCTGCCGGGCGAGACCGTAGTCGTCCGCCGGGGGCGGATCGTCGAGCGCCGGCGCCGGGCGGCCTTGCCCGAAGCGGGCCGCTGCCGATCGCCGAAGACGAGGCGCTCGCCCGCCTCGATGCGGCGCTGATGGAAAGTGTCCGCATCCACCAGCGCTCCGACGTGCCGTTCGGCATGTTCCTGTCGGGCGGCATCGATTCGACCGCGGTGCTGGTGATGATGGCGCGGCTCGCCGAGCGGCCGGTCAAGGCCTTTACGGTCGGCTTTGCCGAGAACGGCGTCGCCGACGAGCGCGAGGCGGCGCGCCGGGTCGCGGCGAAGGTCGGCGCCGAGCATGTCGAGGTCATCTTCGGCGAAGCCGATTTCTGGCGGACCTTGCCCGAGATCGTCGGGGCCGTCGACGATCCGGCGGCCGATTACGCGATCCTGCCGACCTATGCGCTGGCCCGGGTGGCGCGGCAGGCCGGGTTCAAGGTCATCCTCTCCGGCGAGGGCGGCGACGAGCTCTTCGCCGGCTACGGGCGCTATCGCAGCGCGATGCGCCCGTGGTGGGCGGGCGGCCGCATGCCGCATGCCCGCGGCGTCTTTGACGGGCTCGGCGTGCTGCGCGGCGAGACCGCAGGCTGGCGCGACGGGATTGCCGCGGCGGAGGCGCGCAGCGTGCGGCCACGGCCGCACGCGCGCTTGCAGGCGGCGCAGGCCGTCGACTGCGCCGACTGGCTGCCGAACGATCTGCTGACCAAGCTCGACCGCTGCCTGATGGCGCATGGCGCCGAGGGGCGCACGCCCTTATCTCGATACCGAGATGGCGGCACTGGCCTTTCGCCTGCCGGACGAACTCAAGATCCGCCGCGGCCTCGGCAAGTGGCTCTTGCGCCGCTGGCTCGAGACCTGCCTGCCGGAGGCCGAGCCCTTCGCCCGCAAGCGCGGCTTCACCGTGCCGGTGGCGCGCTGGATCGCCCGGCGCGCGGGCGAGATCGGGCCGCTGGTCGCACGCTCCCCGGCGGTAGCCGAAATCTGCAAGCCCGAGGCGGTGCGCGATCTCTTCGCCGCCGCCGGCGGCAAGCGGGCCGGCCGCGCCGCCTGGCATCTCTTGTTCTACGCGCTCTGGCACCGCCGCCATATCGAGCGCCGGCCGTTGCCGCCCGACACCGCCGCCGCCTTGGCCGAACCCGGCTGATCCCCGCCGTCACCGCGCGAGCAATTCGCGCACTGCCTCTTCGATGAATTTGGCGTCTTCTGGGTTTTGCGCCGGATTGCCGGCGCGGTGGCCCCAGATCGACGGGATCGGCCGCAGTTCCGCCCGCGGCATGCGCGCGACCTCGCGGCGGTTGTCCTCGACCGTGAAATAAAGATCGGTCTCGGACGGCATGACCAGCGCGTCGGCTGTGATCGCCGCCAGCGCCTTGTCGAGATCGCCCTGGTAGAGTTCGTTGGCGCTGATGTCGGCGTGTTGCCAGGTCCACAGCATCGCCAGGAGATCGTTGGCGTCGCGGCGGCGGAAATTCGCCTCCCAGCTGCCGACGAGAAAATCCTCGAGCGAGGAAAAGCCAAGCCGCCGCCACACCTCCTCGCGATAGAACGCCTGGCTCAATCCCCAGCCGGCATAGACGCGGCCCATCGCCTGAAAGCCGCGCGTCGGCGGCGTCGCGAACCAGCCGTCCTGCCAGGCCGGATCGGCGGTGAGCGCCGCCTTGACCCCTTCGAGAAACACGAAATTATGCGGCGAGGTCTTGGCCGACCCGCAGATCGCGGCGATCCGCGCCACCCGCTCGGGAAACAGCGCCGCCCAATGAAAGGCCTGCTGCGCGCCCATCGAGAAGCCGTAGACGAGCGCCACCCGCTCGATCCCGAAAACCTCGGCGAGCAGGCGCTGCTGCACCCGGACATTGTCGGTCATCGTGAAATGCGGATAGCGCGCCCGGTCGAACGGCGGCGGCGTGTTGCTCGGCGAGGACGAGAGCCCGTTGCCGAACTTGTTGACGATGATGATGAAATACCGGGTCGGGTCGAGCGCCCGCCCGGCGCCGATCGCCCATTCGAGGTCGTAATGCTGCGCCCCGTAGGAGGTCGGATAAACGATCGACGTTCGACTTGTCGGCGGCGAGCGTGCCGTAGGTCTTATAGGCGAGGCGCGCGTTGCGGTAGGTCAGCCCCGACTGCAGGACGACGTCGCCGGCGGCAAAGATTTCGTAATCGGCCATGATTGGGAACCGATCCTATTCGGCGAATTTGATGTCGCCCGACCCCATGACCGAGCTTTGGCGGATTTGCGGGTTGCCGTAGACGGTCAGCGAGCCGGCGCCGAGGATCTTGGCCTGCAACTGCTTGCGCGCATCGACCGTCGCGTCGCCGGAACCGGCCACCGTCACCTGCACCGCATCGGCGGCGAGCGCCTTGGCCGCGAGCTTGCCGGCGCCGGTAAGATGCAGGGTCAAGGTTCCGACGGAACCGGCGAGCGCTACATCGTTCGACCCGGTGAGTGATACCGACAGGTCGCCCTTGCCGAACCCCTTGGCGTCGAGGTGATTGCTGCCGGAGACGGCGATCTCGGTAAGCGTCGGCAGCGAGAGCGCCACGCGCACCCGGTTGTTCGTCGTGTAGGATCGTTTGGAGGACACCGTCAAACGACCACCCGACACCTTCGTGGTGATGATCGGCAGGATGTTTTCGTCGGCGGCCAAGGTCAGGCTCGGCGGCTCGCCGACCATGATCATCACCTCGAACGCCCCGTCGAAGCTCGCCGCGGTCACCGCCGTGACCGGCCGCGGTTCAACGAGCGGCTTGCCGTCGCCGACGATCTCGGCCAGACCGGCGCGGCCGAGCCAGAGGGTTGCGAGATCAGGGTAAGGGCGAAGAGGGTGAACCGTCTCATGCCGGGCGAACCTTTCGCGGGCCGCAAACCGATGCGCTCGTCATGCTAGCGGGAAACCGCGCGTCGCGCATCGGGCCGCTTCGCCGCTTTCCGTTTACCTAATCCTTCCTACCTTGACGATAATTGTGCCCGCCGGCCGGAGAGAGCCCGTGCTGTGGGATTTGATTGGAGAAGTCGATGCGGTTTTCGCCGCGGGTCGATCGTTTGGCGGGCCCGGGGGCCGAGGCCTGGGACGTTCATATCGCGGCTGCACGTCGGCGTGACGCCGGCGAGGATGTGATCTTCCTGACCGTCGGCGATCCCGATCAGCTGCCGCCCGAAGCGCGTCATCGCCGCGACGGTCGAGGCGCTGCGTCGCAACCGCACGGGCTACGCGCCGATCCTCGGCTATCCGCAGCTGCGCGCGGCGATCGCGGCGCGCTGCCAGCGGCGGCACGGCCAGCCCTGCTCGGCCGAGAATGTCGTCATAGCGCCCGGCGCCCAGGGCGGGCTGTTCTGCGCGCTGCAATGTCTGGCCGGGCCCGGCGACGAGATCATCGTGCCCGAGCCGGCCTACGCCACCTACGAGGCCGTCGTCGGCGCCAGCGGCGCGCGGATGGTCAGCGTCCCGCTCGACCCGGGGCGCGGCTTTCACCCCGATCTCGCGGCACTTGCCGCCGCGGTGACGCGGCACACCCGCGCCATCTGGATCAACACGCCGCACAATCCGACGGGTGCGGTGCTGACCGTCGAGGAGATCGCCGCGATCGGCGAATTGTGCCGGCGCCACGACCTCTGGCTCGTCTGCGACGAGGTCTACGAGGACCTCGCCTTCGCCCGCCCGCATGTCAGCCCGTGGTCGCTGCCGGGCCTGGCGGAGCGCACGGTCGTCGTCTCCAGCCTGTCGAAATCCCACGCGCTGCCGGGCTTTCGCCTGGGCTGGATCATCGGGCCGCCGGAATTGGCGCGGCATCTCTTCGATCTGTTGTTGTGCATGACCTACGGCAGCCCGCCCTTCATCCAAGACGGGGCATTGGCCGCGCTCGCGGCCGAATTGCCGGAGGTGGCGGCGTTGCGCGAGGATTATCGCCGCCGCGCCACATTCGTGTCGGGCATGCTGAAGGCGGCGCCGAACTGCCGGGTGACCGAGCCCGAGGGCGGCATGTTCGTGTTGCTCGATATCCGCGGCACCGGGCTCGGCGCGCCCGAATTCGCCCATCGGCTGCTCGACCGCGAGGGGGTCGCGGTGCTGCCCTGCGATGGCTTCGGCCCGAGTGCTGCGGGCTATCTGAGGATCGCGCTGACCGCGGCCGACGCCCGCCTCGAAGAAGCCGCCCGCCGCATCCTGCGCCTTGCCGAAAATCTCGCCGCCGCCGCCACTCGCCCCTGATCTTGACCGCCGTCAGCGGCCGCCCTGATCGGGTATCGCGATCGGTCGCAAGCAAGTTCGAAAAGTCTTACCCCTTCGGCGCCAGACAGGGGTGATAGGTTTGATTGGAGAGTGTATAGCTGCCGCATAAGAAGTTGTTGTCTATATGCATATCCTTATATCTGCGGCACTCGAAGGAATAACCGTCGGCCGTGATCTGACAAGTTGTCGGCCGATCATAGAAGTAGGATTGATAGCCGAGCTTTTCCATTTCCCTGGGATAAGGCCGTAACATATTGCCGGAGATGCGAATAAACACCTGTTTCGGTGAGACCTGATCGATGCGGAAATCGACCAAGGTTTCGCCGACCGTGCCTTGCCAGTATCCCGGCCGCAACGGCTGCCTGATCCCGAGCGGTCCCGACGGCGGCCTTTCTGCCGGCGTCGGGGCGCAGGAAACGGCGAGCAACGCCGCAGCCACCACCACTCGTGTTCGCGGCAGTCGTTGGCTCAACCCCGCGGCGCCTCGACCAGGACATTGACGCCGCAGGCCGTCGCGACGAGCTAGCACCAGTTCTCCTCGCTTCTGCGAGGCTGGTGGAGTCGGGAGCGCCCCTGCGATGTTCGGGTCCTGCAACGAATCCGACACCGCGAGGGCTCCCTGATGACGCCCGGCCTTAGTCGGCGCGATGGCGTTCTCGGTGGGGCGGTGAGACCGGCTCAGCCCTTCAGATCCCAGCCGAGCCAGTTGCAGACCGCGCGGCCCATGACGAGTTCGAGGTCGCGGCCCTTGAGCCACGGCATCTCCTCGGTGAACATCGTCACGCATTGTTTCCACGAGCACGGCATGCGGGTGATGTCGGTGCCCCAGAAGCTGCGCTCCGGCCCGAAGGCCTCGACGATCTGCTGCGTGTATTTGTGGATGTTGCGGTAGGGATAGGGCGCGCTCGAATTGCCGGGCGCGCCGGTGCATTTGACCGCGACGTTCGGGTATTTGGCGAGCGCCAGCAGCGCCGGCTGGTTGCCGTGCGCCGCGTCGTCCTTGCCGTCCCGCACCCGCGCGTAATGGTCGATGATCAGCTTCAACCCCGGATGCCGCTCGGCGACCCCGCCGACCTGCGGCAGGTAGTTCGAGGCCATCAGCGCGATCGGTATCCCGGCCTTCTCGGCCGCCGGCCACAGCCAGTCCATCGTGCCGTCGGTCATCCAATTCGCCTGGTGCGGCTGGGTGAAGGCATAGCGCAGCCCGAGCATGCCGGGCCGGCTCTTCCAGGTGTCGATCAGCGACCGGCTTTCCGGCTTGTCGATCGGAAAATTGCCGAGAATGCCAAAGCGGTTCGGATACTTCGTCGCCGCCTCCTCGGAGATCTTGCCGAATTCGGATCCCAGCCCGGCGGATGCAACAGGCAGGCGTTGACCCCGGCCGCGTCCATGTCGCGGATGCATTCCTCGGCCGTGTACGAATTGACCTGGCGGTGCGACGGATTGGTCGGCGGCCCCTCCGACCAGATGTGAACCTGCGCGTCGACGATCAGCATGGCGTTCCCTCCTCAGAAATTCCGCCGCTCGATGCTACGCGATATCCGCCCACCGCCGCCAGCGCCTGCACCCAACACCGCCGTAGGATGGCAAGAGCGTTGCGAACCCATCACACCGGCAAGTCTTCACCGAAGATGGATTTCGTAATTCGCTCAACCCTCTATGTGCTGCCGCTTCCGCAGAATTGCCATAATCTTGTGGCATTCTTCTCCTCATCAACATTGATCGTGGCGCCACTCGTCGAGGTGGTTTGCTGTAAATTTGTTGCAAATAACAGCAAAAACAGCAAAGCGCTTTGCAGTCGCAAGGCTGCATCGATAACAACAAGGAGAGGGAGCGGCGGGGCCGCTCCCTTTCTGATTAGCGGGCCATGCCCTCGGCGCCGGCGGGGACGTCGTAGAAGGCGAGAGTCATCGAGACACTGGTGTAAAAGCCCATCAGGCAGATCACGTCGGTGATGCCCTCATGACCAAGAGCCTCGACCGCACGGTCGAAGAGGCCCTTGGAAACCCAGCGCGAATTGGCAAGGCAGGTCGCCATCTCGTAGATCACCTGCTCGCGCTTGTCGTCGAACGAGGTCGGCAGGCCGGACAGCAGCGCTTCGACCTTGTCCGCGGACAATCCGGCCGCTTTGCCAGCCCGCTCATGCGCATTGGTCGGGTAGGCCGAATGGCATTTGCTGTTGATGATGACGACCGCGATCTCACGCTCGCGCTCCGAGAGCGAATAGCCGGTCCGGAAATAGGCGCCCAACGGCCCCATTACTTTCGCCAGCTTGGGGTTGTGCACATAGATCTTGTTCGGGCCCGGCAACCGGCCGCGGGTCTCGATCAGGGTCCGGTACCCCTCCTGCTGCTCCGGCGTCATCTGGTCGTAGGGGATCTCGGCGTAGCGGCCGAAGGTCGGCGTCTCGGGCATTTTTCGGTTTCCTTCCCCGGGGTGAATTTGCGCCGGCATCCTGCAACAGCCGGGCGAGGCTGTCGACCGCCGCGGCTTCAGCCCGAGGCCGTGCGCCGCGCAGCAGCGAATTGATCTCGTTCGTTGAGCGCAAGGAGCGGCGGCGATGATCGCAGCCCCTGCCGGTGACCCCCAGTTCGCTGGTTTTTCCCAGCTCGTTGGCGTAGTGTCGCTAGCGGCATCGCCGACGGGGAGAGGCGGGATGGCGGCGCGTACCGGCAAGCAATATCTGAACGGGCTGCGGGAGCAGGAGCGGGAAGTCTGGCTCGACGGCGAGCGGATCAGGGACGTTACCAGCGATCCGAGGCTGAAGAACGGCGCGCGGGCGATCGCGTCGCTCTACGACATGCAGCACGATCCGAATTTGCGCGACGAGATGACCTATGTGTCGCCGTCGAGCGGCGAGCGGGTCGGGCTCTCCTTCATCATCCCGCGCACCCGCGAGGATCTCGAAAAGCGGCGGGTCATGATGCTGAACTGGGCGCGCTCGACCTGCGGCATGATGGGCCGCTCGCCCGATTTCATGAACGTGACCTATGCCGCTTGGGCGGGGGCCTCCGAATATTTCGCGCAGGGGCGGCCGGAATTTGCCCGCAACATGGTGAATTATTACGAATACATCCGCGAGAACGATCTGACCCTGACCCATTCGCTGATCAACCTGCAGAAGAGCCGCACGGTATCGGGCGTGTTCAACCTCGAAGAGGGGACGGCGTTGCAGGTGGTGCGCGAGACCGACGCCGGCATCGTCGTCCGCGGTGCGCGCATTCTGGCGACATTGGGCCCCCTCGCTGACGAGATCGGCGTCTATTCGCCACGCATGGGCCGGCATACCGAGGCGCAGAGCCCGTTCGCGTTGAGCTTTGCGATCCCGTGCGGCACGCCAGGGCTCCGCTTCCTCTGCCGCGAGAGCTTCGATCTCGGCCGCTCGCATTTCGACCATCCGCTCTCCTCGCGCTTCGAGGAGATGGATTGCGTCGTCTTTTTCGACGACGTGCTGGTGCCGTGGGAGCGGGTGTTCCTGCTCGGCGATGTCGATCTTCTCAACCGCACCGCCAACGTCACCCATTCCTCGGCGCACTCGGCGCATCAGGGGGCCACCAAGAACCTTGCCAAATGCGAACTTGTGCTGGGCGTGGCATTGCTGATGAGCCAGACCCTCGGCAACAGCCAATTGCCGCATGTCGAGGAGCGCATCGGCGAGTTGATGCTCTATACGCAGCTGACGCGAGCCTGCATGCGCGCCGCCGAGGCCGACGCCCAGCTCGACGAATGGGGTGTCATGACCCCCGACCCGCTGATGGTCGAAAGCCCGCGCAACCTCTTCATGAACGCGTACCCGCGGATGATCGAGATCATCCAATTGTTGGGGTCGAGCAGCTTTCTGATCGCACCCACCGAAGCCGATTTCCGCGGTCCGCTCGGCGCCGATATCGAACAATATCTGGCGACCGACAATGCCAGCGCGAGGGAACGCGTGCGCCTCTTCCGCCTGGCTTGGGACCTCGCCGGCAGCGCCTTTGCCGGCAGGCAGGTCCTGTATGAGCGCTTTTTCGCCAGCGACCCCTTGACCAGGGCGCGGGCGATGGCGTCGATCTATCCGAAAGGCGAAGTCATCGAGCGCGTCCAGCAATTCCTGGCCCGCGACGACGACAATTTGTAAAGGAGCACAGAAATGACCGTAAAACCGATGTATCTCCAGCACGTCAATCTCTACGTGCGTGACGCCGAGCGCTCGAAGCAATGGTACGAGGACCTGCTCGGCCTGCACACCTATGAATACCGGCCGGGCTGGGCCGCCTTCATGTCGGCCGACAAGGAGCAGTCGCACGAGGTGGCGCTGATGCAATTGGGGCCGGACGCGCCGTTGCAGCAGAAGGGGCAGGTCGGCCTCAACCACATGGCGTGGCGGCTCGAAATCGCTCGACGATCTGAAGGACTTCTACGGCCACCTGAAAGAGATGGGGCAGCCGATCGAGCGCATCGCCGATCATGGCATCTCTCTCGGCATCTATCTGCGCGACCCGGACGGCAACGGCGTCGAAGTATTTTACGAGATGCCGCGCGCCGAATGGCCGGTCGACTACCACGTCTTCACCCGCGAGAAGACCGGCAACGGCCGCTTCCCCGGCCCGTGGGACGTGGAGCTCGCAGCCCAGCGCGCCGCGGCGTAGTGCCTTACCCCGTCATTTCCGGCGCAAGCGGGAACCCAGGGCGAATGGCGTGCGGCTGCCCTGGACACCCGCATGCGCGGGGGCGACGATAAGGTCTGCAACATGGAGCAGACCGCCGAGATCAGCCGCCTGCTGCTGAAGCAGGAGATCGAGGAGTTCCTCTATCACGAGGCAGATCTGCTCGACGAGCGGCGCTACGAGGATTGGCTGGCGCTGCTGGCCGACGACATGCGCTACTGGATGCCGATGCGGCGCAACGTCAAAGTCGGCGAACAGGAGCGCGAATTCACCCGCGAGGATCAAGACATCAACTGGTTCGACGAGGGCAAAGACACGCTGTCCGGCGGGTACGCAGATCCAGACCGGCATCCATTGGGCCGAGGAGCCGGTCTCGCGCATCTCCCACATCGTCTCCAACGTCCAGCTCCTCGAGATCAGCCCCTCGGTGCCGAAGCCGGCCGAGGTCGCTGGTCAAATGCCGGTTTCTGATCTACCGCAACCGGGTCGAGACCGAGACCGACATCCTGGTCGGCAAGCGCGAGGACCGTGCTGCGCCGGGTCGACGACGACTGGCAGATCGCCCAGCGCAAGATCATGCTGGACCAGAACGTCCTGTTGACCAAGAACCTGACGTTTTTCTTTTAGCGTCGGACGCTCGAGTCCCGTGCGTCGACCGGGACTGCGGCAATTCGGGGAGGTGGGCGAAAATGACCACCATGCGGCCGAAGGCTACCGTCCGGGCCTCGTCAATCTGACGGCGGGCCAGATCAGCCGCGAGATCTTTGTCAACGAAGAAATCTACCAGCAGGAGCAGGAGCGGCTTTTTGCCCGCGCCTGGCTGTTCGTCGGGCATGAAAGCCAGATTCCCAACCCTGGCGACTTCTTCGTGTCCGTGCATGGGCGAGGAGTCGGTGATTCTCTGCCGCGACCGCGCCGGCGAGATCCACGTCTTCCTCAATTCGTGCCGCCACCGCGGCATGAAGGTGTGCCGCTACGACGAGGGCAACACGCCCGTCTTCACCTGCCCCTACCACGGCTGGAGCTATGGCACCGACGGCAAGCTGGTCGGCGTACCCTATTTCCGTGAGGCCTACCACGGCAAGCTCGACAAATCGCAATGGGGGCTCGTCGAGGTCGCCCAGCTCTGCTACTACAAAGGCACGGTCTGGGCCAACCTGGGATGCCGACGCGCCGCCTTTTCTCGAATATCTCGGGGACTTCGTCCGCGTTATCTCGACCTGACGCTCGACGGCTGGGACGGGCGAAGAGGGCGGCACCGAAGTCCTGGGCGGGGTGCAGAAATGGCTCATCCCGTGCAACTGGAAATTCCCGGCGGAGAATTTCTGCGGCGACAGCTATCACAACATCAGCCACCGCTCGGTTGATCTGGTCGGCATCGGCCCGTCGGGCAGCGGCCGCCGCGACATGCAGGAGCGGCAACTGGCGCGCCGGCTGCACGTCGCCTTCTACGAGCGCGGGCATCAGACCGGCGTCTACGTGTTGCCGAAGGAGCAGCCCACGCCGCCGGCCTACGAGCATTCCCCGGTGGTCAGCGATTATTTCCGCCATTGCGAGGAACAGCGCCGGCGGTCGCGGCGAATGGGGCAGGCTGATCGGCAGCCCCGGCGAGATCTTCCCGAACACCGCCCTGCATCCGCGCCAGCCGCGCACGATCGCGGTCTGGCATCCGCGCGGGCCGCACCAGACCGAGGTGTGGCGCTGGTATCTGGTCGACAAGCAGGCGCCTCGCGGAGGTCAAGGATTTCCTGCGCGATTACTACATCCGCTATTCGGGTCCGGCCGGGCTGACCGAGCAGGACGACATGGAGAACTGGAACTACGCCCATGCCGCCAGCCGCGGCACGATCGCGCGGCGCTATCCCTACAGCTACGAGCAAGGGCTCGGCGGCGAGACCGATCAGTACGAATTCGACGGAATGCGCATCCCTGGCATGGTGATCGACATCACCGAGGCCAAATCGAGCGAACACACGCTCAGAAACCTCTATCGCCGCTGGGCCCAGTTCATGGAAGCGCCGAGTTGGCGGGAGTTGGCGTCCTGGCGGCGGGAGGCCGAAGAGGCGAGGGCCGCCGAATGAGCGACATCGTCAATGTCCGGCTATTGACGCCCGGCGCCCAGATCCTCCTCGCCGACGGCTCCACGGCCGAGATCGTATCGAACCCGCTCGACGGCGTGTGGATCTTTGCCCGTTATCTGACCTCGCCTACCGACCCAGGCCGGATCGGCAGCGAGGACATGATATTCGCCCAGGACATCGTCGAGGTGCAGCAGTTCTCCTGACCTGCCGCGCCCGCCGCCCTAGGTTTCCTTGAAGAACCGGGCGGCGTTGTCCCACAGGAGCTTCTTCCTGGTGTCCGGCTTCAGCGTCTGCCAGGCAAGGATGTTGTCGATCGATTCGGGGAATTGGCACTCCGAATGCGGATAGTCGGAGGCGTACATCAGCACGTCGTCGCCGAGGAACTGCGTGACATGGTTGAACATGTCTTCGCCCTCATGGTGCTCGATGCTGCAGAAGAAGCGGCCGTTCGCCATGTAATCGCTGGGCCGCTGCTTCAGCGGGGCCACGCCGCCGACATAGACCGCCTGCTCGTCGAGCCGCCTTGCCCAGAACGGCAGCCAGCCGAAGCCGCATTCGAGCACGCCCATGCGCAGTTTCGGGAACCGGTCATAAAGCCCGCCCCCGATGAACGAAGCGACAAAGCGCATGGCACCCCACGGGTGCGCGCCGCCGAGGAAGATGTTCTCCCAGAGGTCGAGGTAGCCCGGATAGTAGGGCGGGGTCCAGGTGAAGCTGTGGTTGGCGATCGGCAGGTCATGCTCTTCGGCCGCCTGCCAGATCGGGTAGAGGTCGGGATGGTCGGCCGGCAGATCCTTGGCCAATAGCGGCATTACCGCCACCGCCCATTTCGAGGTTCCCCATTTGCGGATCTCGGCGACCGCGGCGCCCACGTCGCGGGTCGAGGCGACGATCGGGCTCTTCAGCCGGCTCGGATATTGTCCGCAGAAATCGGCCATGTGGCGGTGGTAGGCCCGGATGATGCCGGTTTCGAGGCTCGGATCGGGCAATCCGACAAGGCTCAGCCACGAGGTCGGGATAAGGAAATGAACGTCGGTGCCCTCGTCGTCCATGTCCTTGACGCGGTTTTCGGCCTGGTCGTCCTGGATGCCGGGCCGCGGCATCTTGCTGCCCATCCAGCGCGTCTCGCGGCCGGTGAAGGTCGTCGCGCGGCTCCTTCTCGCCCAGAACGCGACGGTAGTATTTGACGCCGACGCGGTAATTATGCAGGTCGCTGTCGCCTTCGACCGCGCGGCCGACCGGGTGACGATATTCGGCCAGTTCGGCAAGGCGCGGCCGAAAATCCGGATCGACGTACCGCTCCAGGACCTCGGCGGCCGGATTTACATGGGTGTCGGAATCGTAAACGCGGAAGCCGTTCTTCATCTTGCCTCTCCTTCGCCTCGCCCCTCGCCGCGCGGTCGCACCGGAATTGGGCCGGCGCCGGTAGCGACCCAACGGCGCCTTCCTGCTGCCGCTTATGGATCATAAGAAGGCCGCCGATCCTTGTCGATGCCCCGGAGATCAGCGGTCGGCTGTCGCGCTTCGCGTTCACCCCCGGGCAAAGCGTGCACGCCGGCAATGTCCTCGTCGAACTGTCGAACCCGGAACTCGAAGCAGCACTGACGCCGATTCTGACATCTTGTGCAGGCGGTCCTACTCTCGGGAAACAATCGCTTCGCCATCGCAGGCCGGCGGCCATTCCAGGCAATCTGCGGCTTGCCGAGGATCGCGGCTGACAGGTAATTTTCCAGGCTCCGGGCATGGCATATTTTCTGCAGCAGTTGATCAACGGTTTGACCCTCGGGTCGATCTACGGGTTGATCGCGATCGGCTACACGATGGTCTACGGCATCATCGGCATGATCAATTTCGCCCATGGCGAGATCTACATGATCGGCGCCTTCATCGCCGTAATCGCTTTTCTGTGCTGGGGCTTGCCGGTGTCAGCTACGTGCCGCTGGCGCTCGCGATCGTGCTGGCGACGACGATGTTGTTCACCGCGCTCTATGGCTGGACGGTCGAGCGGGTCGCCTACCGGCCATTGCGCGGATCGTCCCGCCTCGCGCCGCTGATCTCGGCGATCGGCATGTCGATCTTTCTGCAGAACTATGTGCAGATTCTGCAGGGCGCGCAGGGTCAAGCCGATGCCGCCTCTGCTGCAGGGCGGGTTCACGATCCTCGATGCGGGCGGCTTCGCGGTGCGCTTGAGCTACCTCCAGCTCTTGATCATCGTGCTGACGCTGGCCTTGATGGCGGGCCTTCACCACGATCATCGCGACGACACCGCTGGGCCGGGCGCAGCGCGCCTGCGAGCAGGACATGCGGATGGCGGCCCTGCTCGGCATCGATGTCGACCGGGTGATCTCGGCGACGTTTGTGATGGGCGCCGCGCTCGCGGCGGTCGCCGGGCTGATGGTCACTCTCTATTACGGGGTGGTCGACTTCTTCATCGGCTTTCTCGCCGGGATCAAGGCGTTCACCGCGGCGGTGCTGGGCGGCATCGGGTCGCTGCCGGGGGCGATGCTGGGCGGCCTCCTGATCGGTGCTGATCGAGGCCTTCTGGTCAGGCTATTTCTCGGTCGAATACAAGGATGTTTCGGTCTTCGCCGTGCTTATCCTGGTGCTGATTTTCCGGCCGAGCGGCCTGCTCGGACGGCCGGAAGTGGAGAAGGTGTGAGCGCGGGTTTGCTCGGGATCTCGCGCCGGCCGCCTGTCCCCTGGGTGGCGATCGTCAAGGACGCGGGATTGGCGGCACTGGTCGCGGTGCTGCTCGCGCTGCCGCTGATCGGCCTTGAAACCTACGATGCAGGCGGCGGCGCGCTCGGCATTCGCACCCGATTTCGGATGGGTCGCGATCGGCGGCGCTGCGGTCTTCGCCGGCCGGATTGGGCTGCGCCTGCTGTGGCTGTTCGGGGGCCGCGATCCCGAAGGACCGCAGATCTCATGCGGACCCGCTTAGCCGCCGTGGCCCGATCGTGCGACTGCCGCTAGCGCTTGCTTGGTCATCGCTCTTGCCGTGGCGCTGCCGTTCCTGCCGTTTTCCTCGCGCTATCTGGTCGATCTCGGCGACGACCGTGCTGATCTACGTCATGCTCGGCTGGGGCCTTAATGTCGTCGTCGGCCTCGCCGGTCTGCTCGATCTCGGCTACGTCGCCTTTTATGCGGTCGGCGCCTACACTTTCGCGCTGTTGGCGCAGGATCTGGGCCTCACCTTCTGGGAGGCGCTGCCCTTTTCCGGGCTGATGGCGGCCGGTCTTCGGCATCCTGCTGGGTTTTCCGGTGCTGCGGCTGCGCGGCGATTACCTGGCGATCGTCACGCTCGGCTTCGGCGAGATCATCCGCATCATCCTGCTGAACTGGTCGCCGGTGACGGGCGGGCCGAACGGCATTTCGGAGATCCCGCGGCCCTCCTTTTTCGGGCTTGCCCTTCGCCCGCTCGGCGCCCGAGGGGACGGTCACCTTCCACCAGTTCTTCGGCCTCGACTTCTCGCCCGAGCACCGCGTGATCTTTCTCTATTTCGTGATCCTGGCGATGGCGTTGGTGACGAACCTCTTCACCCTGCGCATTCGGCGATTGCCGATCGGACGCGCCTGGGAGGCGCTGCGCGAAGACGAAGTCGCCTGCCGCGCGCTCGGCATCAATCCGACAACGGTCAAGCTTTCGGCCTTTGCCATCGGTGCCATGTTCGGCGGGTTTGCCGGCTGCTTCTTCGCCACGCGGCAGGGCTTCATCAGCCCGGAAAGCTTCACCTTCATCGAATCGGCGACGATCCTCGCGATCGTCGTGCTCGGCGGCATGGGCAGCCAGATCGGGGTTGTGCTCGGCGGCTCTTCTTCTCGTCTGCCTTGCCCGAATTCGGCCGCGCCTTTGCCGAATTCCGCATGCTGATGTTCGGCGCGGCGATGGTCGGCGATCATGGTCTGGCGGCCGCGCGGGCTGTTGTCACAGCGCCGCCCCTCGCTTCGCCTCGACGCGAGGCCCTCCGGGTGAGTAACGGCGCGGCCCGACTGCCGCTTCTCGCCGTCGAGCATCTGACGATGCGCTTCGGCGGCCTGCTTGCGATCGACGATCTCTCGTTTACCGCATATCGCCGCGAGATCACCGCGATCATCGGGCCGAACGGCGCCGGCAAGACGACCGTTTTCAATTGCCTGACCGGCTTTTACCGGCCGAGCGGCGGACGATTCGACGGTGCGGCTCGGCGGCGATCCTCTACGGCTCGACCGCCTGCGAGGATTTCGAGATTGCACGGCGGGCGCGGATCGCCCGCACGTTTCAGAACATCCGCCTCTTCGCCGGCATGACCGTCCTTGAAAACCTGATCGTCGCCCAGCACAACCCGCTGATGAGGGCGAGCCTGTTCTCGATCGCCGGTCTCTTGGGCCTCCGCGCTATCGGCCGGGCGGAACGGCAGGCGGTGGAGCGGGCGCGGTATTGGCTCGACCGGATCGGCCTGACCGAGGCATGCCGACGGGACTGCCGGCGCCTGCCCTATGGCGCGCAACGCCGGCTCGAAATCGCCCGGGCGATGTGCACGGCGCCGGCATTACTCTGCCTCGACGAGCCCGCCGCCGGCCTCAATCCCGCGCGAATCGGCCGACCTCAACGACTTGCTGCTCGCGATTCGCGCCGAGGAGGGCATCGGCGATCCTGCTGATCGAGCACGATATGAGCGTCGTCATGGGGATCTCGGACCATGTCGTCGTGCTCGATTACGGGCGCAAGATCGCCGACGGCGCGCCCGCCGAGGTACGCGCCGATCCCGACCGTTGTTCGGGCCTATCTCGGCGAAGACGAAGCGGAGGACTTGCCGGCGAAGGCGAGTTCCGCGGCGATGCTGAGCGTCTGCGGCGTTCACGCCTATTACGGCAATATCGAAGCGCTGCAGCGGCGTCGATATCGAAGTTGCGGCGGGCGAGATCGTCGCGCTGATCGGCGCCAACGGCGCGGGCAAATCGACCTTGCTGATGACGATTTGCGGCCGGCCGCGGGCGGCGCGCGGCCGGATCATGTTCGACGGGCGCGACATCACCGGGCTCGACACCTTCGAGATCGTCCGGCTCGGCATCGCGCAGGCGCCGGAGGGGCGGCGTATCTTTCCCGCGCATGACCGTGCGTGAGAACCTGCAGATCGGCGCCACTGTGGCCGATCCGGCATATTTCGAGGACGGATCTGGCGCGCGTCTTCGATCTCTTTCCGATCCTCGAGAGCGCCAGAGACAGCGCGGCGGCACCTTGTCGGGCGGCGAGCAGCAGATGCTGGCGATCGCGCGCGCCCTGATGAGCCGGCCGCGGCTCCTGATGCTCGACGAGCCCTCGCTCGGCCTGGCGCCGCTTGTCGTGAGCCAGATCTTCGACGTTATCCGCGAACTCAACGAGCGCGAGCGGATCACCGTGTTTCTGGTCGAGCAGAACGCCCGCCGCGCCCTGCGGCTTGCCGATCGCGCCTATGTGATGCAGACCGGACGCATCATGTTGAGCGGCGCCGGCTCCGCGCTCCTGGCCGATCCCGAAGTGCGCGCCGCGTATCTCGAAGGCGGCCGTGAATGAGGCGAAAGCCGCGCTCTCGCCAGCGTCGCGGACATGGTAGAGTTGCTGGCGTTGATGCTGAACCGGGGAAGGGGGATCTCATGCAGCGGCTGATCCGGCCGATCATAATTGCTGCGGCACTCGCCGCTGGCGCCGGCATGGCGCGGGCGGCTGACATCGAAATCGCCGTTGTCGGGCCGGTCACCGGTTCGGAGGCGATCTTTGGCGAGCAGATGAAGCGCGGCGCCGAGATGGCGGTCGCCGACATCAACGCCAAATCCGGGGTGCTCGGTAACAAGCTCGTGCTCGAGATCGCCGACGACGCCTGCGATCCCAAGCAGGCCGTCGCGGCGGCAAACCAGGTCGCCGGCAAGAAGGTGGTCTTCGTCGCCGGGCATTATTGCTCGTCGGCCTCGATCCCGGCCTCGGCCGTTTACAACGATGCCGGCATCCTGCAAATCACGCCGGCCTCGACCAATCCGGCATTGACCGACGACGCGGCCAAGAAGGGATGGAACAACGTTTTCCGCACCTGCGGCCGCGATGATGCCCAGGGCAAGGTCGCGGGGACCTGGCTGGCGCAGCATTACAAGGGCAAGAACGTCGCGATCCTGCACGACAAGACCACCTACGGCAAAGGCCTCGCCGACGAAACCAAGAAGGCGATGAACGCAGCTGGCGTCAACGAAGCCATGTACGAAGCGATCACCAAAGGCGACAAGGATTTCTCCGCTCTCGTCAGCAAGATGAAGCAAGCCAAGATCGACGCGATCTACTTCGGCGGCTACGCCACCGAGGCCGGGTTGATCGTCCGTCAGGCGCGCGATCAGGGTCTGAAGGCGCAATTCGTTTCCGGCGACGCGATGGTTACCGAGGAGTTCTGGAAGATCACCGGCCCGGCCGGGGAGGGGGCGATGATGACCTTTGCCCCGGACCCGCGCAAGGTGCCGGCGGCAAAGGCGATCGTCGACCGCTTTCAGGCGCAGGGATACAACCCGGAAGGTTATACCCTCTACACCTATGCCGCTGTGCAGGCCTTCGCCGCGGCCGCCGAGAAGGCCAAATCAATCAAGCTCGACGATCTGTCGCATGCGCTCAAATCGACCGACGGTCGATACGGTCATCGGGACGCTGAGCTGGGACAAGAAGGGCGACGTGACCGATCCGAAGTACGTCTTCTACGTCTGGAAGGACGGCAAGTACGCCGAGATGTGACGCGTCGCCGCGGCCGGCAGGAAGACCGGGCCGCGCGGGTTCCGGATCGGGCTGCCGATGGCTATTTCTTGGCGGGCGCGCGGCGCGGCGACTGTCGCGCGCCGCCGCGGCCGAGCCCGATCTTCTTGGCGAATTCGGAACGCTGCTCGGCGTAGTTCGGCGCGACCATCGGATAGTCCGGCGCAAGACCCCATTTCGTACGATATTCGTCCGGCGTCATGTTGTAGGTCGAGCGCAAGTGGCGCTTGAGCATCTTGAGCTGCTTGCCGTCCTCGAGACAGATCAGAAAGTCCGGAGTGATTGATTTTCGGACCGGAACCGCCGGTTTCAGCGGCTCGGGCGGCGCTTCGGCTACCTGGCCCTCGAGGCCTTTGAGCGAAGAATAAACAGCGTTAATAACCTCGGCGAGCTGCGCCGTCGCTAGCGTATTGTTGCGCACATAAGCGGCGACCACATCCGCGGTCATCCGTAGCAACTCCTCCTCCGCCGTCTTTGGCGTCGCCGTTTCTGCCATGTTGTTCCCCAACGTATTCCCAAATGTTCGAAGCCTTTGCGATAATCCCAGCACGAATTTCTTGTGTCAATGGAAACTTATCGGGGAGCGCAGTAATCGTCATTGCGACGGTTGTATCAGCGACTTGGGGATCGTGTTTCGGCCGCGGCGCATCTTATTGTAATCGGCGCTCGCCCGCCGGCCGGGCGCGCCGCCCGCTGCACGCAGCGACAGGGCACACCGGCTCGACTACGCCCCGAGGTGTGGTAGGTAGTTGTGACCCGCCTGCGAGATCTGGTAGAGTGCCCGCCATCGGAAGCTCGTCGCTCGCGCCCCGGCGCGGATGATCGCGTCTGATTTGCCCAATCGGTCCGGCGTCACCTTGACGGGCGCTGGCCGGCGTCCTGTCTTTGACGAGCAGCCGATCGATGTTCAGATCTCCGTCTCATGCGCACGGTTCTCTTGCGGAGGGCTTTTTTTCCAGCCGTCTCGGCGCCGCCGATCCCGAAATCGCCGCGGCGATCGAAGGCGAATGCCGCCGCGAGCAGGCTCAGATAGAACTGATCGCCAGCGAGAACATCGTATCGCGCGCCGTCCTCGAAGCCCAAGGTTCATTGCTGACCAATAAATACGCCGAGGGTTATCCCGGCCGGCGGTATTACGGCGGCTGCGAATTCGTCGACGTCGCCGAGCGGATCGCGATCGATCGCGCGCGGCAACTCTTCGATTGCGGCTTCGCCAATGTGCAGCCGCATTCCGGCGCACAGGCGAACCAGGCGGTGTTCCTGGCTCTACTGACGCCGGGGGACGCGATCCTTGGCATGTCGCTCGCTGCCGGCGGTCATTTGACCCACGGCGCCCGCCCGAATCTGTCCGGCAAATGGTTCAGCGCGTTCTCTTATGGGGTGGGGGCCGACGATGCCCGGATCGATTTTGACGAAGTCGAGCAACTGGCGCGCACGCATCGCCCTAAACTGATCATCGCCGGCGGCAGCGCCTACCCGCGGATCATCGATTTTGCCCGGTTTCGCGCGATCGCCGACAGTGTCGGCGCCTATCTGATGGTCGACATGGCGCATTTTGCCGGGCTTGTCGCCGGCGGCATTCACCCGAGCCCCTTGCCATACGCGCATGTCGTGACCACGACGACGCACAAGACCCTGCGCGGGCCACGCGGCGGCATGATCCTCTCCGAGGACGAAGCGATCGGTCGCCGGATCAACGCTGCCGTCTTCCCCGGTTTGCAGGGCGGTCCGCTGATGCACGTGATCGCCGCCAAGGCGGTGGCGCTCGGCGAGGCGCTGCAGCCCGGGTTCCGGAATTACGCCGCCGCGGTGGTCGAAAACGCGCAAGTCCTGGCCGCGACGCTGGCCGAGGCGGGGCTTGCAATCGTCTCGGGCGGCACCGACACGCATCTGATGCTGGTCGATCTGCGACCGCTCGGGCTGACCGGCCGCGATGCCGAGCAGAGCCTCGAGCGCGCCGGCATCACCTGCAACAAGAACGGCATCCCGTTTGACCCGCAACCGCCGACCGTCACCTCCGGGGTCCGCCTCGGTTCGCCGGCGGCTACCACGCGCGGTTTCGGACCGGAGGAATTCCGCGCCGTCGGCCGGATGATCGTCGACGTTCTCGCCGCATTGGCGCGGGCTCCGGCCGAAAACGGCGCCGTCGAGATGCGGGTGCGCGAAGAGGTGCAGGCGCTCTGCGCGCGCTTTCCGATCTACGAAGAATGCCCGGGCGGGGCACGGGCGGAATAGGGAGGGGGAGATGCGCTGTCCGTTCTGCGGAGCCGACGATACCCAGGTCAAGGATTCGCGTCCGACCGACGATCGCGGCGCGATCCGGCGGCGACGCTTTTGCGCCAGTTGCGCGGCCCGCTTCACGACCTTTGAGCGCGTCCAGCTGCGCGAGTTGACCGTCATCAAGAAGAACGGGCAGCGCGAATCCTTCGATCGCGACAAGCTCGCCCGCTCGATCTACATCGCTCTGCGCAAGCGCCCGGTTGAGCCCGAGCGCGTCGAGCGCATGATCAACCAATTGGTGCGCCAGCTCGAAAGCTCGGGCGAGACCGACATTCCCAGCGAGATAATCGGCGGCCACGTCATGGAGGCATTGGCGAGCCTCGACCAGGTCGCCTATATCCGCTTCGCCTCGGTCTATCGCAATTTCCGCGAAGCCAAGGATTTCGGCGATTTTGTCGGGCGCATCGCCGCCGATGGCGAGTGAGGCGGCAGACCGAAGGTTCGACCTCGCGGCGATGCGGGCGGCCTTGGCATTGGCCCGCCGCGGTTTGGGGGCGGTCTGGCCTAACCCCTCGGTCGGCTGCGTTATCGTCGACGAAGGCCGCATTGTCGGCCGCGGCTGGACCCAACCAGGCGGCCGGCCGCATGGCGAGACCGAGGCGTTGCGCCGGGCCGGCAGCGCGGCGCGTGGTGCTGCCGCCTATGTCAGTCTTGAACCCTGCTGCCACTGGGGCAAGACCCCGCCCTGCACCGACGCGTTGATCGAGGCCGGCGTCAGGCGCGTCGTCATCGCCCTCGAAGACCCCGACCCGCGGGTCAGCAGCAACGGAATTGCCGCGTTGCGGGCCGCCGGCATCGCGGTCGAAACCGGGTTTTGCGCGGAGGAAGCCGCTGAGATCAACGCCGGCTTTCTGACGCGGCTGCGGCATGGCCGGCCGCTCGTGACACTCAAGCTTGCCACCTCGCTCGACGGCCGCATCGCGCTTGCCAGCGGCGAGAGCCAGTGGATCACCGGCCCGCCGGCGCGCGATCGGGCGCACGTCCTGCGCGCCACTCACGACGCGATCATGGTCGGCACCGGCACTGTTCTTACCGACGATCCGCAACTGACCTGCCGGCTGCCCGGGCTCGGGCACCGCTCGCCGGTGCGCGTCGTTGTCGACCGCCGCCTGCGCATCCCGCCGACGTCGCGGCTGCTCGCCGACGCCGAGCGGGTGCCGACCTGGCTGATCACCGTCGCCGGACGCCGATCCCGCCCGCCGCGCCGCCCTGCGCGACAAGGGCGCGGTATTGCTCGATGTCGAGCCCGGCGCCGACGGCAACATCGGCCTTGCCGCTGCGCTCGGCGCTCTTGGAGCCCGTGGCATTACCCGGCTGCTGGTCGAGGGCGGCGCCCGTCTTGCCGCGGCGCTGTTGCAGGCCGGCCTGGTCGATCGTCTCGCCTGGGTGCACGCCCCGCTGTTGATCGGCGGCGACGGCATCCCGGCCATCGCCGATCTCGGTCTCGATCTCCTCGCCGCCGCCCCAGCCTTCGAGCGCATCGCGACCGAGCCCGTCGGCGAGGATGTGTTGACGACATTTCGCCGTCTTCATCCAACCCCGCCGAGTGCGTAGGTCGAGCCACACTCGCCGCTCAAGGAGGACCCTATGATAAAGTATAGCTGCAGCATGATTTCAGGGGGCGATATCTTCTATGCTACGGTTATTGCCGAAGATGTAAAACGAGCCAAAGAAATGGCCGCAGCCGAAACAAAGAAAGGCCGGCCGCGGGAATGGAGTGTGGCCGTACTCGAGACGGAGGTCGCCGGCCCCGCCCGGTTCCTCGGCTCCGGCGCCCAGGACGCATAGTTTACCGCGCCGGCGGGCGGGAGCTCAACGAGTCGTCAGCGATGCTTTGTTCTGTGTCTCAGCTCCGCGGCGCGTGTTTCGACAGGATCCGCTGCAGGGTGCGGCGGTGCATTTTGAGCCGGCGGGCGGTTTCAGAGACGTTGCGCTCGCACAATTCGAAGACCCGCTGGATGTGCTCCCAGCGCACCCGGTCGGCCGACATCGGGTCCTCGGGCGGCTCGGGCGCCGCGTCGTCGGCGGCGAGAAGCGCGCGCTCGACCGCGTCCGCATCGGCCGGCTTCGGCAGATAGTCGATCGCCCCCGCCTTGACCGCGGCAACCGCGGTGGCGATGTTGCCGTAGCCGGTCAGCATGACGATCCGGGCGTCGGGGCGGGCTTGGCGCAAGGCGGCGACCACGTCGAACCCGCGCCCGTCGCCGAGCCGCATGTCGACGACGGCGAAAGCCGGCGGATGCTCGCTCGCCGCGGCGGTGCCGGCGGCCACGCTGTCCGCGGTGGCGACGACAAAGCCCCGCCGCTCCATCGCGCGCGCCAGGCGCTGGCACAACGGTGCGTCGTCATCGACGATCAGTAGCGTCCGCTCAGATTCCGGTAATCCGCGCAATGCGGCGGAGAGCCCCTCGGCCGCGCCCGGGCGGTTCGGTCGGTCGATTGCGTCCATGATATTCCCTTTCGGCGCCGCCTCGCCTCTGCCGCAACTCACTCGGCCGCCGGTTGGCGATGCCCGCGCGCGGCGGTTGCGGCGGATCGGATGACGTCGGCTGTTTCCAGATTGGCACGGTTCCAAGAAATCGCAATATGCGCCCCGCCCTCGGCGAGGTTCTCGAAGCTCAGCCGGGCGCCGGTGCGCTCGAGCAGGCTCTGCGCGATAAAGATGCCGAGCCCCATATGGTCGGCGGCGCCGGCCCTGGTCGAGATGTAGGGCTCGCCAAGGCGGTCGAGCAGATAAAGCGGAAAACCCGGCCCGTCATCGGCGATATCGACGGTAACGATGGCGGCGTCCCAATAGGTCGTGATGCTGACCTCGCGGCGCGCGAACTGCACCGCGTTCTGCACCAGATTGTTGAGCCCGTGCATGATCTCCGGGCTGCGGCGGACAAGCGGCTCGCTCTCGGCGGGGTCGGCGGCCGTGGCGAAGATCAGCCGCACCTCGCCGTCACGGTGGGGTGCGCCCGCCGCCTCGACAAGGACAGAAATCGGCAGCCGAGTATAAGGCGAGCCGCCGTCCTCCTCGGGCCGATGCGAAAGTTCGGCCAGGATCCGCCGGCAGCGTTCCGACTGGCTCAAGAGCAGTGCGGCATCCTCGGCGTGCGGACTGTCGGCGGGCAGTTCGCGCGCCAATTCCTTGGCGACGACCGCGATCGTCGCGAGCGGGCTGCCGAGTTCGTGGGCCGCCGCGGCGGCCAGCGCGCCCACCGCCGAGACCTGCTGCTCGCGCGCCAGCGCTAGCTGGATCGCCCCCACCGCGTCGCGCAGCCGCCTTGCCTCCTGCGCCACACTCCAGGTGTAGCCGGCGATGAATACGGTCGCCAGCACCAATGCCGTCCACAGCCCAACCACTAACTCGATCGGGAAGGCCGGCGGTTCAGTACGCCACGGCAGCGGCAGATGCCACAGCGCCAAGACGCTGATCGCCGCCACGGCAAAGATCGAGAGCGCGATGACCGGGCGGCGCGACAGGATGGTCGCCGCCACTGTGACCGGCGCCAGGATCAGGATCGCGAACGGGTTCTGCAACCCGCCTGTCAGATAGAGCAGGATCGCCAGCTGGAGGATGTCGTAGCCGAGATAGAGCGCCGCGTAGCGCTCGCCGAGCCGCGCCGCCGCCCGCCGATGCACGATCAGGCCGACGTTGAGAATGGCCGAACCGGCGACCACCGCCAGGGCCGGGACGAGCGGCAAACGGAAACCCAGCGCGTAATGGACAAAAAGGATCGTCAGCGCCTGCCCGGCGACTGCCACCCAGCGGATCGGCACCAGAGTACGCAGGCTGATCCGGCCAAAGCCGGTGGCGGGCTCGCGCGTCGTGGCAAAGACGGTATCGGTCACTGCTCGACCTTCAGATCGCGGCGCCGCCGGAACTCGGGGCGGCTCCCGATGCTGGCCGCGGCGTCGCCGATGCCGCTATATGGGGGATGCTCGCGCCCGCCGTCAAAGTCGACGGTCCGGCCAAGGCAGGATCGCTGCCGAAGGCATTGGCGCCGCAAGACCGGATAGGCGAAAATCTCCGATGCCCGCTTCCTCGAATTACACCGCGACCGACGCCGAAGCCTATCAACAACTGATGGGGCGGTGGAGCGGCCGGCTCGCCGAGCAGCTGATCGATTTCGCCGGGCTCGTGTCAGGCGACCGAGTGCTCGATGTCGGCTGCGGCGCCGGCAGTCTGGCTCTCGCGCTCGCCGCGCGGCCCGATCCCGCCGCCATCCTCGGCGTCGATATCGCTGCACCCTACGTCGCCTACGCCGCCCAGCGTTCCGCCGACCCGCGCATCAGCTTCGCCGTTGGCGACGCGATGGCGCTGGAACTCCCGGAAGGTGCTTTCGACCGGACATTTTCGCTGCTGGCGCTCAATTTCATCGGCGACCCGATGCGGGCGCTGACCGAAATGCGGCGGGTGACGCGCACGGGCGGCGTCGTCGCGGCCGCGGTATGGGATTTTGCCGGCGGGCTCGTCTACCAGCGCGTTTTCTGGGACACCGCCGCCGCTCTCGATCCCGCCGCCGATGAAGCCCGCGCCCGGCACTATTCGAGCCCATTGACCGGTCCGGGTCAGCTCGCCGCGGCTTTGCGCGCCGTGGGCCTCGACTACGTCGACGAGCGGTCGCTGACGATCCGGATGGAATACCGCGACTTCGAGGATTACTGGCAGCCGATTGCCCACGCGCAAGGACCGGTCGGCGATTACGTCAGGCGGCTCTCTCCGGAACGCCTCGGCGCGTTGAGGGAAGCCCTACGGCGAGCCTATCTCTGCGGCAGCGACAACGGTCTTCGCTCGATGGCCGGCACCGCCTGGGCCGCTTGCGGCCGTAAATAAGCGCGCGTCGCCGCCCCGTCTGCAAGCGCGGGCCGGCCCCGGTCGAGTGTACGGCGGGCCAGGCAGCGATGGCGGGGCGGCGACGGCAGCGCATCCAGCGGGCAATTGGAACAATGATTTCTTGGCGGCGTTGCGCGTCGGACGCCTCCCGTGAAGGGCCGGGTGCGAGCAGCCAATGGTGACCGATGGATCTCGAGAGCACGTTCATCATCCTCTTCGTCATCGCGATGATCGTGGCGATCGGCGTGCGCCACCTGCGGCTACCCTATACGGTTGGTCTGGTTCTGGCCGGGCTGCTGTTGGGCGCGGCGCATGTGTTCCCGGCTCCCGAACTCAACAAATCGCTGCTGTTCTCGATCTTTCTGCCCGGGCTGATTTTCGAGGCCGCGTTCCACATCGACTTCCAGGATTTATGGCGGAACCGGGTCACGGTCACCTCGCTCGCCATCCCTGGCGTGGTCGCCTCGATCGTTCTGACCGCGGTGGCGTTGACGGCGCTCGCCCCGCTGCTGAATTTAGCGCCGGGCCTCACCTGGCGCCATGCGCTCGTCTTTGGTGCTCTGATTTCCGCCACCGATCCGGTTGCGGTCATAGCGCTTTTCCGCAGGCTGGGAATACCGCGCAGACTGGCGCTGCTGCTCGAAGGCGAGAGCCTGCTCAACGACGGCACCGGCATCGTCTTCTTCACGCTGAGCCTGTCGATCTTCGAGGGGGCCGCCGTGACCCCGGGCGCGCTGGCGCTCGAATTCGTCACGGTCGTGGGCATGGGCGCGGTCATCGGCCTGTCCCTCGGGCTCGTCGTGTCCACGGTGCTGCGCCAGATCGACGACCCGATGATCGAACTGAGCCTGACCACGATCGCGGCCTATGGCTCGTTCGTCGCGGCCGATCAGCTTGGATATTCCGGCGTCATCGCGACGGTGGCGGCCGGCATTCTGTGCGGCAATTACGGCGCGCGCTCCGGAATGGCCCCGTCGACGCGCGTGGCCGCGGAAACGTTCTGGGAATACATCTCCTTCGCCCTCAACTCCGTCGTTTTTCTGCTGATCGGTCTCGAAGTGCCGCTGCGGAGTTTGCTCGATTCGTGGTTGCCGATCGTCGCGGCCTTTCTGATCGTGACCCTGGCGCGGGGCGTTCTGATCCACGTCGTGTGGCGGCTTGTCGGACTGACCCGCGAGCGCTTCCCCTTTTCCTGGAGCATGGTTCTGACCTGGGGCGGCTTGCGCGGCGCGCTGCCGATGGTGCTGGCGCTTGGCCTGCCGGCCGACTTTCCCCTCCGGGGAGAGATCGTCAGCATCACCTTCGGCGTCGTCATCCTGTCCATCCTCGGGCAGGGTTTGACCATGACGCCGCTGCTCCGCCGTCTCGGCATCGTGAGCGGGCAGGACGAGCGCGCGGCCTACGATCTGCTGCGCGGCGAACTTCAGACCGCGTTCGCGGCGTCTGAGGAAATCGATCGGCTCGAGCGACTAGGTTCGCTCGCCTCCGACCCGGCGGAACGACTAAAGCAGGAATATCAGGAGAGGATCGGGCGCATCCGGGAAGAAATTGGCAAATTGACGGTGGATCGCGACCACCTTCACGCGCAGGACGTCCACGAGGTAAGGCAGCATCTGCTGCTGGTGGAAAAGAACCGGGTGGCGGACGCCTTTCAGCGGGGACTTCTTTCGTCGGCCGTGCACGACCGCCTTCGCGCCGACATCGACGCCCGCATCCTCGAACTGGAATCGGGCGAAGACGATGACGCGGAGAAGAACCACCCGCAGCCGGAGCAGGCCTAGCGCGGGTCACTGGGTGGGACGACGCGAGCCTCGATTCCGACCACCCTTCATCCGACGGCTGAAGCCGAGCCAGCCATGATTTCGGCAATTTCCGCGTCGCCATAGCCAAGTTCAGCCAGCACCTCGCGGCTGTGTTCGCCGAGGCGGGGCGGGGGAAAGCGGAAACTGTCGCCGGGGGTCGCGGAGAATTCGGTCGCGACCGCCATCGTCAGCATCTTGCCTTCCGAGGGGTGCTCGACCGGGCGGAAGAAGCCGGTTTCGGCGAGATAAGTGTCGGCGAGGAGGCCTTCGAGATCGGTCACTACCCCGTTCGGCACGTCGAAGCGGTCGAGCCGCTCGCGCCATTCGGCGGTGCTGTGCTGCCGCATGCGCTCGATGACGATCTCATAGAGTTCGCCGATGTTTTGCGTGCGCGCCGGCAATGTCGCGAACCGCGGGTCATCGGCGAGCTCCGGGAGTTCGATCGCCTCGAACAAATGTCGCGATTGCAGATCGGTCGTCGCCAGAATGCAGATATGCCCGTCGCTCGTCGGGAACGGGCGGCGGTGCGGGGTCAGCATGCGCGGATAGCCGAGCCCCTTTTCGGGCTCCGCCAGGACGCCGTGCCAGAGATGGTCGACGAGGTTGAAGGCGACCATCGTCTCCAGCATCGGCACATGCACTTCCTGCCCTTCGCCACCGCGCTCGCGATGGAACAGCGCCATGCCGATCGCCGAGGCGAGCGCATGGCCGCAAATCTTGTCGCAGACCGCCATCGGCACGTAGCGCGGCTCGCCGCCGACCCCGCCGTTCAATGCGGCGAGCCCGCTCTCGCCCTGGATCACGTCGTCGAACGAGGGTCTGTCGCGGAACCGGCCGCCCTTCGCGAAGCCCGTGGCAGCGGCATAGACGATCCGCGGATTGCGGGCCGCGACCGCCCCGTAGTCGAGGCCGAGCCGCTCGGCGGCGCCGAGGCGCATGTTGTGGACAAAGACATCGGCGGTCGCCGCCAGCCGCAGCAAGGCATCGCGCGCCGCCGGCCGCTTCAGATCGAGCTCCAGGCTCTTCTTGTTGCGGTTGATGTTGAGAAAATAGGCGCCCATGCCGGGATGGCGCGCGGGCCCGAGCGGCCGGACCGGGTCGCCGCCGGGCGGCTCGACCTTGATCACCTCCGCCCCCATGTCGCCGAGGATCTGTGTGGCCACCGGCCCCAGAACGGCGGTCGTCAGATCGACGACCCGTATCCCCGTGAGCGGTCCCGACATCGGCCATCCCTCCCGAGCTTGACCCATATCACCCTAGCACGCAGGCTGCGGCGGAATCTCAAGGAGGTATCGGATGGGACCGCTCGCCGGGACCAAAATCGTCGAGCTCGCCGGCATCGGGCCGGGGCCGATGTGCGCGATGCTGCTCGCCGATATGGGCGCCACGGTATTGCGCATCGAGCGGCCGGGACCGAGCGATCTCGGGATCGAGCGGCCGCTGCGGTACAATCTCTTGTTGCGCGGCCGCCATTCGATCGCGGTCGATCTCAAATCGCCGGCCGGCAAAAGGCTGGCGTTGCGCCTCGTCGAAGAGGCCGATGCGCTCCTCGAAGGGTTCCGCCCGGGTGTGACCGAGCGCCTGGGCCTCGGCCCGGAAGACTGCCTCGCGCGCAACCCGCGCCTCGTTTACGGCCGGGTCACCGGCTGGGGCCAGGAGGGGCCGCTGGCGCAGGCGGCGGGTCACGACATCAATTACATAGCACTCGTCGGCGCGCTGCACGCGATCGGCCGTCACGACGGGCCGCCGGTGCCGCCCTTGAATCTGCTCGCCGATTACGCCGGCGGCGCGCTCTACCTTGCCTTCGGGCTCGTCTGCGGCATCCTCGAAGCGCGGCGCTCGGGACAAGGCCAGGTCGTCGATGCGGCGATGGTCGACGGTGTCGCCTCGCTGATGACCGCGTTTCATGGCGCGGTGGCCGCGGGCTTGGCCACGCACCAGCGCGGCACGAACCACACCGATACCGGCGCGCATTTCTACAATGTCTATCAATGCGCCGACGGCGGCTGGATCTCGGTGGCGCCGATCGAGGGTAAATTCTTCGCCGAACTGCTGCGCCGTCTCGACATCGACCCGGGCAGCCTGCCGCCGCAGATGGACCGGGCGCATTGGCCCGAGGCGCAGGAGCAGTTCGCCGCTCTCTTCAAGACCCGGACCCGAGCCGAGTGGTGCGCCCTTCTCGAAGGCACAGATGCGTGCTTTGCCCCGGTTCTGACGACCGACGAGGCGGTCTTGCACCCGCACAACGCCGCGCGCCGCACCTACGTCGAGGTCGACGGCGTTGTGCAGCCTGCCCCGGCGCCGCGCTTCAGCCGTACTCCGCCCGACCTGCCGATCCCGCCCCAGCCGGTCGCTTTGGAGAACACTGAGGCGGCCCTCGCGCCGTGGCTTGATGCTGCCGAAATCGCCGCCTTCAAAAGCGCCGGCGCGCTCGGCTGACGGGACATGTGCCGCAATCGTACATCACAACCCGGCCATATTCTCGTGGTATGAAGACGTTAGAAAGCGTGGTTAGGATGATATGTATTGTTTGGATGATATTCATATTCCACTTAACGGAGAATTCTACCTGTAGAGTTGTTGCAGATACAGGGTGACCATGATTTGATAGAAACCATAAGTTGCGCCTCCGCCAACCGCGGTAGCGTGGATCAGGGCGCGCGAATGGAGCATATTCCACTTTCGATGCAGCAACGGAGGTAAATCATGAAGCCGGCGGTCAATCTGCAATTGAGCCATGTCGGGTTGTTCGTTCGCGACCTCGAACGGATGGTTGCGTTCTACCGCGACTTCATGGGGTTTGCCGTCACCGACCGCGGCACGGTCCGCAACGGCGATCTGACCTTCCTGAGCCGCGATCCGAACGACCATCACCAGATCGTGCTGGCCACCGGCCGGCCGGAAGGGCTGCCCGACCGGATCTTGAACCAGCTATCCTTTCGCATCGAGTCGCTCGACGCGCTGAAGGAGTTCTACGCACGCCTCCAGACCCAGCCGGTCAGCGACATCGATCCGATCCATCACGGCATCGCCTGGTCGGTCTATTTCCGCGATCCCGAGGGCAACCGGGTCGAGGTCTTTACCGACACGCCCTGGTATATCCCGCAGCCGGCGCGGCAGCCGATCGATCTGACCCGCCCGACCGCGGAGATCTACGAGGAAACGAGGGCCTATTGCGAGGCCCAGCCGGGCTTCCTGCCGTTTCGTGACTGGCGCGCCGATCTCGAAGGCCGACTCGCCGGATAGCGCCTCCGGTCAGAAAGCGCGGTGGCGTAGATCGTTGTTGGTCCGCCGGTCGCCGCCGAGCCAGCGCCGCAATTCGCTGTGCGCGTCGGCACGGCGGAGCGCGTCGATCTCCGCCACGTCTTCCGGGTCCTGGGTGAACTCGACGATCAGCCCGTCGGGCGAGGCGATGTAGATCGACTTGCAATAGCCGTGATTGGTCTCGCGGTATTTCTCGCCGGCCCTTTCAAGTCGCTGCTTCAGCTCCTCGTAGGTATCAGGCGTCGCCTTGAAGGCGATGTGGTCGTAGCGCCCGATCTTGGCTGGCCGCTCGGCCTGGGTCAGCGCATACATTTCCGGATCGGCGAACTGGAAGAAGGCGAGCGCGCCGCCATCCGCCAGACCGAAGAATGTGTGGCAGAACTCGATCTCCCTTTGCATTTCGGCGCTGAAGGTCTTCTCGCACCAGGTGGCGACCAGCGGGATCCCGAGCAGATCCTCGAAGAAGCGCCGGTTGACCTCATGATCGCGCACGACGCGGGCATTGTGGTGCAGCCGCAGCGGTAATTGCGCTAGCAATTTCGCGTCCGACGTCCTGGCGCCAACCTCGATCGTGTCCATCTCAACCTCCCGCTTCGAAGCCGTGAGTTGTGGTAGAGCATAGCATGTGCGGGCGGCGGTTGGCATTGCTGGCGAATGCGGTCATGGTCCCGCCTACTACGCCAATCAGAAAAGAGGTCAATCGTGAAAGTCAGCGCCATGATCCGGCTGAGCCCCGGCGTCGAGTCGCACACCGGGCTTCTGCCCCGGATGGCCGATTACGCCCGCCGCATCGAAGCCGCCGGCTTTCCCGGCATCTGGGTTGGCGATTCGATGGGTCGCGGCCGGCCGACGCTCGACCCCTTGACCGCGCTGGCGGCGTTGGCGACGGCGACCGAGCGGGTCGAACTCGGCATTTCGGTCCTGCAGGTGTCGCTGCGCCATCCGATCGAGCTCGCCCACCGGGTGCAGTCGGTGCAGGCCTTGTCGGGGGGCAGGCTGCGGCTTGGCGTGGGGAGCGGATCGACCCGCGCCGATTTCGAACTGCTGGGCGCCGATTACGACCATCGTTTCCGCACCTTGCGCAACTCGCTCGACATCATGCGCCGCGTCTGGCGCGGCGAGCCGGTCAATGGCGGCGCGCTGTCGGTCTGGCCCGGCTGCGAAGGCGGCCCGCCGATCCTGATTGGCGCATGGCGCAGCCCGCGCTGGATCACCTACGCCGTCAAGGAGGCCCAAGGCTGGACGCCGTCGGGCCGCTACAGCAGCTGGGATGATCTCGAAGCCGGCATGCGCATCTATCGCGAAGCCGGCGGCACCAACGCAGTCCTGGCCAATGTCGCCGTCGATTTCGACAACCGGCCCGAATCTGCGGAACTTGCCGCGGCCACCGACGTCGCGCTGGTCTGCGCACCCGATGAGGCGCGCCGCCGGCTCAAGCGGATGGAGCAGCTGGGCTTCGACGAAGTTCTGCTGGTTTCCCATTACGGGATCCTCGAAGACATCGAACGGGCACGCGATTTCCTCTGATCGGGTGCTTGGCGGCTTGCGGTTGGCGGCTTGACAGGCGCTGCGCCGGGGGCATGCTGGCGCCGTATTAGCGATTGCGGGGCGTTGCACCATGATCAGCGCAGATTTGGCCGGCAAGACCGTGCTCGTCACCGGCGCCGCCTCCGGCATCGGGCTCGCCGCGGCCGACATTTTTTCACGGTGCGGCGCGACCGTGGCGCTCAACCATCTGCCGGACGATCCGCGCGGGCCCGCCGAAATCGGGCGGCTCAAGGGGGCGGGCCGGCGGATCGTCGCCGCGCCCGGCGACGTATCGCTGCCGGGCGAGGCGGAGCGCATGGTCGCGGCCGCGATCGACGCTCTCGGCCGGCTCGATTTTCTTGTCAATAATGCCGGCACGCCCGCCACACCCAAGCCGATCCCGTTTTCCGATCTCGATGCGCTGACCGAGGATTTCTGGTCGCGCATCCTGACGACCAATCTGATCGGCCCGTTCCGCTGCGCCCATGCCGGCGCAGCCGCGTTGAAGGCGGCGCGGGGTGCAATTTGCAACACCGCCTCGATCGCCGGCGTGATGGGCTCGGGCAGCAGCATTCCCTATGCAACGAGCAAGGCCGGGCTGATCAACCTGACCCGCAGCCTCGCCCGCACCCTGGCGCCTGAGGTTCGCGTCAACGCGGTCGCGCCCGGTTTTGTCGACAGCCCGTGGAACAGGGAATGGCCCGACGACCGCAAGGCCGCCTCGATCGAGCGCACACCGTTGCAGCGCGCCTGCAAGCCCGAGGACATCGCAGAGACGATCTTTTTTCTGTGCGCCGGTGGGGCCATGATCACCGGTCAGACCGTCATCGTCGATGGCGGCCTGACGCTATGACGCGATAAGTTTGCCAAGCGGGAGGGGAAATCCAAGGTGAGCGAACACGGGTCGATTTCGGGTGCGGAATGGCTGGCGCAGGCGATCGCCGCGAGCGGTACGACGCACGTCTTTTTCGTCGAGTCGACGATGCGCCGCACGCTTCTGCGGCTGGCGGATTTGGGCGTCACCCGCATCCTCGCCCACAGCGAAAAGGCCGCGGCTTATATGGCCGACGGCTACGCCCGGATCGCGGGTCTGCCAGGCATCTGCATGGCGCAATCGGTGGGCGCTGCCAACCTTGCGTCGGGGCTGCAGGACGCCTGGCTCGGCCGCACGCCGGTCGTGGCCTTGACCGGGCGCAAGGAGCCGCGCTTCCAGCACCGCAATAGCTATCAGGAACTCCCACACGCCCCGCTCTTCGCCGCGGTCACCAAATTTTCGGCCCCGGTCGACTCGACCGCCGATCTGCCGCGCCTAGTGCGCCATGCCTGGCGCGCAGCACTCGCCGATACGCCGCGCCCGACCCATCTCGATCTCTGCGGGCTGCAGGGCGACGTAATCGAACTCGGCGAGACGACCGAGCCGCCGGTCATCGATCCCGCAGCGAGGCGGATCCCGGCGCACCGTCCGGCCGCGGACCCCGCCGAAATCGCTCGCGCCGCCGCGGCGCTGCAGGCGGCCCGCCGCGTCGTGATCGTCGCCGGCGAGGGTGCCGCGACATCGGGGGCCGCCGCCGAAATCATCGCTCTCGCCGAGGCGCTCGCCGCCCCTATCGCGACCTCGCTCGGCGGCCGCGGCGTCGTGCCGACGCGCCACCAATTGTCGGTTGGCGTCCCCGGCAGCTATTCGGCCCCGCCCGCCAACCGTATCGTCCACAGCGCCGACCTCGTCCTCTATGTCGGCTGCGACACCGGCGATCAGGTCACGTTGAACTGGACCGTCCCGCCGCTCGCGACAAGGATCGTGCAGATCGACGCCGACCCGCTTGAAATCGGCCGCAGTTATCCGGATACGGTCGGCGTTGTCGGCGATCCCAAGGCGAGCCTTGCCTCCCTCGTCGAAGCGGTGGGCCGGCCGGCGCGCGATTGGGCGTTTGCCGAGGAAGCTGCGAGGATCGTCGCCGATTGGCGAGACTCGATGACGCCGCTCGTCGCCGACGACAAGTCGCCGATCCGGGTCGAGCGCCTCTGCGCCGAGATCACCAAGGCGTTGCCGCAGGACGGCATTCTGGTCGCCGACACCGGCTACTCCGGCATTTGGACCGGCACGATGATCGACTTCAATGGCGCAGGGCAAACCTATCTGCGTGCGGCGGGCTCGCTCGGCTGGTCATTCCCGGCCTCGCTCGGCGCCAGATGTGCGGCACCCGGCCGCCCGGTTTTGTGCTTCACCGGCGATGGCGGCTTCTACTATCATCTCGCCGAACTCGAATCCGCGCGGCGCTGCGGCATCCCGTCGCCGTTGTCGTCAACAATAATTCTGGCTTCGGTCAGAATTTGACCGGGGTGCGGCGCATCGCCGGCAACCGCCCCGACCGAGGCGAGGGTCTGGTGCGCTTCGGGCCGATCGATTTTACCGCGGTCGCGAAGAGCTTCGGGGTCCGCGGGATCCGCGTCGAGCGTCCGGGCGAGATCGCGCCGGCGCTAAGGGAAGCACTGGCAGCGGCCGAGCCTGTCGTGGTCGATGTCGTCACCGACCTCGAGCCGCGGGCGCCAGAGCCCTGGGCTCCGCCCGCATCCGCCTGAGCGCAAGCTATCGGACGGAGCAGCGCGTGGGTTGGTGCGTCCGCCGTTCAGCCGGCGACGCCGAGCGCGCGGATCTTTTCGAATACCGGGTCGATCTGGGCGCGATAGACGGGTGAATTCGAACGCGACAGCCACAGCTGTTCGAAGGCATTGGCCGGGTATTCCGGGTAGTGTTCGCGAAACGACGCCGCCATCTGCGCGGCCTCGGCGCTCTGTCCGGTCAGCGCCAGCGCGGCCATCAGAAAGAGTTGCGCTCCACCATAACTCGGATTGCGCTCCAGCGACTTGCGCAGCAGCGTGATCGAGCCTTCGGTGCGGCCGAGCAGCAACTCGGCGAAGCCACCGAAGAAATACCATATGCTGTGCCGACGGTCTGCTTGGTCGAGACGCATCGCCCGCTCGATCGCCGGCAGCGTATCGCGGGCGCGGCCGAGCAGCGCCGCATTGTACCCGGCAAAGCCATGCGCCGCTGCGAAATTGCGGTCGAAAGCCAGCGCCTGTTCGAAGGCACGCGATGCGTCCGTCAATTGTCCGGCCGCGGAATAGAGCATGCCTTGAACGCATTTGGCCGTAGCGTGGCCCGGCGCCAATTCGAGAGCGATGGAGACAGCCTCCCGGCCGAGATCAGATGCCGCCCCGACGCTGCGAGGATCGGCCCACCAGGGTTGGCTGACCATATGCTGGCAGGTGATGGCCAAGCCAGAAAGCGCCTCCACGTTGCGCGCATCGCGCGCGAGAGCCGCAAGAAACCAGCGCTGCGCCTCGGCGGACACCTCGGCGCGATGGGCTCCCTTGAGCGAGGCGTTGGCCCGCGACAGGCACTCGTTGACGCCAAGTTCGCCATCCGCGCCCAGACCCGCGCGGCGGCTCGCCCGTTGCAGCAGCAGAAGATGAAGTTCGCGCGATATCCGGCGGGTGATCTTGGTCTGGATCGAGGCAAGATCGTCCGGCCTGAAATCGTGGCGCCCAGCCCACAAATATTCCGCCGTGGCGGCGTCGGCGATACGCATGTTAATTCGATAGGTGCCAGGACCGCTGCGCTGCGCGCTGCCGGTGACGAAATATTCGAAACTCCGCTCAGACGCCGGTGCCACGCCACCGAACGCTCCCTTTTCTTCGGTCATCGGCCTCAGGGAGAGGCCGCGACTGTGTTGCAGCAGATCGGTGACGAGATCGTCGGTGAAAGCATCGACAAGATACTGTCGCTCCGAGTTGCCGGTCAGATTGCGGATCGGGCCGACGCCGACCGCGATGCTCGACAAGAGGCAGGGCCATTGGAGCTTGACCGACCCGGGCCTGCCGACCTGCCGTCGAGTATCCTGCTCCAATCCCTGTGTCGGACCGCGGGTCGCGGCAAGTTCAGGACCGGGGCCGGTTCGGCCGAACGCGGCGATTTCGCTCGCGCCGCCCGCATGCGCGATTTCATTGGCGAGGGCTTGCGTTTCGGCGTCTGGCGCCACGCCGAGTTCGCGCTTCAAGGTATCGGCGCAATTGCGGTACTGGCGCAACGCCTCGCCGCGACGTCCGGCTCGCGCATAGGCGCGAATCAGGGCGCGCTGACCTAGTTCGGACAGCGGATCGAGCGTCACCAATCGGCGCGCCGATTGAATTGCCGCGTCGTGATGACCGACGGCGTCATATTCCGCCGTCAACCGCTGCAGGACTGCGCAGATTATGTCAAGCGTGCGGTCGCGCTCAGTGGCGAGCCATTCCTGAAACGGCTCGGAATTGATCACGAAGTCGGCGAGAAATTCGCCCCGGTACAGGTCCGCCGCGGCTTGCAAGGAAGCCGGATCGCCGGAACGCGCGAAGCGCTCGAAGCGCTCGAGGTCGATTTGCACGCCCTGCAGGCGGCAACTGGAAAAATCGGCGTCGAGGCAGTCGGCGTCGTTTGCGGCAAATCCCTTACGCAATTCGAGCAGACAGTTGCGCAGGCTATGGCGCGCTTGCTCCGAACCCTGATAGGGCCATAACAGATCGGCGAGGCGCTCGCGGCTGACGGGTTGCTCGCCCCGAGCGGCGAGATAAGCGAGAAGCGCCCGGGCCTTTTTCGGGAATTTGCTGATGCGACGGTCGCCGCATTCGATCACCAGCGGTCCCAGAATGCCGATCGACAAGGTCATCGTCGCTGTTCCAGTCCGAAGCGGAGGGGCCAAACCGCGCCGATCCAGCGGTCTAACTCGGCAAGTGTCGAGCTAAGCCGATATTGAAGCGCATTTCGACGTCTATCAAGCGCATCCTGGCACGATCCTTCGCCATACCCGCTCAAGGTTCTGGCCATGCCCGATGCTGCCGTTCCTGATCCCGATAAGCGTTGATCTTGGCTTCCAACACTCGGCACAACTCGTCAAGGCCGCGGGCGCGTAGTGGCGGCAGCAAATCTTCATAGGTAATGGCGCGATCGCCCACGGATCCTAGGGCGCTTTCTTCCCATAGCTCGATCGGGGTCAAGCTCGGCCCGAAAGCCTCGGTTTCCTCAACTCCCGAGGCCAGCAGCTCGAGGCGGGTGCGCAAACATTTCTCGCAAATCCCGCAATTCGCCTTTGTTCTCGGATTTCCAGGGCAAACCCGCAATGCCGCTAGCGCCGTGGGCCAGTTTGCAAGCTCGCACACCTTTTGAAAGCGGGGATACCGTGCTCCGTCGTGGACTACCGTTACGCGCTGGCTCGAAAAAAGCCCGTCCACCGCCGGATGGGTCCCGATCGGGACCAGGTTTGCGATGTCGTGGGACGCGGCGATGAACAAGAAACATGACCCGCAGGTCGCCGCATGCCCGACCGCAGCGAGCGCCGCTCCATTATGGCGATAATACCAAAATCCCTGCGGTGAGGGCAGGTGGCGCAGGTTGGTTCGGCACGAGATCAGCCGCAAGCCTAGTTCGCGGGCGACGGGCTCAAGACGCTGCAGTGCGGCAGCGTAGCGCTGCTCCTCCGGTTCACGGGCGCGCTTGCCTATGTCAAACCCGTGTATGAAAATCGCATCCTGGATAAAGGCGGCGTCATCGGGGCGATAAAGCTGGCGGTTGCGCAGCAGCATGTGCAAACCGTCGACGCCGCCCGAGAGAAAGGCAACTCCCCGGCGTGGACAGGCATCGCCGAACCGACCGCCAGCAGCGCTGCTCTCGATCCGCGGTGCCGGTGACGGCATGCCGCCCCAGCTCGTCCACCAGGCATGCGCCGTCAGTAGCCCTTCGATCAGCATCGGGCATGGTCGGCCTTCAATCCGAACGCGCGCCTCGCCATGGACGGCGGCGAGAGGGAAGCATGCCGCCAGGAGCGCATCGGCGCTTGGCTCATCGGCCGCCAAGCGGCACGGTTCGCCATTATGTTCTCGGGTAGCGAAAGTCAGCTGCTGTTCGGGATAATCCCGGTCCTCCCAGCTGATGCTGGCCGAGAGGATCCTAGCCGTCCCCGAGCCGTCCAGGGTCAAGTCGCGAATAATCATCCAAGCAATGCTCCCATCTCGCCGAACCGGGACGCTGGAGCACGGTTGACGGCTTTCAGCCGTCGCGCATGTCACTTCGGAAAACGATAGCGTTAACTGCGTCAAAAAATCGTCCCGATGCGGCGCCGGGCTCTATCTTTATCGGTACCCGTAAAGAAATCATTTCGGTCGTGACACTCCAAAGGGTGGTTGACCACGGCTTTCCCGAAGGTTCGGCTCGGCATTGGAATTGGCCTTGTGACGACTGCACGTTTCCGGTCGAAGTCTCGATCGTCATAGTGCCTCAAGGAAAGATATCGGACGACACGAGAAAGTGAGTCGTATTCGAAGGGTAATTGCAAGCGATGCCGACTTGTCTCCCAGTTTCTTTTGACAGTATGTTGACGAAACTACTGACATTAATGTGACGCTTGGTTAATAAATCTCCATTTTCAGTAATCTGAAAATAATATGGCAATCAAAAATGCAACGTGTAAGTTTGCTACAACCGAATCCCTCAGAATATCCGAGAGATTTAACGTCATATGCAGTCGAAAAGTCTTGCTTTATAAAATGTGTTTTGCAAGATTCTTACAGATATTCTGGGTTTTCCTGCTTAACGACGGCAATGACACTCCGTTGGACAATCGAAGCTCAGGTCTCGTCAGATCGCCGTCTGTCTCAACTGCTTACACCCGGCAGTTCTGCGCCGGCGAGGGGCGTCGGGGGCGGGGTATCCTCCAGTCGGCGATATGCCGGGAGTTGCGTCGCGTTGCATCCGATCGCACTCGGCCGCGTTGCCTCGGCCTAGGCATGTCTTCAATGACGGTTCCCGCATATCCCCAAGCTTTTTCGGCGGACAGCGGCGTGCAAAGGCAATTGGCCGCGGTCGCGCTTGAGGACTGCTTTGCCGCGCTGACGGACCCTCGTTCGCCGACCGCTCGCCGGCACGATCTAATGGAAATTTTGACGATCGCGCTGTGTACGGTGCTATGCGGCGGTCAGACGGCAGTTGACATGGCGGTCTTCGCCGAAGCCAAGCAGGAGTTTCTCGGCAATTTCCTCGATTTGAAACACGGCATTCCCAGCCACGACACCTTCAGCCGCATCTTCCGGCGGCTTGATCCCGACGAATTCCGAGCCTGCTTCCAGAAATTCATGAGCCGTTTCAGCAATGCCTGCAGCGGTGTCATCGCCATCGACGGCAAGGTCGTGCGTCGCTCGTTCAAGCCGGCCCGGGCTCGCTCAGCGCTGCATATGATCAGCGCCTGGTGTTGCGATACCCGACTGGTGCTGGCGCAGATCGCCGTCAACGGGAAGTCCGGCGAAAGCCTAGCGGTAGCGAAGCTGCTCGAAATGCTGTCCCTGGAGGGAACGATAGTCACCACCGATGCCTTGAACTGTCAGCGCGACATCAGCCGTCAGATCATCAGGAAGGGCGGCAACTACGTGCTGGCGCTGAAGGGTAATCACGCAACCTTGCACGCTGATGTGATTCGCGTCTTCGACGGGGAGCGCCATCACAACAGTGACGGACATGTCACCACCGATAATGAGCACGGGCGCACCGAAACCCGAACGAGTCTAGTCTCGACCGATATCGGCTGGCTGCAGGAACGTCATCAATGGCCGGGTCTGGCCGCGGTCGGCAGGGTGGTCCGGACCCGGGGCACGACGACCAATGGAGCGCCCAGAATGACTACCGAGATCGCCTACTATTTGATGAGCGCGCCGTTGTCGCCCGAGCGCCTGGGTCAGGCCGTCCGATCCCATTGGGGGGTGGAGAATCGCCTCCACTGGGTGCTCAACGTTGTCATGAACGAGGATCAGGTGCGTAGCCGAATGGACAACAGCCCGTACAATCTCGCGATCCTCCGGCACATGGCGTTGAATCTGATGCATAAGGACCGATCGAAGGTGTCGCTGCGCGGCAAGTTCAACCTGGCCGGTTGGAAAGACGATTTTCTCGCCAATCTGCTGGCGCAGGCCTGAGATTCTACCGAGCCGAAGTCCCGACAGAAACCGATTTAACCCTTGCTTGTACAAACTGAAACGGTTTCTTAAATTGTCCGTGCCAGGAGAGAGCCCCAAGAGCCGGCAACCGGCGTGCCTCCCTCCGGAGGGTTGGATTGCCCTTTGACAACGCGCCATCTTTCGAGTGGGGCAGGAAGGCAGGCCCGGACTTTGCCGAAGTCGCGGAAGCGGTGGCGCGCGGCAAATTCGATCATCCCTATTTGCTCTTTCGCCGCAGCCACCTGAAGCCTCTGCGCAACCGCGCCACTCGCAACCCAAAACTCTCCGCGCGTTTTGAAAAGTCGCTTTGCGAGTTGGCTTCGCCGGGGCGGTCGGACGTCCGGAGCGGGATCAAGCGGCGCACCCGCGCGCTGCTCTCCGCCGCTTTTGTCGCGGCTACCGTCATGGACGAGGCGGTTCGACAGCGCGCGTTCGCTGCGACGCGAGAGGCGCTGTCAGGCTTTGCATCGGCGCCGAACTGGAGAGAGCGGCCCGTCATCAAATCGTTCCTCGATTGCGCCGAGATCGCAATCGCGGTCTCGCTCGCCTATGACTGGCTCTACGATCGTTTGTCGTCCCAGGAGCGGGAGGCTATCGAAGGGGCGCTGCTCCGCCAGATACTTGAGCCGGCGCTCTCCGCCTACGAGGACCCCGCGCCCTCCTGGCCGCACCGCCGCGACAATTGCACGGCGGTTTCGAACGCGGGCATCGTGCTCGCCGCGCTCGCCGTAGCGCGGGCCTATCCCGAACTCGCGACGAAGCTTCTGCGATCGGCGCTCGCCTCGGCGTGGAACGCGTTCGACGCTTTTGCGCCCGACGGCGCATGGCCCGAGGGGTTGAGTTATTGGTCGCTGACGGTGCGGCACGCCGGGCTGATGGTCGCCGCTTTGGAGAGCAGCCTGGGACAGAGCTTCGGGCTCGCCGATCGCCCCGGCCTTGCCGAGACGGGCGATTTTGCCCTGTACGCGGTCGGGCCGTCGGGTGAGGCGTTCAATTTCGGCGATTCGACGCGACGTTTCGACACCGTGCCCTTGGCTTGGCTGTGCCATCGATACTCCCGACCGATCGATGGATGGCTCTCGGGCGATTACGACGGTTGGCAATTGCCGCTGGCGCTGATCTGGCCGCGCCGGGCGCGCGCCAGCCCGGAGAAGCTGGGCCTGCCGACGGGCAAGGTGTTCGGCGGCTTCGGACTGGCCTGCTTCCGCACGAGCTGGCGATCGGACGCGGCGGACCGCCCGGTCTATTTCGCGATCAAGGGCGGCAACTGCGCCGGCCGCCCACCGCGCCCGGCCACGGCCCGCGAGGAGAGCGTGCTACACGCTCAGGCCGATGCCGGCGCCTTCATCATCGAGGGCGCCCGGCAGCGCTGGGCGGTTGATCTGGGCGCCGACGATTATGATCTGCCGGGCTATTTCGACCACGGCCGCGACGGCGGGTCGGGACGGCGTTGGCTCTATTATCGCAACCATGCCGCCGGTCACAACACGCTCGTCATCGACGGCCTCAACCAGCTGCCAGACGCCCGCACAGAAATCCTCGGAAGTTGTGTCGAGGGTGGCGTGAACTGGGTTGTGTTTGACCTGTCTGCGGCGTACGGCAGGTCTTCTGGCAGCGTGCGTCGTGGGGCCGCTTTGATCGGACGCCAGATCGTCATTCAAGACGAGATCGCGTCGGACGTTTCCGGGGACGTCGTCTGGAGCATGCACACCACCGCGGAGCCGATCTGCATCGCTGGCCGCACTGCTCGCCTCCGCCTCGGGCGGGATCGCTTCACCGCACGCATTCTCGAACCCGACGGCGCTTGCTTCGAATTCGCCCCGCCGCCGCCGCCGCGGTCGTTTGCGGTCGCCGAGACGCGGTTGCTGCACGGCCGCCGCGGCGATGGGGCGGCTCCAGTCCAGGTCTCGGAGCGACCGCGATGCGACGATGATGGCGGCGAGAGCGACGAGGGCCGCCCGATCCGCCGGCTGCAGATCGCCTGGCCGCAGGGAGCGCGTCGGCTGACCGTATTACTGCTGCCGGATTGCGACGATGATGATTTAGTTTTGCCCGTCACCCCCCTCGATGATTGGCTGGCGCGCCGGCCGATCCGGCTCGCCCCGCATCCCGCATCGCCGTCGATCTTCGCCGCATCCGCGAACTTTCGGTAAGGTACTAGACATGAAGCGCTGGTATTATGCCCTAGCCCTTTCCCCAAGGTATCGATCGTGGATGTGGCTGCCGCAGAATCGTCGCCGGACGCTGGTAATACCGCCCCAAGCCATTGGCCAATTCTGTTCGCTTTGACGACGACAGCCACGCTCGGGATCATGGCGTCGACGATCTACGTCCCCTCGGTGCCGGCGATTGCCGCGGCGCTAGACACCACGGTCGGCCGCGTCCAGTTCACGTTTGTCGGCTATCTCCTGGCGTTTGCCGTCGGGATGCTGGTTCTGGGGCCGGTGTCGGACCGGTATGGCCGGCGCCGAACGATGATCTTCGGCCTGCTCCTGAGCGCCGCCGCCAGTCTTGCCTGCACGCTGAGCCCGACGATCAATTTTCTGATCGGGGCGCGCCTGGTTCAAGGCATCGGAACCTGCGCCGGGCTCGTCGTCGGCCGCGCCGTGGTCCGCGACATCTATGGTCGCGACGGCGCTGCCCAGGTCATCGCCGGACTGGCGATTGCGCTGACCCTGATACAATCCTTCGCGCCGATCCCTGGCGGCTTCCTACAGACGTGGTTCGGGTGGCGAGCCAATTTCGCCGCCGTCAGCCTGTTCGCGGTAGGAGCTCTGGCTCTGGCCATCCGCTATGTGCCGGAGACGCGGGCGGCCGGCGGCGCGACGCCCGCGACCGGGCTGGGGGCGTTGTTCGCCGGCTATCGCGGCCTGATCGCGACCCGGCGATTTCTGGCCTACGCGCTTGCTGCCACCGGCGCCCATGCCGGCTTCCATATCTTTACCGCCGGCGCCCCGGCGGTGTTGATCGGTAGCTTCGCAGTCCGCCCCGAAGAGTACGGATTCTATGCGGCGTTGCCGCCAATCGGCTTTTTGGTGGGGAGCTTTCTGTCGAACCGGCTGACCCGCCGGCTCGGCCTCAACCCGCTGATCAGGATCGGCAGCCTTGTTCTGGTGCCGGCCGGCGTCGCGATGCTCGCTCTGGCGGTCCTCGGGGTCGCCGGCCCCTTCACGATCGTGGGGCCGATGATTCTCATCTGCTGCGGCAGTGGCCTGATCACCCCCAATGCGGTCGCGGGCAGCCTCGGCGTCAATCCGCGAATCGTCGGCGCCGCGTCCGGACTGACGAGCTTTCTGCAGATGGCCGGTGCGGCCGGCGGCACCGCCGCTCTGGCGTTGGGCGCCAGCGGCAGCCCGGTTGTTCTCGCCCTGGTGATCGCCTCGGGCGGCATCATCGCGGCGGCCGCAATTGGCTTGCTGACGTCGCCGGGCCGCCGGCTTGCGGCGGCGGATGTCGGCGCCTGAGCTGCGCCGTCGGGATCGGCCGGCGGTCGAGCGAGCGCCCCCCGGCTGGAGCCCGCGTCAGTGGCTCGCCGCGCGGCATCCGGCGATGACGGAGTTGGACCGCCGACTGAGGCCGCAAATCGGTGCAATCGAACAGGCGCTCGATCGCGGCGAGGCGGCGGGCGGCGACGCCTCGGCCGTGCGTCTGGCGCTGCGCGAATTGCGCTGGCGCCTCGAATACACCGCAGACCCCGTCGCCGTTAGCGCCGCCTTCGATAGGGTCCGCGCGCTCGCCGCAGACCCCGCAAGGCCGAGCGCGCTTGTGCCAGACGCGGACGGCGGCTATGGCGCGGGCGCCACGGTCTGGTTTCTGAGGTTGGACGCCTCGGTCGATCACATGCTGGCGGCGGATTTCGAGGACCGCGGAAGACCGCCCCGTTTTCTCGACCGGATCAACGATCCCGACTGTCTCGATGCATATCTGCGCGGCCTCCTCGTGTCGCGCCTCGACGAAGACGGGATCGACCGTAGGAAGGAACTCAACTTCGCCACGGCGGGCCTCGTCCGGCTGATCCTGCGGCGGCGGCCCTGCGGCTACCCCTGGGATCCGCGCCTTGCCGCGGTGATCCGCCATTTCATCGCCGATTGGCAGGACCCGCAGACGGGCTTTTTCGGCGCCGACTACGTGGTGGACGGACGCCTGATCCGCACCGCGGATCTGAGCCTGACCTTTCACATGGCGCGCTATCTCGAGGGCGACATCGCTCATTGGCCGCAACTGATCGATACATTGATCGCGATATGCGACGGTCGCTATCCCAATGGCTGGCTCGATGATACCGGCCTGACGAACCACAACAATTACGATGTCGCTGTGCTGTTCCGGCTCGGCTGGGACAAGATCGGCCCGGAAGAGCAGTTCCGCGCCGCGCGAGAACTCGACCGGCTCGTCGATTGGTGCCGGACATGCGCGATCGCCGCCGACGGCCGCGTGGTGCTGCGGGCGTCCGGCGAATCGGTGCCGGAAAGCTATTATTTCACCGCCGCCTTTCTCAATTCCGTCGGCTATTTCGACAAGGCCAAGCGGTTCTGGACTGATCGGGATTTTCCGGAGGCAGCGGCGATCAGAGCGCGCATCGAGGACCAGATCCTGCGACTCAACCAGGCCGATCCAATGGCGCGCATGGCGCTTGGCCGGTTGCGCGGCGTTTTCGATTAGAGGCTGGCGCTGCTTCGGCTAGGATCGGCCGGAACGAGCTAGGGAGAAGACCAAAATGCCCACGACAGGCGATACCGAGGCCCGACACGACATCATCGTCGAGGATGTTGAGTACCAGCGGCAAGGCGGCCACGCCCTGCTCGCCCGCTTGTACCGGCCGGGCGCCGTAGGTCCGTTTCCGGCGGTGCTGCAAGTGCATGGCGGCGCCTGGGTCAACAAGGACCGCACCGACAACGATTACATCGCCAAGGCCTTGGCGCAGAGAGGCATTCTCGTCGCCTCGATCGATTTCCGCATGCCGCCCGAGGCGCCGTATCCGGCCTCGCTCGCCGACATCAACCTCGGCAGCCGATGGCTCAAGGCCCATGCCGCGCAATATGGCGGCCGCCCGGACTGGGTCGGCAGTTTCGGCACGTCGAGCGGCGGGCATCAGGTGCTGCTGGCGGCGATGCGCCCCGACGATCCGCGCTATGCCGCCCTGCCATTGTCGGACGCGCCGAATGTGGACGCGCGTCTCGCCTTCGTTATCTCGGGCTGGGGTGTCCTCGACCCGCTGCTGCGCTACGAACTTGCGAAAAAGGGCGGCAACGCCGAACTGATGGAAAACCATCATAATTTTTGGGGCGACGCCGCGACGATGGCGGAGGGCAATCCGCCGCGCATGCTCGAACGCGGCGAAAAGGTGGCTCTGCCGCCGGCCCTCGTCTTCGGCGGCGACAAGGACGAATGGGTCCCGGTTGAACTGATGCGCAAATTCGTCGCCGACTACCGAAAGGCGGGCGGCAAGGCGGAATTGCAGCTTTACGAAGGCGCCAATCACGGCTTCATGACCGGTAAGCCCGACGCCCCTTATGCGGCCCAGGCGATCGACCGGATGATCGCCTTCATCCGCGCACATACGAGCGGCTGAGAGGAAGCTTAGGGGCGCGGCTTTCGCATTTCGACATGCAGAACGCAGTAATCGTCGAACGGCGCGCCGACCATGGCAAAACCGAGGCGCTCGTAAAAGCGCGTCAGATGTAGCTGCGCATAGAGCCGAACCGGGTGCTGCGGGTAGCGCTCCCGGCATAGGCCGAGCGCCGCTTCGACAAGGCTCGTGCCGTGGCCCTCGCCGCGGTGGGAGGCTCTCGATCGCGATCCGGCCGATTGCAATCGGAGCCAGCGCATCGGCTGGCGTCTGCAGGCGAAGGTAGCCGACGAGACGATCTCCCTCCCGCATCAAGAGGTGCAGCGCCTCGCGGTCGCGGCCGTCGAGGTCGGGATAGGGCGAGCGCTGCTCGACGACGAAAATCGCCTGGCGGAAGCGCAGCATCTCGTAGAGTTCGTCGGCCGAGAACTCGGCGAAGCTCTGCCATGCGAGCGATGGCGGTGGCTGAAGGGTCACGCGACGCGGTAGCGCTCGACCGCTGCCGGGTCGAGCTCGATGCCGAGCCCCGGCCGCTGCGGCAGTCTGACCGTGCCGTCGCTTTCAAGGCAAGCGGCTCCTTCAGCAATTCGTCGCGTAGCCCGTTCGGGTTCTGGTCGAATTCGAGCCCCAGTGCGTTCGGTATCGAGGCCGCGAAATGCAGCGAGGCGACGAGCAGGACCGCGCCGGCGAAGGCGTGCGGCGCCACCATGCGGTGATGCGCCTGCGCCAGGGCGGCGATGCGGCGGCACTCGGAAAAGCCGCCGGACCAGGCGAGGTCGGGCTGAACGATGTCGACCGCGCCGCGGGTGATCAGCTCGCGAAAGCCGTAGAGGCCGATCTCGGTCTCGTAGCCGGCGATCGGGGTGGCGAGCGCTGCGGCCACCTGCGCGCTGCCGTCGATGTCGTCGGTCGCCACCGGCTCCTCGATCCAGTAGGGCTTGTAGGGCTCGAGCGCGCGGCCGATCTCGATCGCCATCGCCGGGCTCCAGGCGCAGTTGGCGTCGACCATCAATTTGGCCTTTGGCCCCAGCGCCCGGCGCACCGCGGCGACACGGGCGATGTCCTCCTCGGGCTCGACCTCGCAGAGCCTCGCATTGGCGGCGAGGTGGCGCAGATGCGTCTGGGTCGACGGGTTGCGGCCGATCTTCATCTTCATGCCCCTGAAGCCGCGGGCGCGGTAGCCCTCGGCCTCGCCGGCGAGATCGTCGACCGATTTGCCTTCCTGGTAGAAGCCGCCGCTGGCATAGGCCTCGACCCGGTCGGCGTAGCGCGCCGAAGAGCCGGTAGAGCGGCAATTTGGCGATCTTGCCGGCGATGTCCCAGAGTGCGATGTCGATGCCGCTCATCGCATTCATGACGATGCCGCGGCGGCCGAACTGGCGGGTGCGGGCGAACATCTTCTGCCACAGCCCCTCGATCAGGAGCGGGTCTTCGCCGAGGATCAGCGGCTTCAGCTGGCGTTCGATGACGTGCGCGGCACTGCCGCCGCCCAGCCCGGCCTCGCCGATGCCGATGACGCCGCCATCGGTCTCGATCTCGACGAGGAGCGCCGCCGCGGACCGACTGCATGCCGCCGGCGCTGCCATAAGGCGGCTCGCAGCGATAGGCGAGCGGGATCGTTCGGATATCGACGATCTTCATGCGCTCAATCCTCGCCGACAAACGCCATCAGATCGCATTGGATCTGCATCGGCGGGGTGAAGTCGTCGCTGGCGAGCGTGTGCCGCGCCGGGCGCGATGCGGCGTCCGGAAACATCGCGACCCAATGCTTGTTGAGGATCGGGCGCAAAGCGCGGTCGGTGATCCACACCGTCATCTTGACGATGTCGTCGGGGCCGCCGCCGGCCGCCTCCATGATCCGGCGGACATTGTCGAACATCAGCCGGCATTGTTCGTCGAGATCTTCCGGGATCTTGCCGGTCGCCGGGTCGGTCCCGGAAATGGCGCCCGAAACGACCAACGGCCCGCGCCGGCTGGCGCTCGGGATCGGGTTGACGTGACTTGCCCCCGAGACGTTGATGCTGCGCCGCTTCTCCATGGCTCACCTCCCGATGCCAATGCCAATCCGCTTCGGTTATAACAAGACCGAAGCAGCCAGCGGAGGGCAGAGTGCTGACCATCCTCGATCTCAACGCCGAACTCGCCAAATTGAAGATGTTGCGCGGGCGCACGCCGGAGACGCCGCCCGAGGCGCGCGAAGGCTCCTTTGCCCGGTTGGCGCCCTACCGCGACAGCGCCATCAACGTCGCCAAATTCTCCGGCGAAGGCCCCTGGGAGCGGCATGTCAACGGCGACGAGATCGTCCAGGTCGTCGATGGCGCCACGACCTTTCACATCATGTTCGACGAAGGGCCGCAAACCTTCGCGCTGAAGGCCGGGACGGTGGTGATCGTGCCGCAAGGGAAGCTGGCACCGCTTCGAGGCGCCGGACGGCGTGACGCTGATGACGACGACGCCGCAGCCGACCCAGCACCTGACTTTCGCGATCGACGACCCGCGCACCCTCGACTGATCGCGCCGCGCCGCCCGCGCAACGGCGTTGCCGCCCGGCCTGTTTCCGCATGGAATCTACAGGCGCCTCATTTCTCCCTGTCGCGGCCCGACCCCTTCGGCCGCCGCTTTAGGCTGTAGACTACGATTCGATTGCGGCAAAATTTTCGTCGTCGTAAGTCGATTGCGTCGAGATAGGCTCGAACGCTCGGGTCCCCGGCATCAGGCCGCGATGGCCTCGGCACGGCTGAGGAAGTTGCGGTTGGGGGCGCTGCGCGGGCGGCTCGCCAGGCGCTCATAGGCCAGCGACAGCGCGACATCCCGCTCTCCGGCGCGCAATGCGGCCTCGGTCAGGGTCCAGTTGACGACATCGCGCTGCGCGTGGCTGCCGCCGATCCCGGCGAGTTCGACGCGAACCGGCAGCAGTAATTCGACCGCCTCTGCGTAGGCGCAGCGATGGAACGCTTTGAGCCCCTCGACGACCGGAATCCCGACGGAGCGATAGAGCCACGCCGCTTCAACGCCGTTGGCGGCCGTCTGCCGCATCGTCGCGAGCCGCCGTTCGACAGCCTCGGCGTCGCCCGAACCCAATTCGGCCATCGCCGCGTGAATGTCGGCGAAGGCGAGGCATTTGCCGTCGGCGTGGCCTTGCCACAAGGCCGCCAATTCGCGCCAGCGCTCGCCGGTCTCGATGCCCAGCGCGCCGAGACGCCACAGCAATGCGGACGCGTTGGTGAGGCTCAAGGCGACCGGGCGCTGCGTATCGCGGATCGGGCCGTCATAGAGGGCGAGTGCTGCCTCGTACTGCCCGAGTTCGAGATGGAAGAGCGCCCTGTGCCACCAGATATGGACCTGGTTCATATGACCGGGGGTCGACCACAGCGCCTCGCGCGCCGCCATCCAGCCGAGCCCGTCCTCCGGCCGCCCGGTCATTTCCATGACATGCGCCACGGTGTGGTGCGGCCAGAAGCTCAGGGGTTCGAGTTCGGCGGCCTCGCGCGATTCTTCCTCGGCGCGGGCGTAGTCGCCCGCCTCCTCCAGGCCGAAGCCGTGGAAGGCCAGCAATGTGGCGTAGCCCGGCTGGTCCTTGGACCAGAACGGCATGGCGCGCGCCGAGCGGTCGCGAACCCAAGGGAAGCGGCCGAGAAACCCGTCGCTCACTGCCGCAGCCTGATGCGCCACCAGATCGAAAGGATAGCGCATCAGATGGCGGTCGAGCACGGCGACGGCGGCGGCGCGTGCACCTTCGGTCACGTCCGAGAGTGCGGCGAGATGCGCCCGCCTCGCGCTCATTCAATGTCAAGGGGCGCACTGCTTCGACCCATGCCTTGACCCGCGGCATCAGACGCGAATCGTAGGCGAGAGCCAATGTCCAGGCCTTGCCGAGATGGGCCATCGCAAAGCCGGGCGCCGCCGCGATCGCCTTGTCGAAAAGCTCGATCGCGTCGCCGTGCACGAGATTGAAGGCGCGCGCCGCGTCCTCGTAGAGGGCGGCGCCTTCGGCCGTCGCGCCGGAGAGGTAATGGCCCTGGGCATCCTGGATCATGCTCGGCTCCGTCGTATTGGCGTATCGCAGGCTCGGCCCGTCCTCCTTCCCGTCACTCCGGGCGAGGCAAGGAGTAGGGCGTTCAGTAGCTCGCGATCTCGATCGAATTCTGGTCCGGGTCGTCGATATAGACCGACTGGATGGTGCCGACCGCGCCGGCCCGCGGCCCCTCCATCCGCATTGGCACGCCGCACTCTTCGAGGTGGGCCCTGACTTCGGCCATCGGCGCCTCGGTGATGAAGCAGATATGCGCCGGCATGCGTTTGTCGCCAGCCATCGCCATCGGGCCGCCGGCGGCGTCGAGATGGATCTTCTGGCTCCCGAAATAGAGCGCGGCGCGGCCCTCGCCCATGCTCTCGGTCTTCATGCCCAGCACGCGCTTGTAGAAGGCGGCGCTGCGCCCGATGTCGGCGACGGTCAGGTTGAGATGGTCGATGCGCTCGATCTTCATGGCGGGCCTCCGGGGTTTTCGGAAGTACGAGCTTGCCACGCCGCACTGTCGCTGGCCAGCGCGACCGCACCCGTCCGCGAAGCATTGCCCGATAGGCGGCGCGGTTCGGTTGGGGCAAGATCGGGCGATGCTGTCACAGGAGCAGACCCGCTTCCTCGCCCATTGCCGGGTCGGGCATCTCGCCACCGCCGACGGCCGCGGCGCCCCGCATGTGGTGCCGGTGTGCTTCGCGATTGAGGAGAACAGCCTCTATATCACGATCGACGAAAAGCCCAAAGGTTCGGTCAAGGGCTTGAAGCGGCTGCGCAACATCGCCGCCAACCCCGCCACGTCTTTTGTCGCCGACCGCTACGACGACCTGAACTGGGGGCGTCTCGGCTGGGTCATGCTGCGCGGCCGGGCCGAGATCCTGGAGGGAGGCGACGAGCACGACCGGGCGCAGGCACTGCTGCGCGAGCGCTACCCGCAATATCGGACGATGCGGCTCGACGGGCTCCCGGTTATCGCGATCCGGATCGAGCGGGTCAGCGGCTGGGGCGATCTGACGGTGGCGCCGCTCGGCGACGGTTGAGACTGCGATCTTGCTTGTGGCGGAGAGGCCGCGGGGCTATGGTCTTGCGTCGGTTTAGGCCGGATCCGACCGCCATCGATCGCAGCGCGACCGTCGCGGCGTATCCCGCGAAAGGCGCCGAACGGACGCAGCCGGGACCACGCAATCCCGACCGCCGATCACACCAGACGGAGGCGGAGGAGAGCCGAGGATGGCGGCGTCGCGTTTTGACATGGATCGACAGCCTGCGGCGGCGAACGGCAGCGGCAGCGATTGGACGCCGAGCCAGCAGCCGGCCGAATACTACCGCGCCGCCGCCGCCCGCGCCCGCTCGCTTGAACGCGACGCCACGACGCCGCGGGTAAAGCAGCATCTGCGCGAATTGATCGACCGCTACGAGCGGTTGGCGGGCGAGGTCGAGCGGACCTCCGAGAAGGACGCACCCGACAAGCTCGGCGATCTCGGCTGAGCCGGCCTGGGCTGCATTGCCGGGGGCGCTTGACACCCCGCGCCTCGGAGAGAAGATCGAGCGTCCCAGCATCGCGGTGAGCCAGATGAGCGGCCTCGAACCCTTGCCCTATTCCGACGCGCAACTGCGCAACATCCTGCAGCGGGTCAAGACGATCGCGATGGTCGGCGCCTCCTCGAACTGGAACCGGCCGAGCTATTTCGTCATGCGCTACCTGCAAGGGAAGGGCTATCGCGTGATCCCGGTCAATCCGGGGATCGCCGGCGAGAGCCTGCTCGGCGAACGCGTCTACGCCTCGTTGCGCGACATCCCCGAGCCAGTAGACATGGTCGACGTGTTCCGGCCCGCACGCGAAGCGCCGGCCATCGCCGAGGATGCGATCGCGATTGGCGCGAAGGTCTTGTGGATGCAGCTCGGCATCCGCAACGACGCAGCCGCGGCGAGGGCGGAGGAGGCCGGGCTCGAGGTCGTCATGAACCGCTGCCCGAAGATCGAGTTCGGCCGGCTCGGTGGTGAATTGTCGTGGAGCGGCGTCAACAGCGGCATCATCAGGAACCGCGCGCCCGAGCCGCCGCTCCCGCGCCGCGTCAAGGAGCGACCGGCGCCCTCGCACAATCTGACTTACGGCTTCGAGACGCGGGCGGTGCATGCCGGCGCAGCGCCCGACCCGGTCACCGGAGCGCGCTCGACCCCGATCTATCAGACCGCGGCCTATGTCTTCGACGATGTCGACCATGCGGCCTCGCTCTTCAACCTGCATAATTTCGGCTACATCTACGCGCGGCTCAACAACCCGACCGTGGCCGTGCTCGAAGAGCGCATCGCCAGCCTCGAAGGCGGGCGCGCCGCGGTCGCCGCAGCCTCGGGTCACGCCGCGCAATTCCTCATTTTCTTCACGATGCTCGAGGCCGGCGACGAATTCCTCGCCTCGCGCAACCTCTATGGCGGCTCGCTGACGCAGTTCGGGCTGTCGTTCAAGAAGCTCGGCTGGAAATGCCATTTCGTCGATCCGACCGAGCCCGAGAATTTCCGCCGAGCGCTCACCCCACGGACGAAGGCGATCTTTGTCGAGAATCTCGCCAACCCCGGCGGCATCGTCGTCGATCTCGAAAAGGTGGCGGCGGTCGCGCACGAGGCCGGCATCCCGCTTGTCGTCGACAACACGCTCGCCACCCCTTATCTCTGCCGGCCGTTCGATTGGGGGGCCGACATCGTCTGCCATTCGACGACCAAGTTCCTCTCCGGCCACGGCCATGCACTGGGCGGCATCGTCGTCGAATCGGGCCGTTTCGATTGGTCACAGGGCGACCGCTTCCCGTCGCTGACCGAACCCGAACCCGCCTATCACGGCCTTAAGTTCTTCGAGAATTTCGGCGATTTCGCGTTCACCACCAAGGCGCGGGCGGTGGCGCTGAGGGATTTCGGGCCCACGCTCTCGCCGATGAATGCATTCCTGACGCTGACCGGGGTCGAGACCCTGCACCTGCGCATGGATCGGCATGTCGAGAACGCCCGCAAGGTCGCCGAATTCCTTGCCGTCCATCCGCGCGTCGCCTGGGTTTCCTATGCCGGGCTCAAGGACAGCCCCTATTACGAACTTGCCCGCAAATACCTGCCGAAAGGGGCGGGAGCGGTCTTCACCTTCGGCGTCAAGGGCGGCTACGAGGCCGGGACAAGGCTCGTCGAGAATGTCGAGCTCTTCTCGCACCTAGCCAATATCGGCGACACTCGCAGCCTGATCCTGCATCCGGCCTCCACGACGCACCGGCAATTGACCGACGAGCAGCGGCTCACCGCCGGCGCCGGCCCGGACGTGATTCGCCTCTCGATCGGGCTCGAAACCGCCGACGATCTGATCCGCGACCTCGACCAGGCGCTGGCCGCGGCCGACCGTTAATCCCCACCAGACGAAGGGACAGGCCATGCCGAGTTTTGAGCATAAGGGTGCGCAGATCTATTACGAGGAGTTCGGAAAGGGCTTTCCGATCCTGACATTCGCTCCGGCGGGGCTGGCGTCGGTCATCGACGTCTGGCATCAGCCTTCGGCGCCGATCGACCCGACAACCGAGTTCGCCAGCAATTACCGCGTCATCGCGATGGACCAGCGCAACGCCGGCGGCAAATCGCGAGCGCCGATCACCGCGCATGACGGCTGGGACAATTACACCGCCGACCATCTGGCTGTCCTCGACCACCTCGGGATCGACCGCTGCCATCTTTACGGTCAGTGCATCGGCGGCTCGTTCATCCTGAACCTCTTGAAGGCGCAGCCCCAGCGCGTCGCGGCGGCGGTACTGGCGCAGCCGATCGGACGGGTCGCCGCCGCATTGCCGCCCCGCACCGCCCGGTTCAACGACTGGGCGCAATCGCTGAAGGATCACCCTGAGGCGACCAAGGACGTGCTCGATGCCTTTTACCGCAACCTCTACGAGCCGGGCTTTGTCTATATGTACGGACCGCGCCTTTGTCCGCACCGTGAAGACGCCATGCATGGTGCTGGCCGGCAACGACGACGCGCACCCCTATCCGATCGCCGAAGAGCTGTCGAAGCTGTTGCCGAACTGCGAATTCATCGCCGAGTGGAAGACAGGTGCCGCCCTCGACGCCGCAAAGGCCCGCGTCAAGGCGTTTCTCGCGGAGCACACGCCGGTAAGGTAGCCGGTCACGGCGGGGCGGAGGTTTGCTGTTTTTGCTGTTATTTGCAACAAATCAACAGCAAAACCTCCGCCCATGGTCCCACCCGCCTCGCCCGGCGCCACTCGTTCGGGCCGCCGACGGGATTGTCGACTATCATGTAATTATGGCAATTTTACCGTCGCGGTTTCGACAATCGGCATGGCCTGACCAGCGCCGGAAATCACAATCCCTAAGCCGTGGCGGCCTCGCCGAGCGGCACGCGCGTCACCTTGTGCGCCTGCAGGAGCGGCAGGACCTCGCGGGCGAAGCGGCGGATCTGCTCGATGAACATGTCATGCGGCAGGACCCCGCGGTTGAGGCTCACCTGCACATTGTCGGCGCCGGCGCTGTCGGCGGCGGCGATGATGCGCTCGGCGACCTCGTCGGCCCGGCCCCACGGCATCTCCTCGGCCTGGCGCTCGACATCGGCCATCGTCAGCCCGCGGAAATCCTCGCGGGCAAATTGCGCCGCACGCCGGTTCTCGGGGCTGACATAGTCGGTCGAGGATTGGGTCGCATAGCCGGTCTCGCGCTGCCGGCTCGTCTCGGTGAAGTTGCCGTGGCTGAAGAGCGTGCGGTTGAAATAGAGGTGGTGGGGGCCCATTTCGCGCACCGCCTGCGCCTTTGAGTCGGCGACATAGGCGCTGATGCCGAGCGAGAGATGGTCGGGCGTGATCCGGTGGCCGGCGCGGCCCAGGCATTGCGCGTAATAGCGGATGATGTCGTCGCGCAGCCCGCGAGCGGCCGAGCCCGGGGGTGATCGGCAGGTCGTGCCGGGCGGCGAACTCGATCGATTCCTTGCTGCCGACGATCGGCATCCAGATCGGCGGGCGCGGCTGCTGCACCGGCCGCGGCCACAAGCGCCACGTCGCTGTACGACCAGAAGGCGCCCTTGTACGAGAAGATCTCCTCGGTCCAGGCGCGGGTGATGATGTCGAAGGCCTCCTCGAAACGGGCGCGCGACTGCGCCAGCGGCACGTTGTGCACCTGGTATTCGCGCGGAATGCCGCGGGCGAAACCCGAGATCAGCCGGCCGTTCGACATGCAGTCGAGCATCGCCAGTTCCTCGGCGAGGCGCAGCGGCTCGTGCAACGGCAGGAGATTGCCGTAGATCAGGAGTTTGAGGTTCCTGGTGCGCTGTGCCGCGGCGGCCGCCATGAGGTTCGGCGAGTTCATCAGCCCATAGGGCGAGCAATGATGCTCGTTGAACCCGACCCCGTCATAGCCGAGCCGGTCCAGTTCCTCCCAGGCTTCGAGATGCTCGGCATAGGTCCGGACGGCGATTTCGGGCTTGAAATGCCGGCTCGACAGCGGATAGGGGAGCTCGTTGCCGACTTTCAGATGGTCGAGCTTTTCGCCATAGGCCAACAGATCGAAGACGAAGACCTTCATCGCACCTTCCTCCGCCGCGGGGGCCGCGAAGGCCGACGGTAGGAGCAGCGATCCGGCCTTTCAATGAAATTCGCCCTGCGATCGCGTCGCTCCCACCTCACCCCGACCCTCTCCGCCCCCGAGGGCGGAGAGGGAGAGTCGTGGAGGTTCAAGCTCCTCTCTCCGCCGCTGGGGGAGAGGGAGGGGCCCATGGCGCAGCAATGGGAGGGTGAGGTGGGCGCTGGCGGAGTAGCAACCCCCACCTCACCGCAACCCTCTTGGCACCCAAGGGCGGGGAGGGGGATGGCGCCCGGTCAGCTTTGCGCGGCGGATTGCGTTTTGGGGTGAGAAATTGCGGTCGCGGAGGGCGGTCGAACCGGGTAATTTTGCCGCGTAGGGGCAGGGGGTGGGAATGGCCGATCATAACGATCCGAACGCGGTCAATTCGATCTTTTCGGATATCGACGTCAGTGCGGCCGATCTCTACGACATCTTCGGCTTTCCTAGCGACGACCGGCAGGGCGGCGAGAAGGTCGTCGTGGCACTGACCTTCGCTGCCGTGCCGCATGCCGGCGTCTTCGACAATGACATGCTCTACCGCATCCGGTTCGCCCCCGACCGCCGCGCGGTGCGCCCCGGCCCCGGAGACCAGAGCCTCGCGACCCTGCTGGCCTATCTGGAGGCCGTCAAAACCAATTATCTGAGTGTATTGCGGCCGGCCGAACTGCGCGTCACGGTCGATGACGGTAACCGCGCGCATGTCCGCTTCATCGGCTTTCCGGGCGGCGATTTCGCGGCGACACTCGACTGCAACCGCAATCATGTCGTGCAGTCGCCGGGCGGGCATGCGGTCAAGGTCTTTGTCGGCGGCAGGGACGACGCCTTCTTCAATGATCTGCCCGGGTTCTTTCGCTCGATCAATTACGCGCCGCAATTCTACCACGTGCCGCATACGATGCCGGAATTGCGGGAACTGCCGATCCCGAAGACGTTTCTCGAACTGGAAGGCAACGACCTGTTCAATTTCGACCCGGGTTTTCCCGATTGGGGCCACGGCAAGAAAAAGGATTTGCCGGCCGGGCCTTTGACCTGGAGCGGGACGCGGTTCAAGAAGGACCAGAACGGCAATTTCCGCTTTGTCTATTCGGGTGAGGACGCGCGCGCCGGGCAGAACTGCAACGCGATCATCCTGGAACTGCCATTGGCGTTTCTGACCGACCGGCCGGCCGAGCGCCGCATCGTCAATGTCTGGGGCGAGAGCTGGGTGCTGAAGGCGTCGAGCAAGGTCGAGACGATCCCGGACGACCCGTTATGGATCGAGCATCCGACAGCACTCCTCGACAGCCTGGCCAAGACGCGGAACTGCGGAAATACAAGCTCGTCGACACCGACGGCCAGGCCTTCGCCGACGCGGCGCTGAGCGAGCGCGAGGACAATCGCCAGTTGGGCGCCAACAATTTCTGGCTGGCGCCGCATTTCATCAAGCGGCTGGGTCATCTCGGCTGGGGTTTCGGGCCGTCGATCACGGCTTTGGGGCTCGCCTGCGCCTTCGATCACGACAATTCGCCGGTATCGGTGCACCGCACCTATGCGCATGTCGCCGAGGCTTTCCCGCGGGTCAAGAAGATCCTGTTCCAGGAACTGAACATGCCGGACGATTCGTGGAACCCGAAGGGTCTGCCGATCCCGTTGCGGCGGGCGGTCGACATCTTCATCCCGAACGTCAACGCGATCGACATGGACACGACCGGCACTTGGCCCTTTGGCCGGCGGCTCGAAGACCAGGTCGCGACCCGCTTTCTTTCGACCTTTCTCGACATGAGCGCCAGCATCGGCGGCCGGCGCTATCATGTCGAACTCTTGAACGACCCGGCGCTTGTGGCAGAGGGCGCCGATCGAGCCGAAGACGCCGCCCAACCCGCTCAAGAACGACAAGGATTTCCTGCCGGACTTTCCCTATCTGGCCGAGCCCTGGTGACCGGTGTTGCCGGGCTGCGCGGCCGAATTGCGGCATATCGACGAGGAGATCGCCGCGATCGGCGAGGAGCCGGGCGAGGCGGCGCAGGCGACCCGATACGCCTATTTCCTCTATCAAAGGGCGTCGATCGCCGGCGATCTGCCGGCGCTGCGGCGGGTCGAGCCGGTCATCGACAGGGCGATCGGCATGCTGGCGCATCCGGGCGATCTCTATCTGTTGAAGGCCAATGTCGCGTTCAAATTGCATCGGCTGGCGCGATGTCGAGGCCGCGCTCGACGCGGCGCCGTCGGTGCGCCGAGAGCGCCGAGGGGCGGCTGCTGCGCGCCGATCTCGACTTCCAGCACGGCCGCTACCGGCGGGCGCGGGATTTGTATCAGAGCGTGGTCGAGGCCGAGCGCTCCTGGGCGGCGTTGGCTCGGCTCGCCTATTATCACGGCAAGACCGGCGAGCCGGAGCGCGCCGACCTGCTCTATCGCGAGGCGCAGGACGAGTTGACGGCGAAGGAGATGCGCGCTTTCGCCTGGATCGAAGTGCAGCGCGGGTTTCTCGATTTTGCGCGAGGCCGCTACGACGACGCGGATCGGCATTACCGGCGCGCCGAGGCCGCCTATCCGGGGTATTGGCTCACCGACGAGCATATCGCCGAACTGCTGGCGGCCGAGGGCCATTATGCCGAGGCGATCGCCATTCTCGAACGGCTGTCGGCGGCGGTGCTACGGCCCGACCTCGAACAGGCGGCGGGCGAGCTTTGCGCGCTGGCGGGCGAGACCGAGCGGGCGCGGCAATGGCATAGCAAGGCGCTCGCCGGCTATCTCGAATCAGCCGGGCATGGCGAGGTGCATTACTTCCACCATCTTGCCGACTATTTTACCGAAGTGGCGCAGGACGGGCGGGCGGCGGTTTCATGGGCGCGCAAGGATCTGGATTTGCGCGAGAACTGGGCGACACAGGCCGCACTCGCCCGCGCATTTCGTGCCGACGGCCAGCACGACGACGCGCGGTTATGGATCGACCGGGTGCTTGCCTCCGGGATCGTCGAGGCGGGGCTCTTCGGCGACGCCGCGATGATCTATGCCGTTTGCGGGCATGCGGCGGAAGCCGCGGAATATTCGGAAAGGGCTCGCCGCCTTAATCCGCACTACGATCAATTCCACATCCATCACTGATCCGCAGAGGAGTGAAGCCATGGAACCGATGGCGCCCGATTGTCTGGCCGGCGTGCGGGTGCTCGACCTGTCGCAATTCGAGGCGGGACCGTCCTGCACCGAGGCGCTCGCATGGCTCGGCGCCGAGGTCGTCAAGATCGAGAACCCGAAATCGGGCGAGGCCGGGCGCACCCTCGGGACCGGGCCGCAGCCCGGTGCCGACGCCTATTACTTCATGGTCTACAACGCCAACAAGAAATCGGCGACGGTCAATCTGAAATCGGAGCGCGGGCTGGCGCTGGTCAAGGAAATGGCCGGCAAGGCCGATGTCTTTGTCGAGAATTTCGCGCCAGGGGCGATCGAGCGGCTGGGGCTCGGCTGGGAGGTTCTGCACGCGCTCAACCCGCGGCTCGTCTACGCCCAGGTCAAGGGTTTCGGCCAGGGCAGCCCCTATGAGACGAACCTGCCTTCGACATGATCGCGCAGGCCTGCGGCGGCACGATGGCGATCACCGGCGAACGCGGCGGGCCGCCCTGCAAGCCGGGGCCGACCTTGGGCGACACCGGCACCGGCATGCTGTTGGCGATCGGCATCCTTGGGGCGCTTTTCCAGCGCCAGGCCACCGGCAAGGGGCGGCGGGTGCAGATCGCGATGCAGGACGCGCAATTGCAATATACGCGCGGCGCCTTTGTCCAGCACGCGCGCACCGGCGAACCGGCGATGCGCAATGGCGCCAGACCCTTGGCGGGCGGCATGGCGCCCTCCGGCATCTACCCGTGCAAGCCCGGCGGCCCCAATGATTACGTCTATATCTTTACGAGCCACGCCAATCCCGAGCATTGGCGCCGGCTCCTCGCGGTGATCGGCCAGGAGGACAAGCTCGCCGACCCGCGCTTTGCGACGCGCGAGGCGCGCGCCCGGCACGAGGCCGAGATCGACGCGATGATCGCCGAATGGACGATGCGCCACGACAAGCACGAGGCGATGCGGCTGATCGGCGGCGCCGGCGTGCCGGCGGGTGCCGTGCTCGACACCGGCGATCTCCTGGCCGAGCCGAGCTTTGCCGAGCGCGCGATCATCCAGACGATGCGGCATCCGGCGGGCGAATTCCGCATGCCGGCCTTTCCGGTCCGCTTCGACGGCGCACCGGCCCCGGTCAAACCCTCGCCGCTGTTGGGCGAGCACACGGGCCAGGTCTTCGCCGACTGGCTTGGGCTCGGCGGCGCCGATGTCGAGAAATTGCGCGGCGAAGGCGTCGTTTGAGCGGGCGCGAGGGCACCACATCGATCGTCAGCTTCATGTAAGGCTGATAGCATTCGATGTCGGCCGAAGCCAGCGCCGCGAGGAAGTCGAGCGGGAGGAACTTTTGAGCGAAGAGTTCCGCGTCGGCGCTTCTCGCCAAGCTCGAGGAGCTTGCACCCTTGATCGAGGCCTCGGCTGATGAAAACGAACGTTCCCGCCGGCTGGCGTTGCCCGTGGTTGAGGCGATGTCGCGGGCGGACCTGTTTCGGCTTTGGGTGCCGCGCTCCCTCGGCGGTGCGGAGGCCGATATCGCTACCGTCGTGCGAGTTGTCGAAGCCGTCTCCAGGATCGACGGCGCTGCTGGCTGGTGCCTGACAATCGCCGGCAATACCTGCCTGCCGGCGGGCTATCTGCCGTCGCGTGCCGCGCGCGATATTTATGCCGGCGACCCAATGCTCGTGACCGCCGGGACCTGGCCGCCGATTGGTCAGGCGGTCGCGGTCGAGGGCGGTTATCGCGCAACTGGGAGGTGGCCATTTGCCAGCGGCTGTCAGCGCCTTCTGCCGATTGCGTTGATTTTGCTCAGATTGAACCGCAATCCAGGCCCTCTAAGCAAAAACGGCCCCGAAGGACCGCTTTAAACTTCTTGATTTTCCTACGAAAATCTGGAGCGGGCGAAGGGATTCGAACCCTCGACCCCAACCTTGGCAAGGTTGTGCTCTACCCCTGAGCTACGCCCGCGGCTCCGCACGCGGCATGATACAGGCGGCAAGGGGGTTTGCAAGGCTTGCCTTCGCGCCCACAGCGCCGCATCGTCGGCGCGATGCCGGCCGTCCCGCTTAACCCCGAAGACCTGTACCGCCGCCTCGATGATCTCGGAATCGTCCATCGGACCCATGCGCACCCGCCCGTCTTCACTGTCGCCGAAGCCGCGGCGTTGCGCGGCCGTCTCCCGGGCGGTCACTGCAAGAGCCTCTTCCTCAAGGACAGGAAGGGCGGCTTCTGGCTTGCGGTGATGCTGGAAGAGCGCCGCATCGACCTCAGCAAACTTGCCGCCCTTATCGGCGCCCCGAGGTTTTCGTTCGGCAGCGCCGACGACCTCTATCGTCTGCTCGGCGTGCGGCCGGGCAGCGTCACCCCTTTCGCCCTGATTAACGACGCCGACCATCGTGTCACACCGCTGCTCGGCGCCGCGATGCTGCGATGCGACCCGCTCAACTACCACCCGCTGATCAACGACCGCACCACCGCGATCGCCGCCGCCGATCTCGAACGCTTTATCGCCGCCTGCGGGCACAAAGCGCGGATCGTCGATTTGGCGCCACTCGAACGCAGCGCGTAAACACTCGATGGGGGCGTGCGAGCGCTTGTCTTCGCCCTGGCCTGCGGCCATGTTGTCAGACAAAGCGAAAGAGGAGAGCGATGCCGAGCGAAACATTGATCGGCGGCGCGGCGGGGGGTCCCACGCCCGTCAAGGACGTGACGACCGCGACGTTCATGACCGAGGTCGTGGATGGCTCGTTCGATGCACCGGTCGTCGTCGATTTCTGGGCGCCCTGGTGCGGACCGTGCAAGCAGCTCGGGCCGATCCTGGAAAAGACCGTGCGCGCCGCCAATGGCGCCGTCCGCATGGTCAAGGTCAACATCGACGAAAACCCCGAGATCGCGCAGCAGATGCGCATCCAATCGATCCCGGCGGTCTATGCCTTCAAGGACGGGCGGCCCGTTGACGGTTTTGTCGGCGCGCAGCCGGAGAGCCAGGTCAAGCAATTCGTGCAGCGGTTGGCCGGAGGCAGCAGCGGACCGTCGCCGATCGAGGAGGCCTTGGCGATGGCCAAGGAGGCGCTGCAGGCGGGCGACCACGCCAGTGCTGGCGCCGTCTATTCGCAAATCCTGCAACACGATCCGACCAATGTTGAGGCGCTCGCCGGACGGGCGCGCGCCGCGATCGCGGGCGGCGATCATGCCGGCGCGCGCCAACTCCTCGATGGCGCGCCGAAGGAGATCGGCGGCCATGCGGACATTGCCGCCGCGCGCTCGGCGCTCGATCTCGCCGAACAGGCGACAAAGGCGATGGCTGGGGCAGGCAAGTTGCGCACCCGGCTGGCGCAGAATCCGGAAGACCATCAGGCGCGTCTGGAACTCGCGACCGCCCTCTTCGGCAGTGGCGAGCGCGAAGCGGCGATCGACGAACTCCTGGACCTGTTCAAGCGCGACCGCGAGTGGGACGAGCAGGCGGCGCGCAAGCAGCTCGTCAAATTCTTTGAAGCGATGGGGCCGACTGATCCCTTGACCTTGAGCGCGCGGCGGCGTCTCTCCGCGCTGATGTTTTCTTGAGGGAGACAAGGGATGAGCCTGCGGCACGGCGCGACCGATCTTCCCGTCGTCATCCCGATTTTCCCGCTCGCCGGAGTGCTGCTGTTGCCGCGCGGTCGGCTGCCGCTCAACATTTTCGAGCCGCGCTACCTAGCGATGACCCAAAACGCGCTGGCCGGCGAAAGGCTGATCGGCATGATCCAGCCGAGCGATCCGGCCCAGCCCGCGGCCGGCAATCCGACCGTCTATTCGACCGGCTGCGCTGGGCGCATCGTCTCGTTCTCCGAGACCGATGACGGACGCTTTTTGATCACCCTTCTGGGTGTCAGCCGCTTTCGCGTCCGCGAGGAATTGCCGCCACTGAGCGGCTACCGACGGGTCGTCCCCGCTTGGGACGAATTCGCCGCCGATCTCGATGCCGAGGGCGCCGCCGATTTCGACCGCGAGCGGCTGCTGCGTGGGCTGCGCGCCTATTTCGAGCGGCACAAGATCTCGGCCGATTGGGAGGCGATGAGTTCGGTGCCGGGTGACCGGCTGGTGACCTCGCTGGCGATGATGTGCCCGTTCGAGCCGACCGAGAAACAGGCCCTGCTCGACGCCGCGACCATCGAGGAACGCGCCAGATTGTTGACTGCGATCATCGAAATGGCGGGGCTTGCGGGCATGTCGGACGCGACGGGCGCTCGTCACTAGAAGGAAGCGAGAGGGCATGGAGGGACCCTGAAGAGCGAGGGCATGGAGGGACCGCCCGAAATCGACCCGAGGCTGCTCGAGATCCTGGTCTGCCCGCTGACCAAGGCACCGCTGCGCTACGACCGCGAGGCGCAGGAGCTGATCAGCGAGGAGGCGGGTCTTGCCTATCCGATCCGCGACGGCATCCCGATCATGCTGGTCGACGAGGCACGCCGACTGCGCGACGACGAGACCGCGAAGAAGGCGTGAAGCGAACATGAGCGGCATGCCCTGGCCGACCCAGCTGCGCCTGATCCGGGCCGAGAAGCGGCTTGAGATCGAATTCGACGACGGTGCGAAATACAGACTGCCGGCCGAATATCTGCGGGTCGAAAGCCCGTCGGCCGAGGTGCAGGGGCATGGGCCGGGCCAAAAGACGCTGGTAGCCGGTCGCGCCCAGGTCGGGATCATGACGCTCGAACCGGTTGGCAATTACGCCGTGCGCATCGTCTTCGACGATCTGCATGACACCGGGATCTACTCCTGGGCCTATCTGCGCCAGCTCGGCGTCGAGCATGACCGGCGCTGGCGCGATTACCTCGATGCGATCGCCGCCAACGGGCTGAGCCGCGAACCTGCGCGCTAAAGCGGCTCGCCGCGGACCAGACGGGGGAGATCGCCCGTCAACCCCATCGCATCGCGCATCAGGAACCGCTTTACGGGCGCCATGCGGTCGACCAGCGCGAGGCCACAGTCGCGGACGATGCTCAGCGGCGCCAGCGAATTCGAGAACAGGTGGTTAAGCCCGTCGGTGACCGCCGCCAGCGCTAGAGCATCGAAGCGCCGCCAGCCCTCGTATCGATCGAGGAGCGCCGGCTCGCCGATGTCGAGGCCGAGTTGGCGGGCATCGATGACGAGTTCGGCCAGCGCCGCCACGTCGCGAATCGAGAGGTTGAGACCCTGTCCCGCGATCGGATGAATCAGATGCGCCGCCTCGCCGACGAGCACTAGGCGGCGGGTGGCGTAACGTTCGGCCAGCACTAGCCCGAGCGGATAGATCCAGCGCGGCCCGACGGGTTCGGTCTCGCCCAGGAAATCGCCGAACCGCGCCTGCAGCTCACCGGCGAAGGCAACGTCTGGCAACTCCACCAGCCGCGGTGCCAGCGCCTGCCGCTCAGTCCACACGATCGACGACCGGTCGCCGGTCATCGGCAGGATTGCGAACGGACCCGCTGGCAGAAAATGCTCGACTGCGACACCGCGATGGGGGCGCCGATGCCGCACTGTCGTGACGATGCCGGTCTGGGGATAGCGCCAGGCGACATTCCGGATCCCTGCGGCGGCGCGTAGCGGCGATCCGGCGCCGTCGGCGGCGGCGACAAGCCGGGCGGTTATCCTTCGCCCGTCGACGAGTGTTGCTAACGCTGTCGTCTCGGATGTTTCGACCGAACCGACCGTGGCCGGCGCCAGCAACGACAGCGACGGTAATTCTTCGACGCGGTCGATCAGGACGCCGCGCAATATTCGGTTTTCGACGATGTAGCCGAGCGGCTCGCCGCTGCCGAGCGCACGGTGATCGTAATGCAGGAACAACGGCGAATTGTTGTCGGCGACGCGGATTTCAAGGATCGGCTCAGCCTCGCGCGCGAGCCGCGGCCACAACCCCAGCGCGTCGAGCACCCGGTGCGATCCGTAAGCAATCGCGGAAGTGCGCCCGTCGAAGGCCGCGTCCAGCAGCGCTTCGGGGCCTTGACGATCGACGATGGCGGCGCTGATCCCCGCACCGGCGCAGGCGCAGGCCAGCAGCAGCCCGGTCAGGCCGCCGCCCACGACGAGGAGTTCGAAATCCTCGCTCATCGCTGGAGCATGGGGAGCGGGCCAAGTCTTGTCCAGGCGGTGATTCGCCCGGCTTTCGCCGCCGCCAGCGATCGGGTAATCTTGTTGCGCGCATGGCCCCGCGAAAGCGGGCGAGGGTGGGGGAACGAGGCCGGCAACCGGGGGGAAGCATGGCCAGGTCTTTGGGTTTGACGTCGGGACGCCGCGGGCGGCGCGCGCGCGGGTGGGGTGAGACGTTGGCGGCGGTCAAACGGCGCTTCTGCGAGGCGCTCGGCTTTGCGCTACTGCTGGCTGCGGTGCTGGTGGTGGCGGCGCTCTTGTCCTATCACCCGCAAGACCCCTCGCTCGACACCGCGGTCGCTATCGGGCCGCGCAACTTCCTTGGCCGCGACGGGGCGGTGCTGGCCGATCTCCTGCGTCAAGGTTTTGGTCTGGCCGCCCTGCTGTTGCCGCTCGTCCTGCTCGGCTGGTCGCTGCGGCTGATCCTCGGCCGTCCGTTGCGCTCGCTGTGGTTGCGGGTGGCGCTGCTGCCGCCGGTATTGCTGCTTGGCGCGCTGGCGCTTTCCGTGCTCGATCTGGGCGCGGTCCATTCTGCAGACCGTGCCGGCGGCGCCGTCGGCTGGGGGTTGCAGCGGCTGATTGCGCTGGGCGGGATCGCCACCGCGGCATTGCCGATTTCGATGGCCGCCGCCGCCGGGGTCGGGCTCCTGTTGCTGACGATTATGGGCCTCTCCTGGCGCGACTGGCGCGAAATCGGCGGCGGGGCGGGCAGGGGCGCGCTGCGTCTGGCGGGCGTCTCCGGCCGGACCACCGTTGCTGCTGCGGGCGTTGGCGGCAGGTTGCTCGGCTTATGGCGCGGCCGCATGCCGAGACCGGGCGTCGTTGCTCCGGAAGTGCCCTCCACCCCGCGGCTTGCTGTCGTGACGCCGTTGTCGGGGCGCCGCGAGCCTCGGCTCGATCACGCGCCGGCGGGCAACGCTGCGGGCGCCCCGACCGAGCGGGAGCGGGGCGGGCTCGTCCGCTTTGTCTTGCCGCGGTCGAAGGCGGTCGAGCCAAGCCGGCGCGCCGAGGCCGAGCGCCAGCCGCAGCTTGACCTGGCGCCGAACGAGGCGCCGATCCTGCCGGCGCTCGACCTGCTCGCCAAACCGCGGGAGGTCAGGGCCGCGGCGATCGGCGAGGAGGCGCTGGAGAAGAACGCGCGGCTGCTGGAGACCGTGCTCGAGGATTATGGCGTCCGCGGGCAAATCGTCCAGGTCCGGCCGGGGCCGGTCGTGACGCTCTACGAACTCGAACCCGCTCCCGGCATCAAAGCGTCGCGCATCATCGGGTTGGCCGACGACATCGCCCGCTCGATGAGCGCTCTGTCGGTCCGCGTCGCCGTCGTCCCCGGCCGTAACGTGATCGGCATCGAATTGCCGAACCGTCATGCCGAAATGGTGTTCCTGCGCGAACTCCTCGATTTGCCTGCCTACGAGAAGCACATCAGCCCGTTGGCTCTGACACTGGGCAAGGACATCTCGGGCGAACCCGTCGTCGCCGATCTCACCAAGATGCCGCATCTGTTGATCGCCGGCACCACCGGCTCGGGTAAATCGGTGGGCATCAACACGATGATCTTGTCGATTCTGTACCGGATGCCGCCCGACCGCTGCAAATTCATCATGGTCGATCCGAAAATGCTGGAGCTGTCGGTCTATGACGGCATTCCGCACCTGTTGTCACCGGTCGTGACCGATCCGCGCAAGGCGGTGCTGGCGCTCAAATGGACAGTGCGGGAGATGGAAAGCCGCTACCGCAAGATGTCGAAACTGGGCGTGCGCAACATCGACGGTTTCAACGCGCGCCTGGCCGAAGCCGCGGCCAAGGGCGAGAGCCTGATCCGCAAAGTGCAAACGGGCTTCGATCCCGAAACCGGCCAGCCGATTTTCGAACCGCAACCCTTCGATACCAGCGAGTTGCCGCTGATCGTCGTCGTCGTCGACGAGATGGCCGATCTGATGCTGGTCGCTGGCAAGGACATCGAGGCGGCGATCCAACGGCTGGCGCAGATGGCCCGGGCCGCCGGCATCCACATCATCATGGCCACTCAACGTCCGTCGGTCGATGTCATCACCGGCACGATCAAGGCCAATTTCCCGACCCGCATCAGCTTTCAGGTGACCTCGAAGATCGACAGCCGCACGATCCTCGGAGAGGGTGGCGCCGAACAGTTGCTGGGCCGCGGCGACATGCTCTACATGGCAGGCGGCGGCCGCATCACCCGCGTCCACGGCCCGTTCGTTTCCGACGAGGAGGTCGAGCGGGTGGTCTCTTTCCTGAAATCGCGCGGTCAGCCGGATTACATCGACGATATCACGGAGGACGACGAGGCCGCCTTTGACTCGGCGACCGGCGGCGAAGCGGACGGCGAATCGGGCGACGCGCTCTATCGACAGGCGGTCGCCGTCGTCTGCCGCGAGCGCAAAGCCTCGACGAGTTTTGTGCAGCGTCACCTGCAGATCGGCTACAACCGTGCCGCGCGAATCATCGAGCGGATGGAAGCCGAGGGCATCGTGAGCCCGGCGAACCATGTCGGCAAGCGGGAGGTCTTGGCTGGCGGCGGCGATTGAGCGCAATTGACGATCGCCGGCGGCCGCCTCATCTGCGGCTTGGACGCCGCATCGCCGGTACGGAAAGGACTACATGAGCGGGATCGAAGGCGGAAGGGCCGCTGCGCCAAATCGCCGCGGGATGCGGCGTTTTGCCGGCCGACTGCTGCTTGCCGCAGCCCTGGCCCTGTCGGCCGCGCCATTGCCGGCCGCGACCGCGCCGCCGCCGCAACCCGCTGCGCTGACGGCGCAGGATAATGCCGATTTGCAGGGCATCGCCGCCTATCTGAATGGCATCCACACCATGTACGCCCGGTTTCAGCAAGTCTCCTCGGGTGGGGGCAATGCTACGGGCCAGTTATGGATGGAGCGGCCTGGGCGCATGCGTTTCGAATATGATCCGCCGTCGCCGACATTGCTGATTGCCGATCGGTTCTATGTTTATTACATTGATAAGGAACTCGCCCAGGTGTCGCAAATATGGTTGAAATCGACGCCGGCATGGTTCTTGCTGCGAAATCCTATCACCTTCGCCGATCTGACGGTGACCCGCTTCGCGCGGAGCGCCAATCTCCTGGGGATTACAGTGGTCGAGAATGACGAACCGGAGAAAGGCGCGCTGACGATGGTGTTTACAACAGCACCCTTGGCGTTGCGCCAGTGGACGATCGTCGATCAACAGCGCAAACTGACGACCGTCACCCTGTCGAACGAGCAATTCGGCATGCCGCTCGATCCCAAACTCTTCGTCTATCAGAATCCTTACACCTCCTCGCGCCAATAGCGGATTGAGCCAAGAACAATGCCTATCCGTCAACTGTCGATCGTCGGCATTCCCTGCTGTCTGCGCAAGGTCAACGAACGCGTCGTGCACGGGGTCGCGGATCGCTATCCCAATGCGGTCATCGACGCCACCGGCTGCCTGCCGATCGTGATCCCGGCGGTGGGCTCGAAGATCGATGTCTGCGCGGTGCTCGATCGGCTCGACGGATTGCTGCTGACGGGCAGCCCATCGAATGTGCATCCGAGCCATTACGGGGCAGAGCCAAGCCATCCCGACATTCTGCACGATCCCGAGCGCGACGCGACGACCCTGCCGTTGATCCGCGAGGCGGTCCGACGCGATTTGCCGGTGCTGGCGATCTGCCGCGGCATCCAGGAACTGAACGTGGCGCTCGGCGGCACCTTGCATCAGCGCGTGCACGAGGTTCCGGGCAGGCTCAACCACCGCTCGCAAAAGGATGCGCCGGGCGGCCCCTACAGTCCCTCGCACAGCGTCACGCTGACGCCGGGCGGCTGGCTGACCAAGCTGTTCGGTGCTACCGAGGTCATGGTCAACTCGCTGCATTCCCAGGGCATCGACCGCCCCGCGCCACGGCTTTTCGTTGAGGCGGTTGCCCCCGACGGCCAGATCGAGGCGGTCAGCCTGCCAGGCGCGCGGTTTGTCGTCGGCGTGCAGTGGCATCCCGAATACAAGGCGCTGGAAAATCCGGTCTCGACCGCCCTCTTCGCCGCTTTCGCCGAGGCCTGTCATGCAGCCGGCACGCGAACCTTCACAGCGATTCGCGCCGCTTGAGGGAAGCGGGTTTGGTTCCGCCACGGACCATGCGCATTTTTCGTTTCCGTCATGCGCATTCGCCTCTTCCCTTTCGCCGTTGCCGCGCCCATCTGATGGTCTGGAAGCGGAGAGAGCGCCAAACTCTCTTAAAAACGGACCCGTCTCCCCTGCGGATCCGATTTCCCCCAAACGCTTCTGACATGCAGGCGCCCGGTCTTCCCCCCCGACCGGGCGCCACTGCGTTTGGGCCGCAGGACGCGCCGGCGTGCGGCTCGTAACCTGGAACATCAATTCGGTCCGCCTGCGCGTCGACATCATCTGCCGGCTGATCGCCGACTGCGCGCCCGACGTGCTGTGCCTGCAAGAAACCAAGACGCCGGACGATCTGTTCCCGCGCGAACCCCTTGCCGCGCTCGGGTATGAGCACATGCTGGTGCACGGCATGAAGGGCTACAACGGGGTCGCCATCCTGTCGCGTCTGCGCCTCCGGTCGCCGGCGACGCCGGCTTGGTGCGCCCGTTCGGATTGCCGCCACGCTGTTGTCGAATTGCCAGGCGGGATCGAATTGCACAACATCTACGTGCCGGCCGGGGGCGACGTCCCGGACCCCAGGGCGAACCCGAAATTCGCCCACAAGCTGCAGTTTCTCGACGAAATTACCGCGTGGTTCGATGCCGAGCGGGCCGACGGGCGGCCGATGATCGCGGTCGGCGACTTTAACATTGCGCCGCTTGAGGCCGATGTCTGGTCGCACAAGCAGCTCTTGAGCGTGGTCAGCCACACCCCGGTCGAGGTCGCGCGCCTCGGTCGGCTGCAGCAGGCCGGCGGCTTTGTCGATGCGGTGCGCAATTTCGTGCCGCCGGAGCAGAAGCTCTACACTTGGTGGAGTTATCGCGCCCGCGACTGGGCCGCCTCTGATCGCGGCCGTCGCCTCGACCATATCTGGGTGACGCCGCCGCTGGTCGCGGCCCTGGCGACGACCCGCGTCTACCGCGACTGCCGCGGCTGGGACAAGGCCTCCGACCATGTCCCGGTGTTGGTCGAGATCAACGGGTGACGCGCCGGTAGAGGTGGTAGCGGCCGGCGGCGACGCCATCGGGGAGCGGCAATGGCGCAAGCTTGGCGACGGCGATTTCAGGTTCGCTGACAAGGACGGCCCCGGCGCAGAGCAACGGCAGGATCAGCGGCGCCAGGCCGAGGGCGAGCGCCCGGCTCGCCTCCGCGTCGCCGGTGCCGGGATCGAAATGCGCGAGCGCCACGCGTCCGCCGAGCCGTTCCCGCGCCGCCGGCAGGGTATCCCGCATGTCGCCGAGCAGCAGCATCTCGGCGGGCGGCACGCAATCCGGATGCGCCGCGACCAGCCGCTCGCAAACGAAGATCCGGCGGTCGGGGAATAGTGATCGCAGATGGTCGTAGGTGCGGCCGTTGCCGAGCCCGAGTTCAAGCACCGCCCCGGGCAATCCCACGACGAGGCGGGCGGCAAGGTCAAGGCAGGCGCGCTGTGCCTCGAGCCGTCGAATGAAGCTGTCGAGCCGGCTCACCGGTGTCAGGCGGCGACCTCGGCCTGCTGCCGCAGCCGCTCAGTCTCGGACAGCGCCGCCCGCAACTGGTTGTTCGTCGAATCGAGACGATCCGCCAGTTCCTGCATGATCGATATCGCCATGCTCGGGAATTCGCGGACCATGCGCATGAACGGCTCCTTGGAGATGCGCAGCGTGGTCAGACGGTCCTTCGCCCGCACTGTCGCGTTGCGCGGCCGGTCGCAGATGATCGCCATCTCGCCGACGAGTTCGTTGGCGCCGAGCGTCGCCAGGATCACCGGACCCATCGGGGTTTCGACGCTCACCTCGGCGTGGCCGTCGATGATCAGATAGGCCGCGTCGCCCGGATCCCCCTGCAGCATGACGACCTTGCCGGGGTCGAAACTAACCCGTTCGCTCATGAAGGCCAGCAGCTTGAGCTTCGCCGGCTCTATATCGGCGAAGATCGGCACCCGCCGCAACAGCTCGAATTCCTGCTTGAGGCTCATTTCCTCCCTCCGTTCATTCGGCGGCGATCAAAAGCGACATCAACGATTCCTTATGGTCGAGTTCCGCCGGTATTCCTTGTTCGACCAGCTTGCCGTTGCTCAGCACCAGGACGAGGTCAAAATTGCGCGCCAAGCTCGCGCGATGCAGCACCCAGATCATGCCACGGCCGGCACATTCTTCCTTGAGCCCGACCATTACCCGCGACTGCGCCTGGCCGTCGAGGGCGGCGCTGGCCTCGTTCAGGATCAGCAGGCTCGGGCGCTTCAGCACTTCGCGCGCGATTGCCGCCTTTTGCCGCTGGGCGAGCGACAGGCGCGAGCCGCCGCTGCCGACATTGTAATCGAGACCGACCTCGATAATCGTCTGCCGCAGGCCGAGCGCGTCGACCACCTCGGCAAGCACGGCGGGAACTTTGAGCGGCGCATCGGCCTCGCCGTAGGCGATCTTGCCGAACAGGATGTTGTCCTGCACCGAGGCGGCGGCGTTGTAGCGCTCGACATCGAAGAATTCGATCTGGCCCTTGGCTTCGTCTGGCAGGTCGGCGCAAAAGACGCGGCGCGCCTCGAGCAGGCGCTGCTGCATCGCTTCGTCGAGCACGTCGAGGCGATGCCGCGCGGCGATCAGTTTGAATGGCAGCGACAAAAGCTTGGTGCGGTCTTCCTTGCCGAGCCCAGCGACGCCGTCCTTGCTGACGCGGCCGAGGATCGCCTGGAAGTCGGGCAGGTCGCTCGCCCCGATAAAGCTGAACTGCTCGAAGAAGGCATGGTCGGCGGGCAGGTCGGCGAACAGCTCGACCATCGTCTCGGCGACGTCCTTGCCGGCTTCGACAAGGTCTTCGATCAGTCCTACCTTATCCAGCACCTTGAGCACATAGGCGTTGCCGGCAAGCGCCTCGAAATCGAAAGTCGGGCCGATCGGCGTGCCGAACAGCAGGTTTTCGGCAACCGAGGCGTTGAGATTGTAGCGCTCGGCGTCGTAGGTCTCGACGAGATTGGTGATGCCGTCCTCGGCGAGGCGAGCGGAGAGAGCCTTGCGGGCCTCTAGCAAATGCGCCGCCACCTCGCCGTCGGCGTCGGGATCGATCCGCCAGCGCAGGCCGAGCGAATAGACGTCGGCCTCGAGGTCGAGCCGCGCCAGCACCTCGACGATGCGCTGCGACAGCTCCATCCGGTCGGCCACTCCCGCACCCTCGTAGTCGATCCAGTCGGCGTCGAGATCGAGTTCGATGTTGCCCGACTTGCGCGCCTCGAAGACTTGCGCCGCTCGGCGTTTGTCGTCAGCGTCTGCATGTTGCGCCGGCCGCACCGGAACATGGCGCAGTGACAGCAGCAGGTTGTCGCGCAGGGTGCCGGTGAAGAAATAGCTGGCCGCGGTGACATAGCCGATCCGGCGGCCGATCACCGCGCCCGGAAGGGTGGCAAGGTCGACGCCTCCGATTGTAACGCGGCCACCGGTCGGCTGCATCAGACGGGCGAGCAGCGCCCCCAACTCATTCTTGCCGCTGCCGCTCTGGCCGATGACTGCAACATGGCGGTCAAGCGGGACGCTGAAGCTGACGCCGTCGAGGACGCGGCTGCGGTCATCCTCGGCCAGCGCCAGATTGGACGCCGTCAACTCGCCGGTCAGCGCCGGGATAACTTCCGGCTCGTCGAGCAGGAGCCGCGCGTCGATCATATTCGAGGGCTGGAACTGTTCGATGATCTGTTCGTATTTGATGCGCGAATCTTGGAAGGACTGGTAGAAATCGAGCAATTCCTTCCATGGCGATGCCAGATCCTTATAGGCGGCGAGTACCGCCACCAGCGCGCCGAAAGACAGGCTGCCGCGGATCACCAGATAGCCGCCGATCGAATAGAAGAAGAACGGCGTCAGCTGCGCGATGAAGTTGTTCAGGAATTTGACAAAGAACTTGCGTTTGTAGATCTGGAACCGAATTTCGTAAATATGGCCGAGCAGCGCGGCAAAGCCGGTCAGTTGCAGCTTGACGGCGTCGTTCGCCTGAATGTCGACAAGGCCGGCCGCCGTTTCATGCACCCGGTCAGCGACCTGACGGATCGTCCGTACGCGCTGTTTGTTGAGCTGGTTGACCCGACGCTGGAGTTTCGGAATGATGTAGCCCTGCAGCGGATAGAGCGCCACGGCGGCGGCGCCCAGCACCGGGTCCTGCATGAACATGAATAAGATGATCGTCGCCAGCGTGCCGCCCTGAAAGGCCGGCGTAACGAAGGCGTCGCCGATAAAGCCGCCCAGCGACTCGCACTCCGCGGTCACCATCGGAATGATCTGCGCCGATGAGGTCCTGCTGAAGTAGTTCAGCGGGAAGCGCATCATCCGCTGGTAGAGTTGATAGCGGAAGCGGCGCAGCATGCGTTCGCCGAGCTGGCCTTTCAATGTATTGATGTTGTATTTGAAGACGCCGTTGATGAAAACTAGAAGCAAAAACAGCCCGCACAGGGTCAGCAGATACGAGATCTGACCAAATTCGATCCCGAGAAAATGTTGCGGAAATTGCTTGCCGCCGATCGCCCGGTTGACAATCGTCTTCGGCAGATCGAGCGAATAGTAGAGAAATGGAAACGAGACCAGGGTCAGAGCCAACAGCAGGATCTGCCGCGGCAAGCTGTAACGCAGGATGAAGCGGTAGATCGTCGGCTCGAGTGCACTGGGATCGCTGCTCGGCGTCGCCATAGGCATGCGTCTTCGCCATAGCGGCAAGAAGCCGCGCCAGCCGCGCGCCGGGCGGAGCCGTTCCTCGGCAGTTGTCGCCATGGCGACCGCTTTCATCGCAAGATGATTTATAAAAAGATCATTTCGTGACGATATCCCTTATGCAATAGTCGATACGCACTCCTGTGCCGGGGAGGCCCTGCGTGGCCATTCGTAATCGTCAAAAACGCGTCCTTATTTACAGTCATGACAGCTTTGGCCTCGGCCATTTGCGCCGCTGTCGGGCAATTGCGCACTCGCTGGTTGAGGCCAATCCGGCGCTGTCGATCCTGATCCTATCGGGCTCGCCGATCATCGGCAGCTTCGATTTTCGTTCCCGCGTTGATTTCGTGCGGGTGCCGGGCGTCATCAAGCTGCGCAACGGCGAATATGTCTCGCTCAACTTGCATATCGACATCGAGGAGACGCTGGCGATGCGCTCCTCGATCATCCGACACACCGCCGACATGTTCGACCCCGACATGCTGATCATTGACAAGGAGCCGTTGGGGCTGCGCGGCGAGGCGCGCGATACTCTGGGGCTGCTGCGGCGGCGCGGGGCGGCGCTGATCCTCGGTCTGCGCGACGTGATGGACGATCCCGAGGCGCTTGAGAGCGAGTGGGAGCGCAAGAATGCGGTGCCGGCGCTGGCCGAGTTCTATGACGAGATCTGGGTGTACGGGCTGCCGCAGATTTGCAACCCCCTGGAGGGGCTCGCGGTGCCGGCGAGCGTGCGGCGACGGATGGTCTATACCGGCTATCTCAAGCGCAACCCGATCGAACTCGTGGCGACCCCGGAAATCCGCGAAATCGTCGATCGCGACTTCCTGCTGGTGACGCCGGGCGGCGGCGGCGACGGCGAGGCCTTGATCGATCTCGTTCTGTCGGCCTACGAGCACGACCGCGGCCTACCCTATCCGGCATTGCTGGTCTTCGGCCCATTCATGCTGCCCGAGCAGCAGGCGGCGTTTGCCGCCCGCGCCGCCCGGCTCCCCGACGTGCACGCAATCACCTTCAACGCCCGGTTCGAAGCGCTGATGGCGCGCGCGGCCGGGATCGTGGCGATGGGCGGCTACAACACGTTCTGCGAGATCCTGTCCTTCGATAAGCGGGCGCTGATCGTGCCGCGCACCCGGCCGCGCCTCGAACAATACATCAGGACCAGGAGGGCCGCCGAGTTGGGCTTGGTGTCGATGCTGGCCGAGGAGGAGGGCCGCGACCCGCGTGTCATGGCGGCGGCGTTGCGTCAACTGACGCAGCAGGCCTCCCCATCCAGCATCGTCATTCCCGGGCTCCTCGACGGCATGCCCAACGTCAACCGCCTGGCCGGCAAATGGCTTGAACGCGGCCGCGCCAGCCGCCCGGCGGCGAAGTTGCGCGTCGAGGCGTGAACATGCCGGAGTCCCGGCGGGGCGCCCAGGCGGGCGGCCTTTGTCCTGAAGGGGTATCCGCGTCTTTCCGAAACCTTTATCGCACAGGAAATTCACGCGCTCGAACAGCGCGGACTTGACATCCTGATCGTCTCGCTGCGCCATCCGACCGACCGCAAGACCCACCCCGTGCATCGCCTGATCCGGGCTCCGCTCCTCTATCTGCCGGAATATCTCTACCGTGAACCGGTTCGGGTTTGGCGCGGCTGGTGGCGCTCGCGGCGGTACCGGGGATACTGCCGGGCATGGCGCGCCTGGCTCGCCGATCTGCGGCGCGACCCGACTCCGAACCGCATCCGCCGCTTCGGCCAGGCGCTGGTGCTGGCTGCCGAACTGCCGCCCGATATCGACCACCTCCACGCCCATTTCCTGCACACCCCGGCCTCGGTCGCCCGCTATGCCGCGCTGATCGCGGGGCTCGACTGGACGGTCTCGGCGCACGCCAAGGACATCTGGACGACACCCGAATGGGAGAAGCGGGAAAAGCTCGCCGCGGCGCGGTGGGCGGTCACCTGCACCGAGGCCGCCCGCCGCCATCTCGCCGCGCTTGCGCCGCTGCCGGATCGGGTCGGGCTGTGTTATCACGGGCTCGACCTCGAGCGTTTCACCGCACCCCCGGCGCGGCCGCTCGGTCCGGACGGCGGCGATCCGCGGCGTCCGGTCGTGATCCTTTCGGTTGGCCGGGCGGTCGCCAAGAAGGGCTATGACGATCTCCTTGCCGCACTCGCGCTCCTGCCTTCAGGTCTTGCCTGGCGCTTCGTCCATGTCGGCGGAGGCCCGCTTCTCGCGCATCTGCGCCGTCAGGCCGCCACGCTCGGTCTCGTTGACCGCATCGAATGGCGCGGCGCATGCGCTCAGCCCGAGGTGCTGGCCGCCTATCGCACCGCCAACTTCTTCGTCCTGGCGGCCAAGGTGGCGAAAGACGGCGACCGCGATGGGCTGCCCAATGTACTGCTCGAAGCCCAAAGCCAGCGACTTGCCTGCGTGGCGACTCGGATATCGGGCATCCCCGAACTGATCGAAGACGGCCGCACCGGGCTTCTGATCCCAGCCGCAGAGCCGGCGGTGCTCGCTGAAGCCGTCGCGGCGTTGATCCGCGACCCCGGGCGGCGCGCGAAATTTGGAGAGGCCGCGGAACGGCGCGTGCGCGAAGTCTTTGCCATGGCCGCGGGGATCGACCTGCTGGCGCGGCGCTTCGGTCTTGTTCCTGCCGTCGCTCGCGCTACCGCCGCGCGCCCCGCGGAGCTTGTTGCGAGCGGATAGAGCGCCCGTCGATGCGCATCGCCTTTTATGCGCCGCTGAAATCGCCGGACCATCCTGTTCCCTCAGGGGATCGCCGGATGGCTCAGCTCTTTCTCGCGGCCCTGGCGCTGGTCGGGCATGAGCCGTTTCTCGCCGCGCGCTGGCGCAGCTACGAGGGGCGGGGCGACCTTGACCGCCAGCAGCGGCTTGCTACTTTCGGCGGTGCGCTTGCCGAGCGCTTTCTTCGCCGCTGCCGCAGGGCGCCGAAAACCGCGCCCGATCTATGGTTCACCTACCACCTCTACCACAAGGCGCCCGATTGGCTGGGGCCGCGGGTCGCCGCCGCTCTGGGCATCCCCTATGTCGTCGCCGAGGCCTCCTATGCGCCAAAGCAGGCGGCCGGTCCCTGGGCCGCGGGCCATGCCGCGGTCGCGCGAGCGATCCGCCAAGCCGACGCCATCGTCGGCCTCAACCCGGTTGATCGCGATTGTGTTATGCCGTTGCTGCGCGATCCCCGGCGCTGGGTCGCGGTCAAGCCCTTCCTCGATGCTGGCGCCGTCGTCGCCCGCAGCCGCGCCGGAGGCGGACCGCCGCGGCTGATCGCGGCGGCGATGATGCGGCACGGCGACAAACTCGCCTCCTATCGCATTCTCGGCCGCGCCTTGACGCAGCTTCTTGATCTCGACTGGTCGCTCGAAGTGGTTGGCGATGGCGCCGCCCGGGCCGAGGTCGAAGCCGTGTTGGCGCCGCTCGGCGATCGAGTGGTCTGGGCGGGAGCGCTCGACCCGGCGGCGGTGGCCGGGCGGCTCGCCGTGGCCGATCTCTATCTATGGCCGGCAATCAACGAGGCCTTCGGCATGGCGCTCCTCGAAGCCCAGGCACACGGTTTGCCGGTGGTTGCGGGCGAGAGCGGCGGTGTGGGCGAAATCGTGCTTGCGGAGGCAACCGGGCTTCTGACGCCGCCCGGCGACGCCGAGGCATTTGCCGCCGCGACGCGCCGCCTGATCCTCGACGCCGAATGTCGCGCCGCCTTTGGCGAGGCGGCTCGCCGGCGGGTCCTTGCTGAACACGACCTTGCGGCGGCGGCGCGCCGGCTCGCCGCGATCCTCACCGACCTGCACCCGGCCGATGCCGCCTGACGCCGCTTCGGCGCTCGAAATCATGAGCCCCCGGTGACCGGCAGCGTCCTTTTCTATGTGCAGCATCTGCTTGGGATCGGGCATCTCCGCCGCGCGCTTCATCTGGTGGATGCCATGGCGCGGGAGGGGCTTGCCGTGACCCTCGTCTCGGGCGGCGAAGCGCTGCCCGATCTCGCCGCCGCGAGGGTCGATCGACTTGTCCAACTGACGCCGATCAGGGCGCGTGACTCCGGCTTTCACGACCTTGTCGACCGCGCCGGGCGGACGATTGGCGACGCCCTCAAGGCGGAGCGGCGCGATGCCTTGCTCGCTGCCTTCACCGCAGCCTGCCCCGATGTGCTCCTGATCGAGGCGTTCCCGTTCGGCCGCCGCGCTTTCCGCTTCGAACTCGACCCGCTGATCGAACAGGCGCAAGCACGGCAACCAAGGCCTCTTGTGCTCTGCTCGTTGCGTGACATCGTCGTGCCCCCCGAGGACCCGGCGCGGCGCCGGGCGATCGTCGATCGGGTCAGGGCGGATTTCGATTTCGTGCTGGTGCACGGCGATCCGGCGGCGATCCCGCTCGAAGCGAGTTTCCCCTTGGCCTGCGAGATTTCGGACCAGCTCATCTATACCGGCTATGTCGGGGCGCCGGAGACGGCGGCGGGCGAGCCGGCAGGCCGGGGCGAGGTGCTGGTTTCGGCTGGCGGCGGCGCGGTCGGGTTCGGCCTCTTGGCGGCCGCGATCGAGGCGCGCCGACGGGGCTGCCTCGCCGATGCCCCTTGGCGTCTCCTCGCGGGCCCGAACCTCCCCGCGAACGAACATGACGAATTGGCCCGCCGGTTGCCGGAACGAACCATCATCGAACGCTACCGGGCCGATTTCCCCTCGATGCTGCGGCATTGCCGCGTTTCGGTGAGCCAGGCCGGATACAATACGGTTCTCGACATCCTCGCCGCTCGCAGCCGCGCCGTTCTGGTGCCGTTTTCCGCCTCTCGCGAAACCGAACAGGCGCTGCGGGCGGCTTGGCTCGCCGGGCGCGGTGTCGTCGAATGCGTGGCCGAGGCCGAACTGTCGCCGCAACGACTTGCCGGGGCGATCGAGCGGGCGGTGGCGCGGCCGCCCGCCGTCGCCGCCATCGACACGCAAGGGGCCGTCCGCGCCGCCCGGTTGATCGCCGGGATGACCCGCCGTGCGCGTGAAACCGGACGGAGTTTTGTTAAGCCCGCGAGTAACGATATGATCCCCAGATGATCGATCGACCAAAAGACGGCATGGGGAGGAACGCAGCCTGGACTTGTCTGACCCGTGAGCTCGATTGCTGGGTGGCGGCGGGTCGGGTCGCAGATCTGTGGTGGCGCGACGACGACGCCTCGACTGCGAGTTCCGGCGCTCGACCGCCTGCTGGCCGCCGCCGGTGCCGTTCCGGTGGCGTTGGCGGTGATCCCAGCCGCCGCCGACCGCAATCTGGCCCTGCGGCTGAGGGCGGCACCGCAGACCGCCGTGCTGCAGCACGGTTGGCGCCACGTCAATCACGGCGGCATCGGTAGGAAGAGCGAATTTCCGGCAGCCCGAAGCCCCGCTGCGGTGGCGACCGATCTTGTCCGTGGCCGGGTGCTGCTCGACGAATTGTTCGGGGCGCAGGCTCTGCCGGTATTGGCGCCGCCGTGGAACCGCGTCGCTGACGAGTTCCTGCCGCTACTCGGCGATTGCGGGATCCGCGCGGTTTCGCGCATTAAGCCGCGGTCGTTGCGCTGGCCGTCGCCCGGCGTCTTTGCCGCCAACGTCCACGTCGACCTCGTCGCCTGGCATTGCGGCCGCGGCTTTGTCGGGGAGGCGTTGGCGCTGGGCGGGATCGTTGCGCATTTGCGGGAGCGCCGCCGCGGCGAGGTCGACGGCCGGGAGCCGACCGGCATCCTGACGCATCATCTCGATCTCGACGATCCCGGCGAGGCTTTTCTGCAGCGCCTCGTCGCGCTTACTACGACGCATCCCGGGGCGTGCTGGCTGCCCGCCTCCGCGGTCTTTGGCGAGTTGATCGATGCCGCAGGACCGGCATAGCGCGATGACCCATCACGCCTATCCGAGTTCGGCAATGCTCGGCGATTACCTGCGCGCCGCCGCCGGTTTCGTGCCGTCCGCGGCGATCCTGGCGACGACGCCGGTCGGCAGCGTCGGCGCCGCCGTGCTCGGCAGTTTTGCCTTGCTGTTCTCGGTCTTCGGCATCCGGACCGCGCTGCGTCACGGGACGCGGCTTGACATGAGCGAGGAGGCGCTGCGGGCTTCGGGACCGCTCGGTGGGAATATCACCTGGGACTCGCTCGACGCGATGAAGCTCGCCTATTACTCGACGCGGCGCGACCGCCGGGACGGCTGGATGCAGCTCGAATTGCGCGCCGGTCGGTCTGTCCTGCGCCTCGACAGCCGGATCGAGGGCTTCAACGCGGTCGTCGAACGCGCCGCCGAGGCCGCCGAGACGCGCGGCCTGCTCCTGAGCGCCGCCACACTTGCCAATCTGGAAGCTCTGGGCATCAGGCCGCGATCGGCCGATTTCGGCGCTTGGCAAAGCGGTCGAGGCGGAAGGTGAGCAATCTTCTGACGATCAGCGACCTGCACGTCCGCTTCCGGACGCCCGGCGGCTTCATCCGTGCGGTGAGCGGCGTCTCGTTCCGCGTCCGGCCGAGATCGACCGTGGCAGTGGTCGGCGAGTCGGGCTCCGGCAAATCGGTGGTTAGCCAGGCGATACTGCGCATCCTGCCTAAGAACGGCCAGATCACGCGGGGGGAGATCCTGTTCGCCGATCCACGCGGCTCCGGGCGCAATGGTACGGGCGGAGGCGAGGCCGGGGTCGTCGATCTTGCCAAGCTGCCGAGCGACGGTGCGGCGATGCGCGCGATCCGCGGCGGCCGTATCTCGATCATTTTCCAGGAGCCGATGACCTCGCTGTCGCCCCTCCATACGATCGGCGACCAGGTCGGCGAGGCGCTGCGCCTGCATCGTTCGGTGACCGTGGCGGAGGCCGCCGAGCTGACCGCGGAAATGCTGCGTCTGGTCGGGTTTCCTGATCCCAGTCGGGCATTGCGCACCTACCCCTTCGAATTGTCGGGCGGCTTGCGCCAGCGGGCGATGATCGCGATGGCGTTGGTGTGTCGCCCGGCGTTGCTGATCGCCGACGAGCCGACGACCGCCCTCGACGTGACGATCCAAGCGCAGATTTTGAAGCTTATCCGCGAACTGCAGCATGATCTCGATATGGCGGTGCTGCTGATCACCCATGACCTCGGCGTCGTCGCCAACGTCGCCGAGGAAGTCGTCGTCATGTACCGCGGCGAGGTCATGGAGAGCGGCACGATCGAGGATATCTTCGCGCATTGCGAGCACCCCTATCTGCGGGCGCTGATGCGCGCGGTGCCGCGCTTCGACATGGAACCCGGCGAAAGGCTGGTGCCGATCCGCGAGGTTGCCGCAGGTGACGCGCCCTATTTGATGGCGGAAAGGGCGGCCTGGCCTCCCGGCGCCACCGGTCCGCTCCTCGAATGCCGCTCGTTGCGCAAGGCCTTTACGATCCGCAAGAGCGGCCTGTTCGGCGGCCATCGGGCGGATATGCAGGTCGTCGCCGTCGACGAGGTCAGTTTGCGCATCGAGCGTGGCGAATGTGTGGGGCTAGTCGGTGAAAGCGGCTGCGGCAAGACGACGCTGTCGAAGTTGCTGCTGCGCGCGGTGACGCCCAATTCCGGCTCGATCACCTTTAACGACCGCGGCCGGCCGACCGACGTCCTGGCGCTCGAAGGGGATGGCCTCAAACGCTTCCGGCGGCAGGTGCAGTTCATCTTTCAGGACCCGTTCGGCTCGCTCAACCCGCGCATGACCGTGTTCGACATCATCGAGGAGCCGCTCGTCATCCACGGCGTCGGCGACGCGCGCTCCCGCCGCGAAATGGTGCATGAGTTGCTTGGTCTGGTCGGGCTCGACCTGCTGCATGTCCGCCGCTATCCGCACAGCTTTTCCGGCGGCCAGCGCCAGCGCATCGGCATCGCTCGCGCGCTCGCCCTGCGGCCCGACTTGGTGATCTGCGACGAACCAACCTCGGCGCTCGACGTGTCGATCCAGGCGCAGATCTTGAACCTGTTGATGGACCTCAAGAATAAGCTGTCGCTGACGTATCTGTTCATTTCGCACAATCTGGCGGTCGTCGACTACATCGCCGACCGGATCGCGGTGATGTGCGCCGGCCAGATCGTCGAGAGCGCCGATCGGGCGACGTTGTTCCGCAACCCGGTGCATCCCTACACGCAGGCGCTGTTGGCCGCGGTCCCGGCGCCCGATCTGCAGCATCCGCTCGATTTCCGCCGGCTGATGGAGGACAAGGCCTCCGATCCGGCGGCTTGGCCCGAGCCGTTCCGGCGCAATCCGGGTGAACCGCTGTCGCTGCTCGATATCGCGCCGGGCCATGCGGTGGCGGCGCGGACGGTGCCGCTTGTCGCGGCGCGCACTGGCGCTCGCGCCCGCGCATGAAGCCCGCCCGCCGCTTTCTGCGGTCACGCATCGACTGGCATCGGGCCGGGTCAGCGGTCTTGTTCTTGGGAGCTTTGCTGGCGGCGCGGCTGCCGGCATTCGCCGACCCGGCTCCCGCGGCGCTCCAGGAAACGCCGATGTTCGCGGCGGCGGTGGCCGAAGGGCGGCTGCCCAAGGTCGAGGACCGCGTGCCCGCCGACCCAGCGGTGGTGAAGGTCGAGCCGTCCGGGCGTCCCGGCGGCGATTTGCGCATGCTGATGGCGGGGCCCAAGGACACCAGGATGATGGTGGTCTACGGCTATGCCCGGCTCGTCGGCTATACCCCGTCGCTCGAACTCGAACCCGACATCCTCAAGTCCATCGATATCGAGGGCGGCCGCATCTTTACCCTGCATCTGCGCCGCGGCCAGAAATGGTCGGACGGGCACCCCTTTACCGCCGAGGATTTTCGCTACTGGTTTCAGGATATTGCGCAGAACGACCAGCTCTCGCCGTCCGGTCTGCCGGTGACGATGCTGCCGCAGGGCGAAGCGCCGCGCTTCGAGGTGCTCGACGATGCCACCGTGCGCTACAGCTGGACCCGCCCGAACCCGCTGTTTCTGCCGGATCTCGCCGGGGCGGACCCGCTCTTCATCTATCGTCCGGCCCATTATTTGAAGCAGTTTCACAAGAGATACGCCGACAAAGACTCTCTTGATGCTCTGATTAAGAAGGCTAGGCAGCGCAATTGGGCTGCACTTCACAATAGAATGGATACCATGTACCGGAACGACAACCCGCAGTTGCCGTCATTGGAGCCGTGGATTTTGAAGACAAAACCGCCTGCCGATCGGTTTATCTTTGAAAGAAACCCGTACTACTACCGAATAGACGAAGCAGGCCACCAGCTTCCCTATATCGACCGCGTCTTCATGTCGATCGCCGACAGCAAGATCATCCCGGCCAAGACCGGCGCCGGCGAGAGCGACCTTCAGGGCCGCTATCTGCGCTTCGACAACTACACCTTTTTGAAGCAGGGCGAAAAGCGCAACGGTTTCAACGTGCGCCTATGGCGGACGGGACCCGGCAGCCAGCTCGCGCTCTATCCGAATCTGAACGTCAACGACGAGATCTGGCATGGCCTCGTGCGCGATGTGCGCTTTCGCCGCGCGCTCTCTCTTGCCGTCAACCGGCACGAGATCAACCAAGTGATCTATTTCGGCCTCGCGATCGAGGGCGCCAACACTGTCCTACCGCAGAGCCCGCTCTATCGCGCGCGATACCGCTCGGCCTGGGCTGCTTATGATGTGCGCGAGGCCAACCATCTGCTCGACCTGATTGGGCTCACCCAGCGCGGCGGCGGTGGCGTTCGCATCTTGCCTGACGGTCGGCCGATGGAAATCGTCGTCGAGAATTCGGGTGAATCGACCGAGCAATCCGATGTCCTCGAACTAATCCGCGACTCCTGGCGGCGCATCGGCATCCGGCTGTTCGCCAAGCCTTCACAACTGACGCTGTTTCGCCGGCGGGTCTTTGCCGGCGAAACCCTGATGTCGATCGACAAGGGCATCGAGGACGGTCTCGCCGGTCCCCGCAATTCGCCCTGGGAATTCGCGCCGACGAGCCAGCAGCAGCTCGAATGGCCGAAATGGGGGCAATACTACGAGACCAAGGGGGCGGCCGGCGAACCGCCCGACCTGCCTTCGGCGATCCGGCTCAAGGAACTTTACGAAGAATGGCTGGGCGCCACCTCTGGCGAAGATCAGAGCCGGATCTGGAACGAGATTCTGAAGATTTGGGCCGACGAGGTGTTCTCGATCGGGACCGTCGCCGGTGTTCTGCAGCCGATCGTCGTCAACGTCGCCCTGCGCAACGTCCCGGAGGAGGGGATATACAATTGGGATCCGGGCGCCTATTTCGGCATCTACAAGCCGGATCATTTCTGGTTCGACCGGACGGAAGCGCCAGCGAAAGCCGCTGCCATGCGGTCTGCGCCGACGCAGTGAAAATCGGCAGATCATGCTCAGTTACATCGCCCACCGCATCCTGATAATGATCCCGACCTTGGTCGCGATCAGTATCGTGATCTTCGTCATCATCAATCTGCCGCCGGGTGATTACTTCACAACTTACATCGCCGAGCTGCAGGCTTCGGGGGAAGCCACCGATCTGGCCAAGATCCATTTCCTGCAGGAGCAGTACGGCTTCAACCGGCCGCTCTGGGAGCAATACCTGTTCTGGGCCTGGGGCCTGCTGCACGGCGATATGGGTTTCTCGTTCTCTTATAATCTGCCAGTCAATGAGGTTGTCGGCGACCGGCTGCTGTTCACCGCACTGGTTTCGGTGACAACGATCATCTTTACCTATTTGGTCGCATTTCCGATCGGGGTCTATTCGGCGACGCATCAATACAGCTGGACTGATCACCTCTTGACCTTGCTCGGTTTTCTCGGGTTGGCGACGCCAAGCTTTCTGCTGGCGCTGGTGCTGCTCTATCTGGCAAACGTCTATCTCGGCATCTCGATCGGCGGCTTGATGGATTCGAAATACCTCGACCAGCCGTGGAGTTGGGCGAAAGCGGCCTCGGTGCTCGCCCATCTCTGGATCCCGGTCATCGTCATCGGCTCCGCCGGGACGGCCAGCATGATCCGGCGGCTGCGCGCCAATTTGCTGGATGAACTGCATAAGCAATATGTCGTCACGGCTCGCGCCAAGGGCATGCACCCGTTCAAACTGTTGTTCAAATACCCGCTGCGCATGGCCCTCAACCCGTTCATCTCCGATATCGGCTCGCTCCTGCCGCACATTATTTCCGGCGCGGCGATCGTGTCGGTCGTGATGTCGCTGCCGACGACGGGGCCGATGCTGCTCGACGCGCTACGCAGCCAGGACATGTATCTCGCCGGTTCGTTTCTGATGTTCATGGCGTTTCTGACGGTGATCGGGGTCTTTCTTTCGGATCTTGCGTTGGCCGCGCTCGATCCCCGCATCCGCCTGCAGGCCGGGCGCCGGTTGTGAGCGATCTCAGCCTCACCGGCGGCGGCCGCGAGGAGGCCCGCACCGCGATCCTGCCCGGCGAGGCTGCGCTGCCGCACTACGTCTCGACCGCACCGTTCGACCCTTACTACGTCGAGCCGATGACGCCGGCGCAAGAGCGCTTTTATATGGCCTCGCAGTGGCGGATGATGTGGTGGAAATTGCGCCGCCACCGGGTCGCCGTCGCTGCCGGCGTCATTCTCCTGGTGATGTATTCGTCGATCCTGATCAGTGAATTTCTCGCACCCTATGGTCTCGACACGCGCAATACCGACTTCATCTATGCGCCGCCGCAGCAGGTGCATTTTTTCCACGAAGGGCGGCTGGTCGCCCCGTTCGTCTACGGCTTCAACTACCGGCTCGACATGGATCGGCTCGAACGGGTGTATACGCCGGACCCGGCCAAGCGGCAAACTCTGCGGTTCTTCTGCCACGGCGACGAATACAAGTTCTGGAATCTGTTTCCGGCCAGTCTGCACCTTGTCTGCCCGGCCGAGGGCGGCCAGCTGTTCCTGCTCGGCACCGACCGCCTCGGCCGGGACATGTTGTCAAGGTTGATTTACGGCGCGCGGGTTTCGCTGACGGTCGGGCTCCTTGGGGTGGCCGTGAGCTTTACCCTCGGTATCTTGATCGGTGGGATCGCCGGCTATTACGGCGGCTGGACCGACATCCTGATCCAGCGTGGCATCGAGGTCGTGCAGTCGTTTCCCCACCTGCCGCTGTGGATGGCGTTGTCGGCGATCCTGCCGGTCAGTTGGAGCCCGCTGCTGGTCTATTTCGGCATCACCCTCATTCTGGGAATGATCGAGTGGACGCACCTTGCCCGCGCGGTGCGCTCGAAGCTTCTGGCGTTGCGCGAGGAGGATTTCTGCACCGCGGCCGTGTTGATGGGCGCGCGTCCGTCGCGGGTTATCGGCCGCCACCTGCTGCCGAGCTTTATGAGCCATCTTATCGCCTCGGCGACCCTGGTGATCCCCGGCATGATCCTCGGCGAGACGGCGCTTTCGTTTCTCGGCCTCGGTCTGCGGCCGCCGATGACGAGCTGGGGCGTACTGTTGAGCGAAGCGCAGAACATCAATGTCGTTGCCCTTTACCCGTGGCTGATGTCACCGGTCATGGCGGTGATCATCGCGGTGCTGGCCTTCAACTTCTTCGGCGACGGGCTGCGCGATGCCGCCGATCCCTATCACTGAGGCCCCCGCCGCAGACCCAGCCGACAAATCGATCAAGGGCGCAGGACCAGCCCCTCCTGGGCGACGACGGTGCCGGGGCGGGCCGCGGCGGCATCAGCCGCGACCTCGTCCATGAACGCGTCGTCATGGCCGGGATCGTGGTGAAAGACGACCAGCGTGCGAACCGCGGCCGCGTCGGCCAGGCGCACGCCTTCCTCCCAGGTAGAATGACCCCAATCCTTGTGCGCCGGGTATTCGGCGTCGGTGTAGGTGGCGTCGTAGATCATCACATCGGCATGGTCGACAAGGTTCAGCACATTGTGGTCGAGGCCGCCGGGACGATGCTCGGTATCGGTGATGTAGGATACGATCTTGCCGCCATACTCGATGCGATAGCCGGTGGCGCCATTGGGATGATTGAGCGGCGCCGTGCCGATCCGGATGCCAGGATGCGGCGCCAAGCTCTCGCCCGCGGCAAAATCGACAAAGCTGATCTGCGCCGTGAAAATCCCCATCGGGATCGGAAACAACGGTGCGATCATCATGTTGTTCAGCACGCTCTCGATGCCGACCCCATTCAGATGGCCGGCCCAGATCCGCAATTTGGCGCGCGCGTCATAACATGGGGCAAAGAACGGTAGACCGCAGATATGGTCGAAATGGGTATGGCTGTAGAACAGGTCGAGTTCGGTCGCCTCGCCTGATTTCGTCACTTCGTTGCCGAGCAGGCGCAACCCGGTGCCGCCGTCAAAAATCAGGCGCCGCTCGCCGCACCGGATTTCGACGCAGGATGTATTACCGCCATAACGCACGGTGTCCGGCCCCGGGCAGGCAATGCTGCCGCGCACGCCCCAAAATCGCACCGTACAATCGGCTTGGCCCAAACGGGCGATCCTCGTTTCGATCGACAACTTACTACGAATATATCGTTGAATTTCGCAAAAAAAGCTAGTCGGCACCGCGGAATCGCCAGCGATTCGAAAACATTTTTCTCATGTTCCTCTAAACCTCTCGTTAACGCGATCAGGCTTAATAGGGTGTCGCCCCCCAACCGGATGGAGAGTGCGTCGTGCCCCCAACCGATGACGAAGCCCAAATTGCCGCGTTTTTGCAGGCCAAGGGCGTCACCCGCTGCCCGACCGTGTGCGTCGTCCCGACCCACGCCGACGTTGCCGAGGCCGATCGCCTCGCCTACCGCGACTACATCGCCGCCAAGGAGGCCGCGCGGCTGCAAAAGCTCAAATCGGCGCAATTGCCAGCCCCGGGATGGCCGCCGTTGTCGTAAGATGGGCTCTGCGTGGGGAAGTTGAATGAGACCAGCTGAAACCTCGGTGCGGTGCTGCATCGTCGGCGGCGGGCCCGCCGGCATGATGCTGGGCCTGCTGCTGGCCCGCGCCGGCATCGATGTACTGGTTCTCGAAAAGCACGCCGATTTTTTGCGTGATTTTCGCGGCGACACGATCCATCCCTCGACCCTCGACATCGTCGGGGAACTGGGACTGCTCGAAGAATTCCTGCGGCGCCCACATCAGGAGACCCGCACGCTTGCCGCGCAGATCGGCGAGGATCTCGTACGGGTGGCCGATTTCACGCATCTGCCGACGCGGTGCAAGTTCGTGGCGCTGATGCCGCAATGGGATTTTCTCGACTTCATCGCCGGCTACGCACGCCGCTACCCGAACTTCCGGCTCGAGATGCAGGCCGACGCGTCCGACCTAATCGAGGCCGGCGGCCGTGTGGTCGGGGTGCGGGCCGAGACCCCGACCGGTCCGCTGGCGGTGCGCGCCGATCTCGTCGTCGGCGCCGACGGACGACATTCGACCGTGCGCGCCAAGGCCGGCCTTGCGGTGACCGACATCGGCGCGCCAATGGATGTCCTATGGATGCGGTTGTCGCGCCGGCCGACCGATCCGGGGCAGACAATGGGTCGGATCGACGCCGGGCACATTTTCGTCATGCTCGATCGCGGCGATTACTGGCAATGCGCCTACGTCATCCCGAAGGGCGGCTTCGATGCGCTGCGGCAAGAGGGACTGGCTGCGTTCCGCCAGACCATCGTCGGGCTCGCGCCCTATTTGCGCGATCGGGTCGGCGAACTCGGCGATTGGGACAATGTCAAACTGCTGACGGTCGCCGTCGATCGCCTGGCGGTTTGGCACCGGCCGGGTCTGTTGTGCATTGGCGACGCGGCGCATGCGATGTCGCCGATCGGCGGGATCGGCATCAACCTCGCGATCCAGGACGCGGTCGCCGCCGCCAACATCCTCGGCCCCCGGCTGCGTCACGGCGCCGTCTCGGAGGATGATTTGCGCGCCGTCCAGCGCCGCCGAGAATTTCCGACCCGGGCGACGCAGCGCCTGCAGGTGGCGGTGCAGAACCGGGTGATCGGCCGCATCCTCGACCGGCGCGGCCCGCTGCGCCCGCCGTTTCTGCTGCGGCTGATCGGCCGCTGTCCCTATCTGCAGCGCTTTCCGGCGCGCCTCGTCGGCATGGGGTTTCGCCCCGAGCATGTCGCCGAACCGGCTTCCGGCGGCTTGTAGAACAGCACCGGCGAATTGTAACGTCGCCCAACTCTCCAAATGCGTTGCGGGCGATCATGCCGGATGTCGAGATCCTCAGTATCCAGCGCATCAGCGCCGCCGAGCGGGCGCAAATCGAGGCGGTCGATCCGGCGGTTCGACTGACCGACGCCGGCGGCTGGTTCGACGGCGAAATCCGCGAGACTTGGCCGTCCTTTACCGTCGCGCGCTGCCTGCCCCCGAACGCTGAGGGGCAGGGTAGCCGCGAAGAGCGCGACCGGCTGCTCGCCTCGGCCGAAATCATCCTCGGCGGCTGGCCGTTTCCGCTCGATCTGCGCGCCCGCTCGCCGCGGCTCAAATGGTTTCATCAGCGCCCGGCCGGCGCGAGCAATTTGCGTCTCGGCGATCTTTGGGGCAGCGACGTGCTGGTCACGACGTCGCGCGGCGTTGGCAGCACCCTCGCGATGGCCGAATACGCGCTCGCCGGCATCCTCTATTTCGCCAAGGGTTGGAACCGCGCCGCACGCGACCGCGCCGCCCAATCCTTCGACCACCGCGCCTATCGCCCGCTGTTATTGCACGGCAAGACGGTCTGCGTTGTCGGCGCCGGCGGGATCGGCCGCGACGTGGCGAGGCTCTGCGCAGCCCTCGGAATGCGGGTCGTCGGCACGCGCCGGGAACCGCAGCCAGCCGAGACCCTGCCGCAGGGCTTCAGCGAACTCGGCGGCCCCGCCGATCTCGACCGCTTTCTCGCGCAGAGCGATTTTGTCGTGATCTGTTGCCAATGGACACCGCAAACCGACCGTCTCTTCGACCAGGGCCGCTTCGCCGCGGTGAAGGCCGACGCCGTGCTCGTCAACCTTGCCCGCGGCGAGATCATCGACGAAGAGGCGCTGCAGGAAGCGCTACGCCAGGGGCGTCTGCGCGGTGTGGCGCTCGACGTCTATGTCGGCGAATTCGAACATCCGCCGCCCGCATGGCTGTGGTCAGACCCGCACGTCGTGATCACGCCCCATATTTCGGGCGGCGGCGATCGGAACCTGCACGGCGCCATCGATCTGTTCTGCGACAATCTGCGCGCCTACCTCGACGGCAGGCCGCTGCGCAACGTGATCGACTGGCAGCGCGGCTACTGAGCGGCGCCGAAGCCCCTCTCAGGCGGCAAAGCGCCGGATCGCATCCTGATTGAGATTGAGGCCGAGGCCGGGGCTGGCCGGCATTGCCAGCAGCCCGTCCTTCGGGACCGGCACCTCGTCCCATAATTGGAAGAGCCGCGGCATGTATTCGACCGTGAGCCCGTTCGGGACGGCGCCGACCAGATGCACATGGATCTCGGGCACGCCGTGGCTGACCACCGGCAGGTTGAAGGCCTCGGCCATGCCAGCGATCTTGAGCCAATTGGTGATGCCGCCCGAGCGCACCTGGTCGATCATGACGATGTCGACCGAGCGGGCTTCGAGCATGTGGCGGAACGGCACGATCCCGTAGAGATATTCGCCGCCGCAGACCGGCGTTGCCAATGCCGCCGCCACCCGCGCCAGCCCGGCATAATCGTCATGCGCCGTCACGTCTTCGAGCCAGAAGAGGCCGACGCCCGCATCCTCGACCCGGCGGCCGATATCGATCGCCTGCTCCGGCCGCCAGCGCTGATTGATGTCGCACATCAGATCCATGTCGGGGCCGACCGCTTGGCGGATCAGTTTTGCCTGCTCGACCTCGCGGGTGGGCGAGGTGCGCCCGGGCAGGCCGAGCTGCATCTTGGCCTGGCGATGGCCCTTCTCGCGCAAGCGCCCGGCGGCGGTCACCGCCTCTTCGAGCTTGAGCCCGCGCCGCAACGCGCCGCTCGCATATGTGGCGATATGGTCGCGGCCGCTGCCGAGCAATTTCCATAACGGCAATCCCGCCGCCTTGCCCTTGATGTCCCAGAGCGCGACATCGATCGCCGACGAGGCCATCAGAAAGATGCCGGCCGGCCCGGCGCCGCCTGCAGCCGCGGCGAGTTTGGCCGCGATCGCCTCGATACGGAGCGGGTCCTCGCCGATCGCGAGCGCGCCCAATTCGTCGACCGCCCGCCGCAGGCTGCGGGTCAAGGCGCCCCCGAAATAGCACACCCCCAGCCCCTCGATCCCATCATCGGTGCGCAGCCGCAGCCAGACGATCGGGTTCATGGCGTTCGGGTTCTCGGAAAAGCCGGCAAGCGGCTCGTCGTTCGGCAAGAGTACGATGCCAGTCTCGACCGCGGCGATCTTCATCGCTTCCTCCCGAAATCGGCGCTGTTACGAAACGCGGTAGCGGTTGATCGTCGCCCGGTTGAATTTGAGGCCGAGGCCGGGGGCGGTCGGCATTATCAGTTCGCCGTTCTGCTGCTGCGGTACTTCCTCGAAGAGCGGCATCAGCCATGGCATGTATTCGACCGTAAGCCCGTTCGGGATCGCGCCGACCAGGTGGACGTGGACCTCGGGGATCAGGTGGCTGACAACCGGCAGGTTGAAGGCCTCGGCCATGCCGGCGACCTTCAGCCATTGCGTGATCCCGCCGACCCGCACCAGATCGATCATGACGATATCGACCGAGCGCGCCTCAGCCATGTGACGGAACGGCACGATGCCCCAGAGGTATTCCCCCCCGCAGACCGGCATCGACAGTGCGGCCGAAATCCGGGCGAGGCCGGCGTAATCGTCGGCCGTCGTCGCGTCTTCGAGCCAGAAAAGGCCGACCCCGGCATCCTCGACCCGGCGGCCGATGTCGATCGCCTGCTCCGGCCGCCAACGCTGGTTGATGTCGCACATCAGATCGATTTCGGGGCCGATCGCCTCGCGCACCCGCACCATGCGCTCGACCTCCTTGGCCGGGCTGGTGTCGCCGGGGAGCGCCATTTGCGTCTTCATCTGCCGCCAGCCCCTGTCCTTGAGCGTGGCCGCCGCCTGCGCGACGCGGTCGAGCGACAGGCCGCGCATCAAGGCACCACTGGCATAGGTCGGGACCCGGTCGCGGGCGCCGCCGAGGAGCTTCCACAGCGGCAGGTTCAAGGCCTTGCCGCGAATATCCCACAAAGCCGTATCGAGCGCCGAGATCGCCAGGTTGAAGATGCCGCCGGGCCCGGCCGAACCCGCCGCCGCGCGCAGTTTCGCCGTCACCGCCTCGACCCGCACCGGGTCCTCGCCGATCGCGACCGCGCCCAATTCTTCGACCGCACTCTTCAAGGTGCCGGTCAGCGCACCGCCGAAATAGGTGACGCCGAGCCCGGTCACCCCGTCATCGGTCTCCACCTCGACGGTCACGATCGGCCGCGTGCCATTCGGGTTCTCGGCCGCACCGGCGAGCGGCTCGTCGGCCGGCAGCTTGACGAAATCGGCACGGACGCCGGTGATCTTCATCGCTTTCTCTCCGCCTCAGTTGCGGTAGCTCGGATCGAGCCGGTCGCACAGCCGCAACAGCGCTGGCCACTCACGCTGGCCCTGGAGCCGCGGCATGTTGCCGGAGAATTGCGCAGCCTGCCGCTCGCAGGTATCGGGCGACGGCACGACGATCTTGCTGCCGCCGGCCGCCGCGGCCTGGATCTTCAACTGGGCCTCGGCCGAGCGCTCGAAATGATAGGTCAGCGAAAACGCCTCGGCCACATTGCGCCCGGTCGCCAGCAGGCCGTGATTGCGCAGCACCAGCACCGGGTGCTGCGCGATGTCGTGCTGGAGCCGCTCGCGCTCGTCCATGTCGAGCGAGACGCCCTCGTAGTCGTGATAGCCGAGCCGGCCGTAAAACCGCATCGCCCATTGCGAGAGCGGCAGCAAGCCTTCTTCGAGCACCCCGACCGCGATGTCGGCCTCGGTATGGGTGTGGACGACGCACTGCACGTCGGGACGGCCGAGGTAAATCGCACCGTGGATCACGACGCCGGCATTGATCGGCTCGTATTCCGAGGGCTCGATCAGGTGGCCGTCATTGATGTCGACCTTGAGCAGGTTCGAGGCCGTGATCTCGTCGAACATCAGCCCCGACGGGTTGATCAGCATCTGGTCGGGATCGCCCGGCACCCGCGCCGAATTGTGCGTCAGGACCAGATCATCCCAGCCGAAATGCGCGATCAGGCGATAGCAGGCGGCAAGATCGACCCGCACCGCCCACTCCTCGGGGCTGATGTGGGCCGGCCGGTGCGCCAGCCGGGTTTCAATCGTGTCCATCCCTGTACTCCTCGCAAGCCTTTGTAGGATGGGCTGAGCCTACGCGAAGCCCATCGCCCGACGCACGTGCAAAGAATGATGGGCTTCGCTGCGCTCAACTCATCCTAAGGTCTATGATTTTCTTTTCCAGTCCGCAAAGATCACGGCAGTTCGGCCATTGAATGCCGGAAGCGCCATTGGCGGCGTGCGGAGTGACATGATTTGACCGTCGTAAGTATAATATCGGACTTGCGTCGTTCCCACCAAACTTGGGTCCGACGCTAAATCTACTTCGGTGATGAACTTCTCGGCGTCAACTGACCATTTCCCACTGTAGGCAACCATAGATCGGTATAGCTCTGCCATCTCAGCTTCGGATTTGCCCGCCACGCGACCACTCGCTTCGAGCATCGCCATCATTCTGCCGCCAGGTTCGAAAATCCCGTACCCGCGCGGGTCATCGCCGTATAGCTCAATGAGTTCGCCGGTTCCTTCCGCAATCGCGTAACCAGCGGCGAAATGCCAAACACCAACCGGATCAAGCATGTGCCCTCATTCGCTCGATGGGATGAAGAATGATGCCTGGATTGAGCGACAATACCAGTTTTGCACTTTGCCCGGAATAGTTTATGAGTTATTAACCTAGGCTGAGGTGAACATCGGCACCGGCGGGCCGCCTTCGCTGGGTTTGAAAACGAGCTTCACGGCCTGGCCGATCTTGATGCTGTCGAGGTCGCAATCGACGATGTTGGTCATCATCGTCGGTCCCTCGGCCAAGGTCACATAGGCGATCGCGTAGGGGATCGGCGTGCGGCGCATGACGCTGTAGGTATAGATCACCCCGTTGCCCGAGGCCTGCTGCAATTCGGTCCTGTCGCTGAAGCAGAACGGGCAATGCGACCGCGGATAATAATGCGGCTTGCCGCAGGCGTCGCATTTGCCGATCATCAATTTGCCTTGCGCTGCGGCGTCCCAGAAGGCCTGGGTTTCGAGATTGGGGACGGGCGCTTGGATCTTGCGTTCCTGGCTCTGCATCGCCGTCACTCCCTCTCCATGATCACGGTCGCGGCCCCGTGCCTGGTGCCGAGCGACCCGCCGGTGCCGTGCGCCAGCGCCAGATCGCAGTTCGGCACCTGCACCTTGGGGTGCGCCTCGCCGCGCAACTGCCTGCACCGCTTCGAGCACCTTGGTCAGCCCGCCGCGGTTCGAAGGGTGGTTGTTGCACAACCCGCCGCCATCGGTGTTGAACGGCAATTTGCCGGTGCCCGAGATCAAATTGCCGTCGGACACGAACTTGCCGCCCTGCCCCTTCTCGCAGAAGCCCAGATCCTCGATCTGCATCAGGACGGTGATCGTGAAGCTGTCGTAGATCGAGGCGTATTTGATGTCGGCTGGCTTGACCCCGGCTTCGGCGAAAGCGGCCGGCCCCGACCATACGGCCCCGGAATAGGTCAGGTCGATCTCGCCGCCCATCTGGTGCTTCGGCGCTTCGCCGGCGCCGATGATCCTGACCATCGGCCGCTTGAGGCTCTTCGCCACTTCGGGCCGGGCGACGATGATGGCGCCGCCGCCGTCGCTGATCACGCAGCAATCGAGCCGGTGCAGCGGGTCGGCGATCATCGGCGAATTGACCACGTCCTCGACCGTGACCACGTCGCGCAGCATCGCGTGCGGGTTGTATTGCGCATGATGCGAGGCGGCGACTTTGACCCAGGCAAGCTGCTGGCTCGTCGTGCCGTACTGGTGCATGTGGCGCATCGCGCACATCGCATACATGTTGGCGGTGGCGGGCGCGTAGGGGTTCTCGAATGCGGTCTCGGCCGACTGCACCGCAGCGGTGCGCGGTGCGGTCCCGGTCGCCACCCCCTCGGTGCGCGGCCGCCCGGCAAGGGTGATCAGTGCGACCGAGCATTTGCCCATCGCGATCGCCTCGGCGGCATGCCCGACCTGCAGCAGGTAGGACGAGCCGCCGGTGTCGGTCGAATCCCAGTGGCGCAGTTTGAGCCCGAGATAATCGATCATCGACAAGCGCGCCGAAGCCCGGCGTGTCGCCGGCGGCGCAGAAATAGCCGTCGATGTCGTTCTTCGTCAGCCCGGCGTCGGCGAGCGCCCCCTGGGCGCATTCGGCATGCAGTTGAAACAACGACTTGTCGTTGGCCTTGCGCGTCGGATGCTCGAAGATCCCGACGATATTGGCCTTACCCTTGATGCTCATTGCGGGCAGATCCTCCCCTTGACGGCAAACGCGCCACGCTCCGCCGATGGGATACCGTTCAGCGCCCGCGGTCAATCCCGGAAGTGCGGTAGGGGCCCGCCCCGTGCAGGCGAGCTTCTCGGCGCCCGCATTCGATCATAAAGCTTTTGGAGTATCTCCCCCCGAACTGAGACAGATCTTCAAAAGCACCCCTACCCGCCTTTCCGGAATGGGCTGAAGGCCGCAGCGAACCGAGGCGCCTTCGGCCGCCGGATGTTGACGTGGTTTGCTGGAGGCTGAATCCTGTGCGAGGTTGGCGTTCAAGAATTATGTCTGAAGGGCAGCAGCATGGTGCAAACACCACTGGTTCCGATCCCGGATTTCGCGCATTTGAGCCCCGCCTTTCAGGAACTCTCCCGGCAGGGCCGGGAGCGACTTGGTGTGAAGGACAACAATGTGCAGCCTTCTCGCATTCCCAGGATCTGGGCGCCGCGGCGAGCCGCTTTTTCACCGAGGCGATGACGCCTGGGGTTCTGTCGTGGGAATTGCGGCTGGAGACCTCTAAGAACCTGGCAGTTTTGGGCGGTTCGTGATTTGATCGGTCGGGTTCGCGACGGGGGCAGGGACGCGGGGTCAGGCGGGGATTTTCGACGTTGACGAGCGGCTGAAGGAACTCTCGGCCAAGGGCGATGCCCTGGAACGGCTGAACGCGGTGGTGGATTTCGACCGATTCCGCCCCGACCTTCAACGGGCGGCGCCGCGCTCGGACCGATCGAAGGGCGGCCGGCCTGCCTTTGACCACGTGCTGATGTTCAAGGTGCTGATCCTTCAGGCCAGCCACAGCCTGTCGGGGACCGGCTGTCGTTCATGCGCTTTCCCGGGCTGGGGCTGGCCGACACGGCGCCGGACGCCAACACGATCTGGACCTTCCGCGAGGCGCCGGCGCGGGCCCGGATCGGGGGTAGGCCGGCGATCGTGGTCGTGTTCGAGCGCTTCGAGGCGGCTCTGGCGGCGGCTGGGTTTGTGGCGATGGGCGGCCAGATCATCGACGGCTCGATCGTCGCCGCGCCGAAGCAGCGAAACAGCGACGGCGAGAAGCGCGCGATCAAGCAAGGCCGCATTCCGGCAGCGTGGGCGGAAAAACCGGCCAAGCCGCGGCAGAAGGACCGCACGGCGCGCTGGACGGTCAAATCCACCAAGGCCAAGCCGAGTGTGGACGGCGCGCCCCGTGTCGACCTCGCGGTCCCGGCCTTCGGCTACAAGAACCACATCGGCGTCGACCGCCGGCACGGTCTGATCCGGCGTTGGACGGTCACCGACGCGGCCCGCCACGACGGGGCCTTGCTGCCCGAGCTGATCGACACGGACAACACCGCCAGCGGCGTGTGGGCCGATACTGTGCTGTGCGGCGATCCGGCCAAGGCCCGCGATGTTCTCGGCTGGGAACCGCGCGTCACATTCGGGGAATTGATCGAGATGATGGTCAAACACGATAGCGAGCTAGCGCGTCGCGAGCATACCGTAAGCCAAGCTGGGTTTATTGATCCCGCCCGGGGTGCAGCGATGGCGGGAAGTGACTGAGAGGATGGCGCGGCCGACACTTTTTCCGCTTTCCGGACGGCGCATATTCGTTGCCGGACATCGTGGCATGGTCGGTTCCGCATTAGTGCGCCGACTTGCGCGGGAAGGGGGTCGTATTTTGACCGCTGGACGCGATGTAGTTGACCTGCGCAATCAGCGGGCAGTCGATCACTGGTTCGATGAGCATCGCCCGGAGGCTGTGCTGCTCGCCGCCGCGCGGGTTGGGGGCATTCATGAGAATGACACCCATCCTGGCGATTTTCTCTACGACAACCTGGTAATCGCGGCGAATGTCATTGAGGCGTCGCGGCGCAATGACGTAGCAAAGCTGCTGTTCCTCGGCTCGTCCTGCATATATCCCCGCCTCGCGCCACAGCCGATCCCCGAGAGTAGCTTGCTGACCGGCCCTCTCGAGCCAACGAACGAGTGGTACGCGATTGCGAAGATCGGCGGCCTCAAATTGTGCCAAGCGTACCGCCGTCAGCATGGTTGCGATTTTATCTCGGTGATGCCGACTAACCTTTACGGCCCCAACGACAATTTCGACTTAGCTTCCAGCCACGTCTTGCCGGCGCTGATCGCAAAGATCGACGCGGCGGTGGCGGAGAGCCGCGATACGGTCGAGATCTGGGGCAGCGGTCACCCTCGCCGCGAGTTGCTGCATGTTGACGACTTGGCCGACGCGGTGGTTTTCCTGATGAAAACCTGGTCGGGCGATGAACCGCTAAATATCGGGACCGGAACGGATTTGACGATCACGGAACTTGCCAGACTTATTGCCGATATCGTCGGCTTCAGGGGGCGCTTCGTGTTTGACCAATCAAAGCCAGACGGAACCCCACGCAAGCTCCTCGATGTTTCTAAGTTGAACTCACTCGGCTGGCGATCGCGCATCACCCTTGAAGCAGGAATACGTGAGACTTACGAATGGTATAGGGTGACGCGTAGCGGCAACCCACTGACAGCGCCACGTACCGGACGGAACTGATGATTTCCGACCCGGGGGTTGCAGAAATCTTGCAAAGGCGCTCGGGCGATTCTACCTGGCGTTAGCAACGCGATACCACAACGTTGCCGATTACCAATGCATCCATCTTAGTACGCAGAAAGCAGTCCAGTGCTTCCTCCGGTCGACATACCACCGGCTCATTTTCGTTGAAGGAGGTGTTGAGCACCATCGGGACGCCGCTCAGGTCCCGGAAGCATTCGATTAGACGGTAATACCGTGAGTTAGTAGGGCGGTGGACGGTCTGCAGGCGACCGGAGCCGTCGACGTGTGTAACGGCAGGAATCAGTGACCGTTTTTCCTCCCGGATCTGAAACACCTGCATCATAAAGGGGACGGCGTCGTCCTCCTCGAACCACTCGCTAACGGACTCGGCGAGTACGGACGGGGCGAAGGGACGGAACGATTTCCCGCCTTTTGATCTTCGCGTTGAGAATGGCCTTCATATCCCCACGGCGTGGATCGCAGAGGATCGAGCGATTACCGAGCGCGCGCGGTCCCCATTCCATCCGCCCCTGAAACCAGCCGAGGACGGCACCGTCGGCGATCGCCGCTGCCGCCCGCCGGCAGAGTTCTATCTCGTCTCGGATCTCTACGACCGTGCAACCCGACTGCTTAATTTCCTCGCGCCGATCGTCGAGAAGCCGCACGATTTCGGCGGACGAAAACTCCGGACCCCAATAGGCATGGTCCATCACAAACGAACGGGTACCACCGAGCCGATGCCACACCACATAGGCCGCGCCGATCGCGCCGCCGGCATCTCCGGCAGCGGATTGAACGTAGACGCGGCGAAATTGCGTTCTGCGGCGTATCTTTCCGTTGGCGACCGAATTCATCGCGCATCCGCCCGCGAGCGCGATATCGCTCAAACCAAAGCGGCGTTGCAGAGGGCCGATCAGATGAAAGAAGGCTTCCTCGTACATGGCCTGCACCGAATGGGCGATATCCCGGTGCCGATCCTCTAGCGGATCTTCGGAGCCGCCGCCGCGGCCCCAACTAGCTCCTCGAGCGCAAGGGAAAACAGATCACCATCTTGAGGCGCAGCGTTGTCCCACTGATACGGCATTTCCTCCGTATGATGCCGGAAATAATCGAGATCGAGCGCGAATTTCCCATCTCGCATCAGGTGCACGACCCGGCGCATCTCGTCTAGATAAGCGGGCTTTCCATAGGGAGCCAAGCCCATGATCTTGTATTTGTCGCCGTAATAGGGAAAGCCCAGGTAATGAGTAAGCGCCTCATAAAAGATGCCGAGGGAGTGAGGGAAGTGGACGCGTCCTGCGATGTCAATGTCGTTGTGCCGCCCGACGCCCCAGGCCGCGCTGGCAAAGTCCCCCAGGCCATCGACCGAGACAATAACTGCTTCGTCAAATGGGGAAACGTGGAACGCTGAGGACAGATGGGCAAGATGGTGCTCGATGTTATGAAATGTGCCACGAAAACTGTCGTCAGAGAATGCTCTGGCAAGGAGGTCGGGAAGCTGCTGTCGCTTGCGACGGTTCCCGAGACGTGCGAGTATCAAGTCTATATTTGGAGAATGGCTAAGGAGGTAGCCGATTTTGCGCATTCGATGCGCGCCGTTGTCCATATTGACCGCGACATGGTCCACATCGCTAAGAAGCGAGCCCGCTGGAGAGCTCTAAAAACCGGTTGAATTTGAAGGCGAATCGCCCGCTTGTGTGATTGGGGGATGCGGGGGATTGGTCATGCGGGGGCAGGCGGGGTTTTTCGACGTTGACGAGCGGCTGAAGGAGCTGTCGGCGAAGGGCGATGCCCTGGAACGGCTGAATGCGGTAGTCGATTTCGAGCTGTTTCGAGTGGATCTGGAGCGCGCCGTTGTGCGCTCGGATCGGTCGCGGGGCGGCCGGCCGCCGTTTGATCATGTGCTGATGTTCAAAGTGCTGATCCTTCAGTCGAGCCATAATTTGTCGGACGAGCGCAGCGAATACCTGATCCGGGACCGGCTGTCGTTTATGCGCTTTCTCGGTCTCGGGTTGGCCGACACGGTGCCGGATGCCAATACCATCTGGGGCTTCCGCGAGGCGCTGACGCGCGCCCGGATCGCCGGCCGGCCGGCAATCGAGGTTCTGTTCGAGCGCTTTGACGCGGCGCTGGCAACGGCCGGGTTTCTGGCGATGAGCGGCCAGATCATCGATGCCGCGATCGTCGCCGCGCCAAAGCAGCGCAACACCGAGGGCGAGAAGCGCGACATCAAAGAAGGCCGCATTCCGCCGGCGTGGGCTGATAAGCCCGCCAAGCTGCGCCAGAAGGACCGCGACGCGCGCTGGACGGTCAAATACACCAAAGCCAAACCGAGCGCGGACGGTGCACCGCGGGTTGACCTGGCGGTCCCGGCCTTTGGCTACAAGAATCACGTCGGCATCGATCGCCGGCATCGCCTGATCCGCCGCTGGCGGGTCACCGATGCGGCGCGCCATGACGGGGCGTTGCTGCCCGAGCTGATCGACCCCAACAACACCGCCAGCGATGTCTGGGCCGACACCGCCTATCGCTCAAAGGCCAATGAGAAGTTTCTCGCCGGGCGTCTCCTGCGCTCACAGATCCACCGCAAAAAGCCTGAGGGCAAACCAATGCCACGCCGCACCGCCCGCGCCAATGCCCGCAAATCGGCCGTGCGCGCGGCGGTCGAGCACGTCTTCGCCCGCCAGAAAGGGCCAATGGGTCTGTTCATCCGCACCATTGGCCTCGCCCGCGCGAGAACCAAGATCGGCCTCGCCAACCTCCTCTACAACATGCAGCGGATGGTTTGGCTGACTGACCAGATTGCGCCCATCTGAGCTGAGCTGAGCAGCTGAACAACCCCGGCCGCTGCTCAAAGCCGCCCAAGCCCTCACACCGTCGCGCCGATATCAACAAATCACCCACGCGGTCAAATAGTCGGTCCTCGCCCGCACGAAAACACGGTTATTGGAGGTCTCCAGCTGCATCCAGGCAATAGGCGATCGATCGCGAGGGAAACCCCGCCCAATGCTTGACGCGCCGGAAACGCTCTTCTTCGGCAGCAGCCACGAGCACGCCGTCCTTGAGGAGGGCAGCCGACAAATCAGCGTGGAAGGCATTGATCCCGAGAATTATCATATTGACACTAGTTTAATATTTGATCACCTGCAGCAGATTTTCGGCCTTCGCCGGCGTGATTTTCGCTACGCGGCCCGCCGGCGGCGGAACTTCATTCCACCACGCCATCTTTTCCGCCGGCAGGGCGATTTATCCGCACCCGGGAGTTCGATGAGTTCCAGCGCGAGTAACGCCTCTGCGACAGTCCGCTGCATCGTATAGAACCAGCCTGGCCAACCGTCGAACAGGCAACGCTGTCAACTGCCACGGCAACACCAATTACGCCGGAACCGGGCTGACGAGCTATGACTTCTTCGCCGAGACCTGCCGCGCCGAGGCGCCCCGCGCCGACGCAGCCTTCGGCTGCCATGTCGGCGCCTATTCCTTCGGCGAGATCCGCGATCGCTTCGGTCTGCGCTACTGGCTCAACTCGCAGCCCAACGACGCCGGCCGCCCGATTCCCGGCGTCACCTATGTCACCGACAACAGCTCGGCGTTGACCATTCTCTTGCCCGACCGTCGGCTCGTCTCTGCCAAACTCGATCTCGACGAAGCCTTCCAGACGGCCGCGGTTCCGATATTCGATAAACGCAACACCCTCTTTCTGTTGCATCCGCAATTTTATGAATGACGATCCCTAATAATTCTCTATCTCTTTGTCGCAATGGTAAAGAAAAAATCAGCAAACATTCCGCGCAACCCGTCGAGCGGCTTTTGCCCCTCAATTCCCAGTCTGACAAATCTCTCTAAAACCTGCGCGCCTTAGTCTGATACGGAGGTCCACCGGCGAAATGAATTCGACCCGCCCGTGTGAATGCCTCCACCCTGTGTAGGAGCAGACGACTTTTGCAAGCCAACCTGGCATAAGATGGACAATCGGATCCTTTGTGAGCCCATCTCGCGAACGCCATCTATTAGCTTGATAAATAATCAAACGTCCACCGGGTCGGAGCAAACGATAAAAATTTCTGAGCGCGAGGCGAACACCCGGGCGGTGCGGAACGTAATAGAGGGAGTTATTGCAAACAATTGTATCGAAGCTTTTCTCGCTAATATGGCCTAGATCCGTCATGTCACCTTTGATGAATTCTATTCGGTTACCTAGTCTCGCTGATTTTGCTACGATCGCTGCTCTTTTGCATAGGTCCTCACGAACATCCATCGCCAAGACGTGGCGCGCTTTAGCCCCCGTTGCCAAGTAAAGTGCAAATGACCCCAGCCCAGATCCCACTTCGAATACGCTCTTGTTCTCGAATATTTCGTCGGTCTTGCGACCTAAATGCTTAGAGAATCTTACCAATTGAGTGACCCTTGCAGGAACTAGCTCAGTGTTGGATCGGGTGGTAGATTTAGAGGCGGCCGAGATCTGGATCCTGGTTCGTCTCGACATAATAGTTTCTTATAGAGGCTCGCATGAGTTCCACCACGTCAGCCCATTCCGCAGCTTGACTATTCTCGGGCAAAAGCCTCAAATCGGCTGGAGAGCTGGCGGACACGAAAGCATCGGAGGATGCCTTAATAATGGGCGCGGAACCCCTTACAGGAGGAGATGGGTCCGGTGTAACCACGGTTAGATGACCGCTTGGCGCTAAAACTCAACCGATATCAGGTTAGCTATATTTTCTGGCGAAAAGGTAAGACGGTCAGTCTCGGGCGAAATGAATAACGCAGCGCGCTCTCGATTGTGTGTCTGACGCCACCAGTTAGTCACATCTGCCGCCGTCCACTTGAGATTTGCGTCGCCGTGACATAAGTCAAGTACCTGGTCGAGCGCCTCTAGGTTCATATCCGGATGGTTCATAATCTGAACGAACCCATGTGCCGCCTTTATCGGTCGTATTCTAGCTACGACACCATCCACGTCACATTTACCATCCGGCCGAAGAGTTGTGTCGATGGTTACGTGGAGCGGTAGGCAAAGCATCTCGCTTTTCCCTATGCCTCCGTCTGGCAAGAGGTTTACGAAGAAGTGCGGTAAAAACTGCTGTCGAGTAGGGAGTTCGGAATACTGCATATTTTGTTGCAGCAACCATTCGATATTTGGCGCCCCCTGAAACCTAAAGGACGTGTGTCCACCGTGTGCCGTGGCGCCAACGATAGGCTTTTCAACAACTTCTTGGACATCCTTCAGATCGTTGGCGCCGCCAAACCACAGCCGTTCGGTATGAAATCCTATTTCGTGCCCAGTTGCGGCAGAAACCAACGGCAGCGCCGCGCATTTCGCATGGATACCACGCCAATACCACGTGGCTACGGTCCCGTGGCGTTGATGGACGGCCAAGACTTCCGCGGTGCGGGTTGCGCTTATCTCTCGATCGAAATCGTGGCGCACATTAAGAACCCAGTCGATCCCGCGAGGCCATGGCTTGATGCGCGCCCTGTTAGCCTCGCCTCGCCTAAACATGTCGTCGATGATTCCGAACACCATCCCCTCCAAACCAGGGACAGACGGCGGCGCGCGGTGTTCGTTGACGCTAAGGGGTTCCGCGGTATGATGCCAGACCAATAAGCCTAGCACATCAAAACAAGATGCGGTTACGGCTCCCTGCCGTACAATCGCGGGTTGTGTTCCGCGGCCCGCTTTATCCGCTTCGATAACGGCTACGACGTCAGGAGCCGCCTCCTCGTCCCTGATGCGCCATGGCGCGAATTCGAAAGGCGTCTGGCCCCATATTGTTGCTCGGCGCTTATCTATTAAGCACTCCTCCGCCAGTCCCCATTCATACCCGTCAGGCCTGCGGCTAAAAACGGTACGAACTTCGCCCGTGAGCCTGCCGCCGACACTAATCCCATATGCTGCGCCTAGACGCCGTACATGTTCGTCCAATACCCGGATAATTCCATCGTACCATATCGGCTTATATCCTAGTATCCCAAGCGGCTCTAGAACAGGTCGAGGCAGCGGACCTTCCAAGAAGCATTGCCGGTTACATTCGTATATATTCTTTATGCGAGAATTCGTCCACGTACTATCTTGTAATCTGGTTACTATGAGTACGTGGTATTTCTCTAATGTCTTAGGGTCATCTAGAGCTTCCGGGTAAAGCTCGTCGAACGAGATGAAGCCCTGTTTTTCAAGGACGACCGGAAAGCCGGCGCTCCAACACGCTCTTCCCATCGCATATTGGCGCTTTTGGCCATCTGGCGTTTCAACAATTATAGCTAGCCGACCTATTTTAGGGTCTTCAACGAACTCTTTTGACGGCATCTCGTAATTCTCCGGGCATCCTTAATGTGTCATTCCAAGGGTGGAGCGATCGTCAGCAGGAAAATGTGGTATGGTGTAAGTCGCGTGTCATCATTCCATTGTGAAGTGCCTCTCATCTCCGACCCATAGTACGTTACATATTGCCAAATTGCATAGCTAGCCTTATATTGGCACCAGCCACTATTGCAGTCCAGGGAAAAGAGGGACATCGATGTCGATTTGGTTCACACGCGGCAGGGGGCTGCCGTGCGCGGTCAAGATCATCGGTCGGCTCATGCTCTGTACATCTGTCTTGGCTCTTTCGCCCTGGCCGGTGCTGGCGGCCGGCCCCGAGACCAGCCAATCCGAGTTTTCCGCTCTACGAACTTTGGCCGGGCGTTTCATAGAGTCCCCCGCCGGGAAAGGCTCTGACCCAGCCAAACTCGGCCAGGAGTGCCTCGCCGCTATCGCATTGCAGCCAGAAGAGGGCAGTCGCGCAATCTCCCAAATGCGAAAATCTGCCGACAGGCTAATCGAGCTTTCGGACCTAGCCGGGGATGGTAAGCCTGGGTGGAGCGTCGATCCAGGGCTCACCCGAAACAATAACTGTGCGGGGCCAGGCACGCTTCGACCATTCAACCATCCGGCCTGTAATCCTCGCTATACGAAATATATGTTTGAGACCGCGTTCGCCATTGCGTGCCTTTCCAAAGCTACGCTCCTCACACACGACCAACGTTATCTTAACGCCGCCCGAGAGGCAATTGCAGCAAGTTGGTCGATTGGAACTAATGTTCATGAGTGCCCCGGCTGTTTTTATTACTGGTATAGTTATAGCCCCAACGATAAAGATCGGTATGTACGAAATACGAATGCGCTAATGGGAATGGCAGTCGCCTGGGCCTGGATGGCGTCGCATGATGACCGTTATAGACAGCGCGCCCAAGCTATTGCCGCAACTGAACTAAGAGAAATGATGGCTCGTAATAATGGTTATTTCGGTATGGACGATGTTCGCTTTCGCAAGGACCCTTCTGCTGAAGCCCAATACTTTGAAAACCACGCAGCAGATGTGATAAAAGCCGACTTTGACCTATCAGTTATCCTCAACGACGCTGCGCTACTCACCAGTACCGAAAAATATTGGCAGAAGTGGCAGGGTTGCACCAACGCGCGTTGCGCAAGAGGATGTAACGTCTGGGGAGCCCCAATCTCGTGCCAAAATTCATATACGTTCACGCCTTGTGTTCTGCGGCAGGTATTCCCGGCTGCAGACACCGCCTGCAAGCAGGCCACTGCTCTCGCGGTCCACGCTGACAAGCCACTCTCAGTCTTTGCGTTATGGGTGATCTTTGACAGCCCAGCCAAGCTGGCACACACGCCTCAGTGAACTCATTCGAACGTGATAGGTTCCGGTCTTGAAAGCTCCTTCCCCTCATCCGCTGAATAATAGGTAATGAGCTCACCATCAACGAGTTTGAATTTCGGAGCCCGAAGATACGCGGCTTAACTCGGAAAGTTCCCAAAATCCATGACGTCGTGACAAATTCCATCGACCGCGTAAGCTGGAAAGGTTGACCATTTTTCGGTATATTCCAGCCACCTGTCGCGCCAATAGAGGAGTCGTGCCGCGCGATGAAACTCGTACAGCTGCGAAAGACCTTTGATGTGGATATAATGGTATGCGTTGTAATACCGGCCTGCTATCTTCTTGGAAAACGGCACTGGCCCCGCGACCCAACCGGCGGCGGCATCCCACGGTATTTGAAGGCTGATACAATTCACTCCTGGCCGCAATTCAAACTCCCGCATAAATCGTTGCCCCGATGCCCGTGGCGTCGTGAAGCGAGGATCAAATTCGGGCACACCGATGCTCCATTTAACCTTCTGAGCAACTGGGCTGTTGAGTTGAATTAGCAACTCGGAGGCATCTGGATACTCGATCATTGACAGCACCGCGCGAAATACGAACGAGCGTCCGCCGTCCGTAGGCAGCTTCAATACGTGGATGGTATCGTAGCGCAGGGTGTCATGGACGTTTTTTTCCAATTTGCTGCCTGCGGTTTTGATCCTCACCTTTTCTATAGATACATTACCGTGATTGAATGCCAGCGAGTTGAGCACAGGTCCGGATAGCTTATAGCGGGTTGTGTACATCTCCTTCAGATCAAACAGATGGATCACATTTAATAGCGTCCTGGCATTTTCTTTGGCAAGCTTCATCGCATCTTTATTATTGCATGTAAACGCATAACAGAATATCTCGTTTATTGTCGTTAGCCAACCGTTCAAGACAAAAGCGGGGATTTCGGCGGGATATTCCTCGATGAATACACCATGAGATGTTCGTAGTAGAACGCCGCCCCGATCCACTGGTATTTGAAGACTGCGAAAGATGCGCTCGTTGGTGCGTAGGACCCATTCGTCCCTCGTTTCTTTATATAACCGAGTAAAGGCTTCAAGATATTTGGCTTGGGTCAAACCAGAATAAAATTTGTGAGAGTAAGGTGTAATCTGATCCTTAGGTTCGTAATGAAATTTTAATGCGCCTTCTTCGTCAGTCATTCGTGCGCTCGCGGCACGGGCTACTTCTGCAGCCGTTGCAAGATAGGATTTGTCCCTTCGGCCGTAGAATTGGTACGCATTTAGGTATTCTGTTATAAAATAGGCGCCATGGATCGGATGTGCGATAATCTTGCCTGGATTTAACGGGGCGTTCGCTAATGGGTATCCATCTTTCGCGAGACCTTTTAGCTTATAGTATTTCCAGACGTCGTGTCTGTAGGGAAGAAGCCGGAGGAACGGATCTTCGCCAGTTGGCTGAAAGAGGGAATCTGTCACGTTAGATGCTTGCTGATACTGGAGAGTTCGTGTTGCGCGTTCGGTTTTGGGATCTTCTGCCTCACGACAGATGGTCCCGCACCGTGTACAGCACGAAGGTGCTGAGGCACCAGACGGCGGCGGCGGCGAGGAAGGTGATGAAGATCGAACCCGGACGGTTCGGGTAGAGCGAGGATTCGGCCAAGGTCGGCTGGACGAACATCGCCAGGTAGACCTGTCGCTCGGCTGCCATCTCATGCGCGCGCACCAGCGTATTCAGGGCCTGGGTCAAGGCCTGTGCCGCGAAGTTCGCATGCAGCTGGATCGACTGGAATTTCGCCAGCGCCTCGGGAGCGGCGTTCTTGCCGAGCGCACGGGTGTCAGGTGCGGTCTCGCCGACCTTGGGGATCTGCGCCTCGAGCGCCTTGATCTGGTCTCGCAACATCTGGACCTGCGCGGAATTGGGGGCCAGATAGGCGGTCATCGTCGCATATTGCGTCTTCAGCTGGTTGAGCTGGGCGAAAAGGTCGGCGGAAATCGTCGAGACCGCGTCGACAGCTTTGCTTGGGTCGAGCACCTGGAACTCCTGCTGGTATTTCAGGAGTTCGGCCTGCGCCGCCCGCCAGCGCCCCTCGGCCTTGTCGAGATCCTCGGTGGCCTGTTTGACCAGGTCGTTCTCGGCCTGAGCGTTCAAGGTGTTGACCATGTTGTCGGCGCTCTTGACCACACCGTCAGCGAGCGCCAGCGACGCCTCGGGAGTGAAGGCGCGGACATCGACCGTGACGATGCCGGTCAGCTGGTCGAGCCGCGCGTCGATCATCTTCGACCAGTACCGCTCCATCCGTTCGATCGGCACCGCGGGGTCGAGCCGGGCGATGAAATCGGCGCGCGGGTCGGAGAACAGCTTGCGCACGTCGACATTCTGCTGCACGTCCTGATAGCCCTGCCGGCTATTGATGAACTCGGTGATGACGATCGCATCCTGCATCGTCTGCAGCCCGCCGCCGCCGGGCATCCCAGTCAGGCTCGACAGCATGTCCTTTGGCTGGGGGACCTGCTGCGGCCCGCGAACGGTGAATTTGAGTTCCGTGACGTATTGGTCGGCGGCGATCAGTCCGAAATACACCGTCGCCAACAGCGTCGGCAATCCGATCACGATCATCGCCGAAATCCCCAGCAGCCCGCCGAAGCGCCGGCGCGCCCGCAGCCGCGGCCAGGTTACGGTCGGGGTTGCCGTCGGCACCGGGCTCTGCGGCCGCCGCTGCTCGGCCGGAAGCGGTGCCCCGCGCAGCATAACGATGTCGGGATCGGCGGGCTTGGCCGGCGTTTCGGTCGATCGCATGAGTTACTCCTCGAACCGGGCGGGGTCGACGCCGCGCGGCGCTGAGCCGACCCCGTCTGGATCGCGGACGATCCGATCATATTCCACGTAAGCTTCGTCGAGCGTTGGAAACACCGTCAAGCGTCCGTTGTGCAACACCGCCCCCGCCTGGCAGAACGACCTGAGCTGGCCCTGCTGATGCGAGACCATTATGAAGTGCCGGTTCTGTCGGCGCTCGGCAAGGGCGGATTTCGCAACGCGCGGCAAAACGCGCATCGCCCGCCGCTGTCGCTTCGTCGATCAGATAGAGGTCAAAATCGATGCCGATGCTCACGGCAAATCCCAGCCTTGCGCGCATGCCCGAGGAATAGGTACGGATCGGTTCGTCAAAATATCTCCCCAACTCGGCGAAATCGTCGACGAACCGCGCAAGGGAGGATGGGTCGAGGCCGTATATCCGGGCGATGAAGCTGACATTCTCGCGTCCGCTCAGGGTGCTGACGAACGAGCCCGAATAGCCAAGCGGGAATGACACCCGAACCTGGCGTCGAATGAGGCCCCGGTCGGGCAGTTCGATGCCCGAGAGGAGTTGCAGAAAGGTCGACTTTCCCGCACCATTGAGCCCGAGGATTCCGAGGTTGATGCCCGAATCCAGCATCAGGTCGAGGTGTTCGAGGATCACCCGAGGCCCGGCCTTGGTGCGATAGGTCTTCCGTACGCCTTCGAAGCTGATCATCCCGAGGCCAACATCGAAGTGACCCGTCGGCGCATGAAGCGCTCGAGGCCAAAGCCTATGATCACGCAGGCTATACCCCATTCAAGCGCATACGCCCGATCGAGCGAATATCGGGCGTAATCGATGAAAAAGGCGGTGCGAAACCAGATGACACAATGGGCAATAGGGCTCAGCAGCAGGATTTCGCGAAACGGGGAGGGGATCTTGTCGATATCGAAGAAGACGCCGGCTAACAGGTATTGCGGGCGCATGATCACATGGAAAAGGTTTTGCCACGACCGAAACAGCGCCGACATGACCGCGCTGATCAGGCCGACGCCAAAGCCCAGAAGAGCCGTCACAGCGATGCCGCCGGCCAAGGTCAAGGGCGCGCGCGGCGGATCGACGAGCCCTTGCGAAGCCAGCGCAACGAAAAGGATGATCGCCACACAAAACGACGTGAGCACCTCGAGCACGGCGCGCGCGAAGATCGCGTCGAACGGCTTGACCAGGGGCATGAACAACAGGGCGCGGTTGGCGAGAATCGCCGAGCCCATAAAGTTTCGCATGTTCGAGAACAGTAAATACGGTATGATTCCGGTAAAGAACCAGAAAATGAGAACTTCGTGCCGGGCACCGGCGAATGCCGGTGCATCACGGTGAACATCGCCGACCACAGCAGGACAAAGGCGATCGGTTCGATCAACGCCCACAGATAGCCGAGGCGCGATTCGCCAAAGCGGCTCCGCGTCTCGCGCAGCACCAGCGCCGCTATGACCCGGATTTGCAGAAGCAGCGCGCCGCCGAGAGAGGTCGGCCAGGTGTCCTCGTAATTCGATACTGTCGACGTCAACCCGATCCCGCACCTAATGGCGGCGCCGCTCGATGAGGCGCCAAGCGCCCCGGCAAACGCGAGAGAAGGCTACCCGTTCCGGCCCTACCTGTCAAAACGCGCGGGTCCTGATGCCGCGTTGCGGCTAGGCGCGCCTGATTGTTTCCAAGGCCCGGGCAAAGCCATGCATGGCATGGGCGAGATGACGCATGTGCAACGCACCATCCTCATTCCTCAAAACTCCGGCGACCTCCACTTGGCCATCGGGCGTCTCGGCCGACACCTGCTTGACGGCCTCGGCGAGCATCAGCCGCAAGAGGCCCAGCCAATATTTGTGATGGTACGTTAGATCGGCCAGGTCGGCGATCACGACAAGGATCTCGCCCGTTGACCAGGACCTGCCGGGACTGCCGTCGCGGACGATCGCGCGGTCGCCGACGATCTGAAACGGCTGTCGCGGCGAGAGCCCGTAGACTTCCGCCGCCGGGATGATACGAACCCTGTCGTCGAAGCGCTCCTGGCCGCGCAACAGCCCGATCAATGCCGTGGCTTGCGCCTCGAATTTGCCGGGGTGCAGTCGCCGCGCCGCCTGCAACGTGTAGGCGTTATGCACCAGGTCGATGATGTTGTCGGCGACGCCATATCGCCAACCGAGGCCCGGAAGGTAGTTGGCCTCGAGAAATTCTCCAACCGCCGTTATCGCGGGGTCGCCAAGGGCGTGGGAGCCCGCTTCAAGACCGGCGACGGCCCACATCGCGGCGGTATTCACGATCGGTTGGGCTATCGCGGGCGAGTAAACCGGTATCGGGCCGTAGGCCGAGGGCGTCGTAGGCCACCCGGCAAGCGCCGCAACCGCGCCGTCGAGTAGGTCGCCGCCGGCTGAAAAGCCCTGCCGCCGCGCTTCGGCGAGGCCGATCGCGACCAGACTCGTCGTCACCAGATAGGGCTCGTCAGCCGCCGCGTTACGTTCCGGCCAGGGGAAGTTGAGACCCCAGGCGAGGCCGCCAAATCGCTCGAGGGCCGTCTTGGCGAGCCGCAAGGTCGCGTCGGCGCAAATCTTGGCGAAGCTCGCCTCGGAGATCAGCCCGGCACGGACATATGTCGCCGCGGCGCTCAACAATTTCGCCTCCGCCATCGGGTGGATGGTCGGCGTCTTCCAATGCGGGTCAATGCCGCGCCCGTTGCATTTGGCGATGTCGTGTAAGGCCGCGTCGATAAACCGCTTTGCCCGGGTCAAATTGTTGAGCGCCATGGCGGCCCTTTGGGGTTCCTACCGTCCTCACGCGGCGCGGGCGATCGTCCAGATGAACTTGGCCCGATCGGGCGGGAGCCTGCCCACCAATTGCGCTTCAAGCCGCAATGTCGCCTCGACGATTCCCACGGCGTCCGCCGCGGCTTCTCCGCGCAGCCACTCCGGTGGCAGTTGATCGACGAAATAGCGGATGCCGCGCTGCTCCTCCACCCGGAAACCGGCCGCCTCGCACATTGCGACCAATTCCTGCTTGCGATAAAGAGCGCGAACCCTGCCATCCGGGATCTCATAACGTGGCCGCACCTCGCTGGGATGGTCGAGGTTGATCGACCCGATGATCAGAAGAGCGCCTAAAGCAAGCCGGTCTCTAACGTTTTGCAGACATATTGACGGGTCCGGCAGATAGTTGACCACGCCGCCCAGCATGACGGCGACGTCGAATGCCTCGGCAAACTCCGGAAGCTCTGCGAGATCGGCCTGGACCCACTCGATCCCGTCATCGCCAAAGTGTTCGCGGCCTCGATCGAGCATGACTTGGGAAATGTCGATTGCCGTAATCCTGCAATGTTTTTTCAGTAACGGGGGCAATTCACGGCCACCGCCTGAGCCAAGAACCGCGACCCGCGCCTCCTCGGCGACAAGGTCATCGAGCCAGCGGGTTTCCACCTCGTGCATGAAGCGCTGGATCGGATAGGTATCCCATATCTCAAAATAGCGAGCCGAGAGACGATCGTTGTACCGCCGCTCGGCGGCGCGGTGTCGCTCTGGTTTCGCGATGCCTTCCAACTCGATCGTAGCAAAGCCGATCTGACCGCCTGCATAGCTATCGGCCGAAGGCAGTCCAAAGAAGAACACGCCAAGCCCGGCGGTGCCGCCGACAAGCCGCCCGCCCTCCAGACGGCCGCCATCCCAGCTCCCGGGCGAGCCACGCCTAAGGAGGGGCGCCGGCAGGCTGCGCCAGGGTCCGCTGATCGCATCGGCGAAAAGCGCCCCCACTTCCCACGCGTCAGGGGCTCCCTCCCCGTTATAGATTATCGCGAAATTAGGAAGGCCGTGTTCGGGAGAACAGCCGAACCAAGCTCGGATTGGCTTGCCCGTACGTGTCCCAGGCTGTTTGCTCCGCAATGTAAACCGGGTTGCCGTCGTTTCCCGGTTGCCAAACCAGGCCGTCTGCCGAAAGCGCCATATAAAGCTTGGCCCGTCCTTGCGCAAAGCCCTCGAAGAGCATCACCCAGAGGTTGTCGTGGCGCGCCACATAAGGCAGGCCGATCAGGCTCGCCTCGAACTGCTGCGGATGCAATATTGGCGCTGCGGCCGTCCGGGCCCATTTGACGCCATCCCTCGACCGGGCGATCGCGAAACCCAGTGCGGTGTTGAAACTATAGTAGAGGCGATAGTCGTCGGACGCCACCCGGACGACGCTGCCCTGAGCAGCGTAAGCGCCATCGGTGAACGCAGGTTCGGGATCAATTCGCCACGAGCCCGGCGGGGCGCCTATCGCCCGCCCGATCCGCGTGAGCCCGCCTTGGTCGATCGGCGCGTTGCGGCCGTTGAAGTACAACGTATAGGCGCCGTCCGCCGCCACGACCGGGTTGCCTTCGGGATCGCAGAGCAAGGTTGGATCGCGAACGCCAAAGCGGCTCCACGCGGCAGCCCCTTTGAGCAATGTAAGGGCATCCGCTCTGGTTACGCTCGCCCTCCCTTCCGCCCACTGCCAGAGAGCCAACGTCGCAGTTCGGTCCAGCATCGACTGCCCCCACGAAATCCTATTCTCTTTACCACAGGCAGCCGCGCGGGATGGAGTGCCGCGCGGCAAGGCATCGAACGACTCGTGATGACCCGACAGACGAGCGAAATCTGGCAGATCATAGCCGTCACGGTGGTCCTGCTGTCGCTGATCTTCCTGGTGATGCCGGCGATCGTGACGGCGGTTTCGCGGGGGCGCTTCAGTTCGCGGCGACGACGCATCCTGGTGCTGTTGGGCGGCTTGGGGTTTTTCGCGATGCTGATCGGGCTGTCGGTCTACTTCTTCCTTGGCGTCGTCAACGTCATTGTCGGCGCGGTTCCGTCGGATCGTCTCGCCGGTCGTGAGGATCGCGGCCGGTCAATCGCGATGGAGCACTATGAAGCTGCTCGAATAATACTCCTGCGCCGGCACCGCGAGCGGGTCCTCGGCGCGGCTCCAACCGAAGGCCTCGCGGAAGAGATGGGGCTCAGCAAAGCGCGCCAGGAGCGAGATAAGTTCGTCGCGTCGTGGGATGTTGACGGGATTGCCGCCCTCGCCGGGGTTGTCGGCGACCACGAACTCGTTGATGATCAATAAACCACCGGGTTTGAGCGCCTTCCAGCAACGGGCGAAGAACGCTTCGCGTTGGTCCGGGGGGACCGCGTACACGGTCTGGCACAACAGGACGATGTCGGCCTCGAGATCGAAGGGAAAACGGTAGGCCGGGATCCTCGCGAGGAAGGCGCAGCGCTCGTCGCCGCCCGCCGTAAAGCTGCCCCACAGCTGCTGTGCGGCCAGTTCGTGGCGCCGATTGGGATCGACCAGCATCACTTGGCGCACGCCGCGCCGCTCGTCGGCGGCGATGAGCCAAGACGACAAACCAAGTCCGCCGCCTACTTCGACGATGTCGGTGCAAGGCCGATCGGGCAACACAGTGTCGAGCAGGCGTTCGAGCGCGCCGGCGCGATGCCCGCCACCCGTCAGGCATTGCTGCAACTCTGCCAGCGTGATCGACGTATCGTCGCCGGCGCCGGCGCGGGCCTGCGCGAGGATCCAGCGGCAAAGATGCACCGCGGTGACGCTCGCCGGTTCGGGACGTTGCAGGTCCCCCTGGGCATGAACCCATAGCCGGGAGCGCTCCCCCACCGTCCGGTCGCACAATTCGGTCAACGCCGCAGCGAGCAGCGGATGCAGTTCCTCGCAGATCGAGGCGCCGACGACGACACGGCCGGGCATCTGCCATAGCGGGTCGTCGAGAACGCGGAAGAGGATGCGGCTCTGCGCGTCGGGATGGGCGAGAACGATTTGGCTGCGCACCGCGAGGCTCAGGCGCGTTAGATCGTTGGCGGCGGCATTGGCGGTGCGGGAGAGGAGGATGGCACCCGCCGAGCGATCGGCGCGGTCGCGCATCCAGGCGGCGAACGGCGCCGCCGAAAACGCCTCGCGCAGGATCCCCATCACCGCTCTTTCCCCTCCACGCCGCAAATATCGCTGTCGTCTACTATCCCCGACGACCCGCGGGTCAAGCAGTAATTGCCGATCGCGGGGATATTCTCAAACCATCAAGCGGAGGCGGAAGATGCGCTGCACGACGAGGATCAGGCCGCCTGATGACCACGATCTGCAGCGTGGAGGCGGCCGCGATCGTCGGGTCGCCCTGCCATTGGATCTGCGAGAAGAGGTGAACCGGCAGGCTGGTCGATTCCGGCCCCGACAAAAACAGCGCCAGATTGATGTCGGAAAACGAGATGATGAAGGCAAAGATCGCCCCCGACAGCAGGCTCGAACGCAGACAGCGGCAGGGTCACCTTGAAAAACGCTTCGATGCGCGTCGCGCCGAGGCTCATCGCGGCTTCCTCGAGCCGGGGATCGAGACCGACGAGGCCAGCGGTGACGCTGCGGATCACATAGGGTGTGGCGATCACCAGATGGCCGCAGAGCAGGGTCCAGATCGAGGCCTGCACCGCGAGCCGCGCATAGAACAGATAGAGCGCTGCCCCGAGCAGGATCTGCGGCACCAGCAGCGGCAGCAGAAAGAACGTTTCCAACGCCTCGCGGCCCGAAAAACCGGAAGCGCACCAGCGCGATCGCGGCGGCGGCGCCGAGCAGACGTCGCCAGCGCCGCCGCGCAGAGTGCCGACGACGAGGCTCACCCGGAAAAACGCGGCGACAAAAGCCCCGCTGGCGAAAAACGCCTCGAACCAGTGCAACGTCAGCCCGCGTCGGCGGAAACGCGAAGGTGGGGCTCGGGCCCGAACGATACCGCGACGACGACGACGAGCGGCGCCAAGAGCCCGATATAGACCAACGCCACGAATGGCAGCAACAGCCGCGGCATCGCGCCTCACCGCGTCTTCGGCCCGAGCCGGCTCACCCGCCGGGTGGCGAACAGCGCGCCAGAACATCAGCACCAGGGTCAGCAGCACCAAGGTCAGCGAGAGGCTGGAGGCGACCGGGCCAGTTGAACGAAACCAGCACCTCGTCGTAGATCTGCTGGCCGGCCATCCGCTCGCGCGGGTTGCCCATCAGCGCCGGCGTGACAAAGGCGCTGATCGAGATGCTGTAGACCAGCAGGCACCCCGAGATCAGCCCGGGCAGGCTGAGCGGCAGGATCACCCGCCGGAACATCTGATACCAGTTGGCGCCGAGGTTCCGCGCCGCCTCTTCGAGGTTCGGCGAAATCCGCTCGATCGAGGCCATCAGCGGCAGCACCATGAACGGCAAGAAGATGTTGACGAGCCCGATGACCACCGCGGTCTCGGTATAGAGCAGCCGGACCGGTTCGAGGCCGAGCGCCATCAGCGCCTGATTGACCAGTCCCTTGCGGCCGAAGATGACGATCCAGCCGAAGATCCGGATCACGGTGCTGACCATCAACGGCATGATCAGCAGGAACAGCCCGATTGTCTGCACCTTGCCGCCGGGCCCGCGCCAGACAATAGGCGAGCGGATAACCCAGCAGGACGCAGACCACCGTCGTGACCAGTCCGAGCCGCAGGGTGCGGCCGAACAGACGCGCAAATAATAAAGATCGAATAGTCTTCAGATAATTGTCGAACGTCAGTTCGGGGAGCACGATCTTGGTCGGCGAATAGGCGTGCAGGCTGAAGATCGCCACATTGGCGAAGGGTACGACCAGCAACACCAGCAAGAACAGCGCATAGGGGCCGGCCAGCACGGCCCAGACCGGCCGCGTTCGGGGACGCCGATCGCCCACACCGCTTTCAGCGGCCGAGGAGTGCGGATGTCGGCCTGCGATCGACAACGATTTCCACCCGCTGCATCGGCGCCCAGCTCTCTTGCACCACGTCGGCGTTCTTCACCGCGGCGCGCAGCCTCTGCCCGCCGGCGTGTCGAGGCTGAAGTGCAGGTCTTCGCCGAGATACGTTACCTCGGCGATCTCGCGCGGCAAAGCGGTTCTGCGCGGCATGGCTCCCCCGCCGGGCGCCCGCAGGCGGACGTGCTCCGGCCGCAGCATGACCCAGACCTGGCGCCCCAATTCCGTCTCGGCGCGCTGGTTTGCGGCATCGCAGGCGAGCCGCAAACCCCGGCCGTCTCGACGATCGCGCCCGCGCCGTCGCGCTCGACGACGCGGCCCCGAATATGTTGGAGCTGCCGATAAATTCGGCGACAAAGCTTGTCGCCGGCGCTCGTAAATCTCGGCGGGCTGCCGATCTGCTCGATCTGCCCGTGCGACAACACCGCGATGCGGTCCGATAAGGCCAGGGCCTCGGTCTGGTCGTGGGTGACATAGATCGAAGTCTTGCCGAGGCGGCGCTGCAAGCTGCGCAACTCCTCGCGCATCTGAACCCTGAGCTTGAAGTCGAGATTGGAGAGCGGCTCGTCGAACATCAGGATGCTGGCGGCTCGAGCACCAGCGAGCGGGCGATCGCGACACGTTGCTGCTGGCCGCCGGAGAGCTGCGCCGGGAGGCGGTCGGCGGTCTCGGCCAAGTCGACGAGTTGCAGCATGCGCTCGACGCGGTCGCGGATCTCGGGCTTGGCGACGTGCCGCAGCCGCAGCCCGAAAGCGATGTTGTCGAACACCGTCAAATGCGGAAACAGCGCGTAGTTCTGGAACACCAGCCCGACATCGCGGCGATGCGGGGGCTTGTCGTCGAGGCGTTCGCCGCGCAGCAGAATCGAGCCCTGGTCAAGCGTCTCGAAGCCGGCGATGCAGCGCAACGTCGTCGTCTTGCCGCAGCCGCTTGGCCCGAGCAGCGAAAAGAACTCGCCGGCTGCGTAGACCTCGAACGAGTATCGGCCCGACCACGACATCGGCCGAATAACGTCCGGGCGAGGCCGCGGATTTCGAGTTCGGCGCGACTCGGACTGTCGCCATGGGGATGCCGTGTGAGGCGCTCTAAGCGCCCAGGACTTCCTTGTTCCAGCGGTCCAGATATTGCGATTTGTGCGCGTTCATCTTTTCGTAGTCTATAGAGACGACGTTCTTCTCCTTGTCCTTGGGGAAGGCGTAGCGCTCCAGATCGGCCGGCAATTTGATCTTGCCGTTCGACGGCGGATAGAAGAACCGCTGCGTCATCAGCATCTGATAGCGGCCATCCATCGTGTTGTTGCAAAAGCGATTCGTCAGTTCGACGAATTTGCCGCCCTTCAGTATCGGAAAACCGTTGCCGACCAGCATCGTGCCCGGGATGTACTCGATATCGACCGGAACCCCTTGCGACTGCAGTACGAAGGTGCGGCCGTTCCAGAACGGCATCAGCACGATCTCCTCACGGGTGAACGCCTTCATCGCGGCGTCGGTGTTTTCCACGATCACGGGATCGTTCTTCTTCATCAGTTCGGCAAGGAAAGCGATCCCGGGATCGATATTGTCCTCGTTGCCGCCAAGCGTCTTGTTCAACACTTGAAGCCAGGAATTGCCGACCCAGCCATAGGCGGGAATGCCGACCCGGCCCTTATATTTAGAGTTTATCAGGTCCTGGTACGACGTTGGCTTCGCCGCCTCCTTGGTGTTCCAGACCATCCCCATAACGATCAGGACGAACGGCGCGAACCAGTTTTTCAGACCGCCGCGCGGCGGCTCTCGGGCGGCGTCGATGATGTCCGGGTAGTTCTTGCAGATCGCCAAATCGTAATCCTGCAGGCAGCTGCCGAGCGCCAGGAACGACGCCTCGGCCTGCAATACCGCCAAGGTCGAAAACGGCGGGTTGCCGCAGCTCGCCATTGCCTTTGCCGTGAATACCGAGTTGATCGCGTGTTCCCACGAAACCTTGATGCCGTTCGTCTCTTCGAACTTAGGGGCGTCGATAAAGGCCGCCCGCAGACCCTCTCCCCAGGAAGCCCCGGTCGAGGCGAGGGTGAAATTTTCCTCCGCCCGGGCGGCGCGCAGCGAACCCATTTCGGCCAGTGCAATCGATGCCGCACCCCAGCCGAGGGCGCCATGGAACTGGCGGCGTGTGATCCCGATGCTCATCGATCTCTCCCTGCCCGTGATTGCCGGTCGGAGCGGATGCGGCCGGTTCATTGAGTATTCGCCGCTTTCCCCTGCGCTGGCAACAAAGCTCCGGCTTGGCGCCGTTCCCGCCTATCGGCTGCAAGGGTGATGCCAAGCACGATCCCGCCGCTTCTATTCCGCAGAGGCGTCTGTCGCCCCGGCGGAAGATGGCGACGGCGCCCGGTCGCGCCGGCGGAAGCGCAGGAATGCCGGCGATCGACCTGTGGCGCGAGCCTTCGCCTCATACCGCGTCGGCGACCAATCTTCCGGGCGCCGTCGCCAATCCTCGGCGCGCCGAGCCAGCCATTCGAACCCCGGATGATGGGTCAGCCGTTCTAGCATCCAGCACAGGTAACCGTCATCGTCTGTCGCCATACGCAGTTCGGCCCCGTCCCTCATGATGACCGCGAGCCGGTCGAGCGTTGCGCGCGATACAATCCGCCGCTTGTGATGGCGACGCTTCGGCCACGGGTCGGGAAACAGGATGAAGACGCGGTCGATGGACGCCGAGGGCAGGGCGTCGAGCAGCAGGCGCGCGTCCTCGGCAAAAACGCGGACATTGTCGAGCCCGAGGCGGGCGATTTCGCTCAGAAGTTTGCCGACGCCGTTCTCGAAGACCTCGCAGCCGATAAAGCCGATGTCAGGGTGGCGCTCGGCCTGCGCGACGAGATGTTCGCCGCCGCCAAACCCGATTTCGAGCCAGACCGATCTCGGCCCCGCGGCAAACAGCGTCCGCGGATCGAGAACTCCCGCGGGCGGAAGCGACACCGCGAGCCGCGGCAGCAATGCGTCGAGGAGCTGCCGCTGCCCGGTGCGGAGCGGGCGGCCGCGGTGTCGGCCGTAGACCAGCCGGCGGGCGGGCGGCTCTGTCGGCACGCCGCCTCAGAAGGCGCGGCGCAATTCCTCGACCAGATCGGTCTTTTCCCACGAGAAGCCGCCATCGGCCTCCGGCGTGCGGCCGAAATGGCCGTAGGCGGCGGTCCGCGCATAGATCGGCTTGTTGAGGCCGAGATGCGTGCGAATGCCGAGCGGCGTCAAATTCATCAATTCGTTAAGAACCCGCGCGAGCTCGTCCTCATCGACCGCGGCGCCGGTATCGACGTAAAACGACAACGGTCGCGCCACCCCGATCGCATAGGCGATCTGGATCGTGCAGTGCTCGGCGAGACCGGCCGCGACGACGTTCTTGGCAAGATAACGGGCGGCATAGGCGGCCGAGCGATCGACCTTGGTCGGGTCCTTCCCCGAAAAAGCGCCGCCGCCATGCGGCGCCCATCCGCCGTAGGTGTCGACGATGATCTTGCGCCCGGTAACGCCGGCATCGCCATGCGGACCGCCGATGACAAACCGGCCGGTCGGGTTGACGAGGAAATTCTCCTCGCCGCACATCCACTCCTCCGGCAGCGAGGCCAGCACATAGGGGCGTATGATCTCGCGCACCTCCTTGTCGTCGATCCGGTCGGAATGCTGGACCGAGACGACGAGCTTGGCGACGCGCTCGGGCTTGCCGTTGACGTACTGCAGGGTGACCTGGCTTTTTGCGTCGGGACCGAGCAGCGGGGTTTTGCCGGCGTGCCTCGCTTCCGACAGCGCGCGCAGGATCTGGTGCGCGTAAAAGATCGGCGCCGGCATCAGCGCGGGCGTGTCGTTGCACGCGAAGCCGAACATCATTCCCTGGTCGCCCGCACCCTCATCCTTGTTGCCGACCGCGTCCACCCCCTGGGCGATGTCGCTCGATTGCCCGTGGATGTGGCACTTGATGGTGGCCCGTTCCCAATGAAAATTTTCCTGCTCGTAGCCGATGTCGCGGATCGCCTCTCGCGCCACTGCAATCAGCCGGTCGCTGGTGATCGAGGCCGGTCCGCGCACCTCGCCGGCCAGCACCACGCGGTTCGTGGTGACCAGGGTCTCGACCCCGCATCGGGCCTGCGGCTCGGCGGCGAGAAAGGTGTCGACGATCGCGTCCGAAATTCGGTCGCAAATCTTGTCCGGATGTCCTTCCGAAACCAACTCGCTCGTGAAAACGAAATCACGCTTGGCCAAGAGAGAGTGCCTTTCCATAAAAGATCGCGCCGCCGGAGGTTTCGGCGGCTGGGTGATCGCCCAGCTATTTTTCCGCCGGGCGTTCGCTGCCGACGGCCAGCGCCTTGGCCAAGTCGAACAAGCGACGGCGCACCGCCGGATCATCGATGCGATAATAGGCGCTGACCAACTCGACTGTCTCGCGCTTACGCAGCGGATCGGAATCGAAAGCCTCGGCGGGCGGCTCGGCAAAGCCTCCCGGGATCGCCGGCGCGCGCACCGGATCCATGTCGTCGAAAAAAAACGAGACCGGCACGTCGAGAACGCGGCTCAGATCATGCAGCCGGCTGGCGCCGATCCGGTTGGCGCCGCGCTCGTATTTCTGCACCTGCTGGAAGGTTAGGCCGATCGCCTCGCCGAGCTTTTCCTGGCTGAGACCCAGCATGTTGCGGCGCAGCCTGACCCGCGATCCGACATGGATGTCGATCGGATTGGGTTTGTCGCCCTTTTGCCGCCCCGCCCGGCGGGGCTCGCGCTGCAGAGCCATGACGAATCAACCGTGTTTTCGAAAAAACCAATGGGATTAATAGAATGGATCGTGCGCCGCGGTCAACAACGGTTTCAACCTAGGATAAGCGCCTACAACCTTGGGCGGCGTTCGGCCGGGCTCAAGGCAGGCGGAAAGCGACCGGAAGCGCCCCGAGCAACAGCATCGCCACCAAGGCCCAATCGCCGATCCGGCTGTAGAGCGTCGGGCCGCCGGCGGCCGGCAACGCGACATCGGCGTGACCGACGGCGTCGAGATTGATCCTGGCGATGACCCTGCCGTCAGCGTCGACAACCCCGCTGATCCCGTTGTTGGCGACCCGAACCAGCGGCAACCCCTCCTCGACGGCGCGGGTGCGGGCGATCGCGAAATGCTGATACGGGCCCGAGGTGCGCCCGTACCAAGCGTCGTTGGTGACGTTCAACAGCCAATCGGGCCGCATCGCCTCGTCGACGATGGCCCCGGGGAAAATTGCCTCGTAGCAGATCAGCGGCGCAAAGGGGGGCAGTCCCGGCAGCGCGATCGTGCGCGGCCCGGAACCGGTGCTCAGGTCCATCGTCCCGGCCGTGATCTTGTGCAATGGCAGGATGTCGCGGAACGGAACATATTCCCCGAAGGGCACGAGGTGGGCCTTGTCGTAAACCGCAAGGATGTCGCCCTTCGGGTCGAGCGCTTCGATGCTGTTCCAGATTTTCGTCACCGGCTCGGGAGGCGGATTTCCCCGTAGCGCGCCGGTTATCAGATATCCCCCGGCGGGCGCTACCGAGGCGGCCTGGCGCCGCGCGGCTGCGTCGCGGCCGAGCAGAAATGGGGTGGCCGCCTCCGGCCACAGCACGGCCTTGACCCCCTCGAGCCTCGGCGCCGCACTCAGATCGACGAGCCGGCGCAGATTGCCGGCCGCCGCCGCCGGGTCCCGTTTCAGCGTTTGCGCGATCGAGGGTTGGACGATCCGCAGCCGGGTCGCGGTCTCGACGGTGGGCGACAGCGCCAGACGGATCGCTCCGAGGACGCTGGGCGCAAGAACCAGCAGCGCGACCGCCGCCGCGGGCGCCCACCGCCGGCCCGACGACATCCGCGCGAGCGAAGGACTGCCGAAGAGCGCCGGCAGTGAGGCGGCGAGAACAGTCAGAAAGCTGAGGCCGTAGATGCCTGTCCACGCGACGCTCTGCAATACCGTCAGCGCGCCGGGGAACCCGCCCGACCAGACATATCCGATCAGGTTCCACGGCAGCCCGCTGAGGGCGTGACCGCGCGCCCATTCGGCCGCCGTCCAGGCGATCGCAAAGGCGAAGATTCGCGCTGTCGGGGGCAGTTCGAGCCGTCGCACGACCAGATTGGTCGCGCCGAGCGCGGCGCCGGCGTAGAGCGCCAAGACCGCCGGCAGCCCGATCGCGGCAAATGGCACCAGCCACCAGAATGCGGCGATGTCGACAAAAAGCGCCGCGGCGATCCAATAAAGACCGGCAAGGAAAAAGCCGAACCCGAAGGAATAGCCGAGCCGGAACGATGCGCCGGCGGTGGCGCTGCCGTCGTCGAGCCAGAGCAGCCCCGGAAAGGCCGCGAATGCCAGTGGGGTCAGATCCACCGGCGGCAATGCCGCGGCGGCCATCACGCCGAAGAGAAAGGCGAGGCCGTGGCGGCGCCACCCCGACAACGCCGCCAACTCATGCGCCAGCCGGCACAGCGGCGTCGCCACGCGAGAGCCGGGAAGAACGCGGGAGACCGCGATCTCAGGCATCGGCGGCGCCGCGCTCACGGTCCCCGGGCGGCAGGCGCCGGATGCGCAGCCGCTTGATCCGGCGGGGGTCCCCTTCGAGCACCTCGAATTCAATCCCCGCCGGGTGGACGATCACCTCGCCGCGCGCGGGGACGCGGCCGGCGAGCGCCGAGACGAGGCCGCCCAGGGTATCGACCTCGTCCTGTTCGCCCTGTGGCCGCAATTGCATCCCCTGCTGCTCTTCCAGCGCCTCGATCCGGGTGCGCGCGTCGGCGACGAGGCTGCCGTCGGCGCGTGGGATCAGCGGCGGTCCGGCCGCCTCGTCGTGCTCGTCCTCGATCTCGCCGACGATTTCCTCGATCAGGTCTTCGATCGTCACGAGCCCGTCGATCCCGCCGAACTCGTCGACCACCATCGCGATATGGGTGCGGGCCTGCCGCATCTGGACAAGCAGATCGAGGATCGGCGCCGACGGTGCCACGTACAGGACCTTGCGCAGCAGCGGCGGCAGTCTGATCGGCCGCCGCTCGGCGACCGGCGCCAGGAGGTCCTTGACGTGGATGAAACCGATCACGTCGTCGAGCGTTTCTCGATAGACCGGGATGCGCGAATGCCCCTGCTCGACGATGTACTTGATCGCCTCCGGCCACGGCGTTTCGACATCGAGCCCCACGATATCGACACGTGGCACCATGACGTCCGCGGCAGTCTGGTCATGGACCTTGAGGACGTTGCCGATCAGCATCCGTTCCTGCGCGCTTAGCGGGCTCGGCTCGTCCGCCGGCTGCGGCTCCTCGATCATTTCGTCGATCGCCTCGCGCAGGCTCTCGCCGTTGCGCGGGCGTCGGACCAGCCTGAAGAATTGCCGCAGACGGGCAAAGGACCGATCCGGCTCGGGATGTCCGCCGTTACTTGGCGGCTCGGGGTCGCTCATTGGATACGAGGTTCAGCCTGACTGATCAAATGGTGTCGCCATAGGGATCGGGAACCCCCAGACCTGCCAGGATGTCGGTTTCGAGGCGTTCCATATCGGCGGCTTCGCGCTCAACGCGATGATCATACCCGAGCAGATGCAGAACGCCATGAACGATCAGGTGTTGCAGATGGTCGGCGAAGGGTTTGTCCTGCTCCTGCGCCTCCCGCACGACGGTCTCGAAGGCGAGCACGACATCCCCGAGCAGGACCGGCGCCCCAGGCGGCGCGGAACGGCGGCATCCCAGGCCGGAAACGACAATACATTGGTCGGCCGGTCGATGCCGCGATAAGCGCGGTTGAGCCGTTGCTGCCGGGCGTCGTCGCCAAGGACGATCGTCAGTTCGTGTGTCGGCAGCGTGCCCGCGGCGGGGGCGCGGGCCAGCGCCCGCATCGCCGCGGCGCGGCACAGTTGCCGCACCTCGGGGCAAATCCGGACCCAATCGGCGCAGCCGATCGCGATCTCGATCTGGTCTGCGGGCGGCTCACGACATCGCGGCGTCCTTGCCGCGCTCGCGCGCTTCGTAGGCGCGCACGATGCGGGCGACGAGGCCGTGCCGCACCACGTCGCGATCGGAAAGCCGCACGATGGCGATGCCCTCGACCTCGCGCAGGGTTTCGAGCGCTACCGCGAGCCCCGAGCGCATACCTTCGGGCAGATCGATCTGTGTGGGATCGCCGGTCACCACCATGCGCGACCCTTCGCCGAGCCGCGTCAGAAACATCTTCATCTGAACCGCCGTCGTATTCTGCGCTTCGTCGAGGATCACAAAGGCGCGCGACAGCGTGCGCCCGCGCATGAACGCTATCGGCGCCACCTCGATTTCGCCGGTGCCGAGCCGGCGGGCGAGAAGATCGGCCGGCAGCATGTCGTTGAGGGCGTCGAAGATCGGCCGCAAATAGGGATCGACCTTGTCGCGCAAATCGCCCGGCAGAAAGCCGAGCCGCTCGCCGGCCTCGACCGCCGGGCGCGACAGGATGATGCGCTCCACCCGTCCGGTCATCAGCAGATCGACCGCCGCGGCGACGGCTAGATAGGTCTTGCCGGTTCCGGCCGGGCCGAGGCCGAACACCAGTTCGTTCTCGCGCAACGCCTTGATATAGGCCGCCTGTCCCGGGGAGCGAGCGGTGATGCGGCGTTTGCGCGTGCGGAACGCCTCGTCCTCGCGCCACAGGCTCATGCTCTTGTCGCCGAGTTCGGCCTCGGCCAGCCGGATCGCCGCTTCGACCGATGGCAGATCGATTTCCTGACCGTGCTTCAGTCGATCGTAGAGCTGGGAAAGGACCAGGTGGGCCGCTTCGGTCGCCGAAGCCGGGCCGCTGATCGCCAAGCGGTTGCCGCGGGTGACGAGCGACACGCCAAGCTGCCGTTCGATGCGGTCGAGGTGCTGATCGCGCTCGCCGTAAAGCAGCGGCAGCAGCAGGTTGTCGTCGAATTCCAGATGCGAGCGGCCGGCGCCGGCGCCCACCGCGTCTTCGGGGGAGAGCGCCGTCATGCGGCGATCGCCTCGCAGAGCTCACCCGAGAGGCTGTTGGCGGCGACGGCGGCGATCCGAATCGGCGCGATGTCACCGACCCGGTCCATCGATGCCGCGACATGCACGCTCTGCAGATAGGCGCTGCGCCCGACGAGCTGCCCGGGATGACGTCCGGGCCGTTCGAGCAGCACCGGCAGCACGCGGCCGACGCAGTCGTCGTTGAACCGGCGCTGCTGCTCCGCCAAGAGCTGCTGGAGCTCGGCAAGCCGGGCGGATTTGACCGCATCGCCGACCTGCCGGTCAGCGGTTGCCGCCGGCGTTCCGGGCCGCGGCGAATATTTGAACGAAAACGCCTGCGCAAATCCGATCTCGGCGACGAGTTCGAGCGTGGCGGCGAAATCGGCGTCGCTCTCGCCAGGAAAGCCGACGATGAAGTCGGAGGAAAGCGCCAGATCGGGACGCGCATGGCGCAGCCGCCCGACAATGCGGCGATAATCGTCCGCGCGATGCCGCCGGTTCATCTCCGCCAGCACGCGGTCGGAACCGCTTTGCACCGGCAGGTGCAGGAACGGCATCAGCTGCGCCACGTCGCGATGGGCGTCGATCAGCGCGTCGTCGACATCGAGCGGGTGCGAGGTGGTGTAGCGGATCCGCGCCAGTCCCGGCACTTCGGCAAGCAGCCGCACCAGGCCGCCCAGACCGCATTCGCGGCCGTCGGGCCCCTCGCCGTGATAGGCATTGACGTTCTGCCCGAGGAGCGTGATCTCGCGCGCCCCGGCCGTGACCAGTCGCTCCGCCTCGGCGATGACGGCGGCGACCGGCCGGGAATATTCCGCACCTCGCGTATAGGGCACGACGCAAAAGCTGCAGAATTTGTCGCAGCCTTCCTGCACTGTCAGAAACGCGCTCACACCCTGGGCCGAACGCGCCTGCGGCAGATGGTCGAATTTTGGCTCGGCGGGAAAGCTGGTTTCGACGACCCCGCCGGCCGGCCGCGCCAAGGCGTGCGACACCAGTTCGGGCAGGCGATGGTAGGTCTGCGGCCCGAACACCAGATCGACGAACGGCGCCCGCCGCCTGATCTCGCCGCCTTCGGCCTGGGCGACGCAGCCGGCGACCGCGATGACCATATGGCCGCCGCGCCGGGCCTTCGCCTTCTTCAGCCGGGCGATCTGGCCCAACTCGGAAAACACCTTCTCGGCCGCCTTCTCGCGAATGTGGCAGGTGTTCAAGATCACGAGGTCCGCGTCGTCCGCTCGGGTTGCTACGACAAAGCCCAGCGGCGCCAATAATTCGCTCATCCGCGCCGAATCATAGACGTTCATCTGGCAGCCATAAGTCTTGATGAACACGCTTTTCGCCACGCCTCGCACCATCTCGTTACTGCGGGAAGCTGTCGTCACTGCGCCAGAACCGCCGGCCGCGGCGCCTCAGCCGTCGCCGACGGCGGCTCGGGCATCGGCTGCGGCCTCCCGCTGAGCGCGCCCGCGACACCGCCGGCAATCCTCTCTCGGCAATACTGGGCCAGGGCCTTGCGCGAGCCGCAGGCGGAAAGAAAGGTCGGCGGGTGAAACTCGACCACGATTTCGACCGTTCCCAGCCCGGCGAGGCTCCACAGATGGGGGGCCAATTCGACGGTTCCGTACCAGGCGAAAAAGGGCCGGTAGCGCCGCCCGATCGGGATGCCGTCGAGCCTTGTATAGGCGATCGATACCGGCTGCACCGTGATAGGATTGATATCGTCGACGTTTTCGACCGCGCCGAAGAGCGCGCTCTTGAACGGCAAGACATGGTTGCCGTCGCCGCTGGTGCCTTCCGGGAACAGGATCAGCGCCTCGCCCGCGGCCAAGCGCTCGCTGATCGCGCTGCGCTGTGCGGCAGTGCTGCGGACCTGGCGATCGACAAACACGGTGCGCTGCAGTTTCGCGAGCCAGCCGAAAAACGGCCAGCGCGCGACCTCGGTCTTGGCGATGAACGAACCCGGTATCAGCGAGCCCAGGATCGTGATGTCGGTGTAGGAGACATGGTTCGCCGCGAACAATACCGGCCGGCTGCCCGTAGGCGCGCCGATCGTGTGCACGCGAAAGCCCAGGATGTGGCAGCAGCAGCGATGATAGAAGACGGGCAGCGTGCGCGTCCAACGGCGACCCAGCAGCAGGCCCGCCGCCTGAACCGGCATCAGACACGCGGTCCAGGCGAGATAGATAACCAGGCGCACGACCCTCAGCGTCGAGGAGCCCATACGCTCAGACCGCCCATGCGGCGTCCCTGGCCCAGGATTCCTTGCCCGATTGACGCTCGTAGTGGCGCGAGTATTTCTCGCTGACCAGATCCGTCTTGACCACGACGCACACATCGGTGGTGTTGAACTGCTCGTCGATGACCGCACCGTCGCCGACGAAGCCGCCCAGCCGCAAATAGCCCTTGATCAGCGGCGGCAAGGCGGCGAGCGTTGCGGCCGGATCGATCTTTTCGGCTGGCAGCCGGCGCATCTCGACATGGCGGTGCGCCAGCGCCTTGGCGCGCAAAGGCGGCGGCGCCAGGTGATAATGATGGAGATAGGACAGCGGCGTCGCCAACGCATCGGGGTCGGTCCCGGGCAGGCTCGCGCAGCCGAACATCAGCGCAATGTCATAATAGAATACATAGGCGGCGATCCCGGCCCATAACAGCTGCACCGCCGGCCGCTGGCGATAGGCGGCGTCGACGCAGGACCGGCCGAGCTCCAGGATCTCGCCGGGGCAGACGGTGAGCGCGGCGATGTCGTATTCCGCGGCCGAATAGAACGCGCCGAGGCGGGCCGCCGCCTCGCGGCGGATCAGCCGATAGGTGCCGACGACGCTCTCGGCGCCGCGGCCGCGGTTATGGTCGAGCACCAGCAGGTGGTCGCAGAACTCGTCGAACGGGTCGAAATCGCGGTGCCGCCGGGCCATCTCGGGCATCGGCCGGGCGCCGAGCTTCTCGTAGAAGATGCGGTAGCGCAGAGCCTGGGCGGCGTCGATGTCGGCGGCGGACTCGGCGAGCCGAACCTGCAAGGGACCCGACACCAGATCGACGATGCGGCCGCCGCGCCGGCATTGCTGCACGGGCCCGACCGCTACGGGCGAGGGCTCGCTCGCACTGCCTTCAATCACGCGGAAAAACCTTCAGGAACCACAGAGCACACTGTTGCCGGTCGCGTCGGGCCTGCGCCGATGGGAAGCGGCGAACCCTCATTCGGGATCGCGGTCCGGATTTGCCGCGCCGCGGCACGGCGTAGAGTTCGAGACGATGACCGACGAGATCATAGCCGAGTTCATCGGCGACGGCCTGCTGCAGCCGCTCGATCTCCTCGTTGCGGAATTCGATGACGCGACCCGATTGCATATCGATCAAATGGTCATGGTGGGCGCTCGGCATTTCCTCGTAACGCGAGCGGCCGTCGCCAAAATCGTGCCGGGCTAGGATGCTCGCCTCCTCGAACAGCCGCACGGTGCGGTAAACCGTGGCGATGCTGATGTGCGGATCGAGCGCGGTCGCGCGTCGGTAGACCTGTTCGACGTCGGGATGGTCGGCCGATTCCGATAAGACGCGGGCGATGACCCGGCGCTGCTCGGTCATCTTGAGGCCTTTGTCCAGGCAGAGCTGCTCCAGCCGCGAGGTCATGCCGTCTCCGTCATGGCAGGGCTCGTCGACGCGAGTATACCCCAAGTCCGACGCGCGCGCCTATCCCGCCGCGAAACGGGTCCAGGATCGTTCCGCCGGCCGAACGCCGCCCTGCCTACGCGCGCGGCCGCCGCGCCCGCGTCCCAAGACCGATCTCCTTGGCCAGACGGCTGCGCTGGCGTGCGTAATTGGGCGCCACCATCGGATAATCGGCGGCCAGCCCCCACCGTTCGCGGTAGCCTTCCGGGGTCATGTTGTAGGCGGTCTTCAGATGCCGCTTCAGCATCTTCAGCTTCTTGCCGTCTTCGAGGCAAACGATGTAATCCGCGTGGACCGATTTCTTGATCGGCACCGCTGGCTGCGGCCGTTCCGCCGGAAGCGACGGTACGCTCCCGATATTAGCCAGCGAATTGTACACCTGGTTGATCAGTTGCGGCAGATCGCCTACGGATACCGTATTGTTCGAAACATGGGCAGCGACGATTTCAGACGTCAGAGCCAACAAGTCGCTGTTTTGGTCGGAGTTGTTCATATCGATGATCCTGCGGTTCGTCTCGTCTCGGAATATAAGTAACAATGGCGGACAGGGCAATCGGTTCGCTGATCAATTCTTAGCCTTGCCCTCGCCCTGAACAAGATTTCCTGGACCGTAGCCAACAAGACCACAGAATAACGCGAGCGGCCGCGAACTCAGGCGGAAACTGTAACGCCGGCCAAGGTCAGACGCAGCACGAACGCGCCGACTGACTGGCGGCCCCGCCGATAATAGTTGCGCCGGCAGCCGACCTGGCGGAATCCCGCCGAGGCATAGAGAGTTCGGGCGGCGATGTTGTCGGCGGCGACTTCGAGCACCACCGATCGTCGTCCCAGCCGACAGGCTTCCCGGCAGAGCGAATCGAGCAGCGCGCGGCCGATTCCCCAACGCCGGTGCTGCGGCGCGACGCCAAGGGCCAGGATTTCGCATTCATCGCCGAGGGCGAGCGCCAGCGAGAAGCCGGCGTGGTCCTCGTCCCGCGACGCGATCCGGCCGAAGAACCCCGTCATCGTGGCGATCGCGCGGATCGCATCGGCGTCCCAAGGGTCTTCGGGAAAGCAGGCCGCGTGGAGCTGCGCCAGCGGCAGGCACGTCATCGCCGCCGATTGCGCGGACAACGGTTCGAGGCGAATCACCGGCCGCTGCCGCCGGGACGGCCCGCCCCGGGGCTGTTCCGCGCCGCGTTGACATCCGGCGGGCGGAGATAGAAGGCCCGCGCGGGGCGGCAGCGATCGCCCGTCCGCCAGCGGCGCCAGGCCGCGCGCGCCACGCCCAAGACTGTCGGCGGCGCTTCGAGGGTTTCGGTGCGCGGCCGGCCGGCCAGAGAAGCGGCGGCCCGCGGCGCTGCGTCGCCGGCAATCAGCAGCGGCGCGCCGCCGACCGGTGCCGCGAGAACCTCCGCGAGGGCCTCCGGCATGATTGACGCCGGCTCGTCCAGCGGCTCGCGCGCTGGCGAATAGAGTTGCACATAGAGATCGCGCCGCCGGCTCTCGATCGCGACCAGAAGGAATGCGTCGTTCGCCTCGCATTCGGCCAACGCCGCAACTACGGCTTCGAACCCGGTGACGCCGATCAACGGCGCGCCAAGCACAAGCGCTATTCCCTGCGCGGCGGCAAGCCCGACCCTGATACCGGTAAAGCTGCCCGGCCCCACCGTCGTTGCGACGCAGTCGAGCGCCGCCGGCGGAAATCCGGCCTCGCGCATCGCCGCCGCCGCCATCGGCAACAGCGCTTCGGCCTGCCCGCGCTCCATCGGCTCATGGCGCAGACACAGGATCTCATCGCCGGCAGCAACCGCGATCGAACACGACGAACCCGTCGTGTCGACGGCGAGCAGCAATGGTTCAGAAAGATCGGCCGGGCGCGTCAGATGGCGCGAACCTCGACGACTTCGGGGATGTAGTGCCGCAGCATGTTCTCAATGCCCGCCTTCAGCGTCGCGGTCGAGCTTGGGCAACCGGAGCACGAACCCTGCATGTGGAGGTAAACGATCCCGTCTTCGAAATCGTGAAAAATGATGTCGCCGCCGTCCTGCGCTACCGCCGGGCGCACCCGCGTTTCGAGCAATTCCTTGATCTGCGTAACGACCTCGTCTTCTCTTCCTCCGCTGCATCCGCGGCCGCGGCATCCTCGAGCGGCGCCAGCAGAACCGGCCGGCCGGCCGTGAAATGCTCCATGACCGCGGCCAGTATCGCCGGTTTCAGCTCGTACCAATCGCCCTCGCCGTTCTTGGTCACCGTGATGAAATCGGCGCCGAGAAACACGCCGGCGACCTCGGGCAGGCCGAAGAGGCGCTCCGCCAGCGGCGAACGTCGAGCCGCGGTCGGGTCGGTGAAGTTGGCGGTGCCGGCGGGCATGACCGCGCGGCCGGGCAAGAATTTGAGGGTCGCCGGGTTCGGCGTCTGCTCGGTCTGGATGAACATGGCAACTCCGGGGGAAGGTGAAGACGGAATTCATTAAAGCATGGGGGGCCGCAGCCTCGAATCAACCCTCGCCTGTATCGGGGAGCGGCTCCGGGCGCGACTCAACTGACATTGTCGAGCTGTTCCATGGTCAGTCCGCCCGGAACGATCGTAACCGGAACGCGCAGCCGCGCGGCGGGCTTGCCGGTCAGATAGGTGATCAGCGGCCCCGGTCCTTCCGGGCCGGTTCCCGCCGCCAGCACCAGGATCGAGATGCTCGGCTCCTCCTTGATCAGGGCCAGAAGCTCGTCGCGGCGACGGCCCTCGCGAATGTAGACGATCGGCATCGACCCGGCGATCGGCGCGATTTCCTCGCACAGATGCTGCATCAATTGTTCGGCTTCTTCGCGCCGTTCCTCTCGCGCCAAATCCTCGATCGAGATCCAGTGCTGCAGATCCGGCGCCTCGATCACATAGAGCAGCGCCAGGCGACCCCCGGTATGCGCCGCCCGCCGCGCGGCATAGTGGACCGCGGTGCGGAATTCATCGCTGTCGTCGACGATCACCAGGAAAACGCGCGGGTCTGCGGTCTTTTCCATCGGGCCTATCCCCCGGCAATGGCTCAACTTCTCCTGAACGGCAGGCTCGCCAGCCATCCTGCCACCACCGCGATCAGCACCGCAATCGCTCCGTAAAAGCCCGGTTGGCGATTGGCGAAGGCGAAGACTTCGGCGTCGGCTCCGACCTTCGAGACGACCAGTGGCGTCGTCTGGCCGCTGACGATGTCCCGGTTGCGGGCAAAGAACACCTCGACCAGATAGGTTCCGGTCGGAACATTGGCGGGAAATTCAATCGTCGTGCGGAACAGGCGCTCGCCGAGAAAACCCACCTTGCCGAGAGCGGCCGGGAAAAGGCCCGCGCGTTGTCGCGCCCGGATCAGCGCCGCAGTGAAGGAATCGACGGTTTGCTCATCCTTGCCGCCCCAGGCTTCGAGCTTCAGGTTGTCGATCCCGACGTGATGCAGTTCGGCGACGCTGGGGGTAATGATCTCGTCGATCGGCCGACTTGCCGCAATAGCGTAAAAGCTCGGCACACTGGCGAATGTAACGTATTCGGTGTTGATCCAGATCCCGAGAACCCGGCTTTTGCGCAGAACCGTCATCTCGCGCTCGGGACCGCGCACGATGACGATTACGTCGCCTGGCCCCTCGGTCGCGCCGAACAGCACCACCGAGGCGCCGGTGAAACCGGTGGTGATGGCGACAAGATGGCTCGTCAGATCGGCGACCAGGGCTTCGGCACATGCCGGCGTCGCGCAGGCCGACAGCGCGGTCAGGAGCGCCAGCAGCAGGGCCGGCGTGGCGCGCGGCATCGGCGTCAACGACCCCGGCCCGCCGCCGCGCGCCCGGCTCATTCCCGGTCCGTCACGACGGAATAGGGATCGGCCGGGCGGACCGTCAAATCGAAGGCAAGCTTGGCGCCGACCGCGAGGACCAGCAGCGCCAGCAGTAATCGCAGCTGCTCGCCGCGCAGCCGGGTGCCGAAGCGGCTGCCGATCTGCGCGCCGATGACACCACCCACCAGCAGCACCATGGCCAGGACCGCATCGACCGTCCGGTTTGTATAAGCCTGCAGCAAGGTGACGTTGGCGGCGACGAAAATGATCTGCAGCAGCGAGGTACCCGGCACCACGGAGGTCGGCATGCCGAGCATGTAGATCATCGCCGGCACCATGATGAAGCCGCCGCCGACCCCGAGGATCGCGCCCAAAACGCCGATCAGAAAGCCGAGCCCGATCGGCAGCAGCGCGCTGATATAGAGCTTCGAGCGGCGGAACCGGGTCTTCAGCGGCAGCCCGTGCACCCAGTAATGCTGATGCAGCCGGCGTCGCCGCGCCCCGGGCCGGCGCCTGCGAAACAATGCCCGGATGCTTTCGATCATCATCAGCACGCCGAGCGTGCCGAGCAGCAGCACATAGCCGACCGAAATCGCCAGTTCGACCTGCCCCAGCCGCTTCAGCAGGGTGAAGACCCACACGCCCAGCGCCGAGCCGACAAGGCCGCCGGCCAGCAGGATCCAGCCCATCTTGAAATCGACGTTGCCGCGCCGCCAATGCCCGATCACGCCTGAAACCGAGGCGCCAACCAGCTGGTTGGCGGAGGAAGCGACCGCGACCGCGGGAGGCACGCCGATGAACATCAGCAAAGGGGTCAGCAGGAACCCGCCGCCGACGCCGAATACGCCCGAGAGAAAGCCGACCGCGCCGCCGAGGCCGAGCAGCACGAACAGGTCGAGCGAAACCTCGGCGATCGGCAGATAAATGTCCATGACGCGGCGACGCCGGCCTTGATTATTGGTTTCGCGCGTCGCTTCGCAACGTCGCGCCGGGGAATTTACAACCGGCCCGCCAGTCGGGGAAGTGCGAAGCCCGGCAGGCGCTTTGGCTATGGGCGCAGCAGGCCGCTGATCCGCTGCGCCTCGCGCAGCACCGGCTCGGCGATAGCGGCGGCGCGCTCGGCGCCGCGGCGCAACACCGCGTCGATATAGCCGGGGTCTGCGGTCAGCCGCCGCATCTCGCCGCCGATTCGACCGAGTACCGCGACCGCGACCTCGGACAGGGCTTCCTTGAACTCCGAGAAATTCCGGCCGGCGAAACGCGCTAGAGCCTCCTCCCGGTCGAGGCCGGCGAGCGCCCCGTAGATCCCGATCAGATTGTCGGCTTCGGGCCGGCGTTCGAGCTCTGCGATCGTCGCCGGCAGCGGTTCGGGATCGGTCTTTGCCCGGCGGATCTTCAACGCGATCGTATCGGCCTCGTCGGTCATGTTGATCCGCGAATAGTCCGATGTGTCCGATTTCGACATCTTCTTCGAGCCGTCGCGCAGGCTCATCACCCGGGTCGCCGCGCCGAAGATCTGCGGTTCGGGGAGCGGGAAAAAGTCGCGTCTCATACCGTCGGTTGAAGGCGCCGGCGATGTCGCGCGCCAGTTCCAGGTGCTGCTTCTGGTCCTCGCCGACCGGCACGTGGGTTGCCTTGTAGACGAGGATGTCGGCAGCCATCAGCACCGGATAGGCGTAGAGGCCGAGCCCGGCCATGTCGCGCTGCTTGCCGGCCTTCTCCTTGAATTGCGTCATCCGGTTGAGCCAGCCGAGCGGCGTCAGGCAGCCGAGCAGCCAGGCGAGCTCGGCATGGGCCGAGACCATGCTCTGGTTGAAGATGATGCAGCGCTCGGCGTCGATGCCGGCGGCGATATAGGCGGCGGTCACCTCGCGCGTCGATTGGCGCAACTCGTCAGGGTCCTGCGGCTGGGTCAGCGCGTGCAGGTCGACGATGCAGAAGATGCATTCGTAATCATGCTGCAGCGCGACCCAGTTGCGGATCGCGCCGAGGTAATTGCCGAGATGCAGGTTGCCGGTCGGCTGGATGCCGGAAAAAATGCGGTTCATCGGCGGGTGTTATCGCCGCCCTGCACTCTGCGGTCAAGCCGGTTGCCGCCGCATCCGGCCGCGCAATTCACGCCAGTCGGCGACCCCGAAGGCGAGCGCCAAAGCTCCGAATGCCAAGAGCCCGGCGCCGACCAGGGCGGCAAGAGCGGCGATCCGCAGCAGGCTCGATCCGGCCAGCAGCGGGTCGAGCTCCAACCGCAGCAACGCCAGCGCCGCCGCCATGCCGAGCGCCGCCATCGCAATCCGCGGCAGGGCGCGTCGCGCCCGCGGGTCGAGAGCGAAGTGTCCGCGCCGCGCCAGGACGACGCCAGAGCGCCAGCGCGTTGACCCAACCGGCGATCGTCGTCGCCAATGCGATCCCGACATGCGCCAGAAACTGCATCAGGACCAGGGTCAGCGCCAGATTGACCGCCATCGCCGCGACCGCGACCTTGACCGGGGTGGCGGTGTCGTGCCGGGCAAAAAAGGCCGGCGCCAGGACCTTGACCAGGACGAAGGCAGGCAGCCCCGCGGCGTAGGCCGACAACGCCGCCGCCGTCGCCGCGGTGTCCGCCGCGTTGAACGCGCCGCGCTGAAACAGCACCTGCAGGATCGGCACGGCCAGCACCATCAGCGCCACCGCCGCCGGGAGCGTCAGCAGCAGGGCCAGTTCGAGGCCGCGGTTTTGCGTCGCGACGGCGCCCGAAAGCTCGCCCAGCCGCAATTGCCGCGACAAGGGCGGCAGGATCGCGGTGCCGACCGCGATGCCGACGACGCCGAGCGGCAATTGGTTCAGGCGATCGGCGTAATAGAGATAGGCCACCGACCCGCTCGGCAGGAAGGAGGCAAGAGCCGTCGAAATCAAAAGGTTGAGCTGCGTCACCCCGGCCCCGAAGGCGCCCGGCCCCATCACCGCCAGGGTGCGGCGCACGCCCGGCGTCAGCCGCGGCCAAGGCAGGCGCAACGCCAGCCCGGCGCGGGCGCAGGACCACATCAGCCACAAGAACTGCGCCAGCCCCGCCATCGTCACCGCCCAGGCGAGGGCGCGGCCGTCGGCCCAGCCGAAATGCGCCGTCAGCAGCAGGGCGGCGATCAGAAACAGGTTCAACAGGATTGGTGTCGCGGCGGCGGCGGCGAACCGGTCGACCGAATTCAGCATGCCGCCCTGCAACGCCACCAGCGCGATGAAGAGCAGATAGGGAAAGGTGATCCGCCCGAGTTCGACCGCGAGATCGAACTTCTCGGGCGTGTCGGCGAAACCCGGAGCGATGACGCTCATCAGCGCCGGCATGAAGATTTCGCCCAGCAGCAGGAATACGAGGAGCGCGGTCAGCAGTACCGCGAGCGCATCCTCGGCGAAGACGCAGAGCGGCGGGCTTGCCCCGCGTGGCGACGGCGCCGGCGAAGAGCGGGACAAAGGCGGCGCTGAAGGCGCCTTCGGCGAACAGGCTGCGGAACAGGTTGGGCAGGCGCTGGGCGACGAAAAACGCGTCCGCCACGGGCCCCGCGCCAAGCAGCGCCGCCGTCAGCACGTCGCGGACAAAGCCCAGGATCCGACTGACGAGCGTGTAGGACCCGACCGTGGCGACCGAACGCAGCAACGCCATGACCCAAGTCTACCGGCAAATCGCTAGCGGTGAAACGATCCGCCGCCGGCGCGCCTCGACGCGGAACCCGGCGTTTCTTCGCCTCGGCCGGCAAATTTGCTATCGGCAATTGCGCTGCGTCGCGATAATGGCGGCCGCGGGCGCGAGCCCGCTGGTCGGGAGGGGGACAGTGCCGCTCTTCAACCTTGCTCCGACGATCGTCCTGGGCGCGCTGTTCTACGGCGTGGTGACGCCGGTCGGGATCATCATGCGTCTCTTCGGGCGCAATCCGTTGCGGCGGCGCCGCGATCCGCGCGCGACCACCTACTGGACCGACCGTTCCGACAGCGGCCCGCGGCGGAAGTCGATGGCGCGACAATATTGAGCGACCGGCATTGACCGCAAGAACCGCCCCTCGCGGCCGTCCGCGCTGATTCGGGCCGGGCGATGCGCATTCTCGGCATCTCGGCCTTCTATCACGACAGTGCGGCCGCGCTGATCGAGGACGGGCGCATCGTCGCCGCGGCCCAGGAGGAGCGCTTCACCCGCAAGAAATTCGACGCCGGCTATCCGGCGAACGCGATCGCCTATTGTCTGGCGCAGGCCGGCATCGGGCTCGGCGAGGTCGACCGGGTCGCCTTTTACGACAAGCCCTTGCTCAAGTTCGACCGTCTGCTGAAGACCTACCTCGCTTTCGCCCCGCGCGGGTTTGCCTCGTTTCGTTTGGCGATGCCGGCATGGCTCGGCGAAAAGCTGTTTCAGAAGCGGCAGCTTGCCGCGAAATTGAAGGCATTGGCGCCCGACTTCGATTGGGGTCGCCGGCTGCTCTTTTCCGAACACCATCTGAGCCACGCCGCCTCGGCGTTCTTCCCCTCGCCCTATGAGGACGCCGCGATCCTGACGATGGACGGGGTCGGCGAATGGGCAACGACGTCACTGAGCCTCGGTGCGGGCAACCGGATCACGATGCTGAAGGAGATCCGCTTTCCCAATTCGTTGGGGCTGCTCTACTCGGCCTTCACCGACTTCACCGGCTTCCGGGTCAATTCCGGCGAGTACAAGGTCATGGGCCTGGCGCCCTATGGCGAGCCGCGCTTCGCCCAAACCATCCTCGACCATCTGATCGACCTGAAGGAGGACGGCAGCTTTCGGCTGAACCAGGATTATTTCGACTACTGCACCGGTTTGCGCATGGTCAACGACCGCTTTGCCGCGCTCTTCGGCGTGCCCGTCCGCAAGCCCGAGGAATGGCTTGAACCGGTGCATATGGACCTTGCCGCGTCGATCCAATGCGTGACCGAGGAGGTAATCCTGCGGCTGACGCGCTCGGTGGCGGCGCAGACCGGCGCGCGCAACCTGTGTCTTGCCGGTGGTGTCGCCTTGAATTGCGTCGCCAACGGCAAGGTTCTGCGCGATCAACGTTTCGACAATGTCTGGGTGCAGCCGGCGGCGGGAGATGCGGGTGGGTCTCTGGGCGCCGCACTTGCCGCCTATCACCTCGAATTCGACAGCCCCCGCACGCTTTCGAACGAACTCGATGGCATGTCCGGCAGCCTTCTCGGCCCGGCCTTCGACGACGGCGACATACGTGGCCGGTTGAACGCGGCGGGGGCCCGTTTCGATTGCGTAACGGACGACGCGCTGTTCGATCGGACCGTCGCGGCGCTCGCCGATGAAAAGGCGGTCGGCTGGTTTCAGGGCCGCATGGAATTCGGGCCGCGTGCGCTCGGCGCCCGGTCGATCCTCGCCGATCCGCGCAGCCCCGCGATGCAGCGCACCCTCAACCTCAAGGTCAAATATCGCGAGAGCTTTCGCCCGTTCGCCCCCTCGGTGTTGCGCGAGGATGTCGCTGAATGGTTCGAACTCGACGGCGACAGCCCCTACATGCTGATGGTCGCGGATGTCGTCGAGCATCGCCGCCGCGCGATGAGCGAGGCCGAGCGCAATCTTTTCGGGATCGACAAGCTCAACGTGCCGCGTTCCGATATTCCCGCGGTCACCCATGTCGACTATTCCGCCCGCATCCAGACCGTGCATCGCGAGACAAACCCGCGCTATCACGAGTTGATCCGCCGCTTCAAGGCGTTGACGGGCTGCCCGGTGCTCGTCAATACGAGCTTCAACGTCCGCGGCGAGCCGATCGTCTGTACGCCCGAAGACGCCTTCCGCTGCTTCATGGGCAGCGAGATCGACGTGCTCGTCGTCGGCAACTGCTTTCTGCGCAAGGAGGACCAGGACCCGGCGCTGCGCCTCGACTACCGCTCGCGCTTCGAGCCCGATTGAGGGCCGGCGCGGCGGGCCGAGCGGCGCTTGTCTTTCCCGCCGCAATCGGTAACCGTTTCCCGACTGGAACAGGGAGGCAGCGCATGGCCAGAACCAAGATCGGCGTCGTCGGGTGCGGCGGCCGGATGGGTAGAATGCTGGTCGCCGAAATCGCCGCGACCGAAGGCTGCGCCGTCGCTGGCGGCAGCGAGGCGCCGGGTAGTGGCCACGTCAACCAGGACATCGGCGAATTGGCCGGGATCGGGCGCATCGGCATCCCGATCGGCGAGGCGGTCGACAAATTGATCCGCGACAGCGATGTCGTGCTCGAATTCACCTCGCCCGCCGCGACGGCCGAACACGCCGCACTCGCCGCCGGGCTCGGCAAGCCGATGGTGATCGGCACGACCGGCCTTTCCGTCGCCCAAGGCGATATCGTGCGCGAGGCGGCGCGTCAAATCCCGATCGTCTGGGCGCCGAATATGAGCCTTGGCGTCAATGTCCTCTTGAGCGTCGTCGAAGAGGTCGCCCGCCGGCTCGGCCCCGATTGGGATGTCGAGATCATGGAAATGCACCACCGCGGCAAGGTCGACGCGCCGTCCGGCACAGCGCTCGCTCTTGGCCGCGCCGCCGCGGCGGGCCGCGGCGTGGCGCTCGAAGAAGTCGAGCAGCGCGGCCGCGACGGCATCACCGGCCCGCGGCGCAAGGGCGACATCGGCTTTGCCGCGCTGCGCGGCGGCGATGCGGTGGGCGACCATCACGTGATCTTCGCCGGCGCGGGCGAGCGCCTTGAACTGACCCACCGCACCACCGCCCGCGCCGTCTTTGCCAAGGGTGCGGTGCGTGCCGCGCAATGGGTCGTCGGCCGTCCGGCCGGCCTTTACGGGCTGAAGGAGGTGCTGGGCCTTTAGGCCCGGTAATCAGTCGGCCGGGCGCTCGTCCGCGTTCGCGGGGTTGAGGGCAAGGCGCCAGCGCGCCAACGCCTCGCGGATCGTCGCGGCGAGTTCGCGTCGGGCGGAGGGGCTGAGAAAGTCGGCGATCACCAGTAGCCTGCCATGCGAGGCAAGCAGCAGGCGGTTCCTGTCCGGGGATCGCTCTTCGAGAACGATCCGCAGCCAGAACGGCTGAAACCGCCAAGTGTAACGCTCGCCATGCACGCTGACCCGCTCGACCGTGAAGGCGTCACCGGCCAGCCTCAGCGTCTCGCTGCGGCGCGCGCTGCGATAGTTGAGGCGGAAGGCCAAGTAGATCAGCGCGACATCGAGGCCGAAGAAGCCGCAGACCGGCCACGCTCCGATCGATACAAAGCCGATGCCGACGGCCAGACTGATCAGCCCCAGCACCAGCATCAGAATGTGAAAACCGCGCGGCTGCAGGCTGCGGTGCGGCAACAGCACGCGCTCGAACAATGGCGGCGTCGGGTCGGCATATCCGAGTGCGGACGGCATCGACGCAAAAATAATGTCGGGGCGAGGGCGCGTCACGTCGTTTGTCGCGGGCAGGCATCGCCTCTAGACTGCCGCGCGATGCGCCCCTTCTCGAAACGCGACGCCCGCGAGTTCTACCGGCGGCTGGCCGAGACGCGGCCGATCCCGCAAACCGAACTCGAATTCATCAACCCCTTCACATTGCTCGTCGCGGTCGTGCTGTCGGCCCAGGCGACCGACATCGGCGTCAACAAGGCGACACCGGCGCTGTTCGCGCTCGCCGACACCCCGGCGAAGATGCTCGAACTCGGCGAGGAGCGGGTCGCCGAACTCATCCGCACAATCGGGCTCTACCGCACCAAGGCGAAGAACATCGCGGCGTTGAGCCGCATCCTTGTCGAGCAATTCGACGGCGAGGTGCCGCGCGACCGGGGAGCGCTCGAATCGCTGCCGGGGGTCGGGCGCAAGACCGCCAACGTCGTGCTGAACGTCGCCTTCGACGAGCCGACGATCGCCGTCGACACCCACATCTTCCGCGTCGGCAACCGCACCGGCTTGGCGCCGGGCAAGACGCCCCTTGCGGTCGAACAACGGCTCGATGCCTGTACCCCGGACGAATACAAGCATTACGCGCACCACTGGCTGATCCTGCACGGGCGCTATGTCTGCAAGGCGCGCAAGCCGGAATGCCCCGACTGCGTGCTGGCCGATCTCTGCCGCTATCCCGCCAAGACCGGGCCGGCCGAGGCGATCGCGGCGCGCGCCGAAATGGCGTCGCCTGACGGCGCCGCTGCCGCCAAGTCCGTAGCGGCGCCGAAGAAGAGTCGGGTCAGTCCGCCGCGGGCGAGGGCGCGGGTGTCGTCGCGCTCGCTGTGACCTCGGGGTTCTCGCTGGCGGGCTGCGCCTGGATGTCGCCCGAGATCTGGCCGCCACACTCGATCTCGATCTGGCCGTAGCGGATCGTCCCCGAGACCCGTCCGGTCGCGCGGATCATCAGCCGCTTGCGCACGACGAGGTTGCCCTCGAAACGGCCGCGGATCTCCGCTTCCTCGATCGCCGCCGACCCCTTGAACAGACCGCTCTCGGCAACCTCGACGTCGCGGCAGTTGGTCAGGTTCGCCTCGACGCTGCCCTCGACGATCAGCATGTCGCAGGAGGTGACCTCGCCGGACATTGTGATCTCGCGGCCGACGATCAGTTTGCGCACCTCGGCGTCGTTGCGTCGCGCCGCCGCCGGCGGCTCGCCGGGTCGTCGCGGCAACTCCGGCGGCAGGCGGACCCCGTCGCCCGGCCGGGCCAGATCGGGGGCGCGCGGCGGCATGGTCGGCGCCCTGGCGGCGGGTGCGACGGGCGGACCCGCCGGACGCGCCGGTTTCATCGGGATGCCAAGATCGTCGGACGAATCGGCCATTTTGCGATCCTCTGCGTCGGTTCTCTTCCGGCTGAACATGGATTGGGCACCCGATCCAGTGTTGAGAGAGCTGAACCGCAGACCGGGTCAGGGGTGCGGCTCGACCCGCGGCAGCGCCTCGAACACATGCAGCATGAAGGCCGTGGCGACAACCGGTGCAATGAGGTTGATAAGAGGCAGCGCGAATAATCCCGCAATCAGCACGCCGCCGACAAAGACCCGTCCCCCACTCCGGTTGCGCATCGCCTTGGCCGCCGCAGCATCGAGGCGTCTGAGCGCGACCACGTCGAAGTACTCCCGGCCGAGAAGATAGCCGTTCAGCGCCAGGAAGAGAAACAGATTTATCCCGGGCAGCAGCAGGTAGAGCGGCAGCGCCAACAGATTTAACGCCAGACTGAGCCCACTCAGGCGCAAGAGACTGGTAGGATTTCGCCCAGGGGCTGCCGCCGCGGCGGCCCGCGGCCGGGATAGTCCACCGCCTCGACCGCGCCCGCGACGCGTTCGAGATAAAACCCCATGATCAAGGTCGCCACCGCCGGAAACAGCAGCCAACTCAAGCCCAATACGGCGAGGCCGCCGAGCAGGTCGACCAGCCAATCGAGCGCCCGCCACGAAAAGAACGAGGAGTGATAGAGGGCAATCGCGACGGCGAGCCACAGCAGCGCAAAGGTTAAGAGAGCGAACCCGATGCCGAGGCCGACGACGCGACGCAGCGGCGGCAGCGAAAGAGCGGAGAGGGCGCGAATCAGGGCGGCGAGCATCGCCCGGCGCCATTATTGCCAAAGCCGCCCGGCCCGAATCGGCCGGGGATTTCCCGCACGCCGCAAATCCCGCCGGTCTGCCGCCGGACCGGTCACTCCGCGCGCAAGCCTGCTCGGCGCAGCCCCGGAAAATAGGTGGCCTCGGCAAATGAGCGGATTTTCGGGTTCTTGTACCAGGAAGCACTCTCGACGCGCGCCAGGTTGAGATAATTCGTGCTCAGCGTTTGCGCCTGGGCCAGCGCCTGCCGTGCGTGCGGGATGTCGCCTTTGAGCGCGTAGGCGGCGGCCAGATACGCATGGACAAAGGGCAGGCGCGCATTGGTGCTGCGCGCCTTCTCCAGCCATACGAGCGCCTCGTCGGTGTGCGATTGCAGCAGGTCGATGACGCCAAGCCGGCCGTACCAGGCGGCGATCCCCGGTGCGTGCGGGCTCAGCCGGATGGCCTGTTCGAAATACGGGATCGCCTCGTCCACGGAGCCCGTCAGGAATTTGCACCAGCCGACATGGGCGTAGCTGGGGGCGCGGCTGCGGTCGAGCGCGATCGCCGTCTCGTATTCCGGGATGGCTTCCTTGCAGCGGGATTCGGCGCGCAGCACCTGACCCTTGACGTGGTGCGCCAGGCTGCTGTCCGGAGCCGACGCCAAGGCTCGCGTGACCAGTTCCTCGGCGCGGCCGAGATCGGCGGTCGGGAAGTCGCTCAGTTCGTCGAGCACCCGCACCACCAGGACCGCCGCGAGCCAGGCCTGCGCATCGGCGGAGTTCGGATCGAGTTTCAAGGCAGTCTCGAAATAGTTCTCCGCCAGGGCATAATTTTCCCGCGAGATCGGTTTGGTCAATTGCGCGCGCCCACGCAGGATGTAGTCGAGCGCGTCGGGATGATCGTTCGAACGGTTCGACTTCGGCGATTGCCAGCTGCGATTGCAAGGCCCGGGCAATCCGAGCGGTAATTTCGCTCTGCACCGCGAACAGATCGCCGATGTTGCGATCGAAGCGCTCGGCCCAGAGATGCGCGTCGGTCGCGGCGTCGACCAGTTGCGCATTGATGCGGACCTGATCACCCGACCGCTGGACGCTCCCCTCCAGCACGTAGCGCACGCCGAGTTCGTGCCCGATCTGCTTAGCGTCGACAGACTTCCCCTTATAGGTGAAGGCGGTATTGCGCGCGATCACAAAGCTTCCCCGAATCCGGGTCAGGTCGGTTGTCAGATCCTCGGTGATGCCGTCGGCGAAATATTCCTGCTCGGGGTCGGCGCTGTAATTGGTAAACGGCAATACGACGATCGAGAGCCGCGGCGCGGGGCGGACGGCGTCGTCCCGATCGCCGAGGCGAAGGGCTCGCGGCGCGGATTGTCCTCTTCCCACGGCCACAAAAGCCAGCCGGCGACAATGGCGGCGATCAGAGAGAGGACGCCAGCTGCGGCGATTAGGCGCCGGCCTACCTTTCTCCCGCGCTGCCGGGCGCCGCCCACCAGCTTGTCGCCGGCTGGGTCAACCTGGAAGACGCGCACCGGCTCGGCGATGTTCTTGACCCGCTGCTCGCCGAGCGGGACGAAGGAAACCGGCAACCGGGTCCCGACCTGGTCTCGCACGGCGCCCGACAGGCAGATGCCGCCCGGTTCGGCCAGCCCCTGCAGCCGGGCCGCGATGTTGACCCCGTCGCCAAGCAGGTTCGACCCGTCCACGATGACGTCGCCAAGATGCACGCCGATGCGAAAGAGCATCGGTTCGCCGGGGTGCCGCACGTTCTCCGCGGCAATCGCGTCCTGCACCGCGACGGCGCATTCGACGGCGTCGACCGGACTGGCGAAGTCGGCGACCACGCTGTCGCCGGCGGTATTGAAGATGCGGCCGTGGTGGCGGGCGATCAATCCGTCGAGGATCGCGCGGCGGGCGCGCAACCGACGCAGGGTGCCCAGCTCGTCAAGCCCCATCAACCGGCTGTAGCCGGCGATGTCGGCCGCGAAAATCACGGCAAGCTTGCGTTCGACGGCCTCGTCTTCTACCAACGGCCCCTCCCGAGGGCGCTGTCGCGTGCACCGGTCCTCCGACCCGCACTAAATATAGCATCCTCGCGCGTTTTCGACTATCCGGCCGCTTTTGCTAATAGAGAACCGAGGGCAGGTAGGGGCCGGAGGGCTCGTTGTAGAGCCCGATGGTCATCAGTGTCATCTGGTGAACAAGCCGCAGCCCGTTGTCGAGGCACCAGCGGAACAGCTCGCTGTTGCGCGTCGGCAGAAGGAAGCCGCCGCCCTCAAAACCCGAAGCCGCGCCGATCAGCGCCTTCAGGCCGTCGTTGGTTTCGGCGACCGCATGTCCGAAAAAGGCGATCGTCGTCGCGTACGCGGTCAGCCGGCCGAGATGCTCGACGACCCGCGCGGTGCCCTCACGGACCGCATCCTCGACCTCGCCGCTACGGTGATGCCCGTGCACCCGGCGGCAAAGCGTGTTGCAGGCTTCGAGGTCCGCCATCGTCGCCGGCCGCACGCCGTATCCGGCGAGCGCGGTCCCGAGCGGGTCGCCATTCAATTTGGAGCATGCCTCGCGGCTGTCGAAGCCGAGCTTTGTGTAAAGGCACAGCGAGCGGTTGTGGTAGGCCGACTGCAACAGCCTCACCCCGGCAAAGCCGCGCTCTTCGACGCGGTCGAGCAGGGCCTGCATCAATTGCCTTCCGACGCCGTGGTTCTGCGCGGCGGGATCGACGCTGATCGGGCCGATGCCGGCGATCGGGCCGCGCTCATCGAGAAAGTTGCTGCCGATGACGACGCCGTCGCGCTCTGCGACCACCGAATAGAATCGCTGGTGCGACAACACCCGCTGCAGCACCTGCGTCGCAACCTCGGGCGACGGGAAATCCCAGGGGAAGTTATGCTCGCTGGAGATCGCCTTGAACGCCTCGAAACAGATGGTGCCGCAGGCCGTGGCATCGGCCGGCGTTCCGCGCCGCAACTGGGCCGCCATTAGGTCCTCCAAGCTCCGAACGGCGATTTTTAGCATGAAGCGATGACCACATGCTCTCCGGCCGCGCGTGTGCGCTCTTGTCCTGGACCGCCGTTCGTCGGATTATCCCTTTCTCACTCGCGCAGACGGCGGAATATCGAGGAGCCAGAGATGCTTTCACCCGAAGACAACGAACTTGTTACCCGCATCGGGCCGGGCACGGCGATGGGCGATGTCATGCGCCGGTACTGGATCCCGGCCTTTCTGTCGCGCGAACTGGCAGAACCCGACGGCGCCCCGGTGCGCGTGCAGTTGTTGGGCGAGAAGCTCGTGGGGTTCCGCGACACCGAGGGCCGGGTCGGGCTCGTCGACGAGTTCTGCCCGCACCGCCGCGCCTCCCTGTGGTTCGGCCGCAACGAGGAATCGGGTCTGCGCTGCGTCTATCACGGCTGGAAATTCGACGTCGAAGGCAACTGCACCGAGCAGATGAACGAGCCCGAGCCGTTCTGCCACAAGGTGCGGCTGACCGCCTACCCGACGGTCGAGATGGGCGGGGCCATCTGGACCTATATGGGGCCGCGCGAAAAGATGCCGCCGCCGCCCGCCTTCGAATGGACCCAGGTGCCCGAAACCCACCGCCACGTCTCGAAGGTGTGGGAGGAGTGCAACTGGCTGCAGGCGCTCGAAGGCGGCATCGACACCTCGCATGCGCCGATCCTACACCGCACGATCACGCCCAACACCACCCGGCCGGGGATCCCGGTGCAGGGCCCGTTCGTCCGCGGCAAGGCGCCGACACTCGATGTCGACGTCACCGATTACGGTTACCGCTATGTCGGCATCCGGCCGCTCGACGCCGACCAGACCTATGTGCGCTCCTACCATTTCGTCATGCCGTTCACGCAGATCCGGCCGCAGCAATTGGGCCGCGCGATGGGTGGCGGCGACCGCCCGATGATCGCCGGCCATATCTGGGTCCCGATCGACGACGAGAACTGCATGGTGTGGAACTGGATGTACAGCTTCGGCGAAGAGGCCTTGACCGAAGCCGACCGGATGGAGCGCGGCAACGGCAACGGCCCGGACTATGTCGAGCAGTCGGGCGAGTTCCGCTCCTTCCGCAACAAGCGCAACGACTGGATGATCGACCGCAAGGTGCAGAAATACGAAACCTTCACCGGCATCGACGGCATCAACACCCAGGACCGCGCCTTGCAGGAGGGGATGGGGCCGATCGTCGACCGCTCGAAAGAGCATCTGGGCCCGGGCGACAAGGCGATCATCGCCACCCGCCGCCTGCTGATCGACGCGGCCAGGACCGTGCAGGCGGGCGGCAACCCGCCAGGCGCGGACGACAGCTATTATTCCGCCCGCGCGATCGAGAAGATCTTCTCGATCGAGAATACCTGGCGCGAGACCGTACTGCCCGAAATGTACGCCGCGGACATGGCGCTCGCGGGGAAGTAGAGCCGGCTAGGGCGGCGGAGCCTGGGGGTTTCGCCGCCGCTCCATCCGGGCGATCAGCCAGAAGGCGAGGGTCACCAGCGCCAGGACGGCGGCGAGGAAGAGTGTCGCGAGCGCGTTGACCTGCGGGCTGACGCCGAGCCTGACACTCGAAAACACCGCCATCGGCAGGGTCGTCGCCGAGGGGCCGCTGACAAAGCTCGCGACGACCAGATCGTCGAGCGACAAGGTGAACGCCAGAAGCCAGCCCGAAATCAGGGCCGGCCGGATGCCGGGCAGGGTCACGCGCCACAACACCGCCCAGGGACCGGCACCGAGATCGGCCGCCGCCTCCTCGAGCGCGCGGTCGAACCCGGCGAGCTGCGCGCGCACCAATATGGCGACAAAGCAGCTGGCAAACGTCGCATGCGCGATCGCGATCGTGAGGAGGCCGCGGCCGGGCCAGCCGAGCCATTCCTCGCACGCGACGAACAGCAGCAACAACGAGAGGCCGAGGATCACTTCCGGAACGACGAGCGGCGCCAATATCGCAAAACCGAAGAGGGCGCGCCCCGGAAACCGCAGAAACCGCGTGAGGCTGAAGCCGGCCGCGGTCCCGAGCAGGAGCGCCGCGCACGCCGCGAGGGTTGCGACTTTCAGGCTCGTCACGGCGGCGGTAAGAAACGCGTCGTTGCGCGCGAGTTCGCCGTACCAGCGCGTCGAAAACCCGGCCCAGACCGTGACCAGCCGCGACTTGTTGAAAGAATAGACGACAAGCAGCACGACCGGCGCATAGAGAAAAACAAGCCCGAAGACCAATGCGCTGTTGCGAAAAAGGCCGCCGCCTCTAGGCATCGCCGAATTATCCTCTTGCGATCAGGTCAGCTACGATGAGACGAGCCTCCTCGTAACCATTACTCGACAACCTATATGATCCACCACCGCTCAAATCTATTTTCTCAATCCACATTGAAGTGTTATAGCCGAATTTTCCTGATCCTTCGAAATATATCTCGTCAGCTTCATAGAAATCGACTGGATTTAATTCTGACGAAAGCCATTCAAAGCCGGATCTCTTTCTAAGTCTCGACTTCCTCAAGCTGAAGTTCATCAAAGGTTTGCTTATAGCCACCCTGTCCAAAATTACCTTATAACCGAACAGCAACGCTAACATCGTATACAGAGCTTTTTTGTCTGGAGCATCTGGGAGATACCTCATCCATAGTCGTTTCCGTTCGTGGTCAATAATGAATAACTTGGTCATATCTGATTGCGTCAGATGATGGCTCGGTTTCAGTCAATTGGATTTGCATTTTTGCTTGTCATGGTGCCGCTTTTGCGTCAACATCTTTATCTGGTGACGGTATTGATATACGGAGAATCCGGCGAGCGTAGCGCTGAGTGACGATTAAGTCTCACCTGCCACCAAATCAAAATCAACCCGACTAAGACGATTGCTAAGCCGAGTGCTGGAGGCGGATTAAGTAGAAACTCTACCACGGTGCCAGCCTCGCCGAGATTGTGTGCGATATGCACGATGAACTCGACGTGCTCCCCCAACCCAAGTAATTTTCCGGTCCATTTGATGACTTGTATGAGGCCCAGCGCATTGACCATGATGGTAGCGCCAGCCCGGAATTTACGTAGCAATTTCCACACGATGTTCGCGACCATACCGTAGGTCGTCCATTTCGGTCGAATCTTCCGAAATATACGTAGCTATGGCGGGCACACACCCTTTGAAGGGAAAATGCGGGGAGCGGCGACCAAATTCGGTTTGGTGGCACGTGCTACGTAGTGCTGCGCATTCCCGCCAGGATGGATTGAGCTCACGCCCTTCTCACTGTTCGCCACCGCCGCGAGGCTACCGGAAAATAGCCGTAATCGCATGGTATCCAAACCGCCATGCCGTCCAATCCGAAAACCTCACTCTGTCCCAACCGCAGGCGGAGGGTGCGCCTGTTTTTGTCTCAGTAATAACAGGAGGTCCGCGCGGAATGACCCTGGCTTGACGCCACGGCGGCCCCAGTCCAGGCTGACGCCATGCCCCTGGGCAAGGGTCGCCGCGCCGGAGGAAATGCCATGAAATTGATGTGGTTCCATCTGATGCCGTACACCGAACTGCCGGAGGATTTTCGCGACAAGCATCCCTCGGTGTGGGTCGACATCCATTCCTCGCTGTTCGACCCGAAACGCGCGCATCTGATGTACAACGACTTTATGGACGAGCTCGAATTCGCCGCCGAATGCGGCTTTGACGCGGTCTGCGTCAACGAGCACCATTCGAACGGCTACGGGCTGATGCCGTCACCCAACCTGATCGCCTCCTCGCTCGCCCGACGCACCACCGACACGGCGATCTGCGTGATGGGCAATTCGTCTGGCCTTGTACAACCCGCCGACCCGCGTCGCCGAGGAATTCGCGATGATCGACGTCATTTCGGGCGGGCGGCTGATCGCCGGTTTCCCGGTGGGGACGCCGATGGACACGTGCTTTGCGTACGGCCAGAACCCCTCGATGTTGCGTGAGCGCTATCACGAGGCGCACGATCTGGTGTTGAAGGCGTGGACCGAGCCCGAGACCTTCGCGTGGAACGGCCGCTTCAACCAGCAGCGCTATGTCAACATCTGGCCGCGCCCGGTGCAGAAGCCGCACCCGCCGATCTGGATCCCGGGCGGCGGCTCGGTCGAGACCTGGCAGTGGTGCGCCCAGATGGACTACGTCTACGCCTACCTGTCCTACTTCGGGTTCAAGGAAGGGCAGGCGACGATGAGCGGCTTCTGGGATGAGATGGCGCGGCTCGGCAAGGACCGGAACCCGTACCGCGCCGGCTTTCTGCAGTTCGTCGGCGTCGCCGAGAGCCGCGAGAAGGCGATGGAGCTCTACCGCGCGCCGGCCGAATACTTCTACGGCCGCTGCCTGCGCGTCGACCCGCGCTGGGCGATGCCGCCCGGCTACATCACCGAGGCGACACAGCGCGCCGGCATCGTCGGCCAGGTCGGGCGCGCCGCCAGCCTCGACGCCCGGCAGAAGGCGCGGGCGACAACCCGGATGGAGGACATCGTCGAGCGCGGCTATGTCATCATCGGCTCGCCCGACGAGGTCGTCGAACAGCTGACCGAGGTCGCGACCGAACTCAACGTCGGCCATCTGATGCTGCTCTTGCAGTTCGGCAGCATGGGCAAGGATCTTGCCAAGTACAACACCAAGCTCTTCGCCGAGAAGGTCATGCCGCAACTCAGCGATCTCTTCTCCGAATGGGAAGACCGCTGGTGGCCGCAGCCGATGGTGCAGGCGGAGAGAGCGGCGCCGGCGCCGTTTGCCCCAGCCATGGCTGCGGAGTAACGTCCGTCAAAAACCGGCAGGGAGGAATGCCATGAAGCGCGCTGTCACACTTTTGCTGACCGCCGGCGGGTTTGCCGCGGCTATTCTCTTCAGCGTGCCGGCGGCGCGGGCCGCGGGTGTGCTTACGCTGACCTCGCCGGCAATCCAGGATAACGGCACGCTCGCGATAAAAAACGCATGCAGCGATAAAAACAGGAGCCCGAATTGCGTCGGCGAGAACGTCTCGCCGCCGCTCGCCTGGTCGAACGTGCCGGACGGCACCAAGAGCTTTGCCCTTCTGCTGTTCGATCCCGAAGGCCGCGCGCCTGCCGGCGTGTCGCACATGGTGATCTACGGCATCCCCGCCGACGTGACGGGCTTTGCCGAGGGCGACCTCAGCAAGCCCTCCGACAAATTCGTCGGCGGCAAGAGCACTGATGGGGGTGGGAATTTATTGCGGGCCGGGCACGCCGCCGAATACCGATTGGCACCACTACACGTGGACGCTCGTCGCCACCGACCTCGACCCGAAGGCATTGCAGCCGGGCATGACGCGCGAGGAATTGGCCGCCGCCCTCAAGGACCATGTCAAGGGTTCGGCCGGGCTCGTCACCCGGTTCACATCCCTGACCAGGCGCCCGCTCAGGAGACGAGGCAAGCGGAGGCGGCATCGCCGGCGCTCGAGGCGTCGGAGTTTCGGCCTCGAACGGCACGCCCTCGTCGGGACCGGCGTTTACCGTCGTGACCGCGATCGCCGCCGGCGCCTTGTCGGGATCGTCGCCCGTCAGGATGGTCCCGCCGGAGACGGTCTCGTGGCGGTACGGCCAGAGCATGCGAAAGCGTTCCAGCCGCCGGCCGGTCCCGCTCGGGATGTAGACGGTCGAGCTCAACAGAAAGTCATGGCCGGCGATCTCCGGTCCGACCGGTTCTTGCGTATCGCCCCATACCACGGTCTCGCCGGCGAACCACGCATTGAGCGCCGCGGTGTCGTCATGCGCCCCGTCGCCCCAGAGCACGAGATGCGCGCCCACACACTGTGCCGGTTCGGCGGCCGAAGCCGCGATGGCCGCGAGCAAAAGGGCCGCGATGAGCCCGGCTGTCCTGGTCAGGCGGCCTGCCATTGAGCCTATCGGCCGAATTCCTGGATCAGCGCGTCGCGCACCGTGTCGAGGTCGAGGCCGTGCGCGGCGATCAGCGGGCTCGTCTCGGCGATGATGTCGTCGATGTCGCGCATCAGCTTGAGCCGCTTGTAGAGATCCTCGCTTTCGAGGCCGAGGCCCTCGCCCAGGATTTCCATCAGATTGACGACCTCGAAACTGCGGCCGTCGCCGACATCGCAGATCTCGCGGTGGCAGGCGTGATAGATCGTGGCGAGTGTGGTCACCCCGGCGTCGGCGACCGCGGCGAGTTCCTGCCGCACCAATTCGCGCTTGAACTCGGGCAGAACCGCCAGGCTGTTCGCCTGGGTCCCGACGCGCGGCACGTCGAGCTCGACGAGTTCGACGCCGGGGACGATCGACAGCAATTTGCGCACCGCCTGCTGCACCGCGGGCAACACCGGCCGCTCGTGCAAGGCCACGCGCTTCTCCACGCGCTGCTGCATCAGCCCGGCGAGCGCTTCGGCATGGTCCGCGAGAAACACGAGAAACGGGTTCAGATCGAACGGCCGCTCGCCATAGCGCGCCTCATAGCTCGGCAATGCCACCTCGCCGATCTGCACCTGGCAGCTCGGGCACCAGGAGAGCACCGTCGAACTCCCGGCAGAGGCGAGCCCGTCGATCGTCTTGTAGCCGACCCGCGCCGTGTTCTCGAAATCGCCGTCGCGGAACTGATAGACGCCGCAGCATTGCCCGGGTCCGCCCATGACCTCGTAATCGACGCCGAGGAGATCGAGCACATCGAGACAGAGGAGTGCAATATGCGGCGTCTTGACGATGTTGCAGCCGGTATAGAAGACGACATCGGGCGGTGCGGTGCGCGGCGCCTCGTCGAGACCGCGCAACCGGGCCAGGCTCTCGGGCGGCATCTGCAGCCGCGACAGGATGCGCACCCCGCGGCTCATCCCCTGAAAACCCTTGCGCCAGCGTGTGGCGAGCGGCGGCCCGTCGCGGCGGGCGCGGGCAAAGCCGCGGGCGAGCTGGACCATGAAGCGCGCGTTGATGCCCTCGGGACAGGCCGGGATGCATCGACCGCTGCCGCTGCATACCTCGGCCCAGCGGATCGCCTCGGCATTGCCGGCGCCGCCGGTGATCAGATCGACGATGCCCGCCGTCGTCGCCTGTGGATCAGCCGCGCCGAGCCCGGCGGGTTCGGTCATCGGGCAGGCCTCGAAGCATTTGCCGCAGCGCGTGCAGGCCTCGGCGATAGCCTCCCCCCGCGCCCGGAAATCGTCAAGATAGAGGGCGGTCGGCATTGCCGTATCGCTCGCAAGGGTCATAGCGGGATCACCAGCAAGGTGTCGATCTTGTCGCTGTCGAGGATGACGAGGCGTTCGACGAAGCGGAAGGGTTCGGCCGATACGTCGATGCGGTCGAGATAGCGGCCGGTGGCGAAAAGGCTCGTCTCGCCGTCATGCATGATGCGGGCGGCGATGAAGTTCGAGCGTGCCTGCGCCACGCCGTCTGCGACCGGCCCGATCCGGATCGGGCCGACAATGTGGCGGTAATGGTGCGGCTCGAAGATGTTGGCGCGGCGCAACGCCAGGACCCGGTCCTTCAGCATTCCCTTCGAGGCGGCGTAGACGACAGCGTGGCGATAGCCGGCGATGTGGCTCTCGCGGCTCGTGATCAGATAGCGGCACTCATCGACGAAGAAATCCGGCCATTCCTCGAGCCGGTCCTCGTCGATGCAGTCGACATAGGCGGCGATCAGCTCATGGATGCCGCGCCGCACCGCGCTCTCGTCCATCTAGAACTCCACTCCTACCGCCTCTGCGGATTTGGAAAGCGCCGAACCGGAGTTGTAGTTGGCGGCACATGTTCAATGAGGAGCCGGAGGGTATGAAGATAACTCAATATTGTCCTCTCCAGGTGGGTCGATGTTTCTAGTCTCCTGAAGACCTCTTTATTGAAGTGCAGGATGGCATTACTCAGCTCCTGAGTTCGTGCAGATCTTCTTTTCCAATCTTGGGTGGCAAATCGAACACCCTATTTATGCATTCCTCTAGATCCGGACCCGAGATGTTATAATGAAACTGCAATACCATTTCCAAAATGGCGCGCATCAGAGAGATTGCCGCCAACGGCGTACCGAATACGAATGCCTCTTGAGCCTGTTGCAGCAGCGTAAGAAGAGAGAGTTTCTCAGCAGCTCCATGATGAGCGGACACATGCCTCGGAATTAATACGAAAGGTATCAAATTACGTCTTCTTATTATTCCTTTCAGATCAAAACCGCTACGGTTTAGGTTCTCCCATTCAGAAATCCCGCGTTCAACTTCATCAAGCGTCTCCTCGTAGGCCGTGTCATCGACCGACTCTTTTTGAAACTTCAATTCTCGCTCAGCAAACGAGAAGACTGAAGATATCGCGTTGGCAGACTCATTTGCGTCCTCTGCAGCTAATTTAAGGTCGGTTTCTGCGCTCTTTTTGGGCGGTGGATCGAACGAAGCCGCATCGCAGTCGATTATTTTAGCCAGCTCTACGCAATTAATTGCGGGGGCGTATCGTGCTTCGTAATCACGCCAGGCCTTAACAAACTTGGGATCGACAGGGTTCGCGAACAGCGTTCTGTTGCGCCTCTCCTCGTTCGCTAGCAGGAACGCGGTACTCCCCAGGTTTGAGCAGAGTCGACGGAGAGTTTCGTCGCCGTCCGTGAGGCTCGGCAAACCTTCCGGATCGTCGTCGGTCCAATCTTTTAGATTCGCGTAGAGAGCTGGAAATTTAATGACAAGATCACTGTCCTTGGGGCTCATCTGACACCTCGGAGTTCGAGTACTCCGCCGTCAGTCGCCGACCATCGCGCGGTATTTCTTCCAGAAGCCGCGGATCGCCGCCTCGCTGACGCGGAAGGGCTGCGAGGAGGCCTCGTGGCCGCCGAGCATGACGACCCCGCTGTCCTCGTCGTTGTAGCGCAGCGCGCGCTGCACAAAACCGCCGATGCAGCCGTCCTCCATCGAGATGTAGCCCGCCGCACCCACCAGATTGCCCTGACGCACGCGGCGCTCGGTCATCGCCTCGTCGTCGCCGTCGAAGCCCAGATGGATCCATTCGAGTTCGGTCTTGTCGACCCCCTTCGGATGGATCACCCGGACCGCGATCGAGTTGCGGATCTGCTGCAATATCATGCCGGGGAAGAGGGTCAGGATCTGCACCGACACACCATCGCCGTATTCGTCGACCGATTCGATGACCGAGGGATCTTCGAGCCGCAGATCGGTGTCCGAGCGCAGTCCCTCGCGCTTGTAGTCGGCGTCCTCGGCCGCGTAGTCGAGCTTGGCCTGGCTGAAATGGTGGCCGCCGCTGTCGTCGATATGGATGCCGCCCGGCATGCTGAGCCGGTTGATGCGGAACGTCGTCAGGAAGAGGTGCAGGATGCTGGCGTGGTAGGTGTCCTTGGTATTCTCGGCGTAGAGCTTCCAGTTGTTGGGCAGGATCTGGGTGCTGCGGCCGAGGATATGGGCCGGACGGTTCAGCACACGGCGGATGCCGTGCATGATTTGCGGCCCGAGATAGGTTTCGAGATCGGGCGCGTCGCGGCGGAAGGTGGCGAAGACGAGGCCGGCGATTTCGGCCACCCGGAGCCGCGGCAGGTCGTGGTCGTCCTTATGGAACTCGGGTGGCATGCCGCCCTGGCGCTTGACGCCGCGTTCGAAGGCGACCCCGGTCAGTTTGCCGCCGAGGTCGTAGGTCCAGCCGTGGTAGATGCAGGTGATCTCCTCGAAGTTGCCGCGGCGTTCGAGACAGAGGAGGTTGCCGCGATGCGCGCAACGGTTGGGAAAGGCGTTGATCCCACCCGCCGCGTCGCGGGTGACGACAACGGCGGTCTCGCCGATTGTGGTCGCGACGTAATCGCCGGCATTGGGAATTTCCGCCGCCAGACAGAGATAGCTCCAGCACGGGCCCTTGAATATCCGCTCCTGTTCGAGCCGGTACTGCTCGGGATCGGTGTAGACCCGGAACGGTACCTCGGTGAGGCCGTTCGAAGGCCACGGAACCCCCCGGATAGCCTCGGCGCCGAGTTCCGACATGATGCTTTCTCCTCGCGAAATGCTTTCTTCGGGCGATCATAACATCCCCCGCCCGATCCGACACAAGCGCCGCCGCGAGGAGGTGGTCGATACAGGCTCGGGGGCCGAAGCCCGTCGCCCCTATCTCTTGCCAAGCTCCAAGGCGGGAATTGGAATGCCCGGCATCAGGAGGAAGCAGTCGTTCAAAAACACCATCGATGTGCAGTGGCGCAAGGAGACGCCGGGGGCAAATCCAAAGAAGTCGATTCTTCGGCAATCTCGTCGTGCGATCACCTCATAAAGTCCATAACCCTCCGAATTATCCAGAATCAAGGCGCCATTTTTAGCAAGGTAGGAAAACGCAAGTTCCGTTACCTCCGCTCTTAGTGTCCGACTGAGAATTGGCAAGGTTGTATCATGACCGCGCCAATCGCCTTATGAGAAGCTGGACCGAGGCCAGATAGAGCCAGGCCGTGGCGCTGGCGATCGAGGTTTCGAAGTCTTTGGCGAGGCGGCGGTTGCGATTGAGCCAAGCCAGGGTGCGTTCGACGACCCAGCGGCGGGGGAGCACTTCGAAGCCGACGGTGTCGGCCATGCGTCTGACGATTTCGATGCTCCAGCGGCCGAATTTAGCGAGGGCTGTCAAAAGCTTGTCCCCGGAATAAGCGCGGTCGGCGAAGAGGTGGCGCAGCCATGGGAAGAGGTCGTGAATGGCTTCGATGACGAGCGCCGCGCCGTCGCGGTCCTGCACATCGGCAGGGTGGATCGCGGCCCCGACCATGAAGCCGGCGGTGTCGGTGACGATATGGCGCTTGCGGCCCTTGACCTTCTTGGCCGCGTCGTAGCCGCGCGGGCCGCCGCTTTCGGTGGTCTTGACCGACTGGCTGTCGATGACCCCGGCCGACGGGCTCGCCTCCCGGCCGGCGGCTTCCCGCGCTTCGAGCAAGAGTTCGAAATTGACCGTCTCCAACACGCCTTGGTCACGCCAAGCATAGAAATAATACTGTACGGTCGCGTATGGCGGGAACTCGCGCGGCAACTGCCGCCATTGGCAGCCGGTCCGGGCCATGTAGAACAAGGCATTGACGATGCTGCGCAATTCAGTCTCCCGTGGGCGGCCCCGCCGGTATCGCGGCGGCAGCTGCGGCGCCATCAGCGCCCACTCCGCATCCGTCACATCGCTTGCGTAACGCAATCCCTTACGCTCATACTGCGGTCGAGTGGTTTCGGTCCACATGTTGTGTCCCCCGTGCGTTCTCACACACCGCGGTTATCACAACCTACTGAAATCACTAAAATCATTTTTTGGTCGGACACTTAGATGGCCATCGACGATAATGATATCGAACTCCCTATCGGGATTAGCGTTGAGCAAGCGCCGAATTGGCTCGACGGTTCGGGTCGCATGGTCCACCGGAATATGGTGGATGCTGACATTGCTTCGCACTCGACTGCGCAATTGGTCGTACCAGCCCGCGTCCTGCTCGATCGTGAGTACGGAGGCAGCGCGCGCCGACCACCACAGGGTTGACTGGCCACCTCCGAACTCTAAGATTTTTTTGCCTTCGAAGTTTCTCTGTGCCAGGAAATCGATTGCGGAATATGTATACCAAGGTATCGGGGTGCCGTTCGCGTCAACCGCTAACATAGAAATGGAGCTTTTCCAGTGGCCGCTTCTGCATGAGAACCTGACTGGAGTAATAGCAGCAGTCAAAATGCTCGAATCGGCTGCCACACAGTTTGTGGAAGCACGCGTTTTATCGGTGCAAAGCGGCGTTGTATTAAGGTCATCATTGTTGCTATGCAATTCGAGTTTGGCGGTTACCAAAAGATGGGCGTCACTGCCCGGCCAGAAATCCTACATCCGGTAAACCGGCGATGGTATCCGGACTTCTTCCAGAACGGCGTAACGGTCAGTATGGAAAGCCCAACGGAAGACAACGGCTCGCTCTACATGGCCGTAGGTATATTCCAGCCATTGGCCCCCCCTGAAATCGATAATCGCATGGCACACTTGTTCCTAACAAACCCTTGCGGTGCAAGGGTTGCTGTAAATTCGCTGCAAAATAACAGCGAAAACAGCAAATGTCGCATCGATCGAAGGGCTGCAACTGGCGCGTAGGAGCGCGACCTTGAACTCTTCGAAGCCTCTCTACCGGCTGAACTGCGACGAGGCATGGCTCGGCGCGCGTCATTCTACCGAGCGGAAACCGTGGCGGCGGCGGTCGCCGAACTCGACCATTTCGAGGCCGGATCGGGCAAGCGCTACCCGGCGATCGGCCAGGCTTGGCGGCGGGCCTGGGAGCACGTTGTGCCCTGTTCGCCTTGCCGCCGGCGATCCGCAAGATGATCTACACAACAAACGCGGTCGAAAGCCTGCATCGCAGTCTGCGCAAGATCATCAAGACGCGCGGCGGGTTCCCAACCGACGAGGCGGCGCTGCAGCTGCTATTCCTGGCGATCCGCAATGCCGGCGTCCATTCGCGCCGGCCGGAATGGACCGCCGCAGTGGGGCAATTTGCCATCCAATTCGGCGATCGTTTTGAGCCGCCAGCGCGCCGAAGGCTCAAAACGGTGAGATGCGGCTTGCCTTACACAAAGATTTGGACACTCCTCGAGACGCCGCCCAGTGGAGGACGATCCGGACGATGGTCTGCGCGGCGAGGGCGCGCTTCGACCAAGCTTCCCGGTCCGTCTTCGCCTGCCGCCACACCCGGCTCACTGTGTCCTTGCCGACGGCGCCCCCGAACAACGCCGCCAGGGCCCGGCGCACCTGGCGGGTGTTGGCGCCGGCGAGACAGGTTCCGGCGATCCGCGCCTCCACTTGCCGGGTCATCCGGGCGCATCGAGGCAGAACCTTGCCGCCACTCGCCCCCCGGCCCGTCCGCGCCACCGATCCGCGCCCGCGGCGCGGGCGATCTCGACCGTCCCGAACAAGCCGCAGAGCCGGCGGGCGTCCGACACCTCCATCTCGCCACACTTGGCCTTCCAATTTGCTCACCGACACGCTCGGTCTGCCGGTCGTCGCCGTGGTTCATCCAGCCGGCATCCAAGATCGCGATGGCGCGCCGCTGGTGCTGGCTGCCCCTCGCTTTCTCTATCCCTGGCTGCGCCATGTCTTTGCCGATGGCGGCTATGGCGGGGCCAAATCGGCCACCGCGCTCGGCAATCTCGGCCGGTGGACGATCGAGATCGTGCTGATCGATTATTCAGTTTCACGCTTACAGTATATGGCGTCTCAAATGGCTTGCTGGTCACAATTCATGAATATTGCTGAGCTGCACTTGCCGGGTCCATACAACGCCGGCGGACCGTCGAGTTCGACAGCTACGGTTGGGGTGAGAGTCTGTCGGAACTGACTATCGACAACTGGAGGTTCCCGGCCGGTACGCCGGCGCTTATCACGGCATTCCTGACTGCTTCGAGATGCTTCTCGGCGCGAACTCCGCCGACCGAGTAAAGCATCCGCTCGCCGCGGGTTGGACGCCTTCAAGATGATCCTCTGGTTGACCGAAAACCGCTCATTCGGGTGCCCGGCGCCCCTCGCCCTCGTAGAAGATCGGTGTTCCCAATTCCGAGAGACGGAACAGGCGAAACGCTCTTTGGCCGTCGAAATCAAGCACCCGCAAATCATCGGTCTCATGGAGATCTCCCTGCACTACCTGAAAATGGTTGCCGTAACGCTTTTCGGCTAGCGTCACTGGGATCTCGTAAGCAATGAACTTGCTGACGCCCTTGGCTTCGAGTTTTTTGAGGAGGATCGGGTCGGTCAGCGATTTATGCGAGGTGAGAATCACCAGCGGACCGCTGCCGGCAAATAACAGGGCTGTTTTCACGGTGGGTTTCTCCTTTGTGTCGCCTTCGGTCGGGTCGGCCTTCTAACCCGGAGAAGCCGTCCCTCGTCGGGCCGGCATCTGCGCATAGAAGCGGTCGACATCGGTGCGCCTACACAGGGCGGTGCCAAACCCGAGCAACGCGGCGGCACCGGCCGCCATGCCAAAGCGAACGGCCTCCCGCGGCGGCAGGCCGCGGGTCAGGCCTAGAACGATGCCGGCCAGCATGCTGTCGCCGGCGCCAACGGTGCTCTTTGCTGAGACCGGGATCGCCGGGAAACGCTCGCAGCCCTCGGCCGTCGCCAACAACGCGCCAGCCTCGCCCAGCGACAGGACCACGATTTCGCAGCGGTGTTGCTCGATGACATCACGCGCGGCGCGTTCTTGCTCGTCTTCGCTGAGGATCGGCCGCCCGACTAAATCTTCCAGCTCGCGCAGGCTCGGCTTGAGCATGTGGATGCCGCCGCGCGCCTGCTTGAGCGCCATGCCCGAGGTATCCAAAACCAATGGCTTGCCAAGCGACCGGACCAGTGCGGCCACCCGCGCGTAGAAATCGTCCGCGACGCCGAGGGGCAGGCTGCCACTGGCGACAATGTAGCTCGCCGCCGGTGCCATCAATGCCAGCCGGTCGAGACAGCGCAGTTGATCCCTTTCGGAGATTTCGGGTCCGGGAAGGATGAACCGGAACTGATTACCGGAGACGCGCTCCTCGACAGCCAGGCTTTCGCGGGTGAACCCGTCGATGGCGACGACGTCGTAGGCAACGTCTTCCTGATCCAATAGGTGCCGGATCATCTCGCCCGCGGCACCTCCAGCCGGAAAGATTGCGGTCGCCTCGCCGCCCAAAGCACGAACCGCGCGCGCTACATTAATGCCGCCACCACCCGGATCATAGCGCGGCTCGGTGCAGCGCAGCTTGTGCGTCGGCTCGACCCGCTGGGTCGATGTGGCGATGTCGAGCGCCGGGTTCATCGTCAGGGTGACAATCGCAGCCATTGCGAGCCCTACTCGGCCGCCGCCGGGGAACGGGTCGCCGCTTGTTCCGCCTCGTGGACGACAGTCATCGTGCGCAACAGGCTGGCGGCGTTGACGCTGATCGAATCAATGCCGAGCTTGGCAAGAAAGCGGGCGATCTCGGGATAATTGGCCGGCGCCTCGCCGCAAATCCCGACATGGCGGTGGTTGCGCTTGGCGCCGGTCACCGCGAGCCGCAGCATTTCGAGCATCCCTGGATCGCGTTCGTCGAAGTCAAAGGCGACGATCTCCGAATCGCGGTCGACGCCCAGGGTCAGTTGCGTCAGATCGTTGGAGCCGATCGAAAAGCCGTCGAACAGTGCGGCAAAGGCGTCGATTTGCGATGACGTTGTTGGGGATCTCGCACATGACGAAAATTTCGAGGCCGTTGACGCCATGCTCGAGCCCGTTCTTGGCCATTGCCTCGATCACCGCCTTGCCCTCGGCGACGCGGCGGCAGAACGGCACCATGACGCGCAGGTTGGTCAAACCCATCTGGTTGCGCACGCGTGCGAGGGCCTTGCATTCGAGGGCAAAGCCCGCGGCATAAGCCGGATGGGCATAGCGCGACGCGCCGCGAAAGCCGAGCATCGGATTGTCTTCCTTGGGCTCGAAGGAGGCGCCGCCGATTAGGCTGGCGTACTCGTTGGTCTTGAAATCGGACAATCGCACGATGACCGGCTTCGGATAAAACGCGGCGGCGATCGTGCCAACCCCCTCCGACAATTTCTCGATGAAGTAATCTGCCGGCCGGTCGTAGTTTTTCACTAGCCGGGCGATCGCGGCGCGCGCGCCCTTGGCGGCGACCTTGTCCGGGTTCGACGAGCGCCATCGGATGGATGCCGATGTGCTCGCTGATGATGAATTCCATGCGGGCGAGCCCGACCCCGTCATTGGGCAGCATCGCGGTGTGGTAGGCGAGTTCGGGATTGCCGAGATTGACCATGATCTCGGTGCGCGGCCGCGGTACCGCCGCCGCCGACACTCGTGTAACCTCATATTCCAGCCGCCCTTCATACACCTTGCCGACCTCACCGTCGGCGCAGCTGATGGTTACCACCCGACCGGTGAGGAGCCGTTCGACGGCTCCTTCGGCGCCCACGACCGCCGGAACGCCGAGTTCGCGAGCGACGATCGCCGCATGGCAGGTGCGGCCGCCGTGACTGGTGACGATCGCCGCCGCGGTCTTCATGACCGGCTCCCAATCCGGGCTGGTCGACTCGGCAACCAGCACTTCTCCTGGCTGGAAGGCGGCAAGATCGCGAGGCTCGGTGACTACCCGCGCCGAACCCGAGGCAATCTTCTCGCCGACGGCGCGGCCGGTCGCCAGCACCGGGCCGGTGCCCTTCAGTGAATAGGTCTCGAACATGCCCGCCGTCCGCTGCGAGGCGACGGTCTCCGGGCGGGCCTGGACGATGTAGAGCTTGCCGTCCTTGCCGTCTTTGGCCCATTCGATGTCCATCGGCGTCGGGTGACCGGAAAGCTTGGAATAATGATCCTCGATGCGGATCGCGTAATCGGCCAGCTCCAGCACTTCGGGATCGGTAAGGCAGAAGCGTTCGCGTTCGGCCCGGTGTGTGCGCACGTTCCGGGTCGTCGCATCCTCACGCCTGCGGGCATAGACGAGCCGCAACTCCTTGGTGCCGAGCGAGCGGCTCAGGACTGAGCGGTAGCCAAGGCGGAAAGTCGGCTTGTGGACATAGAATTCGTCAGGATCGACCTTACCTTGCACGATATTCTCGCCGAGACCCCAGGAGCCGGTGACAAAGACCACATCGCGAAACCCGGATTCGGTGTCGAGCGTGAAGATGACGCCGCTCGCGGCGAGGTCGGCGCGGACCATCTTCATGACCCCGACCGACAGCGCCACCTTGAAGTGATCGAAACCGTTGTCGATGCGGTAGACGATCGCTCGGTCGGTAAAGATCGAAGCGAAACAATGCCGGCAGGCCTCGATCACCTCTTCCGCGCCGCGCACATTGAGAAAGCTCTCGTGCTGGCCGGCAAAGCTGGCCGTCGGCAGATCCTCGGCGGTTGCCGAACTGCGCACCGCGACCGCGACCCTTCGCCCACCTTTCTGTTCTAGCGCGCGATAGGCCGTGGCGATTGCGTCGTGCAGACGCGTATCCCCGGTCGCCTCGTAAACCAGCTGCCGGGCTGCGGCGGCGCGCTCCCCAAGCTGCGCCATGTCGTGATGGTCAAAGCCCGACAATAGGCGGCGCAACTCATCCGCGATCCCAGCCGAAGAAAGGGCATCGCGATACGCCTCCGCCGTTAGCGCAAAGCCGTCCGTCACGCGGCCGCCGAGCAGCGCACGGAGTTCGCCCAAAGACGCGGTTTTCCCGCCGACCGCCGCTACGTCCTTGAGCCGGATATCATCAAACCAGCGGACCCAGGTTTCTGCCGCCATCGGATCGAACTCCCACTATTGGTCGCGGACGCTTTTGACATCCCGAGTCGGTCGGCGCGTTGATCTGGATCAGGCCGCCGTAGCGTCCATCGCTAACTCCAACCATGCCCTTCGAGCGAGCGGTCACCTTGCGGACGAATTCGGGCGCGGCTACCGGCGCCAGCGGCGCTTGGTCCCAAGGGCTCGTCGCCGTGCTCGGCACCTCGACCTCGTGCAAGCGCTCGAGCGTACCGCCGACCGCGCGGAAGTCGCTGTTCTATGTCGATCTCGGCGGGAGCGGGAACGACCGCGTGTCGTCATCCCATCCGACTACCTGCCCCGTCCGTCGGTACAAATGCCCGAGGATCATCGAATTGACGGTGCCTCAAAGAACCTCGGCGCCTCGCTTCAGGGTGTTCCGCGTTCTTGCCGATGCTGTCGACACAACTTGCGCTTATTCGTCGAGATCGACGCTCTCTAGCCGGATAGCCTGGGCATACGGGTCGTCGGGATCGTTCGACATTTCAATTTCCAATGCCGCGCCGGCGGCGAGCGTATCCCGCGCTTCGATGTCGAAGTGCTCGCGGAAATGTTCGACCGAAAGATGGCTCAGCGCGCCGAGCCGAACTCTGACGCCAACGACCCGACGGGCGCCCGTCGAACGCGCCAGGTCTTCGGCTCGGCGAACGACATCGCGGACCAACGCCGTCTCGTGCATGTTGACGGCTCCTTCTTCCTGACCGGCCGGCTATATCTTGGTTCGACCGATGAAGGAACGACCATGATAGAGATTCTGCGTGGCCTGATCCGCCAGGAGAACTCGTCTCGAAGAATTCCTCTGGCGATCGAGTTGGCAGTCGCGCGCGTCGGCGCCTTTGGGGCGCGAGGCGTCGCCGTTCGAATTGATGATTGCCTCGGATTGCTGACCGTTCGCTGTCGTGCGGCGCCACCGCGCCACCGGAGCATGCACGCAGCGCTCGAGTGGGGTTACCGGCTCCTCAGCGACCTCGAGCAATCGATCTTGTGTCGCCTGTCGGTCTTTCCCGCCAGTTTCACGCTTGGTGCGGCCGCGACGGCGGCGGCCGATATTAGGCCACCCGAAGAGCGAGATCATCGACAATGTGCTGGAGCTCGTCGCGAATTCGCTGATTATGGCGGACCCTCAGGATGCTGAGCCGCGCCTGTGGTTACCCGCGACAACGCGGGCCCATGCTCGGGTAAAATTCGCCGAGAGCGGCGAGCGCGACACGTTCCATCGCCGCCAAGCGGCATATCGGAGCCGGCCTCATCAATTGACCAGGCGTACCTCGCCGATCGCCGCGATATCGTAGCCACCCAGCTCCGCGGCGCGCTCTTGCATGGTCGGCGATCGCATGAAAGCGAACAGCGACTGCGACCTCGGGCAGGAAGTAGTCGCGCTGGCGCAGCACGAGATCGAAGTGCTCCCAAGTCACCGGCAGAAATTCCAAGCCTGCCGCCGCGGCGACCGAGCGAGTGGCAATCCCGCAGTCGGCGCGTCCTGACCGGATTGCCTGCGCGATATCCGCACCGGTCGGACACACCGGCTTGACGAAAGCAAGTTCATCGGCCGCGATCCCGGCCCGTCCGAGCAGAGCCAGCAGCAGGAGCTGCGCGCCGGCGCCAGCCGGCCGTTGGGCCACGCGCGCACCGCTACACGCAATCGAGGCGATGTCGCTGAGTTGGCGGGGATTGCCAGACGCCGCCAAGATGCCCTGCTCACGGCGGGCGAAAGCTATCACTACCGCATCGTGCAGTCCTGCCAGCGTCGCAACCGCAGCGAGGTTGGCTTGTTCCTCGTCGCCGTCGAGCGTGTGGAGGTGAATGGCGGCAGCCATCACCTCGCCTTGGGTCAGCCGCCGCAATCCTTCTTCGCTGCCTTCCGGCAGGCTGGCGAGCCCGCAGCGGCTCTCGCGCAAAGCCCATTCGAGCAGCGGATCATGGCTGCCGCCGACGATCGGCGGGGCGGCGACCCGCGCCAGCGCCGCGGGCACAATCAGGCCGGCCGTGATCCAACGATCGAGTGCCGCGCGCGGAAACAGCCACCGTCCCGTCACCTTCGCGCATGGCACCGCCCCATTAGCCACCAGCTCGTAGAGCTTGCGCTCCGACAGGCGAAGATAGGCGGACGCTTCATCCGTGGTGAGAAGTTCGGGCATATAGAGCACCTGTATGAATTAGCCTGCACGCTTTACGTAAGTTGAACTGCCGCGGGCCATCTGCACAAGATGTGCCTCGATGCCGGACGATGTCACCGCCCTCCAACTGGTTCTGACTGCTGATCCTGCGTTAGTCGCGGTCGTAAGGCTGTCGCTGATCGTGAGCCTATCCGCCGTATTGCTCGCGAGTTTGCTCGGCGTGCCGCTCGGCGCGCTGATCGCGCTCGTCCGGTTTCGCGGGCGCGAAGGCGTCATCGTTATCCTCAACGCCTTGATGGGGCTGCCCCCGGTCGTCGTCGGCTTGGCGGTATATCTGGCAGTGTCGCGTTCGGGTCCGCTTGGTGGTTGGGGGCTGTTGTTCACCCCACAGGCCATGGTGATCGCGCAAATCGTCCTCGTCCTGCCGATCATCGCCGCGCTGACGCGGCAGACCGTCGAGGATTTGTGGAGCGAATATCACGACGAGCTGACCGCGATGAATATCGGGCCGCTCGGCCGGGTGGCGACGCTGATATGGGATGCCCGCTTCAGCCTGGTGACCGCATTGCTTGCTGGCTTCGGCCGCGCCGCGGCGGAGGTCGGGGCGATCATCATCGTCGGCGGCAACATCGAGGGCTTCACCCGCACGATGACGACGGCGATCGCGCTGGAGACATCGAAAGGGGACCTGCCGCTCGCCATCGGCCTCGGTATCGTGTTGCTCGCCATCGTGATCGCCGTCAACGCACTCGCCTGGACGGCGCGGCGCGCCGGCGAGCGGCTCGCGGGGTGACGATGGATGCGCTCTCCCCCAATCTCCCAATCACCTTCGACCGGGTCAGCATTGCCGTCGGCGCGGTGACGATCCTCGATCGGATCACGCTCGCCCTTGTACCGGGCCCGCCGACCGTCTTGCTGGGGCCTAACGGCGCCGGTAAGACGACTTTGCTGCACGCCGCGATGGGCCTGACGGCGCCGACGCACGGACGCATCCTCTGGGGCGTGCACGACAATCCGCGCTGGACGCGGCGGGCCATTGTGTTCCAGCGCCCGGCGATGCTGCGGCGCAGTGCGGGCGGCAATATCCGCTACGCACTCCGGGCGGCCGGCGTCGCGCGGTCGCGTTATGGGGCCGCGATCGAGGAGCTGTTGGCGATAGTTGGCCTCAGCGATCTCGCCAAGCGCCCAGCCCGACGACTATCCACCGGCGAGCAACAGCGCCTTGCACTCGCTCGCGCACTAGCCGCCGACCCAGCCGTGCTGTTTCTCGATGAGCCGACCGCCAGTCTCGATCCGGCCGCCACCAAGGCGGTCGAGGACGTGATCGGCATGGTCAGCCGGCGTGGCATCAAGGTGGTGCTGTCAACGCACGATCTCGGCGAAGCGAGGCGGCTTGCCGGCGAAGTGGTGCTGCTCCATCGCGGCCGGATCATCGAAGCCGGCGATGCCACGTCTTTCTTCAAACGACCTCAATCGACCGAGGCGCGCAGCTTCATCGCGGGAGACCTGCTCGTCTGACTGCAACAAGAATGGAGGTAGGCATGCTCGCTCGCCGCTATCTGCTGGCCGTAGCCGCCATCGCTTTCCTGATTATCCCGGCGGCCGCCCAAGACAAATCGATCGTCGTCGCCTCGACCACCTCGACGCGCGATTCCGGGCTGTTCGGCCACATCCTGCCGCTGTTCAAGGCCAAGACGGGGATCGATGTGAAGGTCGTCGCGCTCGGCACCGGCCAGGCGCTCGACACCGCCCGGCGGGGCGATGCCGATGTCGTCTTTGTCCATGCCAAATCGGCCGAGGAAAAGTTTCTGGCGGAGGGCTACGGGGTAAAGCGCTATCCGGTCATGTACAACGACTTCGTGCTGATCGGGCCAAAGAGCGACCCGGCCGGCGTCAGCGGCGGCAAGGACGTCGTCGCCGCGTTCGAAACCATCAAGGCGAAGGCCGCTCCGTTCATTTCCCGGGGCGACCGATCCGGCACCAACATCGCCGAATTGAAACTATGGAAGGCCGCGGGGATCGACATCGCCAGCGAAAAAGGGTCCTGGTACAAGGCAATTGGCCAGGGCATGGGGGCGGCCCTCAACACTGCCGCGGCCGACAATGCCTATGTGCTCTCCGATCGCGGTACGTGGCTGTCGTTCAAGAATAAGGGTGATCTCGTCATTGTCGTCGAAGGCGACAAGCGGCTGTTCAACCAGTACGGCGTCATGCTGGTCAACCCACAGAAATTCCCGCACGTAAAGAAAGAGCTGGGCCAGCAATTCATCGACTGGCTGATCTCGCCCGAAGGGCAGCGCGCCATCGCCGACTACAAGATCAACGGCGAGCAGCTGTTCTACCCGGATGCCAGCGATCCGGCGGCATGACGATGCGCGCACGGTGTCCCGGACACGGTCCAGGCGGATTTCGTGAGGCTAGGCGGGGCAGGGATGATCGTGTCCCGCCGGCCCTCGCGGCCTTCCGCGTTTTGCTGTTTTTGCTGTTATTTGCAATGAATTATCAGCAAATCCTCCGCCCATAGCCCCGCCCCCGGTCCAAAGCCCGTCGTTTCGCGCCGCCAACGGGACCACAGCTATCATACGATTATGGCAATTCTAGCGTCGGCAACGCCGAGGGCCTCTTATGGGCGGCACGGGTTATTTGAGCTGGTTGCTTTCTTCACTTATCCGTCTTGTAGATGAGCTAAGAATAGCGAAGCCGATTATCGCCCGTCGATCGCGGCTCCGAAACGATGGGTTTCATGTCGTTCGACCCATCCTACCGTGCTGCGCCCTCGGTCGACAGGCCGTCGGGAGACGGGCGTTGCAATGTCGCGTACCGGGGGCGCCGGCGCCCCGGGGACGCGACAAGCTGTAAAGTTACCCGACACTGGACCCGACCGGTGTCGCAAACCTAACTTATTGATATTTCGTTAA